>NZ_JARUKY010000024.1 GCF_029688925.1 Evansella sp. AB-P1
ATTTCTTACAAAATAAACTAATGAAGAGCTAAAAAGAATTAGCACCATTCATCCCCATTCATCCCCATCAATGAATGAAGGGGCTTTCTTGTGCCATAGTTGTAAGTAATTTTTTGAATTACAAGTTTCCTTTTTGTATAGATGTTCGAGTCTTAGTATGAATGATAAATGATAAAACTTACTGGATTCGATATATTTACTTTAAAATAATATGTTACCATATAATTATGAATTTTTAAAAAAATGAATCACTACTAAATGTTCAGTTATTTGTAAGAACTGACAATGTAAAGGAGCTCATATGAATAACAAAATAACGAATCAAATTATTATACTAATCGTATATTTTCTTTTGTTTTTATCAATAATTTCAATCGTTTTACTGCCGAGAGGTGTTGTTTTTACTGCATATGACTATCACGTAGAAAGAAGTTTCTCTATAAATTGGACAATTTATTGGGAAAATATTCGATTCTTTTTTGCTAGTTTAATAGAAGGTGACTTTGGAGTAAACATATATGATCAACCCGTAATCAACGATGTTGTTATTTATTTTTTTCAAAGGAGTTTACCTGTTATTATAGGTGCCTTTCTCCTTGCTATTATACTAGGAGTAGTCATTGGTACAATTCAATTTAGTTTAAGAGAACGAAAAATTGGAAAGATCACTACTGCTTTCTCTTGGGTACTACAATCTTTACCAGATTTCTTTATCTATATCATGATTCAGATTGTTTTATTTCAATTGTTTAGATGGGGTCTCCCATCATTTAGTGTGTATGGATATGAAGCTTGGCATAATTACTTGATGGGAATGATAATTGTATCCTTATTTCCAGGTGCATATTTAAGTATGTTGATTAAATCTGCTCTTGATGATGAATTAAATAAGGATTACATAAATACAGCAAAAAGTAAGGGAATAACCTCATTCCTTATTCTAATGAAGCACCAATGGATGAATATCATTCAACGGATAGCACATCACATACATACAATTATGATTATGATAATTGGGAACCTATTAATTTTTGAATACTTATTTTTTATGCGAGGAGCTGCAATGAGGACGTATCAAGCATTAGGCTTTCATGATGCAACTATTAGAGGAAGCTATCGATCTATGGTGGCTGACCATCAATTTGAACCGCCTGTTATTATTTGGCTCCTTACATGCTTTTTACTTCTTAGTTTATTAACACATGTGTTTCAGTCAATCGTTATCCATTACCTAAATAGGAGGCAAGGATGATGAAGAATCCAATATATATTACAGCAATCAGTTGCCTCTTTCTTTTATTCGTCTTTTGTTTTATATTACCAATTTGGTTTCCAAGTGATATAGAAGGGATAGTTTTTCTTACTAATGATGAAGGGGATATGATTTTCCCTCCTTTTCCTCCCTCATCTGAATTTTGGTTAGGAACAGATAGCTTAGGACATGACATGTTTCAACAATTGGTGTTAAATGGGCAAAATACTCTTCTATTGGTGTTTTTAATCGTGATATTACGGTTTATGATTGCTGTTCCTTTGGGATATTTTGCAAGAAAAAAGACTGGTTTCATCTTTTGGACTATTGAAAAATCACATCATTATTTATCAGCTTTACCTGTTCTTCTATTGGTCATTTTGTTTATGAACCTTGCAATCGTCGAAGCATCAAGCATGAGAATGGGCTTAGTAATAATGTTTATTGTAGTGATAGAGGTAGGAAGATTGTCATATATACTCAGTAATGACATTCACCTTTTTTACCAAAAACCATATTATGAAGCTACTAAAATGATTGGATCAACCTTTTGGCATAGATTTAAAAAGTACGATCTGAGACATATTGGTCCTACGTTAGCTGTTATGTTTATGCTTGAATTAGCAAAGGTCATGCTTTTGATTGGTCAACTTGGCTTTTTGTCTATGTTCATATCACAGCAATGGTTCACATTGGAAGGGGGAGGAATTGAAATCCAAAATCGGTTTGGAACTTGGGGCTCCCTTCTAGCGGATACGAGAGATCATATTCGCCATGAATTTTGGATACCGTTAGCTCCTGTAATAGCTATAACATTTGCAATGTTTACATTTCATTTGTGTGCAGAAGCATTAAAAAAGTATTTTTCAAAAAACAATTAAGTTTAAAATTAAAGCTTAAAAAAAGAATGGTTAGGTAATATTGATAGTAAAGCGTTTTTCTAATGGAAAACACTTGGAGCTAAATTAGCTTTCCTTAATAAGATAGTAGTGAATGATCTTTTATTAAAGGAGTTTTTCAATTCAATGCCTATTAAATTTTTTATTAAGCTTGTGATATTTGCTATTTTCATTTTCTGTATTTTATGGATTAATCACATGTTTTTGGATCTTAATGCTCAAGAAATTAGGTATTGGGTCTTATCGTATGGGTGGTGGGCACCCATTGTATTTATTACTCTATTTGCCTTTCGTCCCTTTGTCTTTTTTCCAGCGTCCATTCTAGCCATTGCAGGCGGTTTATCTTTTGGTGCAATACTTGGTCCAATCGTTACGTATATCGGTTCTCTATCAGGAGCAATAATTTCCTTTTTGGCCGTTAGAAAAATTGGTGGAGAAAAAATCCATAAAAGATGGAAGGGAAAGGGAGAGACTTTACAGCGGAAGATTGAAGAAAATGGTTTTAAATATGTTTTAGTATTAAGAATCATTCCTGTAATCAATTTTGATTTTGTTAGTTATTTATCCGGCCTGTCTCGAATAGAATTTAAGAAATATTTAGGGGCAACAATGATCGGAATCATTCCTGGTACAATCGTGTTTAATCTTATAGGGGCAACGTTTGTTGTTGCTGACTTGCAAATGGTTATGGTAACAGGGACAGTGTTTATTCTTGCAATAATTATGATTTTCCTAATACGTAGGAAGGTTTTAAAGGGGAAATGGTCATTTGATATGTTAACGGACGAAAAAATTTAAAAGGATGCAGCTAATAAGACTAGCTGTATCCTTATTTTGTTCGCTTTTCGTAAGTTGAATAGCCAATAAAGAGAAAAGTAATAAAGACAAGATATAAAATGGAGATACCAATCCAGTCAAAGCCCTCCAATAACGGGATAAAGATGATAACGGCAATATTTACAATAACAAGACGTCGAAACCACACCTTAGATAATTTTGATAAAAAGATAAAAAATAATCCGATACTTGTGATTACGATGTAAGTTGCTACAATAAAATAAGGGTTACTATGAACAAGATTAGAAGAATAAAATACATATAGTAAGCCTATTTGAAAAAGTAACAAAATAATAATAGCATCCTTTACCAATCTCGACAGCCCTCTCATTAAAGTTAGTAAATTCATGATAAAAGGAGTTTCTAATAAGATTTTGCAAACGCATAAATCTTTTCATAATCTAAATGTACAATAGGTTGATCACGGATGATTCTATCTCCCATCTCAGAGATGAGCTTTTTTTGCTTATCATTTAACGATTTATACCGTATAAATCACAATCGCGCAATTTTAAAAATATTGGGAGCTTCAGGAATTCATCTAAAGCTATTTCGGATGTAGCTAAATATCCTGCTAAAAAAATTGTTAAAAAGTTAGTTCCAAACTTTACTTTTTCCTCCCTTGTTCCCTCAAACTGCCATAAGAAATAATATAAGGGCATGGCCAAGTCATGAACAATGAAATGATAGGCACAATCATCGAAATCAAATATCCACAAACGTTCGTCATCAAAAAAGAAATTTCCTGAATGGAGGTCAGTATGGATTAACATATATAATTTATCATTTCTAGGGAGTTGGTTGATGACGTTAATCAAAGTATTAACTCTTGAAATAATAATCCGATCATTTGGTAAATAAGTAGAAAATAATTTTGTAGACATTTCCATATAATCTTCTCTGGGAGTTATATGTTCTCTTGGTATATCGCTTCAATTTGTTCTTCGTTTCGATGACTTGAATGGGAAAATCGAATGACTACATCCCTCTCATGAATGCTACCACTATAAATAATGTTTTCAAATCCTGCTAGCTCCTTAAGAGAATCGAAGCTAACATTAAACAAACTTGCGCTAATCTGTAATACTTCTTCTGAAAAATACTCCATGGCTTCTTTTTTTATTCGAAACACCTCGTAAAAAATAATATTGTTTTGTGAGAACTCATTTTTTTGTTAATTGTTGAAGCTCTTCAAGACAATCATGTATAGATAGGAGTTCATAGAAAATGACTGTTTTTACTTGGAAATGATGTATGTATTTAGGGTCTTTAAGATTATTCGATGAATAGCTATATTTCAAATATTGATCTAGTTCATTTATTGTATAAAAATAATCGTCAGTGATAGGATCTTTTAAATGATCAAGCGTATAAATGATTAAATTGGTAGCTTTAAGCAGTAGTTCCCTCTCATAGGTAGTTAAATCAACAGGTGTTTCAATATACTGTAGGTTACCTAAATGAAGGTTCGCTTTTTGGATTATTTGTAGCTTTGCTTTTAATTCTTTAAAGTGCTTATATTCTTTATGATTAATACGATGGTACTTCCATTCCATTTCTTGATAAAAAATTATATCTTCTGTTTTTTCCGTATGTCTTCTTAGAGCTTTGTACGACTGTAAAGGTAGATTTTTTACTGACTTTTCAGTTGAATTTGTACAATACTTCATCGTTTCAAAAAGAACTTTTTGAATTAAAGCTATCTGGGAAATTATTTGATTTTCTATCGTAGACACATATTTTGGTGGAAATAAAAGTAAATTAACTAACGTTGATACTGTTAACCCAATGGTAGTTGTACCTAACCTTGTTAAAAAGGCTATAAAGAAGTGATCATGAATATTTGGGATCATAGCAACTGCAGTTAAAGTAGCTACAAGTGTCCCGTGATGCAATTTAAATTTTTGGCAAATAATGATTGTTAAAGTTGCTGCCAATGCAAAGGTTAAAGCTGTTTCTCCTAAAATAGATACAAAGAATACAGCTAATGCAGCTCCAATTGCTGATGCGGGAAGTCGAATAACCCCCTTCCTTATGGAGTCATAGGCAGTTGGTTCAAGGGTTACATCAGTAGTGTCACAGTTACAGCAAGTAAATTCTAATGCTAGTAATGAGTTAAACACACTACTGAGGAGGCTTTACAATGACTACTGTAATAGCAACAAAGACAGCATGTATCTACCTGAGACTTTCTAGAGAAAAGAAAGAGAATGAGGACAGCCTAAAAAATCACAGGCTTACCTTAACATCATTAGCTGAGAGAGAGGGCTACAATTTTAAAATATATTCTGATGGTATTGCCTCATCTATGGATGGAGACAGATTAGAATACAATCTAATGATAGATGATATAAAAAATGGCATGTACTCAGCTATATTTGCTCATGATGTAGACAGACTTTCTAGGAATGGAGCTACACTTTTAGCCTTATCAAATATGCTAGAGATGTTCTGTCCTAATGTTATTACTCCCTCTTTTGAATATGACCTCAGGGATGACAGCAGTAAAATGATGTTCTCTTTTGGCTCTATTATAGCAGAGCAGGAGTACAGACAGATAAAAAAGAGGCTTTTATCAGGAAAGATTGCATCAGCTAAACAGGGTAAATGTCTAAACAGCTTAGTAGCCTATGGCTATACAAAGGATGAGGAGGGTAAGTTAGTACCTGATGAGGATGAAAGTAAGATAGTTAGGGAGGCTGTGGAGTTATGTTTACAAGGCTTACCTTATGGAGCTATTTCTCAGATGTTAAATATTAAAGGATACAGAGGGAAAAAGGGAGGTAAGTTTACTAATGTAGCTATACAGAGATATTTTACTAATCCTATCTACAGAGGTACATTAATTTACAGTAATGCTAGAGGTAATGTAGAGCTAAAAAATAACCATGAGCCTCTAATAACTGATGCTGAGTATCAACTAATAAATGAGATGGCTTTTAACAGGAGAAAGCATTATAACAAGACTAGAGATATAGCTCCTGCTTATGTTATTGCAGGTATGGTAACTTGTGAGGTATGTGGTATTAGGATGCCTTTAAATACAACTAAAAGGAATGGTAAGTTAAAAGGCTATTATGAGACAAGAATAATAAAAAAATGTAGTCATAATAGACATACTCCCTGTGAAAATTATGGAGTAGCTTTAGATGGTATAGAGAGAGCTGTTATTAACAGTGTTAAACAGTACTCTAAGGAGCTAGAGACTGAGCTAGGAGAGCTAAAGACTGATGATAAAAGCTCTCTAGTTGATAAGTTAAACAATAAGATAAAAGATGCTGAGAAAGCTGTTAAGCAGTTAGGAGCTAAGGAGGAGAATTTACTATCTTTAGCTGTGGATGGCTTAATAGATAACAGTACTTTTAAGGACAGACAGGCTAAGCTACAGGATGAAAAGAAAGCACATCTATCCAGTATTGAGGAGCATAAGAACAGCCTTAAAAATCTAGATAGCTCAGCTCAGGAGAAAAGATTGTGTTATCTTGTAGGCAATATTAATAAGCTAAGAACTACAGCAGATATAAGAGACAATGGAGACTACTCTGAGCAGGAGAAAGTGCATCATGTAACTGAATGTAATGCCTTCTTAAAAAGTATTATCTCAAAGATAGGCTACTACAAAGAGAGTAGAGATGCTGAGCCTCAGATTAAAATAGAATGGTTACAATAAATCAGTATTAGTTTTTATTGTAAATGTCACAGATTAATAATCCCTTCTAATGATAGCTACAGGAGGGATAAAATATGGCTATCAAATATCATTCAAAAGAAGTAATTGAGGTAACTACAGGAGTTAAGAAAAGTAATATTACTGTTATTGAGGTTAATAAACCTAATCTAAGAAAATGGGCTGAGATATTACTACAGATGGAGCAGAATGGAACTTTATTAAAATAGATTGGAGCTACAACATGAGCAGATTAATAGGATATATGAGAGTTAGTACAGTTAAGGAGGAGCAGACTTTTAACAGGCAAGAGGCTCAACTTATAGACTGTGATAAATTATATTCAGATAGAGTTTCAGGAGCTAAGAGGGAGAGACCTGAGCTTAATAAGATGCTACAGGAGCTACAGGCAGGAGATACAGTCTTAATAGTTAGTATTGACAGGCTAAGCAGGTCTACAGCAGACCTCTTAGAGATTGTATCTATTATTAAGGATAAAGGAGCATCTTTAAAAAGTATAAATGATACATGGTTAGATACTACCTCAGATAATCCTCTAAATGATTTTTTATTGACTATACTAGGAGCTTTAGGACAGATGGAAAGAGCTATGATTACTCAGAGGGTAAAAGAGGGAGTAAAAGTAGCTCAGGATAAGGGAGTTAAGTTTGGTAGACCAACTAAGAACAGTAATAAGGTCTCCTATGCTCTAGAGCTTTACAATGAGGGAGAGCATACTGCTAAGCAGATAGCTGATATTACAGGAGTAAGTAAGGCTACATTATATAGAAAGATAAAAGAGAGAGGGATTAGCTAATGGCTACCCTCTTTTTTTATTATACACTTATAGGGTATTGCTATATGGTATAATTTGGACATCTGATATAACTAAAAATAATGAAAGGTGGTAATCATATGGCAATAGATTATGAGAATAAAATTAAATATATTGATGATGAGGAAAACTATAGGTATTTAGAAAATTATGATAACCTTCCTGATAAATGTCCTGTATGTAATCATGCTTTATCTCCTACATATATACTGATTTATGAAAAATTTGTTAATCAGTTTGAAATACTTTGTGGGTGTCCTAGAAATAATTGTGGTAGCTTATTCTTTGCTGTTTATTTAGGAAGTGCTTTTAACAGTGGTCATGTTTCTTTAACTCATACTTATCCAGTCTCTAAACAAGATAAAGTATTTAATTCTGATATTGAGGACTTATCTCCTGAGTTTGTTGCTATTTATAATCAGTCACTCCATGCAGAACAGGAAAAACTGGATAGGATATGTGGAGTAGGGTATAGAAAATCTCTAGAGCATTTACTAAAGGATTATATTATAAGTGAGCATCCTGAGCAGGAGGAAACTGTTAAGGCTATTCATTCTATACAGAAATGTATTAATGAGTATATAGATGATACTGATATAAAAGAGATGGCAGAAAGAGCTACATGGTTAGGGAATGATGAGACACATTATGTTAGAAAATGGGATGGCAAAGACATACAGGATTTGAAAAATCTTATTGATATAACAGTTTTCTTTATCAGTATGAAAGTTAAAGCTAAAAGATACAAAGAGGAAATGGCTAGATAACTGCTATAAGGAGGGGTTTACTTGTTAGAACAATTTAAAGGATTTATTGGTTATACAGATGAAGAATTTAAAAGACTTTGGGAAAAGGCAGTTATTGTGGTTGATACAAATGTATTATTAAATTTTTATAAATACACATCTAAAGAATCTACTAAAAGTTTATTGGACATTTTAAAAATATTAAAGGAAGAAAATAGGCTATGGATACCACATCAGGTTGCTCTAGAGTATTTTTTTAATTATGAGACTAATATGTTCAAACAACATGAGGGATATAATTTGTTAGGCTCTGAGTTAAAAAAGTTAAAAGAGGATGCTAAAAAGTCATTAAGAACAGTCCAAAGTGAACATCCATACATAGTTACTGATAATTTTCAATTTTATATTGAGGATATAGAAAAATCTAATGATAAGCTCCAAGAACAATTAGATAAAGAAATAGCTAATTTACCTTACTCAAAGGAAACTCAAGATGAGCTATTACTATTATTAGATGGAGTTATAGGTGACCCATATACTCAAGATATGATTAATGCCATTGAAAAAGATGGGCTGGAGAGATATGTCCATAATGTTCCTCCAGGATTTAAGGACAAGGATAAAAACAGCATGAAAGATTACAGGACTTATGGTGATATTAGGTATCAACAAAAGTATGGAGATTTAATAGTTTGGAATCAAATGTTAGATAGAGCAAAAAGAGAGGAAAATCCAACATCAATAATTTTTATTACAGAGGAAAAGAAAGAGGATTGGTGGGAAAAAGAAAGTGGCAAAATTAAAAGACCTCAGCCTCAACTAATTCAAGAATTTATTAATAAAACAAATCAACTGTTTTATATGTACAGGACAGAAAACTTTGTACAGTATGCTAAAGAATATTTAGGAGCAGATATTACAGATGAGGAAGTGGAAAATGTCACTAAGGATGTAGAACAAATAAGGAGGGCAGAGGAAAGTAGTAATTCTGATTTAGAAAATGAATACCAAGCTACAATTAATAGAAATGAACAAAAGGAAAAGTTAAGAAATCTAAATATAAATAAATTAATGGAGTACTTATCACAAGAAGAATTGGACACTTTTAGAAAAAGGATTGATATGGCATTTTCAATAAATACACATCCTAATTCTGCTAATGCAAAATATAATCATGCAATAGAATGGGCTATTAAATTGGCTCTTAATAAGCTAGAAAACCAGTTAAGACAATTATTAGGTCAAATAGCTATAAAAGATTATGATAAAGTACAATCCTATTTGCCATTACTAGATTCATTCCCTGAAAATAGTGTAGAAAAAGGCTTGTTATTATTAGAGTATATTGAGGAAATAGAGAATGCACTACATAAAATAGATATAAATGAAAATTTCCCTTTTTAATTGTAATTATTAAAAATGGAGTACTATCATTATAAGTAACCATAGGTTTATTCTACTGGGAATGATTAAAAGACAAGAAAAAAAGAGGCTGTTTTTACAGTCTCTTTATATGGTATATAATGCTCAACTATTGAGTTTAGAAATAATAACACTAGGTAATAAAAGCTAAATATATTTACCCTTTACTTTGCAAAGTGCTGAAATACTCCCTTTACTTTTTCCCTATAGATGAATTCCTTTTCTAAAGCAAACTTGTATAATTTATTAGCCTTTTGTGAATCCAGTTCCAATTCAGATACAGCTATGTCAACAACTTGTTTTTTATTAAGTCCAGTGTTTTTAACCAGTTGAGCTAGTTTCTCTGAGAGATTGGTAAGATTAAGAGTAAAAGCTATTTCTTCTGCCATCCTATCAAACTTAACATTGCTGCCATTAGGTACATTTCTTTTCTTTTTTGCCTCTTTGACAATTCTTTCTTTTAGCTTAATAAGTGCATGTTCATCATTCTCAGTTTCATATATCTCTGCTAATTTTGTGAAATGATATGGTATGTCACTATCCATCTCATAAACTGCTGTTTCCAATAAGACTTTTAACTCCTGTGTTTTTCCTTCCTCATTTAACTGCTGAGCAATTTCTGAAATTTTATACAGCTTACTGTGTCTGTCTTTTAAATCCTTGTGTTCTTTTAATACTTCTTCATAAGAACTATAACTTTGTGTTTTTTTCTGTTCACTTTTAGTTATTTTCTCTTTTTTTTGACCAAATAGTTTAGTTAATATTCCCATATTTTCCACCTCCATGTTATATTTATCTAGTTTAACACATTTGTAAAATCAATCTTCTAATCATTCTAAATATTTAGTTTTAATGGTAATATTAAATACAGTCTCAAAAGTAGGAGTGGTTTTATTGAGAAAAATATTAAGCTTAACAAAAGGTGTATTTAAGTTTTATAGAGAACACTTATTAATTCTCTGTTTTATTTTGGTAGTAATAATATGTATGATTCTATTACAATTTATTTTTGGAGGAGTAGATAGGAATTTTGGACTGTTATTAATACCAAATATGATTGTTGAGATGGTTAGTATTCTTGTCACAGCTTATATCATTGCAGTTTTATTGCAAAAAAATGAGGAAAAAAAAGCTAAAGAAAAGGCTTATAGACTTATAGGGAGTAGATATTCAGGATTAGTTAGTAAGGTTAGTACAAGATATGTTCACCTTATAACAAGAGAACCATATGGAGACCCAGGAGGTCTTGGAGTAGATGAGAGGCTTGTTAAGCAAATAACAAATTGTTTAGATGGATTAGAAGAACTTGTACCACCTGATTCTATTGATAAAAAAATAGAAAAGTTAAATTCCTTAATAACAAAATTGGAAAGGACAGGATTGGGAGAGAATACATAGATTATCAAGAATTTTGTAAGTTTTTTAAAGAACAAAATGAGGAAAACATTGAGAAGTTTATCTCAAGATATATTGCATTTTTTCCTGATGATTTGAGAGAAGGTTTATTAAATTTAGAGACTTTATTAAATGCTGTCACTTCTATACCTATTCATGCAGGTGCAAACTTAGCAACTCCCCATAATTACAATTTTTACATTAAATCTTTAAGAGAGCTTGGAGAGGAATTGTTGTTTTTAATTAATTATTTTAATGAATATAAAGGGGAATAATTTTACTATAACTACTTTAAATCTGTACCTGTCAGCAATCTAGTAAGGGAGGTTATTATAGCCTACAAACTTACTTGGAGGAGTTTTTATGTCAGGTATTAATTATAAGTTTAATCAGTGGAGACAGTCAGGAGAACAGGCTCAGGAGTGGAGCAGTAAGGCTTATAAGTTACTAGGATGTAATACTACATCAGATACTCTAAATGGTTATAAGATAGGCAAAGTATTATATTTACATCATGTTAAGGGTTTGAATGCTCAGGAGATAAGGGAGCTAAGTGGTAAGAATGGTTTACCTACTAATACAGTTAAATCTGTTATTAAAGGCTTTAGTAGACAGGCAGGACAGGAGAGTATCTTAGCCTATAATACTGCTATGGAGATGCTACAGGATGAGCAGGAGAGAGCTGTACTGGAAAGAATGTATAACTAAATAGATAATGCAGGAGGTAGAGCTGGAGCTGAAAAGTACAATATGTACTGGCTGAGCTTTGCCTCCTTTTTTTCATTTACAGGAAATAGTATACTGGAATACATTGACATTAAATAAACCTTTGTTAATATTATAGTAACTTATCTAAACAGGGAGGAGAATTAGATTGTACAAAGACAAAGGTTTAATAACAAGTGAGGAGCAGTCTCTTATTTCTAGGTATTCTGCTGATATACAAGGACAAATAAAAGATGAACTCCTTAATTCAAAAGAGATGCAAATTAGCTTTAGTTATGATAAATGGATAGAAAATATGGAGGAGGGACTAGAGATAAACATTAGAGAGACTGATAAAGGAAGGGTTAAAACTGTTGGAAAGCTAAACACAGCAAGACTAGCTAGAGCATTAGTAGAGATTAATGATGGCATTTCTATAAAGCCTAATAAAACAGAGCTAGAACATGATGGTAGATTAGAGGAGTTTAAGCAGTATCCTAAGGGTACTAGAGTAAAAGCTAATGGAAAGATTGTAGAAGGGAGCTACTGAGGCTCTCTTTTTATTTGTTTTCCTCCTAATACTGCATTTTTAGGAAATATATATTTACTACACTACCTGCCTAGTTAGGAGCTACCCCTTCCCCCCATATACCCCCTACCTGAGCTATTCTCTCTGTATCTGTTCTCTTTACTAATACATATGTAATTAATTATTGTTACTGTTTAATCTAAGATGTTCTGAGCAGTCTGAGATAAATCTATGTATTATTCTATTACTGTCTGCTATTACTACAGCTACTGCCTCTCCCTCTGTTATTGTAGATGCTCCTGCTGTACTGATGCAGTCTCAATAGTACATGTTTATGAGACATTTTATCTACTGCTGATACTAAAGGCTCTAAGCTGTCTCATAAGTTAGTATCAAAAGTAACAGCCTATAAGAGCCTCCTTTTACTGCTGAGACCTCCCCTATATAAAGAGAGATACTCCCTATAACATATCCTCCTCCTATAGCAAAACTAACCCCTATACATATAATACCCCTCCTGTGAAATTGGCATAGGATAGGCTACAGGACAGGCTCTCAGGTCTTTCTACTACTGGCTTATACTAACTGCTCCTATACAATTAATTACTGTGAGGACTGGCAGAGAGGAGGTTAGTTACTGGCTGTTATTCCTTAGAGTATGTAAAGGTTGAATGCTTGACAGGAGGGAAGGCAGGGAGAGTAGTGTTTGTTGGACTTTTACACTTTGCAGAATAATCATCAGAATATCTACTTTTACTATACTGCTCCTTAACTGTAATCTTAGCTGTACTCCTTAACTGTTAGAGCTGTAATAAGGTCAAAAGATGGAGCAAGGCTAAAGCCTTTCTCTCTACAAAGATTAAATACATATGTAATAACAAATGGAATATACAATAGGCTCTATTTATGTATGTAGGACTGAGCTTGTCTCAGGACTAAGGCTCTAGCCTTTGCTCTTTGTCTTTTAGGCATAAAAAAAGACTGCCTCTACTGTAGAATAAACTACAATAAAGACAGCCTCTTTTAAGGAGAGTAATTGAGAGAGATTACACTCAAAAACTAAGGACACAGCCTAAACTATGTTTGTAAAGGTATTAACCTCTACATTATTATATCCATCTATTAGCAGTAGATTAAAGCTCTATAACAGTTAGGGAGCAGGGAGTAACTAAATATGTTCTATGTAAGATAAGAGGGATTCTCCTTTGCTAAAATGGCTGTATCCCTTGTGGCTCTAAGTATGAGGTCACTTTTGCAAAGTGCATAAAAACCCCCCAATGAGCCTAAAAAAGTGCATAAAAACCCCCCAATAAAGTCCAAGACTACAGCTGTCTCTATAGACAAAAAAAGGAGCAGAGCTTAGAGGCTCTGTCCTGTTAGTGTAAAGTCTGCTTTTAGCTCCTCATTAGGCATAATACCCCTAAAGAATAAACTAGGATTGACTTTATATATTGAGTTTTTACCTGCTCTAAAAGTACCAAAAACATTAACTCCTGAGAGTTTCATCCTAAGATGAGTTTTAACATTCTTTTCATCTATTCCAGTAAGCTCCAGTATATCCCTCTGAGAAAGAGCCTCAGACTTATAAAGGTCTCTCTCATAAGGATGCTTTACTAGATGATTAGTCTGAAAGTGCATATAAGGCAGGAGCATAAAAAGAAAGCCTATATCAGCAGGTCTTATATCTGTCTGAGTGTATAGCTCCTGTAATGAGCCTATGAACATCTTAACAACTTTATCAGACTTATTAGAGCCTCTAAAGCAGTATTTATTAGCAACAAAAAAAGCCTGATACTCTTTATTGTACTGAGTAACAGCCTCCTGATGCAGTAAGCCTAATTCTATAAACTTTTTTAATATCTTAGAGTATGTTCTTTGTTTAATCCTGAGAGCCTCTCCTATCTCCTTTTTAGTCATAGGGAGGTTAGCCTCAGAGGTCTTTTTTAACATGCCTGAGTAATCTATATAGCTCTGTAAAATAAGAAAGTATCCTAACTCCTTAGTATTAAGCTCCTCTAATAAAGCTAACTCTCTAGATGCCTCCATATTAACAAGAGTAAAAGGATTATCTGCTCTGTTTTTATAAGTCTGTAGAGCCTTTCTTTTATTGCTAGTCTCCTGCATCTCAGGAGTAATAACTCTTACATCCTCTCTAAGCTCTCCATTAGCATCTATAACAGTAAATACCTCCTTAGCTTTTATCCTCTGCTCAGCCTCCTGCATTAACTTATTTACTGTCATGATGTAACTCCTCCTCTGTAGATGCTGTAGCTGATGCCTTAGCCTTTTCTGCTCTGTACTGCTTATAAGTCTCAATAAACTGCTCATATGTTTGTAGATGGCTCTTAGTTAGCTTTCCTTTTCTTTTTAGCTCCTTATTCATGATGTAATATCCCCCTTATAATTGTTTGAGCTGCTTAATCAACTCTGGTACTTATAGGGGAGCTATGGAGCATCTTTTTAAAGTGGATTAGAGCATCTTTTTTATTTATTTATCAGGAGCTTAACACTATGTACCAATAACTGAGACAAAGGGAGAGCCTAAACTACTGATATAACAATAGGTAAGAGCTGAGGCTGTACCAATAACTGAGACAATAGCTTAATAGTGTACCAATAATTTGTATCTATCTATTACTGCTTATAACTGTATTACTGTTTACTGTAATAAATACTGTTAATAAAGACAGTAGCTGTAGATAAAATACAATGGATCTGCCTTAACTACTTCCTAACTAAAAAAATAAAGTTAGTAATACACTTTATAAACCTACTGCTCAGCTACCTAAGTAATAGGAAATAAGATAGGCAGTATTACAGCCTAACTAATACTAAGGAGTGAATGAGGATGCTATTAAAATATAAATTTAAAGAGGCTACTGCTGAGGAGAGGCAGGAACTATTATCAGAGGTTATTAGTCAATATAAGATTACAGATAAGGCTCAGCTAGTACAGGCTTTAGCTCATACTCAGGCTTTGTATGATTGCTCTCAGCAGGACTTTGCAGATAACTCAGCTATAGGAGTATCAGTAAGGAGCATCAGACAATATAAGAAAGACTATACAGCTATATATGTAGAGGCTTTTGATAAGTATCAGCAACAGCCTGAGCTAATAGATGTAGATGCAGAGCTAGAGGAGGATGCTTTAGAGGCTGTATATCAGAACTTACTAACAAGGCTACAGAGTAGTAAAACATCTACTAAGGACTTAGCTACAATCTTAGAATACTTTGGTATCTCAGGAGCAGAGCTTAGGCAGTATGCTCAGCTAAGGAATGCAACAATGAGAGGCTTTTATAGAGATAATGAGAAAGCTCTAGTACAGGATGAGGATACAGCTACTTTAGTTAAATCATTAATTGCAGAGAGTGACTTTCATTACTTAGGTACTCCTAAAACAGTAGGAGCTACAGATAAGGCTCTCAGCATTGACTTAGATAATCCAGTAATAAGATTAGAGGTAATGTCCTTAGGTCTGCTGTGGTTAGGTCTATGGAATGGACAGGTATCTCCTCAGTTTGTAGAGGTAGCTCAGACAGTAAGACTATTAAAGTTAGCATCAGGAGATAAGGTAGAGCCTGAGCAGTCAATTAAAGACTTTGAGGCTATGGATGGTAAGTCTAAAAAGCTAAAGCCTGTTAGTCCTAAGATGGAGAAAGATTTAATTAATATCTTTGGAGCTGATGAGGGTAAGGAGATGTATTTACAGCTCTTAGAGGCTAAGCAGGATGTAGATAAAAAGACTGCTGTTAAGTTACCTAAGTATGAGGATGTAAAGCCTGATTATGACAGAGCATTAAAAGTCTTTCCTGCATTAGAAAAGATGCCTTTAAGCCTGATACTAGAAAAACTAGACAATGAGGCTGAGGATTATACAGATAAATACAATGAGTTTTTAAATACAGAGGAGGATAATGATAATGAGTAAAAAGAGATTAACAGAGATGACAGCAAAGATTACAGAGGTACAGGATGCTAGAGACAATGTAGAGAGTTTTTTAGAGGTTATTGAGGAGACAGCATCAGATAACAGAGCTACAGTAAGAGGCTTAGAGGATGAGCTACAAAAGGCTCAGGAGGCTCTTACAGTATCAGTAGATATAGGAGAGAGTAGAATGTTAAAAGCTCAGGCAGATGCTATAGAGCAGGATATTTCCTTAACTCAGCAGGTAGCTCAGGCTAAAATAACTAAGATGTATCAGGAGCTAGAGGATAAGGTAGAGAGATTTTTTAATGCTCATAAGGGAGCTGTAAAGATGTATCAGGAGTTAGATGCTTACTATGTAGCTAATACAAGTCTATCAGCATTAAAAGAGGATGCTAAGCTATTGTCTAACTTTGCTACAGAATTAAATAACTCTTTTAGAGCTGTTAGGCAGGTCTTATTAGATACTGGCTTAGTTTCTCAGGCAGAACAGAATAAGAGCTATAGAGGACAACATCTAGGAGCTAGAGACTTAGTAACTGAGCTATGGACATATGAGAGTAAAGTAAGAGGTTATGTTCAGCAGTTACAACAGGCAGGTAAGTTATAAGGAGTAGAGGCTTTTGAGGGAGAGCCTAGGGAGATAGCCTTAACTATGTTTGTAAGGAGGTCTACTATATGGAGTTTATTGCAGGAGTAGTAATATCAATGGCTATGGTAAAAGCATTTAAAGCAGGTAGGAATAAATAATATATAGATTAAGAGCTGAGGCTGATGCTTTGGCTCTTTTACTTTTGAGGAGGATAAAAGGAATGGACAAAAACATAGTATATAAGAGCCTATATTTACACTATGTAAAAGGCTTAGTATTGACTGAGGTATCAGATGAGACAGGACTTAGTAAAAGGATAGTAAGAGACATTCTAGCAGGAGAGAGAGAGCCTGAGGTAGCTACAGACTTTTTTAAGGATAGAAAGGCAGGAGGAGACTTTACTAGAGAGTATCCTGAACCTGTTTATTACAAGTTAAATAAGCTAGATTATGCTCAGGCTAGAGACAGGTACATGATTAAAATTGAGCAGGGTAAAAACATTAAGGAGATAAGGAGCTATCTTATAGAGGACTGCATAGAGCCTAAACAGGCTGATAAGTTATACAGTATTTTAGAGGCTTACTATAAGGATAAAAGGCTAAAGATACTAGATGCTAAGTTAGAGGCTATTGTAAAAATACTGGCTAAGCCTCCTAAGTGGAGAATGACAGCAGAGGGATTAATTACTGTTTATCCTATTCCATTACTGGACAGAGACAATAGAGTAAAAGAGGTTGTCTATAAGACTAGCAGGAGCTATTACATGCCTGATGAGCTATGGAGCAGATATACAGAAAGATAAATAAAAGGAGGAGATGCTGTAGAGGTATCTGCTCCTAAACAATACAAAGGAGGCTTAACAGAATGGATAAAAAACAGCCTGATTTAAAGAGTGAATTTAAAAGTAACTCATATAAGAAAGAGAGTAAAAGTAGCATCAGTAAAAGAGCTGAGGATAAGGCTACTGCTTTACAGAGAATAAGTAAGGCTCTTAAAAAGAGCAATATGAGATAAGGTTACTAAGTGGGAATATACAGAGGAGCTTAATGCTCTGCCTGATGCTCCTGCTCCTTTTTTTACATAAGGATTATGAAAGAAAAATCTTAGATTAATACAATAAATAAAGGAGATGGCTTAGGCTGTCTCCTACTTTTTGTATGCCTCAATATACTGTTCTAATTGTTTGCTTAGATACAGTCCTGAATCTATCAAATTTTCTGTTTTTTCTCTGTCAGTAATTTGATTAGTTATTAGAAAACTTAGGTTAATGTAAAAAGCCTGTAACTTAGAAAGGCAGTTTAAGTCCTCAATAAATAACACAGTATCACTATGTTGATTCCACTTCTCCATTGAGTAATTATTATGTAGATTACTTGCCTTATAATTTATAAACTCAATGTTTTGACTTTCCATTAGGTTCTTTGTTCCTCTAAACTGAATAAGGTTATGTTCTATTTCTTTAAGAACAGCATTAAGGGCTATGATTTCATTTTTTCTCTCCTGAGCCTGCTGTCTTTTATCTTGTTCCTCAAACTGCTTATTCAGGCTGTATCTTGTTACTATCCATGTAATTAAGCCTCCTATAACTGTTCCCCCTAGACCTGATAATAAAGTATAATAATCTATCTCCATATTGTTATTCTCCTTTTCCTTTTATAAGGTAAAATACTTATGTATCAGTATTTTTACTTGACTGTAACTATCAATCTATTGTAACAATTGCAGTAATGACAGCGAATATTGCAGGGAGATCATAAGCTAAGCAAATTCCAGCAGTAATAAACACTGCAATACCAGTTTTAAGAACCCGTTCACCTATAAAACGCTTTGGATTTAAATTAGTTAAAATAGAAGCAAGTATCATTTCTAATCACCATAGTTTTTAGAGTAGCAACAATTAAGACTATTTCCATTATATAATGGATAATTACTTATACATAGTGTAGAATTTATGAATGTAAGAACATACGTTCTTTGGTTTTCTTTTCAAGTTAGTTTTTAAGGTTCATAACATACCTTTTATAGCTTTATTTGATAAAATAGAATGATAAATGAAGAAGTAAGAATGGACACAATGCATAGTTTTTAAGAAGAGGTGAGAGAATTGTCCGTTTCATTTTTATTAGGACGTTCAGGTACAGGAAAAACAACAAAAATTATAAAAAAAATGATTGAAGATACATCGTCTGATCCTCAAGGTAGCACAATTATTTATCTTGTTCCAGATCAAATGACGTTTCAGTCTGAAATGCAATTAGTAAGATCGGAGCTACAGGGGATGACAAGAATACAAGTATTGAGTTTTTCAAGGCTTGCATTAAGAATTCTTCAAGAAACAGGTGGCATTGCTAAGTATCATATTCAAAGTACAGGAATCCAAATGCTCTTAAGAAAAATTGTTGAGAGGGAAAAGGATAACTTTTCAATATTTAAAAAAGCCACAGATACAAATGGTTTTATTGAACAATTGGAGCAAATGATAACGGAATTAAAACGATATGATAGTATAGAAGCCTTAAACGAAGAATTTGAGAAATTAAATGTAAAAGACAATAGACGACCTCAAGAGGAAATTCTTAAGGATAAGCTCCATGATATACGTATCATTGTTACCCAGTTTGAACAAGAATTATCAAACCACTATGTAAGTTCTGAAGACTACTTAAGGTTATTAGCAGAACAAATTCCCCTATCAAATTATTTACGTAAGGCTCATATATACATGGATGGCTTTCATGCTTTTACACCTTCAGAACTTAATGTTATCCAGCAGCTAATGGTTCATAGTAAGGAAATTACTTTTTCATTAACGATCGATCGTAGCTATGACGAAAATGAAAGATTAAATGAATTGGACTTATTCTTTGAAACTGCTAGAACCTACCAGGAGATTAGTCACATAGCTCATGCAGCAGAGGTAGAACTGAAGGATCCTATTTTACTAAAGAAAAACTACCGTTTTAAAGCAGAAGCATTAGTACATTTAGAAAAGTTTTTTGATGTAAGACCTACTGTAGCAAGTAATAATAATGACGGTATTGAAGTAATAGCTGCAGTACACCGACGTAGTGAAGTTGAAGGGGTTGCTAGAGAAATACTTCATCTAGTGCGAGATAAATCGTATCGTTATCAAGATATCGTTCTCTATTTAAGGAATCTAAATGAATATGTTGAATTATTGGATACAGTGTTTGAAGATTATGATATTCCAATTTTTATGGATCAAAAAAGAACAATGTTAAATCATCCTGTCATAGAATTAATTCGATCATCAATGGAAATTATTCAAGGGAATTGGAGATATGAAGCAGTATTTCGTTGTTTTAAAACAGATTTACTCTTTTCTAAGGATCAGAATGTTCCTGAAATGAGGGAAAGAGTAGATCAGTTAGAAAATTATGTTCTTTCTTATGGTATACAAGGTTCAAGATGGTACGAAGGAGAACCTTGGAAATACAGAAGGATAAGAACCTCAGCAAATGAAAAGAAAAGTGGTTCTTATAAAGAACAACAATTTGAAACAGAAATTAATGAATTAAGAAGTGCTTTAGTTTTTCCTATCCGATTATTAGAAAAAGGAATGAAGAAAGGGAAATCTGTTCAACAATATTGCGAAGTACTTTATGAATTTTTGGAACGATGTGATATTCCAAAGAAGCTAGAAAATTTACGTGATGATGCATTAAATGCTGAAGAGCTTCAACGATCAAAGGAGCATGATCAAGTATGGGATGCAGTAATTGATTTGCTGGATCAACTGGTAGAAGTATCTGGGGAGGAAAAAATCTCCTTTGATATGTTTAGAAAAGTATTAGATACAGGTTTGGAAAGCTTAAAATTTTCCATTATTCCCCCTGCTATTGACCAAGTGATTGTGGCTGATATGGAGCATTCCCGCCTAACTAATATTAAGTGTGCATTCATTTTAGGTGTGAATGAGGGGGTAATACCAGCAACACCAAATGAAGGTGGTATGATTTCTGAAGAAGAAAGAGAGAGTCTGAACAAACAAGGAGTAGCTTTAGCACCTAGTAGCACAATTCAGTTATTAAATGAGATGTTCTTACTTTATTTAAGTCTATCAACCCCTTCGAATCGGTTATATTTGACTTATCCTCTTGCAGATGCTGAGGGGAGGACCCTCCAGCCTTCTATATCAATAAATAGATTAAAGGACTTGTTTCCGACTATAGAAGAGAAGCTTTGGTTTTCGGATCCAACTGAGATGACAGAGGATGAGCAGCTATCATTTATAAACGGGCCAAAAAAGACTTTATCCTATTTAACAACGGAACTTCAATCTTGGAAAAAGGGATATCCTATACCACATTATTGGTGGGATGTGTATAATTGGTTCGTTAGTCAATATTCATGGGAAAAGCAAGTGAAAATGGTGCTCCACAGCCTGTTTTATAAAAATAAAGGTAGTGCATTACCAGAAAATATTAGTTCACAATTATATGGAACAGAAATACAAACGAGTATTTCCAGAATGGAGCAATTTGAATCGTGTCCATTTGCACAGTTTGCAAACTATGGGCTATCCCTGAAAGAACGTGAGACATACAAGTTAGAGGCTCCTGATATTGGTACTTTATTTCATGCTGCTTTAAAAGAAATGGCAGAATACTTAATGAAAAGTGGTCGCGATTTTTCTCAACTTACCAAGGATGAATGCCATCGTTTAGCAAAAGAAATTGTTAATGAATTAGCGCCTAACATTCAACGACAAATTTTATTAAGCTCCAATCGCTATCATTATATTAAGAAAAAGCTTGAGGAAGTAGTGGCTCGAGCTTCATCAGTACTGGCTGAACAGTCAAAAGCCTCTGGATTTTCTCCAGTTGGTTTAGAAGTAGGCTTCGGTCCAAATGAAGAGCTTCCTCCTCTTCGCTTTCAGTTAGATAATGGCCATACAATGGAGCTTGTTGGTCGAATTGATCGTGTCGATCGAGCAGATAATGGAGAAGGTCTTTTATTACGAGTGATAGATTATAAGTCTAGTAAAAAAGATGTTCATTTATCTGATGTTTATTACGGTTTATCTCTACAAATGCTTATCTATTTAGATGTAGTTGTTTCCTTCTCAGAAAGATGGATAGGAACAAAGGCATCACCAGCGGGAGTTCTTTATTTTCATGTTCATAATCCTTTAATACAAGCGACGGAAATGATGACACTAGATGAAATTGAACAAGAGCTATTCAAGCAGTTTAAAATGAAAGGACTAATAAGTGCAGATCCTGATGTTGCTCGGCTAATGGATAGTTCGATTGACCAAGGAAGATCTACCATCATTCCAGCAGCATTGAAAAAAAGTGGAGAGTTTTATTCTGATTCTTCCGTTATTTCTAGTGATGACTATTCCAGTATTCAATCATTTTTACGGAAAAAGGTAAAGGCTATTGGAACGTCCATTACTGACGGAAACCTTGATATTCAACCTGTAAAAACGAAACAACATGTAGCTTGTACGTTTTGTTCCTTCTCATCTGTTTGTCAATTTGATAGTTCAATAGAAACGAATGAATATAGGAAGCTTACAAAGTTAAAAAAGGATGAAGCTATAGAGAAAATTAGAAAAGAAGGAGGGGCTATAGATGAAGGTGAATCCTAAACCAGAAGATGTCAGCTGGACAGATGATCAATGGAAGGCCATTGATGCATCTGGAAATAATATATTAGTAGCTGCCGCAGCAGGTAGTGGGAAAACAGCTGTATTAGTGGAACGCATTATCCGAAAAGTTGTTAATATAGATAATCCGGTGGATGTAGATCGTTTGCTTATTGCTACATTTACGAATGCTGCTGCTGCAGAAATGAGGAATAGGATAGGTGAAGCATTAGAAAAGGAATTAAAGAAGAATCCTACCTCTCTTCATCTAAGGCGTCAGCTTTCTTTACTTAATCGAGCAAATATTTCAACGTTACATTCCTTTTGTATGAAGATTGTGCGGCAATATTATTACGAAATAGATGTGGACCCAAATTTTCGTATAGTAGATGACATAGAAGGAGAGTTAATTGTTGAAGAAATATTAGATGAATTATTTGAAGAAGAGTATGGGAAAGAGAACAACGAAGAGTTTTTTGATGTAGTGGATCGGTTCAGTGGGGACCGAAGTGACGACGCCCTACGTCTATTAATACGGAAGTTATATACATTCTCAAGGTCCCATCCTGATCCTATGAAGTGGCTAGATGATATGGTGAAAACATACGAGCTTAATGAAGTACAACAGTTAGATGATTTACCGTGGACGGAGGAATTGCTTCAAGATGTAAAGCAGCAACTCAGTGGGGCTTTATCGTGGGTGAAAAAAGGATTGGAACTAACGAAGGAACCAGCTGGTCCTGCAAAATATAATGAGAACTTAGAAGAAGATATCGTTTATATAAAAAATCTATTACAAACAAATTCGTGGGAAGACCTATACTTCGCTTTTCAACAAGCAGGGTTTGGTCGATTGAAAACTTTATCAAAAAAAGAAATAGTAGATGAAAAGCTAAAGGAACGGGCAAAGAATTTTAGAGATCAGGCAAAAAAACAAGTGGAAACATTGAAAAAGGATTTATTTCTTAAACACCCTCCTACAATGCTTGAAGAATTAAAGAGAATGGCTCCTTCTATTAAAACAATCGTTTACTTAATTAAAGAATTTTCACAACGCTTTCAAGAAATAAAAGGAGAAAAAGGGGTCGTTGATTTTAATGACCTAGAGCACTTTGCTTTAGCAATTTTAGGACAGAAGGGGAGTAATGGACAATGGCTTCCTACGAGAGCAGCAATGGAGTTCCAAAACCATTTTGTAGAATTGCTAGTAGATGAATACCAGGATACAAATTTCGTCCAAGAAACGATCCTTTCTCTTTTATCCAATGGAAACAATCGCTTTATGGTAGGAGATGTGAAACAAAGTATTTATCGGTTCCGTTTAGCTGAACCATCTTTATTTTTAAACAAATATAAGCATTATCAAAAAGCTGGAGATGGGGACGGGTGGCGAATTGATTTAGCCAAAAACTTCCGAAGTCGAACAGAAGTATTAGACGCTACAAACTTTTTGTTTCGACAAGTGATGGACGAAGAAGTAGGAGAGATCACGTATGATTTGGATGCAGAATTACGCTTAGGGAACAAAGATTATCCAGAGCAAGATGGTTTAGAGACAGAAGTTGGGATCATCAATAAAGGTACACCTCTAACTGTTCAAGAGCCAGGTGACGAACAAGTAGTTTTAGATGAGGATTTAGAAACGTCTCAGATGGAAACTAGGTATATAATTAAGAAAATAAAGTCATTGATACAAGCAAAATACCCTGTTTATGATAAAACGTTGAAAACAACAAGACCTATTTCGTATCGAGATATTGTTATATTAATGCGTTCTATGCCTTGGGCAGGAACAATTATGGATGAATGCAAAAAAGAAGGAATTCCTATTTATGCAGACCTTTCTACAGGCTATTTTGAAGCTGTTGAAGTTAGAGTAATGATGTCTTTATTAAAGGTGATTGATAATCCCTTTCAAGATATTCCACTTGCTTCTGTTTTACGATCACCGATATACCAATTTAATGAACAGCAATTAGCCCACGTAAGAATTATGGGGCGTGATTGCTCCTACTATGAAGCACTTAAAATAACAGCAAACGAATCTCCAGAGGAAGAAATGAAGGAAAAGGCAGCATTCTTTCTTAAAAAGTTAGAGGAATGGCGTTCGAAGGGACGTTCAGGTTCCTTAGCAGAGCTTATTTGGAATTTATATAGTGATACGGGTTATTTTGACTATGTTGGTGGGATGCCAGGAGGTAAGCAAAGACAAGCTAATTTACGAGCATTGTATGATCGAGCAAGGGCATACGAGACTACTTCCTTTAGAGGATTATTCCGCTTTTTACGCTTTATTGAAAGGATGCAAGAGAGAGGTGATGATTTAGGTACAGCCCGTGCTCTAGGTGAGCAAGAGGATGTTGTAAGAATCATGACCATTCATAAAAGCAAAGGGTTAGAATTTCCTGTTGTGTTTGTTGCTGGTGCAAATAAAAAGTTTAACATGCAGGATTTAAATGGTTCTTACTTACTTCACAAGGATCTTGGATTTGGAGCTAAGTATATTGATCCTACCTTACGAGTTGCATATCCTTCCATCCCACAATTAGCCATTAAAAAACGTATGAGACTAGAGGCATTGGCAGAGGAAATGCGTGTTTTGTATGTTGCCTTAACGAGAGCTAAAGAAAAGCTATTTATTATTGGTACTGTCAATGATGCTGAAAAATCAATAGAAAAATGGCAGGAATCTTTAAATGAAGCTCATTGGTTGTTACCGGCTGTAGAAAGACAAAAAAGTAATTCTTATTTAGATTGGATTGGTCCAGCTGTTTTGAGACATGGTACAGTTCAGAAGAATCTATTAAAAATGGAATCTATTGTAGAAGGGACCATAAGTGCGGATCCTTCTAAATGGAATGTATCTATTATCGAACAAGAGGAACTCCAAATAGCTAGAGAGGAAGAGAAGCTCTCAGCAGAGGAAAAAGTAGAATCTCTTCTTACTAATTATGAACCTGTACCATTCCAATCTCATTTATTAGAAGTTGTGGAACAAAGACTTCAATGGTCATATTCCTTTAAAAATTCAGCCTCCCACCGATCAAAACAGACTGTAACTGAGCTAAAAAGAGAAATGATGGATGAATATAGTGAGAAACCTTTTGTAGGTAAATTTAATTCTAGATATGCAAATCGGCCCAAATTCTTACAAAAGAAATCATTAAGTGCTGCAGAAAGAGGGACAGTAATTCACGGTGTTATGCAACATATCCCTTTAAAGGGGCAGATTACGAAGGAAATAATAGAAGAACAGATTTTTCTTATGGTAGAAAAGGAATTACTTCTAAAGGAAGAAGCAGAAGCAGTTGATACAGATGAAATAGAACAATTTTTAAAGACAACAATTGGAAAGCGTTTATTATCTTCTAAGTGGATAGAACGAGAGATTCCATTTAGTTTAGGGATTCCTGCTGTTAAAGCTTTTCAAACATGGAGCAACTCTGCTGAGAAAGAAACGGTTTTAATTCAAGGTATCATCGACTGTGTTTTTGAAGACGAAGATGGTCATATCATAATACTAGATTATAAAACTGATACGATAGCCGGAGTGTTTCCTGAGGGGATAAAGGAAGCAGAAGAGACATTAAAAAAACGATATAAAGTGCAAATTTCACTGTATATTGAAGCCATAGAAAAAAGTTGGAATCGAACGATAGATGAAGCATATTTATTCTTTTTTGATGGAGCACATGTTTTAACAATGAAGAACGAAAGAAGGTGAACGAGATGCGTTTACTCCATACAGCCGATTGGCATATCGGTAGAACAATAGAAGGAAGAGATAGATTAGCAGAACACGAACAATTTTTTGACGAATTATATGAAATTGTAGAAGATCAGAAAATTGACGCTATTTTAATGGCTGGTGATGTGTTTGATTCCGTAAATCCTCCAGCAAAAGGGGAAGAGCTATTTTATGAAAGTATGGCAAAGTTAAGTGATAATGGGACGAGACCTATTATTATAATTGCTGGAAATCATGACCACCCAGATCGTTTATCAGCTACAAGATCCTTAATAAATAAACAAGGAATAAACATTTTAGGATATCCAACAATTGAAAAATTGAAGATTCACGTTCCAAGAAGAAAGGAAGTATTAAATATTGCAGCACTCCCTTATCCTTCTGAGTCAAGACTGAAGGAGAGTTTTGTAGAAATTGGAGATGAAGAATCTCTTCGTGATGCCTATGATGTACGGATTAAAGATATATTTTCAGAGCTAACGAAAGAACTTCCAAAGAATGAAGTTAGTGTCGCCATGAGTCATTTATTTGTAGCAGGGGGGAATAGTACAGAATCAGAAAGACCTATAGAAGTAGGCGGAGCATATACCATTCGTGCTACCACCCTTCCTGATAATGTTCAATATACTGCTCTAGGGCATCTTCATCGTCCACAAGATATTAAACGATCACCAAGGCGTGCAAGATATTCAGGATCTCCCTTAGCATTTAGTTTTTCTGAAGCAGGTTATGCTAAATCAGTGACAATTGTTGATGTAGAACCTATGAAAGAGCCTATAATAGAAGAAGTTTATTTGCTTTCTGGTAAACCTCTTGTCCGTTGGAATGCGACAGAAGGTTTACCTCAAGTGTTCCAATGGATGGATGAAAAAAGAGATAGTAATGCGTGGATTGAATTAGACGTTTATATGGAGCATACTCCTACCATTGAGCAAATACATCAAATGAAAAAGGCGTATCCCGGATTGTTAACTATTCGTCCTATTTTTAAAGAGGAGATTCAACAAATTGATGGTTATCGTAAAAAGCAGCTTCCTATAGATGAACTTTTTGTAAGGTTCTATGAACGACAAACTGGTGGAGCTACTCCTGAAGCTGACCTAGTATCTCTTTTCTTAGAGCTCGTAAATGAGGAGGTAGTAGAATGAAGCCTATAAAATTGTGTGTAAAAGGGCTACACAGCTTTCGAGAAAAGCAAGAAGTTAATTTCGAGGTTCTTTGTGAAGGTGGTGTATTTGGAATATTTGGACCAACAGGTAGTGGGAAATCCTCTTTGCTTGATGCTATGACATTAGCTTTATATGGAAAAGTAGAAAGAGCCACAAACAATACACAAGGAATATTAAATCATGCTGAAGATGAATTATTTGTTTCTTTTACTTTTCAATTAGGTCAAGGTGAACGAACGAAACGGTATGAAGTGGAAAGAAGCTTTAAGAGAAGTGGGGAGATATCTATTCGTTCCGCAACATGTCGATTTCTTGAGGTAACAGGAACCCCTGTTGTCCTAGCTGATAAAGCTGGGGATGTTAATAAAGGGATAGAAGACTTGCTCGGCTTATCTATTGATGACTTTACTAGGGCTGTTGTTCTTCCTCAAGGGAAGTTCTCTGAGTTTTTATCACTTAAAGGGAACGATCGGAGACAAATGCTACAACGATTATTTCATTTAGAAAAATATGGAGATGAACTTCAGTGGAAACTGAAAAACCGTCTTACAAAGACAAAGCATGAAAAAGAGCTAGTAGAAAAAGAGCAACTAGGGTTAGGTAATGCTTCAAAAGAAGCCCTTGAAGAGGCAAAAGAATCATTAAAGATAATAAAAAAGGAAATGGTGTTTAGGAAATCTAAGCTAAAAAAACTAGAGGAACAGGAAGCATTTGAAAAGGAGATTGTCCACTGGCAAGAGCAAAAAGTAACGGTAGAACAACAGTTAGAGCAGCTTACTTCTCAGGAAGAGAAAATGTCTGATGATATGCAAAGACTTATAAATGGAAGAGAAGCAGTTGTACTATTACCTTACATTAAGGAATGGGAATCGAGTATAGAGGAAAGAGATAAATTTCAACAACGAGTTGAAGAGATTGGTAAAAAAGTTGAAGAAGTAAGACATAAAACAGTAGTGGCAGAAGAAGAATTTAACGAATTAAAAGACGAAAAGGAAAAGAATGAAACAAGATTACGGATTAGAATTGAACAGTTACAGCAAATAAAAAAAGAGCAGGAATTATTACAAGAAGAGAAGGACCAATTGAAAGCATTAGATAAACAGTTGGTAGAGATAACAGAAAAAATAAAGAAGCTAGAAGAGGATAAAAACAAAGCGGATAACGATAGAATGCGATATGAAGAAAAGCAAAACGAGCTCAAAGTGGAGCTTCAGAAAGTATACACATCGTCTGAATATAAAAAACAGATCTATCAAGCGATTGAAAAAAAGCAAATGATCAATCAAATTAAAATGCAGCTAGAGGAAAAGGCACAAGAACATGAAGTTATAGTTCAAAAGAAGGACAAGATTGAAAAGAACTACAATGAGCAACACGATGTATTAAATCTAAAACATCAGGTTTTAAAAGATCGTTTCTCTCAGATATATCATTGGTACGAAAGAATTTCCAATGAGGAACGGAAGCTGAGCTCCCTATCCCTACAATTAAGACATTACAAAGAGGATTTGGAAAAAAGTGAACAACTGGAGTTATCGAAAAAATTACGTGCTAAATTAATTGATGGACAAGCATGTCCGGTTTGTGGATCCACAGAACATCCTATTGAAGCTGATGAAGTTGGTCATACACATCATGAAATAGAGGAAGTAAATGTTTCATGGATTGATGAAATACTTGAAGAAATCAATGCAGAGGAACGGAATATCGATAAGAAAAAGTGGCAGCTAGATGAGTATTCCACGAAACTCAAAAGATTTATTGATGAGAATGTAGAAATTAGTGCTACTGTAGACGAAGAAGTTATGAATGCTACACAAATGGAAAAATGGAAAGGGGATAAATTGGAAGCCATAGAGGAATGGAGAAACCAGAAGAACAAATTAAAAAAAGAAACGGAAGCAATTGATCAACTTTTCCTTAAGGTGAATGAAGACTTAAATGTATATGAAGAACTAAAATTAGAGTTTAATGATCTTTCCACGAACGTAAAAACAGTATACGAACGACTGGAAGAAACCAAGGAACTTACACAACAATTAAAGGCAAAAGTTAATCATATGATAGAAGAATGGAGAGGACTCTTTCCTCAATTAAACTATGAACACATAAGTGAAGAATTTAAAGAGTTACAGCATAAGGAAGAACAAACAGAACAATTAAGGCTTAGAATTGAAAAAAGTGTTCCTCATATTGAAGAGAAACAGAAGAAAGTGGAGAAGCATTTAAAGTCTATACACGAACTTTCCATAAAAGAATCTGCATTGAAAACAGAAGCTAATCAGCGTAAGATAGGGATTTCCAAAAAGGAAAAGGAAATACTTGAATCAATCGAGGGAAATAACGTAGACATACTTATTAACAACTATTCAGTTGAATTAGATTCCTTACTAAAGGAGTGTAAAAATGCTGAAAACGCATATAAACATTGCAAGGAATTGGAAAAGAAAGTAGAGTATGAAATCACTACTAGTAATGAAGCATTACGTCATGCAACTCAACGCCTTGAAAGAGCAGAGCTAAACTGGAATAAGCAACTTCAGGAGACTTCCTTTAAAACAAGTGATGAAGTTAAGCGAAACAGTTTATCAGCTGATAAAATCAAAGAATTAGAAGATACAATCAATCTGTTTAATGATAAGAAGAAACAGCTTCAAACAAAAATGGAAGATTGCATACGTCAATTAGGAGACAATAAAATTACTTCTGAAAAATATAAAGAAACGTTGCAATTTGTTGAAGATACAAAAGGAGAAATAGAACAACTAGGTTCGAAGTATGGTGCTACTGAATCAGCCTTAATGGAAATGGAAAAACGTGTTAATCGATTCGAACAGCTGCAGCAAAAATTAAAAGTAGTAGAAAAGGAACATAGTCAGCTATCGAAACTAGATCAGGTATTTCGTGGGAAAGCATTTGTAGAATATGTAGCAGAGGAACAGCTTGTACAGGTTAGTAGATTAGCATCACAAAGACTACATGCTCTTACACGTGGACGCTATGCTCTTGAAGTCGATTCAAATGGTGGCTTTGTCATCCGCGATGATAGTAATGGTGGTGTAAAACGTCCAGTTTCCACCTTGTCAGGCGGTGAAACCTTTTTAACCTCCCTTGCATTAGCCCTAGCATTATCTGCATCTATTCAATTAAAGGGTGAATATCCACTTCAATTCTTCTTCTTAGATGAAGGCTTTGGAACGTTAGATCAAGATCTTTTAGAGACGGTTATACATGCATTAGAAAAGTTACACTCAACTCACTTATCTGTAGGAGTTATTAGTCACGTTCCTGAATTAAGAGAACGATTACCTAGAAAATTAATTGTAACTCCTTCTGAAGCAGGTGGAATTGGTAGTAGGGTGAGGATAGAAAACTTGTAGGATTAGCAAATATTTCTATTGTTCATAAAGTTGTAACATTTAGATAGATTCTTTTTTGAAATTGGGTGAACCCCATACACATTAACAATAAAAACCTTTATAATCAATGTGGTAATAGTGTTAATGATGTTGGTGAGGGGGAGAATTCAAGTGATTTATCATGTGGTGCGTAGAAATGATTGGGAGAAATGGCAGCAGGATGATGTTTATTGGCCAGAGTCAGTAGATAAAGAAGGATTTATCCATTGTTCAACGAAAGAGCAAATGATATCTATTGGTAATGATCTATTTCCAGAGGAAAAGGAGCTCCTGCTATTAAAGATTAATTCTAAAGAAGTAGAGAGTTTAGTTGTTCTTGAAGACTTATCAGAATCAGGAATCATGTTTCCTCATATTTATGGCCACCTTAATCTGGATGCAATTAAATCGGTTAAGGAAATCCGTCGTAATGAGGATGGGGTATTTAACTTCATCGATCACCTTGAATAATTAAAGGGAAAATTATTTAAGGTAATTACATGTATTTGTAAAATAATAAAATTATTTATAGAAGTGAATGGATTTCATAAATGAAATATTGTTGAAAAAGACGAACATTATTTTCGATTGCAGAGGAAGACGTCGACTCTAGCGACGAGCATTTACTTCACGAATAAGCTTCGAGTAGTCTCGACGCATATAACAAAAGAGCAATACAGAGACAGGACCCGCGAGATTACGCCGTTGTCCACAGGACATGGGCTGCCCTTAAGCGTAATTGATACGTCTGAAGCGGAGATTGAATTAAATATAAGCTTTCTGTATAAATGTTCGTGATTTACAATGAAATAAAGAATGATGAAATTGACTCAAGTGTAACCAAAAGATCCTCTTAACTTTAAAGAGGATCTTTTGGTCTGTTTTCTACTTTATTTTAGTTTTCATTTCTATATATTCATCATAGGATATTTCCTTATCAAATAATCCATTATCTTGCAATTCGATCACTCTATTAGCTATAGATTGATTAAATTGATGATCGTGAGATGTAAAAATCATGGCACCTTTAAAATTAATAAGTCCATTATTTAATGCAGTGATGGATTCTAAATCTAAATGGTTTGTAGGGTCATCAAGCATAAGGACATTTGCGCCACTAAGCATCATTTTAGACAGCATACAGCGAACTTTCTCTCCTCCAGATAATACACTAGCTTTCTTTTTGGCTTCCTCACCAGAGAATAGCATCCTACCTAAGAATCCTCGTAAAAAAGTTTCCGTTTGATCTTCTGGTGAATATTGACGTAACCAATCAACAAGGTTTAAATCACAGCCTTCAAAGTATTTCGCATTATCTTTTGGAAAATAAGATTGGGATGTTGTAATCCCCCATTTATACGTACCACTGTCCGGCTCCATTTCACCAGATAGAATTTTTAAAAGTGTTGTTTTTGCAATTTCTTTACTTCCTACAAGAGCAACTTTATCATCTTTATTTAATACAAAACTTACGTTATCCAATATTTTTACACCATCGATTGATTTCGTTAACCCTTCTACTTGTAGAACATCATTACCTATTTCGCGATTTGGCTTAAAGGCAACATATGGGTACTTACGGGAGGATGGTTTAATATCGTCTAATTCGATTTTATCTAACAGCTTTTTACGTGAAGTTGCTTGCTTTGATTTAGATGCGTTTGCACTAAAACGTGCAACGAAAGCTTGTAGTTCTTTAATTTTTTCTTCCTTCTTTTTGTTTTGCTCTTGTGCCATTCGTTGAGCAAGTTGGCTAGATTCATACCAAAAGTCATAGTTACCTACATATACTTGAATTTTTCCAAAGTCTAGGTCTGCAATATGAGTACACACTTTGTTAAGGAAATGTCGATCATGTGATACGACGATTACTGTATTTTCAAATTGGATTAGAAATTCTTCTAACCATTGGATAGCTTCAATATCTAAGTGGTTTGTTGGCTCATCTAGTAATAAAACGTCAGGATTACCAAAAAGAGTTTGAGCAAGCAAAACTTTAACCTTTTCATTTCCAGAAAGATCTGCCATTTTTTTCTGATGAAGATCTTCGTTAATTCCTAAGCCCTTTAAGAGAATGGCTGCATCAGATTCAGCTTCATAGCCGTTCATTTCTGCAAATTCTCCCTCTAGCTCAGCTGCTTTCATCCCATCTTCATCAGAGAAATCGGCTTTCATATAAATTGCATCTTTCTCTTTCATTACTTCGTACAATCTTTTATGTCCCATCATTACTACTTCAAGGGCAACATGCTCTTCATATTCGAAGTGGTTTTGTTTAAGCACAGCCATTCGGTGACCAGAAGGCATGCTTACATCACCAGTTTGTGAATCTATATCACCAGATAGTATTTTAATAAATGTAGATTTACCAGCTCCATTTGCACCAATTAAGCCATAACAATTTCCAGGTGTGAATTTAATATTAACATCTTCAAACAGCTTACGATCTCCAAACCGTAAACTTACATTTGTTACTGTAATCATTGTTCATAATCATCCTCTACTAATTTAAAGTCTTAAAAATTATAACATGTTCAAAGCAATATGACGAGGTGCAGAAAAAATCATCACGTGCCCAACGTAAAATCATATACATATATAGAATAGTTAGGAAGGTAAGGAGGGTTAATAAAACGTGTATTCATCTCATTATTATGCTAGTTCAGGAGAGAATCGGGAGTTGTTAAGTCATTTAATTACAGTAATAAATGAGGAATATACTTCTATATATTTATATAAACAAATGGAAAAAAATGCTCCAACGATTAAACAGAAGGAAGTTATTAAAGAAATTAGGCAAGATGAAATACGACATTTTAATCAATTTTCAGAGCTCTATTATTCTATAAAAGGGGAAAAATATGAACCAGAGCTTTTACGAAAATGTCCTTCAAATTATCTTGAATCATTAAGAGACGCCTTTATTGATGAACAAAGTGCAACGGATTTTTACTTAGCATTATCAGATCAATCTTTTCATCCACAAATTAATCAAATGTTTCAAAGAGCTTCAGCAGATGAACAAAATCACGCTATCTGGTTATTATATTTTCAATTAACAAGCTCAGTAAGGAATAATATTGTTTTTAATGATTATTGGCATATATAAAGGCCAAGGGGATTTTAGAAAAAGGCTCTGTTAAATTATGTAGTTGATTTTCTACTAAGACAACACTATCCTTTAATACAGCCTAGAAAAAAGAAGAGGCTGTCCTAACCGTTCATTGTAAATGACTTGTGAATAGGACAGCTACTCTTTAGTGTCTAATAAAATACATTTTTTAGAGCTTCAAGTTATTTTAGTGAGTATTTCTACTTTCATGTTCACTACTGGAAGCTTTTTTCTAGTTCATCAACAAGAGTGCCTACATAATCCACAGCAAGACGAATAGAATCTGGATTTGTCATGTCGACCCCTGCGTGCTCCATTAATTCTTGAGGAGTTTTTGTGCCTCCAGCCTTCAGAACCTCTAACCAACGATCAACTACAGGCTGACCTTCCTCTTGAATCTTTTTAGCCACAGTAGTAGAAGCTGTAAGTCCTGCTGAATATGTGTACGGATATAAGCCCATATAATAATGAGGTTGTCTCATCCATGTAAGTCCTGCATATTCATCTAATTCAACAGCATCACCCCAGAATCCTTGAAGTACTTCGTGCTTAATTCCTGTTAGTGTTGCAGCAGTATGTGGCTTCCCTTCCTCTGCATGCTTATATACTCGACGTTGGAATTCTCCTTCTAATAAATGAGTAACGAAGTTATGGTAGTATGTTCCAAGGGATTGTAAGATTACCCATCGTCGCATTTGTGGATCATCTGTTGTTTTTAGTAAATGGTCTCTTAATAACATTTCGTTCATTGTAGAAGGTGCTTCTACAAAATACGTTGATGGTCTTGTATCTCCAACACGTTGATAGTGATTTGCTAAATAGAAATGACCAGCATGTCCTAATTCATGGGTAAGGATAAAGGCACCTCTCATCGTATCCTTCCATGTCATTAAAATAAATGGATGTGCTCCGTAAGGACTTGAACAGAATGCCCCTGTCATTTTGCCTACGTTATCTGCTCGATCTACCCATCGTTCTGATAGTGCTTTTTCCATAATATTTAAATATTCTGGCCCCATGACTTGTAGGGAGTCTAATATAATTTGTGATACTTTTTCATACGTTGTCTCAGGTTGAAATTCAGGATCAAGAGGTGCCTTTAAATCGCAAAATTTCATTTCATTTAGTTGAAGCTGCTGTTTTTTTAATTTAGCTAAACGTCTCATATGAGGCGCTAATTCTTTATAAATGATGTTTAATTGGTTTTCGTACATTTCAATGCTTACTTTTTGAGGTTGTAAAAGCATATGTGTAACGGATGGATAATTTCTAATCTTAGCTAAAGCTACTTGTTTTTTTATTTCTGTAGCATAAACAGAAGCATACGTATTTTCATAATTCTTTAAAGTTTTTACGAAGGAATCATAGGCATTTCTTCGTTCCTCTGTGTTAGGAGAAAGTTCGTATTTATCTTCAAATAAGGCAAAGGATAGTGGTTGCTCTTTGCCATCACCATCGACGAAAGAATCGAAAGTCATATCCGAAGATTTACTCGTTGAATAGATTCGGTATGGTGCATCGTGTACTTCTCCTAATGATGCTAAAATTTCCTCTGTTTCAGGAGATAGGGAATAAGGTTTCTTTTCAAGAATTGTTTCTAATGGTATGCGATAATCTTCTAGCCCTTTTTCTTCCTGAAAATAAGCATTAATTTTCTCATCAGATAATGATAAAATCTCGGACTGGATAAATGCTAAGGCTGTGTTAATTCTAGTAACTGTACTACTTAACAGGGCAAAATTACTTTGTGATTCTGGGTTTGTTCCATCCTCTGTTAATTTAAGATGAGCATAGGTGCTAACTAGAATTAATCGCTGTTGGAATTTCTCTTGGGCTTGGAGACATTGATAAAGGTTTTCTACACCATCATTAAAGGTACCTTTATATTTTGTAACATCCGTAAGGGAATCTTCTAAGTCTTTTAATTCCTTTTCCCATGCCTCTTTTGAAGAAAAGAGATCTTCAATTTTCCATGTTTCCTCTTCTTTTACTTCATGCCTCTTTGTTAACTCTACCGACATGTAGTTCACTCCTTTTTTATTTCGATTTCCGAATTAATTGTTATTATACTATATCTAGATTGAGAAAAATATAATCTATTTGAATTTTTTAGAAAAGTTTACACAACAGGGGAGACCTCCATACAAGTGAAACTTGCACCATGGAGGATGAAAATAATTTTAATTCAACTGGAATGAGTGGAATCCCAAGAGACACCGCAGGGAGTGGAACGACCGAGGAGGCTTGGCAGGTCGTCCGCGGTAAAGAAGACACTGTAATTGCGAACGAAAGTGAAGCAGAGCAGATGTCACACTTATACCCTTGTGGTGAAGGAAAGCTAAGTGGGGTGTAGGGAATGATTAACCTGCCCTATATTTGCGAATACCATTAATTTTGATAACAGCTATTTTCAGTGTATTCATAGAAAAAGCTAGCAAGGAATGTCCATGCTAGCTTTAATACCATTATTTAAAAGATAAATAGGGAACCAATAACTCCAACTACTCCAATTATTGCTAATACGTATACTGGCTTAATTGGCATTTCACCATCGTTTTCCATTGCTCTACCGAACATGAAGAATACAAGTGGATGAACAAGGAAAGGCATAGAAAAGATAAATGGAATAAGTAATGCAGCATCTGCTCCAAACATACCTTCTTGAATGGCAGCGAATAAACCAAAGTGAGAAATAGCACTTGATTGAGCCATTGCAGCATAATCAAATGGCATCTGACTTAAGCTTAATAGGAACAATCCACCGAAAACAGCCATTATTTGCCAACCGAATGAAAAGATCATTAGTGCATTTACTTCTTTTGCGTCATTGCCATTTGCGTTTCTCATTTTAATTAATGAGAGAATTGTTAATCCAATACCAATAAGTACAAGAATAATGGTTGGAATTATCCATAGCTTACCAAGGTCAGCACTGACAGCTAAAATCGAGAAAACGAAAATATGTCCGAAGAACGGTATATTGATCATAATTGGTGCTCGTTTTGCAGCAATTGAACCGAAGTCACCAGCTGTACAAGCTCCTGTTAATCCAGAATGGGATAATGCTCCAGCCATACCTGGCGCTAAGTTTCTAGCATTTGCTGTTTTAGCAATCCATATTAGGAGGGCAATTCCTCCAAACATCCAAAATAACTGACCGAAAAACCCATAAGTTAGGACAGAATTCATTCCTTCAATAGCAAAAGCATCACCAATTCTTGATCCTCCGACCATAAAGTTACCAGCTAAAACAACTGGGATACCTGCAAATAATAAGGAACGTAGTGTAGGTCCAAAATGCCAGCGGTAGCAAATGGCACCTAGTGCTGCAGAAATCATCATCGCAAAGAAAATTTGTGGTAATGCGATTAGTGGTTGAATAATTGCAGCAACATGGAACGAAAGGAATAAAACTACAATAATCATAAAGATTTCAATGACACCTTTACGGATGTATTGATGCTTGTTTTTTATTTTCGCTTTGTTATCAATTAATATAATAGAGCCTATTAAACCGATATATGCGATTAGTGGGTAATAATTGGATAATTCATTTAAATTCCCACCCGTACCAAGTAAAATCCGCGATACTCCTTCAATACCTAATAAAATGAATAAAGCGCGAATAATAAAAACAAATTGTGTTCTTGATGTTCCTAAAACTGTTTCTTCATCAGATGGGACTACAAAATCATCTTTATCAACTTCTTTTTTACCTAGAATTTTTCGAAGTTCTTGTCCACCCACGAAGAATGTTGCGATCAATGCAATAATAGTAGTACCAGCCATAAGGTTAACAAATGGGAATTCAGGGAGACCCGGTGTTGCAACGTCACTTATGACAAGTATGTACCCCATTGCTAACCCGAAAATAACAATAATTAAAATAGGGGAATATCTTGTTCCAGCAACAACAGTTCTAGATATTAGAACCATTGGTATAAGGAATAAAAGAATAATCCAGAATTGATTCAATAATTGCAAATGCGAAATTTGTTCTATCATGTCCATTTTAGTGCTCCTTTGTCTAATTGTTTATTCCAAATAATAATATTATCCTATATGATATAGAAGGTAAATGAGTTTTAAAAATAAAGTATAACAATTTTGTAAACAGAATTTTTTCTCAATATATTGTTTTACTATGAAGGTAATATTATGAATTATTTTCTTGATTGGATGGTTAGCATAAAGGGTTGATAAAAGTAAAAACTAATTAAAAGCACTAGAATACGTTGCAAAATTCTTTTTTGGAAGTATTAGAATGAATTTCATATATAGAAATTTGTTGAAAAAGACGAACATTATTTTCGATTGCAGTGGTAGGCGGCGACTCTAGGGACGAGCATTTGCTTCATGAATAAGCTTCGAGTTGTCTCGACGCATCTATCAACAGAGCAATACTAGTAGCGGCAGAGACAGGACCATGTGCTTTAGCTGTATACAAAATGTCTAGTGGGAGGTTGAATCCGTGCCCGCAGAAAGCGTCCGTCTGAATGGGAGATCGAATTATATTTAATTTTTTTGTATAGTTGTTCGTGTTTAGAATGAAATAGTGAATTATGAAATTGACTCATTAAGTTAAAGAAATAAAAAAAATTCAAATAAAAGTTAACCGTTGACACATTAATAATACCGTCATATACTAAACATATTAATTCCGATCAATATTATAAGGATTATAGTTTTTAAAATTAAAATTGAAATTTATCACATAAATGATTTTATATTTATAAAAGGCTTTTGTAATAAGGGGGATTACAAATGGAGAAGGTCCATATTAAAAATGTTGAAAAAACCTTCAATAATAAAGAGAAGAATGAGAGTTTTACTGTTTTTGATGATATATCATTAACAGTTGAATCTGGTGAATTCGTATCACTACTTGGGCCATCAGGCTGTGGGAAATCAACATTATTAAATATTGTAGCAGGTCTCGATGATGCTTCTAATGGAGAAGTGTACGTTGGTGATAAAAAAGTAACGAAGCCAGGATCAGATAGAGGAGTAGTTTTTCAAGAAGCTGCTTTAATGCCATGGTTAACAGCATTAGAAAATGTTGCATTCGCTTTAAGAAAAAAGATGAAGAAAACTGAAGCGAAGGAGCATGCAAAAAAATATTTGAAGTTGGTCCATTTAAGTAAATTTATGAATTCCTATCCACATGAACTATCTGGTGGAATGAAGCAACGTGTTGCTATAGCGAGAGCATTAGCGATGGATCCGAAGATATTATTAATGGATGAACCTTTTGGAGCTTTAGATGAACAAACTAGAACGATGCTTCATAAAGAAGTTCAATTTATATGGGAAGAAACGAAAAAGACAATTATTTTTGTGACACATAATATTCGAGAATCAATTTTGTTATCTGATCGAATTGTCCTTATGGGAACGCGCCCAGGAGGAATTCGAAAAATATATCCAGTAGATCTACCACGTCCAAGAATACCGTCATCTCCAGAATTTGCAAAGATGGAAGAGGATATTATGGAAATACTCGGTGGAGAAATTGAGAAGGTCATGAGGGAGGAAATGGGTGATGATTTCAATAGTAAGAAGGCTTCTCTTCTTTACGGCACTAATCACAATATGGGAGATCATATATAGAGTAAATCTTGATTTACAGTTTTGGTCTGTCAACCTATTCCCTTCTCCATTATTATCAGTAGAAGCATTGTATACAGGTTTTTTTGAAACAGGTATTTTATGGAATGCTTTAACAGAAAGTATGCAAAGAATTGCTTTAGGCTTTAGTTTAGCTGTAATGATTGGAGCAATATTAGGTATCTTAATCGGTGTTTCAAAAATTGCTGATGAAACATTAGGGACTTTAGTGATTGCACTACAATCAGTTCCTAGTATTGTTTGGTTACCAATTGCACTTGTTATACTTGGCCCTGGTCCTGGAATAATTTTTGTTGTAGTCCTTGGGGGTACGTGGCCAATGACAATGAATATGAGAATGGGAATTAAAAATGTTCAACCAATATTGATACGAGCAGCAAAAACAATGGGATATAATCGTTCAGAGTTAGTTTGGAAGGTAATGATCCCAGCATCAATACCATCTGCGTTGACTGGAGCAAGACTTGCTTGGGCCTTTGCTTGGCGCGCCTTAATGGCAGCAGAATTACTTGGTCGAGGTGGTTTAGGTAGAACATTAATGGATGCTAGAGACTTTTTTAATATGGAATTAGTTATTGCTATTATGGTGATTATTTCAGTTATAGGTTTAATTATGGAGTATTTTGTATTTAGAAAAATAGAACAACGTGTACTTTCAAGATGGGGATTAGGAAAACAATAATAAAAAATGTGTAAATACAAAGAGGAGGAACACAACATGAAAAAATTTCGTAACTTATTAATTGCTGTTAGTGCTTTGTTCGTCATTACTGCTTGCGGACAAGGGAATGATAATGATGGAGTATCTGGGGATAATGGTGTATCAGGTGGAGACATTACAATAGGATATTTTCCTAACTTAGATCATGCAGCAGGGATTATTGGAAAAGAAAAGGGTTATTTTGAAGAAGAATTGGTAGATTACAATGTCGATTTCCAAAATTTCCCGAATGGTAACGATTTTATTGAAGCATTAGATGTTGGTGAAATTGAATTAGGTTATGTTGGACCTGGTCCAGCAATTAATTACTTCTTATCAGGTGGAGATGTAGTCGTAATTGGTGCAGCTGCAAATGGTGCAACACTTATTGTATCTCGCGAAGATTCTGGTATTCTATCGTTAGAAGATTTTGACGGAAAGTCATTTTGTACACCTGGAAATGGATGTACACATAATGTTCAATTAGAAATTATGTTACAAGAAATTGGTTTAAAGAGTAGTCGATTAAGTGGTGGAACAGTTGAACACCAACCAAGGGTGAATCCGGCAAGTATGGTTGGAATGTTTGAACAAGGTCAAATTGATGCAGCAGCAGCTCCAGAACCATGGGGAACGTTACTGGTTGAGGAACACAATGCAAATGTTGTAGCAGAGTGGAATGATGTATTTTTAGGGGAAGAATTAGCAAGTGTTGTAATCGTAACGACTAATACGTTCCTTGAAAATAACCCGGAAGCAGTAGAGCAAGCATTACGTGCTCATAAACGAGCAGTAGATTATACACATGAAAACACTGAAGATACGTTACACACTGTGAATGAATTGATCTTTGAATTAGCCCAAACACGTTTACCTGACCATGTGTTAGAGAAAGCATGGGATCGTATGGTCATTACGACAGAAACACATGCTGATGCTTTACAAGCTTGGGCTAACGCATCGTATGAACTGCAATTTATGGATGTAGATCCTGATTTAGATGGATTTGTAGATACTTCCATTTTAGATCGTATAGTAGGAGAATAATTGGAGAATAGTGAAAAACCCTTCGATAAAATCGAGGGGTTTTATTTTCGTTTATTACAGTTAGTATAAAATGGTAACAAAATGTTCACAATGAAAACGCTTCATCAATTTATGTGAAAGACTTCACAAATTTGTCATAGCTATTTTAAACCTCACCTTTTATAATGATCACATAAGGAATTAGCAAGTAATTTCTTCCAAAATATCTTCTGACTTGTTAATTCAAATAAAACAATTCACTTAAACTTCATTATGTGAATAATTTCACATAATAGGCGAATGGGAGGTAATTAACATGGCATTAGAAGAAAAAATGCTACAAAAGAAAAATGATGTTTTGGAAATTATTGACGGATTAGTTATAAAAGCCAAAAAGGCACATGATGAATTTCTTAGTTTTGATCAAGATTCGATTAATGAAATTGTAAAGAAAATGGCGTTAGCAGGTTTAGATCAACATATGCCATTAGCAAAGTTGGCCGTGGAAGAAACAAAACGTGGAATTTACGAAGACAAAATCATAAAAAATATGTTTGCAACAGAATATGTTTACCATGCTATCAAATATAATAAGACGGTTGGTATCATTTCAGAAAACGAGCACGAAGAAATAATTGAAATAGCAGAACCAATTGGAGTTGTAGCAGGAGTTACTCCAGTAACAAATCCTACTTCAACGACGATGTTTAAAATATTAATTTCTATTAAAACACGAAATCCAATTATTTTTGCTTTTCATCCGTCTGCTCAAAAATGTAGTGAAAAGGCTGCTACGATTCTATACGAGGCTGCTATTGAAGCAGGGGCTCCTAAAAATTGTATTCAATTTATTTCAAGTCCTTCCATTGATGCGACACAAGCATTAATGAATCATCCAGGTGTTGCTGTTATTTTAGCCACTGGGGGAGCTGGCATGGTGAAATCTGCTTATAGTACAGGGAAGCCTGCCCTTGGCGTAGGACCAGGAAATGTTCCTTGCTACATTGAAAAAACAGCCACTGTAAAACAAGCAGTTAACGATTTAATTTTATCGAAAACCTTTGACAATGGAATGATATGTGCATCAGAACAAGCAGTAATTATTGATCAAGAAATTTATCGTGAAGCAAAAGAAGAGTTAATAAAAAATCAATGTCATTTTTTGACGAAAGAAGAACAGAAAAAAATTGAGGCACTAGCTTTCCCTGGAAATGGTTGTGCACTAAATGGAGCAATTGTGGGGCAATCTGCTTATGACATTGCGAAATTAGCAGGTTTTGAAGTAAGTGTAGATACTAAGATATTGATTGCAGAAATAAATGGTGTAGGAGAGAACTATCCATTATCAAGGGAAAAATTAAGCCCTATCCTAGCATGTTATAAGGTAAAAAGTATAGAAGAGGGCTTTAGCCGTTGTGAAGAAATGCTAGATTTTGGTGGGTTAGGTCATTCTGCTGTCATTCATTCTAACGATGATGATGTAATAAGACAATTTGGCCTTCGAATGAAAGCTGGTAGAGTTATAGCCAACTGCCCATCATCTCAAGGGGCCATAGGTGACATTTACAATGGTTACATTCCATCCTTAACACTAGGATGTGGTTCTTACGGTAGAAATTCAGTTTCTGAAAACGTTGGAACAGTAAATTTAATTAACTTCAAGAAAATAGGTATGCGAAAAAATAACATGCAATGGTTTAAAATTCCACCTAAGGTTTATTTTGAAAAAAATGCGACACAATATTTAGAGAAAATGCCAAATATTTCACGTGCTTTAATCGTAACAGATGAAATGATGGTAAAAATGGGTTACGTTGATAAGGTCCTATATTACCTAAATAAACGACAAGATAAAGTACAATATGAAATCTTCTCCGATGTTGAACCAGATCCATCCATTGAAACGGTTATGGCAGGTGCGGAAATGATGAATAAGTTCCAACCTGATGTCATTATAGCATTAGGTGGAGGTTCTCCAATGGATGCAGCAAAAGGAATGTGGTTATTTTATGAGCATCCAGAAGTAGAGTTTAGTGGTTTAAAGCAAAAGTTTCTTGACATTCGTAAACGAGTGTTTAAGTATCCAAAGCTAGGAAATAAATCACAGTTTGTGGCAATCCCAACGACGTCTGGTACTGGGTCTGAAGTGACTTCTTTCTCTGTTATCACAGACAAATCATCAGGTACAAAATATCCGTTAGCTGATTATGAGCTAACTCCTGATGTTGCCATCATAGATCCAACTTATGTGAAGTCAGTTCCAAAAGGAGTCACTGCTGATACTGGTATGGATGTATTGACCCATGCAATAGAAGCTTATGTTTCTGTAATGGCCAATGACTATACTGACGGATTAGCTATGAAAGCCATTCAACTGGTATTTGAATATTTACCGAAAGCATATAAAAATGGAAATGATGAACTTAGTCGTGAAAAAATGCATAATGCCTCAACAATAGCTGGAATGGCATTTGCTAATGCATTTCTTGGAATAAATCATAGCTTAGCCCATAAGTTAGGGGCAGAGTTCCAAATTGCTCATGGACGTTCAAACACAATTTTAATGCCACATGTAATACGCTATAATGCAACAAAGCCTAAGAAATTTACCGCTTTTCCGAAATACGGACATTTTGTTGCTGATGAACGGTATGCAGAAATAGCTAAAATGTTAGGTTTACCAGCAAGTTCTACAGAAGAAGGGGTAGAGAGTCTTATTAAAGCTGTTATAGATTTAGCAAAAGAACTGGACATTCCGTTGAGCATTGCTGATTGTGATGTTTCTCAAAATGATTTTGATAGAAAAATAGAAGAATTAGCTGAACGTGCATTTGAAGATCAATGTACAACAGCTAATCCAAAGCTACCATTAGTTTCGGATTTAGTTGACATTTATCAACAGGCTTATAAAGGAATTAAATAGATTTATTCTCCTCAATGAAGCTGTCTTCTTATTATTAGGAAGACAGCTTCTGCTATTTTATATAGAAAAATTCATTAATATATGTAACGATTTACTATAATAAAACGTATGTACTTTAAGGGAGGTTGATATTTATGTTTACAGATTTAAATAAAACATTAAAAGAAGTAAAGGAACGTTGCAGAAAGAAAAAGAAGTGGGATGATCATTTACATCGAGCAAAGGAATTATTGTTAGTTGAAAAAAAGAAAGAGCAAGAACTATATCGTCTATTAAAAAAAGAAAAAGCAGATGTTGAACGATTAGAAAGCTTTTCTATAAATAATTTATTTTATACGATTATTGGGAGAAAGCTTGAAAGGCTAGAAAAAGAAAAGGGAGAGGTCGCTGTTGCTAAATTAAAATATCAGGAAGCAATCAAAACGAAAGAAGATCTAGAAAAAGAAATAAAGGAATATAAGGAATTATTACTGACTGTATCAGGTTGTGAGAAAGAATATGAAAAATTACTTCTTCAAAAAGAAACAATTATTAAGGACGAATCAACCATTTGGACAGAGGAATTATATAACCTGCTGGAGGATGAGACAGAAATAGAGTCAATGTTAAACGAATATGTTGAAGCGAAAGCTGCTGGAATAATTGCAGCAAACAGCTTAAAGGACGTAATTCTATCATTAGAAAAAGCCAAAGGATGGTCTACCTTTGATATGCTAGGTGGTGGTATGATTACGACTGCGGTAAAGCATAGTCATCTTGGAACTGCAAAAGATGATCTTCACGTTGCCCAAAGTAAACTTCGTCATTTTCAAGAGGAACTACTAGATATTAAGAACCATTTTCATATTGATTTAGAAATAGGAAATATGTTAACCTTCGCTGATTATTTTTTTGATGGACTCATTGTTGATTGGATGGTTCATGGTAAAATTTCAGATTCCCTTAATCAAGCGTACAATATGGAAAAGCAAGTTAATGATATGTTAGATAGGCTAGAGATTGATTTAAATAAGTTAGTTAGGAAACATAAGGAATTACAGGAAAGAAGAGTGAATTTATTAGAAAATGCTTAATTTGTAATGTGTAAGAAACGGAGTGATCAATTAAGTTGAGCTTACATCATCATTATAAAAGAACCTCAATTGTATATTTTATTCTTAGTGGAATGTTATTTATTCTTAGTCTTATTTTGCTATTATTGTTTTTTATAATTGATGTACCACCAGAAGGGAATGTTGAATTTATTATATGGAGTGTTTATTCCTTCGTCGGTAGTATTGCATTTTTAATAATTGCCATTATTAAAAAGAAACGTTCAAAAACAAATTACAAGGTTCCAATACTAAGTAAAGATGAAAAGGATTTATTCAAAGCAAATCGGTTAATGCTCGTCTCACATGTACACTGGTTGCGAGAATATGATTATTATGCACTCAATGGAAAATCAGTAGCACGTATACGGGAGGATGTAGAAGGATGGAAAAAGATACAAACATTTATTCTACATCTCATTGGTCTAAGAGCCTACTTAAAGAAGACACTAGTGGTTGAGAATGGAGAAAAGGTGTTATTTTATTTAGAAAAGAAAAGAGGATTACATCAACATTATTACATATATAATGAGGAAAATCTGTTAATTTCATCTTTTAAAATGAATGTTTTTAACCCTATGAAGCAGTATGCTACTATTTATGACCATAATGGAAATATTATTGGTAAGAACGATGGAGGTTTTTCTGGAATACAATTTAAAATCGTAAATAATGAAAATGTTCCGTTAATTGAACTGAAATACCAGGGCGTACCTTTAGAGGCGATGGAGTTATTCTCAGGAACTAATGGTGATATCGTAGACATAAACAGAGAGGCTATTTCTGATACAGATCTAATAAAATACATTATTGCTCCTGTCATTGTAAAATTACATTTTCGTTAAGACAGGTAGTTCACAAAAATGTGCGGGACCATGTTCCGACACGTTTTTGTGAACTTAAAAGTACATTTTATGAAAGAAATGCATATATTGGTTGAGGATAGGTTTTATAATACTACGTAATGGATAGTATTATTGGAATGAAAAGGAGAGTGAATGTTAGTGACCTCTTTCTTAATACTAGGAGGTGTTTTAATATTACTCCAACTTGTGTTTGCTATCATTATTCATCAAAGAACGTTCATGAAAGGATGGATTAAGTATAGTTCTTCCTTAATTATTCTCATAACGGGAACTTTCTTTCTTCCCGTAAGCACTGCAGTAGTAGGTGCATTAAGCTTTTTTTTGGCAAGCTCTGGAATAATTATGATTGTAACTACATTAGTAACAATCCCGATTATTACATTAATACTTGATAAGTAAATTAATATGTAAAAAAGATGTGCTTGTATTTTACAAGTACACACCTTCCTTCAGTGTTTTTGTTTATACTCTTGGACTCCAGTAAATTTCTCCAAATTTCTTTTCACTTTCAATTTCCACATGAAAATGATGTTTCTCATAAAAGTGTACAAGTCGATCAATATGATCCCAATCTCTTTTTACAATCTCTCCAGTTATATATTGAATATTTTGATCCAGTGCGTGGTCCTTTAGATATTTCATACAAACAGTACCAAAGCCACGATTCTCTTCTCCTCGTATATCATCAATATGAATTTCATTGTCATTTGTGTATTGCGCATGAATGGAGAAGTCCCATTTCCCTCGATATGGAGAATCACAATCACATAACATAATCTTGCAAATGTGACCGTCGTCCTCCGAATAAACAACGACCCATTTATCTTCTTTTGTTTGTTCTATTCCAAGGATTTGACTACGTTTACCAATTTCTTTTATATTTTCTCTCATACGATAAATTTGAAATTCTAAATCCTCAAATTCTTCAATTAAAGTCTCTTTTTTCTTTTCTTCTTTCCTCTCGAAGGCTATTGGAGTATACTGCATTATTTTCTCCTCCTGCTATCCGTTTATTTATCATTAGTTTATGAATATGTGAAAAAAAAGTGTGATTAAATAGACCCACACAATTTTAACATTTTACTAGAAAACAAACATTTTTTCAAAGGTTTAAGGAAATTTGTTTAAGGAAAATTAAAAATGTAAAACATATAAAAGGAAATTTAGAAATAATGGGTAAAAGAGGGAGTTGAAATTCAGATGACTGAAATATGGTTTCGTTTTGCAGCAATTTTGTTTAGAGCTACTACAATCATTTTAATCATATTTGGACTTATTGTAGTGGCAAGTAATCCTGATGGAAATAGCATAACAAAAGGAGTTGCCATCCTTGGTTATAGTATGATTATCATAAGCCTGATGTTTATTTATTATAAATTATTCAACAGAATTATGCTTCGAATAAATAGATGAAATCCACTCTTTTGAGCAAAATTGTTGTCATATTATTTGTACTTTGAGATAATTCATAGTAATCGTATATGAATTTGAAATTCGAAAGGTGGGGATGAAATGAAAGAAATTCCTATGACTTTAGTTAAGGGAAATCAACTGATGATGGCAACATTAACATTATTATCGATTATTCTTCAAAGTACATGGCTAGTTGGAATAACATTACTTCTTATTTTATTGTCACTTATATTTGGTCCTAAAGCGAATATAGCATTTATAGTAACAAATGCATTAATAAAGAAGGATTTAGGAAATGATGCAACTGAGTCTGCAGTGTTAACACGTTTTAATCAATCGATCGCAGCATCATTGCTTACAGTAGCACTTGTTCTATTATTAACTTCAGGGCATTGGTTGTCGTGGGTATTTGTAGGAATGGTAACGATTGCTGCAACTATTGCCATTTTAGGTTTTTGTGTAGGATGCTTTCTTTATTTTCAACTAAAGCAAATATCCTATAAAATGAAAACAAAAAAATCTAATTAGATTGAAAAGGATAAAAGAAAATCATTTCTTTTATCCTTTTTCTATTTTCAGGGTAGACCGCCGATGCAAGTGAAGGCTTGCACCATGGAGGATGAAAATTATACATAAAGATGGTTCATCCGTTTCTTGCGGACGCTTTCACCACAGGCATAAGTGCGACATCTGTTCATGCCTCACAGTGTCTTCTTTACCGTGGGGCACGGCCTCAACTACCTAGCACTTACACAGTAAGTGCTAGGGGATTTTCGGACTCGTGCTGATCCCACTGGAGTCGCCGCCATCCACTCCTGAACGGTTCTATTTTCAGGGTAGATCACCAATACCATACAAGTGAAAACTTGCAGCATGAGGGATGATAATTCACATCTTGGAGGTTCATTTGTTCAGGTGACTCAATTACACCTAAGGACAATACTTTACTCAAAATAAATTCTTGTTGTACTATTTTTATAAAAGAAAATTTACGAAGAAAAAAGGAGGCACCTTGATGGAAATTATTTGTCTTAAAGAAGAACAAGAGAAATACATAAATGAAATAGCGGAAATGCTTAAAGAAAGCTTTGCTGAAAACTGGCCAAAAGCTTGGCCAACAATTGATTCTGCCCTTATTGAAGTAAGAGAATCATTAAAGGTAGGTAGAATAAGCTTAATTGCATTAAAGGAAGAAAAAGTTGTAGGATGGATTGGCGGTATAAGTGAGAGAGACGGTAAAGTATGGGAGTTACACCCGTTAGTTGTTAAAAAAGACGAACAAGGAAAGGGCATTGGGACTGCTTTAATTGCAAGCTTTGAACATGAGGTTAAGCAACGTGGAGGTTTAACGATTTGGTTAGGTACAGATGATGAAAATGGTATGACTTCTGTTTCTGATAAAGACTTATATCCTAATCTTTTAAAAAATATAAGTGAGATAAAAAACTTGAATAATCACCCCTTTGAGTTTTATAAAAAGATGGGCTATGAATTAGCTGGTATACTTCCAGATGCAAACGGAATCGGAAAGCCGGACATCTTTATGGCAAAGAGTGTTTGGAGAAGAAAAAAAGATAACGAAGGCTCAAATAGGTGATTGTATAAACAATTACAATTATTGAGTTTAAGTAGAAACAATAATTAAAGAATGAAACATGATACTAAGCTACATTGTTTTAGGAATAACATTTTAAATTTTAACTTTAAATCTTAAATGGAATTCAAAAATACATATAATAAATTGATTACCTCCAAATTAAAATAGAAAAATTAATTTTCTATACATGGTTTTCTGAAGAGGAAACAAACTAAAAAAGAAATGAAATTACAATTTAAATTAATGGAGGTAAAAAATGATTAAGAAAATTGCTTTGGCAACTTTTGCTTTGATGTTTATTTTTCCTGTGATGTCTAATGCTCAAATTCAGATGTTTGATGAACCACCATTTGAACATTATAAAGTTTCTCCTGGGGACTCTTTTTGGTTTATTGGTCAACGTTATAATGTAGATTATCGACAGTTAATGCGATTAAATCCAGACGTAGATCCTTATAACATGCATGTTGGAGAAGTTATTCGATTAAAAGAATCTGCGGAGCATCACAGTCAATTTGAAGATCAAGTTGTTCAATTAGTAAATAGAGAACGACAAAATAGGGGGCTTCAGCCTTTACAACATCGCGCTGATTTAAAAAATGTTGCTCATAAAAAAGCAGAGGATATGATTAATTCAAATTATTTTTCACATAATAGTCCAAATTATGGTTCCCCTTTTGATATGATCAGAACATTTGGTATAAGCTATCAAGCAGCTGCTGAAAATATAGCGAAGGGTCAAACAACACCTGAGCAAGTTATGAACTCGTGGATGAATTCGTCTGGTCATAGACAAAACATACTTAATGATAATTTCGATACTATTGGTGTAGGGTTTTATCATGGGGCATGGGTTCAGTTGTTCATTAAAGCAAGGTAAACGAAGTATAAAAAAGCTATAATAAAAAGAGCTCGGCTATGTCGAGCTCTTTTTATTAGTGTAGTGTATTAAATCAATAAAATTACCCTAGCTTATTAGCAAGGGGAAAGTTAGTACCTAAGGGGACTCAACCATTTCTACTTTCCTTTTTAAAATTATTCGTTAAATGGTGCAAATTTTAGCTCTTAGTTTATTTTATAATTGATCGTTTTTTTTAAACTGAGCTAAAATACTAGAAAAATCGTTCACTGATCAAAAAATGTTGGTTAGAAAAATCTTTTCTTTTGTACTTAAATAGGTTTGATAGTAACTAACATAAGGAAACTGTTGCTTCCGTTTAAGGTTTCATTTATTTAGTTTTTTTAAATCCAATCAAACATTATTCAATTCAAAACACTTTTTCGAGACAACATAAGCAAACTTCGTCTTACATAACTCAAAAGAAGTATGAGTTATTTATTTTGTCGGAACCAACATGAATGGTTGAGTCTCCTACGGTATAACCCCCTTTTTATCTCTTAGTATATATATACCCAAAAACCTCACAGGAAAATATGAACAAATGGTGAATGTTTTACAAATGAATAAATAATCATTTAGTAAATGATTATTCTATATCCCGAACGATTTAGTATGAATTAAGTGAATCTCGTGTTAAAATAACAGGAAATGACTGGTAAGGTAGGCTGATACATGGATATTTTATCAATCTTATTAGCGGTATTATTTGTTATTAATATATTATTTGCTATTGTTATAATTTTTATTGAACGTAAGGATGCTAGTGCTTCATGGGCTTGGCTAATGATATTAACCTTCATTCCTTTCCTGGGTTTCATCATTTATTTATTTTTAGGGCAAAACTTAACTCGACGAAGATTATTTGATTGGGATGGAAAAAGAAAGGTTGGTATTGAAGATTTAATCTCACAACAAATCAAACAAATAGAAAATCCAGCATTTAACTTTCGAAATTTAATGGTAGATGAGTATCGAGACTTAATTTACATGCACTTAGTTAATAATGATGCTCCATTAACAAAAGGAAATGAAGTAACGATATTAAATGACGGAAATGAAAAATTTGATCAATTAATTAATGATATTCAAGGTGCAAAAAACCATATACATATTCAATATTATATTTTTAGAAACGATCAATTAGGAAAAAGAATTATCAATGAATTAATAAAGAAAGCTAAAGATGGTGTTAAAGTACGTGTGTTATATGATGAACTTGGTTCCCGAAAGTTAAGAAGAAAGAATTTTTCTCGACTTGCTGAAGTTGGGGGAGAAGTTGGGGTCTTTTTCCCTTCCAAGCTTGCCTTAATAAATCTACGATTAAATTATAGAAATCATAGAAAGCTCGTAAATATTGATGGACAAATTGGTTACGTAGGTGGTTTTAATGTAGGTGATGAGTACCTTGGCAAGAAGAAAAAATTTGGTTATTGGCGAGATACTCATTTAAGAATAAAAGGATTGGCTGTAGATGCCATTCAAACAAGGTTCATATTAGATTGGAATCAGGCTTCAAAGCATTATTACATTCATTATGAAGATCGTTACTTCCCTAAGAAAAACAGTGATGGGGATTGTGCCATGCAAATTGTGTCAAGTGGTCCAGACTCTGAATGGGAACAAGTGAAAAATGGTTATATAAATATGATAAATGCGGCAAAAGAATCTATTTTAATTCAAACCCCATATTTTATACCAGACCAAAGCTTATTAGATGCACTTAGAATTGCATCTTTATCTGGAAAAGACGTGAAGGTAATGATACCTAATAGGCCAGATCACCCTTTTGTATACTGGGCAACTTTTTCTTATGTTGGTGAGTTGTTAAAGGCAGGAGGGAAGGTTTACATTTACGAGAAAGGTTTTATTCATGCAAAAACGATTGTCGTTGATGGAAAGCTAAATTCCGTAGGTACTGCAAATATTGATATGAGGAGCTTTAAACTTAATTTTGAAGTGAATGCATTTTTATACGATGTTAAAACATCTCGAAAACTCGCTTCTATGTTTGAAGAAGATATGAAAGTGTCAACAGAACTAACACAAGAGATGTATAATAACCGTTCAAGAAAGATTAGATTTAAAGAGTCTATTTCTAGGCTTTTATCACCTATATTATAAGGTGATAAGGAGAGTATATTAGACGTCGTTATTATTAAGGTGTGTTCTAGCTAGAACACACCTTAGACCTTTTATTCGATTTTTACTTTTACTTTGTAAACTGCATTATAACCGTATCCTTTACGGTTCCAATAGGCTTTGTCGGGTTGAATTCGTCCAGCGGTATCTTCTCCTTTGCAAAGGATTGTATATTCCCCTGTATCATTTACTTCCCATACATAGCTCCATGGAACAAAGGCATATTTACTTAATGCTTGATGCAATGTTGCTTTATTCCATGATTGACCATCATCAGTACTTATGTAAACATTTTTAATACGGCCCAATCCGGTCCACGCAATACCACTTATACAATGTGTCCCTTTACTAGATGTTGAATAGTCTAGTGGTTTTTGAATGATTGTGTTCACGTTCATGCTTGTAACAAAGGAAGCATTTTCATCATTATACTTATTAGGATAATATACGTAGTCTTCTGTTTGATAAGGACCTTGAAATGAATGATTAATTAATGTAATGGATTTTAACCACTTTACAGATGCCATTCCGTACCAATGAGGAACAATTAGTCGAAGAGGAGCACCCTGTTTATATGGTATTGGAGTCCCGTTATAAAAAAGTGCTACTATTGTGTCTTCATGTAAAGCTTTACTTAATGGTAAACTCCGACAGTACGGCAAATTTTGTTTATTCTTTTCTTTCCCATTATCATGTGCTTCAAATACAACCTCTTTTGCTGAGCTTCTAATCCCAGTGATCTTTAACATGTTATTTAAAGAAATACCAGTCCAAGCTCCTTGACTAATGGCTCCTGCCTCCCATTGCTCTCCATAAGTTTTAGGAGAAAAAAAAGATCGTTTATTTCCAGCACATTCAAGAACATTTTTGACCGTCCTTAAAGGAAAGTGAATTAAATCATTAATGTGAAAGGTTGATACGCTACCAACTTCACCTTTAATCGATAATATATAATTATCTTCTTTTAAGGGCGGATAGTTAAAATGATTCCTAATATAAAAATAGTCAGGGGGAGTAGGGGTAAAATGTTCTAAGAAGTGAATTGGTGTTTCTTGGTTTTCGGGAGACAAGCTTCGTGTTATCAGATATGGTTTATTTAAATGTGACATAGACACTCTCCTTCTGGTAAATGCAAGTAGGTAAGTTTATTCAATATATATTTATTGATATGTTTAGTTAGAATATGGAGTATTAAATAGTTAGTAAGGTTATTTCATGCAAAATTTTATTAGATACGGTAAGGGTAATTATTTAAGTTAATAATTTTTTGTTTAAGTAACATATGTATAATTTTTATAAAGCAAAGCAGTTGTCATAAAGCGTTTTCGCCTAGTAAAATTTATTTCAATAGTGGGGTGGAATGATGGAAACAATACAATGGAGCCAATTTGAAAACTACTTACTTAACAAAATGAATAATGAACATATTTGTGGTGTATCTGTTGCTGTATCACAACATGGAGAAGTCATCTATCAAAAGGGATTTGGTTATAAAAATATAACAACGGAGGAGCCAATTACTCCTAATACAATTTTTGGAATAGCTTCTATTACAAAATCATTTACAGCTTTAGCTATTATGGAATTAGAGGATAAAGGGCTTATAAACCTAGATGATCCAGTAATCAAACATTTACCTGAATGGTCCATACGAGGGGTAAGGGATATGGAACAATTTAAAATCTACCATCTTCTTTCTCATACAACAGGCTTGGCACCTATGGAAAGGCGTGAAGACCTGAACAAACTAAAAGAACATGTAACATATTTCGATTCTAAACAGCCAGAGTTTTTGGGGAAACCTGGTAAATTTTTTAGTTATTGTAATGACACCTTTATTTTACTTGGAGCCATCATTGAACGAATTACTGGGAAACTATTTCGCCGTCATATAACAGAAATGATTTTAAATCCATTAAACATGTATCGTTCAACAATGAGTTTAGAGGAAGTGGCTAAATATGAAGATGTATCAACGCCTTATGATTATAATGGGAGTACAAACAAGTTAGAAGAACAACCATGGCCAAGACTTGGTAACTATGAAGTTGGAGGTGGAGTAAGGTCAACCGCTTTAGATTTATTGAAATATGGTCAGTTTTACCTTGATGCTGGAAAAAGGAATAGGGAACAATGGATTTCCTCTAACGTTCTTAAACAAATGTGGATAAATCCATTTGAAATTACAGAAGGTTCATATTATGGCTATGCCTTTAAAGTAACTAAACAATATTCTAATATGACTCTAGTGGAGCACGGTGGAGGACAACCAGGAGTATCATCAAATTTTGGATTTATTCCAGAAAAGAATTTGGTTGTGGCGGTACTTTGTAATGTTTCAAATATTGCAGCAGACGACATTTGGTTAAGGGCAGTTAATACAGCATTACATATACCATTTGAACAGAAACGTATAACATATCCCGAAAAAAATCTTTCCATAGATCAATTAGCTAACGTTGTTGGTAAGTACAGCTGTGAAGAAGGGTCATCTGTTAAAATATTTATTGAAAATAACAGACCAATGCTAAATATGAATGGAGAGATTTTTGAGTTGAAGGGCGCCAGTGCCAATAAATTGGTGATTATAAAAACAGAACGTCCTATCCAATTTTATTTCAAAGGGGAAGGTGGACGTGCTTGGGCTTTATTGTTAGGAGCACGAATGTTAATAAGAAGGGAAGAGGAAAGCAGTTGAAGCAGTTATGCATTATACCATGTGGAAAGAAAAAAGTTTGGGACAAACATCCAACATTTGGTTCAATGCCAGCAAAAGATGTATATTTAAGTACGTTTCATCGTTTGTGTCGTGCCTACGCTATGCATTTTTTTGACTATTGGGTTATCTTATCAGCAAAGCATGGGTTTTTATTTGAAAATGATATTGTTGACGGACCCTATGATATAACTTTCAACGGAAAGAGCAATGAAATAATAACCATAAATGACTTACAAGAACAAGCAATTGAAAAACAATTATACAATTGTAATGATGTTGTTGTGTTAACTGGGAAAAAGTATGTTCCGATCATTCATAATGTTTTTCCCGATACTTGCTCTAAACAATTTCCTCTTTTAAGTTATGGAGGTATTGGAGTCATGCAGCAAAAATTGAAAGTAGCTTTGGAAAAGGATCATCCAATTCACTTACCTATAACGTCCAAACTTCGATGAATTACATCAATCATAATGATTTTAGTCTGATTATTCATTCATGTCTCTTGTCCCTTTCTTTTAAATTGTTAATCTAGTATACAAAAAAGACAAGCAGTTGAGTAGTTTTTGCACATTATGACAAAGATATTGGTGTTTATAACGACGGCAAATGACAGGCTTTTTATATTCCCTTTTATATAATTAAGAGCAAGAAGGGGGACAGTGAAATGAATAATGCTATAACAATCTATGAAATAAAACAAGAGTTAAGTGATAACGAACTAGAATACCTCCTCACGATGGAACAGGATAATATTTGTTTTTTTAGATTTACTGGGGGAAATCCAAGTGAAACAGAGTCATTAATTAAGAAGCTTTATCATTTACGAGAAAGGAATGTCTTATTGTTTATTATATTCCGCTTTCCCTTTCGTTTTGAAGGGAAAAGTCGGATGGAAGCAGCTATACACCAATTTTTCAAATTAAAGGACATTTGTGATGGAATTCTTTATTTTTATAGTGATGGAATGATGGAAGTGCTAGATTCAAACACTTCTATTAAAGAAGCAAAAATATTTTTTGAACAAATTGAACAAAGACCGATACAAGCAATTAGAGAAATGCTTAACCAAACAGGTGATATTAATATTGATGTTCAAGATATAAAGGCGTTTGTTAAAAATAATAAAGATTGCCTCTTTATAAGAACATTTGAAGGGGATACATTTGATGAACCATTAAAATATGTCATATCTGCACCTTATCTTCCAGAAGACTTTGCGGAAAGTAACCAACTTTTAATTAATATTGGTTATTCACAGGATGTAGACATGAATGCATTCAGACAAATAAATTTAAGGTTAAATGACCTATTCCATAAAGCGGAAATTTTTAAGCTAGGAAGTTATTTAATGAATACCTCTGGCTCTAATTTAAAAATAACAATCATGGCAAACGGAATTTCAGATCCATTCTCTCGTCCACGTAAATTAAAAAGCGAACGATTATATCGATATTGGTTATTGGATCAGTGGGAAAAGGTAACTAAGCTTGGGAAACCAGCTACATGGTTTGATAACATCTCGAAGAAAGATATTAGGACAGAAATTAATAAGGATGACTGATATACTTAATGAGAAAATGTAGCTCCATTAAACACTCTTTCATATAGATAAAGAAAGCTGCGGATAATATAAACCGTAGTTTTTTTTAATTTTAATAGAGAATTATTATCTTTAAATATGGATATATTAACCATACTTATTTGTGTAGTCAATTATTTTGTCTACCTGAAAATAACACTAAGCTAAGGGTACCATTTATCTTTTAAAAAAAGATCCCGGGGTCTTTGAATCTATACTTTTGATAGTAAAAATTTAAGCAGTTTGTGAAGGATGTGTTACTTCGTATCCTACACTGAAAATAGAACGTTTCAGGAGTGAAGGGCAGCGACTCCAGTGGGATCAGCACGAGTCGAAATCCCCTACCACTTACCGAGTAAGTGGTAGGAAGTTGAGGCCGTGCCCCGGAACCAGGACGGTGACATTACCCGTTGCCTACAGGACGTGGGCTGCCCTTAGGCGTAATAAAGTAAGCAAATATTTAGTACTAACATGTTTATTTACTTTTTGCATTACTTATTTTTTATGTAGCAAAAATAAAGGGGGGTGCATGATAAAAATGAATCATGCAGAAATAAAGAAGGAGTACATTACACTGCAAGGGATGCAAATTTATTGTGAATCCATTATAAATGATAAGCCTCCGATCATTTTATTACATGGTTTTGTATCATCGACTTATACATTTAAACGATTAATTCCTTTATTAAAAGAACATTTTTCCGTTGTTGCTATTGACCTACCAGGTTTTGGCCGAAGTGAAAAATCTAAGGTATTCGTATATTCCTTTGAAAATTATGCAGCGCTTGTATATGACTGTATTAACTATTTTTCTTTTAAAGACGTCATTCTCGTTGGACATTCTATGGGAGGTCAAATTTCTTTGTATTTGGCAAAAAAGCATCCCGAATTGATAAAGAAAATGGTTCTATTATGTAGCTCAGCATATAGGGAAAAAGCGAAGAATTCTTTAAGGTATAGTTCATACTTACCTTTTTTCACATTTTTTGCAAGAAGGTGGATCATGAAGAAAGATATAAATGAAACATTGAATAATGTGTTTTCAAATTCATCCTATATACATGATGAATTAATCCATGAATTTTCCAGACCATTAAAAGAAAAGGCTTTTTATTGCTCTCTTGTTCGATTATTAAGGCATAGAGAAGGGGACTTGCCTAGTCAAGAATTGAAGAAAATTAATGTACCAACTTTATTAATTTGGGGTGAGGCTGATAAGGTAGTACCGTTTGAACTAGGCTTACGACTGTCAAAGGATCTACCTAAGGCAGAAATAATAAGCTATGAAAACACGGGCCATCTTATAACAGAAGAAAGACCAAGAGATATTTATAAAGAAATTATTTCATATGCCTGATACTCCCGCAACTAAAGGAATGAGCTTTTCTGTTCGAGGAATTCTGTTTACTTTACAATAAAGGAGTTCGACACTACAATAAAGTTAGTAACAAACATAAATAAAGTGAAGTGTGGGAGGAAATGATATGGTACAAAAATTGATTAAGGGAATTCATCATGTATCTGCTATTACTGGAAATGTAAAAGAAAACTATCATTTTTATACGGAAATATTAGGTATGCGTTTAGTGAAGAAAACAGTAAATCAAGATGATACATCCATGTACCATCTGTTTTATGCGGATGAACGGGGAAATCCAGGGACAGATTTAACATTCTTTGAAATTCCACGTGCTGGAAAAACATATCCAGGTACAAATAGCATTTCAAACACTTCATTACGAGTTTCAAATGATGAAGCAATTCAGTTTTGGAAAAAAAGGTTTGAAGAGTTTGGAGTAGAGCATGATACTATTTCACGTAATAATAGTAGGCTTACCATCTTTTTTAGAGATTTTGAAGGGCAACGATTGTCTTTAGTTTCGGATGAGAATAACGAAGGAGTTTCTGGTGGAAAGCCGTGGGATAAAAGTCCAATTCCTATTCAGTATGGAATAGTAGGCTTAGGTCCTATTACATTGACCGTGTCTATCTTGGGAAATACGGAAAAGATACTAACTTCTGTTCTGGGATTTAAAAAAGTTGGAGAAAATAAACTAAATGTGGAAAATGTGGAACGTGATGTTCATATTTTTGAAACTGCTGAGGGTGGAACAGGGGCTGAGGTACATGTAATTGAAATGAAAGATCAAAGGAGAGAAAGGGCTGGTCGGGGGAGTGTGCACCACGTAGCTTTTCGAGTAGAAGATGAAAAAGAGCTAAATGAATGGGTAAATACACTGAACGAATTAAACATCCCAAATTCAGGATTCGTTGAAAGATACTATTTTCGTTCCTTATATTTCCGCGAACCTAATGGTATATTATTTGAATTGGCAACGGATGGACCTGGGTTTGAATCTGATGAAGATTTTGAACAATTAGGTGGAAAACTAGCTCTACCACCATACTTTGAAAATGAAAGAGAAGAGATCGAAGCAAATCTTGAACCATTAGATACGAAGTAAATTATTTTGTTTATTGCACAGTTAACTTAGATGTCCGAAGGTGGGCATCTTTTTTGTTTAAGTTAAATTGGAATGTCTTTAGGGTATCAGTAAAGAAGGTGTAAAAAATTCAGCAAACAATAATGAAAATAAATAAATACTTTCAAGAGGGGATACTCTATAACTATTGATTTCACATTAAAGAAAGTTAAAGAGAGGCCTTCGAAAATGACAATGGTATTAGAACCTAAAACGACAATTGTTATATTTGGAATAAGTGGTGATCTAGCAAAACGAAAATTAATCCCTTCTATTTATAACTTATATAATAAAGGAAAACTTTCAAAACATTTCGCAGTTGTAGGTATTGGAAGGAGGGAATGGACAAATGAAATAATAAGGGAAATGGTATGTAATACAATTACTGATATTTTTGGTAATACTACTAGTGATATGACTGATTTTTGCGAACATTTTTATTATCTAACCTTTGACGTTACTAGTGATTATTCCTACAGTAATTTACATACATTGTTAAAAGAGTTAGAAGAGAAATACAAAATTCCAGAAAATCGTATTAATTATTTAGCGATGGCACCAGAATTTTTTGGGACAATAGCTTCAAAATTAAAAGAAAATGGATTGACCAATACGAATGGATGGACGAGGCTTGTTATTGAAAAACCCTTTGGTCATGACCTTCGTTCTGCTCAACAATTAAATAGAGAAATAAGAGAGGCTTTTAGTGAAGAAGAAATCTACCGAATTGACCATTATCTAGGGAAGGAAATGGTTCAAAATATTGAGGTAATTCGATTTGCAAATGTACTATTTGAACCTTTATGGAATAATAGATATATATCAAATGTACAAATTACTTCTAGTGAGACCTTAGGTGTGGAGGAACGGGGTGGCTATTATGAAACGTCAGGTGCCCTAAGGGATATGGTACAAAATCATATTTTGCAAATGGTCTCTTTGTTAGCTATGGATCCACCGATACGATTAACAACGGATGAAATACGAAGTGAAAAGATTAAAGTTTTGCGTGCATTACGTCATATAAGTGTTAATAATGTAGATAGTTATTTTGTAAGGGGACAATATGATGAAGGGAAAGTGAACGGGAAGGTAGTTCCTCGTTATCGAAATGAGAATAAAGTTGATCCTAGCTCAAATACAGAAACATTTGTAGCTGGTAAAATCTTTATAGATAATCATCGATGGGCAGGCGTTCCTTTCTACATTCGAACTGGAAAGCGTTTGAGTTTTAAGTCTACAAAAATTGTTGTGCAATTCAAAGAGTTACCTATGAACCTTTACTTTCATGATAATGAAGTTGGTCATCCAAATTTATTGATCATTCATATACAACCAGATGAGGGAATTACGTTAATGTTAAACGGTAAAAAAATAGGTCCTTCTGGAGAAACGACCCCTGTACAGCTTGATTATAGCAATAATAGTATTGACAGCTTTAATACTCCTGAAGCATATGAAAGATTATTACATGACTGTATGTTAGGAGATGCTACAAATTTTACCCACTGGGATGAAGTGGAACTATCCTGGAAATTTATTGACTCTATATCAACTGCTTGGGAGGAAACAAGGGGAAACTTCCCAAATTATAAAGCAGGTACGATGGGACCAAATGAATCTGAATATTTATTGGAGAAGGACGGATTTCGATGGTGGTTATTTAGTACAAATGAAAATGAGTAAAAGAGGTGTGATACCATGAAAGTAATTGATATTAGTACAGCTATTTACGAAGGGATGCCAGTATATAAAAATAAAGCTGAAAAACAGCCGAAGTTAAACACAGAAACGAATGGATACGTTACAGAATCAAGGCTCCAGTTGGATGTTCATACTGGTACGCATATTGACTCACCACTCCATATGATACCAGAAGGGGATACGTTTGAAACAATTGACATCAATACATTAGTTGGTCCTTGTAAAGTGTTCGATCTTACTAATGTGGAGGATCGAATAACCGCTAATGATTTAAAGAACTTAAAAATAGATAAACATGATTTTATATTATTTAAAACGAAAAACTCTTTTGATGAAGAGTTTAATTTTGATTTTATTTATCTATCAGAGGACGGGGCAGCATACTTAACAAAAATTGGTGTTAGAGGTGTGGGGATTGATTCATTAGGTGTTGAACGTTCACAGCAAGGTCATCCAACACATAAAATATTATTTGAAAATAAAGTCATCATCATTGAAGGACTCCGTATGAAGGATGTAGCTAGTGGAGAATATACGTTGATTGCTGCTCCATTAAAATTATTAGGTACAGATGCATCTCCGGCCAGAGTATTATTACTTGAAACTTAATTAGTAAACAAAGAATAAATAAGGCCTAGTGAGAATACTCAACTAGGCCACTGAATTCTTATTACTCTTTAACTATTGGGTACACACCATTTTCATCATGTACTTCTTTTCCTGTAATAGGTGGGTTAAATACACATACCATTCTCATATCTGTTTTACCACGTAGTAAATGTTCATCATGCTCATCTAAAGAATAAAGGGTACCAGCTTTAATTTTATGAACTTTATTGTCCTTTAATGTTACAACTTCCCCTTCACCCTCAATGCAATAGACAGCTTCTAGATGATTTTGGTACCAAATATGAGTTTCTGTACCAGCTTTGATAATTGTATCATGAACAGAGTAGCCCATACCGTCCTTTGCTAATAATAGACGTCTGCTTACCCAATTACCACCATCAATTTCTTGTTCTGTTCCAATAATATCCTCTAGTTTGACTACTTTCATGTTGTTTGCCTCCTAAATAATGATTAATTAGCTACTAATTCTTTTTCTGTGATTAAGTTTTTAATACTTTTTTCTATAATATCGAAGCCTTTTTCTAAGCCCTTATCATCTATTGTTAGCGGAGGGAAAAGCTTAAATACTTGATCATTAACACCTGAAGTTTCCATAATTAAGCCTCTTTCAAATGCGCCTTCTGCAACTTTAGATGCTAATCCATCAACATTAGATTCAATTCCTTGCATGAAGCCTCGACCGCGTACAGTTCCTTCTAATTCTGGATATTTATTTACCATAGCAGTTAAGAATTCAGTAATCTTTTCGGATTTTTCTTGAATGCTCTTTTCAAAGCTTTCATCTTCCCAATAAGTTAAGGATTCTGTTGCTGTAATAAAAGCGTGGTTATTTCCACGGAACGTCCCGTTATGCTCACCAGGTGCCCAAATGTCAAATTCAGGTTTGAAAAGCGTAATGGCTAATGGTAATCCAAACCCACCAATAGATTTAGATAAACATACGATATCTGGTTTAATTCCTGCTTGCTCAAAGGAGAAGAAAGTACCAGTACGACCTACCCCTGCTTGAACATCATCAATGATAAGTAAGATACCATATTTTTTACATACCTCATTAATTTTCTTGATCCATTCAAACCTTGCAGCGTTAATACCACCTTCACCTTGAACCGTTTCAACGATCATTGCTGCAGGAGTATCAACACCACTACCATTATCCTCAAGGAAGCGTTCTAAATAATCGATTGTGTCCATATCTTCTGTTAAATAGTTATCAAAAGGCATCGTCACTGTGTTGTTTAAAGGAATACCTGCACCTTTTCGCTTTGATGCATTTCCAGTAACAGAAAGTGAACCGATTGTCATACCGTGGAAGCCGTTTGTAAAGCTTATTACATCTGTTCTTCCAGTTACTTTTCTCGCTAGCTTTAATGCACTTTCTACTGTATTTGTTCCAGTTGGTCCCGGGAACATGATTTTATAATCTAAATTTCTAGGTTTTAAAATGACGTCATTAAACTTTTTAATAAACTCTCTCTTTGCATCTGTTGCCATATCTAAGGAATGAGTTATACCATCACTCATAATATACTCAATTAGCTTCTTTTTCATTTTTGGATCATTATGCCCATAGTTTAATGCACCGGCACCTGCGAAGAAGTCAATATACTCTTTTCCAGCTTCATCCCACATTTTATACCCTTTTGCTTTAGTAAAAACTGTTGGAAAACCTCTTACATAACTGCGAACTTGAGATTCTAATTCTTCGAAGATGCTCAAATCATTTATCGTTGTCATATCTTTTATAATACCTCCGTATTTGTTTTATAAAGCATTCTAATTTTATTGATTTACTCGGAAAAAGGTCCTACACGATATGTTAACTCTTCTTCATGTCCCTCCCCTGGGAACAGTTCTTCAGAGAAGCATTCGCTAACTTCACATTCTGTGGAAAGATCACGAGCCAATCGTTGAAACAATGATTGTGAAGCAACGTTTGACGGTGTAATCGTAGCTTCCAAGTATTTTATATCACTACAAGAATTTCTTGTTAGTAATTCGTTTAGCATTTTAGATGCGATTCCTTTACCTCGTTGTGAAGAGTGGACACCTACTTGCCATATAAAGATGACATCTTTTTTCTCGGGAGGAATAAATGCAGTAATAAACCCAACTACTTTCTCCTTCTCCTTTGCCACTACACAAGTTTCAGCGAAATATTCGCACATCATAATGTATTTATATGGAGAATTTAAATCGAGTGTAGATTCATTTACTAATTCCCACATAGCAGATCCATCTTCTTTTGTAGGAGTACCAATTGTAAGTGTATCAACAACCATTTGTGTTTGATTTGTCATGTTAGAAAATCCCACCTCGATTTAAATATGATTTTTTGTTAGAAATAAAAAATCGCCTCCTTCTGTTTAGTAAAAAATATAACATTAACATTAATAATGGTATTAATTTCTGAGAATTTTATCAAATCTGTTTAATAATGATTATTAGCAATATATTAGGATAAAGTTAGTCTCAAGTAACTGAGGGGTACAAATCTTTTTTATTGCTACCATATTGTATCGATTTCAACCGATTTGATAAAAAACGACACTAAAACTCCCTTTTTTTGTAAAAAACTATTCGGTTTTTTTAAAATAGGATAAAAATCCTAACAATTTTATGGGTTTTTATATATATAATGAAATTTATCAAAACCAAAAATGATATAAGTATGCTATTTTTTGTTCTTAATAGGCTGGTTGGATTTACAGTTTCTTCTGTACCAATGTAATCTGAAGAGTCCTTCAGGCTAAAAAAAAGAAAGCCTTCTTACAATCAAATAGAAGACTTTCGTAAAATAATTTTTGCTCTTGCATTTTTTATTCTAGCCAATTTGTATGGAAGGTACCTTCTTTGTCATTACGTTGATATGTATGTGCACCAAAATAGTCCCTTTGAGCTTGTAGAAGGTTAGCGGGTAAACTTTCTGTTCGATAGCTATCTAAATATGCAACAGCTGCTGAAAAAGAAGGTACTGGTATTCCGTTTTGAATAGCTATTGAAGTTATTTCACGTAAAGACTGGTGGTACGTTTCCGAAATTTCTTTAAAATAAGGATCTAGAAGCAAGTTACTTAACTGAGGTTCTCGTTCATAAGCATCCATGATATTTTGTAAAAAGGCTGCTCTAATAATACAACCACCTCGAAAAATCTTAGCAATTTCTCCATATTGTAAATGCCAATTATATTCTTCTGAAGCAGCTTTTAGCTGTGAAAATCCTTGTGCGTACGAACATATTTTACTTAAATATAGTGCTCTTCTTAAGTTTTCAATAAATTTTTCTTTATTAGGAATTTTAAATTCCTCAAAGGACATTGACATTTCTTTACTTGCAGTAATTCGTTCTTCTTTCATTGCTGAAAGAAACCGACTAAAAACCGATTGAGTGATAATAGGTAAAGGGACGCCTAAATCTAATGCGCTTTGACTTGTCCATTTTCCAGTCCCTTTTTGTCCTGCAGTATCTAAAATGACATCAACAATTGGAAGCCCAGTTTCATCATCATATTTTGTAAAGATATCTGAAGTAATTTCAATTAAATAACTATTTAGTTCTCCTTGATTCCATTCACTAAAAACTTTGTGCAATTCCTTTTCATTTAGTCTTAATAATTTTTTCATAATAAAATAGGCTTCACAAATTAATTGCATATCACCATATTCAATACCGTTATGAACCATTTTTACATAATGACCTGCACCATTTGGTCCAATATACGTACAGCAGGGGTCACCATTTACTTTGGCAGAAATATCATTTAGCATGTTTTCAATAAGTTTATAAGCTTCTTCTTGTCCACCTGGCATGATGGAAGGACCCTTTAATGCCCCTTCTTCTCCACCAGATACTCCAGTACCAATAAAATGGATCCCTATTTCTTCTAGCTTCTTATTTCTTCTTACTGTGTCAACAAAGTATGTATTTCCACCATCAATAATTATATCTTTTTTTGATAAATAAGGAATTAGAGTATCAATGGCTTTATCTGTTATTTCACCAGCTTGTACCATTAACACGATTTTACGAGGCTTCTCTAATGATTGAACAAATTCCTCGATGCTGTACGTACCAAGAATATTTTTATTATTATTTAATTTGATTATTTCTTTCACTTTATCTTTTGAGATATCGTAAAGGGAGACCCCGTAACCTTTCCTTTCAAAATTAAGTGCTAAACTTTTTCCCATGACACCAACACCTAAAACTCCAATTTGTTGCTGTACCATATTTCATACTTCCTTCCATTATCAATGTCATTACATGAAGTTTACCATAATGCAAATTTGGATTATATATACCTAATTT
>NZ_JARUKY010000025.1 GCF_029688925.1 Evansella sp. AB-P1
ATTTTCGCTGATTATTAGAAAGGATCCACCCAACAATACCAACGATGATTCCGACTATAAAAGTACATTCCAAATACGGCTATTTATAGATGTTATTTATAAATATAGTCATGCACCCTTTTTCCTCAGCTCCATATATTAAATTCTGTGTGAGAATATTGTAGGAAAGGATGATGTATGATGAAAAAGAATCAAGAAATTATTTTAAGTAAGAAGGAGTTACCAAAAGGACATAACGAATACAAAATTATTAATTCAGATGTAACAGCAACATACGAAAACTTATATGCTGTATGTACTCCTGTTAAAATAAAATAAAGATTAAGCATTAAATAAGAACAACTCTTCCATTAATACGAGTTGTTCTTTTAATTTACCCTTAGTAATGGGTAATGGAATAGGGAGGTAGTAGAAAAGTTTTATAATAGGTATATAATGGTAGTAGTTTGGAAGTTTAAAAAGTCAATGTAGACAGACACAATGTATTACTGCATAAGTAGAGTAGTAGATTCAATCTAATAGCTTAGATTTCGTTATGCTTTTATTTAAAAGGAGGTTTTGGCGTGAGGTATCAATCAATGAAAGATCAAAACAAAAGGCTTAGTGTAACCATCTATAATGACAAATTTGGACTTGTGAAAGAAGAAAGAAAATTGTATTCAGAAGATCCCACTGAAGAAATACAATACGTAGATGTTGCTAAAAAGATAGAAACGGACTCAATTATTATTAGCGGTATTCACGTTCTTGAACTAAACTTTGATTTTGATCTCGTAAGTAAGGCGAAATTACTAGAAAAATACCTAGACGAAATAATATATATTCAAGATAAAAAGACGAAGGAAAAACTAGCAATCAGACTTTTAAGTGTACGAGACGGAATTATCGGGGAACGTGTAGATACAAAAGAAATTGTTATTAACCCAGAGGGAGAGCTTGTCTTACCATCATTACCAGCGGGACTAATTGCCAAACCGGCGTTACTTTGGAAGGTTCCGAGGACAGTTTTAGATCAAATAATCAATGTTTCCTATCTAACAAAAGGAATTTCGTGGGATGCTAATTATGTATTGAACCTTAATGATGGTGAATTTCAGTTTACTGGTTGGGTTTCTATCAATAATCAATCAGGAACTACATATGAAAATGCAGAAATTAAGCTTATAGCAGGTGAAATTAACCGAGTTGAAGATATTGAATCCATTTATGAAGATGAACATTCCTATAGAAATGATGAATTGGTTGTTTATAACAGTGTTGAACCATCATTTGAGGAAAAAAGCTTTGCCGATCAGCACATGTACACTTTAAATCGACCTATAACAATGAAAGACGAACAAGAAAAGCAAATAAATTTTTTAAATGTCTCAAGTGGTACTTATCGTAAGTTGTACGAAGTGAATCGTTATTCGGATAAGCCGAATATTAGTATTGAAATTGATAATACAAAAGAAAACAAATTAGAAATTCCATTGCCAAAAGGTAAAGTGAAAGTATACGAAGCAGATTCTGATAATCTACTAGAGTTTATTGGGGAGGATAAAATTTCTCATATACCCAAAAAACTTCCAATAAAAATTACCATTGGAAAAGCTTTTGATATTGTTTGTGAAGCATTAGAAGTGGATCGTTATAAAGAGAATAATTTAGAGTTTATTGAATTTCACTACAATATTGATAATCACAAGGAAGAAGCTGTAACGATTAAGGTAGAGCATCAATTTTATGAACGTGACTGGGAAATGATTGAGACAAGTCATCAATATGAAAAGCTCGATTCAAATACGGTTCTTTTCCATATGGAAATGAAACCAGATGAAAAAGTAGTTATAACACTTCAGTATGTGATTGATCATACTATTTATATAAAAAATAAAAAATAGCTACTAAGAGTAAGGTGGTGAACAGGTTCTTTCTAATTCTAGTTAGTGGAGAATATAGTCCACAATACTTCTGAATCGAAAGAACCGACCCTGCTATCTCATTTCTCAACATGGAATGGGCATTTCCCTTTTATTGGTTCTGCGTCATCACCAATAAAGAACTGTTTCCATTCATTATGTGTTGGGTCCCCGTAATGACTAATATCAGGGTGTGTCGGTAATTGATCCCATGCTTCAACCCGTTCTCTTACTTTTTCTCTTGACATAACACCACCTGGTTCCGTTCCTTCTAGTCCCTCAAAAATTCGTCTAGGCTGAAAACCTAAAATAAGACTGTTTCCGAGATCCCGTGTTTTTCTTTGTTTATATGCAGGCGCATTTCCAAAAACAAAGATTGGCTCCTGATTAAAATGAAAATCCCACAAGTAGTGCTCAGGATCAGAAGGCTTATCACTAGGCCATGGAGAACGATCCTTACTATGGAGGTATTGGAGTATATCCCAAAAATAACTCCTATAGTATTCTATGCTTTTTTCTTCCTTCTCTGGTTCAACAAAGACAAACAGACCATGGCGAATTTTATGTGTTCCATCAAATAAATGAATGAATTCATTTAATGTATCAGGAAGTGTAGACCAATCATTCTGACTAATATAGGAGTAACGCAGTTCTCCTTTTCTTTCGGCACTCTGACCAAAATAACATGGAAAGTCTTTCCGTGTTACTATTTCTCGAAATGTTCCATATTCTTTATAAAACCATTTTGGATGTTTTTCGTTATCACTAATATTCTCCTGTGTTAAAAGCATAATTGCCTCCTATAAAAAATTAGATGAATAATATATCTATCATTTTTTCATTTAACCAAAAAGAGTAAAAACTAAACTAGAGTCTTTATTATTGTAACATCATATTCATCTATGATGACAGGAAGAGCTATGCTGCTATAGACAGAAGTACTGAAAAGTTTTTCTTAGTAAAGATACTTATCTATTTTTTGGTTAATATAGGACAATCCCTATACATTATTAGTTATTATACATAGATTATTAAGGGGAGAAGTATAAAATCCCTAGAATTATTATCAAAGGAGGTTAATACGATGACACACGGACACAAGACAGGTTTTGCCGGAGGATTCGCGTTTGTTGTTGTTATCTTCGTACTCCTAGTTATTATAGGAGCTTCGGTAGTTAGACCTCACTATTAATTTATAAATCAGGTATAACAGAGAAAGTATTTCTTCTACTGTTGTACCTGATTTCCTTTAAGATTATTGTGAATTTTCAATGAAACCATCGCTGAAATTTATAATAGAACTAGGGTCATTTGAAAAGATTCTAGTTCTATAATTATTCTCAATGCGTGTGGAACTATCCTGTATTCTAATCATTTCTTGATTCAAATCACTTTCAACGGATATAACTTCAACATTATGTAAATAACCTTGATGTTAGTGATAAAATAAAGATAGTGATATAAATTGAGATTGAGTATTTTTTTAGGGGTATTTCTTATTTTTTGTGGTACCTTCAAAAGTACAGATTTCACCATATTTAAGGAGTGTTGTAGAATGGTTGCTAACCGTAATCAGCCATGTCCGTGTGGGAGTGGGAAGAAATATAAGAAATGCTGTATGGAAAAAACAAGTATCATAGATTTACATAAGCGAAGTGAAGAAAAGTTTTATGATCAAAAGGATACTCTTGTTAAAATGATAACAGATTTTATAGGGGGAAAGATTGACGCCCATGTTCATGAACGGTTGCTGCATATTTTTACTATGAGATCTGGAAATAATATAGATGAAGATGCTAAGTCGATGATGTTTCATTTCTTTACATTATTTATGCATCGGTTTGATAATGGCTTACGTGGTGTGGAGTGGTTTTATAAAGACAAAGGGAGTAAGCTCAATTCTAATATAAGGGCAATGGCAAAGGAGTGGACAAGCTTACCATTTCGTCTTGTTCACGCCGTAGAAAAAACAGATGAAATATATATATTTGAAGATGTAATAACGAAAAATACGTTTCAGGTTCCAAATATACGTGAAAATATTCCAGAGAATTTAGAGATCTTTGATGGTACGATCGGTTTACTAGAATTACATAATAACAAATATTATTTTAATGGTGTTCGAGTATATATGGCACCGAAACATGTTGATCAGGCTAAGGGAAAAATTGAATCATTGATGAATAAAACCGGTTTATCATATGAAGAGGTTATGATTGATTATACGTTAGAGGTATTAGCTGCAATGCTAAATAAAGATGGGAATCGTTTCAAATTTACAGATAAAGATGTATCTATTTTAGAAGAACTAGGATTAGAGCACCTACCGGATTATGCAATGGATTTCCTTTCATTTTATAAAGAAAAAACAGTTGGAAAGAAGGGGAATACAGTAAGAAAGTATCGTGAATCCTTGCATGACTTAAACGAGGTTTTAAAACGGAATCATTATCAATGTTTAGCGGATATTGATGAAGAGGGTTGGAGAAAACTACTATCCAAAGAATACTTTGATATGTATGAGACAATGACCAAAACACAGATTACTGATTTAATAAGTACGATAAAAGCTATGTCACAATGGATGAAGAAGAATAAAAAAGCTACGTTGTTAGAAGAATTAACTGCATTTTTAAAACAAGAGGAAAGTCAGTTCATTAACGGAGTACAATTGCCATATTCGTTTTCCCCTAATCGCACTGGGAATGTTGGAGTGACGTTTCATGAGATGGCTAAATTGATAACTGGTCAAATTTCAGCATATGAAGAAGCGGTTGAAGGAGTATTCGAGATTATTAGCTGTAATAAAAAGAGCTTTCGTGTATTGGGGATTCGATTAACTGATGGGTCTGTAGGAAAGCCCGGTGAAGAATACACGATTACTGGTGCTGACATACAAATGGACTATGTTGAAGATGGACTTATTTTTTCAGGAAAAATAGCAAAAGGTCGTAGAAATATTTGGGAATTACTTGAAATTAATAAAGGTTACCCTCGTACTGCGAAAGAATTTCTACAGGAAGAAGACTATGTGAGGATGTTATAAGGTTATAGGAATTGATATATAATTTCTTTCCAGTAAAAACAATAAGATACATAGTTCATTAGCTCTTTATCTCTGTAAAATATTTCAGAATCAAGAGAACCGCCCCTACTATTCATGCATAAACATTATGGATTTAGAAAAAACTGATAGTGATGATTTATTGAGGAGGTTACTATTATGGCCCGTGGAAAGAGCTTAAATCATAAGAAAAAAAGCCACCCTGGAGAGTTTCCAGAGGGTGCTGAAATGAAAAAAACAAAGGTAGATAAGCCTGAAACGCAAGAATATTTAGGAACACATGAAGCATTTAAAAATCGTGTGAAGGATGAGGAGTAAATTTAAATTATCCTTAAACTTTACGGGAAAATCAGCAGTATGTATGATATTTAGGAAAGTAGGGATTTGGGATGACACAATCAAAATCACAAGAAGACCGACAATTTCGGAATAGAAAAGAAGCACAAAATCCTCATGGTAAAGTAAAGTCTTTTAGAACACTTGCTGATGAAGCGAAGAAAAGATAATTAAAATGCAAGGAAAGAAAATGGTTCCCTCCTACGAGTTAATACGTATGGAGTGGAACCTCTTTTCATTTCCTTCAATATATTCTGGATGTACGTTGATTGTTAAGCTTTACTTCCTTTTCGCACTCCTGTAGGTGAAATAGCCTTTTCCATCTCTTCCTGAGACATTACATTATCTGATGCTATAGCATCATTATGGAGGTCCCCTTTTTGACTTCTATATTTTGTGTTTGTTCTTTTTTTATTGTTAGTCATTATAATCACTTCCTTATTAGAATTTTGTTCAATTAATATAATGGCATTGTGATAAGGATGTTATACGAAAACAACTATTGAACTTAAGAAAGCTTTAGGGGTTAAAGTGTATAGGTAGAAAGTGTTTTTTGGTGTCCTAAATACATGAAGGATTAAAGTTGAGTATTAGGTCCGATATAATTTTCATTATTATTTGATTAAAGAGTAGTTGTGTAAGAATAAATAATTATTTTTTTGGACACCTTAATATTGCTTCATTTACTACCCATTCATAAAAATAGGGATACATAGGAGGAAAGAATATGAAGAAAAGAAAATTGAAATTTGTCGTGTGTTTATTATTAGTAAGTATGTTATTCACAGGTGGTATACAAGGTTTTGCACAAAATGAAGACGGAAATAGTGAAGACAACGAAATTGAAAAACCTATAGAAGATGAAAAGGAAAAAGTAAAAGAAGAATTAAAGTTTACTTATTTTGAGATGGAGCTTCTTCTTACAGATAAAACGGAAATGGAATGGGAGTATGCTCGGAAAAAGAAAAAAGTAAAGGCTGAAATTGAAAGAGGAGATAAAGAAATAGAAGGCTTTCAAGCAATTAAGGAAATGGAAAAGCTACTCTCCAAAGTAGAAATAACAGATGATATGAACAATGATGAAATAGTAACACATCTATTAGAGCTAGTAGAGATAAACCCTACAGATGTAAAGAAATTTGAACTAAAAATAAAATGCGACAACGGTAAAAAGATTAAAATAAAACAGAAACAGTAAAGGTTAGAGTGAGTTTACGGTGTTACCTAATGTGAAGAATACATGAAGCAGCATAACAAATAGTATTTGTATAAACGTATACCCTAACATTAAATTTAAAATAAATTGACCAATTTTAACGATGGGAAGAAGAAAGTAAAGTTTTTCTTCCCATCGTTTTATATTATCCATGCTAAACTAATGACCTGCGAAGTTCAAATTACTTGACTAATGCTAATGTAATGACTCCTTAGGATTGCATTATAAAAAGGAGAAAGTAGAGGTTTTTCATTCATAAGTGAAAGAATACACGTTGCTTAAAGAGCAAAATTAACACTACCCAAATACACCTCTACATTATTTTATATTTTATTACAAATTTAAGAATATTTTACATAGAACACTTGTTCTTTTGATTTTAGTAGATTATAATCAACTTATTAACACTTAGATTCTTAAAAGATAGATTTAATCTAATAATGAATTTTCTAGTGACATTTGTGTAACATATTAACCGATTGTTTGAAAATCCAGAAACTGCTTTTTTTCTTTAAAAGGGTATTACTAAAATAACGAAAGGTGTGATGATGCACGTTAGTAAAGCTTGTATTATAATAGGGAAGTGAGGTGACATAAATGGAAAAACAAATTTTTGATCTACTCAATAAAATGAATAATGATATAACTGAAATAAAAACCGATATGACAGATATGAAAACGGATATATCAGGCATGAAGTCAGAAATGACAGATATGAAAACGGATATATCAGGCATGAAGTCAGAAATGACAGATATGAAAACGGATATATCAGGTATGAAGACAGAAATGACAGATATGAAAACGGATATATCAGGTATGAAGACAGAAATGACAGATATGAAAACGGATATATCAGGTATGAAGACAGAAATAGAAGATATTAGGACTGAAATCATTGATGTAAAAGTAGAAATGCATGAACGGTTTGATTCTGTTGAAAGAAAACTAGTAGGCATTGGAGAGCAATTTGAATTATCAGCCGAATCAAAATAAAAGATATTGATTTTATTATAAACAAGGTAAACAATCTTGAAAAAGAGATCTATATTTTAAAGACAAGAAATTATTAACTAGATTTTGTAAACGTTGTTTAATGTAGAAGGAGATAGCATCAGGCATTATAATTTTTATTTATATATAAATCCACTTACATTTATCATACTATTAAGAAAAGCGCAAGGCGCCCCAATTCCGCCTAAGTACAGCCTACGTCCTGTGGGCAAAGGTTAAATTATCGACGTCCTGTCTCCTAGACACTTCAAAGTAAAAATTTTATGCTTTCTTATCTTTTAAAAAATGGACTACCCTATTTATATCAGGGTAGTCCTTTAATATTTATCACTTTCATTTAGTTCCCCAATAAATACTTAGCAAACTCACTATCAGATGGGATAACAATGGTAGTATCATTAACAAGTGCTGTTCGATATGTTTGTAATGCACGGAAGAATTCATAGAATTCTGGATCTTGATTGTACACTTCTGCATATATTCTAGTTGCCTCCGCATCTCCTTGTCCTCTAAGAATTTCTGCCGTTTCATATGCTTCTGCTTCGATAATTCGAGCTTCTCTGTCAGCATTTGAACGAATCTTTTGTGCTTCTTCTTCCCCTTCAGATAAGTATCGATTGGCTATTCTCTCACGTTCTGTTCTCATTCTATTATAGATATTATCTAAATTTTGTTCAGGAAGGTCTGTTTGTCGAATTCGAATATCAACTACCTCCATTCCATATTCCTCTAGCCCTGCATTTGTACGATTAACTACATTTTCTAGCATGCTCTCTACGTGATCAATATCTGATATAAGCTGTGTCATATTTGTTCGTCCGATTTCACTGTTTAAATTGGAATAAATCATATCATCAAGACGAGTGTTAGCGTTAACTTCTGTCCGCATGGTAACTCTAAATAATGCTGGATTTGAAATAACCCATTGAGCATAATTATCTAGTTCAATTCGTTTCTTATCAAGAGTTGTTACTTGACGAGGGCGAGTATCATATGTCAATAATCGATCAGAGTATGTTTCTACTGTATCAATGAAAGGAATTTTGAATTGAAGTCCCTTTCCTTCAACGATTTTCACATTACTTAACCGACTATGCTGTTCAATTTGTTCTACAATTTGAGGTGTTTTTTCAGAGATTACTATTTTTTGAACCTCTCCAAATCGAACAACAACTGCTTGATCAGTTTCTGTCACCGTGAACGTACATAGAAACCAACCTACAATGGCTACAAAGAGTATTCCTAAAATTGCGCTTATTCTTTTTACAATTGTAATTGTATTACTATTTATTTTTATTACCTTTTATTTATTGAAAGCTTCGTTAAAATCAGTCATATTTATACCACCCTTTCCTTAGTCTTCGTCTGATTCTGTTTCTATTATGTTTCTTGAATTTGAACTAGTGAGAGGTAAAAAATTCAATGTATTTCCTTCAGTAGTATCAACAATATATTTTTCCATATTAGGAAGAATTTCTTCCATCATTTCATAATACATGCGAGTACGTGTTACATTTTCTCCTAGTCGATATGACTCAAGTAATTCATTAAAGAGGGCAGTATCTCCATTTGCTTCTGCAACACGTGCTTCTTTATAACCTTCTGCAATTGCAATTGTTTCAGCTGCATTTCCTCTGGCGTTAGGAATTACTTGATTTGCATAGCTTTCTGCTTGGTTAATTAAAGCATTCATCTCTTCCCTCGCACCTACTACTTTATGAAAAGCATCTTGTACTTCAACAGGTGGATTCACATCCTGAAGCTGTACTGTAGTTACTTGTACGCCAATTTTATACTTGTCTAATATTTCTTGAAAATGTTCGTGAATTTCTGCTTCTACTCCACCACGATTTTCCGTTACTACCCCATCAAAGTCATTGCTTGCTACTACACGTCTTATAGCAGCTGCTCCCGCGTGGGCAATCGTTTCATATTGATCATCCACATTGAAGAAAAACTGTTCAACATTAAAGATGCGAAACTGAATGACTGTCTCTAGTGATACTAAATTTTCATCACCAGTAATCATCAGTGATTCTCTATTAACCTCTACATATTCAGATAGATTTTTTGAATCTCCCTCTGTTGTAGTACGAAAACCATATTCCATTCTTTTTACTTCTTGTGTGTTTTCTTTCCAAACTGTCTGAATAAAGGGCATGTGCCACTTCATCCCTGATTCAACAACGGTATCATGATGTTGGCCAAATTGAAGGACAACAGCTTCCTCTCCGTCGTCTACAATGTAAATACCTAACAGTCCAAATACAATGATAAAAATTAATAGTAATAGTCCAGATATAACTTTATACAAATTAATCCTCCCCTTCATAAATTTAACATTTTAGTACATTCTTATTTCGTACAAAAAATACAATAGAAACTATTTTTTCTACAGCTTCTTTTTTACGTAATAACAATCAAAAAGGTTACATTTTTTTCGAGATTGGAGATAAAGTATATATAAAGGTTTCTTTGAAGATAATGGAAGAGATCAGTAGTAATGAAAGAAGAGATGTTGTTGAAAATATGGAACTATCAATATATTATTTAACAAAGGAAGAACTAGATGAGGAGAAGGAGGGGGGAGACTGTTCTCCCACTCCAATTATAGGGAAAAATGAATGCAAAAGAACCGTCCTTAATTTACTCTTTATTGCCATCGAAAGCTTCCGGGATCATTGTAAAACCATCAATTACGGTGTCTTCTTCTACTTCTATCATCAGATAGCGTTTACCGGTAAAATTAATTTGTCTTACGAATCTTAAATCTTGTGGACTAATGGAGATTTTAGCGACTTTCGTTTCAATTTTAATTGATTTAGATGTATATTTTGGTACGATGCTGCTAGCTTTTATCTCATATTTCTCATCATCGATCACTTTCTGGAATGCCGTTTCTACCTTTTCTGTATCAATACCTTCTATTCCACTAACTTTTAAAACTCGTTCTACGTCTCTGTAATCCAATTTTGGTGTGTCATCTTCTTCATTTTCTTCTACTACACGGTTAATTTCTTCATAAACATTTGAAAGTGTGGTAGTACTTAGTTGATCTTCTGTGACATCTTTTACAATTTCTTCAAAAATGATTTTATCATCTTTTGCAGTCATGGTTTCTTCACTATTTAATACTTCGTCAATAAATTGATGGTCTGGCTCATGTGCTTTACCTGCAGAGTAAAGAATGTGGTTTACATCTGCTGAATTATCTGTAAAACATGGAAATAAAAACCCAGCAATCGGTGCACTAAGGTTAATGATAGGATCTACAACAAAATTGTACTTGAATTCCTTTTCCACGTAGTCAAAAAGTAATTCTTTTTTAGGCTCTTGTGTTTTGTTAATACTACTTAAAATAAAGGAATGGGAATAAACAGCATCCCGTTCATTTTCTTCAGATTCTTCACTACGTCGTTTCATTGGTTTGAAATACTCTCCACGAATAAATGTTATAACAATATCCATTTCGTATTGTTGATTTTTTAGCATTTTTTCTACTATTCGAAGCATTTGTTCTTTCCAGTTATCTACATCACTGCTTAATAACCCTTGGTGCAAAATAAGCTGACTATTATTTTCAGATTCACGACGAAACTTTAGCTCGAATAGCTTTTCATCGAGTTGACCTGCAAGAACTTTTTTAAAGTTGTTCATAAATAACTCCTGTTGGTCCTGATCCAGCATATCGAAGGGTTGACTTTGATAATGGTATATGTCACTAGACTCTTTCATTATATATACATTAAATATGTCACTAATTTTTAGTAAATCATTACCAACTTTAAATTGTCTTCGAATGTGTGCAATGTCTTTTTTGTTCATTTCTAATCTCCACTCCTAAATCTATTATTAAATGCATGATATGCTATAAGAAAGATACCAAAAAAAATGGAGAGCATCTATATTACTCTCCTGCAAATATTCTTTTATCTTAACATAATGGGACAGTTCTTTTGAATCTTTCGTTTACAGAAGCGGATGATTCACGAGAACTGTCCCAAAAAGAGGGAGGTGACAAATATGATAAGAAAAGCATCGATCATGAAAGTCTATACTGATAGTTTTGAAGAATATAAAAAGCGTCACGATGAGCTTTGGCCAGAAATGGAAAAAATGTTGAAGGACCATGGTGCCCACAATTACTCCATATTTTTGGATGAAGTTACTGGGACACTATTTGCCTATGTAGTAATCGAAAGCGAAGAAAAGTGGGACCAAGTAGCTGAAAGCCCTATATGTCAAAAATGGTGGGCTTATATGAAAGATATTATGGAAACGAACGAAGATAATAGCCCTGTATCGAAAGAATTACAAGAAGTATTTTATTTAGAATAGAAGATTTTTGAAAGAGACAAACCGGAATTGGGTTTTGTCTCTTTTATTTATGAATTTCCATAAAGTCTATACACTAAATTCTATGCCGTCTATCCTCGAAAATAAATATTGGCATAGTAGTGAAGGAGGAGACACAGACACCACCGACGAGCATAGGCTTCACGAATTATCTTCGAGTTGTCTTGAGGCATATAACAAAAGCAACAATTGCATGTGGGTCCATTAATTATTATCAATTATTACAAGAGTTAAAAAATAGATTATAATAAAGAAGTAAATATGATAATACATTCAAAGTATTCCTTTATTCAATAAGGTGGGTGATTGTATTGAAAACTAACCTTCTACAAGAACTAATGGAAATAACGGAAGAAGAGCAGAGAATTCTACAGCAAAAACAAGAAGTGGAGAAGGGGTTATACACAAGTCAACACAATTTTGTAATTGAAAGGGATAAATTTTTACGAAATGAAAAAAAGATCGTCGTAAGAAAGCATACAAGATTTGTAGATTTTCCAAAGCATAAACATGATTATATTGAAATTAATTATGTTTTTCATGGTCAGTTAAAGCAACGAGTTGGAGATGAGAAAATCACATTAAAACAAGGTGAATTATTATTTTTAAACCAACATATAGAACACGAAATAAATGCTTGTGCAAAAGAAGATATAATCCTAAATTTTATAGTTCATCCCGATTTTCTAAAATTCATCTTTTCTTTCCTCTCCTCAGAAAATATGGTTAGTGATTTTCTTTTAAATAGTTTGTACAACAATACGTATAATGGGGAATATTTATATTTTAAAGTATCAGAGATAACGGAAATCCAAAGTATTTTAGAGAATATAATTATTGAATTACATCAACAAACTCTTCTTTCTGATTCATCTGTAAAACTTTATATGGGTCTTCTCCTTGTGCAGCTTATAAAAAATTCAGACAAATTGGAACAGAAAAAGAAAGTGCCTATTGAAAGGAATTTAGTTATACAAGGGTTAAAGTATATTGATGAGAATTATCCAAATGCCACTTTAGGTGAGCTCGCAAATCGATTAAACCTGCCAATTTATACGGTGAGTAAAAGTATTAAAAAAGCAACTAACCAAACCTTTAAAAACCTTCTACAGGAAAAAAGATTATCTAAAGCAAAGGAATTATTAGAAACAACTGACATTGCAATTGGAGAAGTAGTGGACCAAGTTGGTTACGACAACATTAGTTACTTCTATCGGATATTTAAAGAAAAATACGGGCAAACTCCTAAGAGATTCCGAAATAATTTCATAAACTAACAAAATAATAATTTGAGATGTTTAATACTTCATTCAGGACTAAATCCATGAATGAAGTATTTTTTATTTAAGATCTATAAATCGACATTGTTGATTTTAATATAATGGTTAAATTTATTGAATTGAAAGGTGCTATACCCACCAATACGAAAAGCGCGTACCCTTCTGCAGAAAAATCGAAGCTTAACAAAGTCTAGTAAGTAGTGTTAGATTGCTAGTCTTTATTGCAAATAAGGACAATAAATTGGTAAATGAAGATATATTTTTAATCTCCTTTCTAAATTATGATTAGTATATGAAAACGCTTTCTAGAAAGGGTGAGAAAATGGGCAAGTCTAGTATAGCAGTTGATATAGGTGCATCAAGTGGAAGAATGATACATGGGTATGTAGAAGATAACAAATTGAAGCTAAAGGAAATCCACCGTTTTGAAAACAAGATCGTCCACAATGGAAAAAATTTTTGCTGGGAAATTGATAAACTTTTTAATGAAATAAAGAACGGACTGAAGAAGTGCCTCGAAAATGGCATTCAACCAGAGAGTATTGGTATTGATACATGGGCAGTTGACTTCGTATTACTAGATGAAGACGACAATTTATTAACGGATGCTATTGCCTATCGTGACCCGAGAACAGACGGGATGATGGAAGAGGTTTTTCAGACGATCTCTAAGGAACATTTGTATAAAAATACTGGTATTCAATTTCAAAAGTTCAATACGATTTATCAGCTTTACTCTATAAAGAAAAACAATCCGGAAATTTTAGAAAAAGCAAAAACATTTTTAATGATTCCCGATTATCTCAATTTCTTACTTACCGGAGTGAAAGCGAACGAGTATACGAATGCCACTACCACTCAGCTAGTGAATGCCTCCACGAAAAAGTGGGATGACCAATTATTAGATCAGCTGGGAATTAATAAAGACATGTTTCAAGACATAAAACTGCCAAAAACCGTTTTAGGAAACTTGAAACAAGAGATAATCAGTGAAATTGGTTTTGATATAGAAGTGATCCTTCCAGCTACCCATGATACTGGGTCTGCGGTTATTTCAGTACCTGAAACGAAAGGGTCGATTTATTTAAGTTCTGGTACATGGTCCCTCATTGGTGTAGAGAATGCCTTCCCAATCTGTACTAATAGGGCACTGGATTATAACTTTACGAATGAAGGTGGCATTGATTACCGTTATCGGTTTTTAAAAAATATCATGGGTCTTTGGATGATTCAGGAAGTAAAACGTAATTTAGAGGATCAATACTCCTTTGCAGAGCTAGTGACCCTTGCTCGTCAGTCTAAAGATTTTATCTCAACCGTAAACGTGGATGATGAAAGGTTCCTCAAGCCAAACAATATGATTGAGGCGATTCAACACTATTGCAGTGAAACGTCGCAAGAAATTCCACAAACTCCTGGTGAATTGGCAAAGTGTATATTTGATAGCTTAGTGATTAGTTATGAAGCGGCTATAGGTCAGATTGAAGAAATATATGAGGCGACATTTGATCGAATAAATGTCATCGGTGGTGGTTGTCAAAATGAATTGTTAAACCAACTGATTGCTGAGAAAACGAAAAAGGATGTTTATGCAGGTCCAGTTGAGGCAACGGCAATTGGCAATATTGTAGCACAGCTTATTGCCTTAGGAGAGTTTAAGAATATAAATGAGGCGCGTTCCTTCATCAAGGATTCCTTCGATGTAAAAAAATATACGAGTTTAATAGAGGAGAGATAATATGTCAGTAAAAGATATCTTTGAAGTAGCGAAGAAAGACTACGAGAAATGGGGAATTGATGTAGAAAAAGCGTTAGAAACACTAAAGCAAGTACCTGTTTCGATTCACTGCTGGCAAGGGGATGATATCACTGGTTTTGAAGTGAATCAACGAGAATTATCTGGTGGAATTGATGTAACAGGTGACTATCCTGGAAAAGCTACGACACCTGAACAGCTACGTATGGACCTTGAAAAAGCCCTTTCTCTCATTCCTGGAAAGCATCGCGTGAACCTCCATGCAATTTATGCCGAAACAAATGGCGTAGAGGTGGAAAGAGACGAATTACAGCCAAAGCATTTTGAAAATTGGGTTAATTGGGCGAAGGAACAAGGACTTGGTCTCGATTTTAACCCAACTCTTTTCTCCCATGAAAAAGCTGCAGATGGATTAACGTTAGCTCATCCTGATGAAGAAATTCGTAAATTCTGGATTGCTCACTGTAAGGTCAGTCGTAAAATTGGCGAATACTTCGGAAGAGAGCTTGGAACTCCTAGTTTAACTAATATATGGATTCCGGATGGGTATAAGGATATTCCAAGTGATCGCTTAACACCAAGAAAACATCTGAAGGAAGCTCTAAATGAAATTTTTGCAGAGGAAATAGATGAAAAATATAACTTGGATGCGGTGGAAAGTAAAGTGTTTGGAATCGGATCCGAATCGTATGTAGTTGGATCCCACGAGTTTTACTTAAGCTATGCCTTACAAAATAATAAACTATGCTTACTTGATACAGGACATTATCACCCTACGGAAACAGTTTCTAATAAAATCTCATCCATGCTGCTATTCAATGAAAAATTAGCGCTACACGTATCAAGACCTGTCCGTTGGGATAGTGACCATGTGGTTATTTTAGATGATGAGTTAAAAGAAATCAGTCTAGAAATAGTGCGAAACGACGCATTAGATCGTGTCATTATAGGGTTAGATTTCTTTGATGCAAGTATCAATCGTGTTGCTGCCTGGACGATTGGTACACGTAACATGATTAAATCGTTATTGTATGCACTACTAATGCCGAACGAAAAACTAAAAAAGTTACAAGAGGAAGGAAATTTTACGGAAAGACTAGCATTACTCGAAGAATTTAAAACTTATCCATTTGGTGCTATTTGGGACTACTATTGTGAACAAATGGGAGTACCAGTGAAAGAAAGCTGGCTAGAGGAAGTAAAACGGTATGAGGAAGAAGAATTGTTAAACAGAACTTAGAGAACAAGAATTAAAAATGATGACGGTGTATTGAACGAAAAAATTAGAACACTGTAGCAGTTTTGAAAACAACTAATCGGACATAGAGAACGGATCCAATGAAGGGTTCGTTCTTTCATTTGTGTTTGTAACTTAAAATGTTTCGTTAAATTTGACTTTTACGTGACAAAACAGATTTAAAATAACATAATCAAAAACAAACAAACATTTTAATATTGACTTAATACTGTAAACCTCATAATATAAAAGTAGGTTTAAAAGTGAAATACTGAACAAAATCTGCTTTTTTATGTAGGGAATGTAGGTAAATATAGATTGTTTTGAAGGAGTGAGTATCCGTGATTAATGATAAAAACTTGCAAAATGCATTGCTAGAGATAATTGATAAAAAGGTCATTGAATCACCTATTGTTAAAGGGATGATTGAGGCAACTGATAACATGTGGCGAATGGGGTGGGATGAAAGAAATGGTGGGAATATCAGTTATCTTTTAATGGAAGATGAAATTATACCTTATATTGACACAACAAGAGTACTTCGCACGTTGAAATTAAATTTCCCAGTACCAGAGCTAGCTGGTAAATACTTTCTTGTTACAGGATCAGGAAAGTATTTTAAAAACGTTAAAAATAATCCTTCAGATTGTCTTGGGATAATACAAGTTAGCGACTGCGGTTCTGATATTGATATTTTATGGGGGCTTGAGAACGACGGGCAACCTACCAGTGAACTTCCTTCTCACTTTATGAGCCATATTGCAAGGTTAGAAGTAGATCCTAACCACCGTGTTATTATGCATAATCATGCTACTAATCTATTAGCGATGACTTTTACACACGAGCTTGATGAAAATGAATTTACTCGTACATTATGGCAAATGTGTACAGAATGTGTTGTAGTGTTCCCTCATGGTGTAGGAATATTACCCTGGATGATCCCTGGAACAGATGCTATTGGAAAAAAGACAGCAGAGAAAATGAAGGAATTCGAATTAGTTGTATGGCCACATCATGGAGTGTTTGGAGCTGGAGCAACAATAGATGAAACATTTGGTTTAATTGAAACGGCAGAAAAGGCAGCGCAAATATATACAATCATTAACTCACACCAAGGTGGAGTAATGCAGGTTATTACGGATGCAGAATTGCTTGAATTGGCAAAAGCATTCGGCGTCACTCCGAAATCAGGTGTACTGAAAGCAAATTAATGATAATAAAGGGTATCATTTCGGGTTTTAATAACCTAAATGATACCCTTTTTTATAAATGAAGAAGGAAAAGGTGTTATTAAGGTTTGAAAGTTGAATATATTTTTTTAAAACAAAATTAATATAAAGTAATTCAAACATAAAAAAAGTTATGTTAAACTGTAATTATAGGTAAATCAAAAATAATCAAATAAAAACGGAGGTTGTCATGGTTAAAAATTTATGGGGTGAACAGGAAGCAAAAGGTTTGAAAACGGGTTTAGATGAATTAGTATATCGTTCGAATTTAATTGGTTCCGATCGTGCTGTTTGTAACTGGGGTGGCGGTAATACATCAATGAAAACTGTGGAAAAGGATTTCCGAGGCCGCGATATTGAAGTTATGTGGGTGAAGGGAAGCGGATCTGACTTAGCAACCATGAAGCACAAGAACTTTACAGGATTAAATATGGAAGATATTCGCCCGTTAATGGAACGAGATGAAATGCCAGATGAAGAAATGGTAGAATACTTATCCCATTGTATGATTGATAGTAAACACCCAAGAGCCTCTATTGAAACCTTGTTACATGCATTTTTACCATACAAGCATGTAGATCACACACATCCAGATGCAATTATAAGTCTTTGCTGTGCCGATAATGGAAGACAGTTAGCAGAAGAAATATTCGGTAACCGTTTTGTTTGGGTACCTTATATTCGTCCTGGTTTTACACTATCGAAGATGATTGCAGAGGGGGTACAAAACAATCCTAACGCTGAGCTTGTATTAATGGAAAAGCACGGATTAGTTGTATGGGGAGAAACTGCTAAGGAGAGCTACGATAAAACTATCTCCGTTATTAATGAAGCAGAATCGTATATTAATGAGAAAATTGAAGAGAAGAAAGTATTTGGTGGACAAAAATATCAATCACTATCTGAGCAGGAGAAAAAAGATGTGTTAAATCAAGTGTTACCTGTTATTCGTGGAGCCGTTAGTGATGAGAAGAAAATGCTATTAACCTATGATACTGGTGAAAATATACTAGAGTTCGTAAATAGTCACGATGCACCAGTACTTTCCCAAGTTGGAGCTGCTTGTCCGGATCACTTAGTTCATACAAAACGAGTACCACTCTATATTGATTGGGATCCACAAACGAAAGACGTTAATCAGTTAATTTCGTCCATAAAAGCAGGTGTAGAAGGCTTCAAGGAAGAGTATAATGATTATTTTGAACGTAATAAAAATGATGGTGACGTAATAATGGAGCCAGCTCCACGAGTGATATTAATCCCTGGTATTGGTATGGTGAACTCAGGGAAAAATATGGTCATGGCGAATGTTAGTGGAGCTCTTTACACTCGTGCCATTTCCGTCATGAAAGGATCTACTGCACTAGGAAACTTTGTATCTTTAAATGAAAACGAATCTTATAATATTGAATATTGGCCACTTGAGCTATATAAATTATCTCTTGCTCCAGCAGAAGCTGAATTCTCTAGGAAAGTTGCCTTTATAACAGGAGGTGCTGGTGGAATTGGAAGTGCTACTGCAAGAAAGTTTATTTCAGAAGGCGCACATGTCGTTTTAGCAGATTTAAACCTAGAAGGTGCAGAGAAAATTGCAGCTAAACTGAATGAAGAGTTTGGTGAAGGACGTGCTCTTGCCATTAAAATGGATGTTACTAGTGAAGAACAGGTTCAAGCTGCCTTTGAAGCAACTGCATTAACGTATGGCGGGGTTGATATTATCGTAAATAATGCAGGTCTTGCAACTTCAAGCCCATTCGATGAAACGACATTAAAAGAGTGGAACTTAAACATGAATGTTCTTGGTACGGGTTATTTTTTAGTCGCACGTGAAGCATTTAAACAAATGAAAACACAAGCAATTGGAGGAAGCATGGTCTTCGTCGGGTCTAAAAACTCGATATATGCTGGAAAAAATGCAGCAGCATACAGCTCTGTGAAAGCAATGGAAACACATTTAGCTCGATGTATTGCTGCAGAAGGGGGAGAGTACGGAATACGTGTGAACTCTGTTTTACCTGATGCAGTATTACAAGGTTCTGCCATTTGGGGTTCCCGGTGGAGAGAAGAACGTGCAGCTGCCTATGGGATTGATCCTGATCAATTAGAAGAACATTACCGTAAACGTACAACATTATTAGTAAACATTCTTCCAGAGGACATTGCAGACTCTATTGCATTTTTCTCCTCATCCAAAGCAGAAAAAACGACAGGTTCTATGATTACAGTAGATGGAGGAGTACCAGCAGCCTTCACTAGATAAATTGAAATAACTAACAATAGAGTGTTTTTAATTGGGAATCACAACTTATATTATGGCTACAAAGACAGTAGTGGTGAATGTAATATTTGGTATTTAAACTCCAATTAAGGTATTCTATATTGTAATGATATGCAAGTACGACACATGGAAATAAGTTTGGATTGTACATGAATGAGAGGGAATGGTTCATAATGCTTGCTGAAGAAAGATATAAAAAAATTGTTTTACTAGTTAATGAACGGGGCAGTATTCGCGTATCTGAACTGAGTGAGATCTTTGGAGTAACAGAAGAAACGATTAGACGAGATTTAGGGAAGCTAGAACGGGAAGGTAAATTAACTAGAAGTCATGGTGGGGCAGTGTCTGTAGAAACAAGTCGATCGGAAATATCATATACAAAACGCGAAGTAATGAATATAGAAGAAAAAAAGAACATTGCTGTTGAGGTCATCAGTCATATTCATGAAGATGATAGGATCTTCTTAGATGCCAGCACTACAGCATGGTATGTGGCAGCTCGCCTACCAAATATGTCATTAACAGTTTTAACAAACTCTATGAAAGTTGCTTTGGAATTAAGTGAAAAAGAGAAGATCAATGTTATTTGTATAGGTGGTACGTTAACGAAAATGTCCCTTTCATTCGTAGGTCCCTTAGCTGAGAAATCCATTGATCAATATTTTATCGATAAGGCATTTATATCTAGTAAGGGCATTGATATTAAAAGAGGAATAAGTGACGATAGCGAGCTACAAGCTCGCTTAAGACTTAAAGTAATTGAACTTTCTGATCAGGTTTATTATATGGCTGACTATAGTAAATTTGGCACTCGCGCCTTAACTAAAATCAGTAATATAGACAGTATCCATAACATCATCACAGATAAATATACAGATGAGACAACGATTCAGAATCTAAGAGATAAAGGGATAAATGTAATTATTGCAACTTAAATTATGGGATATAGGGACGGTTCTACTGATTCTTTCGTTTCGCTAAACGAAAGAATCAGTAGAACCGTCCTAAATAAATTTTAGGGGCAAATAATTATCTAAAGGCATAGTATATATGGAATTTTTTATAAGTAGGTGAATGTATTGTATTATTTTCATCCATATCCACAAGAAGATTGGTCATCTGTATTACAACTTTTAACCCAAAGTATGCAAGGGGAAGAGATGGTCTGTTCCATGAGTTCTCAACTGTATCACATTCCTGCAACGGAAAATTTGGAAGGACTGGATCAAATGCATGAGCAATTGTATGAATCTTCCTATCATCGGGTGACTGCTTTGGGTAGTGCAAAACGATTGCAAAGTGGGGAAAGCCACGAAACAATTGTTAAAACCATGGTTTCCTGTGTTGATAATGCATTATTAGCAGATCATGAGGTAACAAGATGGCTACCTGTTATGAAGGGAAATGCCCCTGTTGAATTTAAGGAATTTATCCAAAGTTTAATCAGTTGGCAGGAACAGACTGTACAGAGTTTAACAAAGGCACAACAGCAACTAAGACAAATGGGCTTTACCTCTAATAATTAACTGATCACAAGTAGATTTAGTAAATGAAAAATGGAAGGAAGCAAGGGGATAAACTCTTGCTTCCTTCTTTTTGCTATAGAAATGATTCATGAGAACCATCTTCAAGTTGACATTATACCTATGCGGGTATAGTGTATAAAGTATATTGACACGTTTTTTTGATTTGGAGGGAAATGTATGGAATATACGGATCAAATGAAAAATAGAGTAAAACGAATAGAAGGACAAGTGAAAGCTATTTTAAGAATGATGGAAGAAGAAAAGGACTGTAAAGATCTTGTTGTTCAACTTTCAGCTGCAAGAAATGCACTTGATCGTACGATAGGTCTTGTTGTAAGTACAAACTTAGAGCATTGTGTTAGAGAGCAAATAGAAAAAGGTGAAGATACAGAACAATTTATTCAAGAAGCTGTAAATTTATTAGTAAAAAGTAGATAGGGATAGTCGTTTATTGGGGTGACAAGTGGCTGTACATGCACTTGAAATACCCCTATAGGTGTCTTCACTTGTATTTTGATCATTTATTAGTAAAAAATTTTGTTAGTGTATATACTTATACGGGTATATGTATGTGGGGAACTGAAATAAATCAATTAATCATGTTTTCAAGACACATGCTTCATACAAAAGAATAAAGGAGATCTGTAGGATGGACATCATTATCAATATTCTAATATTTGGGCTTATTGCTTTATTTTTCATTAACAAATTCGTACCAGTTAAAGGGGTTAATCAAATCTCTATTGCTGAATTAAAGGATAAACTTAAAAAGAAAGATATTCAGTTTGTTGATGTAAGAACAACAGGGGAGTACGTTAATAGCCACATTAAAGAATTTATAAACATACCCCTTCACGAATTATCAAAAGATGCTAAACAATTATCAAAGGATAAAGAAGTGGTTGTTATTTCTCAAAGTGGGATGAGAACTGATACTCCCACGGCTAAAGCCAGTGGGGTTCTAAGATACTGACAGGCTTTTCAAGAGTGCCCTTATCTCTCAAAAGAGAGAGTTTCCACTCAAGCACTAACCTGTTTCTCTTAGAACATCAATGGACGTATAGCGTATAGCTAGGCACTTCGTCAAGCCAGCCTAAAAGACCTCTTGTGTGCTTATCGTTCCGTATCGGTCGTATCAAACCGAAATTTTAAGGACGAACGTTGAAGATTTTACGTGGCAAACGTTATTTATCGCTTCTTGCCACAACTCCATATCTTCAGTTTTCAAAGAACATTTGTACTACTTGTAGAATAGCACAGGTGTTCGTATTATTCAATAATTTAGGCTAAAGCCTACCGAAAATTCATCCCATCTCTAAAGAGGGGCTACGCCCTGCATGCGCTTTCTTTTCGGAAATCTGTAAATGGTGGAATGAGTGCTTGGAATTAATGATGAAGGGAGATTATGGTAGTTGGGTTGAGTGAGGGAAAGAAAAAGGTGCGTGATATAATTTTTTAAAGTGATTATACCATCATAGGTATGGGGCATTATATGGAAATGATGATATAAGATTGAATGATTAGATTGAGGATAAGGAAAAAGGAGGCATACCACTATGTCGGAATTTAAGAAGCTAGATAATCGTGTAGTAATGGAGGTTGAGGAACTTTTTCGAAAGCAAATAGCCGTGAGAAAAAGCAGAGAAAATTGCCTGCTTTTTGACCGGGTACTTGGCTTTGGATCCTGGTAGGAGCCTATTTATTGATAACGTACTTTTTCTTCTAAAAGTAACATTAGAAATTTTGAGCCTATTTTATAGATTTTTGTTCCAAGTGGTAAACCAATAATTTGGAGTACACCTATACTTGTGGATAGGGTGAAAATAAGAAAACCAAATAAATAAAGGAGATGAGAATTATGTTTCATTATACTGTAAATTCTACAAGAGGAATCAAAGAGACGATCAGGAAGCTTCAAGATAGCTTACAAGAAGAGAAGTTTGGTGTCCTTTGGGAATTTGACGTTAAAGAAAAACTCCTAGAAAAAGGTTTAACATTTGATGAGGATTTTACCGTGTTAGAAGTTTGTAATCCCCATGAAGCGAAACGGGTACTAGATGTGAATAAACTTGCTGGGTATTTTCTTCCATGCAAAATCGTAGTCTATGTTGATCGAGGTGAGACAAAAATTGGAATGCCAAAACCTACAGAGTTGATAAAATCTGTAGATAATAAAAAGTTGATGGAGTTTGCGGCTGATATTGAAAAAAGGTTAATGAATGCCATTAACAAGAGTGTATAACAAACGTTATTAAAAAAGTTCGATTGTACCTAATTGGGAATATAAATGAACATGATAGAAAGGGGAGGAATAAGTTTGTTTAAAAAGTATTGGCATATTATCATATCAGCTATCATCTTACTCAGTATAGTGGGATATCAATTTTACCTTAAAAGTGGTATTGAACAGATTAATACGGCGGAACTTGCAGAAATGTTGAACAACCATGATACTGATAACATCTTCTTTTTAGATGTGCGAGAAGTGAATGAATATAACGAAGGCCATATTGAAGGTATGCTGAATATACCATTGAGTGTACTAGATACAGAATACAATGAGATTCCAAAAGATAATACAGTTGTAATTATTTGTCGCAGTGGAAACAGAAGTCTTCAAGCAGCCAATATACTAAAAGACCTTGGGTATAGCAAACTCATTAATGTTACTGGTGGTATGCTTAACTGGAATGGGAATGTGATTAAGTAACTGTTATGTACCTTTTTCATATTAAACGGGGAATCTTACATAATTATCTCTAATGGAGAAGCTGCAATAATCGACTCTACTCATATAACGAATTATCATAAAGATCTTGACACAGAAAAGATGCAAAACCGTCACCAAAAATCCCTTGTACAATTTACCATAGTATACTAAACTAGTATTGTTATTGTATATATTGTGTGTCAGTTAGAAATAAACAACTACATATTGTGATATGCCAGTAAAATTGGTGCCATACAGGCTTAATAGGGAATCTGGTGGAAGTCCAGAACTGTCCCCGCAACTGTAAGTGCTTACGAAATAAGTGAATCCACTGTCATTATGATGGGAAGGGCTTAAAGTAGAATGAAGCACAAGTCAGGAGACCTACCATTTTATGTTGCATTATCTTCTTCGGGAGCTGGGAAGGTAGAATGAGGGTATAAGTTATATAGGACGCTATTCATTTGTCTAGTTATGCCTGTTGAATGCTGCTTAGTTTACATTCTACTATTAAAAATCCATCTCCGAAAGGAGATGGATTTTTTCGATTGATTAATTGGGACGGTTCTTTTGAATCATTCGTTTCGCTAAACGAATGAATCACGAGAACCGTCCCCACAAAAAGGAGATGTTAGGAATGACCGTCAAAGGACCAACTAATCGTTTTACAAATGAATTATTGTCATCGTTTCACGACATTGTTTCTAGTTCTAATCAAGATCTTATTCAAGAGAATGCCAATGTGGATGGTCGTTCTCCTAGTGGTCAAATGAACAAGTTTGCTAGTGAGAGTGCCAAGGCATATGCCAAAAACTACTTATTAAGAAAAGAGGTTTGTGAGGCGGTAGATGCAAATTTCATCCATATCCATGACTTAGATTATATGGCTACTGGGACAACAACTTGCTGTCAAATTCCCCTTGGTGAACTTTTATCCAATGGTTTTGACACAGGCCACGGTTTTATGCGACCTCCTAAAACAATAATGACCGCTATGGCTTTAGCTGCGATTATTTTTCAAAGCAATCAAAACCAACAGCATGGTGGGCAAAGCTACCAAGCAATTGATTATGACTTAGCCCCTTATGTCAAAAAAACTTATGAAAAACACCTTAATAGGCTAGTAGGATATAAGTTATCATTTAACATGGATAAGCTAGAAGAAATAGCGTGGGAAGAGACAGATAAGGAATGTTATCAAGCGTGTGAAGCGTTTATACATAATTTAAACAGCCTTCATTCTCGGAGTGGTGGACAGGTTCCATTTACTTCTATTAATTACGGAACAGATACAAGTAAAGAAGGTCGACTCCTTGTAAAAAATCTTTTGTTAGCTACGAAAGCTGGTTTAGGAAAAGGTGAAACACCTATTTTTCCTATACAAATAATGAAGATGAAAAAAGGTGTTAATTTTTATGAAACTGATCCTAATTATGACTTATATGAACTAGCATTAGAAACGACAGCAGAAAGATTGTTTCCTAACTTCAGTTTTATTGATGCTCCTTTTAATCTTTATTACTATGAAGAAGGTAATCCTGCATCAGAAGTAGCGTACATGGGCTGCCGTACGAGAATAATGGGAAATCGACATGGTAATGGAATAGAAAATAGTGTGGCACGAGGGAATTTATCATTTACAAGTTTGAACCTTGTTCGAATTGCTCTCTCATCATGGGGGATTAATGATTTTTTTACGAACCTTGAAAAATATACAGACATTGTTATAAGGCAGCTTCACGATCGTTTACTCTTTCAATCAAAGAAGCTAGTGAAAGACTTTACGTTTTTACATGGTCAAGGGGTGTGGAAGGATAGTAATAAGCTTAATAAGGATGATACGTTACAGGATGTACTCAAGCATGGTAGCTTAAGTATTGGGTTTATTGGGCTTGCTGAATGCTTGAAGGCACTCACAGGAAAACATCATGGAGAGTGTGATGATGCACAAGAGCTTGGGGAAAAAATAGTTGCCTATTTACGACAAAAATGTGATCTGGCAAGTTCTGTTTATGATTTAAATTATACTCTGATCGGAACACCTGCAGAAGGACTTAGTGGTAAATTTACGAAGAGAGATAGAGAGAAATTCGGCCTTCTAAAAGACATTACAGATCGAGAATATTATACAAATTCATTTCACATCCCTGTTCATTTTCCGATCCGTGCAATTGAGAAAATAAAGCGTGAAGGGGTGTATCATTCGTATACGAATGCAGGTCATATAACGTACATTGAGGTCGATGGAGATGTTCGTAAAAATAGAAAAGCTATGGATACAATCGTAAAGACAATGGCGGAGCATGGAATTGGTTATGGAAGCATAAATCATCCTGTGGATCGTTGTAGATGCTGTGGTTATAACGGGAAAATTAATAATGAATGTCCTAATTGTTTTTCAACAGATGAACAGCACTTTGATAGGATTCGTCGGATTACAGGTTATTTAGTAGGAACGATGGACAAGTGGAATACGGCAAAGGCGGAAGAAGAAAGAAATCGACTGAGGCATTCCTAATGGACAAAGTGCAGGTTATGTCTATTTATCATGACTCTGTCGTAGATGGTGAAGGATTACGGACGGTTATTTTCTTTGCAGGTTGTCCACATTATTGTGAAGGTTGCCATAATCCCCAGTCTTGGAGCATATTCAATGGAAAAACTATGACTGTTGACGAAGTCGTACGGGAAGCGCTGAATCCTATGACAGATATTACTCTCAGTGGAGGAGACCCCTTCTTTCAAGCGAAAGCCGTAAAAGAAATTGCGAAACAGTTAAAGGCCTATGGTAAAAATATATGGGCATACACGGGTTGGACCCTTGAAGAAATTCAGAAAAGCAAGGACAATGATAAATTAGAATTATTGACCTATGTGGATGTACTAGTAGATGGTCCCTTCATACTTGCCGAAAAAGACCTAACGCTACCCTACCGCGGAAGTAAAAACCAACGGATTCTGAGGGACGGTTCTCATGAATCATTCGTTTTGTGAAACGAATGATTCGCTAGAACCGTCCCTACGACTCTAGACTGATTCATATTTAGTCTCTGGACTGTTATATAAATTTTATTGGTAACGTATAATTCATCTATGAAAATATTTCCTAATTTAACCGTTTAAGTTTTTTTACATCTGAACAAAGGTATTTGAAACTTTTTAAGCATTTAAGTCGTTAAATGATGATAGAATTACTTGAACATAGTTTTTAGAATAGGGGTTGTATACGTATGGGTGAAAAACATGCTAATGGAGAATTGGCAATTGAAGCAAAGGGCCTCAAGAAAATATTCGGGGAAAATAAAGCGGTAGATGGAGTAGATTTAGCAATACCTAAAGGGACCGTTTACGGTTTTCTAGGTCCTAATGGAGCAGGAAAGACAACAACAGTAAGGATGCTAGCAACGTTATTACGACCTGATGAAGGAAGTGTCAAAATACTTGGGTATGATCTCATGGGAGAGGCTACAGAAGTCCGAAAAAAAGTAAGCTTAACTGGTCAATTTGCATCTGTTGATGGGGACCTTTCTGGGATGGAGAACCTCATTTTGATTGGACGACTGCTTGGTTTTTCTAGAAAAGAAGCAAAAGAAAGGGCAATGGAACTTTTAACAGCTTTTGGTTTAAAGGATGCTGCTAAACAACAAGTGAAGAATTACTCTGGAGGGATGAAGCGGCGAATTGATATTGCAGCAAGTATCGTCGTTTCTCCTGAATTACTATTTCTTGATGAACCAACAACTGGACTAGACCCTCGTAGTCGTAATCAAGTTTGGGATATTATAAGAGTCCTTGTTAGTACTGGTACTACTGTGTTGTTAACGACACAATACCTGGAAGAAGCTGATCAGCTTGCGGACCGGATTGCTGTCATCGATCAAGGAAAAATTATTGCGGAAGGGACGAGTGGGGAACTGAAAGCCTCTGTTGGAGCAGGGAAACTACACGTTCGTGTTTTAGATCCAGATCAACGAGCAGAGGCTGCAAAACTTTTAACTGAGGAACTTCATGTAGATATTCAACTTCCTTCTGATCCATTGGCAATAGTAGCACAAGTATCTGATACGGAACTAGTAACAAATGCTCTAGGAAAATTAGCCAATGCGAATATAAAACTTACGGATTTTTCGCTAGGTCAACCAAGTCTTGATGAAGTTTTTCTCACGTTGACTGGAAAACCAGTTGAAGATCATATAGATGAGGAGAATGGTGAAGAAGTTCAACATATTCATAGAAAGGGGGAAGTAGGATGAATCATAATCTAGATACGGAAAATAAGCTTGAAGTAGATGAAGCGATGATTAGTGCTCTATCCAGTCGGGAACGTCCAGTAAAGCCAAATGGAATTTCCACTTCTCTTACGTTCGGTTGGCGAGCACTGTTAAAAATAAAATATGTCCCTGAACAAATGCTAGACGTTACTGCTTTCCCAATCATGTTTTTACTTATGTTTACTTACTTGTTCGGTGGCGCTATTGCTGGGTCAACGTCCGATTATTTACAATTCCTACTTCCAGGAATCTTAGCCATGACGGTAGTTACAATAACGATGTACACAGGAATGGAGCTCAACAACGACATTAGAAAAGGAGTCTTCGATCGTTTTCGTTCATTACCTATTTGGGGACCATCTGTTCTAGTAGGAATGTTACTTGTGGATACGGTTCGCTACTCATTAGCTTCTGCAATTATGATAACTCTTGGATTTATTATGGGGTTTCGGCCAGATGGTGGTTTAGTAGGGGTTTTACTTGGAGTAGGGCTTTTGCTTTTGTTTTCATTCAGTCTTTCTTGGATATGGACGACACTTGGACTGATTTTACGTTCTGAAAAATCATTAATGGGTGTTAGCATGTTGGTCCTCTTTCCATTAACTTTTGTTAGTAATGTGTTTGTTGATCCAAGAACATTACCATCATGGCTAGAAGCCTTTGTAGAGGTAAATCCCATCTCCTTACTTGTGACAGCTACTAGAGGCTTAATGCACGGAACTGCAACCATTGAAGAGATTAGTTGGGTTCTTCTAGCATCAGTTATTATAATAGGAATTTTCGCACCATTCACAATGTACTTGTACCGCAAAAAATAGGAGGGAATAGTAGGGACGGTTCTTTTGAATCATTCGTTTATCGAATCAAATGATTCTTGAGAACCGTCCCATAGTGCATAGGGAATTTAACTGATATAATTATAAGTAAGTATATTATATAAATGTCAAATTTGTAGGAGTTTATAAACATGATTGAATCACGACCTAAATTACCTGGAGAAAATAATAGAGATTATTCATACAAAGTAATTAAAGAAGCGATTATGTCATTACAACTAGAACCTGGTCGATCCATCAGTGAATCGGAGTTGTCAGAAGCTTTACAAATTTCTAGAACACCTATACGAGAAGTTATGGCAAAGCTAAGAGAAGAAAACTTAGTAGAAGTAATTCCTCAAGTAGGTACATATGTTTCAAAAATCAAACCGAGTTTAGTAGAACAAGCTATCTTTACTCGAATTATAATGGAAAAAGAAATATTGATAATGTCATGTAAACAATTTCCTAATGACAAAATTTTAGAACTAAAAAAGAATATAGCTCTTCAAGAACAGTTACAAGGTAAAGTAGGATTTGTTCATGAATTCCATAAATTAGATAATGATTTCCATGCCATTCTGTTTTTAGCAAATAATAAAGAAAATATTTGGGAAGCGATCAACCGACTTAGTACACATTATAATCGAGTGAGACTTATGTCAGAAATGAAACATGATTTTGATAATGCAATTGCACAGCACAATATAATTGTTAATATTATTGAAAATAAAAAAATTGACAAAGTAGAATCTATAGTACGACAACATATTATTGAACCTATAAACCTGTGGGAAGATCTGTACGAAGCTAATAGTCCATATGCAGGATATTTTGATTTAACTTTTAAATTGCCAGTAATCTAATTTAAAATTAGAAGGGTAGTTTTTTTTGATCTGCGTATATGTATACTAGTATACGTACGATAACTGTAAGATTTTTCATGGTGTCACATTAATAATTCCTAGTGATATAATACCTGTTTTGTGATGGACAGTTACAGTTCAAATAAAGGTAGATTAATATTTTTCAAAAGGTAAGCATTTATAAATTTTTTTCTAACGTTGTCTAGCTCCATGCGCCACCACCTCGTGTCAACTAACCTGTCCGTATAAAAAGTAAAAAGCACTTTTTAACGGCCAGAACATTTGCATATCGGTGGGAGACAGAATGTCGATATTACGCTGTTGCCTACAGGACGTAGGGTGTACTTAGGCGTAATTGGGGCGCCTTGCGCTTTTCTTATTAGATGATATTAATGTCTTCACATATTTATTGTAACATCTTTATATGCATGCTAGTATACAAGTATACAAGTGTTAGGGGTGATACATGTGGAAATGACATTTAGGTGGTATGGAGAAGATGACCCAGTCAAGCTAGAGTATATTGCTCAAATCCCTGGGATGAAGGGAATTGTAACAGCTATTTATGATGTTCCTGTTGGTGAAGTATGGCCAATGGATAAGATCATGGTATTAAAGGAAAAAGTGGAGAGTGTCGGGTTGAAAATATCTGTAATTGAAAGCGTTCCTGTTCATGAAGATATTAAATTAGGTTTACCATCGCGAGAAAAATACATTGAAAACTATAAGCAGACGATAAAAAATTTAGGGGTAGCTGGTATTCCGGTTATTTGCTATAACTTTATGCCAGTGTTTGATTGGACCCGTTCAGATTTATCTTATGAACTTCCAGATGGTTCTAAAACCTTAATATATGAAGAGGAAACGGTTCAAAAAATGAATCCGATGTTAGGTGAACTATCCCTTCCTGGGTGGGATACTTCATACGGCGAAGGAGGCTTAAAAGGCCTTTTGGAGCAGTATGAAAATGTAGATGAAGAAAAACTATGGGAACACTTAGGCTATTTTATTGGTGAAATTTTACCTGTTGCAGTAGAAAGTAAAGTGAAAATGGCTATTCACCCGGATGATCCACCGTGGTCTATCTTTGGCTTACCTCGGATTATTACAAACAAAGACAACCTTGAAAGGTTTCTAGGATTATATGATTCTCACTATCACGGACTTACACTTTGCTCTGGATCTTTAGGATGTGACCCTAATAATGATTTTGTGGAAATGGTAAAGTACTTTGGAGGAGTCAAAAATAGAGTCCATTTTGCACACTTAAGAAATGTGAAAATTACAAATGAAAAGTCATTCTGGGAAACTGCGCACTTATCTGAATGTGGCTCTCTAGACTTCTATGAAATTGTGAAAGCTTACATGGACTATGACTTTGCTGGACCATTTCGACCAGATCATGGGCGAATGATTTGGGGAGAGGAAGGAAGACCAGGGTACGGATTACATGATCGTGCTTTAGGAGCTGTCTATATAAACGGATTAATAGAAGCCATCAAAAAATCAAAATAGGAGATTTGGGGACGGTTCATATGATGCATTAAGTCAAATTATTGGAAGATGAACCTGCGTTACATCACACAACACTACTATAAAACAGGAGATAATTTTGTTTAAAAAACAAGCAGGATGATGTTATTACTTGCTTGTTTTTTAAATTAAGAGAATCGGTTCTCATGGTTCATTCGTTTTTCTAAACGAATGAATCACTAGAACCGTCCCCACGACTCCAATTCTTCCCAGTTTATCTTTTTTTCTTTGGGTTGAGCTTGATTACGGACATATGTTAAATGAAGATTTTGAGTGCTAATGAGTTCTCCAGCTATGTTATTTTTGACTGTTGGAAATACAAAACTCACATAATCATCCAGGTGTCTACAGCTTTTTCTTTCGTCTAACAGGACATTGAACCTTACTGCCACTCTAACAGTAAAACCTGTTTTGCTCATGAATGGATCTCCGATACTGATAATTTCTTTTGTTCTTAATGGATCACGAAGTCCATTTAAATAATTGGTAACAGTAGCTTCATATTCATTTTCGTTTTCTAGATCATAATAAAAATGGACAATAGTGTCAGCTTGTATCATTAATATAGCACTCCGTTTTACTCGACATTTTTAAAACTCAAGTAATATTTTAAATGATATGTGTGGAAATAGAAAGAGGGGAATGGGACACGGAGGGACGGTTCTAATGAATCTTTCGTTTAGCAAAACGAAAGATTCAACAGAACCGTCCCCACACCCCAATATTAATTTAGTTGATCAGCTGGACCAAAGAATTCAAAATGGATTTTTTCCTCAGGTACAAATTCTTTCAAAGTGCTGTTAACCACCTTCATAAAGGGAACTGGACCGCAGAAATAATACTCTCCGTTATCGTTATTTAAGATAGATTTTAACCAAGCATCATCTATGAAACCTTCTTTATGGAAGCGATTTTCAGCTCGATCATCTTCCGTTGGTTTTTCATAGCATATGTAGCTTGTTACATTTTCATATTTATTTACTATGTTTTTAACATGCTCATTCATTGCGTGAGTTTCCCCATTTATTGCAGCATGGATAAACGTTACTTTTCGCTGTGGTTGATCACGGACGATAGTATTTAACATACTAATCATTGGTGTTAATCCAACTCCTCCGCTAATTAATACGACTGGATCAGAATTTTCTTGGTTTAATACAAAATCTCCAGCAGGAGCTGTAACCTCCAGCACATCCCCTTCGTTCACGTTGTTATGAAGGTAATTTGAAACAATTCCATCAGGTGTCTCTCCATTTGAAGTCTCTTGTTTTACACTTATTCTGTAGTAATCCTTACCTGGTGAATCAGATAGACTATATTGGCGAATATGTGTATACTCTTCTCCGTTCATTTTGCATCGAACACTAATGTATTGACCGGCTTGGTAATTAGATATTGGACCACAGTCTTTTGCTTTTAAATAAAAAGAAGTAATCACACTGCTTTCTTTTACTTTTTTAGCTACTGTAAATTCTCTAAATCCGTTCCATCCACCTTGCTTTGTTGCAGATTCTTGATACATTTCTCTTTCAACTTGAATAAAGACATCTGCAATAATCCCGTAAGCTCTTCCCCAAGCATCAATAATTTCGTCCGTAGCAGCATCTCCTAACACGTCTTTGATTGCCAGTAATAAATGTTCACCAACGATTGGATAATGCTCCGCTTTAATTTCTAGACTTCGGTGTTTATGGGCAATTTGTTTAACTACTGGTAGGATGGCCTCTAAATTGTCTATATACTGCGCTGCAGCATAAATGGTGTTTGCAAGTGCTTTCGGCTGCTTCCCCTGTTTTTGATTTGCATGATTAAATATGTTTAATAGCTCTGGATGGTTCTTAAACATCATTTCATAAAAACGTTTTGTAATTGCCTCACCATGTTCCGCTAAAACAGGAACGGTAGATTTAATAATTTCAATTGTTTTTCTGTCTAATAGAGTCGTACTAGTTGTCATATTTTTACCCCTTTCCAACATTAACACTGTGTAAACATATATTTTGAATACAGGTTTTATTATAGGGGAGTTATCTGTATAAAAGAAGTATTTTAAATACATGTTCAAAAAATAGACACATTTAAAGGCTGTAATTATATTTTTATGATATAGTGTAGTAAAAATTGTGAAAGCAAATTTAAATGTATATTAGGTGATGATGATGCAATTAACGATCTATACGGACTACACGTTACGAGTGCTTCTTTTTCTAAGTATCCAACCGGAGAGCAAGCGATCAAATATTAAAGAAATAGCAGATTTTTATAAAATATCTAGTAATCACTTAAGTAAAGTTGTGTATGAGCTTGGAAAACTAGGAGTCATAGAAACAGTACGGGGGAGAAACGGTGGTATTAAGCTAGCAAAGGATCCAAGGGAAATTAATATTGGTGAAATTGTTCGCCATACGGAACGTCCAATTCATATTGTAGAGTGCTTTGACGATGAAAGAAATAATTGTAAAATAAGCCCAGCCTGTCGTTTAAAGGGAGTATTACAAGAAGCATTAAATGCCTATTTAGCTATACTAGATAAATACACATTGCAAGATCTTTTAGTAAATCAAGATCAATTAAAGGAGATAATCTTGAAAGAATAAATAACATGTGATGGGAATTTTAATTGATCTAGCTCAACTTGAGACATGAATTTTGTGTATTAATGAATAATTTTTCAGGAAAAATTTAAGTGGAGATTTCTGAATTAATTTGTAAAAAAGACTCATTATATCTTACTGTGAGTTAAGGATCAGAAAATATATCAAGCAGTTTATCCGCTAGGTGTATTTTTTTGTGAAAAACCTCAAAACCGTCCCTAAAAATCATAGTGAATCTTTCGTTTAGCGAAACGAAAGATTCACTAGAACCGTCCCCACTAGCTGAATCTTTCAGGGTGAAAGGCACGAGCTGTTTCTGGATCTAAACCTGTTCCTGAAACTATATCTGCAACTGCTTCGCCTGTTTTTGCGCTTAATAAAATACCGTTCCGATAATGGCCAGTAGCAAAGATGATATGTGGGTGCTCCTCAAGAGAGCCTAAAAGAGGAAAACCATCCTGAGTTGCTGGCCTTAGTCCTGCCCATGTATGAAAAGGAGTTTTTCTTTCTAAGAATGGAAGCATTCGTTTATTCCAGTTTACAAGTCTTGAAATACCTTTTTCAGTAACTGTTGTGGAAAATCCAGCAATATCCTCTGAAGCACCATTTACTAATGTACCATTCTCTTTTGGTACGAGGTACCCTTGACTGGAAGTTAAAATATGATTCACTTTTTCTTGGCCAAGTTCATATGCACAGATCTGCCCACGAATAGGGAACACTGGAATTCGTATGTCAAAGGTTTCTTCCAGTTCATTGGACCAAGCTCCTGAGCAAATGACGAGTCGGTCCCCAGTAAATGAAGCGCCTTCTTCAGTTTTTAGAACAAGGGAAGAGATCCAGCTTTCTACAGTTATAGAACCAGTATTTTCGTAAATGTTAACACCATTGTTTTCACAAGCAGTCTTCAAAGCTATGACATAATCTGGGGCGAACACGTGACTTTCTTCATTGGAATGAATCGCTGCCACCACATCGTCTGAAAGGTTTGGTTCTAAAGCTTTTAATCTGTTATGATCGACGATTTCAGCCTCTGAACCAAATTGCTTCTGCCATGCAATCCTTGATTCAAGGGCAAGGATGTCCGATTCATGATAAACGACATGAAGGCTTCCGCTTTCCGTATATTCAAAATCGATTCCCGATGCATGTTTCACATCTTGCTGCCATTCTTTAAACATTCTTAAACTACTTAGGCAGAATGTAAAAAAGGGATCTGGATCCTCGCTAATTTCAGAATATGGAGCAAGCATGCCGGCAGCAGCTCCTGATGCTTGTCCTCCGCAAGTTGTTTTTTCCAAGATAGTTACTTCATAGCCACGTCGACTTAGTGAAAATGCAGTAGCTAAGCCAATGACCCCTCCACCTAAAACTACTATATGTTCTTTCATCGTTGGTCCCCCTATTAGTTGGATTCAATTACAGGGTCTATATGAATATACTGTTATTAAATCCTTTGTGAAAAAATTGACGTATGAATTAATATCTTTTATTCAGGAATAAAGGATGTTAAACCACTAGAAGCAGTTGCATATTTTTTCTTTGGTATTCTTCCAGCTTCAAAGGACAAACGTCCAGCTTCAATAGCATGCTTCATGGCAAGTGCCATTTTCACAGGGTCTTTTGCTTTGGCGACAGGTGTGTTCATAAGTACACCATCAGCCCCTAGTTCCATTACTTGCGTAACATCCATAGCTGATCCTAAACCTGCATCAACAATAATTGGAACCTCAGCATCTTCAATGATTAAAGATAAGTTATAAGGGTTTAGCACTCCGAGCCCAGTTCCAATGGGAGCTCCACCAGGCATAACTGCTGCTGCTCCTGCTTCCTCTAGCCGCTTACATAAAACAGGGTCATCCGATGTGTATGGTAGGACGATGAATCCTTCATCTGCAAGGATTTGTGTTGCTTTTAATGTTTCAATAGGATCAGGTAGAAGTGTTTTTTCATTCGCACTGATTTCCACTTTAATCCAATCACTTAATCCAGATGCTTTCGCTAAACGGGCAATTCGGACAGCTTCCTCAGCCGTTTTTGCTCCAGATGTATTAGGTAAATATACGAAGGAGTGATCCTCGTCTAAATGCTGAAGAATGGCATCTTCATCAGGGTTTTCTAAATTTGCTCGGCGAATAGCAAACGTAAGTACACTCGTTTCAGATACACGAATTGCTTCATTTTGTACATAAGGGTTAGGATATCGTCCAGTCCCAAGGAAAAAACGAGACGAAAGCTCCTTACCAGCAATGGTTAGGTTTTTTGATTTCATAGTAACTTCCTCCTGTAATAGTAGTCATTTTAGCCTCATGACTTGTAATCATTGATCTATCATAAAAGTTGAATAGCCGTAATCTAACTCCAGTATAAGAGATAATACGGCAAAAATAATATGTGTAAAATATGCAAGATATATAATTACATCCACACCATCTATCTAGTTTAATACAATAAAAGCTGTGAGTCATATATTTTGATTTTGTGGTGGTTTTGTGGGGACGGTTCTCGTGATTCATTCGTTTCGCTAAACGAAAGAATCGCAAGAACCGTCCCCGTTTAGTTTGAAACGGGCTAAAACAAGGTGTATAATTTACTATTGTCTTTATAACTCATTCTTAGTTTATAGCTTCGTTTTTCTCACGAAAATACTTCTCTCAAGCGGCACTTTCAACACATTACCCTTTTAGGATGATTAAATATAGATTTGCGTATGACTTAACTAGGTTTATAGATAGTTAAAAATGATTGATTAGGAGATATCTCATATGGAAAATGATCAAAATTATAATAGAGTATTGATTGCAGGTTTATTGATAACAGGGTCATTTATTGCAGTTTTAAATCAAACACTAATGATTACAGCTATTCCCCCTTTAATGATAGAAATGGATATTACAGCAAATACAGGGCAATGGTTAACAACGGTGTTTATGCTAGTAATGGGTATTATGGTGCCTATTTCTGCATTTCTTATTGAAAAATTTACAACACGACAGCTTTTTTTGACTGCCATGGGGATCTTCACCTTTGGTACGATCATTGCCGGAATTGCCACCAATTTTCCTATCTTACTAACAGGACGGATTATTCAATCCATTGGTGCTGGAATAACCCTCCCTCTCATGCAAACAGTTTTTTTACTTATTTTTCCTGTGGAACGCCGAGGAGCAGCTATGGGGTATATTGGTCTAGTTATTTCTTTTGCACCAGCCATCGGACCAGTTCTATCTGGTTGGATTACGTCCAATTATGAATGGCGCTACATGTTCTGGGGAATTATCCCCCTAGCGATAGTAATGATGATTGTTGCTTTTTTTAGTATGAAAAATGTAACGGAGCTAAAAAACCCAAAGGTAGATCCTATTTCGATAATGCTATCGACACTTGGTTTCGGAGGACTTCTTTATGGATTCACTAGTGCAGGAAATAATGGCTGGGGGAGTCTACAAACGTTAATTTTCCTAGTATTAGGTGCAATAACGATCTACGTTTTCATTAAACGTCAGCTACGTATGTCACATCCTATGCTTGAATTTCGTGTTTTTAGAGCTCGTATTTTTACCCTTTCAACGATTATTTGTAGTGTTGGATTTTTAGGGTTAATCGGATTAGAGACGATTATCCCATTATATATGCATAACATGCGTGGTTTTTCAGCAGTGGAGGCGGGGCTTGTTTTACTACCTGGGGCACTTTTAGCAGGTTTAATGGCTCCTATTACGGGACGAATTTTCGATAAGTATGGTGCTAGAAAACTTGCAATTCCTGGACTGATTATAATGACTATATCCACCTTTGCTTTTCTTTTTATTGATACAACTACATCCCTTGTTTATTTAAGTATCATGTATGCAATACGTATGTTCGGCTTTTCTATGGTGATGATGCCAGTGAATACAGCAGGGTTGAATCAAATTCCTAGAAAGCTAATTCCCCACGGATCAGCGGTGACGAACACAATACGGCAAATGTCAGCCTCTATTGGAACTGGCTTACTCGTAACAACCATGACAACTGCAGAAGGTGTAGCAAGTAATGTCCCAACAATTACAAATCCAGATATTTTCGGAGCAATTATTGCATTTGGAATGATCGGTGTACTGACAGTAGTAGCGTTAATCTTATCCTTTCAGGTTAAGCGAACATATCCTCCAACAGACGAAGAATGGGATGCAGAAGGAGCAAAGGGAGCATAGGGACGGTTCTCATGAGTTTTTATGTACTGTTTAATAACGGAAAAGCGATTATAGTTTTTGGCCCTTGTATAGGGTCTTTTTTATTTCCTAAAGTCCAGATGTTTGAACTGGAAGTTATTCCAAAAGTTCCGTCTTCTCAGTCGTTTATTTTCTCAAATTTAGGGAAAAGGTTTGTAAAATTTAACATAAAATATCAGCATGAAGTTACTCTTTTAGAAAACGAAATATATAAAGAGAGGAGAAAGCATTATGGTAGAAGTTAAACGTGGTAATCGCGGTAGTGAAGTGATTGTAGAAGAAAATCCAATTTCTAGATTTTTATTTACAAACACGAGATCTGCACTAATTTGGTTAATTTTACGTCTTTATCTAGGTTATGCCTGGCTTACAGCTGGGTGGGGGAAAGTAGGTGCTGAAGGATGGACTGGCGAAAACGCAGGTGCCGCAATTGAAGGGTATATGCAAGGTGCATTAGCACGAGCAGCTGAAGGAGACGTTGCCAATTGGTATGCATGGATTTTAGAAAATGCGATTATTCCAAACGCTACGGTATTTGCCTATTTAGTAGCTTGGGGCGAGGTTCTTGTTGGATTAGGATTAATAATTGGGTTCTTAACAGGAATCGCTGCCTTTTTTGGTGCTTTAATGAATATATCCTTTTTGCTAGCAGGAACAATAAGCACGAATCCAGTCATGTTTTTAATTGCTATGTTACTCATTCTTGCTTGGAAAGTAGCAGGTTGGTATGGCGTTGATCGTTGGGCACTCCCATACTTAGGGACACCTTGGAAGCGAACAAAAAACGACTAGAGAGAGGTGTTATAAGTATTTTAGTACACCATAAAAAATCACAAGAAACAAATCAAAATTAAGACCCTTTATTAGGGTCTTTTTTAAAAGGCCAAAATTATAAGTTTATTACTAACGATGTCTAGGAGTCAGGAGGTCGATAATTTAACCGTTGGCCACAGGAAGTAGGAGAGGGATGGTGCTTAGTGAACTTTTAGTGACTTTTAATGACACTTAACGATTTCAAAAAACGCATCAGAACCGTCCCTATGCTTTTTCTAGAAAACACTCATAAAACCCATGACTCCTCAAAATATGTTAGTCTATTAGTTGAGGCCAGAAAATCCTACATATCTTTTTAAATAACGGAGGAAAAATAACATGAATCAAGAAATAGTTAAAATAGCCATTCGATTTATTATAATGTATGTAGTTTTTGTAGGTATTCTCTACTTTATCCAAGATCAATTCTTGTGGTTAGATGGTTTGATTTTTGCCGCTATATACATTGCTTTGTTTTACTTACTCAAAATTCTATTTAGTAAGTTCAAAAGAAAAGTGGATGAAGGAAAAGAAGACCTTAACAAATAGTAAGAATCGCGGGGAATGGCCTCGCGATTTTTTCGTTTAGCTGAACAAATGATTCATTTGAACCGTCCCCAAAAACCAGCAGGAATATTTTGGCTGTTGTCGAAATTTACTTTATATAGCGTAGTAATTAATTTTTGGATTATTTTTTGAATAGGAATGCTTGAAACTAAAAGTAAGTGAATAGTTAATGCTATCTTGGTTTCAGCACTTTAGCATACAATCAGTACAGCTATATTGGAAACTCGGTAGATTCGGTGTAATGAATAACATAACGGCAACCGTAAGTGATTAATTTCATTCGATGAACTATATTAATTATTAAAACATCAATCATATACACAATTCATGTAGCATAGAGAGTGGGATTTTGTGGCCATAGTACGGTGGAAGAAATCTATGGCATCGAGAGGGAGAAAATATCAACATTGATTGGAATGTACGAGGGTAGGGGGGATCTATTTCTTTCGTTTAGCAAAACGAAAGAATCACTAGAACCGTCCCCACGAGTTCCCTCGAACAATACAAATCAAAGGGAGGGGTTCACTATGCAATTCCCGTTAAGTAAGGAGGACATTGATGGTATTTGGAAGACACTCACTTTAGAGCAACAAGAATGGATAATGGAATATACGAAACAACGAAGAAGAGATAAATGGTTTGAGGCTTTAGCTGAAAGAAAAGGTATCATCCTTGACATCCATGCTACGGATGAAGAAAAGAGAAATGCTATTGATGATTGGGAACTAGTAGAAGTTTTGGATGGTGGAAAAGGAAACAAACCATTTAAGTGTGAATGCGGAAAATCGATACGGTTTCAATATATTGTTTACCATGTAAAGAAAGATAAAACGTACAAGCTTGGTTCTACGTGTATTTCACATTATACCGGTTTGACTGCTGATGTGGTGAATGATGTGAAAAAAGGGATTTTACAAATAAATACAAAACGAGATGAATTATTGCTAAAAATAAAGAATCAGCAATTTACAAACCTTGAATGGTATGAAGAAAAAGGCATAAATGTCCCATTATTTATCAAAAAGCAAAGGGAAATTGGTCTTCCTTTATTTGATGAGCAAATAAAGGAGCTGGAGGAACTACTAGAAGATTTAATGATGCAAAGATTACTTGAAAAGAGAATAAAAGAAAGAGATGAGTGGGAACGAAGGTGGAAGGAAAACAAAACAGTAAATGCTGCTAAACAAATAATTATTGAACCCAATGATTTTCAACAAGAATGTAGACCAAAGGAAGAAAATGAATATACATACGATTCCTTTATCGAAGAACATATTCATATTTTACGAGAAATCCGGAAGAAAGAGGAAGATTTATCCCCTAAGCTAAAAGAAGAATGGGATTGGATGCAGAATGAAGTACGACAATTCAAACTGAAAGGAACAATGGATTTTGAAAAATTTAAGGTTAGAATGGAAAATATGATGATTCCTTTAAAAATAAATAAGTGACCATACTGCTGAAAAGATGTTCTATCTATCCTTCTATTCACAAAAGGAACTAGAAACTTCAGTATTCAATACATAATTCCCGAAGTAAAAATAGTAGAGGATATTAATAGGTTCCATCAGACAGTCATGTTAAGAATTTTCTTCGAAAAAAAGAGAGTCCCATTAGAAAATTATATCTTTTCAAAGTGCATTAGCCGAGTGTATGATTACCTATTTGATATACCGAAGATTATTGAGAGCAGGGGTACCAATATGAATGAATATAGATTAAAAACTCAAGAGAACCGTCCCCACGAATTCCAAAAAATGAGGCATCAGAAAACTATCTCAAAGATGACCCTGGAACAGAAGATTGCTTTCTGCTCTGGAAAGTCGTTCTGGGAAACGAAAGAATTTAAAGAGCTTGGAATTCCGTCCTTGTTTTTAAGTGATGGACCTCATGGACTGAGAAAACAGGAAGGGAACAGTGACCACCTTGGTTTGAATGCTAGCCGTGCAACCACTTGTTTTCCAACAGCTAGTGCCGTAAGCGCTGCATGGGACAATGAGCTTATTTATAGAATGGGAGAAGCGATCGGAAAGGAAGCGGCAAAAATCGGTGTTAACGTCGTCCTTGGCCCTGGTACAAACATGAAGAGAAACCCTTTATGTGGCCGTAATTTTGAATACTTCAGTGAGGATCCATTCCTTTCTGGTTCACTATCGACTGTCTGGATCAAAGGCTGCCAAAGTACAGGAGCTGGTGTATCATTAAAGCACTTCGCCTTAAATAATCAGGAATTAAAACGGATGAGTACGGACGTACTTGTAGATGAACGTGCCCTGAGAGAATACTATCTATCACCCTTCGAAGCAGCAGTGAAGGAAGGAAAGCCTACTACGGTCATGTGTGCTTATAACAAGGTGGAAGGAACATATTGCAGTGATAATAAGATGCTTCTTCAGGACATTCTTCGTAAGGAATGGAGATTTGACGGTGCTGTGATCACTGATTGGGGGGCAATGAATGATCGGATTAAAGCCTTCAAGGCAGGTCTAGACTTGGAAATGCCAGGCAGTAACGGCCGATTTGATCAGGAAGTAAAGTCAGCGGTGGAACAAGGTATCCTAATGGAGAAAACAATAGATGACAGTGTAGATCGTCTCTTAACGTTGATTGAACGGACAACGGACCAAATGGAAGTTTCTTCGGATGAGATATTCAATGAACACCATCAATTGGCGAGAGAAATAGCACAAGCTTCAGGAGTTCTGTTAAAAAATGAAGGTCAACTTTTACCACTCCAAAAAGGCGCTGAAATTGCAGTCATTGGAAAACTAGCAGAAACCCCTCGATATCAGGGAAGTGGATCGTCACAGGTAACCCCAACTAAATTAGTAAGTCTCTTAGAGGCTATTAGAAGCTATTCTGATGAGGTAACATATGAGCAAGGTTACACGATTGAAGATAAAGTAGAAAAAAATCTCCAAGAAAATGCAGTGAAGCTTGCAAAATCAGCTGAAGTAGCCGTAGTGTGTATGGGTCTAACAGACATTTTCGAAAGTGAGGGCTTTGATCGGCTGCACATGCGAATACCTCATAATCAGATCCAGTTACTAAATGAAATTTCCAAAGTTCAAGAAAACGTCGTCATTGTGTTAGTAGGTGGAAGTGCCATTGAAATGCCGTGGGAAAACAAAGGGAAATCGATTTTGCACATGCAGCTTTCTGGACAAGCAGGAGGACAGGCTACAGCAGATCTGTTGTTTGGCGCTGTTAATCCTAGCGGTAAACTTACTGAAAGCTATCCTTATACGTATGAAGATGTTGTAAATAGCAGTTATTATCTAGTAAATCCAAAACAAACACCTTATTTGGAAAGTATGTTTTGTGGATATCGTTATTTTACAACAGCTGGTACAAAAGTAAGATACCCGTTCGGTTTCGGATTATCTTATACGACATTTGACTATTTGAACATGAACGTTCACCTTGAGGAGAATGGTGATGTAACAGTATCAGCTACAATATTAAATAGTGGGAAGGTAGCAGGTGCTGAAGTAGTTCAGGTCTATGTTTCTCCTGAAACAGGTGGGGTCTACAGACCCAAACGGGAACTGAAAAGTTTTATGAAAGTACATCTTCAACCAATAGAAAGAAAAGAGATTACTTTAAAACTAACGAAAAGGGACTTTGCGATCTATGACAGTAAAAGATCAGATTGGATAGTAGAACGTGGCATATATGTCATTGAGCTTGGATCTAGTTGTGAGGATATACGCCTGAAAGACCCTGTTACGTTAGAAGGTGAGGAACCGATAAAATCTCAATGTAGCGGTTGGTATTATACCTTTGATGAAGACCCTTCAAAAGAGGACTTCTTGACAATTCATAAGGATTTTGAGGAATATGTTCCACAAACAAAAGGAACCTATGATATAACAAGCTCGTTAAAGGAGATGAAGGAAACAAGTAGATTATGCCGGATGATCTTTAAAGGTCTAGAAAAAGGGCTTGCAAAACAAACAGGAGGAAAGGTTGATTACTTGAACCCTGAATTTAAAATGTTGATGGACTCAGCATCGGATCTTCCCGTAAAGGCAATGCCATTATTCTCATCTAAAATATCTATAGGTTTCGTTCAATTTATCGTTGAGACAGCAAATGGACACCCATTTCGTGGATTGAAGCATCTTTTGAAAAAGAGGAGTTAGCTAGAGTTGTTGTAGCTATTTGAAATTCCTAATAGTAGAAGATGAAACATCTATGGCAAAAACAATGATAAAAGAAATGAACAGGAGGAATTGTTGTGAAGGAACGGCATAAAGCATTATTTCGACAAATGAATATTTATCGGGAAGATCTTTTAGCGGTTGTGGAAGATGTAACGGAGGAAGAAGCAGATATTATTCCACATGGCTTTAATAACAATATTCGATGGAATCTTGGTCATACATATTTGGATCTGTACTTATGGATAGAAGACGTTACCAAAGAAGGAGGTAACTATCCAAAAGTATTTAATGACTGGTTTGGTTTTGGTACGACACCAGAGGACTTTACAGAAGATACACCTTCATTTTTGGAACTGAAAGAACTTCTTAAGGATCAGATAAAACAAATAAAAGATGTTTACGGCCATAGACTTGATGAAGAATTCCCGCCTACAAGCATGGAAAACTACACAACAATTGAACAGGTGCTTGTGAGAACAGTTTTTCATGAAGGAATGCATCTTCAGGCAATTACGGATATAAAAAAATTGATTAAATAATATGGAATGAGTTTGATAGAAGAATGATTTATATTAAGGAACTATAAAGAAATATTTATTCCCTAATCTAGCATTTAAATTGTATGATTAACTATGTAATTTCGGTAGTTTAAAGGTTAATGCAATTCTGGGAAGTGGAAGGTATTCAGAGCAAGAATATGTATGCTTTGCAAATAATGGAGATTCTTTAGAGACAAGTACATCGGTCACATTAACACCAATTGAATAATGATAAACACAAGATTGTTTCTTTATTTGTTTTATAAGAGACAATCTTTTTTTGTAAGAGGAAGTCACATTGGTTTTTACTTATTTATTTCGATATACGAATGAATCACTAGAACCGTCCCCATCAAATGATTGAAGAAAAATATCTACGATTTCTGGATCAAACTGCGTTCCTTTATTTTTTTTGAGCTCATTTAAGGTATATTCAAGGTCATACTCCTTTCTGTAAACTCTCTTGGAAATCATTGCATCAAATGAGTCTGCAACCGCAACAATTCGAGCAACTAAAGGAATGTTCTTTCCCTTTAATCCTTTAGGATAACCTTTTCCATCATACCGTTCATGATGATATAATACGATGTCTAATACGCCACTTCCATGAAAGGTAGATACGTGTTTAATGATATCATGGCCAATGATAGGATGTGTTTTTATTAAATCATATTCCTCATCAGATAATTTAGCTCGTTTTGTTAGTATATTTTCAGGGATTCCGATCTTCCCAATATCGTGTAACAACCCACCTATCCGAATCTTATCACATAGATTTTTTGACAAATTCATTTTTTTTGCTATCTGTAAAGAAATCCTTGAAACATTTTCTGAATGATGCCAAGTATAAGAATCTCTTGAATCCAAAGCATTTGCTAATGCTGATGTTAGTTCAATATTGGACGATTTTACCTTTTGAGCATACCTCATTAAAGAAGCTGAGATAAAAGTTATTAATAAGTAGGTAATGATATAAATGACTAATGTGCTGAAATTTGCATCTACACTGGGTATTAAAAGATATCTAGATAGCACTACTAAAAGGGTAAAAAAAGTTAGAAATAAAGTGGACCGATTATAAAATCCAATGCCTAATAAAATGACAGTTATGATATATAGTATAAAAAAATTTCCGTTATTTAGTAATAGGATGTAATTTAATGAAGTACTAAAGAAAAAAAAGATAAAGAAACCATATTGAAATAGGTAGGGTCTATTTAACCATTGATTAAATGTATTAGCCATAATGACTCCTCTGTACACAAGTGATATTTACATTTTTTTCCTTATAAAATAATATTTAAACCTAGATTATCCATACAATATATAAACTAAAAGCATAGACAGATTATCGGTTTGGTATCGCCAGCTATAAATCAATAGAAAATGAATCGGGAGAACCGTCCCCACGCTTCTTTTGTGGTAGAATAAAAGAGGGTATTATATAGAAATGATGGTGATGTCCTTTTGAATAAACTTTTTGATTATTTTATTTTAACGATTGGATCTATTATTGTAGCTGTAGGATTAGAACTAATTTTAGCACCAAATAGTTTAGTAGATGGTGGTGTTACAGCCATTGCCATTATGATTAATGCTGTTTCAAAATTTCCAATCTGGATTACGTTTGTTATATTGAATATCCCTTCGCTATATGTAGCAGGTAAATATATGGGGAAAAAGTTTGTTATTAGAACGCTATATGCAAATGTCATTACTACAATTGCTTTAATTAATATGGCCCCATTTCCAGCGATTACAACATCGGAAGTGTTGATCGTTCTCTATGGAGGACTCTTGCTTGGAGTTGGTATAGGTCTTGTAGTAAAAGCAGGTGGAGCTGTTGATGGAACAGAAATGATTGCCATATGGATTAACAAAAAATACCATATACCTATAAGTAAATTCTTATTATTAATTAACGCCGTTATTTTATCTGTAGCAGCTTTTGTGTTTTCCTTAGAACAGGCAATGTTCTCCATCGCTGTATTTTTCATCGTATCGAAGACAATTGACTTTGTGTTAGATGGAATTAATCAAGGTAAATCAGTCATGATTATTTCGGAAAAACCTGAGGAAATTGGACAACAGTTAATTGATGAATTAGGAATGTCTATAACTTATCTCCATGGTGTGGGGGGATATAGTAATCAAGAGGTTCATATCATATACTGTATTACCGATCGATTTAGATATCCTAAACTAAAAGAAGTCGTCCTTTCTATTGATTCATCTGCAATATTAGAAGCATCCTTTGTAACGGAGACGACAGGTGTGAAAAGTAAGGCATTGTTTAGAATAAATCAAAAGTCAGTGGATGATGGTGAGTGAGATTAAAGAGTCTCCTAATTTAATATGTAAGTGACACTAACACATAAACGCATTGGTTTAGTTATAGCCAATGCGTTTTAATACTTTGATGACCACGCAAGAAGAAGTATTGAAACAAATTTTAGTTAGAGCTGAAAGCTCAGCAATTAGACTGTTTGATATACCTGCGACAGGGTGTAGAATATGCAATATTGATGAACAGGAAGGATAGCGATACTATTTACATCCATTAGGGTTATTAGCTTTTGTCGCCGTAAATTAAGCTTATAATTTTGTATAAAAAAATGATAATGGATTTAAACCAGTGATTTTCGTTATGCTGAACACTGGTTTCTTTTATTTGATGCAACTAAAACTATGCTCCCAACAGTTGTTTATAATTATGCGTATTTACTGTTTCTTCCTGAAACAATGTTTTTATTTCGCTAAACGAAAGAATCACTAGAACCATTCCAAAAAAATAAAGGTATTTTTACAAAGTTGGAGAAATAAGTATATTGTTAATAAACTGTATTTGTGAAAGTAGAGGTGGTGCGAATGCCGTTAAATAACGATATTTTAGATCGGATATCCGATGCTTTTTTTGCTGTAGATAGTGATTGGAACATTACATATTTTAATACGGAAGCGGTAAGAGTATTAGGACGTGAAAAAAAAGAAGTATTAAATCTTAATTTATGGGTGGCATTTCCGGAAGCTGTTAATCAGGAGGTATATAGACAATATCATAAAGCAGTTCGAGAACAAAAACCTGTCTTTTTTGAAATGTACTGGCCGCCTCGAAGCATGTGGTATAACGTTAGAGCCTTCCCTTCTTCCAATGGTCTGACGGTATTTTTTCAAGATATAACCGTGCAAAAGCAATTGGCAACTAAGCAGGAGGAGCACTATAAGTCCTTGTTTCATAACAATCCTGATGCTGTATTTTCCTTTGACCTGGATGGAAATTACATAAGTGTAAACCCTGCAATGGAAAAACTTCTTGGATACAATGAACAGGAATTTATTAATATGAATTGGAGTCCTCTTGTAAAGGAGGAAGAGGTTGAAGAGGTAGACTACTATTTTCAGAAGGCTTTAAAGGGAGAAACCCAACATTATGAGACGATTGCCAGACACAGAGATGGGAGCACAATTAATGTAAAGGTGACGAACATGCCGATTATTGTCTGTGGAAAGATCGTGGGTGTTTATGGAATTGCAAGGGATGTAACGAAAGAAATGGAGACCGAAAAGCTTTTGGTTGATTCGGAAAAGCTTATGGCTGTAGGTCAACTTGCAGCATCAATTGCTCATGAAATACGAAATCCACTAACGTCACTAAAAGGATTTTTGCAGTTGATGGAACAAACGGAGGGTCAGTCTAACGAGGAATACCTTAAGATACTTTCCGATGAAGTATCACGAATCGAGCTAATTACAGGGGAGTTATTAGTTTTGGCAAAACCTCAGGCACACGATTTTCAAATGATTGATATATTAATAATAATTAAAGATGTTGTTACATTGTTATATTCCCAAGCATTAATGAATGGTGTTGAAATTCACAGTGATTATGAGGTACTTCCAAAAATCAAAGGTATAGAAACTCAATTAAAACAAGCATTAATTAATGTAATCAAAAATGCAATTGAGGCCATGGAAAGTGGTGGAAATCTCTATATTTCGGTAAAAAATAACGGTGGTGCTATTGTCATTGTGGTGAAGGATGAAGGAGTCGGTATACCAAAGGAAATTCTAGAGAAGATCGGTTCCCCTTTTTATACAACAAAGGAAAAGGGGACAGGTCTTGGGATGATGACGACGATGAAGATTATTCAGACCCATGAGGGGAAATTTGAGATTACTAGTGCACCAAGTGATGGGACGACGGTGAAAATTACATTACCTGTTTAAAGAAAATAATTTACTTGGTCCTGTATGACAATCGAGCACTATTGATGAAAGCTAAAGGAGCCTACATTATGTATGGTTCCTTTAGCTTTGTTGTCGTGTCTGTCATTTGTATAAAGTAAAATACAAATTAAAGGTGATTTATTCGTTCAATGCGGATTATGTTGTACCCTACCCTTTTCCAATCAGAATCATTACTCCCTTAAAAATAAGGACACACGAAAATAAGAGAATTGTTAGCACACCTATAAGATAAGCTAAAGGTTGTAACGGCTCCAAAAATCCATTTAGCGGAACCCGTATCAGTGCAAATCCTGCCAGAATACAAGCTAAATATAAAAACGGAAAATGATTCATTTGAAGTCACTCCTTTCATTAAATATGTATTCATAAATGAGACATTTATTTCTTTATGAATCATTTATCTTGTCTCATAGGAGGTATATAAATGTTTTTTACATATGTATATGATTATCCACTAAAAAATTTCGTAAATTGTTCAATTTATCAGGGACAGAGTTAGGAAACAATATAACAGAAATTGAGTATCTCTTTTGCCCAAAATGAATATAATCCCGTTAAAACAGAGACGTTTATGAGGTCGGAACTAGTAAGATTCCTCGGGAAATGTTATCGCATTTTCTTCGTCCGTTGGATTATTCTCTCTAAATCAAATTCAAAGTCCTGCTGGAAAAGTAATAGCTATGGGACATAGGAGTAATTGGAGTTTATTCAGAGCTCATCAATACTATAATATTACCAATGATGACCAATACTTCTTAGCTAAAGGAATGCTCAGATAAAAGAAAAATGATTGAAAGGATTGTCATATATGAAAAAATCGATCGTGTCTTTATCATCAAAAAGCAAATTACTTAAGGGTTATAAATCTGAGATATCTGTAAGAGAATTCCACCCTTTTCATATGGATGAACCGGAAGAGTTAGGTGGGTCAGATGATGCACCTAACCCAATGGAGTATGTTCTCTCTTCTCTAGCTGGTTGTGAAACGGTTATGATGAGTATGATTTGCGATGAATTAGAAATCTCTTTAATCGGATTAGAAATACAAACATCTGGTGAAATAGATATTCGAGGATTACAGGGAGTGGAAGGCGTAAACCCTCATTTTCAATCAATAAAACAATTATTTAAAATTTCAATGACTTCAGGAAGAGAGAAGATTGACGAATTAATAGAGGAATTGAAGAGTCGTTGTCCAGCATATAACCTTTTAAAGGACGCTAATATCCCTATTGATATAAAATATGAAATTATTTAAGTATTTGAACAACAATGAATAGGTGCTGCTAAACCTTTTTAGAAACTCGTCTTGGATTATCAAGGCGGGTTATTTTTATGACCTAGAGTTTGTGGTATCATTCAGGAGTATAAATTTTATAGTTTACGATATTATGAAAGGGGTTTTTTTATGAAGGAAATGCAAGCGTATGCTAAACAATATCATAAAGATATGAACTGGGAAATACATAATGATAACTATGAAAGAACGAGAGCATCACTTTTAAATAATTATATGTTACTTACAACCGAAATGGCCGAAGTCGCTGAAGAATTTAGGAGAGCCTTTAATATGGCTAATAAAAGTATTCAAGAGGGAATGGATGAAGATAAAGCTTTTGAACTAGCAAAGGAAGCTGTAAAAGAAGATCTTGGTAAAGAATTTGCAGATTGTCTAGCTTATATCACTAAAATGGCAAATTATTTTGAAATTGATTTAGAGGATAGTTTCTACAATAAAATGAATGAAGTTAAGAACAGAAAAAATAAAGATGTTCGGTTAATGCCTAAATAAACGATAAAATGGTACCAAACCTCTCCCAAATTAAAGCTTTACTGCACGGAATGCTTACCATAAACATTCCATTTTAAAGTTAGGAAAGAATGAAAGGAATTTTGGTACTAATGTATTTCATGTTTTTTCAGGAGCACTATTTTTAGATGAGTAAAAAAAGGTAGATCCAATATGCTAAAGCCTTCGGATCTACCTTTTTATTCAATTTTATCATGCCAAACTCGTAGATTAATTGCTACCTTCTTTTATTTTGTAATTCACCCTCAATAATATTCACCGTCTCTACTTCAACATGCACAATATTGTTGTGGAGGTTTTCCACACTAACTACTTTCCCTTTACGGCCTTTGATTTTAATTCCTGCTCCTTCAGCTGGTACACTTTTGAGAAGTTGGCTTAACACAATATCTCTCTTTTCATAAAAATTAACATGATACATATTCCTCACCCATTTCACCTAATCTTTAATATTCTTCATTATGGAATATATGATGCTATATTAAAATTCATTCTGATTAGATAAATTAAATGTTTTCTTACAGTTTGAATTACTGAAATTTCCGAATGAGATAGCCTATCTTCTTTAGATGTGGGAGTATTAGGAAGGATAAAACAACCGTTATCACATGTTTAATAGCTGTATCTCCTGAATTTGATAATTTTCAGCTCCAACGTACAAGAGGAACCAATATCTTTAGTTTCGCAAAACGAATGAATCGGAAGAACCGTCCCAAAATGTTTTGGATGTAAAAAACGAGGGAAGTGTTTTTACCAAGTAATAATTATAGAGAGCACAAATTAACTTTATAGAACAATAGAGTTGTTTGTCATTGGTTAAAATTATTAGGAGGGATATTCAATGTTGTGGTTTATATTCTTTATATTATTGATCCTATGGGTATTAGGAATGATTTCAGGACAAGTGCTTGGCGGCTTTTTGCATATCCTTCTAGTGGTAGCAATTGCAGTCGTATTAATTCGAGTCATTCAGGGACGAAGACCATTATAGATTTGTTTTGAAAAAAGAAGCCTTTCCACAGGTATTTTAACGTGTAGTTGCAATACTCTGTTGGGTTGGCTTCTTCATTTAATAATTTTTAGTTATCCAGTAATCGGCTTATTTAACTGAAAGTCATAGGTTACTGAGGTTAATTGTTCGGATACGTCCCATAGTCTATTCATTGTTTCTTTATTATAGACTTTTCTGTGAGGGATTTCGATTGTTGGATTTCCTTTTCGATTACCTGCACCGTCTGGACCGATGTATTCTCCCCCAACTAATTCTTCGTCAGTAGCGGCCATAATTGTAGGTAGAGCTCCTTTTTCTGCTGATTGAGCAAATAGTTTCATAAGTGGCTTAATATACCAAGGTGTCTTATTTTTTCCAATTCTAAACAGGTTTGTAGAAGAAATACCAGGATGTGCTGCTAGGCTGATAGTTTTATATCCGTATTGTTTCAAGCGGTCGTCAAGTTCCTTCGCAAACAAGAGATTTGCTAGCTTGCTCTGACTATAAAACTTCATCGCTTTATATTCTTTTTCCCCGTCTAAATTATCAAAATCAATGACGCCGTTTCGATGCGCAATAGAGCTTAACGTCACAACACGAGAGTGATGGCCTTTCTCTAATAAAGGAAGCAGAAGCCCTGTAAGTGCAAAATGACCTAAGTGATTTGCTCCAAATTGAAGCTCAAAGCCCTCCTCCGTTTTTGAATAAGGTGGAATCATGACCCCAGCATTATTAATTAGTAAATCTACTACATCGTATTTATTAGCAAATTCTTCAGCAAAACTATAGATGGTGGATAACTTTGAAAGGTCTAGATAAAGAACATCTATGTTACCTTCTGGAAATAACTGAAGTAGCTCTTCTTTAGCTGATTTCCCTTTCGTTATATCTCTCACCGCTATGACTACGGAATTTCCTGTGCTTAAAAAATACTTGGCTGTTTCTAAGCCTAAGCCACTATTCGCACCTGTAATAACAACTCTTTTATTTGACATGTACATTCTCCCTATCTATATATATTGAAATGAATACTAAGCTTAAGTCTGTAAAAGAACCGCTACCACGTTGATACAATAGTACAGTCTAATTTAAAAGGTAATTTATAAATTTTTTTCTAACGTTGTCTAGGAGACAGGATGTCGATGATTTAACCTTTGCCTACAGGACGTAGGCTGTACTTAGGCGTAATTGGGGCGCCTTGCGCTTTTCTTATTATAATTGATGAATGTGAATATAACATGAACAAAAATAATGAGCTTGAAGGAAGTGGAAGGAATGAGAGACTAGGTATAAATATGAGTGATGTATCTAGGAGAAGTGGCGGATCCTGTACTTCTATTAACTCCAAATATCGCTTCATATTTTCATATAAATTCATAATGAAGGATAAATCACTTTCCTTATAGAATACTTTATGAATGAAATGCTATGAAGGAGATTCGTCATGCGTAAAGGAAATGATAAAGGAAACAGCAAAAATTACGATGATAATTCAATTCAATATGAAGCAGTTAAACAGGGCCGGAATGTGTTAGCCTACCTATTATTAGAGACAAAAAGATGTTATAAAGAAGGCTTATTTTCCGATGCCAAACAAAACATGGAAAAGGCATATATGATGTATGAAAAGTATGTGGATAGAGAGCCACCTGTATGTGTACAGCTCATGTTTGGTAAAGTTTTAGAAAAAAACGGAGATCTTAAACAAGCGTTAAATCACTTTAATGAACAATACACTAAGCATAATTCCATAAAAGCATTAATTAGCTTGGGATATATCAGTATCACTCTTCGTGATTTGACTTACTTAAAACAATATGAAAAGACTTGTTTAGAACGGATCGATTCTCCATCGTTACCTCTCAATGAGAAGCTGCATTTACAAGTTATTCTAGGTTATTTTTTCTCCTATATGGGGAAAGATACTTCCCTTGTACAGGATATGGTCCATTTTCATAAAGAGAACAGTACGATACTTCATGAAAAGTTAAAAGTAGTAGATTATATTCGATGGATATACAATTTGCATATTCTTCAATTATTAAATAATCGTCCTTGGACTGAAAGGGCACAGTTCATTTATGAAGCTGAATCACTGGCGGAGCAATATAACCATAAAGCTATGTTGATGAATATTTATAACCTGATGGGCATTGGATTATTGGAAGAGAACGTGATTAGAGCAAAAGAGTACATGATAAAATCGAAGGATTTAGCAATAACACTTGGAAATAAACAACATGAGATGAACGCCTATACAAATTTATTTATGTTCTATCAGTATTTAGGGGATACAAAACATGCTATAGAACTGGCTAATAAAGCACAAAGGATTGGAAAAGCAATCAATTCGAACTTTAATGAAATCAATTTAGTGAAGCTTTACTATCTCATTGAGGATTATGCACAAGCATTGGAACTCATTAATGAAATAAAGCCTATAGTACGGAGTAAAAACCTGACTATCACAAGAGTTGATGCTTTGGTTTTTCAATATAAAATTATCGTAAAGCAAAATGATGTGAAAAAAGCCACAAGGCTGTGGCCTTTTATTGAAAAGGTGTGTAAAAATCATAAGGACAAAGTAGACCTACTATTAATTCAATGTCAGTATTTTACCTTACTTAAGCAATATGATAAAACAATTCCAATGGCAATAAAATGTATGGATGAAGAGAACCTAAGCGTAGAAAATAAGCTTGAATTTTCAATGGTTCTTCTAGAAGCCTTTATCCAATCAGTTAATGATGAAGCATTCGCAAAGTATATAAAATATTTTGAAAATTTAGTATATAACAAGGGTTACTTTGGCTATCTTGGCTATGTTTATTATTATAAAGGGTTATTTTATATGAAAAAGGAATCTTATATCCAAGCAAGAGTTATGTTTCTTCGGTCTAAAAGTTATTTCAGCAAGGTAAATAATCTTCTTAAACAAAAGGAAATGGAGAATCTTATTGAAAATATAGACCAACTAACATTAGAGATACCATTTAATAAGCAGCTAGAAATGATGAATTTACTCACAAAAAATGAAATAATGTTTGATAGCATTAGATTAGTTCATTCTGGCAAGGACCTTGATGATATCTGTAAAAATATAACGAAAGTGCTACATGAAAATTTGTTGTTCGATCATGTTTATTTTCATTTTAAAATTGATAGAGAGAGAACGAAGACACTATACGTTTCTGATAAGTTACAATGTGAGAATATAACCAATGATAAAGTGAATGTAGCCTTTAGAAAAGTCATTCAAGGAAAGGAAGTGTGTCAATTTGAAGTTAACAACTTGCATTATCATGGAGTTCCACTTCTCTCCGATGAAAATGAGGTTGTTTCCACTATTCTGATAGAAAATCAAAGTGTTCTTTCTGAACAAAGCTTTTATTTTATAGAACAATTTTTACAATTTATTGCACCTAAGATTGAAAAGGTTATCTTTAATGAACTTGTACATGTTGATTACTTAACAAAGCTCTATAACAGGAACTATTTTATTAAAAGGTTAAACGAAGAGTTTCAAAAAACAGTGGATTTTCAATCGAATCTTTCTTTTATTATGATTGATATTGATGATTTTAGATATTTTAATAATCAATTTGGCCATGCAGAAGGGGATCGTATTTTGGAAAGTGTAGCCACGACTATCCTCCAGTCTGTTCGCAGTGGTGATATTGTTGGTCGGTATGGTGGAGAGGAATTAATTGTTATCCTTCCTAATACGGATTCTGGGATTGCCAAGGTTGTAGCCTATCGGATTCTAAACAAAATACGAAACATTCATGTAAATGATATGTATCAAATAACAGCTAGCATAGGTGTATCAAGTGTAGATAAAGACACTCCTATGAATATCCAAGAATTGATAGACAAAGCTGATTTTGCAGAAAGATATGCCAAGGAACACGGTAAAAATCAAGTATTTTGTTTTTGGGAGATTTCTTCGTAGGAAGAAGGGACATGCAGAGGAGGTTACATAATGATAAATGAAAAAAAAGAGTTGTCACCAGAACAGTGTGAGGAATTACTCAAAACTTTAGAAGCTCGATTTGTGGAAAATATGAACCGTCATAAAGAGATTGAATGGGAAAATGTGCGAGTAAAGCTGCAAGCTAATACTGAAAAAATGTGGTCACTTAATGAAATGGAAGTAACTGCCGGTGAACCGGATGTGGTTGATTATGATATAAAGACGGGCGAATACATTTTTTATGATTGTTCAGCGGAAAGTCCTAAGGGCCGCAGAAGTGTTTGTTATGATCGTGAAGCGCTGGAGTCAAGGAAGAAACATAAACCAGAAAATAATGCTATAGATATGGCTACTTCTATGGGCATTGAACTTTTAACGGAAGCAGAATATCGGGAACTACAGAATCTTGGGAATTTCGATATGAAAACGTCGAGTTGGGTTAAAACACCTGCGAGTATTAGAAAACTTGGAGGGGCCATCTTTTGTGATCGTCGCTATGACACTGTTTTTGTGTACCACAATGGAGCTGAATCCTATTTTGCTGCTAGAGGGTTTCGTGGGTCGCTAAGAGTCTAACGTTTCGTGTATCTTCACCGAGTCTCGTAAGATTCATTTTTGAAAATCATACACTAACCGCCCTGATAATAAGTTATTACCTGGGCGGTTAGTGCTAGTTTGATGTTTACTGAACTTTATGCTTCTTTGAGCTTTTCTTTATTAGGCTTGGTTGCTAGAAGCGCGCAAGCTAAGCCGATGACCGGAAAAATGAGTGACATCAGTAAAACTGGAGTATAACTTTGGAACAAATCAAACCCAAAACCAAAGGGTAGTGGACCGAGAGAGGACCCAACAACCCCGAAGGTTACACCTACACCATTAATACTACCAATATATTTTCGCCCAAAATAATTTGGCCAGATCACACTGGTGGAAATTCTCCCTAATCCATTAGCCACCCCCCAAAGTACGCCAAGTACAATCGCAACGAAATAATTTGTTAAAATTAGAAGGAGTAAAAGAACAAGAAATTCAATAATGAAAACGATGGCTAGTAAATAATTTGTTTTAATTTTTTCTGTAATAAATCCTGAGATAAATGACATAGGAATCCCTACAAAGGCCGTTAAGCTTAATACCATGGCAGCCACCGATGGTTCTAATTGATTCGACCCAAAGATAGAGATGATATGGAAGGTAATTCCTGTATTGATCATAGATGGGATTGCCACACAAATTAAAATCATCCAAAAGGCTCTTGTTTTCGTCGCTTCCTTTAATCGCCAACTTACCTCACTGATAGGAACGGGGACGCCCATTCCTGTACTTCTCTTGTTTTTCTCTTTCTTAACCTTCCCATCAGGAACAAGCCCCACATCTTCTGGTCTATTTCGTACTCCAAAAAAAGCAATAGGTACAAACAAAACTAAGATAGCAAATCCCCAAAACCTCCAAGCAAACTGCCAATCCCATGTCTCGATTAACCATGTATTAATTATGGGGAACAACATAGCACTAGCAAAGCTGGCTAATGAGACAAAGCTTACCGCCCGTCCCCTTTTTTCGATAAACCATTGAGCAACTAAAGTGTTTGGAATTAACCCCATACTACCTTGACCTAATAAACGAATGAGGAAGAACCCAATAGCAAACATCCACATGGAACTTACAATACTATTAAAAAAACAGGCAGCTGCTAAAGCAGTACTGGCGAATACCAACATGGTACGTTGTCCAAATCGATCTATATATCTTCCTACAAGCATCATAGAAAATCCTGCTATTAACGTAGCCACAGAGTATAATCCAGATACTTCGGTCCTAGACCAACCAAAGCTCTTTATGTATTCATCTACAAACATAGAATTGGAATAGGTTTGACCTGGTCCAGAAAAAAACACGCCCATGGCGGCAATCAAAACCATAAACCAACCATAATAAAACGTTTGAAAAATTCTATTGTTAACCATCACACACCACCAATTAATCTAATAAACAAGTTTTTGAAAACGAAGGAAGTAGTGAAGGATAAGAGGTGTAGTTAAAGAAACTAATAATCTATAATATAACACTTAAAAATAATAAATTCTAATGTTCCGTATTAGATTATGGTGAAAAATGATTAAATCTAGACGTTGATTTAATAAAAAATTTTAGTTCTTATAATAAGAGTTTTATATAACTCTTTTTTGAGATGAGAAAATACATTGGTGACCATAACTGGAGTGTGAAGAAAGCTCTATATTAGGCCGAAGATTATTGTTTTAGTAATGTATCCTAATTACTGTTTTTCCCACGACCAGAATACGTATCGTGGGAATGTTGTTTTTATTGGTACAATGAATGTTTACCCTTAAAGACACGTTGAGGGGCCCACGAAATTGTGAAATTTAGTTAATATTTAGGTTAGGTTTTTTAGAGGGAGAATAAAGTAGTATTGCACAGAAGTTATTGCTTTTCGTTGATTATTTCTAATACACTTTGATGTTGCTTCTGGACATTTGTTAAATGATTGATTTCACTCTTTAATTCGATCTTAACTTCATCTAGTTTTTTCATCATACTTCCGTAATAAAAGGCAACTTCCTTTCTCATTTCCGCTTGATCCCGCTTCATTTCCGCTTGTTCGGACTTCATTTCAGCTTGGTCCCGCCTCATTTCCGCTTGTTCGGACTTCATTTCCGCTTGGTCCCGCCTCATTTCCGCTTGTTCGGACTTCATTTCAGCTTGGTCCCGCCTCATTTCCACTTGTTCGGACTTCATTTCTGCTTGGTCCCGCCTCATTTCAGCTTGATCCTGCTTCATTTCCGCTTGGTCTCGCCTCATTTCAGCTTGGTCCTGCTTCATTTCAGCTTGGTCACTTTTCAGTTGAACAAGAGACTTTTTCATTTCGTCCTGATCGCTTTTGAGTTGAACAAGTGAACTATTCATTTCGGCTTGTCCTTGTGTCAAAGAATCTAGTCGCTGAAGAATCTGAGATAATACCTCTTCCATTGTTTTCACCTCCCTTTTCATTATTATATTACATCTAATTTTTTGATGGTATAGAATCTTTTAACTTATTTATTCCTTCCTTACAAACACCATATTGTAACCAGCTACATCCTTTACATAAATGATCGAGATCTTCCGGTTGTATTAGTCGAGCAGTCCATTCAACTAATAGACTTTTAGAGTAGGTCTTGTTCTCGATTAAACCAAGATGCTCTATGACCCGTCCATCCATTGCCTTTACATGGTCGTTTGAACCTTCGCTAGCAATACAAATTGTTCCACCATTATGTGGGCATGCTTGACACGTATCATCCAGATCCTTAACCACTTTTATTTGGAATTCCTTTTCTTCATTTCTAATGTCTTTGACTATTGCATCCATCTCTTTCACAAACTCTGGACTATAACCCATCCCCTGAAATCCATGTACGCATAGTAAATGATGCCCTCGTAATATCCGATCCATCTAACCTCTCCTGACCATATATTATAATTTAGTATTCTAATTATATAACAGGGACCATGTTCGTTACAGTTTTGTGAAAGTTCACACGCAAATGTTACTGCCTCCCCGATGCTTATTAACAACAACATGTATGAAAAGAGGGGAGACCTAGATGAAGAACTTATAGGCATTTATAGGGTTTAAAGATTTTTTTTTATTTTTAAGAAAGAACGGGCACGTAACTAAAACAAAGTATAGTATTTGAACATACCATAAATAGTAGAAGGTTTAATGATATTAATAAGCCTTTCTAAATGACAAGTTTATTATTGAGGAGGTTTTTTTACATGTCTGTCGACTATTATTATAAATTTTGTACAGAGCATATGCATAGAGAGGTGGAAATACGTGACCACCATGGAAAGGTATATGTAGGAACTATTGAGAGGGTCGATCGAGAAAAAGTATATATCCGACAAGGGGCAAGACCTACTGGTCATAGTGGACCGGGAGTGTTTTTCCTACCATTTGCAGCTGGGGTTTTAGTTGGTCTCCCTTTAGGAGCTATCGCTTTCGCTAGACCATATTATTAAAGGGTGCCTTCCATGAAAGATAAGTTAATAGGAATAAATAGCTTTGAATCAAAAAACTTTATTTTTCGAGGATTACATGAAGGTGATAAATACGATGTTTATCGCCTTTTCTCCGACGAAAATGTGATGAAATTAGATGAAAGTAATCCCGTTCAAAGTATTGAAGAAGTAGCAGATTATATTAATAAAGTCACAGAATTGAATCTTAGCCCTCAGTATATGATTTGGGGTGTAGAATTAAAACAAACAAATGAGATCATAGCAACTTGTGGATTCAAAAACTGGAATCGCCATAATCAACATGCAGAAATTGGTGGAAACTTATCCAGTCAATTTTGGGGGAAAGGCTATGCAAAAGAATGCTTAATAGCACTATTAAATTTTGCATTTCATGAGATGCAACTTAATAAAATCTATGGGCAAACAAATTGGAAAAACAAGCCTGCTATTAAATTGATGAGTAAATTTGGCTTTCAACAAGAAGGAATCTTGCGAGAACATCAATTATTGGATGATAAATATGAAGATGTTTTACTATTTGCTTTATTAAAAAGAGATTACATGGATTAGGTTTAGGAAGGTAGCAGTAGGCATTTAAAAATCAGTTCGTTCTAAACATGTTAATTGTTTTATGACACGGTACATTTTAAAGAGGAAGGGAGTAGGTTTAATCCCTTTCTCTTATTTTTTGTGCTAATGCAATTTTCTAAGCACCTGTTAGGGATATAATTACTGCTCCTATGAAAACGATGGTGGCTACAAACACGATCAGTTTTGAAATGACTTCTTCTTTTTTCATGAAAAAGGTTACGAGAATCACAGTTAGTACTGGATCAACGGCAAGAATGGCAACTGCATAGCTAACTGGAATAAAAGACACAGATAAGTAAAAAAACAAAAGTGCCAAGCTAGTTATAATACCTGTCCATATATATAATGGGTTCTCCTTTGCTGAATAGAGATGCTTACGAATTTTTCCTTTACTGCCTTCCACAAATGTCAAGATAACTAAAGCTGCTAGTGTTCCGACGAATACACCTAAAAAGGGGTTCGGTACATATTCCATTGCTTGTTTAGACATCCCTTGTCCTAATCCATATCCAAGTGCAGATAACAGAGAAATCATATACCCGACTCTCTGGACCTGTTGAGATTCTTCTTGAAAGAATTGAATTCCTAAGAAAAATAAGCCAATAAATATTAGGATAATTCCTATGAATGGCCACATTGTTATTTGTTCGTTAATAACAATGATTGCAAAAATAAAAGTAATTACTGGGGCAGAGTTTTTAATGGCAACAGCCTTTGATGACCCAATCTGTCTAATTCCTCTATACAATAATCCCCGGCCAAGGACATTTATAAATATTCCTGAAAGTATAAAGATGATGAGACCAAGAGGATCAAGGTCGAAGGGGATTTCCAATAGGAACAGTGACATCAACAATATAACCCCTAAGACCAATACGTTAATGAATGTAATGATCCATACCCCATTGTGCTCTGAATGCTTCATCCCCTTTTTCAAAAGGATGTTGGCGATGGAAAAAAATAGAGCTGACATAAAAGCCAAAGCAAATCCCATAAGGTATCCCTCGTTTTTTTAATAGCCTATGTGTTAATAGGAGTTTGTTGCACGTACGACGGGTTAGGTTGGATTGGATTAATGTGATTCATGGGGACGGTTCTCGTGACTTTATATTGAGATAGCATCGTGAGAACCGTCCCTATATTTTAGTGATTAGGGTCACCACCTTCCAAGTGAGATAGTGTTAGACTTCATATATTAAATGTACTTTATTAAGAAGGGGAGAGAATATATGAGTGAAATCATTAACAACCGTGAGCAGTCTTCTGTGGACCAGAGTTCGGAACGTCTTGAGTTATTGAAAACGATATTTTGGGATCTTTATAATGGTAAAAATGTAGATGAAGTAAAAGTATTTGTTGAAGAAAAATTAGGTAAAGTGACAATAAAGGAAGTTATTAAACTTTCAGAGTATCAACGGGAAATTTTAGAAGAAAGAAATTTGTCTAAAAGTGAGCTTGAAAGATTATCCGCGGCCCATTTAGCCATTGTTGAAGGAAACATAGTAGAGGTGGAATACCCTCAAGAAATACCGGGCCATCCTATTCATACTTTTTGTAGGGAAAATAGAGCAATAGAAAATTTACTACAAGAAAAATTGTTGCCCCATATAGAGAATTTTGCTAAAGAGGACTCTCCTGCCAATACATACACACTAATAGAAGACTGCAACCTCTTGTATGATATCGACAAACATTTTACACGGAAGGAGCAATTATTGTTTCCATACCTTGAGAAATATGGTATTAATGGTCCATCGGTAAATATGTGGAGATTAGATGATTATATACGTGATGCTATCAAGGAGACGAAGAAGCTGCTTGGGAGTTATCAAGGAGATAATGAGATCGTTCAGAATAGATTAAATTATATTGTGGAACAAGTAACCGCAATGATATACAGAGAAGAACAAATTCTCTTTCCAATGTCCTTGAGTCATTTAACCGAGGATGAATGGATAAAAATAGCTCATGAAAGTGATGAAATAGGGTTTTGTCTTACCGAACCAGCTGCGGTATGGAAGCCAGAACGCTTTAATATTGATGAGGAATCACACACAGAAGGATTCATTAAACTCGAAACTGGGGTACTATCCTTAAATCAATTGGAATTAATGCTTAATCATTTACCAGTGGATATTACGTTTATAGATGACAAGGATATTGTCAGGTATTTTTCCCATGGTAAAGAAAGAATTTTTGCACGTACCAAGGCAGTAATTGGACGCACAGTGCAAAATTGTCATCCACCTAAAAGTGCACATATAATAGAAGCTTTACTAGATGATTTCAAATCTGGAAAAAAAGATTCCGAGGATTTTTGGATTAAGTTTAAAGATAAATATGTCTATATACGATACTTTGCCGTACGAGATGAGCAGAATAAATATAAAGGTACACTAGAATTCACTCAAAATATTGATCCTATTCAAGCGATTGAAGGGGAAAAACGAATATTATCACTTTAAAACAACCACGGGGAGCTTCCCCGTGGTTTTTCATTAAGCCTTATGAACTAATTCTATTAGGGAAAAATTGACAACTTATTTATATATGATATAACAAAGAGAGAAAAGCCATCTTAGATTAGGAGCTATTATACCATTTGGAGGGTGCTCATATGGATGATTTTAAGCAAAGGCTCCAGAGAATTAACAAGGAGCAAGAAAAGCTTGCCATGGAAAGTAAAACTATTTTGCAAGAGTATGAATCTCATGATCTTCTTCAAGAAAACCAACAACTTCAAAAATCGAATGATGAGATCAAAAAGAGTATTCATGACTTGAAGGAAAAACAAAAGAAAATAGAAGCAGAAAATTCGAAGTTACGTCAAGCTCTTCAAGAACAAATGTTAGATGAAAAACGTAATATCCTAAAGGTGTCTAAAGCTAAATTAACTACATATTTTGGTCATCATACAGCTCCATATTATAATAGGCTTAAAAATTTTGAAGTAGAATCACAGCGTGAAATAAAACGGCTAATGGAGCTTGTAAGTGGAAATTTACAGAATGATAAAGAAGAAATCATTTCGAAATTAAAGCAAACATCTCTAGAAATAAAGGATCGAGTTGTTCAAAATCGAGAAATGTTAGCAAAGCAGGAAAAGGACTTACTTCAAGGTGTATCAGAGCATTACGATGAACTTGCAAAAGAAGAAATAACAGAAGAGGTAATGAAGAAACGGGTGAAAGAAAATCAGATTGAATTAAAAATCGGTCTGAACTGGATTAACAGGCTAGGTATTTTATTAATTATCCTTGGTGTAGGAGCAGCATTTCGGTATTCTTATGCCAATTGGTTTAATGATTACTTTAAAGGTGGAGGTTTTTTCGCACTTGGGATTCTAATGTTACTTGCAGGAGAGTTATTTTACCGAAAGGATAAACGAACATTTGCTTTGGGAATACTTGGAGGTGGGATCGCTGTATTGTATGGTTCTATTTTTTTCAGTTACTTTTTATTGGAAATCATAGGTCTTTATCCAGCATTACTATTATCGGTAGTTGTTACAGCAACAGCTGTTGCATTGTCTCTTCGCTATCATTCGAGAACAATATGTTCCTTTGGTCTAGTAGGTGGTTATTTTCCTCTCTATTCTTATATCCTCGCCTTCGGACTTGAAGGAAATGCAGTCTATGCTGCGATGGGTTATTTATTAATCTTAAGTATATCAATTCTATGGATTTCTTTCCAAAAGCAATGGAGTATTGTTCATTATATTAGTTTTTTATTTAATATTCCTTCTATGCTAGTGCTTATAGCCTTATCTAGTAATGATTTGATTAGTATGGGGTATTCTATATTAACCTTCTTAATCTACTTAGCTATTACAATAGTATTTTCTTTTAAACATAAAGTTTCCATGAAAACGGTGGATGTTGTACTTCTTGGGATTAATACGTTTATAAGTTGCACTATATTATATTACTTGTTTAACGCATTAGGCTGGAATGATTTAAGAGGTTTACTAGCGCTTATCTTTTGTGTTCTGTATATTGGGTTGGGAATGTTTATCGAACAAATCATACCGAAGGAAAAACAAACAAAGGTACTATTTTACGGAACAGCTCTAACCTTTGGAGTCCTAATTATTCCATTCCAATTTGGCGTTGAGTGGTTGGCGTTTGGTTGGTTAGTTGAAGCAGTCGTTCTAATGATTTATGCAAATAGAACGAAACTGAATGCCCTTGAAAAAGCAGGGTGGCTGATTTTTCTCCTTTGT
>NZ_JARUKY010000026.1 GCF_029688925.1 Evansella sp. AB-P1
ATTTTGGACAGTAGGATAATGAAATCGTAGGTTTCTCTTAGGTATGATGTGTATCATATAAGGAATTTACTTCAAAAGGATTTGGTAGATGTGTCCCCCATTTTAGGTTAGTAATTTAAAGCAGGGGACATTATCATCATACCGTGTATCAATAAAATATCCGCGTATAAATGCTGAGAATTAAAACGATCTTTTAAAGTTAAAGGAGCTAGCTTACATAAGGTAAATTATGATTTCTAATATAAACCCAATTACTAGCTAATTATGGTTCCTATAGACTTATTTTGTCTATAGCAACAGATAAATAAAATCAAAATAAGATTTTAATTTTGTGATTTATAGTATTGCTTTGTTTTTATGCAGCTCAACGGTGTAACCTAATCTCTCTGCTAATAACAAAAATTGAATTGTTGTAATTGCATCTTTTTTTTGGAATAACCGACGCAGTGCCATCTTATTTGCTTTTAAAAGTTTAGCTAGTTCAATTTCATTTTTAACGTGAGACTCTTCTAACATTTTAGCTATAATATTACTTAGATCTTTTTCAGTTAGAAATATTGGTTTATTTACTTCCATTTAAAATCCTCCAATAACTTTTATTAAATTTTATTAAATGACATGAAAAAAATGAAGTGAATAAGATAAGTTAGATTGGTAAGCTAAGTTGAGAGAGTATTTTGATGATTTCAAAGAGGTAAGTAAAGAACGAAGCAGAAGAGATGCAATAGGAAAATTAAGTTTCAAAAATAGGTTACAGTTTAATCACGAAATAGTTTGCTTTGGAAAAAGAACTTTTTTCAATCTTTTTAATTATAAGTACATATGATCCACTCCTTTCTGATTATAAGATCATTAGCTAATAAAAATATTATAAAAAACAATTACATTTTATAAAAAAAATGACAATTTTTTTGAATAAATACATATTTAATAGTGTGAGACCACTAAAAGTTTTGGGAATTAATGTATTATAAGGTATAATATAAATAATTGGTCGACAGTGGTCTCAACACTATCGGTCAGTATAATAGCTTATCCCTACACAAAGGGGATTGGCCAGTAGGGAAGATAAGTACCCCACTATAGTGGCTAACTCATAGTATTGGGGGCTTATCTTTTTTCAATCCTATAGAATTATCTAGCTCACTAACGAAGTTCCATCAAATATTTGTTTCCCTTATGAGTAACGTACTTACTAAATAATGAGTTGTAATATAACATTCTCCATGAATTAGTGACACATCTGTTCTTAAAAAAGCAGATGCATTAGTTTAAAAGTTAATGAACATATTATAGTACTTAAATTGTAGAGGTTAATTTCATTAATAAATTTTATTAAAGATGTTTAGCTAACAAAATATTTTCTATTAAAAATTGTTATCCGTCATACGGATAACAATTTTTTACATTAATAAGTGTTCAAAAGTTTTAACTTTTAGACACTTAATAAAATTGTTTCAAAACATACATATTTAATACTCAAAAATGTCTAAAAGTTAGTCTATAAGTAAATATATAAAAGATTATAAACTTTTAGACAGGAGGTTCAGGAATGAAAATTGGTTATGCTAGAGTTTCTACAGTTGGACAAGACTTGGCAACTCAAAGAGAACTATTGACAGAAGCGGGCTGCAGGAAAATCTTTGTAGAAAAAGTAACGGGAACGAATACTGTTAAAAGAGAGCAACTTGCAGAAGCGATTGACTTTATGGATGAAGGAGATACATTAGTTGTCACAAAAATTGACAGGTTGGCTCGTTCAATTATTGACCTTAATAACATAGTTCAAAAATTAAATGAAAAAGGAATTAGTGTTCACTTCTTAAAAGACAACATGGAGTTTAAAGCTGGAAATGACACTAACAGTATCCAAACATTGCTCTTTAACATTTTAGGATCATTTGACCAGTTTGAAAGAGAACTAATAGTTGAAAGAACTACGGAGGGCAGAGAACGTGCGAAGAAGCAAGGAAAACATATGGGGAGACCAGGGCAACCTGATAAAAATGTTGATAGGGCACTAAAGTTATTTAATGAAAGAGAAGAAAATGGCATGAGTGTTAATGATATTGTAAACCTAACTGGAGTACCTAGAAGCACAATTTATAAACAGGTTAAAAAAGTTAGATAAATAAATTAAGTTACATTTCTGTAGCCAAGTATATTATGTTAGTATATTAAATATAAATATTACGTAATATAAGGTGGTTTTAATATGGGTATAAATACCTCTGTAGACAAAAGGACACTTTCAACTTTAATGGAGATTAGTAAACTGCTAGATTGTTCAGTTGAAGAAGCAGCCAATTTATTGTTAGATAGATACTCAGAAAATAGTAAGGGGGAATTTCTAGGCGCCGAAAAGAATGTAGAGTACAACGATGCTAGTAAGTTATTAGAACTAAATGGAACAAATATAGGTGGCAACACCCGTAAAGATGCTGAATCTAATATAGATTGCCAATATGAAGAACAAATCTCATTCTAGAGTATTATTGAAAAAGAAAAAAGTAAGCAAACTATTGAGGAGACTCATACAAGAAAAACTTTTCTAATTCGTAATGATATCATTAAACGTCTAGATATCTTAGCTAGAAAACAACCTAAAGGTTTTAAAACAAAGTTTATTAACTATTCTTTAGAACAACTTCTAGATCAAGTCGAAAAAGATAATTTATAGCAATCTAGAATTATCATTGGAATTTTTACTTAAAAAAATTTTCATAAATATAAAAGATCATTTATTATCCTAAGCAGATAATAATTCATAGATAAGTAAGCTCATAATTTTGCCGATTTGGAGCATTGTTAGGTAAGAGTGATTATATACTATATGGTATAATTGGATGGTGATAATAAGCTGAAGGTGGCTATTTTAATGAAGATAAAACCATTTAATAAGCTCTCTACTGTTGATGCAATCCATGACGTTCTAAATAAATTAATTGTAGTAACTAATAATATGGAACCACAGGAACCTCTTTTAATAGATTTAAGTGGGTTAAGGTATATAACCCCCATAGGATATACTAGCCTACTATCTATATTTTATTTTCTTGAGGGGAAATATGAAGTAAAAATTAAGGTGCCTATTGATGAAAGACCTGTTAAATATATGGAAAGAATGAATTTTTTTGAGGTTTGTAGTCAAAATATTAAATCCCAATTTGAAGAGCAAATGATTATGGGAGAAATTTACAATCGAAGTAGGTCCAATTTGAAAACAGAATTATTGGAAACAAAAAAAGCCTTTAATAATGATGATATTGAAGATATAAATAATTCTGTGAAAATGATTTTAAGGAGCAATGGATTACGAGGACCACAACTTTCTAATATACAAACATTTATTACGGAGTTGGGTAATAATGTAATTGATCACACTGAGTCACCTTGTTTTATATCTATCAAGAATAATGCTGAGGAAAAAGAAATGGAGATTGCTGTGGTTGATTGTGGAATAGGTATTTATGAAAGTTTAAAAACAACTTTGAAAGGAAAGTCTCCGGATGAAGTTGTAAGAGATGCTATTATGACAAAGGCTTCAAGACTTGGAAAAGATGGAAGAGGGAATGGTTTAATGGATGTTAAAAGAAAAGCATTTCATCCATCAAATGAGGTAATATTAAACTTATGTACTAATAATACTGTTTATAAAATTACCGAAAATGGAGTTACCCCTATAAGTAAAGGTACTATTTATTTCGGGACCTTCTTTCAGTTGAAGGTTACCTATCCTTTTGCTTGACAATAATTAATTTATATTATTAAATAAAGATAGATTTCAAAAATGTAATTGAAGTCGAAGGGGCGAAAACTATGAATACTGTTGATTTGAGTGTAAATAATTCCAAAGAACCGTTAAACTTGTTAAGTCGTCCAAAATTAAAACAAGTTAATAACTTAGTAATGGATCAGATTATCAAGGCGCCTTCTAAGACTATTTTTAGATTAGATATGAAGCAAATAGGTGATGCAAATGCATCAGGAATAGATGAAGTAATTGCTAAACCAGTTAAATGGATGATTGAACAATATAAAGAATATAAGGTTGATAAATATTTATTTTTGGATAACTTAAGTTCCCAAGATGATTTTGACCATGAATATAATATTGAAAGTACATTCATAATTGAAGAATTATGTACCGTTGCAAAAGTTGGAGAGTCGTATTCTATTATAGGTTATTTAGGCGGGACAAAAGATGCACTCAATGAAATACTTGAATTTGTTTATACAAAAAAAGAAGTGACGGCTAGAGATGTTGTAATTAATTTTGGTAAAAAGTTAAACACTGCAAGTACTCAACTTTCCAAGCTACATGCAAAACGCTTAATTTCTAGAGAAGAAGTTCAAATTGCAGAAGGTGGAAGACAATATGTATATAAAAGCCTGTTCTAACAAACAGGTTTTATATAAAACGTGTATTCAATTTTGAAATTGAATACATTTAAGATACAGGTGTTCAATTTTGAAATTGAACACCTGTAGAGGAGGGGGGAGAAGTTTGAGATGCCAAACGAAGTGCAGAGAACCGACATCGATAGCGATAGCGAGAATGAAGAGTCAAAAAATTCGTATTAAAAAAAAGTGGGAAATAAAATCCTAAAAGGACCTCCCCACCAAAAAGTTATGTATATAAAAAAATTATTAGCTTAATTTTACAATAATTTGTTAGAAAATACAAATAAATTTTCCGGAGGGATCACATTGAATAAAAAAAAAGGAAATTCAATTATAATAAATGGTCGAATTAAAGAGGTTGATGTTAAAAAAATGACTTATCAAGAGATTATAAAACTAGCTTTTGGTAGCATTGAGGACAATCAAAATATTGTTTATACAATTAAATATTCTAAAGGTAAGCATGAAGATAAGGGATCAATGGTAGAAGGAGATGTCATCACAATAAAGGAAGGTATGATTATCAATGTCACAAGAACTGATAAATCGTAGTACAGATTTAAAAAGGTTAAGAGACGAAGGTTATGAACTTGAAATTATTGGTGGTTACGCTCTAATTCACCATGTACCATATGTTAATTCAAATCAAGAAATTAAGTATGGAGTACTTGTATCAACCCTCTGTTTAGTGGGAGATAAAACAACAAGACCGGATAGTCATGTAATTTACTTTAAAGGAGAACACCCTTGTGATAAACAAGGGTCTATCCTAACTGGTATAAAACACCAGTCAATCTACAAAACTCTGGCAGAATCTATTACAATAAATCATTCGTTTTCAAATAAACCAAAAGATGGATATAAGGATTGCTACCAAAAATTTACGACCTATATCGATATACTAATGGCTCCAGCTTATTCACTAAACGAATCAGTCGAAGTTAGAACGTATAAACCGATTGTATCGAGTGAAGAGTCAGTTTTTAAGTATTTAGATACAAATTCAAGTAGGGCAAGCATTGAAAAAATATCACAAAAATTAAGTGGCCAGAAAATAGGTATTGTTGGACTTGGTGGTACGGGAGGATACATTTTAGATCTGGTTAGCAAGACACCGGTTTCTGAGATTCATATTTTTGAAGGGGACACTTTTTTGCAGCATAATGCATTTAGAGCTCCTGGAGCACCAACTATTGATTCTTTAAAAGAACAGAAAAAAAAGGCAGAGTATTTTAGTAATATATATAGCAATATGCATAAGAACATAATCTGCCATAGTTATTTTATTAATGGTGAAAATATTGAAGAGTTATTAATGACTAATTTTGTCTTTATCTCGATTGATGATGGAGAAATAAAAAAAAGAATAATAGATTATTTATTAGAAAACAAAATATCTTTTATTGATGTTGGCATTGGAGTTCAAACAGTGAATGATTCTTTAATAGGCGATGTTAGGGTTACTACTGGAACATCTCAGAAAAATGATCATTTAATAAACAGAATTTCTTTTGTAGATAGTGCAAGGGATGCATACTCAACGAATATACAAATAGCAGAACTTAATGCATTAAATGCTGCTTTAGCGGTTGTTAAATGGAAAAAGATTAATGGTTTTTATCAAGATGCACTAAAAGAACATGATTCAACCTACTCTATAAATATTGGAGAACTGATAAATGAAGACAAAGAAGATCAACCACGTTTTTCAAACAATTATTCAAGATGAACTACAAGAAAATAAGATATATATTAGTCTAGACTATAATACGGCTATCCATAAGTGTGCTTGTGGATGTGGTGAAGAGGTTGTAACGCCAATTTCACCAAGTGATTGGAAGCTAATCTATAATGGAGAAAGTGTTTCGCTTTCTCCTTCAATTGGTAATTGGTCATATTCTTGCAGATCACATTATTGGATTAGAGACGGTTATATTGAATGGGCAGAAAACTGGACAGAAGAAAAAGTGAATAAAATTAGGGGAAAAGAGAAGAGAAAACAGGAAATTAATAAGAGGGGTTTATTTAAATTTATTAAGAAATTATTTAAATAAGTCTTCCGGTTGCGAGGTGATATTTTATGATAGAGGAATTAATCGAATATTATAAGAAAAATTTAAGTAACTATAGTCTTGTATTCAAATATTTTAAAAGGAAGTTTTGTGTATTTTGGATTGTATTTAGTATTTTTATAGGCTCTGTAATAGTATTTCTATTATCTTTTTCATTTCAGACAAAAATATTTTTACCAAGTCTTTATTTTATGTTAACTTTGTTGGTAATAAATATTTATTTGATTATCGTAATTAATCAGAATGCAAAAAATGTTTTATTAAAAAAATACGGAATTGTAAGCTCGAATTTATTATGGAGTAATAACGATTTTTATAAATTGAAAACTAAGTTACTCAAATCTTACTTAGAAGGTAATGATTTATATTCAGAAAAGAAATTAAATTTAATTATTAATTTGTGTAATCGTGAATATGCTAAAAACAAAGTATCACCTTTTATTCCACCTGGTGTATTCTTAGCTTTATTTTTACCAATATGGATTAAGCTAATTGATATATTATTCAGTAGAAGTACGGTAATAGAAGAAGCGATAAATTTTGCTATTATAGGATTTATTCTAATTATTATATTTGCAATGTCACTAGAAAAAATTAAAAATTTATATAATGATTTAAAGGAAGAGATATTCAATAGTCGAAGGCAGAGACTGACCAATATAATCATTCATTTAGAAGAGTTGTTAATTCAATATCCTAATAACAAAGAATAGAGTATATTGTGGGAGTGATATAACCATAAACTGGTTCAAACTGGCATGTTGTATAAAAAATTTAGTCTACCACTACTAAATAGCAATAATTTGAGATACAGAATACGAAACTATATATAAATGATAATATGTGTAATACTCAATCTAATGCTAGTATTAGGTAATTGAAACAGCGATCAAATTGATATGTACAAAGGCGTAAATCCAAAAACGATTTATCATAATAGATGGTGAGAATGGGGGAGGCCTATGAACTAAGGAAATGCAAAAGTGTTGTCAAAAGTTCATTAAGGCATGGAATTTCAACTTCAAATTGAACAAAAGAACGTTGCGAGAAGATATTGAGGGCCAAATCAAAAAAGCACAGTAAAAATTATTGAGAACATGCTGTTAAATTTCTAACAAAATTTACTGTCATTTCAAAATTCGTAATAACTAAAAAGAGGATTGGCACAAATAAGAGTATAAAGGTTTTATTATATTGTAGAACCAGCTTTAGTTTATACGAAATACAAAAAAGTAAGTTTTCAAATGGTATTTGTGAGAGCTTAATATTATCAGTATAACATGCTAATTTCTACAATTTTAATTAAAAACATTCCTATTTTATCGTATAATATAATTGAAATTACTAGAAAAATTGGGAGTTAATATTAATGTTTAAAAAATCCATTTACTTTTTGTGGAGTCAACTCTACCTGTTAATTGAAGTATTCAAAGAATGGAAAATGAATTGGGGAAGTATTGTAATATTAATTGTACCAATTCTTGTTTCATTGCCTACTGTCAACGTATATATAGAACAAAGCCCTTGGTTTATAGCTTTGGTGATAATCATTGTAGTTATTGCATGGTTACACTCCAATAGAATTGTAAGAAATATATCGGCATTGAAAAGAAAACTTAGTGCGGTAGAAAATCAGCGAGATACCCTAGTTGAATCTTTAGAAGCAACTCCAACAATGATTGTTAATCATCTATACCAAGAAATTGGACTAACCTCCAAAGATAGAATTACAATCTATAGGTATCACGATGATGAATTTATTAATATAGGAAGACATTCTTTGAATGTTGATTTTAATAAAAAGGGTAGGTATTCATATCCTAAGGATAAAGGGTTTATAGGCCAATGTTGGGCTGGAGAAGAGGTTTATAAAGAAAATTTACCGAAACCCGATAACTCATTGGATCATTATATAGATAGAGTCTCTAAATTGTCCAATATAGAAAAAGGTGTTCTTAGGAAATTATCAATGAAAAGTAGATGTTATTATTGTAGAAAACTTATTAATCATAAAAACTCTCCTGTTGCGGTCATTGTATTCGAAACAATTGACAAATCTTTTAGAGACAAAAAGAAGACTATTGGAGACGCTTTGGATGGTCAGTTCGGGAAGTTACTTCTTGAATCAAAAGAAAATAATTTACCAGTGGGGAAAGGATGATAAAAATGGCAAAAATTAAAGATGTTATTTATTATTTCCTAATAAACTATCCCTATAAGGAAGAGTTATCAAAAACCAGACTTACAAAATTGGTTTATTTAGCTGACTGGGAGAATTCTTTAAGACACGGTGAGCAAATTACAAAAATCAAATGGTTCTTTGATCACTATGGGCCATTTGTCCCTGATGTCTATGAGACTGCTATAAAAGATAAAAAATTAAGTATTATAACAGGATATACACCATTCGGTAGGCCTAAAGTAAGTATTGGATTAACAGAAAAAAATGGTAATGTTGCTACTAATATATCTCTAAATGATAACCAAAAGGCAATCCTTGATAAAATAATTGAGGATACAAAATATTTAAATTGGAATGATTTCATAAATCATGTTTATTCAACATACCCAATAACTTCACAAAAGAGATATAACCAATTGAATTTAGTACAATTGGCAAAAGAAACTAATTGCAATTATTAAGTCTCACTACCCGTTTGTAGTGAGTATTGTAAGAAGTAGTTAAGTGCGTAATTTGGAGAAAACTTAAATATAGTCATTTTAAACAAAAGAATAAATACGTCTAAAAAGGTAGTAGGAAATTTTATACACATTAATAACGTTTAATAAATAGTACCATTTCCATCTTTTTATCAACAGTTAGATGGTGCTTCAAAATACCATTGCATTAGTAATAAACAAATCTGTGTTCTGATTGTTGAATAATGTGAGAAAATTAATTCTAAAAAAATTATGGGGAGAAGAAAAACATAAATAACAAGTAGAGGCATCTTCGTTTCTTACTTAAAACGTATACAAATAAAATGTTCATGTGTATTTGGGGAGGTAAAATAATTCTTATTTCTCATTGCTGTGGAATTATGGAAGGTTGCAATTTTTTAGATGAAAGTCGAAGCTAGAAATGCGAGATGATTGTTTTGATGGTTGAACTTAACCGTTTGTATTATAATTTTCAAAATGTAGTTCAGTAAAGTCAACAGATGTTTATAGGGGACTGAAGGCGTTTTCGTATCATCAATTAACATTGTGAATTGGAAGGAAATGAATTGAGAAAACGCCGAATAATACTGATAGTAAAATGATACACGCTATATAGTTATATAGCGTGTATCATTTTTGGGATTTTTTGTACCTATATTAATAACTAAATTTCAATGTTCTCTAAGTGTAGAAAAGCGTCTATATTTAAGTCCATTTTTTTTTCGGATAGTATTATATAATTGAAACCTTCTAGCATTTTGAAAATTTTATAAAACTGTAATTTATTTGTGTTCAGTGATCTTTTCCCGAATTCCTCCTCAAATAGTTCTACCCATTCTTCTAAAATATCTGATCTTTTTTGTGGCTTTTTTTTATGTACTAAATAAAGAATTTCTAGAAATCCATAATAATTGTAAATAAATCCTTTAGAAAGGTAACCTACATCTTTTGATACTAGGTATTCACTGGCCATTTTAGTTATTTTTACTTTTTCATCAACTGTCATTAGTAAATTTGCTTTTTCTAGGGTTGGCCTTATGGTCCGTACTGTATTAATAGAGGTATTATAGTTTTCAATAAATTTTTGGTTTAGGTTTGATCTGCTAATTTCTTTATTATTATTAACCAAGACAATAATATCTTCAATATTCTTAGTTAACGTTTTGTTGGTTCTAGGAAAAGTAAGGATTGATTTATATCTATCTATTGAGTCAAAAATTTCTTCTTCTATTTTGGCTAGAATATCAGTTTTCAAGATATCCCTCCTATTATTTTATAATTTAAGACAACTCACTGACAAGCTCTATTGAATATTATAACATTTTCCAAGGTAAAAATACCTCAATAATCATTAATATTATGGTAACTGCATAAATACAATAAATGAAAAAGTATTAATGGATATAGGCTTAAGGCCAAATTGAAATGAACACTTTTTGTAGAAAGGGAGTTAATAAAGAACGCTTTTTTGTGTAGTATCTAAGTGTAATAACTATCTATAATTTTTGCTGCGTTTAGTTCCAAACCTCATAATGAAGAGGAATTTGGCTTAATGTTTGAAAGTTTTACAAGATATTTTTAATTACTTCACCTAACAAGGTATATTAGTTTCTGTGATTTTTATAATTTGTCATATTTTATTTAGCATATTATATGCTCGTAGTTTCATAATGCAAGTAACTTTACGATTTATCCTTATTCTTTTGAAATGTATTTGTTCACGCTTGGTGTATAAGAAAAAATCATTACTTAGTAATTTCTCTTTATGTCTTCTTAAAATTGATCTTCTCTTATAAACAATTTCCTTTATATACTTTCCTAAAAAAACGTTATCAAAGATAAGTCACTCATTGTTAACCTCTATTCAATATTGAGTTGTTGTATAAGTACTTATTGTATTATTTGCGCTAAACATCTATTCAATACTTCAGTTATAAGTGTCTTTTTATTGCTTCAAGCAAACTCTTGTTCTATAATTATATTAGTTAGGAGCTGACTTTCTATACAAGAAATTTGTAGATATATAGAAAGTATTATATTAATTATTACTCTTGTTAGGGGCAAGCTTATGTTATTAAACTTAGAAGATAAAAAAGAACATTTAGGTGCAGTGTATACACCAGATGATTTAGCAGACTATGTTGCAAAAGTACAATTAAAGTATATTGTAAAGAAATACACTGTTGAAGCAAATAACTTATTTAAGGGTAATAGTTCTAGAGATAATTATATGAAGAATGAATATTTATTTAAAAAATTATTGGCATTTAAAATATTGGATCCTGCTTGTGGGGACGCCTCGCTACTAATAGCATTTGAACGGAATATTAACTTAAAATTAAAAGAGTTATTGAACCACAACCTTGGACTCAATTTTTGCACAGAGTCTATAAATAAAAGAGATTATGATATTTTAGGTGCAGATATTGATTATGATGCTGTTTTGGAAGCTGAAAAGCGTTTTATTAAAGAATACTCCAATATCAATCAGTATAGAAATTATAGGTTATTAAATACAAATAGTATTAAACCTATTGAAGAAAATAGTACTTCTATGGGGTGGAGTAAGCTTTTAAAAGAAAGTTTAGGTGGTTCCGGATTACAAGGATTAATTGCCAATCCCCCTTGGGGAGCTTCTATACTAAATAGTAGATCAGAGTTAAAAGACGCTGGTTATCAATTAGCAGTAGGACAATATGATAGTTATGACCTTTTTGTTGAGTTGTCTTTGAAAATTGTTCAAGAAGGTGCTATTATGGCTTTTATTTTGCCTGATTCTATTTTCTTACCCGAACACAAAAATTTACGTGAATTATTACTAAAAAACACCCAATTGAAGATGATAGCACGATTAGGAGAAGGCTTCTTCCCTAAAGTATACAGAGCTTGTGTAGTAATCATTGTCGAAAAAAGAAAGCCTGATAAAAACAGTGTAACAAAGTGTGTAAGGCTTAATAAAGAAATAAGAAAGAAAATTTTTATGAACCAATTAAAATTAAGTGAAGCGGAGAAGACTTTAGGACATACTGTAAATCAAAGAAGATTTTATGCTGATCCAGAATTTAGATTTGATATTGATATAAGAGAAGAAGAAGAGTTATTAGTAACTAAAATTGAAAAGAGTAAAAATGATTGGAATAAAATGTTTGATACAGGTCGAGGTGTAGAGATTTCCAAAAAAGGATTAGTTATAGAATGCCCTAATTGTAAACAAACTAGACCACAACCTAAAAAAGACAAAACAAAAGTGATTTGTTACAATTGTAAGAATGAATTACCTGTTGAAGAGTTTAAGGAAAAAACAATAGTTTTAAAAGGTAATAATAAATATGGTTGGATTCCTTTAATTGTTGGAGAGGACGTAAGTAGATATAAAAGTATTCCCAAACACTTCATTAAACCGAATGTTAAAGGTGTTAATTACAAAAATGAGACTTTGAACAATGAGAAAATATTAATTCGAAAGACTGGGGTTGGAATTAATGCCACATTGGACAGGCAAGGACTTTTAACATCACAAACAGTTTTTCACTTTACATTAAAGAAAAACCTTCAAACAGTTTACACACATGAATCTATTTTAGGAATCTTAAATTCTAGAGTGATGTTGTATTATTATTTAAAAAAGTATGGTGACAACGAATGGAAATCTCATCCGTATATTACTCAGAAAATTGTCAAGCAATTGCCCATACCAATTATAAATGAAGATGAAAAGGATGAACGGGCACAGTTAATTGCTATACATGAAATTGTAACTAAACTTATAAATTCCTATGATTATGATTTGGATATAGAATTAGAAAGTCTAGTTGCGGGGTTATACAAACTTGATTCAAATGATTGTATATTAATAAATAACGGAATACGCGATTCGGAACAGTTAAAGGCTATAAGTGCTTTAACTTTACCTCAGGATGTTAAAATTGTTCCGAAAATAGTTTCAAAACAGGGAAGGTAAGGCTACAAGAATGTACAGATATATAGGTAATAAATCAAAGCTTACTCATGAAATTATAAAAGATGTGAAGAATATAATTGGAACTGAGGGAACTGTAGCGGATATTATGTGTGGCACAGCAAGTGTTTCACTTGCTTTAAAAAATGAAGGTTTTAATGTAATTGCATCTGATGTTATGACCTATTCATATTACCATGCAATTGTAAACTTATTAATAGATGAGCCACCTAGGTTCAACGAGTTAGCGAATGAAGTTCCTAGCTTAAGGGATACTTCTAAGGAGTTTCATTATGAGGAAGTTATTCGTTATTTAGATAATCTAAAGCCAATTGAGGGTTATTTCTTTAAAGAATTCTCACCCGGTGGTTCACCAGCTAACGGAGAAGCTCCTAGAAAATATTTCTCAAGTGAGAATGCAATGAAAATAGACTCTATACTAAAAAAGTTGAATGATTGGCAAGATCGAAATCTAATAAATGAACATGAAAATGCCTTACTAAGGCATGATTTAATTTTAGCTGTAAATCCTTTTGCAAACATATCTGGAACATACGGACACTATCACGCTAAATTTATTAAAAGAGCTTTAGATCATTTTGTGTTTAAACCTAGCTTTAAGCAGGATTTATTGGCTCAAACAGGGGGAAGCTTAACGAAACATCAAGTTTACAAAGGTTACGCTGAAGAAGTATCAAAGAAAATTAAAGCCGATTTATGTTATATTGACCCACCGTATATGAAAAGACAGTATGCTGCTAATTATCATATACTAGAGACTTTGGCAAGGGGAGACGAACCAGAGGCAGTTGGGGTAAGTGGTTTGCGTCCTTGGAGAGATCAATATTCAAACTTTTGTTCAAAGGTGAAGATACGTGAATCGTTTAGGGCAATTTTTAGCAACATGGACTGCCCAAACTTTTTAATAAGTTATAGTGAAGATGGATTATTAACAGAAGAGGAGTTAATTGAGCTTTTCTCGGAGTTTGGCGAAGTCAGTTTACGTAAGTTTACTTATAAAAGATTTAGAAGTAATAATAGCAAACTCAAGAATAAAATAAACGAATTTCTGTTTTGGATTAAAAAAGAGCTATGAGAAAATTTTCATAGCTTATTTTTTGTTTATAAATAGTAATTTTTGTATAATGTTGGATGTAGTAATAATATCTTATGAAAAAGGGGGAGGTAATTTATCATGAAGATTATTGATGCAATTTTCTTTAAAAAAATTACTCCAGGAGACCTATGGAATATAGACAGAGCCAAAGGTACTGTCGCTGGAGGAGGTGGGCAAACATACATCAACCTAGCAATTGATGAGGATAAACTAATTGAGTTTTTGGAATATGGCGATCACATTCCGAAAACTAGTGATCATATGTTAAGAAATATTATTACCATTAATGCTGATACAATTGGACAGCCCTTAAAAATTTCAGATATTGAGTTTGATCCTAGACAGGATAGAAACGATTACAAATTGAGTAATCAAGCGATACACAAAAATAGGCACCATGCATGGAGTAATACAGAGAACGGTTTCCCGGTTATTCCGACGGGTGCGGTGGGTGCTGCTAGTGTAACTAATGTGGACTACTTACAAATTTACATTATTAGGACAACAGATGGAGAATATCATGCTGGATACATTGATAGCAGTGTGATGCCAACAACTTGGCCGAAGGGTGTAGGTCTTGAAGAAATGTTTACTGGTAACAGAACAGATGTTATATTTTTTGATCATGATGATACTGACATACCAAGAGAAGTAGAAGAGATTCTAGAAGAACTACGGAATACACCGAATGTACTACTATATGGTCCGCCAGGAACTGGAAAAACTTTTGCTATGCAATGGCTCTGGGAACACTTAAAGCAACCAGCTAAGAAAGCTCTGATATTTAAACATGATTTTTCAAATCCATTTGAACTTATAGATATAGAGAGTCCGTTAAAGTTTTTCCAAGGAGATAACAGGTTAGAATGGCTTACTTTCCATCAAAACTTAAGTTATGAAGAATTCGTTATAGGTAAACAAATGGAACCAGTGGCTGGTGGTTTTACATTAGTACCTAAATTAGGAACATTAATGGATTTAGCTGTTAGTATTGACCCTAAAGGTCAATACAAAAGAGGCATACTGTTCATTGATGAGTTAAACAGGGGAAATGTCTCAAGGATTTTTGGACAAGTCCTAACGTTTTTAGATGCGGATAAAAGAAAAGTTGATGAGAACGGATATGATAATTCAATGAAGTTACCTATTCCTTTACCTGAATTAAAAATAAATGCAGATAAGACAGAAGAAGTTATACTGATGGACGGTAATAAATTTCAGTTACCATATCCTTATTATTTTCCATTCCCAATATATATAATTGCTAGTATGAATTCCGTTGATCGAGCGGTAGCGCCTTTAGACACTGCGTTAGCCAGAAGGTTTAAAAAGATTGAATTTGCTCCGAGTTATGAATTTATTGAAAGACATTTTGAAATTGATACTAGTACAATTGATTTAACTAAACCGAAATCTTGGGATTCTAAAGTATCTGCCTACTTACTTTTAAAGAGAGTAAATGACTTTATAGCAGATATGTTGGGAAAAGAATTTGAATTAGGTCATTCTTATATACTTGATGTTGGCAATGCTTCTAATGAAAAAGACGGATTCAAAAGGCTAGCGTCTTCATGGGAAGGGTTAATTATGCCCCAGTTATTTGAACGGTTTGCAAATAAAGAATCTCAACTTTACAAATTCTTAAAAATTGAGGATGCGATTTCGGATTCTAGTGTCTCGGGTTTTTATCCGTATACATATCGAGAAAGAGACGGACATACACTTCAGGTTATTGAGATGGTCAAACTAAAAAATGTTGATAGTGATAAAGTTGCGGAAATAATGAGGTTTCTAGCGAAATGAGTACCGATTATGTCCAGTTAGAGGAGTATTCAAAAAATCCGGTTGTTGTTAGTTTTGAAACAAAAGTTGAGTTAACAGAGGCTCTTTTAGAAATAAGCAAAACAAATGAGACCTGGAAAAAAAAATTAGGCTTAAGGAATAATCCTTTCGAAGTTACAGTACTGGGAAAAAGCCTATTACTAGCCGCTAAAGGAATAACTGGTTTTTTAAAAATTGGTAAGCTGCAAGTAGAGGTCGTGCCCAAGTTTCTATCAACTTCTAGTAAAGATAATAAATGGAGAATAGCTTTAACAAGAGCTTTATTTTTAACTGATCAAGAGAATTTGTTTGACGATGATTACACCTTTTCGAGAAGTAGTGATTCGCTTCTCCCAGATCTTATGGCAGAAACTTTTATTAATTCAGTCGAGAAAGGTTTCTTATTTGGTCTACCAAGGTCATATACAGAGACTCGAGAAGCATTACCTTTTTACAGAGGTACTTATGATTCTTCGCGCTTTACAGAACACTTATTAAAGCCTCATTTAATTCCCTGTAAATTTGATGAATTTACAACGGATAATAAGATAAATCAGTCACTTATGGTGGCTTGTTATGAATTGGCAAAAACAGTATATTCTTCAAGATTATCAGTTAGGTTAGAGCAGCTAGGTAACAGGTTTAATGCAACTTATCTAATTCCTAATAAAGTTGAGCTCGAGAACATAGTCCTCCAACCTCAATACAATTATTTAAGCGATGCTCTTCAAATTGCGAAGTTAGTCTTTTCGAATAAAGGTTTGGAGCATAACGAGGGCGACCTAAAAATTAAAGGATTTTTATGGGACTCCTCCACAATTTTTGAAAAATTAGTGAAACTGATAATATGGACTTATTGTTTAAGGAGTAAAAAGTATTCTTTTACAGATGAGTCAACAAGTTTAATGCAAATGGCTAGTAGAGTAACATCGCAAGGAAAAGTTTTAATAGATACGACACCTGATGTTCGAATACTTGAAAATAAACAGACTAAATTTTTACTAGATGCAAAGTATAAGACATGGTCGAAGCAACCAAAAAATGAGGATGTCTATCAAGTAATGGCGGGGTCGCGAGTTACTAAGTGTCCTCTGTCTGCACTTGTATATCCATTGCCTGAAGATAGGAATGGGGATACGATTATATATAATATTAAGGGGCAAGGAATGCCTAAAGTAATATCAACTATTTTTATTGATATTAAAAAACTTGCTTCTGAAAAAGGATTAGATGAAATAATCGATAAATTCGAGAAGGATTTGAACGTTCTTTCAAACTGTTATAATTAGAATGAGTTTAATGAATAAACCTGCTATAGGTTGGGGATAACCTATAGCATATTATTAGCCTCAATCTACACTTATTTAACCCGAAAGTTAAAACAATGCTCTAATAGTTACAATATAATATTAAGTTGGTCTATCAATGTTCCTATGTATAATATTTGTCATAGTGAAATATAATTAATTCCTTGGAATATAAATCATCCTATCCTTTTAATAAATATCCTTTAATCTGGGGTTTCTTAAAAATTGATGTATATTTTTATTAAAGATACTTGAGGATACAATCTCTTGTTATAATAATAAATGATGAAAAATTTAATTTAATGAACCACAAGAATCTTTATTTAATGATGTACAATGTATAATTGCTTACTAGTTATTCAAGTAATAGAAAACAGGGAAACATTTCCCCTTATATTGCCCGCCAGCTTTAAAATTATTTAATGTTTTTGACTACCCTTTGACTACCCTTTTGAGGTAGTAAGGTGTATTTCCATGAAATTGATTTCAGCTAAAATCCTTGGGACTTGGGTGGGACATGGGGATCTTGTCCCAGTTGGCTTCAACCTGTCCTGATGTCCATTTAATCAAGATTTTTTTGAATAAAGCTACTTCATAGTATCCGTATACTGTGCAGCAGGAGACTTTAAGTAAATCGGGAATTTCTTGAATAAGGGATTAGGTATTGCATCACTGAAATGAAAATTACCATTAGGATAGTGCATGTCTTAAATTTATTTTTAGTGACTTGTTCAAATAAAAACGTATTACATAAAAAAAGTGCATGACCCCCAATGATGATGGATCAGGTGAAATTACAGATTTGTATAAGTAGAAGAAGGTTAACTGCGATCCTATTGAATCATTCGGGTGTAAATAATAAATTGTTGTTAACATAAGGCATATCCCCAAACCCAATAGGCAAGTGAAGCATATCCTTTAGTGTATAACCATAATTAGGAGGGTTTTGTTTTGACTTATGACTATTTATATCATCGTTTACCAGATGCAATGAATCAGCAAGTAATGGACGTAAATGATCAACGAATTATCAGCCCAGGGTTTGGAGGAGTGGGGGGACCTGTTTTTGGTTACGGTGGGTCAGGATTTGGATACGGTAGACCGGGATTTGGATATGGAAGACCTGGCTATGGTTTTGTTAGCCCTGGAGTGGGATTAGGCTTAGGATTTTTAGGGGGGCTTGCAACTGGTGCACTTTTAGCACCTGGATTTGGATATGGTAGACCACGACCATACCCTTATTATCGGCCATATCCGTATCAACCATATCCATACTACGCTTACTAAACTTACTAAAGAATTTCAGGAAGAATCGCGGGGAATCAGCGGGACGGTTCTTATGATTCGATATTTAGTGACAAGTAAGGTGCGTGACCCCAGTATAGTAAGGCTTTAAAGTACCGGGGGTCACGCACCATTTTTTATGTCAACCTATACAAACTCCTATACCCTTTAAGGCTCTTAATGTCTCCTTCAGGAGGAATGGATAAAAGTCCTTTTAATCCTGTTATAATTCTCTCTTGAGAGTTTTTATCTAATTTAGCTATGAACTTAACTGCGGACTTATGGTAAATCAACTAGTTAAGGTGCCAGACCCCTAGCGTGCTAAAGCTTTAATATCCTGGTGGACTGGCACCTTTTCCTGTGAAAATAAATAATACTACAATTATTACAAAACTGGTGAAGTAGATCGGTCCCCGTTCGTCCATTTAGACGTCTAAAGCAGCTGCCAAAAGAAAGACAATTTCATAATATAAGTCTTTTTCATTGTCTTCAAAAAGGGTATCCCTCATTATTAACCAATCCGTTAACTGGCTAGAGCTAAAAATCATCAGTTCCTTCATGTTCGAATCTGTTAGCAAATCTTTACCAAACCAATCGGTGGGTATACTTCTAGCAAAACAATATTCTGCAATAACCCTGGCTTCACTAATCTCTCTCTCATAAATTAAATCAATGTCATTTTGATATAATTTAATTGCACCATGACAATATTGTAGTACATTGCATATAAATGAAATGCTATTGTTTTTAAGATTATTAGATAGATCTCTGCTTAAAGTTTCAATATTATATTCTTTGTAATTAAATAAATTTATATTTATAGGTTCATTATTTTTACGAACTATTGGATCCTGGTTCCAACTTTCCAATGATTTTATAACTTCAAAACATCTAAGGAAAATATAATATAATGTAGGGATATTTTCCAATAAATCATCCCTCATGATCAACCATTCTTCAAATTCTTGAGAGGTCTCATCCAATAAATTTTCCACAAAGGTATAAGTAAGTATTTCATCACTATGCGTTGCATGTGCATTTTCTAAGTTGGTATCTCTAAAGAATAATTTTGTAAGCACGTTGGCTTCGCGTCTAAGGGACATCTTTTCTTTTTTTCCAATACCTCCTCTGATTGCTGATGCCTGACTAACAATTTCTTCTATTTTACTGATAAAATCATCGGAATTATTTATTAGCACTTTTTTGAAAAAGTCTTTATCAATTAAATCCAAAGTATTTAGTTCCTCCTATGATTATTGGCATACGAACGTATTCCTTTTTTTCATTAATAGGATAGGATTATTCAAAGTGTTCTATGCATCCGAGGGAGGGACAGGAGGGACAGGGACCTTGTCCCGGTTAAGGTGCCAGAGCCCTAGCATGCTAAAGCTTTAATTTCCTGGGGGACTGGCACCTTTTCCCTCAACTTATACGCAGATGCACCAGTCGAATCAAGATGCTGTACATTAACGATGAATTTAAGGTGGGGATAGTTAGTAAAATGAAAAGCGAGGGGACGGACCTCTTGCTTCTTTCGTTTTGCTAAACGAAGGAAGCGCGGTAAATGGGGACGGTTTGCACTTGCCAGTTTTGTAATAAATGTAATTTTAACATTGGAACTATAGGTAAATTGAAATATAATAGTTGTTAGTAATCTATTGTTTTATAAAAAAGATAGATGTGTTATTTCGTGTTATATATAAATTCTATTGTTTAATGAAAGGTTTTATAGTTTGAAAGTAGAATTATATTCTTATCATTAGGGTATACTGAAATGCCATCTAAATCGGACTTTAAAACTGAAATTGAAAACCTTATTATGGAGGCCTTAGAAAGTGGTGAGGATTTTATCGATATTACGTCTAAGTGTGTTCATGAGAAAGTAGGAGGTTATCCATCAAGGATCCATAATATGCCAGGTTGTTGCGATGCAATGTATGAATTGAAAAAGGAAAAAGATGAAATACTGCATGCTCCCAATAAAGGAAAAGGAGCAACATTAAAAATCAGGTATTATCTCTAGGGGCTAACAGTAGTTAGTGCTTTTTTGATTTTAGAGGATTGCAACAAAGGTAAGGCTAGTAGATATGTATTTAGGACCTCATGTTATAATGATATAAGATTTAGGAAGTTTAATAGAGTATAGAACTATGACAGCTTCGGAAATATACTGGAGGAATTCCCTGTGAAATTGCCAAAATGTTGGTCTTGTAACCACTCATATTACTATATACAAGCAATAAAGTTTTTTTGGTCCAAAGAATGCCCACAATGTGGGAAAACGCAGCATCTTTCGTCATCTAGTAGCCTAAGAACAATGATCCCAATGATCGTCATTTTATTTTTGCCTGGATATTTCATTAGATATTATTTAGACTTGGAGTTTATCGTTTATGTATCTATTGGTTTCGGGTTGTTTTTTACTGCTATGTTAGTCACCCCTTTTTTCTATCAATTTGAGAAAAAAACGAATTTGTACACCTAAAGCAATGTAAACTGGCTCCCTCACTCGTCATTCTATTGATTCACTTCCTCACGTGGAGAATAATTACAATAATTGTCCAATCCATCTTAGTTAGCCCAGGAGGGAAAGAGATGAAAAGTCAATCCTCAAAGTTGTTTATGCGATTAGGTAGCCTGCAAGTCTTCATCGGTATCGGGGCAATCCCAGCAGGAGTTATGTTTATCATAGATCCCAGTGGAGAAGCACTTGGAATGTCTGTTACTATGATTGAAACATCCCCTTTTCAAAGTTATTTACTTCCAGGATTCATTCTTTTACTAATTCATGGGATTGGGAGTCTAACAGGAGGAGTCCTATCCTTTTCTAAGAGTAGGGTTGCTGCATACATAGGTATTGCTTTAGGTATAACACTGATTATATGGATTATTGCACAAGTGTATTGGATGGGGCTCTCTAGTTGGCTACAGCTATTGATGTTTCTATTTGGAACAGTAGAAATACTATTAGCAAAAGCTTTATTGAAAAAAGTAAAAGGGGCACAATGAAAATAATTCTTGGCCTACTCAGTTCTTGACGGTATTTGAAGATTTTTCATTTGTTTATTCTATTTTCGTAAAGACTTTCCAGTACTTAACTCACACCAATCATCTAATTCGTCATATACTTCCTTTTCCACGTATTTTTTCAAAAAGTCTTTTTTATTTTCAAATACTTCCATTACACAATTTTCTAGTAATTTAAATACTTGATAAGTATTTAATTTGAAAACCATAGAAACAACTATTATCTCTCCTAGGTCGACTGTGTTAGCGATATTCGTCATTCTCTCTCCTTTGCTGCAGTCTTTTAAAGCTTCCGTTGCTTTGATATTTCTTAGTAGTATACTTCAAAAGGTTCGATAATATTGTGAAACTAATTTTGTATTCTGGCTTTGTGAAAGTAATGTTTAAAAATTCGAATAATTCAGTGATATAGATCACATCGGGGGAACCGGAGTTTACTTTATACTATTGGTACAGTTGAAAAGTTACTTATGTATATGTGGATAATTTTGTTAGCAGATCTTATGAAACAAACAAAGGTGGTGAATAGGATTTGAATTTAATACCGTATTTAATTGTCACTGGCTTATTATGTATCATTGGCTTGGTAACGACGGTCATGATTGGGATAAATCCAAAAGGGGAAGATTATAACAAAAAACAAAAAGAGCATTTTATTAAGCTTTCTGTTCTTTACATAGTTGCGTTTGTACCAGCGGTCATCTTAACAATACTATATTTCGTGTACTTTTAATGATGATCGTGGTTCATTACCAGAAAGTAGGTGTGAAACTTGGAAAGAAAACATCATACATTATTTACGGAAATCGGAGGGCAAGAAACAATTGATAAACTAGTAGATGCCTTTTATCCTCGAGTGTACGCCGATCCGGAGTTAAGACCACTATTTGAAGGTGATATGGAGGAAATAAAAAGGAAGCAGTGTATGTTTTTACCACAATTTTTGGGAGGGCCTGCACGTTATAGTGAAGAGTTTGGTCCGCCAGCCATGAGAGAACGACACTTGCCTTTCGAAATCACTCCGAAAAGAGCTCGTTGCTGGTTAAAATGTATGGAAGAAGCATTTAAAGAAGTTGGGATTCATGATACTCCTGCTGGAAAGGCATTTTATTACCGACTAGAGCAGGTGGCCGAAATAATGGTGAATAGTTCCGATTAGGAGCGGAATTGGTGGTTGCCTGATCCTTAGTGCTGTATAACTTTACCGTACTGGAGGTCAGGCCTTTTTTTTGAATTTATTTGAGTAATTTTAACAGGTTATGAGGTGAAATCGATGAACCTAAGGAGAGTGAAAATTATGGGGGGATCACTTCTTATTACAGCCGAGATATTGAACAAGACGTGAGAAAGGACAGGTTCGTATTTATAAGGGAATGTTAAAAAAAGAGAAAGAAGTAGATGGGTTAGTGGAGCTCACGGATTAACAATAAACGATTTCAAACTATTAAAAAGCAAGTGTAATCAAGAACAGGTTTAAATTGGAACGGTTCTTTATATTCTTTTGCATAATAAAAGAAAGAAAAAGAACCGTCTTTATTTAACTTACAACTTGATTTTTCCCTTTCCTCTTCCCAATAAGTAGCTTTTGATCTGCTTTATTAATAATACTTGATATCGATTGTTCTTCTTCGTATGCAGCTACTCCTAATGTAAGTCTGATTTGTAAGTCGAAATTTTCATAGGTAAACAAATGGTCATTAATTTTATTGCGTAAAGATTCAGCGAGTTCTCGTGCTGCAATTTCTGTTGTTTTTGGTAAAAATATTAAAAATTCCTCACCACCCCAGCGAGAGACTGTTCCTCTTTCATTAATATGACTCTGAATGATCAGGCTAGTTTCCAAGAGAACCTGGTCACCACAAGCATGTCCATATTGATCATTAAACAATTTGAAATCATCAATATCCGCAATCATAATGGAAAAAACTTCTGCATTATTTTCGCTTATTTCGAGCTGATTCGCTAGCTTCTTGTACATGCTTCTCCTAGAGGGACAGGAGGGACAGGGACTTTGTCCCAGTTTTTTGCGGTTAAGGTGCCAGACCCCTAGCGTGTTTTTCCAATTGTCATCTAGTAAAATTCTTAGTCTGGCAGCTTGTGTAAGGTTTTTTTCTTGTCTTTTTTCACGCATTCTGAAACCAACTTTTTGCTTATCAAAATTAATCACCTGCCTTTAGTGTATCTATATGGGGGAGGGGATAAAGATTTTTGATATGACTGCTTATTTAAGGCCTTATACGGTTTAGAGAAATGCTATTTCTCCAAAACTTTTGAACCGAGGGGTATTTACCATTTCTCATCATCCCATTTCTGTTTACCAGCAAAACTCTTTTCGTGTATCTCATAAACACAACGTTTCTAGATTGTCTAAGCGTAAAGCAAACTCGGAAGCGTTTCGATCTCCTTAATATGATGTACATTTAATTCAATGCGTTTACATTCCTCGCATTCATACTGTCTCGTTTTAATGATTTTTCCCGTAATGCCTTCCACAATGAAGAATTGTAGAATCGTCTTTTTTGTTCCTTTGTTTTATATTCCAATTGTAAATCTCCATGTAATTAATAATGGTATGGTTACGAACATCGTTTAGTAATTCCTATTTCATACATGTGTATCACTCCAAATAAAAGAGCCACCCTAAAGTGGGACATAGGGACAGGGACCTTGTCCCAGTTGGCTTCAACCTGTCCTGATGTCCCTCTATTTTGTATAACAGTTACTGCACAGTAAGCGATATACTGTGGGGGAGAACGGGGATGGTTCGGAACCAGTGAAAAAATGGTCATTTTCGAATTCTGTATTTTTTAGGAGTTAAGGTGCCAGACCCCTAGCATGCTAAAGCTTTAATATCCTGGGGGACTGGCACCTTTTCCTTGGTAACAACCTTTCAGAAGAGGCAAGATTCGATTTTTTCCAAGCACAAAAAAGAACTGAACAACTTAGGCAAATATCATCATCACTAATCAAAAGGTTTACTGGTATCGCTAGTGGGGTAGGTAGCACCCCGATACCAATAGCAGATATTGCTATATTAACCCCCTTACAGCTTTTACTCATAACGATCATTGGTGGTTTATCAGGAAGAGAAGTATCAAAGGAAACAGCTCATGAGTATTTAGCTGCTGCCGGTGTAAATGTAGGTGCTGCATTTGGAATAAGGGAAGGTGCCCGTCAACTAACAAAATTTATTCCTGTTGGTGGTGCTGTCATATCGGGTGGTATTGCGGGTGCTGCAACCTACTCTATAGGTAAATCTGCTGAGGCATATTTCTTCTATGATAGAAAAGTGGAAGTGGAAGATATCAAAAAAGACTTCGATGACATTGAGAAGGAAAGTGTGAAAAAAGATAAAGAAGGTAAAAGTACTTTTTTCAACTTTGTAAAAAATGAAAAAAACAAAGACAAAGAAGAAGGAATCTTACAACGTTTAAAATTCAGTAAAAAAGAAACAAGTGAAGATAACGAAGGTAAAAGTAGACTTTTTAATTTCAATAAAAAAGAAACTAGCGGTGAAAACGAAGGGAAAAATAGACTTTTCAATTTTAATAAAAAAGAAGTTAAAGAAGATAAGGAAAATAAAGTGGAAGATTCTAACAAGGCATAATTAAAAGAGGCAAATGGGGATTGTTCCATCTTGCCACGTTGTGCAGAATAAAGGTTCCTGTCCCCTACAACGTTGATGCTGTAATGTGGTAAAGGGTGGAACCTTTTTAAATTTTAATAATTAATGTGTTTAAAATAGCTGTTTATTTTTATTAAGTAATTGGACAAATTTTACCGTGCATACACCTTTATAAAGGTGGTGGGAATGATGCAAGAAATACGTGAATTTGTAATTGATAAAATAAAATATGATTCGGTTCCCAGAGTAAAACACTATAGTGAAGCTCTTTATAATGATTTGTTTAGAAATGGGTTGAGAAGACCATTAGAAGTAGAGGGTCCAGATAGCTTAGGGTTTGTTTACTTAAAGGATGGTTATTTACGGGGTGAAGCTATTAAAAGAATAAGGGACAAACATCCCGAACGTTTTAAAACCATTAAATGTTTGGTAGTCAATAAAGAGATAACAACTCCTTTAGAGAGAAATCTTGAACGTTTAGGGGATGCTTTTTATAGCAGCAAGATGACAGGTTTTGAGAAGCAACGTTATATTGAAAATGCTATTAATGAAGGTATTTCAGAAAGGGATTTAGCTAAACGATTTAATGTCACCGTTTCAGTTATTAGAAGAATTCGAAAAGGTGAGAGCGTTCCTGAGGGACTTAGAATGGAAATAGCTATGTTAAAAGGAAGTCAGGAAGCGCTAAGAACTATTTACCATTTAGATACAAGCCAAGAATTTGTGGATAATATGTTAGATAGATTAAGAGAAGGAGAATTGAAAACAATACATGCTACATCCATAAAAAGAGTAATTAGTGCTGAGTGGTATGAACGATTAGATAATGTTGGAAAAGAATCAGTGATTTTAAAGACTATAGAACAAACTGAATTTACAAAAGAAGCAGCCTCATTAATAAATTTAAATGAAGTTGTTAAACGAGATCCTACTGAGAATAAAGATTTAATTCATCCATGGATTATTTATCTTTGCGAAGAAATTGAAGCTATCAATGAAATGATCCCTAATGATATTTCTGAACATGTTAACTCCATACAAAAGAGACGATTAAAAAATGCTACTTTTAAGTTTTTGGATAGAATAAAGTGGGTGTATGGGGAACGAACATCTTTTGGTGGCATGATGTATAGATTTAAAATGAAGGAAAAAAATGATGACATCCTGTAAACGGTATTGAATCATAAAATTTCAATCCTTTGCAGTAAATTTTGTTTGTAAAATTTTGTAATACATCCTCATTTTTTAGATACTAAGATTCATAAATGTAATATAATGGTTATAGAAGGAGGGGGATTAATGGGCGATATTATAGCCACTAAAGTGAAAAGCTTTTTTGAATACTTGTTAGCATTAAATAACTTAGTAGGAAAGGTGACACGAGATTACAAAGATTATGAGAAAAGTTGGCATCTTAATGAGCTAAATCGTTTAGAAGGTTGTTATATATTAGAGGATTGTGAAGAAATAGATATACTTCTTGAAATACATAGACCGGAAATAACAAAAGAGGATTTATTGTATCCTAATCCACCTAAAACGCTAAAAGAATGGGTTAAGGGTAACTACACAGATGAACGAAGCCATATAACTGTTGTTTCTCAGAATAAGTACTTGGATGATAATGGGGAAGAACAAATTGAAGAGTTTTCACAGGATTCAATTAGGGTGAAGTCATATCAAGACTGGCACAGGGAATGGAAACAATGGGCAAGATATTTAAGTGAAAAAAAGTTTGTTCAAAAGTTATATAGTGATTTTTTTGAAATAATACAACAAATGGAAAAAGAAGGGGAAGCCCTCGAATTCTTGTTTGGTAAAGGAATATTAGTTTGGAAATTTACTGATGAGAAGGATGGAATTATATGCGCCCCATTACTTACAACCAAATTAGAATTAGATTTGAATGCAGATAAAGGCATTATTATAGCGAGGCAAGTGGAACAAGAAATAACGGTCGAAAACGAAATGTTTTCTGGTATTAAACTACCAAATATCCAAAGGCTAAACATGCTAAAAAGAGATTTAAAGGGAGTTACTATAACAGAAGATCAAACGGATTTTTTAACCCAATTTATACATTTAATAAACGCTGATGGTCAATATTTGGAGAGAGAAACAGAGAAAATGAATCCCAAATCCTATCCAGTCATTTATGGGAGTGAAATTTTCTTTTTAAGGAGAAAGAATGTACGGGTCCTACGGAATGATTTAGAGCAAATAATAAAAGGTATTAGCGATGAACAACTAGAGATAACAGAATCTTTGAGAGGCATTATTGGCGATAATGAAAATAAGGAATTAAATAATAGTAATACCGAACAACAAGGGTTGATTTTAAAAAGTAATGATTTATATTTCCCCCTAGAATCAAATGAACAGCAAAAAGAGATTATTAATCGAATTTATCGTAACTATGGTGTTACGGTTCAAGGACCACCGGGAACTGGGAAGACTCACACGATTGCGAACCTGGTATCGCATTTTTTGACTCAAGGCAAAAAAATATTAATAACTAGTCAAAAGGAGAGTCCCCTAAAAGTCCTAAAGAATAAAATTCCAGAAGAAATAAGGCATCTCTGTGTACCTGTTTTAGGTGGTGGAAGAGAATCTTTACAGGAAATTGAACAATCCATTCGAGTAATTAGTGAAAAATTAGGGGAGTTGGATTCAAGCAGATTAGAGATTGAAATTACAAGGGATTTAGTATCACTTGATCAAAGTAAGCGACAAGAGGCAAAATTAAAAAATTTATTGAGAAGTTATGCTGAAAAAGAAGGGACACTACTTCATTATAAAGGTGAGAAATTATTTAAATACGATGTAGCTAAAAGGTTATCTGAAACAAGTAACAATTACAGTTGGATACAAGATAACATCATGATGAATGCAAATTTCCCTTTAGAAGATTCTGATTTTGAAGAATTGTGGCAATTAAAAACGCACTTAAGACCAGAAGAACTTGCCCTTTTAAATCACGACTTACCAATTGTAGACAACCACTTAAAGAACAGCACCGCATTCAGGTCATTTATTGAAGAAGGAAAAAAGTTAGAACAGTATAACCCTAGTGGTCAACAAGTAATTGAACAATATCGATTTGAAAAGAATAAATCAAAGTTAGTCTTGCTATTAAAAGAGGCTAAAAATATTTTGTCATGTCTAAGTGTGTTATCAAACACAAAATTAAAAGAAATGGTGGAAGATTGCAAAGCTGGTGGACTACGCGAGTCAAGATGGCAAGAGTTTAGTACACAAATGAGTGACGCCATAGAACGACTCTTTAAACTACACCATACTTTAGTCATACACACGATAAAACTTCCAAATAAACCATTAAATCATATAAAAGAAGATATCGAATTAGTAAAGGAACGTTTAAAAGCAGGAAACAAGCCCGGAATGATTTTTTTCCTAACGAAAGGTAAACGGACAAAATATTTATTTGAAACTCCGGTTATTGACGAACGTCCCATTACTAATGTGGGGGATCTTGATACACTTCAAACCCATTTAGAATATGAGATGCGAAAAGCAGAAGTTACTCGTGTCTTCAATGGGAATATGGCTGATATCGGAATTGACGGCTTGGATAATAGTGTCCAAAGGTTTACCCATCAATTAGAGGAACGTATGAAAGAAATCAAAATTATATTGAACAGTATTACCCAGATAGATGCGTTTAAAGAGAAAGTCATTGCTTACGAAATTAAAAACTTTGATTTTTATTCTAGTATGGATTATCAGAGACTAATAGATGATTTAACCCTTGCAATAGGTTATGAAGATTATTCTAAATGGTTTAATGTATATAATTTAGAGCTCAAACAATTGAAAGAATGGGCAACAAATTACAATAACCAAATTTGGGATGATTTTTATAAAGCTTTTGCTAATAAAGACGCTATTAAATGGGAAATGCTTCTTAAGCATTTACAAGAACTAAAGCATAAAAAACAATCTGTCATACGATTTTATCAACTAATCAGTAAAATGAAAATAACATTACCTCTAACAGCTAAATCATTAGAATTATCTGTCGGCCATGAAGCAGCATTCCCAAATGATTTCCTAACATCATTTGAAAATCAAAAATTACAAACGTGGTTAGATGAAACAAAGGATATGAATGTAAGTAAAATTAAAAAAGAAATAGAAGAGGAACACATAGAACAAAAGAGGTTAATTAGAAATATTGTAAGCAAAGCTACTTGGAAAAATCAAATTGAACGAATAACAGATGGAGAGAAACGTGCTTTGTCTGCTTGGAAATCCTATATTAAGCGATTCGGCAAAGGCAGTGGAAAGTATGCCCATGTAAATCTACAAGGTGCAAGAGAACAAATGAAAACAGCACAAACAGCAATTCCTGTTTGGATAATGCCGGTAAACCAGGTACTCGAAAATTTCCCAATTACAAATGAGAAGTTTGATGTTGTCATTTTTGATGAAAGTAGTCAGTGCGATTTGTTTTCAATAAACGTACTATTACGTGGGAAGAAAATTATAGTTGTCGGTGATGATGAACAAATTAGTCCTCAAGCTATTGGTACTAATCTAGAGGATGTTCATGAATTAGTGAGAAGACATTTAAAAGATATTCCAAATGGAAATTTATTTGATGGAAACATCTCTCTCTATGAAATAGCAGAGCAAACGTTCCCTAAAGAAGGAAAGCTAATGTTACGGGAACATTTTCGCTGTGTACCTGAAATAATACAATTTTCAAATGATCTAAGCTATAGTGGGCAGATGATTCCACTTAGGTTACCTCTAGAAGAAGAGAAAATTGATCCGCCAGTTGTCGCAGTTAAAATCGAAGACGGTTACAACGATGAAAGGGAAAAGGATATAAATATACCGGAGGCAGAGCAAATTGTTAACGACATGGTGACTATGATAGACAATCCAAAGTATGAAGACCAAACGTTTGGTGTCATAGCACTACAAGGCAATAAACAAGCGAAACTTCTTGAAACAAAAATTAGAGATTTCATAGGGGATAAAGAATTTGTTAAAAGAAGGGTGATATGTGGTAATGCTTATACTCTTCAAGGGGATGAGAGGGACATTATCTTTTTATCCATGGTAGTAGCCCCAGGTAGGAATTTTATGGCGTTAACCAGACCAAGTTTCAAGCAAAGTTTTAATGTAGCAGCTAGTCGTGCAAAAAATCAAATGCGACTATATCACTCTATTGATTTGGAGCAACTAAATACAACTGACTTACGTTATAAGCTATTAAGCTATTGTAAAAATCCGACACGGATTAATGATATTATTGAAAATCTTGAAGAAAAATGTGAATCTCCTTTTGAACTAGATGTTTTAAGAATGATTGTCGCAAGGGGCTATAGAGTTACCCCTCAAGTGAAAGTAGGGCATTATCGTATAGATTTTGTCGTAGAGGGGTTGAGGGATCGACTAGCTGTTGAGTGTGATGGTGAAAAGTGGCATGGTCCTGAAAAGTTTGAAGAAGATATGCAAAGACAGGAATCATTAGAAAGGGCCGGTTGGAAATTCTGGAGAGTACGTGGAAGGGAATTTTACTTCAACCGCAGGAAAGCCATGGAGAGTCTATGGGAGATGTTAGAAACATTAGGAATTAAACCTAATGATCATAAAAATAATACTAGTATTGAACTGAACAATGAACCGACGGAAACCAACGTTACTCAAACAAAATTGGTAGTTGAAAAGCCAAATAAATGTCCTGTAACGGATGCTCTAAGAAAAAAGGGTCTTGTAACAATTGATAAAAGAGAGCAAGGGGGCCGACTATGGGTAATAGGCGGTTCAGAGCTTCAAACAGTGTTAAAGCCATTGCAAAAGGATGGTATTGTGTTTGGATTTACACCAAAAGGAAGTAAATCAACAAAAAATTTACCTGCATGGTACTTAAAAGCAGAAGCTTTAGAGTTAATTTAAGAAATTCATTAAACTGTTCAAAAAAAGTTGTGTGAAAAACAATTTTATTGTGCAGTTTTTTGCTTTTTCGTTGTTTTTAAAGTAAAAATTTAAGTAAATGAAATCTATCGATAAATTCTTCCAAATAACGACAATCCATAAAGATATTATGTTTATAAGTCATATAGTCCATTAACGAGGCGATGGGGCATTGGGGGGGGGGGAGGATCTATATCTATTTTCTACGATAATCGTAACACTTTTTATCAAATGCAAAATGTACTGGGGACTGGCACCTTTCCCCAAGATGATCAGTGAGGCTGATTGTCATGCATCTATTAATAGGGGGAGGGCATTTATTTCAGAGGATAATCGTTTAAAGCGAGAGGGGGAAGTGAGGAAGCAATCAACGTTGAAAAGACTTGAGGGGGAAGTAAATGAAGCGAAGGAACATATTGTTTATCTTGATGAGATTGCCCATAAATTAGCGGGGGAGATTGCAAAGGGGTTGGGGTGATGAAGCGGTTGGAGTATGAGGTGGAGGGGTTGAAGAATGATAGATTAAGGTGCCAGACCCCTAGCATGCTAAAGCTTTAATGTCCTGGGGGACTGGCACCTTTTCAGGCACCTTTTCACGGCCTTGGAGTGGCACAGATGAAGACCCAGTTACGGGTGGAACTCATACCTTCTTAGTGAAATATTGGTCATCTAAATTAGGTAAGACAAAAATGAAATCATTTCAGGCGTCAAAGCGAACAGGTTTCATGGGAGTGGAATTAATCGATAATAAACTATTGATTCGTGGAGATGGAGTTATTGTAGTGGAGGGGTGTCTAAAAATAAAAAAAAATTTAGATGAGCTTGCCTTCCATGTATACTTCTGAATTGATGGATTAAAAGTGCCTACCCCCAGTATGGTGAATGTGTACAGTGCTGGGGACAGGCAAAGCTTTACTTTTGATTGGTTGAATTTTTATTTTCTAACGAACTAAGTTTCAATTTTTCAAGGTTTCTGATTATTCGTTCGTTTTCACTTCTTAATTTAATTGAATAACTTGTAGGAGTAATTCTAGGAATAACTACAGGGGCCCTTTTAAACTTTTCCATATCCTCACCTCTATGTCTTATCTTATGTAATATATTTGAGGATATGAAAAAGAAGTGCTGAATTCGCACTTCTAGAATTAACTAATCAATTTTCAGACGGGTATGCCTTCTTACGGACCCAACAATTCGTTTATTTTTTTCTCGGAGCATTTTGCTACCTCTACTTTCAGAGATGTAAGGTATAGTAACTGCAGCTTTTCTCGTGTGAGCAGAAATAGTAACTCCTTTGCGTTTGGATTTAATTGATTTTGTTTGGGGATTTGGACTCACACTTCCTCACCACTTCCATCATTATATTGAACTGCTAAAGTATAAGTAACAACTAATGTTGTTATCGCATTTCCGTCATCCTCTGTAATTCTTAGTTTACTGTCTGTTGGTTCTACTCGGATAACGTATGAATCATCTAAAATTTTAAAGGGGTAAAATCCTATTGTATCTTTATTAATAGTAATAGTTTCATTTTGTTTTAATGACCGTATTACTTTATTCTTCTTAATATAACCTAAGTCTTCCAATAATTCCTCTTGTTCTTTTTTTGTGCTATAAGGCAAAATATGAATGTCTAAAGGTTCAATATTTTCATATTTTTTCAATAAATTATCAAGCTGGTTTATATAATCTTCCTTATTTTCAGTATATATTGGAAAGTCAAAGGTAGTCAAGATAAGTGGAATATGCCCCATCTTTTTTCTTGATTGATCCAATTCCTCTTGAGTGATCCCTACCTGAATTTTTGTGCTTTGTAGTTCTTGTCCACCTATTTTACTAAATTGAAGATTCAAAAAAATAAATGAATCAATTAAAACGAATGCAACAAACACTATGACATAACTTATCCAGTGAGTGATAAGGGTATCAGGGTAAACTGTCAAATATATTAAACTGCATAAAACAAATAAAGAATACCAGGTTTTCCTTATAGGCTCCGTAAATTTGTAAATCAACTCTCTATACTTCCAAGAAAAGAAAATATAAATGACTAATAATAAGAATAATACCCAAGGAGTATATTTAATGAAGTTATCCAATCAATGTCCCCCTTTTAAAGCAATCTATTATGTTGTATAAATCAACCTATTATTCTTTATATTATCATAATTTTTGGAAATTTAAAGATTCGAGATTACATGATATATGAACTATTGAATCAGTTAGTTCATGAGCTACGAAATGGTAGCCAGAGGAGGGGACAGCGCAATAAAAAAAGGATTTTTACCCTTCCTGTCGAATAGGCTAGGGGAGGGGGGATGGTCATGCAAGATAACTTTGCTCAATTATTAGGTTTCTCATTAAATGCTTTAGCTGTCATTGGTTTTGTATTATATTTATTTTTTGTTCCTGAAGTTAATTTATTCTACGCAATTATTAGTTTGCTAGGTGGATTAGTTACAGGAACAGTATTAATAACTCTAGGAAAGATTTTGGCCGTTTTAGAAAGTATGAAAAACCAAAAGCCTAATGATACTACAAATTAACTAGATAAAGATTTCTATCGAAGGACGTTCATAATCGGATGTCTTTTTCTCATGAAAAGAGGTGATACATTGAAATGCACACTAAACTTAGTGTGTAGTTAGCTTGCTGAAAACGTGAGGAATGAGTAACTATACACAGTCTTAAAACCAATGAAAAACCAACGGGGGACGGTACTTGACCAAAGAAGAGTGTATTGATTTTAATCATGAAAAACTCTTCTTTTATTTTCGGGAAATTAATTTAGCTACCTTTCACAAAATTGAAAGTTAGAACAGTCCCCATTCTTAAGAGGCGATTACTTTCAAAGTGATCGTCTTTTTCAAATTAATATTTTTTGTATTAGTTAGCCTGTGATTTGGTCAAACCTCCACTCCAAAGTCCCTTCCAGCACCGTCACAAAGTGTTCAGAAATATTACATAATTTATGCCTTCTCACTCCATATGTTCTTGTATTCTAGAAGTAGATATATGGTGGATGGTGAAAAATAATGGGTACTACAGTAAGAGCAATTGTGGGTGTTTTTTAGACGTGTATCTTTATAAAAAATAGGAAATGAAATACGAGTAAAGCGTGTTTAAAACTCTTATGTATTTGAAAAATGATTAGGAGAAATTAATATCTGAAAAGTAGTCTGTTCAGAAAATAAACACTGATTTGAAGGAATTGTTCAAAGGTCAAACCTTCCTGGATTTTTCACCATTACTTCGAACGACTCCATCCTACGTACAGCCAAGTTTATTTGTCAATAATGTCCCGAAATTCAATGATAGTTAGGTGAGTAAAGTGAAGGAGAAAATTCAATTAGATTATACACTGATAACGAAAGAGGAGGCCCCCACGGAGAGTATATCGTCAAGAAAAGTATGAGTAGTTGGTCCATCCGCATGAGAAGGACAAAAGATTCGGACGTAACTTTATGCCTTACAGAGAAAAAGAGTAACATGTTAGATGCTAGTTCACCAATCCGCTGATATAGAATGTTGGCAATGAACAGCTAACAAAGTCTAGCGAGAGTAAATTTTAAATGATGAAATAAATCGTTACAGAATCTCTATACAAAGAAGGCATTATAGTATCGCTTCTGGTTTCTCAAATTTATTTGGCTTAGGGAATCTAGAAGACATTTTAATGTATTACAAATATCGTTTACTAGAACCACCCCATTTACCTTTAAATTGAATTGGATGAGGAGATAGGAAGATGATGCTCAGAAAATTGCTGTTTTCACGTGTTTTTTTTATTCTTTTACTTATATCTATTACACTCACTACCCCATTTAAAGCTAATGAATCCCCTATTAGTAATAATAAAAATGAAAAGTTAGATTCGTATATTCAAAAAACGGTGAATAAGCTAGTCATTCCTGGATTATCCATAGCAATTTCATATGAAGGAGAACTCGTGTATAGTCAGGTTTTTGGAGAAGATATAAATAAGCAAACTCAATTTTATATTGGTTCCACCACTAAGCCTTTTACATCCTTAGCGATAATGCAACTGATGGAACGTGGACAAATTAAACTTGATGAAAAAGTATCTACATATCTGCCCGCTTTTACTGTTTCCGAAAAAATTACAGTCCGGCACTTGTTACAACATACGAGTGGAATGTCTGAATCAGAGTATATATCTAAGCTTCCTCCCTATGCTCATTTTTCGGATTTAATTGAAGATATGAATCAGTTAGAACTATCGAACGAGCCTGGGGATGCGTTTTTTTACTTTAATCCTAATTACAGTTTACTAGGAGCCATAATAGAAAGTGTAAGCGGATATACTTATCCAGATTATATCAAAGAGCACATTATTGATACCCTTCAGCTGAATCATACTTCTCTTTCAGGTGAGGTAGACACTCCTGGTCATGTGTCGTTTTTTGGTATTCCCATAAAACGAACTGAGCCCTTTAAGAACTATGATTTGCCAGCTGGTTATATTACTTCAACGGCAGAAGACATCGTAACTTTCCTAGACGCTTTTGCCTACGGAAAAACAGAATTGGGGATTTCTCAAGAAAGTGTTTCTCAGATGATGACTGGAAACTCTGCAAACTATGGTATGGGTTGGATCGTATCTAATGTAGGGGGAACACAGGCTGTACATCACGGTGGATCTCTCCCTGGTTACAGTTCAGAAGCCATTATTCTAAATGAAGAGGGATATAACATTTCTTACCTTATAAACAAAAATCATTTAATAAATGGCATGGTGTTTTATCCTGATTTAACAGATGGAATAATTTCGATTCTTATGGATCGCGATCCAGTATCAAAAGCGAATTACTATTGGATAGTAAGGGTTTTGCTAGTGTTGTTTGTGGCAACGTTACTTTATAATGTTTACAATGCTGCTAAGATGATTAAACAGAGGAATGATATAACGATGAAACAAAGGATAAAAGGTTCCATTCTCAATACGACAATTCCACTCACCGTTATTTTACTCATCCCCATCCTCAGCCCGTATATATTAGGAAGAGGGATGACTTGGGAGCTAGCATTTCTTGTCTCGCCAGATCTTATTGCTTGGCTGTTCTTAGGAGTAGGGGTTCATTTAGTGGAAGCAGCTATCCATATAGGTTTTATTATTAAAGAAATATCCTCTGACAAGGACAGTAAATGCCATGAGGTTACCATTTCTTAGTTTTAGGTGCCTGGTAGAAGGTGCGTGATCCCCAGTGTGATGATGTTTTAATGCAAGGAGGATCAGGTACTTTTTAAAATTATTAAAATTTGCAGAGTGTACATAATTGATAAAACTAAAAGAAAAGGAGAACTAGTAAAATTTAATATAGAAATAAATGAAGTTAATCCAAAAATACCAATTAGTAGTTTTAGAGTCTTAATAACGTATAAGATGCTCGAAGAATAGGAGGAACCATTAACACGTAATGAAATGAAGAGACTCGATAGCGAAAGATTATAATAAAATATAAGGAGTGAGGTTGAGATTATGGGATGGAAACATATAATTAATCCTTTTCAGATTAATATAGAACCAATGGAAAGATTATTATTGATAAACTTCGAAAAAAGTCCAGATGACATTTATGTTGCTTTTGAGCCTCAGGTATTTAATGATGCCATAATTGGCAAAGGTCATCTAATCATTGGGTGGAGGCGGGATGGTATGGTAGATGTCTACCATCAGCCGAGCCTAAAACCTGATCCAGCAGGATATGACATTGTAGGTAAGGGTTTAGCAAATATGGTTGAAGATGAATTATCTGAAGCGTCTTATGAAGTCAATAATTTTGGCGTGCAGGCCTATTATCGATTTAAAGACATTAATAATAGAGTTGTAAAGATTAAAATCAAAGAAAATAATTCTAAAAAACGAAAGCCATTTGGTTTGCTTGCTCCTATGGGAGATGCAGCAGAAAACCCTTCAGCAATGCCTTTAGTACTGTTACATGACTTTTATTTTGTACGAAAAAAACATACTGAAGTTGAGATAAGCATAAATGGTAAATTGCATCAACCTGATGAATTACCTTTACCAATGGATGGTAAAAAGATGTTTTATTCACGCTACAGTACCAAACCATTAATCGTCACTTTTAACCGTGCTTTAGATACTGAATTAGAACCTTTAGAAGTGAAATTACAAGAACAGCAGATAAGTTCTGGAGAATATGATTTTGAGTTAGAGTGGAATAATAATAAACCTGCTATAAAACGTATTATCCGGAATAATAAAATCCATCCAGTTACATTGCTTTTTAAAGATGCTTTTCCTGATATTAGAACTTTAGGGAACGATATTAGTTTCGAAGGAAGCTTTGAAATTGAAGGACATCATTCCACAGGACTAATAGGAGGACACTATACACTTGAGAAAAAGAATGATGAAATTAAGATCTCAATGGTACCATCAAGTGGCTGGAAACCGCGCCCTACTAAATTTTCCCTTCTATTTCTCTACACAGTAGCGAAAATATTTAAAAAGTGGCCTACAACATACGAATGGACAGCATCTATTCAAGATAAAGAAAATGGAGTTTTTCATATGAAGTCGGACTGGAAAAGGATTAAGTAGATAGCAAGAGACTTAAAGGTGGATTGTAAAGTGAAGGTCATTTCGGTGAGGGAAGTAGGATTAGATTAAGGTGCCAGACCCCTAGCATACTAAAGCTTTAATATCCTGGGGGACTGGCACCTTATCCTAATATCCTAATAAAAGTGTTAACAATAGTCATTATTAACACAATATTGTTTAATGATTAGTATTAACTTTTTATATACTGGTTTTCGTTCAAGAGCTTAAATATATTATGAGGAGGATACTCTTATGATAGTGAAACGAGATAACTGCTCGGTGCAGTTGATAATAATCTGATAATAGATTGTACCGAGCTTATAAAACTTATTATCAGCCAACTGCACCCTAAAACATTTATAAAAAAACAAATGTGAAATGGGGTTCAATATGGATACAAAAAAGTTAAAACATTACTGGATATCTGAAGAAAGGAAGACATTTAAGGGGTGGGATTTTTCTTATATTGCAGACAGAACATCTGGAGGAGAATTACCATGGAACTATAAAGATATTGTATTATCGTATATGAACAGCGATATTGAAATTCTCGACATGGGGACAGGCGGTGGAGAATTTCTATTATCTTTAAATCCACCTAAAGGAAAAACTTTTGCAACGGAAGGATACCCTCCAAATTATGAAATATGCAAGAAGGTTTTACCTAAATATGGAATTGATGTGCGTCGAGTATTTAATAAATATCAATTACCATATGAGGATAATTCTTTTGATTTAATCATTAATCGACATGAATCAATATATACTGATGAGGTATACCGAATTTTAAAACCAGGTGGGACCTTTATTACTCAGCAAGTTGGTGACCAAAATAACAAAGAATTATCACAGTTTTTATTAGAAAATGAGTTAGAAATTGTTGAAGAGGGTTTCAACTTGAATACACTTTTGAACGATTTAAACAAATCAAATTTTAAAGTTTTAGATGGTCATGAATGTTTCCCAAAAAAATATTATTTTGATATTGGGGCACTCGTTTATTTTGCAAAAATAATTGAATGGGAATTTCCAGGCTTCACCGTAGAAAAATGCTTTGATAAGTTGTTAATGTTGCAAGAACAAATAGAAACATATGGTTACATCGAAAGCGTTGAACACCGATTTTTATTTATAGCACATAAAAGAAATGTATAAGCATTTGTAAGCATCATAAGATATATACTCGTAATGTCTAATTGATTGAGGTTTTAAATTAAACTTGACTAACCTAACAATCGATTTGAAATTTTAATTAAAAACCACCATCCTTGTGATTAACGGGTCTACATGTGTGGTGAAAAAAGGAAAAACTCAGAGGAGTGCTTTTTATTTCATTGATAAATGTCTTGGCTATGTGTGGTAAAATCCTTGTCATTCGGTGGTAAAGTACATGGCGAAGCAATAGGCTTTAATTTAATTGGCGATTTCTTGAATAAGGGAAGACTAAAGTACTAGACTTTAGTCTTCCTCTATCGCGTAAATTATGGTATGTCATTTCTATTGAATCGTATCCTTGTACAACGGAGTAATAGGACGGATGTTCTTTCGTTCATATCTTATAAGTGAAAGACTTTTGCAGCCCTTTATTCTCTAGGAATCAATATAGTAGTATCCTTTATACAGGATATCAAGAAGAAGTTCAATGTTTTCATTTCGTGCATGTTATTGATAAATAATAAGCCCCGGTTTCGGATTGAGTTCCATAACTTCCTCTGGAGTCATTAGCGGATTATCATAGTGGACCCCCGATATATCAGAATAGTAATACCATAATTTAAAGCCTTTGTATGGTATGTTCGTTGCCTTTGAATTTGTCGCATGTGTCGCTATTTTTCCAGAAGGAGGACCCCACCCTGACGTATTATGCACCAGTAACACGGGATCGTAGTCAACGGATACCTCTTCAATATTATGAACCATTTTTTCAATAAACTGATGGAAAACAAATTGTCGTATCCCTGGAATGTCATTGGAAATCATATATTCACGCATTGTTTCTTGAATTTGATTTATTTCTTCACCGGTTAAATGTCCAATCTCGTTCATTGGATTATTCGTGCGCCATTCAGGGTCAAGAGCTAGATGAACATTGGGATATCTCAGAAATGGCAAGATTTCATTAAGGGCATCAATAGGATGATATTTTCCCATTTGATGGTCAAGATAGACTAAGACACCATTCTTATAGGCTTCCTCAATGTAGGATATCATTTGGTCGTAATTTAATACACCAATTTCTCCACCTGGCTGAACGGTTCCATAAATAAGGTAAATTGCTGGGATGACCCCTTTATCACCATTTACAGAATCGTATTTTTCAGATGTATTTTTTAAGATAGGAATGAGTTCTTGAACAGAGTGTCGTCCTACAATTCCCATTAATCTCGAATTAGGGTGTCCGTAATAGGATACGACTGTATTATTTTCAAAAAGGGTTGGAGATGTAAAGAATTCATTCATTTCTTCATCTTCAAAAAGATTTGGATTTGATAAAAGCTCTCTAGAATCCTTCACTGTATATTGTGTTAAAACCCAACCTTCAATCGTATTATCTGCATTCACAACTTGAATATTTAACCAGTCGTCTTCTCCATCTTTTACTTCTTCCAGAACTTTTACTTGTTTTCCTTTCGTGATGATCCCAAGTGAGGTACCTTGGGCATCTCTGTCTGCTCTAATGTTCAACCTGTCTACACTTACATAAGCGACATTATCTTGGACTGTATTATCTTCTACATTTTCTTCCACTTCACTAGTTTCTTCTGTTTCATCTGTTTTGTCTGATTCTTCAGACTTCTCGTCTTCTTTTGATTCGTCTTGTTCTTCTACTTCATTTTCGTTATTGTTTTCCTTACTCTCTGACTCTACCTCATCAGCTGAGTCATTGTCTTCTGGTGACGTTGTTTCGTTACTACACCCTACTAAACTAATAGAAATTACTAGAAATAAAGCAAAAAAGAATAATGCTTTTTTCGACATTCCGACACCCCTTTTTTTATGTAATATCAATCCAAGAACATCATACCGCTTACATTATTAAAATAGTATTATAAAGACTAGTTAAAAACAATAGTAGTTTCTTCCTTTGTGGGACATGGGGGACCTTATCCCAGTTGGCTTCAACGATATACTGTGCAGCAGGAGACTTTAAGTAAATCGGGCATTTCTTGAATAAGGAAAGACTAAAGTACTAGTCTTAGTCTTCTTCTATCGCGTAAATTGTGGATATATTTTCTGTTGAATAGTTTCTTTGTAGCGGGGGTCTGACTGCATAGTCATGATGGAAGCTATACGTTAGTGGAACGTGCTTGATCACTAAGGGGAAGCGAAGGGACGAGGTAGCTTACTTAAAGCCCTGTCCCTTTACTACAAATTAAGGGAGTATGTTTCCTGTGGAACGATAGATGCTATACCATTCTTCACGGGTTAGGTGAACAACGCTTGCTTTTATACATTCTAATAATCGGCCTTCATTCATGGTTCCAATTACAGGCTGCATGTTCGCAGGGTGGCGCAGCAGCCACGCAATAGCAATCGTTGTATTTGATACGTCATATTTTGCAGCAACCTCATCAATTTTTTTGTTTAATTCCGGGAATTTTTCGTTACCGAGAAATACGCCTTCAAAAAAACCATACTGGAAAGGTGACCAAGGCTGGATTGTTATATCCTTTAATCTGCAGTAATCAAGCACACTACCATCGCGATTTACTGCAGCTTCATTTTCCATATTGACATTGATCCCACTGGAGATCATCGTTGTGTTTGTAATACTTAATTGAAGCTGGTTGGCAACGATCGGTTGTTTAAAAGAGTTAAAGAGTTAAGGTGCCAGACCCCTAGCATGCTAAAGCTTTAATGTCCTGGGGGACTGGCACCTTTTTCCAGACTAAAATCGAAGAGCCTGACCCCTAGTTGAGTAAAGCTTTAAAGTACCAGGTACTGGGCAGCCATTTCCAAAGTGGTCCAGTTGCGAAAGAGAAAAATCAATTCAAAGCACTGGTGAAAATACCCGTGCTTTTCTTTATGGAAGAATTTAATACGAATTAATTGGTAATTGGTAAATTTATGTTAACATGAAAATAGAAAATGCAAGGATTTATGAGGTTTTTCATTTTACGAAAAGATCTGTTTAAAGAAGCTAAGAAATTAATCTTTTGAAAGGGGAATGATATGAAAAAACGTATGACCATCTTCTTATTGATTTTCTTCTTATCAATATTGTCTGCTTGTTTAGATAATAGTTTTACAGAGAACGAAGCTATTAAATTTTTAAAAGATGAACATATTGAAAATGATTTTATTCTGGAAATCATATATACAGAATAATATAACGGTGGATATCTAATTTTTTACCTATCAGAACACGGGATGCACATGAATTTTGTTCAAAAAAAGCAAGGTGAAAGGTATGTCGATAGAGCTGCAAATGCAGATGTTAACACTGAAATTGGTATATCACGACATTCATCTAACACAGTTCCAAACTCTTTCTATTATCAAGGAGGAGTTATAACTAATTCTAATATTAAGCATGTGCAGATAGTAGAGCCTGAACAAAAGGACGCAAAAATAGTCGCTACTGATAATGATATGCGGATTTGGTATGTTTTCTACGATGAACATCCAGGAACGGATTATGAAATACAGGCATTAAATAAAGATGAAGAAGTAATACACAATTTAAACGCATTGGACGAATGGTAGTAGATAAATAACCAACAGGGAAGTGGTAGTGGATGATGTTATTTCCAATGCTGTAACGTACTGGTATAGGAAAAATGTATATTTGTTAATTCGCAGGTAAAGGTAATACCTAAATACAATTTGAGGTGTTGTAAATTGACGAAGAATATTTTTCTTATGATGCTTATTTTTAGTACGCTTATTTGTGTGGGAAACAATGTAACAGTTTCTGCCAATACAATCGGTGAGTCTCGACCTTTTGAAGAAATATATCCTGAAATTGGTTATAAAACGGTTGAAGAAGCTGTTAAAGAATTTGAAAATCATTTCAAACAAGATTTAAATCTACCGTTCAGGCTCCCACCTTTACATTTTACACATCATTTCGGAAGGTTTTCAGATGCTGAAGGTGAAATAAACGATTCTCTTGAATTGGAGTTTATCAATGATAATTCACCAGAAAATCACTATTCTATCTTTGTTCGACCTATTGAGCATAAAATACCAATTAAAGATAAGCGGATTGTTAAACGATTTAAGTTAAAAAACGGAAATGAAGCAAACTTTATTAACGTTTCTGAATCTTTTGAAGCCCTTGTCTTTGAAAGAGATAATTGGCAATACATGCTTAGTATTCCTAAAAGAATTTCAAAAAAAGTCACTGCTGAAATGTTAGTCGAAATTGCCGATTCAATTGATTATCCAAGTGGGAGTAAGGAAATGGGACATAGGGACAGGACCATGTCCCAGTTGACTTTAGAATCCCTTTATTTTTGTATAAAAGTCACTATAAAGTATCCGGTATATTGTGCAGCAAGAGACTTTAAGTAATAAGAGCATTTCTTTTTGGTTATGTGCCAGACCTCCAGCATTCTAAAGCTTTAATGTACTGGGGGACTGGTAACTTTTCGTTATAGTAATTACAAACAATGACTTTTTAAACCTAATATTGCCTCAGCAACAATGTTAAAGAAACTCGGCTGTTTAGAAGAAGGAGTTCGTAGACAAATGGTTTATAGTGACGGGCGTTATATAGATGAAATTTTATTTGGATTAACTAAAGATGAATTTGTTAAAGAAAATAATTGATTATTACACATTTATTATCCTACTTTTAATACTTAACGGTGACTGGTTACTTATTAAAAAAAGATATGCTACTATTTTGATTAAGCTTTAATTGGGAAACACTACTTTACATTTTTTTCTGCGACCACTACTCAAGCCAGGTTGAGTGTCGTGTCGAAACTCATTTTAAAAGAAGGCAACTAACCCTATTGGGCGTTGCCTTTTTACGTTTTGCAGATTAGCTTTGTATCTTTTCAAATGATGTAGTAGAATTTCTGATGATTATTTTTGGTTCATACACTATGGATGGAGGACGATCACCTTTCATTTCAACAGCAGAAACCATCCATTTTGCAGCATCAATACCCATTTGCATTTTTGGATGGGTGATTGTAGTAAGCTTAACCTCGGTAGCTTCTGCTAAAAAAGAGTCATCATTACCAACAATAGAAACATCCTCTGGAACACGTAAACCACGATTCCTTAGTAAATTTAATACTTGTATGGCAAGTTCGTCATTGTAACAAACAATTGCAGTTTGCCTTTGGTCAGTATTCAAATATTTTTCTAATCGCTTTAATAACTTGTCATATCTTTCTTCTGTTGTATAGGTAATGACCATCTCTGGAAAAAACGTCAATCCAGACTCTCTAAAGGCACGAATAAAGCCTCTCATCCTATTGATTCCTTGGAGGTCATCTGTTTTAAACAAACCGATGATTTTCTCGTGTCCCAATTTAATGATATGTTCAGTAGCTAGATATCCACCGTTTTCATCATTTACTATGATGTGTGGAGGTATTATTTGTGAATAAAATTGATTAACCATTAAGTATGGAATGTTTTTTTGTTCCAATTCCAGATAATATGGAATGTTTGGATTGTAATTGCTGCTTTTTGTTGGTTCGACGATAAGGCCATCAATGTCTCTGTTTAACATCGTTTGTAAGCAATGCCGTTCTTTTTCAACATCATTGTTTGTACAAGCAAGGGTTAAGGTGTATCCTTCCGCTGTTAAATAGGATTCAATTCCCCTAATAATAGAGGGGAAAATGTAGTCAGAGATATATGTTGTAATAACACCGATATTTTTTTCCTTCATAGACCTTAATGGTTGTAAAGTTTGAGGTGTATCTTCAGATAATTTGTGAGAACAGAATGTGCCAGATCCTTGTTCTTTGTATAACCACCCTTCATGAACCAATCCTCCAATAGCTTGGCGAATCGTGTGTCTGCTAACGGCAAACATTTTCATTAGTTCATTTTCTGAATATATCTTTTCACCAGGTTTAATATCCCCACTTGTGATCCAATCTTTTATCTTTTCTTTAATTAAAATATATTTTGCTGGCTGTGCCACTGCATTCACCGCTTTCAATTGTTGCTTGTATTGCTATTGTTAAAAATGTACGTACGACATGATAATTCATAAGTAATATGTTAACAAAAAAAAGATGAAATATCTCCATTTATTTCTTGCTTCTCTTAAATCCATGTATCTTTAGTTGAACTACTATTTAAGATAATTTTATTAGAATTAAGAAAAATAAATTTATTAATTGAAAGTCTCTGTTAAAGGAAATAGTAGATTTTATTATTATGGCTGATTGAAGCGTTTCCTTTAGGAGCCACTACGATGACATTTAGCCGTTACCCACAGGATGTGGGTTGCTCTTAGGCGGAATTGGAACACCATGAAGTGGAATTCAACACGAAAATATAACACAGCCTAATTGAAAAAAAAATAATAGATGCTATGATTAAATTAACTTATACGTATAAGTATAAAATAATTATAACTTGTACGTACGAATGTTAGATGGTTATGTATAGAAAATGATAGGAAAGGGAAAGGAGGAGACTGTATGCTAGATCAATTAAAAAATGAGGTTTTGGAAGCAAATTTACAACTTCCTAAGCATGGTTTAGTAACATTTACATGGGGAAATGTAAGCGGGATTGACCATGAACAAGGGCTTATCGTCATTAAACCGAGTGGTGTACCGTATGAAGACTTAGAAATTGACCATTTAGTAGTAGTAGATTTACAAGGGAGAGTCGTTGAAGGGACATTAAGACCATCTTCAGATACACCAACACATCTTGCACTTTACCGAAAATTTCCGGAAATAGGTGGAATTGTTCATACCCACTCTTCATGGGCTACCAGCTGGGCTCAAGCTGGACTTCCAATTCCAGTGCTTGGAACTACTCATGCTGATTACTTTTATGGAGAAATCCCTTGTACCCGTAAACTATACGAAGAGGAAATTGAACGAGAGTACGAATTTGAAACTGGTCATGTCATTATTGAAACTTTTGAAAGTGAAGGGATTGATCCAATTGCCATGCCTGGTGTTCTAGTAGCGGGACATGCACCATTTTCCTGGGGGAAAAACGCAAATCAAGCTGTTCATAATGCGGTGGTTTTAGAGGAAGTGGCCAAAATGGCTTTTCATACCCTCCAGTTGAATTCGAATACTAGACCTATTGATCCATTTTTATTAGATAAGCATTACCTTCGTAAGCATGGTGCGAATGCCTACTATGGACAAAAGTAGCAATGCATGAAGGAAAGTAATTCGTATTTGAATTGAATTAACTTGTATGTATGGTTTTCTGGTTTATATAATGTTTCATTTCTTATTTAACTACTATATTTCATACTTAAGGGGGATTATCCTTGTCAACGACAAAGATATATGAATTCTGGTTTGTAACAGGAAGTCAATTATTATACGGAGAAGATGTACTTCGTCAAGTGGAAGAAAATTCTAAAAGCATTGTAAATGGCTTAGGTGATGATACTCGAGTACCATATAAAATCGTTTTTAAATCAGTAGTAAAGGATTCCGATTCAATCCGAAAACTAGTTCTTGAAGGAAATGCGGATGAAAATTGTGCGGGAATCATAACATGGATGCACACGTTCTCACCATCAAAAATGTGGATTGCTGGCCTTGCTTCATTGCAAAAGCCATATCTTCATTTAGCTACACAGTTTAACCGTGATATCCCATGGGATTCAATCGATATGGATTTCATGAACTTGAATCAAGCGGCGCACGGTGATCGTGAACATGGATTCATCGCGGCACGTATGAATATTAAGCGTAAAGTGGTAGTGGGGCATTGGGAAAGCCCAGAGGTGAGAGAACGTATTGGCAGCTGGATGAGAACAGCGGTTGCATTTAATGAAAGCCAAAATCTTAAGATTGCTAGATTTGGTGATAACATGCGCCAAGTAGCTGTAACAGAGGGAGATAAGGTAGAAGCGCAAATCAAGTTTGGTTGGACTGTGAATGGATACGGAGTAGGAGATCTCGTTCAACGTATGGATGATGTCACAAAAGAAGAAATTGATCAGTTAATGACTGAATATGAACAGCAATATGACATTACTCATGAGGGACTAATTGATGGACAAGTCCGTGAATCTATCTGTTACCAAGCGAGAATGGAACTTGGTATGAAAGCGTTCTTAACGGAAGGGGGCTACACGGCATTTACTACTACATTTGAGGATTTACATGGAATACGTCAGCTTCCCGGTTTAGCAGTACAGCGTTTAATGGAACAAGGTTATGGTTTTGCTGCCGAAGGGGACTGGAAAACAGCTGCACTTGTACGATTAATGAAAATTATTGCCGCCAATAAAGGAACATCCTTCATGGAAGATTATACATACCATTTTGAGCCTGGCAATGAAATGGTTTTAGGTGCGCACATGCTTGAAGTATGTCCAACTATCTCTGCTACTCGTCCGAAAATCGAAGTTCACCCCCTTGGAATCGGCGGTAAAGAAGATCCAGCGCGAATTGTATTTGATGGAAGGAGTGGTTCCGCACTGAATGCAACCATTGTTGATCTTGGGCATCGTTTCCGTCTTCTTGTAAATGAAGTGGATGCTGTACAGCCGGAAAAAGAGATGCCAAAACTTCCGGTTGCACGGGTATTATGGAAAGCTCAGCCAACTATATGCCAAGCTGTTGAGAATTGGATCCAAGCAGGGGGGGCCCATCATACTGGCTTCTCCTACAATGTAACGACTGAACAACTGAGGGACTTTGCCGAATTAGCTGGAATCGAAATCGTTGTAATTAATGATGACACTGATAACAATGCTTTCCATAATGAATTACGTTGGAATGAAGTACTTTACCGATAATGAAAAAAATAAAGATATTTTAAATAACAACAAAGATGATAGGGCTATTAAATATAATAGCCCTAATATTTATCATTATGTGGAGGTAATTGACATGAGCTTTGATGTGAAAAATGCTATTGAAACTGGCAAAACAGTACTTGGAATTGAACTTGGTTCAACCCGAATTAAAACCGTTCTCATTGGAGAAGATCATGTGCCGATCGCATCTGGCAGCCATGACTGGGAAAATAGCTATGTGGAAAATATTTGGACCTATAGTGAAGAGGACATTTGGAAGGGTATACAAGATAGCTATCAAAAGATGGCTAACGATGTGAAGCAGCAATATGGAGTTACCTTACAAAAGGTAGGGGCAATCGGTATTAGTGCGATGATGCATGGTTATATGACTTTCGACAAAGATGGAGATCTGCTGGTACCTTTTCGTACCTGGCGTAACAATATTACCGAACAAGCTTCAAAAGAACTGACTGAACGGTTTAACTATCACATTCCGCAAAGATGGAGTATTGCTCATCTATATCAAGCTATTTTGAATCAAGAGAAACATATTTCTTACATTAGTTTCCAGACAACGCTTGCAGGGTTTATCCATTGGAAACTAACAGGCCAGAAGGTTCTGGGAGTTGGTGAAGCATCCGGTGTATTTCCAATTGACTTGAATACGAAGACCTATAATCAAAAAATGTTTGATCAATTCAATGACCTAATTGCCCCTAACAATCTACCATGGAAGCTTGAAGATATTCTTCCTAAGGTTTTAGTTGCGGGTGAAAACGCCGGTGTACTTACAAATGAAGGTGCGAAGCTTTTGGATGTTACCGGAGAGTTAGAGGCTGGTATTCCACTTTGTCCCCCAGAAGGTGATGCGGGAACTGGTATGGTCGCAACCAATAGCGTAGCAAAACGTACTGGTAATGTTTCTGCTGGAACTTCTGTATTTGCAATGGTTGTTCTGGAAAAGGAACTGTCCAAAGTATATTCCGAGATTGACCTTGTTACTACGCCTACTGGTAATCTAGTAGCCATGGCACATTCCAACAACTGTTCTTCCGATCTGAATGCATGGGTAGGTTTGTTTGATGAATTTTCAAAAGCAATGGGTATGGAAGTTGACATCAATAAATTGTACGGATCTCTATATAACTTGGCTCTTCAAGGAGATGCAGATTGCGGTGGTTTATTGGCTTACGGCTATCTTTCAGGTGAACACATTACCCACTTTGAAGAAGGTCGTCCATTGTTTGTTCGTTCATCAAATAGTAACTTTAACTTGCCTAATTTCATGCGTGTACATTTGTTTACAGCACTAGGAGCACTGAAAATGGGTATGGATATTCTTTTCGAAGAAGAAAAAGTGAAGCTGGATGAAATCCTTGGTCACGGTGGTTTGTTTAAGACGAAAGGTGTAGGGCAGAACATTATGGCCGCTGCTCTCAATGTTCCTGTTTCTGTTATGGAAACTGCAGAAGAAGGCGGAGCATGGGGTATCGCCCTGCTTGCATCATATATGGTTAACAAAGCCCATAATGAAAGTTTAGAAGAGTTTTTAAATCAAAAAGTATTTGCAGAAAAAGCTAGTATGACTATATCTCCTGATCCTAAAGATGTAGAAGGCTTTATGAAATTTATGAAGCGTTATTCTAAGGGACTTGCAATTGAACGAGCAGCAATAGAGAACCTTAAATAAAATTGTATAAATTTATAACACGATAGTAGAGAAACTCACTAGAAGCGTTTATAAATTTTTAGAGCAGAATAGTGAGTACAATAGTATATGACCACAACGTCAGACTATACTTCCACTAACTCGTGGCTGGGACAGGACCTTGTCCCAGTTGGCTTTTCAACAAATAACTTTATTTTTAAGTGTGCGATAGAAGAAAAGTGACTTTAGTAATAATATCCTTGTTGCATCTACTGATTTTTTTTGGTAATATCGTTTCATAGCTAACGATTATGAAAATTGTTTAAAGAGGCGGTGATCAGTGTATATTCCTTTAATGAAGATGGAGAACTGCTCCAAGAAGAGAAAGATACGATTAATCGATTGTCAAAAATGCCCTTGGATTCCCTTAATTTAGATGCTGTTTCTGTTGTTACTAACATCTATCGAGTGGCTCAAGGATTGAGAAACAAAATGGAACGAGAAGTTTTATCAAAACATGGGCTTTCCTGGACTTCCTTTTCCATTTTATATGATTTATGGATTTGGAAATCAGTGGAAACGAAGAAGCTGGCAGAGTTAACTGCTGTTTCGAAAGCTACAATCAGTAATATTACAAAAACATTAGAAAAGAAAGAACTTGTGTTTAGAAGAACAGATACAAGGGACAGAAGGATTACTTATGTAACATTGACGGATAAAGGAAAAAAGGTAATGGAAGAGCTATATCCGCAATTTCATAAAGGAGAAGTGGAGATTGTCTCTAGCTTATCGGTTAATGAACAAAAGGACGTTTCAGAATCATTAAGGCGAGTAATAAAAGAAAATCAATTTTAGTTAGTAAAATAAATAGTTGAAAAGCGATGATAGGAAAATCAGTAGGAATTACCTCCCTGTTCCAGAGAGTCGATGGTTGCTGTGAATCGATATAAAGGTAATCTGAATTACGTTCCTAGAGCTTCCTTGTATGTATATATTGTTACAAGGACGGACGCACCGTTAACGTAAAGTGGAAGACCATATTCTTCAAAAAGGGTGGAACCGCGTGAAAATCACGTCCCTTTAGAAAAGAATATGGTTTTATTTATTATTTGGAGGTTATGAAGATGAAAAACGTGTTGGAACAACTGAATGAAGAACAATTAGCAGAAGTCAAAAGGCAAATGACAATATACACACAAGGTGTGCAAGAAATTATCCCTACGGAGGAATTAGAGTTAAAGGTTGCAAAATCTATTTTGGAAAACAGACCACTTAAAATTAAATTGGGATTAGACCCATCTGCTCCTGATGTACATCTTGGGCATACTGTTGTTTTAAAGAAAATGAGGCAGTTTCAAGAGAACGGACATATCATTCAATTGCTTATTGGAGATTTCACAGGTAAGATTGGTGACCCAACAGGCAAATCGGTAGCTAGAAAACCTTTAACAAATGAAGAAGTAAAGCGTAACGCAAAAACTTACTTCGAGCAATTTGGAAAAGTGATGAATATGGAAAAGATCGAACTTCATTACAATTCAAAATGGCTATCACAATTAAACTTTGAAGATGTCATTCAATTAGCGGGAAAAATTACAGTAGCAAGGTTAATGGAAAGGGACGATTTTGAAGAAAGAATCGCTCTTGGGAAGCCTATTTCCCTTCATGAATTTTTCTACCCATTAATGCAAGGTTACGATTCGGTAGTTTTAGATTGTGACATTGAGCTAGGTGGGACCGATCAACACTTTAACATTTTGATGGGGAGACATTTTCAAGAGAAGTTTGGAAAAGAAAAGCAAGTAGCGATGCTGATGCCGTTGTTGGAGGGGCTTGATGGCGTTGAAAAAATGTCTAAATCAAAGAAAAACTACATTGGCATTGATGAAAGTCCACAAGAAATGTACGGGAAAGCGATGTCGATTCCGGATGAATTAATGAATAAATACTTCGAGTTAATTACAGACTTTACTCCTGAACAAGTAGAAAAAGTAAAAACAGATATAGATTTAGGAAAGCTACATCCTAGAGATGCAAAAATGTTATTAGGGAAAACAATCGTAAGGATGTACCACGGTACAGAAGCAGCAGAAAAAGCTGAGCAGCAATTTATTTCAGTTTTTCAAAAAGGAGTAATCCCTGATGAGATGCCAGTTGTTGAATGGAAAGGCAATCTAGAAGTGCCAATTCTAGATTTTCTAGTAGATCTCAAGTTATTAAGCTCGAAAAGTGAAGCACGCAGAATGATCGAGAATAAAGGAGTAAAATTGAACGGAGAAAAAGTTGAAGATATAGGGTTACGAGTTCTCATTACCGAAGGATTAGTTGTACAAGTTGGGAAGCGGAAGTTTGTAAAAATAAATACGTAACAATGGGACTTGGGAAAAGAAAATTAAGTTATGCAAATGTATCGTTGTTAGGAAAAATAAGCATATCAAAAGTTTTGAAAGTTATCATTTAAATATTAAGTGCGTTTAATGTTCCCTCAAACTAATTTAGTTTGGGGGAGTTTTTACTTAGGGGACAGGGGGGACAGCGTGTCTCTTTGAATTCAAGAGCAAACTTTACTAAAAATCGGATGGTCTGACCCTATATTAGAAAACAGTGTTATTTTTAATTACATTGACATATTTTACAAACTAAACATCACTTTTTTGAAACTTTTTCCATTAATTATACGTAGTTAGTATAGGGTGATAAAAGCAATGCGGGTATTGATTATAAGTTAATTTTATGGTTTAGTGTTTGCGGTTAATCATGAAGAGAAGACGGTTTATCGATATATTACCTTTTACTCTATTTGAGGCAAAAAGGCGATTCTCGACTATCGATTTTCGCTTTTTAAGAATGATTAAAGAAGATATTGGACGGATGATTCAGATAAGTGGAATAGCGTAGAATACAATATCCGATGACTAGTAGTTTGAAAGAATACGGATATGTTGAAACGCCTCAAGTTTTACCTCGAGTTAGAAGAGTTTAATCCAGATCTTATTATTTCCGCATTTCCGCATTTGAATGAAATATTAAGAGATAGAAATCAGGATCGCTATCTCAGACATTACTTGGAAAGGTGGTCGGTTTATGAAACGAAAAGAAATACATATTTTTCTATTTTCAATCATTTTAATTCTATTGTCCGCACTTTTTACATTTACCGTTTATAATGGTAGCTGGTATACGGTGGATAATCAGTTACAACCTTTGTTTACTTCATGGAACTCTTCATTTATAGAGAAGACTATGAAATCGATAACTTATTTAGCTTATACAAAAACTCTCGCCCTAATCTCTTCAATAGCCATTTTAGTTTTGCTAATTCGAAAGTCATATGCACACATCTTTCATTTCATGATAATTATGGGAGTTGGAATTGTGGGCACTTTTTTTATGAAAATTAATATTGCACGGGAACGACCAGAGGAAGTATCGTATGTGGATTTCTGGGGGTTTGGTGGGGATATTATCTCCTATAGTTTTCCAAGTGGCCATGCTGTAAAAAGTCTTTTATTCTTTGGATTTATGATTTATGTTATCCAGTTAGAAATGAAAGATCAATTATTGAAATCGAGTATAACTGTTCTTTTTATCACACTCATTTTACTAGTTGGTCTTGGACAAATCATGCTTAATCGACATTATGTCACAGATGTTATTGGCGGCTATTTCGTATCATTTAGTTGGATAATGTTCTATTTTTCAGCTAATCGTCTTCTATCAAATTTGAAAATATGGAATGGGTAGATGGGGCATGGAGATGACCTGTTTAGTTGCCAAACTCTAGTATGCTTGGGATGAGTGAAGGTTCTACATAATATATTGGCTGGGTATATTTTTTCTACTCATCTATTTCACTACAAACTTAAGCATTCCTATAAACATATTCATTATTATAAACTTTATATTGTCTGTTACCATGCACGAATACTCACATATACTCGGACTTTACCGCTACAACAAAATTAAAAGTTTAGGATATGTTCGTTCCACCTTATTTTCAGTAGGGATTACTAGGGAATCCCTTTCACCTAAACAAGAGATCATTGTCAGTGCTATGGGACCACTTATCCCAACTTTTATTGGAGCTATGATGGCAGTAAGTTCTCTTGTAATCTATAATGAACTTGTACTGTTATTATCAGTTTTTTGGATTATGAATTTTATTGCTCTTTTCTTTTCAGATGGCAAAACCATCCTGATTCATTCTAAAAAAATTTACCTGAGTAAAATTCTAAAACAATTCTAGTCTAGACTGTCGCAAGGGTTTAGATATATTACACGAGGTGAATACATGATAAAATTAAAAAAATTCTTATACATCTATACATACCATTTTGTGATAGCTTTATTATTCGTAGTCATCTACACACATCTCATTTTAGACCTTGAACTAGAACAAAGAGTAGGTAATGGCATTTTTTATTTAAAAGGGTATTACACCATATATGAGGAGTTTGGTGGAGAAATGAGACGTGGCTATACAGAACAAACTGGAATAGGTGTCGTTACCATTCCACTAATCATCAGCCTCTTTACAACAGCCATATATCTTATTATTAAAAAGCTAATGCCAAAGAGGGCAAAGAGCAAATAGGGACATGGGGACAGGACTTGTCCCAGGTGCTTCTATTATTATCAATGGGACCTTGTCCCACTGGGGGACTGGCACCTTGTCATATTTCCTTCGCAATCAACTCATACGAACGTATTCGGGACTCAAAGCTGTCGGTAATTGTTATAATCATGATTTCATCTGCTTCGTAGTTCTCTTTCATACTTCGAAGAGATTTTACTACCTCTTCAGGATTTCCAATCACCGTGCGTTTTTTCATTGCGGCAAATTCATCCTTGTGGTGTTCGTCGTATGCTACCTTATTATCTTCTTTAGGAAGCTGAATTTTCCTAAGGTAACTTTGCCATGCCAGTTTTTCCGCTACGTTCGTTGTTTCTGCACAAAGGACGGAAACGGCTAATATGGCTCCTGGTTTCTCATTCGGTGTTCTTCCTTTAAAGTTTTTTCGATAAGTTTGGATGATTGCCTTTCCATCATTATCTGTCATAAATTGCCCAAACGCATAGGCAGTTCCATTTTCAGCAGCAAGCTTTGCACTTTTCTCACTTGTTCCCAGTACCCAAAGTTTTGGTGCTGTTTCAGGAACCGGTGTTGGCTTGATTTTCGAAAACATTTCTTCCTGGGAAAAATCATGATGGATAAATTTAATAAGCGTTTTTAACGATTCAGGTAGATGATGCACCTTCTCTAAGAAATTCCCTGAAAGAGCTATCGTCGCTTCTGCTGAAGCCCCAGGAGCCCGACCAATACCTAAATCTAGTCGATCAGGGAATAAAGTTGCTAACATATTATATGTCTCCGCTACTCGATAAGGACTATAATGGGGAAGCAAGACTGCACCCGATCCAATACGTATTGTGTTAGTTTGGCCACCAATATAACCGAGCATGACTTCAGGAGCTGGACAAGCAAGGCCATCCATGCTGTGGTGTTCCGCAATCCAATAGCGCGTATAGCCGAGGGACTCACCTACTTGCGCTAGTTTCAAGGATTCTTTTAGCGCCTGTTGCGCAGTTTTTCCAGGAGTAATGGGAGATTGGTCCAAAATGCTAAGCTTCATGGAATATATCCTTTCTTGTCTTATTCAAATCAACGATACCGTTCTTCTTTAAATGGATTCGCCGTCATAGAATAACCCAACTCCTCCCAAAATCCCGCTTCATCTTCCTTCAAGAATTGAATGCCAGTAGCCCATTTCGATCCCTTCCATAAGTAAAAAGAGGCAGGGGGAATAAACCTAAGTGGATACCCATGCTTTGGAGTTATCTCCGACCATTGTTCCTCATTGACATCCTTATAGCGATACACGAACAACGCATCATCCCCCATTAATTCCTTCAACGGTAAATTTGCGGAGTAACCAAAGGGATCTCCATTATAGTAGCCGAATATTTTCACATAATGGACATCCGGACGAAGCTTTACTTTGTTTACTAATTCTCGCAAAGCAATCCCTTCAAAGGATGTTCCGAATTTGGACCAGGTCGTCACACAATGCATATCAACCGTAGAAATCGTTTTAGGTAAATCCATTATTTCGGAATATTTGAATGTTTTCTCTTCTGCCACTTCGCCAAACAGTTTAAATCTCCATGTTTCTTCGTTAAACTCATATACTTCACCTTGATGCAAAACAGGCCATTTCTCTGTTTCAAATTGTCCGGGAGGTAATTTTGTCATGATTTTTTATCCTTTCTATGTAAAAAAATAGTATGGATCCTTATCTTTAGTAAAAAGGATACAGATTTAAGGATTTTTTCGCAACTAACTGAAATTCTATTAGTGTGGTAGATAATTGGGAAGGATTCACAGTATCCATCGGAAGACTACATGATGAATGAATGATCTATTCAAAAAAAAAGAAGTGTACGAACGTACGTCTATAACTAAGTCATTTCATTTTAATTCCGTTCTTCTTCCTGTTATGATAAAACAAATTGTTATGTAATAACTTTTTGTAAGGGTACTACTATCACAAACATATCCAAGGCCTATCCAACGAAGTAAATTAAAAAGAAAGAAGTGGAGATTCCATGCCAATAAATAGACCGACAAAGTCCATCAATGAAATATCCTTTTCCGTCCTTGATCTTGCATCCATCGTACAAGGGGGGACGCCAAGACAATCCTTTCAACATTCCATAGATTTAGCCCAGTTAACAGAGAAACTAGGGTTTAAACGATACTGGTTAGCAGAGCACCATAATATGCCTGGTATAGCAAGCTCTGCAACATCTGTCGTCATCGGTCATGTAGCGGCACATACGTCTACTATTCGTGTAGGATCTGGTGGAATCATGCTTCCCAACCATTCGCCACTGGTTATCGCGGAGCAATTCGGAACTCTCGAAGCGATGTTTCCAGGTCGAATTGATTTAGGATTAGGGCGTGCGCCAGGAACGGATCAACGAACAGCCCATGCCTTACGTGGGGCTAACTACACCAATGGCGATGATTTCCCAGAGCAATTAGAACTACTTCAAGGCTATTTCCAAGGGTCGGAAGCGGTAAAAGCTATCCCTGGTGAAGGGGCAAATATCCCTATTTGGCTACTAGGTTCTAGTGGGTTTAGTGCCCGCTTATCGGCACAGCTCGGGATGCCGTTTGCTTTCGCTAGTCATTTTTCACCTGAAAACACCATTCCAGCGTTGGAATTGTATTACGATAACTTCCAACCGTCGGAGGAATATAAAGAGCCTTATGCAATGGTAGCGGTTAACGTCATCGCAGCGGATACAGATGAGGAAGCAGAATTTTTAGCAACTTCCATCAAACAAAGCTTTCTGAATATGATGAGGAATACTCCATCTCAGTTACAACCACCAGTAAATAATTTGGATGAACTCATGACCCCATATGAAAAGGCAGTTCTAGAAAAACAATTAAGTTCCACGATCATCGGAAGTCCTATCACTGTAAAGACAAAGCTGCAATCCTTCTTAGATGAGACGAAGGCGGATGAGATCATGGTGAGTACAATGGTCTATGACCACAATGCCCGACTGCACTCCCACAAACTTGTGGGGGGGACATGGGTGGGCCACTAGGGACAGGGACCTTGTCCCAGTTGATTTCCACCTAATAGTGTGTCTGTAACGGACCTTTCTCTAGCATTATAAGAATGGTCAACTAGTAAGACGAAAATGATAGAGCTTAAAATTTTTTGATTCGAAGCATAATATATAAATAACATTGCTAACAGCAGATAGTTTCGTAGTACTATTATACAAGCGAATAACCGACGAGGTGGGACGATTACATTATAAGTGATCGTCTTTCTTAGTTGACTTCATGATGTCAGGAATCATCAAGTAATGTAAACATTGATAGGTTTATATGTTAAAATTTGGTTATATATTAATAGGTGCAGTGAATGATTTAAACCTGAAATAACGGGAAGGGTTCAAGCAGAATTTTACAAAAAATTGAAAAGAAGTGAAGTCATAAGAGGTGATAATTAATGAGTAAACTTGAATTTATTCGTAAAGAAGAAAAGAAATACCATGATTATTGTTATGAAAACTACAAGTTATTTGAGGAAGGTTCATGGCTATATAAACCAGTTAAAACAGTAATTGATTTATTACCAATACTCATAGGAAAACCGAGTCCTAAAGTGCTGGATTTAGGCTCAGGAGTGGGGAGAAATAGTATCCCAGTTGCACAAGAAATTAAAAATAAAAAAGGAAAAGTTGTTTGTGTAGATTTATTGGATTCTGCATTAGACAAATTAAAATTTTATAGCAAAGAGTATGAAGTAGAAGAAGTAATTGAAACAATAAAAGCCGATATAGGACAATATGATATTACTAAAAATGAATATGATTTAATCGTTGCCGTTTCAACATTAGAGCATGTTGAGTCAGAAGATGTTTTTGAAAATGTAATTAGAAAAATGGCATTAGGAACAAAAGATGAAGGAATAAACTGTATCATTGTTAATTCAGATGTAGAAGAGATTGATATTAGTACAAATGGGAAATTAGATACGATGATGGAAGTAAACATTAAAACAGAAGCCATGTTGATAAAATTAAGGAAAATTTATGAAGCTTGGGAAATAGTTAATCAATTAGTAAAACCATTAGAATATAGAATAGTTCGTGATGAGAGAGATGTATTGTTAAAAACCAATGCTATCACATTTGTTGTTAGAAAGAAGTGATATTTAACGAACGGAAGTCAAGTTAAAATGCTGTTGCTTGCCACTATTGATATATTGGGAAGAAGACTTGAGGAAGGAGAAATATTTAATAAGAATAATAGGGGGATTTTAATGGCTGATGAAATATTTGAGAACCCAAGACTGGCTTATATCTATGATCCATTTGACCCTGATCGTTCTGATTTAGATGCTTACGAGTCCATAGTTAATGAGTTCGGAGCAAATTCTGTACTTGACATTGGATGTGGGACAGGAACTTTTGCTTGTCGTTTAGCAGCCAAAGGCATAGAGGTTATTGGACTGGATCCAGCCAAAGCTTCATTAAAAGTGGCTAAATCAAAACAGTGGTCCGATCGTGTTACATGGATTCACGGCACTGCACTTGATCTTCCATCCTTGAAGGTTGATCTTGTAACGATGACTGCTAATGTTGCTCAAGTTTTTCTTACCGATGAGGAGTGGAATGATACACTTCTTGCAATTAAAAGGGTATTGCGTCCAGGTGGAATATTGGCATTTGAAACAAGAAAACCAGAGGCACAAGCATGGCTTAATTGGAACAAGACTAACACATACAAGCGGGTTGACATACCAAAGTGCGGTATTGTCACGGGGTGGGTTGATGTTTATGATGTTCGAGACTCCTTGGTGTCTTTTCGATGGACTTATACATTCGAAAATGATGGCGCAACGATCATGTCTGATTCTAAGTTACGTTTTAGGAATCTTAAGGAAATTACCCAATCTTTAAAAGAGGTAGGATTATCTGTTGAAGATGTAAGAGAAGCTCCTGACCGTCTAGGACGAGAGTACGTATTTATTGCACACCGACCTGACTGAAGGATGACATGAAACACGAGGATGAGATCCCAATAAAATTGATGACAAGAATGTAACCATGGTTTTACTCAGAGAAGGAGAGTGTATATATGTCTGAACCGAAGATAAAAGAAACGGACAATAGTGTAATTGAATTTATTGAAACGGTGGAAAGTGAGAAGAAGGCAAATGCTTATCAGTTATTAAAAATTTTTAGAGAGGTAACGGGTTTCGAGGCAAAAATGTGGGGGCCTAGTATTATAGGATTTGGTATCACTATAAGTATGCATCAGGACGTGAAGGGGATGCTCCTTTAGTGGCTTTTTCACCAAGAAAGGCTAAAATTAGTCTTTAACTAACCTATGAAAGTGAAGAAAGAGATAAATTATTAGAAAACCTCGGTAAACACACGAAAAGTAAGGCTTGTATATATGTAAATAAACTAGCTGATATCAATACAAATGTTCTAAAGGATTTAATTAAACATACGGTAGAAACCTATCAGAATCTTTATCCGAACGAATAGAGTAAATTCCATTGTTCTAAATTCTAGAAGAAACACTAAGAAATCTGCTGTATTGTACAAAAAGATACCGTTTATAGATTAACTATTTTTAAGAGACGATGGCATTAATTTAAGTAGTTCTGTTTAGAGGGAGGAAACTAAAAATTATACAGCAAAAACGAGACCTTTTCACATAGTGAGCTTGTCTCGTTTTTTATTTTAAAAAAATATTAAATATACATCCAATTAGCTTATTTTGTTACGTTCATATTCTGCTTATTTTGGAAGGTTACTGGAAAATCTCGCGGTATAACTAAATAGTAAGGATTGTGATTGTGAAAAGCGTACTTAAACAGGGAGAAATGTGAAAATTGTTTTTGCAGCATACGAAGTTTTCTTCTTATTTGACCGACAAAAGATACTAAAAATAAGTGGAGATTTTTCCTTTAAATTGCAGAATTTAGCTTGATTAGGGTAAATAAGGGGAGGTTTTCCCTTTAAGCATACACAGAAATTAAATTATCCTGTTTATTAAGTAAATAGTGGGAATTTTTCCATCTATTTTCACTATTTTCGGTGCCATTTCAAAAATATGGGAAGTTTCTCCCCTTATTATATCAACCCATGTTGCTGTTTCCCTTATTGGTCCTAGTGTCCCACTCTTTTATAGATGGGTAGGGTCGAATCATGAATAAGGAGTGGTTTTTTTAACGAAGCATGCGTTAGTTGAAGATGAAATAATTACATTTGGGACAGATCATGTCCCCGTGTCCCATTTATTTGGTACCCTCTTTCGCTTTGTCATCATAAAGTAAAGTGAAAGAGGTGAGAAAATGAAAGACGAGAATAAAATACAGTCGAGACAGTTAGTAACAACTAGCACGTTGATTATTTTGACCATTATCATATCGTTCTTACTAGATGCGGATGTAATTTCTGCTCTTATATACACTGGTATTTTAATTCTCATAACTGATGAATCGAATCAGAATGTTATACTTATCCTTCTAGGGATCATCTTGATAATAACAAATATTTAGTAACTATAACGCTTTGAGTTAAAAGGGACGGTATCCTTTTGCCAATTTTATCTATCCAAAACCCAAGCATCAAGTTCGCACAACACCTAAGATAGTCAAGAAACCTATTTTACTATCTTGGGTGCTGTGTTTTCAATTACAACTATTAAAAAATACCTATTCTGTATCATTTCTGACAAACATTTACCACTAAATAATGAAGAGTGTACCTAAGAATGGCATTCTGTTCACCACTATAATCCTTTTGATGATTACTTTAAAGAATTTGTTGATATTCTTTAAACTGACATATAATGCTAATGGAAAATATTAGAAGTAGGTATTCCATTATTGCCTACTTC
>NZ_JARUKY010000027.1 GCF_029688925.1 Evansella sp. AB-P1
ATCATACTTATTATTTTTAGTATTGTTCTCATTTTACCTTTTTATAATAAAGGTATTCTTTTGGATTATTTAGGAATAACAATTGATATACCTTTTCAGTCTACAGTTGATGTCCCAAATTCATATTCTACTATTGATTCAAATGAAAGTGGAATCCCTGATCCTATCGAGCTTGTAAATGAGGCACGGAAAGAGGTAGAACAACGAACCACATATCGAAGTGCTTACTATGGAGGAGGGTATCCTCCTGATGATGAGGGAGTATGTACGGATGTCATATGGAGGGCTTTCAAGGCAATTGATGTGTCCTTAAAGGAGTTAATGGACGAAGACATTAAAAATAACATAGAGCTGTACCCGAGAGTTAATGGTACTCCTGATCCTAATATTGATTTTCGAAGAGTCCCTAATCAGTATGTTTATTTTGAGAGGCATTTACAATCTTTGACGACAGAAGTAATTCCTGGAGATGTAGATAATCTAAAGGAATGGCAGCCTGGAGACATCGTTCTTTTCTTAAAGGATTACCATCATGTTGGAATCATTTCAGATAAACGGGCCCGAGACGGCACCCCATATGTCATTCATAACTCAAGACCACATGCTTCAGAAATAAAATTAACTTCTTTTCGTACCCCTATTGCAGGACATTATCGGTGGAATTATGAAGATTAACCTACGGATTTGTGTTTGAACTTATTCGAAATTGAAAACTAGATTATTCTAATATTTCACATATAAATCATGGGAAGTGTACTTTGTTCATACATATGAATGGAGTACTTTTTTGTGAACTAAAAAGTATTTAATCTAGTTGTTAGAGGTGTACGAATGCTATATATGGCTTTCTTTTATGTGTACATAGAAGCAATAAAAATAATTGTACCAGGCATTATTGCATTCATTGCTGGGATAGTAATTGCGTCAAGGGGAAATCGGAAAAAAAATGCAAAAGCAAGGTTTTATTCTGTATATTTTCCTATTTTTAAGCTTATCGAACCACACTTATACAAAAGAATCACACACGATGATGCTCTAAAAATAATTAATGAAGTGAATCAGCTAATAGACGAGCATTATGAGTTATTCGATCCAAGCTGTCTATATGCATTTAAATACTTTAGGAATGATCTTCTAACAAAAGGTACGATAAACGAGAATTACTATGATAGTTTTTGTCGCTTAATTGAACGGGATTATGATAGTTTAGTAAAGGTACTGAACTTACCAAGAAGAACTCTTTTTTATAAAATATATACTAATCATTATAGAAAGAAGCCAAAAATAATTGTTGATGAAGCCTTACAAAAAATAACAGTTGGATTTTTTGTTCTTTCTGGACTTTTATTTTTAATTATTATCTCAAAGCTGATCATTGATTTTATCGAACAGGTTTCAATTCTCTTTTACAATAATATTTAATAACAATATGTGTTGTTGTTATATTCCTCAAACAGAGGGACAGGTTGTATTTTATGGTATAATTAAATACGCTTTATACACAAAGTAGTGAAACAATTATTTTAACAAAATAGCAAACCTTCTCTCCAATCAGGATTTAATTGTAATTAGCTGTTAGAGAGTGGGTTTTTCGTGTATCTAGAAAGGAAAAGGACTAAATAACATGTATTATTGGATAAAGCATCGTTTTTATATTATCTATTCTTTTATTATGCTAGTTTATTTGGGTAATGTTTTTATAGGAAGTGAAGTATTAACGTATATCATTGGTGTTTTTACGATTCCTATTTTTATATTGTCATTTTTTCATGCTTCACGCTTGTTTAAAGTGCTAGGATCAGTTTTTACCATAATAGGATCAATGTTGTTTTTTCAAAGTGGTTTACCTATTCGTGAGGTTTTACCATTTGTTACGACTAATTTAGGTTTAATATCCCTATTATCTGTTTTACCTTGGATGAATAGCGTCGTTCGAGCTGGACGCTATGATAGACGAATAAATGAGTTAATGAAGATGAATGTATCAGATTTAGGAAAGCTCTATGTTCGATCGACAATGACGTCATTTACACTCATTTCCTTTATTAGTATGTCAGGTATACCACTAACACAAGGTGTATTAATGGAAAACCTATCCCATTATTCAAAAAAAATAAGAGACGTTTTTATTAGTCAAACAACACTCCGTGCATTTTCTATGGCTCTCGTATGGAGTCCAATGGAAGTCCTTGTTGCAATTACTGTTGATGCTACAGGAGTGAGCTATCTTACGTATTTACCTTGGCTCGTTCTATTTACCTTCATTATGATGATGTTAGATACAGCTTGGGGAAGAAGAGCATATAAAGAAATTCCATATGAACCTGCTCATAATCAACCAAGTAAAACATTTTCTTTGAAAGGTATAATATTAAACATCGTACAATTGTTTGTTGCTTTAGCTCTATTTCTTGCCTTTGTTGTCATGTTTAGTAATGTAACGGGGTTAAATTTTATTCTTTCTGTAACCTTCGTTATTTTTCCATTCACTTGTTTATGGTCCATTGTAATGAAACGATGGAAAAGCTTCATAATAATTGGCTGGAACACTTGGAAAATTAGAACAAATGCCATGCAAAACTTTTTTGTTCTATTTGTTTCGTTAGCTTTTTTCTCGAACACTTTAAATGCGACTCCTCTTTTAGGGATCATACAATATCCATTTATGATTGCTTCTGATTATCCGTTATTACTTCTTTTTGCTATTCAATTTACGTATTTATTTATGAGTATGTTTGGAATCCATCCAATTGCTACCATCGGTATTTTGATCGAAATTGTAACACCATTGTACGAAGTGATGGATCCATTAGGAATCGGTTTAGCATTAATTATAGGAGCATTATCCACGGTGAGTGTATCCACATATGGTGTAATTGTAACGATGACTTCAATGAATACTGGTCAAAACCCTTACCATATCACTCTTAAAAATATGCCGTTTGCACTGGTTTTCGGAACATTAGGAACAATATTTGCTTACTTTCTATTGTAGGTGTTAAAGGTAGAGTGAGATAAGGGAGGATGAGACGGCGCCTCCCAATTAGAATTCTTTTCCTACGAAACTAGATGATTATTAATACCCTTCAATTAGTACTTGCAGATTGAAAATATGTAAGGAGGGATGGGTTTGATTAGAAAAATTTATATTCTAACCATGCTTATTATTGTAGCCAGCATATTAATTTCTCCTATTTTTTACGCTGAGGAGTGGCAGGAGAAATCACTCGTATCTCTTGGAGATTCGATAACACAAGGCTATAATCTTAACAATCCCGAAGATGAGGCATTCCCATATTTAATTAACGATGGAAATTTTCAAGTTACTAATTTAGGGATAGCTGGATGGACAACCTTCAATCTACTATCTGTTTTAGAAGAAAATGATAAATCGTATCTTGATGCAATTAAGAAAGCTGATGTTATTACATTAAATATTGGTAATAACGATTTGATCCAAGCATTAAATCTTCAAGATTTAATAAATGATCCAACCACATTTAATATTTATGATATTTCAGAAAATGTAAAAGCTGCATCAGACAGTATGAATGATAATTTAAATGAGATAATTTCTATTATACGTTCAAATACGAATGCACCAATTATTCTCTATAATATTTATAATCCAATGTCATTGAGAGAAAATATAGTTAGTGAGTTTATATACTATGCTATTGATGAAATTATTTTAAATGTAAATCAAGCAATAATTTCTCCGTTTGATTCAACAGAAGATAACATTGTTGTTGTAGATGCTCATTCTGCATATCATGGAAATCAGTCCGAATTCTTATTACCATATGGTGATATTCATCCGAATAAAATAGGACAGCAAGTGTTAGCTGATTTGGCCAACGAGGCACTAGTAACAATTAACGAACTTACAGAAGATGAAAAAGATGAAAATTCCCAATTTGATGGGGAAAATTCTAATGTACGAACAAACAGTGAGTATGATGATGAAATGAATGAAGAAACTGAAAAAGAAGTTATGGCACAAAATGTAGAAGATGCAAGTTCTGTCAAAGACATAAATAATGAAGGTGTATCTGAGATGTCTCCATTAAAAGGAGCAAGTGAAGCTGAAACAAAGGTAGGGAAAGATCGAAATATTGTGAACAAAACAATCGAAGTAGTAGCGTTTATACTAATCATTTTTTCTATCTTATTCATTATTTATATAAGTTGGAGGCTATTAAAAGGTAGTCACAAATAAGTTGGAGAATCACATTTAAGTTAAAAAATGATGTTAAAGTGGAGGCTGCATTGCACAGTCTTCTCTTTTATATTTGCCTTTTGTTTTTCATTAACGGTGTCTTCCATACCGTAGATAACGCCGCATCTTATTACAGAACTTTCCGAACGAGAAAGCCCATCTCCTTTAGGTGGAGTATCAGTATCTTTCTATTAGTAATACTGACTAGGATAGCTTCTTAAAAGTCCTCAAATCCATCCAATAAACATATTGAATAATCTGAATATTATAAGTATAATATTCAGATTATGAAAGTTACAACTAAATATTAGGAGGAATTCGTTTGAGGAAGAAGAAAGTAATTCATGCAATTCTTGTTATTCTACTTGTTTCAATGTTTTACGCACCATTAGTTTTAGCAGATGAAACCGAAAAGCCTTCCCTTGTAGCGCTAGGAGACTCTATTACCGCTGGATTTAATCTTGCTGATCCAGAAAGAGAAGCATTCCCTTTTTTAATTGGAGGAGGACAACTTGATGTAACGAATCTAGGAGTTCCTGGGTGGACAACGTCTGATTTACTAGATGCTTTACAAATTGATGAAGCGTTTATACAGGTAATACAAGATTCTGATGTTATTACAATTAATATTGGAAGCAATGATTTACTTCAAGCAGCAAGATTTGCTGAAATAATGGCTAATCCTACCTTGTTTGATCCTGCTCAAATGAATGATGATGTACTGGCTGCTTCAGGATTATTATCTAGTAATTTAATAGATATTATAACGCTAATTCGTACAAATTCATCATCGCCAATTGTCCTTTATAATATATATAATCCAATTGTTGCAGGAGATGACATGTTTAGTGCCACTCTGTTCCAAGCAGCAGATGCTATTATTAAAAGTGTTAATGAACATATTATTTCTTCTTTTAATTCAACGGAGTATGGAATCGTAGTTGTGGATGCCTTTGTTGCATTTGATGGAAATCAAGAAATTTACATGTTACCTAATGATGTTCATCCAAATATAGTTGGGCAACAGATTTTAGCTGGATTAGCTAATGCTCTATTAGCTACTATCCTCCCACCACCTGAAGAACCAACTGAAGAAGACCCACCAATAGATGAGGAACCTCCGGAAGAACCTATCATAGAAGAGCCGCCAATTGAAGAAGACCCTCCAGAGGAAGAGCAACCGTCAGAAAATACTGAGGAAGAACTTCCAGTTTTTGAGGAAGAGGAGATAGAGGAAGAAAAATCAAATGAAGAGGATCAAACTCATACTGAGGATGATGAAAAGAAGGAAGAGAAGGAAAAAGAAATAAAATCAGAACAGCAAACATCAACGAATTCTGAGGATGATAAGCATAAGCTTCCGAATACAGCTTCAGCATTATACACATATTTAGCAATTGGCCTTAGTGTATTGATGTTAGGTTTTCTTCTATTAGTTTTTTCAAAACAACAGTTGAAAAAATTAAACTAATGAAAAGATACTTTTACATGTATATGAAAAGCAGGCGAATTTAATTTTCATAACCTGCTTTTTATATTCGAAAGAAATAGGGACTGAACTAGGGGGAACTGAACCTTATAGACAAAGCTACTGTTGTAATTTCGACTTCGCATGAAATGTATGAATTTTCATCCCCCATGGTGCAATTTCTACTTGCATATGAGGTCTACCCTGAAAGTAACTATGCCAAAAATAGAAACTTTTTTTCTTACTTATTTTCCAAGTGAAAATCCATGAAACAGTCGTCCTCCGTATGGTTCTAATACTTCATCAACAAGCTGAATTACCTTTTCCTTCTCTCCAGTTTTATAAAAGTGATCAAAGGCATGAATGAATTTTTCAGCAAATGCTTCATCAAATTGTTTTAACATACGTACAACCCATTTAGATGAACCAAGCCATTTTCCATTTGTTCTTAAGACAAAGCGCTGAATATGATTAGCTAAGGAATTAGCAATGAATAATTCTTCTCCACGAACGTTGCTACCGATAAAGTCGTCTAGTAAATCTGTAATAAAGTACCTTTTCTTATGAATAGTTTCCTCTGTCCATGGAGCTGGACCGGTTTTTAGCATCTGAATAGCTTCAGCTTTTATGGAAGGAATAACACCATGATCAACAATAACAACACCCTCCGCTACCATTTGTTGATGAGAAGGGATAGCTCGTTTTGCATCAGATTCAAAAAATTGTCTGTATGATGTTAAATTATGGACAAACATCTCAATAGGCCATTTATTAAAAACAATTGACTCACGAAAACTTGATTGAATATTCATATCAAAAATGATGACATCTAAATCTGAAGTGGCAGTAGCCTCGCCCCTAACGACACTGCCAGCTAGTAGAGCACCATGACAATGAGGGTATCTAGTATAAATAAATTGAGACGCTGCTTCCAATGGTTTCATTCTATTTTCAATTGACAAAATAACCCACTCCATTCAATAAAATCAATATGTAGTATACTAGGCAATCGCCTACGTCTAAAGGCTTGACACTAGCCAATTTTTCTTAATTAATTATATATATGATCAAAATTACAATCATTAAACTTTATTTTAAATTGACTTTTTACTATACCAAATCAAATAAAAACAGGCTGATACTTTTGAAGTAACAACCTGTTTTAGAAAATAATTATTATACTACGTTTTTCATGATATTAATTTTATCTGCAGGTACATTAATTTCGTGGATTGTAATCTCAGGTCTACTACCTATTCGAATATTAATTCCTGTTTGACCTAGCCCTTCGTTAATATAAAAAACCTTTCCTTCATAATGAATAAGTCCTTTGATTAAGTTTAAGCGGACGAGTTTTCCGAACTTTTTCAAATGATAAGGCTTCGGCCAACAGATTTGTCCTCCATGAAAATGACCAGATAGTAAATAGTCAAAAGAATAATCTTTCATGTGTAAAACAACATTCGGATCATGTGTTAAGACAAGACGGAATGTTGTACTTTTTACTTCTTTATAAGCTTTCTTCACATCATGTCTTTTAGAATGATGGTCATCAATTCCAATAAGTTGAACTGGTTGACCATTGATGTAAATTAATTTATTTTCGTTTACTAATAAATTCACATCATGCTCTACTAGTATATTTTTTAATATTTCTATATGTTTCTTTCTCAGCTTGTAATCATGATTTCCTAATACGGCATACGTACCATATTTTGGTTTCAATTGCTGTAAAACCTTCAAATAGCCTGGAAGTATAGATAGTGTTTTAGGACGATCTAGAAAATCACCGGTTAATGCGATAAGATCAAAAGGCTTATTCCTTAATTTTTGATAAAGGTCCTCTGGTGAAATGGAAATATGTTCCAGGTGCAAATCAGACAGTTGTAACACTCGAATTGACATCGTGCTAGGATCAGTAACATCATTATGGAGAGGTGTAATGGTATTTATACTTATATGGTGGGTATTTTGATTTCCTTTATAGTAAAAGTAATAGATGAAAACTCCAATAATTAATATAAATGATAATATCATTAACAGTCCCCCTTTAATGAATGATAGGATCTTAAACAGTATAAAGGAATTTTATTCAGGGTGTAACAAGTAAATTGTGGTTATTAGATTTTAACCAAATTTAATTCATTTGATGTCTTTAATTTATGGTACATTATTGTGATTTTGATTGAGGAGATAAACATTAATGTATACAAAGAAACAAATATTTTGTATAATTACTTCGACATAAAAATATTGGATGTTAAATAGGTGTTTCTATTTTAGTATTGCTAGAATAGGAGCTTAATAGGGAAGTTTGGTGAAAAACCAACGCGGTCCCGCCACTGTAAATGGGAGTTATCTACACGATGTCACTGTCTTTCAAAGATGGGAAGACGTAGATAACAATGATCATGAGCCAGGAAACCTGCCTATTTTCACTTTCACCAGTACTACGAGGATAGGAGGGTGTTAAGAAGTAAACGGTAAGTTTACATCATTTCTTAATCTCACTTCTCCTTCTATAAGGGGATTTTTTTTATGTTCAAAACTACATACAAAGGATGAAGGAGAGAAGAATTTATGGTTAAAAGAATGACGAATGTTATGTTGAGCTTTCTATTAATATTTGCTTTGTTTTCAGGAAGCTTTCAGACTACAGTTTTTGCAGATGCAGAAGGAGAAATTGGAACACTTACCATTATTGGAGAGGATGGAAATTTCCTTCTTGAACCAACAGAGTATGACTATGAAGAGGGAGATACTGCTTTTGATGTACTAGTAAATGTAGTAGGAGAAGAAAATATAGAGTATGAACAATCCTCCTACGGAAAATTCATTCAAGGGATTAATGATTTAGTAGGAGATGGAGTTAGTAGTTACTGGTCATTTTATATTAATGGTATCGGTTCTCAAGTTGGAGCTGATAGCTATGAAGTTTATGAAGGGGATAATTTAACCTTCCGTTTTATGGATGAAAATGTTCCTCAAGATCCTTCAGTAGATCTTATGGTTGTTGGTGATGAAGGGACAATTAAAGAAACCCAGTGGCCAGTTAATTTCTATGCTGAAGAAGAACCTACGGCTTTTGATTTACTAAAAGTCGTTATGGGAAATGAGAATGTTGATTACAGTATTCATCCTCAATGGGGTCTTTCTTTAGATGGTATAGCAGGAATACCTGTAGAAGACCCTTATTGGTGGGCCTTCTATGTTAATGATGAACAGGCAAATGTTGGTTCTGGAAGCTATAAGCTTCTATCTGGAGATGAAATCCTATTTAATTATGAATCCTGGGCTCCTGTAGAGGATGACAACGAAGCTCCTGATGAGGATGAAACGGATGAACAAAATGGTGAATCAAACGGTAATGATGACAGTACCACTGATGACTACTATGATGTTGAAGCACTATCAGCTGCAGTCCAACAAGCAATTCAATACGTATTAGGAAACGCCATTGGTGAATGGGAGGCTATCGCTTTAAAGCAGGCTGGAGAAGATATTCCATTATCCTACCTAGAAAACGTGAAGGAAGCTGTCAAAGATGCTGAAGGACAGTTCCGAAATATTACAGATACAGAACGTTATGTGTTAGGAATAGTCGCTGCAGGAGGAGATCCAACAGCGTTTCAAGGCTATAACTTAGTGGAAGCTATTTATAATGGAGATAACATGACACGACAAGGACTTAACGGTGTCATTTACGGATTAATTGCATTGGATAGTGCAAATTTTGAAGTTCCCGAAAATGCTGTTTGGAGCAGAGAGGCCCTTATTGAACACTTACTGGATGCTCAAAATAATGATGGTGGTTGGGAATGGAGTGGTGGCTCCACAAGTGATTTAGATACGACAGCAATGGTTTTAGCTGCATTGGCTCCATACCAAAGTGATGAAACGGTATCTGAAGCAGTTGACAAAGGAATAAACTATTTGTCGGAAAGCTACCATGCTGGAAAAATTGACAACAGTTCAACTGCAGCCCAAACGGTAATTGCTTTATCCGCATTAGGAATGGATGCAAATGGTACATCCTTTACAAGAAATGAAACGAGTTTAATAGAATTCCTACTAAGCTTCCAAAATGAAGATGGTGGATTTTACTGGAAGGATGAAGCACCTAGTGATTCCTTTTCAACAGAACAAGCCTTCCGCGGTATCGTTGCTTACCAATTATTTGTTCAAGGGAATGCATCATTATATCGTTTAGCTGACGAAGCTCCAGTTTCGACTGAGGAAGAGAATAATGCTGAGACAGATAATGACGAAAATGAAGAAGAAAAAGAAGAAAAAGAAGAAAAAGAAGAGAAAGAAACGAATAAGGACGAAGCTACTGGAATTGATTCTGATTCTGAATCAAGCAATCAACAATTAGAGAAAAATGAAGAAGGGGATCTTTTGCCAAATACGGCAACAAACCAGTTTACTCTTCTTTTAATAGGACTTCTACTTTTATTATGTGGAATAGCTTTTTATGTAATAGAGAGAAGAAAAAGATTAATCAATTAGATCGAATGAAAATCGATTGCTCCCTCTTGTATTTAATATACAAGGGGGAACTCGTATTTTCATGAAAAAGTGAAGGAGGATAAAGATGAAGGGAAGAATCTTCAACGGAATTACTGTTTTGTTCTCCATATTACTTATCTTAAGTTTACTTGGCTGTGGAACAGGAAATAATTCTGTTTCCTTAGGAAATGAAAATAACGTAAGTAATGAAGTAGAGGAAGCTTTTGATAATGATCAGTCGAGTGAAGAAGAGGAAAATGATTCAGATGTATTGTCAAATGAGAATGAAGAGAAGGAGGAAGGTGCTGATACAGATGCGTCTCCATCAGATGATACTGTATCAGAGGTGAAGGAAGAAAAGGGAGAAGTCTCTCCACCTTCGTCCTCGCAAAAGGAGGCAGAAAAAGAAAAGAATCCTCCATCCTCTATCTCCAATGAGAACAAAAATAAGATAGACACATCAAGCAATAATAATTCAAGTGCAAAGGAAGAGACTACGAAAGAAAAACAATCCACTTCTTCCTCATCTTCTGAACAGACAAAAGAGAAGGATAATACTAAGGATAATAAGGAATCAAGGGACACTAGTAAGACGGAAACGAAGGAAGAGACAAAGACACCTGACCCAACAGTCACGATAGTTGTAAAAGGACCGAAAGAAGTTGGAACGATTATTAATAGGTCTACCGTTACTATCAGTGATGGAGATACTGTACTTGATGTCTTATTAAATGTAGCAGGGCAACAGAATCCTTCCATTCATGTTGACTATAGTGGAAGAGGTGCCATGGCCTACGTTCATGGTATTGATAACTATTATGAGTTAGATTATGGCCCACGGAGTGGTTGGATTGGAAAGATAAATGGAAATGATCTAACAAAAAGTGCTGGTGCAACGTCTGTAAAGGATGGAGATCATGTGGAATGGCTTTATATGGAAGATTTTATGGGAGATAGCTAATCATGATTCAACGGTTTGATCAACTTCATCCTTTTGTATCCTTTTTTTATTATTTTGGGGCCATAGTATTGCTCATGCTTTTACAGCATCCGATAAGTTTAAGTTTCGCCTTTCTTATTATTGTTTCTATTCATATTGCTTATGATAAATGTAAAAGCTTACGACAGTGGGTTCCTTTTATTTTTATTACGGGTCTATTCATTCTTTTATTAAATCCAATATTCAATGAGAGAGGAAGGCATGTAGTAGTTGAAATTTTAGGTCATCGTGTAACATTAGAGGCATTGGTTTATGGTGGGATGACAGGTTTGACGATCATGGGGATTATTGCATTATTTGTATCGTATAACGAAGTGATGACACCAAATAAGCTTCTATTTTTATTCTCAAAAATAATGCCGCAGTTTGCCGTTTTGTTAATGCTAACATTAAGATTTATTCCTTTAATGAAGAGGAGACTTGATGATATTTCTACAATACAACAAAGTAAAGGAATTACAGTAGTTGAAGGTCCATGGAAAAACAAGGTGAAAAACGGGTTAATGTACGTCCAAGTTCTATTAACCTACTCGTTAGAAGAAGCAATTCAAACGGCAGATTCTATGAAAAGTAGAGAATATGGAAAACATAAAAGATCATCATATGAATATTTTCGATTTAGGTCAATGGATGTCTTTGCAATTATTCTTCTTTGTAGTTTTCTTGTTATAAGTATTGTCGGACGTATGAATGGACATGTATATTTAAATGTTTATCCAGTGATGGATTCTATGTATATGACCAGTTTAGATATGACGTTCTTATTATTATTTTGCTTATATTTAGCTTTTCCAATTTTAGTACAGGTAGGAGGGTATATTCGATGGCATTTATTGAATTGAAAAACGTAACATTTACATATCCAAATACCTCTTCCCCAGCTTTGGATAAGCTATCATTAAAAGTAAATAAAGGCCAGTTTGTTATTTTGTTTGGCCCTTCTGGTTGTGGTAAAAGTACGTTGTTACGTCTACTGAAAAATAATATTCAGCCACATGGGAAGCTTTCAGGTGAGATTTATATGAATAATCAGTTGCTGATTGATGAAGATGCTACAGAAAGAGAGATAGGATTTGTTTTTCAAGACCCAGAAAACCAAGTAGTTGCCGATGATGTCCTGCATGAGTTAGTCTTTGGTATGGAGAATATAGGACTAACGGCAAATGAAATGAGAAATAGACTAGCAGAAATGGTTCATTTCATGGGATTTCAAGCATTATTGAATCGAAAAACACACGAGCTTTCTGGAGGACAGAAGCAGCAGGTAAATCTTGCTTCTGTCCTTCTTATGCAACCAAATGTATTGTTACTAGATGAACCAACAGCTCAACTAGATCCTGTAAGTAGTCGAGATTTCTTGTCAATGCTCGTCCGTTTAAATGAGGAATTTGGAATGACAATTATTATGGCTGAACATCGTTTAGAAGAAATCATTCCTATTGCAGATAAAATAGTTATGATGGAAAAAGGAAGCATTGCTATTGAAGGTAGTCCAAGAAAGGCGTTGCATCATATATGGTGTCACGGAGAAAAAGCATACATTCCATCTATCCCTTCTTTTTATATGCGGTCATTAAAGGAGACGGGGCATACACAAATACCACTGACGGTAAAAGAGGGGAGAACCTGGTTACAGGAGCACAAGATTCCAAAGGTAAATAACGAGCTTGCATCTATTAGTGTAGATAGTAAAGAGATAATTAAAGTTAAAAACGTCTATTATCAATATGATAAAAAGGAAGCTGCCATTTTAAGGGACATGAATTTCTCATTAAAAAAAGGGGAACTATACGCCCTTTTAGGTGGTAATGGATCAGGAAAAACTACATTTTTAAAGCTTTTAAGTGGAATTTATAAACCACAACAAGGTTCCATTACTCTTCATAATAAAAAGATGAAATCATGGAAAAGGCAGGATCTTGTACAACGCATAGGATATTTACCACAAAACCCGAAATTATTCTTTCTTCAGGATACGTTAGAAAAGGAAGTGCGGCAAACGATAGAACAATGGAACGTATCGAAGAAAGCGGCAGATGCAATACTCTATTCGTTAGGAATTTACCATTTATGTGAAAAGCATCCTTATGATTTAAGCGGAGGAGAACTCCAAAAAGGAGCATTAGCCTGTTTATTACTACGAAAGCCAGAGGTCCTTCTATTAGACGAACCAACAAAGGGACTGGATCCAGTATCGAAAGAGAAATTAGCTTCTATTTTAATAAACTTGACTAAAGAAGGCATAACAATCTTTATGACCTCTCATGATGTGGAGTTTGTTGCAAAATATGCAACACGATGTGGAATGATGTTTGATGGAACGATTTCATCGGAAGATTTCCCGGGAAAATTCTTTCATGGAAACTTTTTTTATACAACGATGATACAGAGACTTTTTCGCGGACTGTCTAACGAATTAGTGACAGAGGAGGAGGCAGTTCGAGCATGGAATCAAAAGGAATAATAAAAAACCTTATAATCATCCTTCTCATACCGTTGTTCATTTTTTTATCCATACACTGGATTGAGCATTACTTATTGTTAAGTTTTGGGTTTGTTATTCTTGCTATTATTCTTTTTCTGCTACGGTTTGAAAAAAAGGTGATGGAAGCTCGAGAAATCGTTTTATTGGCAGTATTAGCGGCTATTGCAGCTGTAAGTAGAATTCCATTTGCAAGCATTCCTAGTGTTCAACCAACAACCTTTGTCATCATGATGGCTGGTTTTGTTTTTGGAGCAGAGAGTGGTTTTATTATTGGCATCGTATCAGCACTAGCATCTAATATGATCTTAGGTCAAGGTCCGTGGACACCATGGCAAATGATTGCTTGGGGAATTGTTGGTTTTTCCGCAGGTCTCCTTCGAAAGCGTTCGTTTATGGGGAAAACTTGGGGGAAGGTATTATTTGCAATTGTATCTGCCTTTGTATTTGGTTGGATTATGAACTTTTGGGGAGTCTTAGCTTTTACTGGTTCAGAGGGGCCTGTTGAGTTCCAAATTCTGATTGCTTACTTTTTGGGAAGCGCATTATTTGATACTATTCATGCTATTTCAAATGTTTTTTTTCTTTTACTGTTCGGAGGTATTTGGATAAAAATATTGGAACGATTCAAAACGAAGTATGGACTTTTAGAACGATAAAAGTAGAAGATGCTGATTAGAAAAGAGGAGGCACAACATGGCCTCCTTCTACATTCGTTCATTAAAGTAAGTGTTAATCTACAATGTTTTTTGCATAAACTGCTCCACCAAACAAATCCTGTACTTGCTGTGAATAATGAACAATTCCTACTAAACCTACTCCTTCTTCAAAATAGCGTAATTCTTCACGATCTTCGTAGTCTACTAATAATGCAAATACAATTGATTCATCCGTTTGAAGTGCATTTACGTGAGTATTTGTAATTATCCCTTCATTCCAGCTTGTTCCTTCTTCTAAAGGAGCTTGTAATAGGACAAAATTCTTGTTACTATTCGTTACAGCGTAGTCAATGGCGTCATTCATATTCCCGGCAGATAAAAAATCATCAATTTCATAATATTCTGTGTGCTCCTCATTTGCTTCAAAAAGGATAGTTGCTTGTTGATCATTTACTTCGTATAAGCGATAGAACCCCATCGAAGTAGAACCACCTGTTGCCAAATAGTAATCGTTTTGTGCACCAATAACTTCCACGAATTCTCCAAAACCATCAGGGACATTCCCACCAACGTTGTGAACGTACCCCACCTCCATAGGGAGATAGTTCAACACAGAAATACCATCATCAGCTTCATTCCCATCTGTTCCATTTTCGTTTGAAATATCGGCATCATCCTCTAAGGTGCTGTCATTTGAATTTTCATTGTCAACACCTACTTCATTCTCTTCTGTTTCATTGTCATTTGCATCTTCATTTAATCCATTATTATTAGAATCTTCGTCCGTACTGTCATTGTTGTTATTTTCATCATTTAATTCCTCGTCCTGGGTATTTTCGTTATTTGAATTTCCATTTATAGTAATGTCTATTTCACAGCCTGTAATAAAAAGAAGGAGCATCATTAGGAATATCACACTTCTGAGTTTTAGAAATATTAAATTTTTAGTCATTCATCCACCCCATTAGTTAATATTGATGAAAAGCATTTTCAATCTAAATATAGCAAATACAAGATGGAGATTATATTATACCTTCGTATTAATTTTGCCTTTTAACAAACGTTAGGGTAGACCCCAATACAAGTGAAGACTTGCACCATGAAGGATGAAAATTATTTCATAGTGAGTTCCTCCGTTACAGGTGACAGCTTTCACCACAGGCATAAGTGCGACATCTGTTCATCCTTCACAGTGTCTTCTTTACCGTGGGGCACGGCCTCAACTTCCTATCACTTACTCGGTAAATGCTATGGGATTTTCGGCTCGTGCTGATTCCACTGGAGTCGCCGCCTTCCACTCCTGAATCGTTCTTATTTTCAGGGTAGACCACTATCCAAGTCGAACTTGTACCATGGAGGATGAAAATAATCATCAAGGAGGTTCCTCCGTTACTGCTGAACGCTTTCCACGGGCAATGCTTCAGCCTCCACACCGCAGTCACGAAGAAACATATCTTGCTCTACTTCATAGTGCTGAGGAGGCTTGGCAGGTCGTCCACGGTAAAGAATATAAACTACCTTCTTTTCTGTTATAATGATTAAAGATTTTTATTCTTATATACTCAACTTTTTTAACCCAGTATTAGGTAGAATGCACGGAGGATAACTAAATGAATAAAGAAGCTTTTACTTTAAAAGAAGTTTTATTTATATTTTCAATTACAATAATGTTTTTAATGATGGGGATTTCTTATGATATTCCTCTTTTTATTGCTATGCTTCCAGGGGTAATTGCCTTGTGGATTATAGGGATGAAACATCAATATACCTTTCGGGAGTTAGTGAGCTTTTCTTGGAAGGGAATGGTTCGTAATCGTCATGTTGCATGGCTGCTCTTCTTTATTGGAGTCATTTTACCTACGTGGTATTATTCTGGAACGATTCATGACATAAATTCCCTCTTTTTGACTTTTATATCACCTACTTATTTTTTCACAATAGCTTTTTTAGTTACTGCATTGATGTCAATGATTGTGGGCTCCACCATTGCAAGCTTAAGTATTGTTGGAGTACCAATGATGACAGCAGCGGAACAATTAGGACTACCGTCAGGGGTAGTTGCAGGAGCACTAGTATCAGGAGGGTTTGTGGGTGATAGAACATCACCAATTTCAAGTTCCTTTCAGCTTCTTCGTATGTCAGTAGAGATAGATAACCGTTTACATCTACGGGCAATCATTCCCACAATGCTGTGGGGAGTGGGAATAACTGCTATGTTATTTTTAGCCTTTGATATATTCGTTCCTAAGGGAGATATATCATTAAATAATGTAATATCTTTGGAAGACTTAAATTTATTTCAAATAACGGTCTCTCTGTTACCGCCTTTATCACTATTAATAATGATCTTACTTAAACAAGAAATGAAGCTCTCTTTTTCTGTTGCTATTGGAATGGCAATTGTCATACTGCTCTTAAGAGGAGTTGATGCCGTAGAGTGGCTTCAAGGGCTTTTTACTGGTGTTGGGTCATTAAGTGGTGTACTGGATATGCTTCCTTTTGTTTTATTTATCCTAATCGTAGGTGCCTATTGCCAAATCATGGAGAATACGAACATCGTACAGCCCTTTGTTGAGAAATTTTTCTCAAATAAAACATCCTTAAAGAAAAACACAGCTCAGACCATTGGAATTGCTGCAGGAGTTTCTCTTATTTCACCTAATCAATCCTTTCCTATTATTTTAACAGGTAGGACATTACTTCCACATTGGAAAGCTTACTTCTCAAAGGAGGATCTTGCACGAATACTTGCAGATTCTACTGTCGTTTTTGCAGGTCTAGTACCGTGGAGTTTGTTAGCAATTCTTTGTAGCACCATCATTGGAGTTCCTGTTTTAAATTATGCACCTTTTGCACTATTTTTGATTGTGCAGCCTTTTATTACTTGGTTATATTCTACGAGAGTAAAGAGGGATTATCTATTAGATAAAGCGGTATAAGTTATATATTACCAAGAAAGTAGTAATTTATTTCATGGTAAAGTAGTAAGAAACAAGTGTTTTCGTAATAAAGGAGAAGGTAAACTTGAAAAAGAGAAAAATTACTATTATATATTTAGTTTTTGGCCTTCTTTGGGTTATTTTAACTGATTTTTTTGTAGGAAGGTACGCATCATTAGAATCTATTATGATGTTTCAAAAAATAAAAGGGTTAATTTATGTAGGAATTACAGCATTTTTCATCTATTTTGTATTGGGTAAGATAGAAGAGTTAAACAATACAAAGGAACAAGAAAAGAAGTTAACGACGATAATAAATTCTATGGTAGATTTTATAAGTATTAAGGATAAGGATGGTAAATTAGTTGAAATGAATGAATACGGTTTGGAGCTTTTACAATTAGATAATATAGAGTATCGGGGAAAAAAAGCTTCAGAGATAGTAGAAATTCCTTCTCATTATAGAAAAGCAATGATTTGTTGTGAAAAAGTAGATGAGCATGTATGGCGACTAGGTAAAAAGTATAGTTTTGAAGAGGAAATTTTATTTCCTAATGGTTCCAAAAAACACTTTAATATAGTAAAGTTACCCCTCTATCACGAGGACGGTAGGAGAAAAGAGTTAGTTATTATTGGTAGGGATGTAACGAAGATGAAATTAGTAGAAGATCAGTTAAGTAAAAGAGAGAAGCTATCAGTTGTTGGTGAGTTAGCTGCTAGTGTAGGGCATGAAATTAGAAACCCTCTAACGTCAATTAAAGGGTTCATACAGTTATTGGAAAAGGAAGACGAAAAAAATAAATTTTATTATAATATAATGTTAACTGAATTAGATCGAATAAACCATATCGTGGGAGAGCTTCTTATTCTAGCAAAACCTCAAAAAGTGGAGTTTACAAGCTGCGACGTAAGTACAATTTTGAACGATGTTGTTTGTTTATTACAGACGCAAGCTAGCATGAATAATGTAACAATTTCATATTACGTAGATGGAGAAATTTTAATTGATTGTGAAAAAAATCAATTAAAGCAACTATTTATTAATATAGTAAAAAATGCCATTGAAGCTTCTAATGAAAAAGGAATCATATCCGTAAAAATCATTCGTAATAAGTTAGAAAAAGTATGTATTGTTGTTGAAGATCAAGGAATAGGAATTCCAGATGAATTTTTGAAACGGATAGGGGAACCATTTTACTCATCAAAAGAAAAGGGAACTGGTTTAGGGTTGACAGTTAGTCATAAAATTATTGAAATGCATGGTGGAAAAATAAGCTATGAACGAATAGAGCCTAAAGGAACAAGGGTTTCGATAGAGTTACCTATAAAAAATGAATTACATGCATAAGAATAAAGATTAATAGCATCTGAGAATATTAGCAGGATGTCTCCGTGGATAATAAGATTAGTAGACTTCTTCAACTGGAAGAAGTCTTTCTGGCTTTATTATTCAACATTTGGAGTCATCTTTTTTTATATGTTATTAAAAAAGATGAAAGTCTATATTGGAGAAAAGGGTGTTTGTTATGTAGCATTGGCTAAATCAGCTCTTATTCTACTTGTTATAGTCTAATTAAAAATTTTGATTAAAAAAATAGAGCAGTGTTCAAGCTGTTCTATTTTTTTTCATTTTATGGACGAATTTTCTTTATTTTAATGTATATAAAAATAATTTAAATGAAAAATAACAATGAAATTTATATAGAAAGAGGAGATGACCAATTGAATAAGAGAATAATGAAATCAATTGTTGTAGTGGCTATGTTAATACCATTTCTTGTCCTTGGAATGTTACATGTACAAGCCCATGATCATCCTGCAGGGGATATGAAGCAGCTTTGGTGGTGGGGAAAAGAGAAAGATAAATCGGAGGATGACCTTCCTGACCTAAGAGGAGGCTCTGAAGATTCTACTCGCGAAAAAACCCCAGTTTCTTTAATTGAATTACAGCAAAAATATCCAGAAACACTTGCATTACAGGGACCAACTAATGAAAAGAAGATTGCACTTACTTTCGATGATGGTCCTGATCCGAGGTTTACACCTCAAATATTAGATACCTTAAGTAAATATAATGTGCCAGCAACTTTCTTCCTAATGGGAGCTAGAGCTGAGGCATACCCTGAAATTGCGAAGCGTATTGGCGATGAAGGTCACATTGTAGGGAACCATACGTATTGGCACCCAAACCTTGTGGCAGAAGGGGAAATTGAAACATTAGCGAGGGAAGTGACGAATGCAGAGGACAAGCTAGCTGAAATTCTAGGATTTCGTACCTCGTTATTTCGACCACCATATGGTTTTTTATATGATGAATTACTAGAAAAGCTCCGTGAAATGAATTATTCTGTTATTGGATGGTCGGTTGATTCTTTAGATTGGCAAGCGTTACCTCCAGAAGAAACAGCTGAAAATGTGATTCAAAACATTCATCCTGGAGCAATTGTATTAATGCACGATGGAACCGATATTGAAGCGGATTTAACAGGCACAATTGAATCACTAGATATCATTATTCCTAACCTTCAAGAACAAGGCTATGAATTTGTAACCGTTCCACAATTATTAAATATTCCTTATGAACAATAGAAAATGAACGTGGATAAAATATTCGTTTTAGTAAAAAATAATCCTATAAATCATTTATGACCCCGTCGCGTTTACTGTACGGGGTTTCTTGATCAACAAAAGATTATCCATGGAGGTAAAACAAAATGAAAAAAATATGCTACGTATTAATACTTACATTAATTTTAGCTATTTTTACAGGCTGTGGAGAAGCTGATATTGAACGAGTAGAAGAAGATCGAGAAAAAGAGCAAGAAGAACAGGAACAAGCTGCAGAAGAGTTGGAAGAAGAACTTGATGATGTTGACGAAGAAGTAATGGATGAGGAGGAAGTTGAGGATGAGGTTGATTTAGCAGTAGGGGATAGCGTTAGATTTAATGACATTATTATTACATTAAATGACGTAACGTTTAGTGAAGGAAGTGATTGGGAAACACCAAATGAAGCAGCTTATTTGATTGCAGATTTCTCTGTAGAAAATGATTCTGATGAAAGCTACAATGTTTCTTCTATGCTTAATTTTTCTGTCTACGATGATGAACACTTTAAACATTCCATTACTATTTTTACCGACACGAAAGGAAGTATGGATGGAGAGGTTGCGCCAGGAAGAACAATGCGTGGAGAAATAGCATTTGATGTCCCAGACAGTTCATACTATGAAGTGGTCTTTGAAGAACCATTTACAAACGGGCAAGCAATTTGGTATGTAGGTTCTTAAAACAATTGTATTAATCCCACTTATTTAAATACCCAGAAGGCATACTTCCTTTTGGGTATTTCTATACACTTATATCAAATTTATTTGCAGATTCTTTATATTGAGTTACAAATACCTGTGTAAATTTGGTATAGTTAGTAAAGTTTGAAGTGAATTCATAAAATAAAAAGAGGTATTATTACTATGGTAAAAGTATCATTTGATCGTTTTAATTTACATGAAGAAATAATAAATGCTTTACAGACTTTAAAATACGAACATCCTACAGATGTACAGGAAAAAGTTATACCATTAGCTTTGCAAAAAAAAGATCTAGTCGTACAGTCTCAAACTGGTACTGGTAAGACAGCCTCCTTTGCTATTCCGATTTGTGAAATGGTAAATTGGGAGGAAAACAAACCTCAAGCGTTAATTTTAACTCCAACTCGAGAGCTAGCTGTTCAAGTTGCGGAGGAAATAACGAACATTGGACGATATAAACGAATAAAAGGAACTGCAATTTTTGGAAAGCAATCCTTTGAGAGACAAAAACTACAGCTAAAGCAAAAAACACATGTGGTCGTTGGGACACCAGGTCGAGTACTTGATCATATTCAAAAAGGAACACTTCCTTTAGAAAAGCTAAAATATTTCATAATTGATGAAGGGGACGAAATGCTCAATATGGGATTCATTGACCAAGTAGAATCTATTATCCAAGCATTGCCTGAGGAACGTATGACGATGATGTTTTCAGCCACGCTACCTTATGATGTTGAAGCACTAAGTAAAAATTATATGAAAAAACCAGTTCGAATAGAAATTAGTGGGGATGAAATTACGACGTTTAACATAGATCATTCACAAATAATATTGAATGAAAAAGAAAAAATTGCTGCTTTGAAAAATGTAACAAAGGTTGAAAATCCTAATAGCTGTATTATTTTTTGTGGTACGCAAGAAAGAGTAGATTTGGTATTTACTAATTTGAATCGAAGTAACTATCCTTGTTCTAAGATTCATGGAGGAATGATGCAAAAGGAACGATTTTCTGTTATGAATGACTTTAAGCAAGGGAAAATTAGGTATTTAGTGGCAACAGATGTTGCTGCACGAGGGATTCATATTGAGGAAGTTTCACTAGTCATTAACTACGACCTTCCAATGGAAAAAGAACGTTACGTTCACCGGACTGGTAGGACAGGTCGTGCTGGAAAAACTGGAAAAGCAATATCTTTCGTTACTGAAAGGGAGAAAGATATTATTGCTTCAATTGAAGAATACATTGGTTTTTCAATTTCAGTTAATTTTGTTCCAACAGAGGTAGAGGTTAATAGTAAACAAGGAGCATTTTACGATAAAATAAAGGAAAAACCTTCATTAAAAAAAGAGAAGGGAACTGCTCTTAACACAAATATAATGAAGCTTTATTTCAACGGAGGTAAGAAAAAGAAGCTTCGGGCAATAGATTTTGTTGGTACAATTACTAATATTGATGGTGTAACTGCAGATGATATTGGAATTATAACAATTGAAGAGAATACTTCCTATGTTGATATATTGAATGGGAAAGGCCCCATTGTATTAGAAGAAATGAAAAGTAAAACAGTTAAGGGAAAGCAGTTGAAGGTTCATAAGGCTAGGACGAAATGAGTATCCGAAAATGTATTTAAGAAAAAACTTTAGAGAATAATCCTCTCTAAAGTTTTTTCCTTTAAACAGGTAAAATGATCGTTTAAATAGAAAATATAATGTAGGATTTAAAAGTTAATCGAAAAATTGTAAAGCTATAGATTAACTAAACAATTTATAAATAAATCATGTTGGAGGGAGTTAGTTTATGGCAATTGTAACGGTAGATTTTGATGGGACACTTTATCAAGGGAATTCTTTTAAAGTTATGTTTCTTGCAGCAAAAAAAGAGTTTACTATAAAGGAATGGACAATCGTATTTGTTGGCCTTATAAAAGCTGGGATCACAAGAATAGTCAAAGGGAAAAATGCATTCAGGCTACAATTTTTTAAATCCTTTGCTAAATCGTTTAAAGGTAAAACAGAGGAAGAACTAGAATCCTTCTTTAAGGCAATAGTGGATAATGGAAGAGATGAGATTCATCATGGTCTTGTTCAGAAAATCAATGGGCATAAAAGACAAGGGCATACTGTAATCTTATTATCTGGAGCACTTGAACCATTTTTAAAAGCATTTATTAAGGAAGTAAATCTAGATGTGCATATCATTAGTACAGAACTATTTGTTGATGGAAATGGTGTGTGCACAGGTGAAGTGGGAACGATCATTAATGGTGAGGAAAAAGTAAAAAGAGTTCAACAATGGATACAATCCCAAAGTGATGGTGAAAGAAAATTAGAAATATGGGCATATGCTGATAGTGAAAGTGATATCCCACTCCTGCAATTTGTGGAACATCCAGTAGTTGTGAACCCAAATGAAGATATGAAAATTATTGCTGAAGAAAATAAATGGCCAATATTTGCAGGATAAAAAAATAAAGTATAGGTGATGTTCCCATGTATGAGCTTAAAACAAAAGAAAATGATGGAAGTGTTATCTCGTTTATTGAGAAAGTAGAAAATCCCAAAAAAAGAGAGGATGCCTATAGACTATTAGACATTTTTTCAGAAACGACAGGCTATGAAGCAAAAATGTGGGGACCGAGTATTATCGGATTTGGTTCTTACCATTACAAATATGCTTCCGGACACAAAGGGGAAGCTCCTCTTGTAGGCTTTTCTCCACGTAAAGGAAAAATTAGCCTATATTTTGCTACTGGAGATACAATGCGTGAAGAACTATTAAAAGATTTTGGAAAACATACGTCTGGTAAAGCATGTGTGTATATTAATAAAGTAGCTGATATAAATGAAGAAATTTTAAAGGCATTAATTAAACAATCTGTTCAGTTTTTAAATGAATTGTATCCTAAACCCTAAATGTTGTTAAATTTGTCTCCTCCTTTTTTATTTAAATCATGTACTTATTTAGTATAAAGGTTTAATAAAAGGAAGGAGCTTAATGTATGATTAAAATTATTCAAGATGCGGGTCATGGTGGAGTCGACCCTGGAGCACAAGCTTTTGGAGTTCAAGAAAAGGTCTGGTGTTTAGAAGCTTCTACTTATTTAAACAATCGTTTAAATAGCTTAGGATTATATTCTACAGAAACGCGATCAAAGGATATTACTTTAGATTCTATTTCTCGTACAAACCTTGTAAAGGAAAGTGGTGCAACAATTTGTCTTTCCCATCACTTTAATGCATTTAATGGTTTTGCAAGAGGGGTGGAGACCATTTATCCTTTACGTAGTACGAATGTTTTAGCCACAAAAATAGCTCACGGAATTAGAGATACCAGTGGATTTCCCTTAAGACGTGTTTTTCAACGAAAAGGAGCAAATGGAGATTGGTATTTTATGCATCGTTTAACAGCTCCAGTAGAAACGATCATTATAGAATATGGATTTTTAGATAATAAAACTGATTTTCAAAAATTAGAACGGAAAGAGTTTCGAAAAAGTTTATACGAAGCCGTTGTGAAAGTAATTTGTACTCATTTTCAAGTGAGATACAGGTATGGAACATATGATAATGGTTATGATGAAATGAATATTATTAAGTTGAAAGAAGGACTTTCTACAAAAAGAAAAACAGTAGAAAAATATGAAATTAGTGAAGATATTCCTGGTTATATGACAGCATCTGATGCGAAGTATCAAAGAAACCATGCTACCATTGTGAAAACTGGAGTATATTATATTTTTCACAAATCAGAAGGGATGATAAATGTAACGGCAACAAAAGGTGTCCCAGGTAGTTGGATTCAGCCTCCAAACAACGAAACAACTAGAAAAACTACTTCAAAGACGAAAATTCGAATAATTGGAAATGTTCAAATAGTTGGTGTTAATCATGCTGCCATTCTCATGGATCGACCAGATCGATTGAAGGCCAAAAATATGGGGACGATTGCAAAAGATAAGATTATTCCAATAGCAGGATCTGTAAAAGGAAAGAACAACCCATACGGTTATTGGGAAGTGATATATGAAGGGAAACGTTTATATATTTCTGGACAGTTTGGTAGGAGAGTATAGAAAAAGGATTCTATTATTTCTAGAGTCGTTAAAGTGCATATAAGCAAAAATAAAAATGAGGCACATCCCTTTATAAGTCATTTTAAATGAACTTTTGGGACTGCCTCTTTTTTATAATATAGGAAAGTATAAAATTTTAACTCTACGTAAGGTGTCTAGGAGACAGGACGTCGATATTACGCCGTTGCCTACAGGACGTAGGCTGTACTTAGGCGGAATTGGGGCACCTTGCGCTTTTCTTGTTTATCCGCCCATTTTTCTACGCGTATTCATTGTTTTTTTTGACTGTTGGCTCTTCATTTGTTTTGTTTGCATGTTGTTTAGATTTCCTTTGCCGTTTGAAGCAGATTTATTTTTCTTGTTTTCAAGTTGCTGTTTTATGGCTTCCTGCAAACTAATTTTTTTCTTTGGTGTTTCAGACATAAGCTAATTCCTCCTGAAAGAGTATAGTACATATATTATAATCTATTATTGTCCAGTATTGCTAATTTATTATTCATGAAAAACGAAATTTTTTCTCTGCTTTAATATTTACAATCACATTTTACACTTAAGACCAGAACTGTATAATCTAAAACCCTACATTAATATGATATATTATAGGGATAGAATGAAAAAACACAGGGAAGTTTTCATATATAAAATGTGGTCAAAACCTTTCATGTTTTTATAAAGGAGAAATGGATCGTGTCACAGACAAGAATATTAATTATTGAAGATGAAGAAAAGATTAGTCGAGTCATCCAACTTGAATTAGAATATGAAGGCTACTCAGTAGTAAGGGTACACGATGGTGCAAGTGGGTTATCTTACGGACTTGAAAAAGAATGGGACCTTATTTTACTAGATATTATGATCCCAAAGTTAAATGGAATGGAAGTTTTGCGTCGTATCCGATCCAAAGACTCATTAACACCTATTATATTATTGTCTGCAAGAGATTCGATTGTAGATAAAGTGAGTGGTCTTGATCAAGGTGCCAATGACTATATAACGAAGCCCTTTCAGATTGAAGAATTGTTAGCTCGGATCCGCACGTGTCTACGAACGAATCAAGTAAGAAATTCTAACGTAACTTCAACTATTTTGCAGGTAGGGGATTTAGTTGTTAATGAGGATTTAAGAAAGGTAAACCGAGATTCGAAAGAAATAGAATTAACGAAGCGTGAATATGACTTATTACTTTATTTGCTTAAAAACAAGAACCAAGTTCTTGAACGAGAGCAACTTTTAGAAGCTGTTTGGGGTTTCCATTTTGAAGGTGAGACGAACGTAGTGGATGTGTATATTCGTTATTTGCGTAAAAAAATTGATGATAGTTTTTCTTCACCTTTAATTCATACCGTACGTGGTGTAGGGTATTGCTTAAAGGAGCCTTCTTCATGAAAATAAGAACAAAGATTCAGCTCTTTTCTATGATTTGGTTGTTAGCAATTATATTAATTATTAATACGGCAATTTACGTATCTTTTTCTAGCCTCTTAATGAATAAAGAGAAAGAGCAGGTAGAAGGGCAAACGGAAAACATTGCTCTCTTTATTAGTTCGACAACTGAATCGGATACTGCAACTGCAAGAATGCTAAGACCGTATCTTCCTACTAATGGAATTATTCGGATTATTAATGAAGAAATGGAAGCCATTACAATGGTTACGCAAAGACCTGAATTATTAGATAGTCCAATTAACTATTTTACTGGTCAATCATCAACAATATTAGAATTGGAAAATGGTGAAAAAATGGCTGCATCCTATTTTCCATTTATTTCGTATGATGGCTCAATTTTGACGCTAGAGGTAATGCATAGCCTACAACCTATTCAAAGCACCTTAAACTTACTTAGGTTAGTTTTGCTAATAGCATCTATATTAATTTTGCTTCCAGCGTTATTTGGTGGAGCAATGTTAAGTCGACTAATATTACGTCCGATTAAAGCAATGGCTGAAACAATGCAGGATATTCAACAAAAAGGAACATTGAAAAAAATAGATCTTAAAGAAAAATCGAAAGATGAATTATATGAAGTTGCAGGAACGTTTAACAATATGGTTGATCTTATTAAAGAAAATATAGAGAAAAAGCAGCAATTTGTTCACGATGCATCACACGAACTAAAAACGCCTCTTACTGTAATTGAAAGTAATGCAAGTATGTTAAAAAGATGGGGAGCAAAAAATCCTGAAGTATTGGAAGAGTCCATTGATGCGATTTATTCTGAATCAAAAAGAATGAAAGAGTTAACGGAGCAAATGCTAAAGTTAGCAGAGGAATCAAATACTTTCAACTTAGAGTTCCAAGAGGTTAATCTTAGTGAATTTATAAAGCACATTTCTTCCCTAATGACTAAAACGTATGGGAGAAAAATTGAAACTATTTTACCTAGCTATGACATTGTGATTTTAGGAGATGAGAAAAAACTACAACAAGTATTGGTGATATTGATAGATAATGCTTTTAAATACAGTAAAGATAATATAACTATTCATGCAGGAAAAGAAGGTGACAATGCTTATTTTTCTGTAAAAGATAAAGGAATTGGAATACCTAAAGAGGATTTTCAAAAAATATTTGATCGATTTTATCGTGTTGATCGAGTTAGAAGTAGGAAGACAGGGGGAACAGGCTTAGGGCTTGCAATTGCAAAGGGGATTGTAGAAGCACATCATGGGAAAATAAACCTTGATAGTAAAGAGGGAATAGGAACTACATTTACAGTAAAACTCCCCTTAATTTATTAATTGTCTTTTCTCATTAAATTTTAATCTTCTTCTCAGTTTCTTTTAATGGTGATGTTCTACACTGAAGTAGAACAAAAAAAGAGAGGAGTTTTACAAATATGAAAAAAAATAAAACATGGATTTCTGTAATTGTAGGTTCAATTATTATTGCAGTTTTCGGATTTGGTTTTTCTCAAATTTTAGCAGACCCAGAGAATGATCCATTATCCACACACGAGGTAACGGATATAATCAATGACCATTATCCAGGAGAATTGGAGTATATTGAATTGGAATATGACCAGGGTCACATGATTTATGTCGTTAAGATTATTAATGAACAAGGTCCATATGAAATTAAAGTTGATGCACTCACAGGTAGTATATTAGATGTAACATCTTTACAGGGGCCTTCAGAAAAAGAAGGTCAAGGAAATACGATTAATGAAAATGTAAGTACGGACACCTCTACCACACCAAATTCTACAGAAGAAGATGATGTCGGAGAGAAAAAAGAATCAACCACAGGAATAAAAACCGACCAACTACCCAATAAAAATAATGAGTTGAATACGAAAATAGGAATTGAAGGAGCAAAAAGAATTGCAACAGAAAAAGTAGATGGTATTGTGAAGGAAATTGAATTAGAAAGTGATGATGGAATTGTTTACTATGAGATAGAAATGATGACTCCTCAAGGGGAGGCGGAACTTGAAATTAATGCATTCACAGGTGAAATCATCTCCTTTTCAATGGATAAAAAGAAAAGCACTGGTTTTCAATTTGATGGAAATACTTCATCTGTGATTGGTATCGTAGAAGCAAAAAGGATTGCTAATGAAAGAGTCACTGGAACAATTAAAGAAATAGAATTAGATCACGACGATGGTCGACTTTATTATGAAATAGAAATGAAAACATCAAGAGGAGAAGTAGAAATTGAAATTGATGCCCGAACTGGCGAAATTATTTCCATTGAGTTTGATGATTAGACGTAATACTAAATAAAATCTTCTGTGAAAAAAGGAAGGATTTAGACTGTTATTATAAAAGTGTGACTAGTTACCTTATTATTAGGTAACTAGTTTTTTTCCGCTGGAGTCGTCACCCTTCACTACTGAACCGTTGTATTTTCAGGGTAGACCACTGATGCAAGTGGAATTTGCACCATGGGGGATGAAAGTAAGCATTTTTGTCTATACTTCGTTGAACTTTTATACCGCGTATTTTCAGGTAGAAATATTTTTATTTTTATGCAACTTTTTTTAGAATGACATCGTCCCATATTCAAATGAATGAAATGGAAGTGATACCAATGAAAAATAAATTACAAAAGGGACTGAAACTATCCATTATATTAGTCATGATCTCTTTAGGGAGTTTAATAATAGGGTGCGGACATGGAACTGATGGAAACAATGGAAGTATAGATGAAGGAAGGAGTTCTTTTTCAAATAATACTGATAGTAAAGATGAACCTGTTACTGACTTACCATACGTCATGACAGAATTAGAAGACATGAGTACTGGCGACTTATGGGAACAAACAGAATATGCCTCCAAAACTGGAAGATGGTTTTTTCATAATGGTGAGGGGCTTCTTGGGTATGGAGTTACCTCTGGAACAAAACAAGCAGGAGTAGAATTTTCCATTACATTTTTTTCACATAAAGAGGATGGTGATTTGATGGATCGTTCTGTTCGTATTCAATTGACGGAACGAAATAATCATCATGAAAAAATAGAGTTGATTACAGACGAAGAAGTAGATGTAAATGTAGTAGAAGGAAATGAAATCATCTACAAAGGTAACCTACCAGAGAAAGAAAATACATCGTATATTCTTAGTGTTGAAGTACTAGACAAGGAAGGGAATGTGGAAGACACACTCCTATCATCTATAAACGTCCCAAAAGAAGAATTGAATGCCTATCTAAAAACGGATAAAGAAGTGTATTTAACGGGTGATTCAAAGTTAACCTTAATTTTAAAGAATGAAGGTCCAACTGATTTATTTTTTGGAACATATTATACGATTGAGAAAAGAGTGAATGATTCCTGGGAAGTAGTACCAATAAACAAAGCATTTCCTGATATAGGGATAATCTTACACGATGGCAAAGAACATAAAGAAACGATCGAGATCGATGAGCTTGATAATGGAAAGTATCGAATTAAAAAGGAAGTTCATGTAGATGGATTAGATTTATCCGAAGAGCTTACAGCTGAGATTGAAATAAAATAAAGGCACAAAAAGGAAAGTAACGTTTTTTTTCAAAAGGTGGTTCATCCGTTCCATGCGGAAAAGCTTTTACCATAATCATAAGTGCGACATCCGTTCATTCTTTACGGTGACTTCTTTACCGTGGGGTACGGCCTCAACTTCCTACCACTTACTCAGTAAGTGCTAGGGGATTTTCGTCTCGTGCTGATCCCACTGGAGTCGCCGCCTTCCACTCCTGAACCAATAATTATTTTCAGGATGGCCTTCTAGTTAAATAAAAATTATATTTTGTTACCTACAATTAGTACTTGGTATTAAACTCAGGTCAAAGTATAATAAAAGGAAGAATGAATTTAAAAGGAGGAATATATACGTGGCTAAAAAGAAAATTGCATTTGTAACAGACAGTACTGCTTATTTAACGGAGGATCTCCTTGCACACCCCGATGTGTATGTAGTACCAATTGTGGTTATTTCAGAGGGAAAAGAATATGAGGATGGGGTTAATTTATCATCGGATCAATTATATGAAATGATTCGAAATAATAAAGAGGTTCCGAAAACATCACAGCCATCTGTAGGAACCTTTGTTAACTTATATGAACAATTAAAAAAGGAGTATGATCATGCCATTGCAATCCACGTTTCTAATAAGCTAAGTGGAACGGTTTCCAGCTCAACGACTGGTGCAGAGCAAGCTGATTTTAGTGTGGAAGTTGTGGATTCATTAGCCCTTTCTTATATTATTACGACACTTCTATACAAAGGTCTTGATCTTATGAAGGAAGACTTAGATGTAAAAGAAGTAGCTAACAAATTGAGAGTGGAAGCTACAAGAGCAAGAAACTTAATTTTGTTAGGAAACTTAGAGCAATTATATAAAGGTGGAAGAATGTCAGGGGCACAATTTTTACTCGGAAACGTACTTCAGATTAAGCCAATCCTTTCAATTAATTTAGAGGGAGAATTAGGGTTATTAGAACGAGTTCGTTCAGAAAAGAAAGCAACAAATAGAATCGTACATTTATTGAAGGAATCCTGCGAAGAAAATAATGTGAAGCAAGTGCAACTTATGCATGGAAACGTGTTGGAAAAAGTATTAGCATTAAAGGAAAAAATAGTAGAAGAAATCCCTGGATTAGATGTTGTCATTGGAGAAATTAGTTCCTCCTTAGCTGTTCATGCTGGTGAAGGTACGATCGCCATGATTTGGCATTTAGAAGAATAATTATACAAAAAAATAGCGATATTATTGAAATTCATAAAAGCAAATATTTAATATATTAAATATCGGATGTCATTCTAGCCATAACCCGATTGTAAATAGGGAAACAAAAAGAATAGCATGTATAAGCGGAACAGTCATCCATTTATATGAATGGATATACTTTCCATCTAAATAACTTTTCCAGCTCAAAACACATGAAACAACAACAGTCAGAACATATAATAATAAAAATAAGTACAAAAATGCAAGAAAATTAAAAAATGAATTCAAATTTGCAATGGACATAATCCCCATTAAAGCTACAAATGCCCATACCAATAAGGACAAGGCATAGAAGATATTTGCAACAATATTTAATACTAAGGCAGGCCTTTTATTATTCATTTTTTTACCCCCTCAAATAAAGAATAATCTAATTATAGTCTAACTCACTTTTTATTTAAATACTGAATTTTCTGAAATTACTAGTTAAATAAAAACAACGATTAGATTTTTAACTAATCGTTGTTTTTCGTTAAATGGATGTTTAATTATTTTTTACTATATAGTTACTCTCACTATTTTTCACTAGTGAGATAGCGTTTGTCCTTAAGGAATAATCGCCAGAACCAAATGAATAAAGGAATGAGAATAGCCATCATAACAATGTAACCCCAAAGTAACGATTGATACATAGCAAAATTTGTTAATCCGTCAAAGATGGTTAGCTCAGGATAAACAATGTAAGGCATATGAGCCCATCCATAAGCGAAGCTAGCTATTGCATATTGCAAAACAATAAGAATAACCGCTATCCGTGGCTGACCTATACGTACTTTTTTGGAGGGCCACCATAGAGCACTATAACCGATAGAGAATGCAAACATACTTAAGGCAAATAACTCCCATTCCCTAGCCATATTTTCTACCATCCACACGGCCTCTGGAATTAATGTCAATGTAGCTGCGACGGCAAAGCTTAACATAATTGGTCCAAAAATAATGGCATTTTTCCTATATTCCTCATAAGTTTCATTAGAATTAGCTTCCCTTGCATAGTCACTTAAAAACAAAGAGGAGAGGAACAACTGACTTGCAAGACCAAAACCGATGTGAGCATACACAGTAGGACTTGTTAAGACCTTGTTAAATAAAATGTAATGACGGTCTCCAACTACTTCAATAAATCCACCGATAATAATTGGTAGGACAGTAAGCATTAATGCAGGTATTAACAACCCTGTTATACCAGAAATATAACGCAAAACTTTCGTATACTTCTGAACTGTGTAGGAATACACCATAAAGGCACTACGAATCGTTAATAAAAATAAAACTAAACTGACAGGAACAATCATCAACGATCCAAGAGCAAATGCTGCTCCAGGGAAAAAGCCAGCCAATGCTACCACAAATAAGACAAGAAATACATTTGTTACTTCCCATGATGGGGACAAATATAAGTTTGCAAAGTTAGCAGCAGTGGTACCCTTTCGTTCATAATAATACATCGCCCAAAATCCAGCACCGAAGTCGATGGCCCCACCAATAGCATATATAAATAAAAACAACCAAATGATCGAAATTGCTACATAAGCTTCATGCAATGGAATTCCCCCTATTAAATCGATGGTGTCACTTGATATTCATTAACCAGTGGGTTCCGTTGGAAATAAAAACGCATCACCAGTGCTGTTATAACAAGTAATAAAATATATAAGGAAATAAACAAGACTAAAATGAATCCAAGATTTCCTGAGGCTGTTGCAGCGTCAGCCGTCCGTTGGAAGTTCATGATTGTCCAAGGCTGTCTTCCAATACATGCAAAAAACCAGCCAGTTTCCATTCCGATCAAAGCGAAAGCACCGCATGGTACGAGAGCAAGCAGTAACCAGGTAGGGTAAGGCTTCTTCCTAAATATAGACCACCAGAGGAGTGCACCTATTGATACACCAATTAACAATGTTCCAATTCCTACCATGACATTAAAAAGAGTATGAACAAAGAGTGGAGGCCAATCCTCCTGTTGAAAATCATTTAAACCAATAACAACACCTTCCGTTGATCCAGTAGCTAACCAGCTAAGCATCCCAGGAACTTCTAACCCTCCAACTACTCGGTTTGCCTCAGGATCAGGGGTACCCATAATCGCTAGTGGAGCATTAGATTGCGTTTCAAACAATCCTTCTGCTGCTGCTAACTTAACAGGGACATAATTATGTAAACCGACTGCAGCTTTATGGCCAGTAGAAGCCGTCCAAATGGATGTTGCGGCCCCGATTACTAAAGCGATCATTAATCCCTTTCGATAATAGCTTACTTCCTTAGGATTTAAATTTCCCCGCAATAGTCGATAAGCTCCAACAGAAATGACAACAAAGGCAGTAGTCATATAGGCGCTACTCACAACATGAACGGCCGTATAACTAAATGCTGGATTTAACACTGCTTGCCAAGGCTGAACATTGGCAATTTGCCCTTCAACAACCTCAAAACCAGTAGGTGTATTCATCCATGACTGGACATTAGTAATTAATACGGCAGAAGCAGTTGCACCAAGGGCCACAAAGAACACACTAATAATTCGCATTGTAGAAGATAGACGATTGGCTGCGTAAATATAAATGGATAAAAAAAGTGCTTCCACAAAGAAAGCAAAAATTTCAATGGCAAATGGTAAGGCAATAACCTGACCAACTACCTCAATAAATCCTGGGAATGTGAGAGATATCATAACACCTACTATAGTTCCAGAGGGAATAGCAACCCCAAGTAAAATAGCAACCCCCTTCGTCCAACGTTTGGCTAGGATGGCATAGTCGTTATCTTTCGTAAAAAGTCTAACTAATTCTGCTATAAGTATCATAAAGGTAAGCCCAACACCTAACGTTGCAAAAATAATATGAAACGCTAAGGAGGAACCAAAAAGGGTTCTAGCAAGTAACACATTATCCATTACACTACCTTCCTCTCTTAACAATTATTAACAATGTTATTGTCTATTGAGAGAGGAAGATTTATACATATTTATCAAAATGATTCTTCAATCTAATTCAAGAAAATTAGCTATTTCAGTCCAGTAATCCTCACTAGATTGGATATTGTTATGGTTCCGTCCTTCAAATATGATTTGTTCAGCATCTCCCTGCCACGTTTCAACTAGTTTCATGGAATGAGATGGAGGAATGATTCGATCCTCCTCAGCAATAAGTGTAAGCATGGAAGTATCAATGTGCTCTGCTCGAGAAACATTATCAAAGTGGTGCTTCAATAGCCATTGAACAGGCAAAAAAGGATAACGATCTCGAGAAACATTCGTTAAGCTATCATAAGGAGAAACGAGAACAATCTTGTCTAGCTCTCTTTCTGCTCCTAAATAAACAGCTATCCCAGTTCCCATACTTCTTCCCATCACAGAAATCTGTTCTCCATCAATATCATCACGACTAGCCAAGTAGTCATACATGTGTAAAGCATCGTGAAACATCGCTTCTTCACTAGGAGAACCTCCACTTCTCCCATAGCCACGATAATTCATTAATAAGACAGAATGATCACCTAAATCCTCCCCAAGATGAATTAAATGAGAAACCTCCTCTGCATTTCCTCCAAAATAAATAAGCACAGGAGAAGGGCTTTCCCTGTTATTATTATGAACCAACCACCCGTGAGTACTTACCTCTTCTGAAACCTGTAGTTCCACCTCTTCCACATGATCGTATGTATGATGGATATACTGTATCCTTTCATCAGAAATTCCTTGAGGATAAAACAACAAACGATCCTGAAAGAAATAAAATCCAGAATACATGAGGAAGACTACTAAAAAGAATAAACTTATTATTCCTCCAATCATTTTTCCAACCTTCCCCTTTATAAACCACATATGAAAAACCTCCTCCACTAAAAATGATTAATACACTCTGAATAGAAAAATACCCTTATAGGAGCACGAAAAAACTATTGAAATCTGTCGAAAATTGAATAATACTAGATAGAGAACACTAGCAAGTATCACAATAAATATCATCGGATATCGAATGATTTAAGAATAAGTCTATCAAAAATGCAGAATAGGACTAATAAAAATAAATAGTTAAGGAGATTAATAATGAAAAAAGTATTAAGAGAAATTGGGAAAATAGATAAGAAAAAATTCATACCTTCAGTACTATTATTTTTTATATTATTTTTAGGAGGAATCTTTGTACTCTCCTCTATCAATAATAGTGAAGCAATACTGAATGAACAAGCACAAAATGAAACAAACGAAGAAGAGCATAATGAAAATAACAATGAAACAAATGATAACAATGAACCACTAACCATTGACGAAGAAGAATCAAGTGAAACACAAGAAACAGACCCGACAGAGGAAGAAGAAATTAAAGATGATGAAGATCAATCTTCGGAAAAAAATGAAGCTGAGAATGCGAACGTAGATTTAAAGAAAGAAGAACCAGCTTCAGAACAACAACGTAATGAGCAGCAAGAACATACACAAGAAGACTCTAATTCTAATAAAGAACGTGAAAGTAAGACACCAACTCAAACTAAGGAAGATCCAAAAAAGAATGAAGAGGTAAAAAAAGAAGAATCAAAACCATCAGCATCAAATAGTCAAAAACAACAGGAAGAACCAAAAAAAGTAAGTAACAATCAAATCTCTCAGTTTGAACAACAAGTGATTGAACTAACGAATGTGGAAAGAAGGAAGCACGGGTTATCTAACCTAAAAGGAGATACAGCTTTAGGAAATGTAGCACGTACAAAATCAACGGACATGTTAAATAAACAATATTTTGCTCATAATAGTCCAACGTACGGAACTCCCTTTGAAATGATGGATTCCTTTAATATACACTATCGAGCTGCAGCAGAAAATATTGCCATGGGACAACGTACACCAGAGCAAGTAGTAAATGCTTGGATGAATAGTGAAGGGCACCGGAAAAATATTTTAACAGCTGAATTTACCCATATTGGAGTAGGATATGAAACTACTGGTCATTATTGGACACAAATGTTTATTACAAAAGTGGAAGAACCAAAATCCATGTCAGATAATGAATTAACAGCAATTGAAAATCGTGTCATTGAATTAACGAATGCAGAAAGAAGAAAAAATGGACTTTCTGAATTAAAAAGAGATAAGCAATTAAGTAAAGTAGCTAGAACACGAACAAATGATATGCAAAAAAATGAGGATCTCTCATCTGGACCAATATTCGAAATGATCAATAATGCTGGAATCTCTTATTCATCCGCTGCAGTAAACCTAGGAAAAGGACCAGATTCTGCAAAAGGAGTAGTAGAGTTCTGGTTAAACAGTGATAATCAAAGGAAGAATATGCTTAATAAAGATGCTACCCATGTTGGAGTAGGCTACAATCAATATGGTCATTATTGGACACTTGTTATAATCAGATAATCCTAAAAGGACTCAGAGATTTTATTAACTCTAAGTCCTTTTTTTACTTTATATCCATTTAACAGTTAAACTATCTTTCTTGATGCAATTTTTTCCAATATGATAAACTAGAATATATTCCAATTTTCATAACATTTTAGGTTAAAAGGGGAGTTATTACTGTGAAGCCACTGTCTATTATTTCCATTATTCTTATTTCAGTCATATCTTTAGGTACTTTAATATATGCACTTGTAAATAATAATGAGACAGCTAGTAATACAAACTACGAAATATCTGATGACGTTGAAAGAAATGATGACCTCGAAAATGATGAATTTATACAAGGTAATGGAGAAAATAATGATGCATTTGTAGATGATGGTGGAAGTATGATAGAAGTTGCAGAAGTGTTTCCCATGATCATGTCTGAAGGTGCTGTTCAAAATGCAATACATCATATGTCTCATCAAAAGGTATTTGCTAAAGAAAAATGGGGACATATACAAATAACAGATGAAAGAATTAATCGTTTGCTAGAAGTTATAGATTATAACTCATACAGTCATGAGGAACTATACAGACAGATTTTAGAACGTTGGGCAATTGGAGATTTTTCTCAAGCAGTAGAAGATCATAATTCTATATGGAGATTACAAAATGGCACGATTGGAAAGGCCACTAGGCTATTAACGGAAGAAGAGGAAAAAGAATATATCATGAAGCACTTTAACTAATAAAAGCATGGGAACTAGAATTCATTCTCATGCTTGTTTTTTCGTTTTGGAGTAAGGAAATAACCTTTGTGAAATGAACTTTGTAATATAGTAATTATATGTCAAAATCGTGAAATTACAATGAGTTGTGATATAACTCACATCATACCCCTTTAAAGTTTTATAAGATGAGAATGAGAAACATTCTTAATTAAATTAGCTGCATGTATAACGTTTCTAATTTCTTTAAAAAGAATGATTAGAATGAATAGATTGTAAGGTAATACGTGAACTTTTATGAAATCTTAAGGGGGAGATAAGATGAGTGAAGTAATAAATAACCGAGAGAAAAATAAATTAGAAAGCACAGAACGACAAAAGATGCTAAAGGAAATTATGAAGGAGTTACACGACGGAAAACCAGTAGAAGCTGTAAAAGCTAAATTTGAAGAGGCAATTGGTGGAATAAGTGTTAGTGAAATTTCAAAGATGGAACAAGCACTTATGGAGGAAGAAGGTATCCCAGTTTCTGAGGTACAACGACTGTGCTCCGTTCATACAGAAGTATTCAAAGGATCCATTGAAGATATTCATGGAACAGATGATAAGTTTAGAACGGAAGGTCATCCTGTCCATACGTTTATGTTAGAAAATAAAGAAATTGATAGAATGGTTAACTTTACACTTGCCTTACATCTTGAACAATTTAAAAAAGAACAAACAGAAGAACAATTAATGAAGCTACAGGAAGATTTAACAAAGTTATTAACGATTGATCTACACTACAGTCGAAAAGAAAATTTATTGTTCCCTTATTTAGAGAAATACGGTATTTTTGGGCCCACTCAAGTCATGTGGGGAGTGGATGATCGTATTCGAGACGCCATAAAAAATACAGTTAAGATGTTGAAGGATGAGTCTTGGACAAAGGATGAGCTAATTTCGTCAATTCAATACATTATCGACGAAGTGTCAGAAATGATTTTTAAGGAAGAAAATATTCTCCTTCCTATGTCTCTTGAACATTTAACAGAGGACGAATGGTTAAAAATTGAAAGGGAGGGGGATGTAATTGGATACACATTTATTGATCCACCTGCTCCTTGGAAGCCAGAACGTGTCCCATTAAAGGGGGATGGTGCATTTCTAGCAGATGGAATCATTAAAATGGAAACAGGTCTTCTATCTGTTAAACAGATGGAACTAATGATGAGTCATCTGCCAATTGATATTACTTATATTGATGAAAACGATATCGTTCGATTCTTTTCACACGGAAAAGATCCAATTTTCCATCGTACAAAGTCAGTTATTGGTCGTTCCGTTCAAAATTGTCACCCGCCAAAAAGTGCCCATATAGTAGAGGATTTACTTGATGATTTCAAGTCTGGTAGAAAAGATACAGAAGATTTTTGGATTCAATTCAAAGAAAAATATGTGTTCATCCGTTATTTCGCAGTTCGTGATGAGTATGGGGCCTATAAAGGAACACTAGAAATGAAACAAGATATCAAACCGATACAAGAGATCACTGGGGAAAAACGTTTAATGTCATAAGAACAATGAAGCATGAGATCATTTAGATCTCATGTTTTTTTTATCGAGTTCATTGTTTTAAATTAAATAATTTAAAAACAATGAAATATAAAAAAACTAGAAGAAAGATGTTGTTATGAAGTGGCGTTTACTGTATTATATAAAACGTAACAATTACGATTTGAGTCCAATAGTTGAAAATCATGCATATAAAGAGGTGTTGTTTATGAATAAGAAAGTTCCTGTTACAGTGTTAAGTGGATATTTAGGATCAGGAAAAACCACATTGTTGAATCATATATTAACGAACCGTGAAAATAAGAGAGTTGCAGTAATTGTTAATGACATGAGTGAAGTTAACATTGATGCAGCAATGGTAAAGCAAGGTGGATTTTCACGGACAGATGAAAAATTAGTAGAATTACAAAATGGCTGTATTTGTTGCACATTACGAGAGGATTTAGTGATTGAGGTTGAAAAATTAGTCCATTCGGGGGATATTGACTACATTGTCATTGAATCCTCTGGTATTTCAGAACCTATTCCTGTGGCACAGTCTTTTACATATGTTGATGAAGGCCTTGGAATTAACTTAGGGGAAATATGTAAGCTCGATACGATGGTTACAGTTGTGGATGCTAACCGTTTTTGGGAGGATTATGCATCTGGTGAAAGCTTATTAGATAGGCAACAGGGAAATGATGAACATGACATCCGTGAAGTAGTAGATTTACTTATAGATCAGATTGAGTTTGCCAATGTAATTATATTAAATAAAATTGACTTAGTAGAAGAAGAGGATGCAAAAGAGCTAAAAAGTATGCTAATGAAGTTAAATCCAGAAGCTAAGGTAATAGAGACTATCCAGTCCAATGTTTCCTTAAGAGAAATCATGGATACAAATTCTTTTGACTTCGAAAAAGCAAGTCAAGGTGCAGGTTGGATAAAGGAGCTTAATGAAGAACACATTCCAGAAACGGAGGAATACGGAATTAGCTCCTTTGTCTACAGAAGAAGACGTCCATTTCATCCTGAGAGATGGATGAAGTGGTTAGAAAATTGGCCAGTAGATATTGTGAGGGCAAAAGGGTTCTTTTGGTTAGCTACACGAAACAATATGTCAGGATTACTATCTCAAGCAGGTTCCTCCTTAACGATTCAAGCTGCTGGAGAGTGGGTTGCAGCATACTCTGATGTAGAAAAGGAACAAACATTAAAGGAAGAACCGGAGCTACTTGAAAGATGGGATCCCCGTTTCGGAGATAGAATGACTGAGCTTGTTTTTATTGGGATTGATATGAATCAAGAAGAAGTAGAAGAAAGATTAGATAGCTGTTTGTTAACAGATACAGAAATGGAGATGGAGTGGAAACAATTGATCGATCCATTACCAGCCTTTAATGAATGAAGCATAGAAGAAATGGCTTCTAGTCTTGATTAAGTATTTTTTTAGAAACGAACAACCTAAATCTACCGTTAAATAAAGTGAATATACAGAAAAGTGTATAAATTCTCTTGAAATGGTAATTGCTTATAAAAAGCGATTACCATTTTTTATGTTACTGAATTCATAGAAAGGAGTTCAGCTGAGAATGAAAAAATTTATGTTTATCACTATATATATAATTTTTCTAGTGATTTCTGTATTTTTCATAAATGAGAATTTAAAAGTAAATAACGAGTTAGCTTTACTAGAAGCAGAGAACAAATTGATTCAAGGTGAAAAGGAAGCCCTACAATTTCATATAGAAAATGTAGTGGCGAAAAGGCAGCGTGAAAAAGAGAAGTTTGAAGAAGCGTTGGAGCTTGAAAGAATAAAGACTTACATTAAAAATAAACCAGATGAAGAGTATGTAGCCGGATATTTACTATGGGAAGAAGCTAATATACTAGGAGAATTTTTCTATGACGATAGTGAAGGTAAATTCAAGAGGGACTGGGGAAAATTCTTGGCATTAGAAGCAATTGAAAAAGATATAGATCCTCTTATCGTTTACGAATTAATCAGGGTCGAAACAGGAGGAACCTTTAATCCAAATACAATAGGTCCACAAACACAGTTTGGACGAGCCTATGGATTAGCTCAATTTATGAAAAATACAGGACCGTGGGTTGCTGAAATGGCCGATTTGCCGTACTACGATTCATTATTATTTGATCCATTGTATTCGATACAGCTAGCTGTAACTTATTTAGATTTCTTATACAAGCAATATGATAACTGGGATTACGCATTGACTGCTTATCATAGAGGAATATATGGTTTAAAAAACTATATTGAACAAAATGGTCATGGGAAAAGCTGGTATGCAGTGGAGATTCAAGAAGCTGCAGAAAATCAAGAATTACTAGCTACTAATTGAAGGGAGTAGATAACATGTAACTACTCTCTTCTTTTTGATATATTCATACTTCTCTTTTGCACTCTAACCCCTATAGAAACTATAAATATTATAGTAAGTATCATAATTTTTATTATATGAAAATTATTTCAGTAATTGTTTTGTGGAAGAAGTAAGCGTATACTTAGTGGGACTTCGTCATTATATACGTGTTCGAAATAAAAGGATGGTGCTAATATGAAAAAAGTTGTTGTAACAGGTGGGAGTGGCCGTCTAGGTCCTTCGGTAATAAAAGAATTTTTAGACCATGGTTATGATGTAATTAACGCAGACAATAAATATCCAAAAGAAGCACTTTGTAAAACAATTATTACAGATTTAACAAATTTAGGTGAAGTATACGGAGTGCTAGCTGGTGCAGATGCAGTGATTCATTTGGCAGCAATCCCAGTGGCTAATTCTCACCCTAACGAAGTAACCTTTAGAAATAATGTAATGTCTACATATAATATTTTGGAAGCGGCAGGTAATCTAGGAATTAAAAAAGCAGTCATTTCTTCTAGTGAAGCGTCATATGGAATATGTAATACAAAACATAATTTAACACCACAATATGTTCCAATGGATGAAGAACATCCACAATTGCCTGAGGATAGCTATGGCTTATCAAAAATAGCAAATGAAGAAACGGCAAATATGATTCATCGTAGAACGGGGATGCAAGTCGTATCCATGCGATTAGGGAATGTGATTTCACCAGAAATGTATGACAAGTTTCCATCATTTATTAAAAAGCCAGAATTACGAAAAAAATTATTGTGGAGTTATATTGATGCAAGAGATGCAGCAACTGCTTATCGATTAGCGATTGAAACGGACGGCCTTGGTTCAGTAGTTCTCAACATTGCAGCAGATGAAACAAGTATGGATATAGAAAGTAAACAATTAATGGAGACTTCTTTTCCATCGGTAAAAGATTTCCGTGAAGATTTATCTGGGTTTGACACTTTATTAAGCAATAAAAAAGCAAAAGAACTTCTAAATTGGCAGCCAATTCATCGTTGGAGAGATTATGTAAAATAATTCTCGTTAGTTTTGTGTGGTTACTATGGCAATATTCGTCAGCCTTTAGAAGGGTTGGCGGATTTTTGCTATTATTGAAGTAATATAAAGAAACTTTTGCAAATTAAACTTTAAAGCCACAATAAACTATATAGAAGGGTGATGGTATATTGAATAGAAATAATACTGCTTTAAAAGAAAACCAAGCTATATCAATGAATAACAAACAAAGAAATCCATATAAAGATGGACCCTTTTGGGGCATATGTATTGGACATGCTTTTACACACTGGTACCCAGCATCTATGTATATATTGCTACCTTACATTGTTCTTGCCTATGATTTTTCATTAACGCAAGCAGGAATGCTTTTTACAATTAAATCTATTGTTACTGCATGCTTAACAATGCTTATTGGTGCAATTACCGATATGTCGACTAAAAAGCATTTATTTTTAGCAACCTCCCTTGTTTTAGTAGGTTTGCCGTTTCTTTTTATTGGGTTTGTTCAGTCTTATTGGATTATTGCTTTATTATTCGTCATCATGGGTGTTGGTAATCAATTTTGGCACCCGGCTGCATACACAACACTTTCTTCTAGGTATCCTGACCAACGTGGCTTAACATTTGGTTACCATGCAATGGCCTCTAATCTGGGAGATATGGTTGCACCAATCGTGGTAGGGGCATTGATTGTTATTTACACGTGGCAAGAAATCATTGTTTGGAATTTCGCACCAGGTGCCATATTTGCTGTATTTATATTAATCTCGTTACGTAAAATGACGGTTGTGGTAGAAGACAATGAAACTAGTGGAGTGAAAGATGAAAAAAATTCTAAGCTATCAAGCTATATTGAAGGATTAAAAGATTTATTTAAAAATAAATCTGTTCTGCTAATAGCTTTACTTAGTGGAATTCGTTCTATGGCACAAAGTGGAATTATGATTTTATTACCTTTATACTTAGCCCTAGAAATAGGGATAAATGCTTTATGGGTAGGAATTACCCTAGGTATATTACAAGGGGGCGGATTAATCGCTGCACCGATTGTTGGAAGGATGTCAGATATATCGGGACCACGAAAAATTTTAACGTCTTCTATGATATTAACCTCCGTTATGATTGTCATCGTATCTCTTATTCAAGTCGATTGGTTGCTTATTGGGACTATTGCATTACTAGGTTTTTTCTTGTTTGCAATGAGACCAGTCCTACAAGCTTGGGCAATGGAAAGTACACAGACGAAAATGGCTGGAACGACAACAAGTTTATTATTCACAATTCAATCAATTATGGGAGCTAGCTCACCGATTATTGGTTCCTTTTTAGCAGAAGCATACGGCTTTTCCTATGCATTTTATTTTCTAGCCATTGTGATCCTTGCTGGAAATATCGTTGTATATTTTATTCCGAAAACAGATAAGGAGCTTGCTCGATTAGGTAAAGCATAGAATGTAATTGCTCCTTTCATAAAAATAATTGTATTCAATGAATGGTGTCATTCAAGCAAAAGAGTGGAAAGGATCCTTTTATCCTTTCCACTTTTTGAGTCTTATTCTAGTTTATTTAAAAAAGGGAGCCTAATACTAATCTTATATTTTATTAGAATAAGGATGGTTATAAGCATAGGTAGTAAGGCAGTAAATAGCACTGTAATAATACGTAACCATGGATTTTGGAAAATCTCTTCGAAACTTAATGAAAATAATTGGATATATGCTAATGAAAATACTAATTCATATATAGCTAAAAATGCGAATACTATTAATGCCATAAGTAATGCACTTAAAAATTTGTATTTGAAAATGATAATAATAAAAAATGCAAAAGCTAAGGTGTTAAAAATAGGCTTTAATGAGCTCTGAAAATAAATAGTTAATTAGAATGCTATTAATCCATACAACATGGAAAATAAAAGGTGAGGCTTGAGTTTGTCCTTAACAGTAATACCTACTAAGAGAAAGCTTAGAGTAATCATTAGAAAAGCTTCTGGAAAAGATAATAAAAAATAACTATACCATGCCATATAAAAAATCCTCCATATTACAACTCTGTTTATCCTCTATGTAAGTGAAACTTGCACCATGGAGGATAAAAATACTCATCTAGAAGTTCATCTGTTCTATGCGGAAGCTTTCACCACAGGCATAAGTGCGACATCTGTTCATAATTCACAGTGTCTTCTTTACCGTGGGGCACGGCCTCAACTTCCTAGCACTTACTCGGTAAGTGCTAGGGGATTTTCGGACTCGTGCTGATCCCACTGGAGTCGTCACCCCTCATTCCTGAACTAACGCTTATTTTCAGGGTACACAACATAACTTTAACTAATTGAGAGATTGGTGTTTTCTTTAGGGGTGCAGATTATAATAGTAACTTCGTCCGCTGAAAAATTCATATCAATTGTTCCGCTATATTTCTTCGTTACCTCATCAATAATAGCAAGACCAAAACCCCTTTGTTCTTTACTAGCTTTCGTTGAAAAACCTATTTTATAATAGACCCTATTAAAAATAATAAACTAACAATTTGGATTAAAACGATAAAAAATATATATTGAATCATCATATCCCTATTCTCTTCCTTAAAATATGAGTTATAAGAATGCGGCTCAATACAGGATCCTCTCACTCAAACAAACTATAGCATAATATCAATGTACAAAATAAAGCATTTATGAAAGAAAGGTAGACAGTTTTCCTTCCTTTATTTTACTTATGATAAACTATATTAAGAGAGATGATTTTAGGAGGGTGAATAAATGTTCAATCGTACTTCATTTATTGTAAAACGAAAAGCTAAAAGATATAAACAGTGGCTTGAGAAGGTGTTGGTGTACCCATATCCCTTTGAAATATCTGGGCGAAGTTATTTCTTAGTTGATTATATAAAACTAAAACAAGCGACCGCTTCTGGAGTATTTTCTGATAGTGAGGAAGTTGTACAGGATGCGAAAAAAGCTCACAAATATTTGTATCAGTTTTATCGACTATATGAAAAGATAAGAGACGAAGGACAAGCACGTGCACAAGTGAACTTTGACTTCTTCCGTGTTCCTCTTGCTAAAATGGATGAAAATCCTAATCCAAAATGGGATGGGGCATACACATTTATAAAGAACCTTTTAAGCTATCAACTTACTTTTCGTAAAACCTATGATGATTTTTGGAAGCACATTAGGGAACGGAAGGATGAAAACCTTCCACTAACAGAAGAACAATTGGAGCTTGCCATTTATACTGCAGCGAAGTTAGACACAATTCAATTACATGTCGTATATGAATTGTCCAAACGTACTCATGTATTAAAGGAATGGAAGAAGGAAATGGAGCAAACTGGGCTTTGGAAAGATTTAAAGAGAGAGCAACAAGTTTTTTACACACAGCTAATGGAAAATGAAGAATTTCTGAAAGAAGAAGCTAAAAAGGTGAAAAGTGATAATTTTGACCAAGCTCTAAAAATAAACCATAAAACAATGGCTAACTATATGCTTAAGGAACAAAAGTCAGATCAAGAGATATTACGCTATCCATAACAGAAAAGGAAAAAGAGAGCAGGGTGATGGATTTTGATAACGGACAATTTTGACAATCGTGTTGCTATTATTATTTATTCGATAGGTTTAATCAATATTATTCTAGGTATATTGCTAAGTATTATATTATTGTTCAATAGTCCCATTTTTGGAATTACGTTTGGTTTATCTGCATTTGTTTCAGGGATTTTACTTATTGGTTTTGCTTATATCATTGAATATATAGAACGTTTAATCCAGCAATCAGAAATACAGGTTCGTACACAAACGATGCTTCGAACGGACATGGAGAAAATGAATAAAAATCTAGAAGCATATTTACAGTATTCTACATCAAACAGTAAAGAAGAAAGTAGTTTAGAAGTAAGTAGAGAAGAAGATACTACTAATAAAAACAATGTTCTTTCTACGTTAGAAGTCGATGATACAAAAGAAGTACCTCTTATTGCTTTAGGAGATATATACCGATATTTTGATCAGAAGTATAATCAGAAGCCAACTGAAGTGAAAGGGACTACCTATACAGACTATTATGTTGTTTGTATCGGAGCAAATCTAAAAAAAATAATTAAAGTTGAAGATAAAAGGATTATAGAGTTGCTGTAAGGATTAAACGGATAATTATAAGTAAAAGATAGGGATACATATTCCAAAAAAGTGTGCTCGTGAAAATGACTATCAAATGGAAAGTAATTTGGTGGTCATCTTTTTTATTTATCCTTCAATTGGCAAGTACTTGACAAGGGTGGTTAAAAATAACAATGTTGAAATTATGATAAAATATTTTTTAAAACACTTATCATTTCTTTAATGATAAAACAAGGAGAAAAGTAATGGCAGTAGGACGTAATAAATCTCATAAAAATCCCTTTTTAACCTTAGTACTATCGACGAGGATTCCAAAAACTCCATTTGTTATTGGTATATTAGGAAGTTTACTTACGACAATTGTGGGACTTTCCATTCCATTGTTAACGAGAGAAATGGTGGATGGCTTTACAGTCGAGTCAATAAGTGGTTTCCTTATTGCTATTCTTGGTATTGCTTTTATTGCTAGAGCAGCCATTGATGCAATTTCTAGATATTTTTTAGCTTATGTTGGTCAACAAATTGTAGCACGACTTCGTGAAAGAATGCTATCAAAACTCATTCGTCTTCCTGTTAGTTATTTTGATAAGAAAACTAGTGGAGAATCCGTTAGTCGTGTTGTAAATGATACTGGTATCGTAAAGGATTTAATATCACAGCATTTCCCCCAATTTATTACTGGTATCGTTTCTATAGTTGGTGCAGTAATCATTCTTGTCATTATGGATTGGAGAATGACCATATTAATGTTTATTTGTGTACCTATTACCATATTAATTATGCGTCCACTTGGGAGAAAAATGAGAAAGATTTCTCGTGGAATACAAGATGAAACAGCAAGCTTTTCTGGAAAGGTTCAACAGACAATAAGTGAAGTACGATTAATGAAAGCATCTAATGCTGAAAAAGCAGAGGAGAATAAGGGATTAAATGGAATTGAAAATTTACTAGCATATGGGTTGAAGGAATCACGGATTTTAGCCGTTATCGCACCATTAATGCAACTTGTACTAATGACTGTTATCGTTTTAATTATTGGATATGGAGGTATAAGAGTTGCAGAAGGAACAATGACAACGGGATCACTCGTTGCTTTTATCCTTTATCTGTTTCAAATTGTGATACCTCTAACTTCTTTTACCATGTTCTTTACTCAGCTTGAAAAGGCAAAAGGGGCAACAGAACGGATGATTGAGATATTAGACTTGAATGAGGAAATTGGACAAGGTGGCTTGGAATTAGATATATCAAATAAGCCAGTGTATTACGATGGTATTTCCTTTTCTTATAGTGAGGACGAACCTGTTTTAAAGGAGATTACATTTGAAGTACAACCAGGAACGATGGTTGCTTTTGCAGGACCTAGTGGTGGTGGAAAAACGACAGTCTTTGGCTTATTAGAAAGGTTTTACGAACCAACTGAGGGACGAATTCTTATTGGGAGTACCTCAATAACAGAATTGAATGTAGTATCATGGCGTAGTCAAATCGGTTACGTTTCACAAGAGAGTCCTATGATTGCCGGAACAATCCGTGAAAATCTTTCTTATGGCATGGAAGGCGTAGTTGAAGATGAACAGTTATGGGCAGTTGCGAAGATGGCTTACGCAGATCAATTTATCAAAGAATTCCCAAATAAACTGGATACAGAGGTAGGCGAACGAGGTGTAAAGCTTTCAGGAGGACAAAAGCAACGGATAGCAATTGCAAGAGCATTTTTACGAGATCCGAAAATTCTCATGATGGACGAGGCAACGGCAAGTTTAGATAGTCAGTCGGAGAAAATTGTGCAGCAAGCACTGACGCGCCTCATGAATGGGAGGACCACCTTTGTCATTGCCCATCGTTTATCTACAATTGTGAATGCAGATAAAATTATTTTTATTGAGAAAGGTGAAATTACTGGCATAGGAACGCATGTAGAATTAGCTAACACCCATCCACTCTACAGAGAGTTTGCCCAACAGCAATTGACTTAAGACAGGTGCCAGGCACCTGTCATTTTTTTCTAATCAAAATATGATTAACCCGCATATTGTTGCTACTAAAAGTCCAATGACAACAGGTATGAAGCTTTTTCGAACTAATTCAAGGACTGATATTTTTGCAAATCCTGCAATAGCGATAATTGGAGACCAAGCTACAAGGGTTCCACCTCCAACCCAAATGGCTCCCATTTGACCTATTGATGCAAGGGTAGCTGGGTCCACACCTGCGGATGAAGCTAATGCTTCAGATAATGATCCAATTAAAGGAAGAGCAGAAAATCCTGAACCATCAAGACCAGAAATCATTCCAAGAGCTAAAATACCGAGAGCTGTAACGAGAACATTGTCAGGAATATATGCTTGACTAGCTTCCACAAGGTCAAATAAAAAAGCTGGTCCTTTATCTTCTTCTACTTGGAAAATTTGTGCTGATAATTCACCACTACCAATAAAGAAAAAACCAGCAACTGGAATTACTAATCCCATTACTTTAAATGCGAATACGAAACCGTTGACTATATGGTCGCTTACTTCTTGTAATGTCTTACGATAACTTCGGAAGACAGAGATCGTTAACATTAGGATAATTGCTGTTCCTCCCACTAAAGAGGCACCGGCTCCATCTTCAATAGAGGGAAGGATAGTGGAAAAAGTAGCAATAACCACATATGCAACGATAATCAAAAATACGGATGGAACAAGAAAGGCAAATAACTGACTGTATTTCCCTTTTTTTACTTCTAAATCTTCACCATTTAATTTTACGTCCTCATCACCACTATTTTCCCAATCAATTAAATTTTTTTGTGCTGGTTTTTTTATTGATTTTCTTACCATAAAATAGGCAATTGTTAAGGATATTACCCCGGCAATAAGTGATAAGATAAGCGTTTGTTCCCCAATCACACTAGGATCTATACCACTACTGGAAGCAGTTAATCCAGGTGCTACTCCGAGTATGAAATCTGAAGAAAGAGCCATTCCGTGACCTGCTAGGGAGATGGCAATCGCAGCACCGATTGGTGATAAGCCTGCCTTTATAGCAACAGGGATTAGTAGAGCTCCAATTAAAGGAACAGCAGGTGCTGGCCAAAAGAACAATGATAAAAAGTACGTTACACCTATTAAGATTAAAAAGGATGTATGCCCGTTTTTCATTACCTTTTGAAATGGAACGACCATCTGTTCGTCTGCACCTATTGATTTAATTGAACGTAGTAAAGCCGTCATAATTGCAATGATCAAAAAGATATCAAACAGCTCAGTAGCTGCTGTTAAACTAGCATTAAAAATTGCATGTATTCCTCCCATGAAGGAATTTGTATATGCCCATGCCACGATAAAACTCATTACTATTGCTGGTACAACTACATTTTGTCTCAAAAGCATTGTAAAGATAATGAGACAAATTCCTGCTAAATATAGCCAATGTGCCATCATAAGTTCCATGAGTTCTAGTCTCCTTTAGAGAAATTTTCAAATACAGTATGCATCATATGACTACATGAAAGCCTACGTGTATATAGCATTTTGATTCACCTGTCCATTATCTAAAGGTTTGGTTTTGTTAATGGGGGAGTATTCGGTGATAAAAAAATGCAAAAATAATAATTAAAATCTAACAATAATTATTCTAGTTTGTTACAAAAATATAATATATCTATTACTAACCTGTTATATTTATCTGATATTGTGAATTAGGATACATTTCAAAATATCTGTCGTTTAATAGATAAATAGAACTAGTAGGGGGAAGTAGTGTGCTGAAGAAGGTTAGTAAACTAGCAATATTCATTGCAATTGTGCAACTTTTTTTTGCTGGTGGAGTCTTTGCTACAGAAGCACTAGAGAAGGATCAAGAGAGAATTCAGCAGGAAAGAGAGTCAATACAATCAGAGCTTTCTGAAGCTGAAGAGGAGCTTGTAAAACTAGCTCAACAACTAGAGGAAATAAATAGCGAAATAAAAAATATTAATAACGCCATTGAAGAAAATGAAAGAATGATCGTTGATACAGAAGAACAGGTTAAAGCGAATGAGGCTGAGATGGAAGTGTTAGAGCTGGAAATAGAGCTTCTTCAAAATGATATAGATCAGCGAATAGAATTATTAAAGGAACGAGCAAGCTCATACCAAAGAAATGGCGTTGAAACGGCTTCCTATATAGAAGTAATTTTAGGATCAGAAAGTTTTGGAGATTTCATTAGCCGTATAGTTACAATTTCAAGAATTGCTCAGGCTGATAGTAATTTTATCGAGCAACTAGAGGTAAATCAAAAGGAACTTGAAGGTATACAAGGGGAGTATGAACAGACAATTCGTGATTTAGACGATCAGCTTATCATGCTTGAACGCCTTCAAGAAGATATTAAAGATCAGAAAGAATTAACGGTTAAATTAAGAGACGAAGTAAAAAACAACGAAAATAAACAGGAATCTATCATTAGAAAATTAGTGGATAAAGACAAAGATTTAGCTTCTCAGGAAGATAATGTTCGAAAGCGAATTGCAGATGAGATTCGAAGACAAGAAGAAGCCCGACGAGAAGCTGAGAGACAAGCTGAGTTAGCGGCTCAAGCGGAAAGAGAAGCAAATCGACAATTAAGTCATAACAACTCATCTAGTTCTTCTTCCTCCACAGGTGAATGGAGAAGCTTTAAGGCCACAGCCTATACAGCTTATTGCACAGGGTGTTCTGGTATTACATTTACTGGGGTTGACTTACGAAATAATCCAGATGCAAAGGTCATTGCCGTTGACCCGAGAGTCATACCTCTTGGATCGTATGTTGAGGTAAGGGGACATGGTACTTTTCTAGCAGCTGATACAGGTGGTGCAATAATTGGAAACAAGATAGATATTTTTATGCCAAATCGATCTGATGCTTTACGATTTGGATTACGCGATGTACAAATACGAGTTTTAGATTAATAACTATAAAAATGCCCCCCTTTTGATAATCAAGAGGGGGGTCACTTGTCTCGAGATAAATATTCTTTAGAACGGATGAACCATCGTTGAAAAAAACATTTTCGGTCTCCACGGTGCAAACTTTCACTTGCATGAGAGGTATACCTAGAACATAACAGAAATGAAACTATAAAGTGGATTCGGGTGAAATAAGTTCTTTATTTGTGCGACTAGTTATCCAAAAATAAATAACCCCTATTAAACTCATTACACCCATAATGGCAAACATGAATGCGTAGCCAATAAAGTCTGCACCGATCCCTCCTAGAATACCACCAGCTATTCCACCAAGTCCGTGTAGCACAATAAAATTCATCATCTGTCCACTAACTTTAAGCTCTTTACGTATATGACGGTGTACATATTCAGCTAAGCATAAGTAAATGAGAATAAACGTCCCCCCATGAAGGAGCCATAAAAATAGAACAGTAAAAGAATTAAGCCAAAGGGCATAGAGTATCCACCTTATAGCAAGAAGAATCCCTGAAAACAAAATGATGTTGCGAATACCAAAATAATTATACAATTTGTCAAAGAAAAGCATAAATGGAAATTGACTAAATGATCCGACCATAAAGCCCAAACCTATTAAGCTCACAGGAATTCCTTGTTCCACACTGTATAATGCTTGAAAGGATCCAAAGAAACCGAACCCCGTACTAAGTACAAAAACGTATATGTATATTCTACGAAGAGAAGAACTTTTCAAAACCTCCAAAAAATGAATCTTCTTCTGGCTTACTTGATGTCCTAATACAGGTGGGATTTTCAAAAAAACGAAAATTGCTATAAAAATTAGTACGGAGTAAGCAATAAAAATTGAATGGATGTTGTATTCAATCATAAAACCAGCAACTGCCGACATCGTAGCAAATCCAAGCGACCCTGCTGTTCTAACTTTGGAAAACTGAAAATCATATTCTGAAGCAAGCTCTAGGGAAATAGCATCCCCTAAAGGGTTAATGGCTGTTTGGAAAAAAAAGAAGATGCACGTGATTATTAATAAAAATAAAAAATTCCCTCCAGCTAGAGGGTATAACCAAACAATGATAGTAGACGCTAGTAAACAAAATAGAAGAACATTATTTTTCGCCTTTGCTCGGTCTCCTCTTCCTCCCCAAAATGGATTAGCAAGTACTCCCATAACTGCACCAGTGGATGTTAATATACCAATTTGAGTGTCCGACATATTCATTTCCGCATAAAAAAGGGTAATATAGGAAACTAGTGCAGTAATGGCCATAAAAATTAGTGTGTAATAAATACATGTTCGTACAAACAGTTTGTTTTTCACTTATATACCTACTTTTGATTTGAAATTGTTTAAACATTCTTCGTCAAAGAAAATCATAAAGAGCAGAATGTAGTGCTATTCTTAACACTATCAAAAAATGAAACAACTGTATACATGAAAGATTGGTAGATATTAATATTCATCTTCATTTCCTTCATTATTCCTTTACAAAGCTTAACATAGCCTTTATTTTCTCTTAGCACTTCTGTTGTATAGTTATCTTTGTTAACAATTAATACTAATAATTTTTATCACTATGAGAGAAAGGAGGATTGCTGGTGGAACGCGGTACAGATTCTGCAACTAAATATGTGAATGTAAAATCATTAGTGGATAGTGAGACATCTGTGGTACCTAAAACTAGTTCTAAAGCCAAAAATAGAATGAGAAAATGGAAACTGTTTGGTGAAGGAATGATTTATCTTTTTCCAGCTTTTCTTATTTTAGGAATATTTCTATTTTATCCAATGATAAAAACCCTTTACTATAGTTTATTTATAACAAATCCAAGGGGGGAAACAGTTGTATTTGTTGGATTAGAAAACTTTCTAACCTTAATGCAATCAGCTAGTTTTCAAAACAGTATGATCCAGACATTTAAATTTGTACTGTACACGGTACCTACTGGAGTATTTTTAGCATTATTTTTAGCACTAATTGCAAATGAAAAAGTTAGAGGAATAGAGTTTTTTCGAGTGATCTTTTCCTCAACACTTGGAGTTTCAGTAGCTGCAGGAGCAAGTATTTGGTTATTTATGTTTCATCCAAGTCTTGGTGTATTAAACAATCTACTTCAAGTTTTTGGACTAGATTCAATAGGATGGCTAACGTCAGGAGAATGGGCATTAATCTCTGTATCTATTACTACTGTTTGGATGGGAATAGGATTTAACTTTATTATTTTTTTGGGTGGTCTACAAAATATTTCTCAGGAATTATATGAGAGTGCATTAATAGACGGTGCTGGATATTTTGCTAGATTATTTAAAATTACCATTCCATTGTTGTCACCAACGTTATTTTTTGTCGTAACAGTAACGCTAATCAATTCCTTTCAATCATTTGGACAAATACATATTTTAACTGGTGGTGGGCCAAATGAGGCGACAAACTTAATTGTCTATTCAATCTATAAGGAAGCTTTTGAATTTTCAAGGTTTGGAACTGCTAGTGCACAAGCAATTATTTTATTCTTGTTTATTTTATTAGTTACGATTATTCAATTTAAAGTTGGTGAAAAGAAGGTGCACTATCAATGATAAAAAAGCTTATTACCTATATGTTACTAATCATATCGTCATTGATCATTTTTTTTCCTGTCTTATTTGCTTTGTTAGCAAGCTTTTTAACCCCTTCTCAATTAAGTCGTGGTCAATATATACCTACTAGCATGAGTTTGGATAGTTACATTAGTGTTTTTCAAGATGTACCACTTTTAAAGTTTCTGTTTAATAGCTTTATTGTTTCTTCTACTGTAACTATTGGACAGTTATTGTTATGTAGTTTGGCAGCATTTGCAATAGTTTTTATCCCTTTTAAAGGAAGAAATGTAGTTTTCTTTATGTTTATTTCCACTTTACTCATTCCTTGGGAAGCTGTCATGATACCTAACTTTATTACAATTATCAACTTTAATTGGCTAAATAGTTATTTAGCATTAACAGTACCTTTTATTACTACTGCCTTTGGTATCTTTTTGCTTAGACAGCATTACAAAATGATCCCTAAGGAATTGCATGAATCAGCACAGATGGATGGATGTTCTAATTTCAGATTCTATTGGTCTTTTGCTCTGCCATTATCAGTGCCTATGTTAAGTGCACTTGCAATTTATGCATTTTTGACTACATGGAATATGTATTTATGGCCTTTACTCGTTACAAGTAATAATGATGCTAGAACAGTACAAATTGGAGTAAGGATGATGATATCTCAGGAGTCAGCAACATCTTGGAATACAATCATGGCTGGTGTCATTATTATTCTTATTCCAACTTTACTTATATTAATTATTGGTATTAAACAACTTCGTCAAGGTTTAATGTCAGGTTCATTGAAAGGTTAAAAAATTATTTAGGAGGGTTATTAAATGAAAATTGTTATGAAAAGAACGGTTTTATTCATGGTAGGAATGGTGTTATTAATGGTATTGGTGGCTTGTGGCAATTCTTCTAGTGCAGTACAAAAAACGGAGGATGGAAGAATTATTGTGGATTTTTGGTACGCATTAGGTGGTAATTTAGGTGAAGCTGTTGAAGGTATGGTTAATGATTTTAATGAAAGCCAAAGTGATATCCAAGTAAATGCTGTATATCAAGGTAGTTACGAAGAATCCTTAACTCAATTAAGGCAGTTAGCTGGAACAGATGATGCACCAGCTGTAGTTCAAGTGTTTGAAGTTGGAACGAAATATATGATTGAAAGTGGTTATATTGAACCTGTTCAAACGTTTATAAATGAAGATAACTTTGATTTATCTTTGCTAGAAGAGAATATTCTATCTTACTATCAAGTAGATGGACAACTATATTCTATGCCGTTTAATACGTCGAATGCCATTATGGTTTACAATAAAGACATGTTTAGAGAAGTTGGATTAGATCCAGAAAATCCACCAGCAACCTTTAGTGAAGTGAGGGACGCTGCTAAAAAGATCAGTGATTACTATGGTAGTAGTGTAGATGGTTTTTCTGTTATTACGAACGGTTGGTTTACAGAGCAAATGATTGCAAATCAAGGTGGGCTGTATGTAGATAATGACAATGGCCGTTCTGGAGAGCCTACTCAAGCATTAATTAATGGGGAAGAAGGTCAGCGTTGGTTCCAATGGTTATATGATATGAAAAGTGACAGCTCTCTTGGCGATTATGGCCGTGCATGGGATGATCATCGGGCTGCATTTCTTGGTGAGACTGTCGCAATGTACTTAGACTCTACAGCTTCTTTAGCAGGTACCGTAACAAATGCTGAGTTCGAAGTGGGAACTGCTTTTTTACCAACTGCTGACGGTATGGATCCACAGGGTGTTATCGTTGGTGGTGCTTCCATATGGATGATGACGGATATACCTAAAGAAGTACAAGAAGCAGCATGGGAATTTATGAAGTTTACTTCAAAACCAGAGGTTCAAGCAAAATGGGCTGCAAGTACAGGTTACTTCCCTATTACAAAAGAAGCATATGAGCATGAAGTATTAATTAACACATATGAAGAATACCCACAATTCTTAACGGCAGTAGAGCAACTACAAAACACAACATTAACTGCTGCAACTCAAGGAGCTCTAATAGGAGTATTCCCTGAAGCGAGAGAAAGAGTTGTTAATGCAGTTGAAAGCTTATATGGCGGAACAGATCCAATAGAGGCGATTAATCGTGCCAATGAAGAAATTAATACAGAATTAGAAAACTATAGACGAGCTAATCAGTAGTATTGGGAGTATCACTCCAAAGAACTTAGAAGAGAGTTAAATTATATAAACAAAAAAAGCACCTGACTATTCAGGTGCTTTTCTTCTAGGACAATTGCATCGTTGTAATGCAAGTACGATCATTTTCAAAAGTAGAAAACTCATATTCTACCATTTTGCCATCATACATTATGGAAATTTGATAGGTTTCGTTTCTAGGAAGCCATAAATCTATAAAACCGTTTTCTAAAGACATCATTGGCCCATCGTGAATGATGTTTCCTTCAGAATCCTCCATGTATACGTCAAACTCTTGTTCCACTAATTCTCCTTGACAACCTGTCAAGTTATGGAATGTTCAAGGATGTGTTTCATTTACATAAGGTGCAATAGAAACAAAAAACTCATCCTCAGGTAAACTATAGGATATTTGGTTCCCAGTGCTGTCAGAAACAATAAGCTCTTCGTCTGTAATGGATGCAACCTTGTCTGTTATGTTTCCAACACTGTAATCGTTCACTAACTCCTTTATTTCATCCGTTGCCAATTTTTCCGATGTACTACCATCATTGTTTCCCGAACAAGCAGTAACAATGGCAATGGAAACTATTCCAACAAGTATCAATATTTTTAGTTTCATGTTGAACTCATCACCTCGTATCATTTATTCTTGTCACTTCTCTTTTAACATAAAGATCTAGTTTTTATGCTAGTCTCATCTTTTTTTAATGAGGACGATTATATAAGATCTCTTTCAATTATATTAAGTAATTGTGAAGAAACAATGAAGTTATTTTATCATTTTCGTAGGTAATTTGGAAGAATGGTAAAATAGATTACTTATCTGAAAAATATTCCAATCATACTATATAGTATTTAATGGCTAAAACCATTTAGTATAAGAAGTACTATTGTCATGTTGATAAACAAGTATTGCTTGATGATCATGATTATAATAGAGTAGTAATATGGTAATGTTTTGAAAAAATAATCATTTAAATGGTGATTATGAACATAAATTCACATGAAAGTATTCACTAGTATAGTGAATGTCAACAATAAATTATACATAATGAGGTGACTTCCTTGGATAAACGGGTATGTAAAGGTATTATTTTTTTCTTGTTTATTATATTAGTTCAAGTTACCTTTCCAAATGATGCGAGAGGAATTGGGAGTTCTCCTCTTATATTAGATACGACTACTGAAAAAGTAGATGTTTATCAAGTGCTTTATATGTTAGAAGATAATGAAAGAGAATTTACGATAGAGGAAGTTATGTCGGAGGAGTTTTCAGAAAAGTTTATTCATTCTGACAATGTACAGCAAAGAGGAGGTTTTTTTGAAACACATACTTGGCTTCGTTTTGAAATACATAATCAATCAGAGCAGAGGGATTGGTTTCTTGAATTTGCCTTTCCTCAAATTTTTGAACTTCAAATATATGAGGAGGAAAGCCAAGAGAAACTTCATCATGTAGGTTCTCAATTTCCATTTAGACAACGAGAAATCAATCATCGACATTTTGTTTTCAGTTTTGAACTAGACCAAGGTGAAACAAAAGTCTTTTACGCATTAGCTTCTGGAGGTGGTGATCTTCATCCACCTATTAGTATTTGGGAACCGGAATCGTTTATTGAGAAATCTCAAGTAGAATTTGCACTGCTAGGTTTATTCTATGGTGTTATTCTAGTAATGATTTTATATAATCTATTCCTTTATTTTAGCTTACGATTAAGAAGCTATCTTTATTATGTTATCGTCATTACTTTCACTTTACTGGGTAAAATGTCTATTAACGGAGTTGCTTTTCAATACTTTTGGCCATATTCACCAGAGTGGAATATCATTTCTACTCCTGTTTGGGTTAGCTTAGCCTGTATTTTCATTCTTATCTTTACAAGAACCTTTTTAGATGTTGATCAGTATATACCTCGGTTTAAGTTCATTTCAAATTTTTTAATAGGACTAAATGGTGTTGTAATTGTCACTATATTTCTCTCTTATTATATAGCTCTTAATTTAATGTTACTAGCAACGTTAATTACTTTTTTTACTGTTTTAAGCACAGCATTTATTTGTTTATTACGTGGTGCTCGTCAAGCTCGTTTCTTTATTATAGGTTGGTTTATATTTTTAATAGGAGTTTTTATTACTATTATTGAAAGGGCAGCAATCGTTCCATTTTCTGTATTTACTGAGTATGCAGGTCAAGGGGCGTTGACAATTGAGGTTGTATTACTTTCCTTTGCACTTGCAGATAAAATTAATATTATGCGAACAGAGAAGGAGCAGGCAGAAAAGACAGCACGAGAAAGTCAAACCCTTGCTTTGGAAAATTTAAAGAAGGCTGATGAACTGAAGGATGAATTTTTAGCAATCACTTCCCATGAACTCCGTACTCCTTTATTTGGAATGATAGGAATTGCAGAATCGTTACGAGATGGAGTACAGGATAAAGTATCCGAAAATATGAAAAATCAATTGTCTATGATTATAACAAGTGGTAACCGACTTACACATTTAGTTAATGATATTTTAGATTTTTCAAAACTAAAGCATGAATCAATCGTATTAGAACGTAAGCCCGTCCATCTAAATGGAGTAGTGGATGTTGTATTTGCTATTTGTAAGCCACTTCTAAAATCGAAGGAAATTCAATTAGTTCAGCATATTGATCCTTCTTTACAAACTGTACATGCGGATCCTAATCGACTTCAGCAAATATTATATAATTTAATTGAGAATGCCATTAAATATACGAATGAAGGAAATATAGTTATTTCAGCAGTAAACGAAGGTAACTTTGTAAAAATCAGTGTTGCAGACACTGGAAGAGGGATGTCAAAGGAGCAGCAAAGTGTGATATTTGAACCGTTTCAACAACTAGACAAGTCTGTTTCCAGAGATGCTGGAGGAGTAGGTCTTGGATTAACGATAACAAAACGTTTAGTAGATTTACATGCTGGAAGGATGGAAGTGAATTCTAAATTAGGTGTAGGAACCACGTTTAGCGTCATGTTACCTATACATCGTAACCATACTGAGGTAGTAGAAGAAGTAGCATTATCATTAGATATGTATACGGAGAAAGAATTATTATTACATGAAACTGAAAACACACTTAACAGGGGGCCAAAAATATTAATAGCTGACGATGAGCCTATTAATTTGCAAGTATTAACCAACCACCTTACATTAGAAGGTTATGAAATTATTACTGCATTCAACGGAGAGGAAGTATTAAATTTAGTGGAAAATCACTCAATCGATCTCCTTATTCTCGATATAATGATGCCGAAAATGTCTGGCTATGAAGTGTGTCAGCGTTTAAGGAAAAAGTATTCATTAATGGAGTTACCTGTATTAATGTTAACAGCAAAAAATCAGTTGCATGACAAGATCGCTTCCTTTGAAGTTGGAGCAAATGACTATTTAGTTAAGCCCTGTGATAAGCAAGAGCTACTTTCCCGTGTAAAGACACTCGTTCAAATAAGAACATTAAATCAGGAACTAAAAGAAGTAAACATGAATTTGGAAGAAAAAGTACAAGAACGAACAGAGGCTTTAGACGTTGCAATTGAGGAATTAAAACAAATGAATGAAAGCTTGCAAGATATGGTAGAGTCTAGACGCCGTCTACTCTCCAATATCGCCCATGAACTAGGAACTCCTGTTACGTTAATTTATGGGTATTTACAAGCACTACAGGAGGGGGTAATACAAGGGGACGACCAACATTATCGTCAGCGTGTATTTGATAAAATAAAAATATTAAACCGTTTAATTGATGATTTGTCTGATTTATCTCAAATAGAAGGAGGGAAATCCAGCTTAAATTTGAAAGAGGTAGGAATTAACCAATGGGTTGATCAAGTGTTTGAAAAATTTATATTTGAAGTTACACAAGGGGGAAGAAGTATTGAAAAGGTAGGGATTACAGAAAATTTTAAAGGTTTCCTAAGTTATGTGGATGTGGAACGGATGGATCAGGTTTTTTCTAATCTCATATCTAACGCTATTAAAAATACGACGAAGGATACAGGAGTAATTTCTGTTTATGCTTACTTGAATGTTGAAAGAAACAAAATAATTATTGAAGTTAAGGATAATGGATTTGGAATAAGTAATGATAGTTTACCATTTATATTTGAACGTTTTTACAAAGAGTTACCGTCTTATAAAGTTGGAAAACAAAATGGAACTGGCTTAGGTTTAGCAATTGTAAAAGAAATCGTTCAAGGTCATAAAGGGGATATTTGGGCAAAAAGTAAAATAAATGAAGGAAGTGAGTTTTATATTTCATTGCCTGTTCATTATAAAGAATAATATTTACTCATGCGGATCAACTAATACATAGTGTTAGTTGGTCCGCTTTTTTTCCTGATTTTCAAAGTCTACCCTGAAAAAAGAAGCGTTCTAGAAGCCGGAAAGTTGGAAAATCATGAAATGCAAAGCCAAAGAAGCATTCTAGACGACTACATATCTGCAAAACCATACTATGCGATTGCAGAGAAAGAACATTTTCATCCTCCATGGTGAAATTCACACTTGCATGAGTGGTCTACCCTGAAAATAAAACAGTTAAGTAGTGAAGGGGGGGAGTGTTATTTATACAATAATTATACAAATAATGAGGGTTTTTATTAATTTATCATTAGTGTTGCATAAATAATGTTTGAATTTTCAGTTTATTTGTCTATCTTGTTTAGAGCCAAAAAGGTAAATACCCAATCAAAGGTGGTTCCATCCATTTAGTAATTATTTTACAATTAGACATGTA
>NZ_JARUKY010000028.1 GCF_029688925.1 Evansella sp. AB-P1
AATAGAGAAATTCAAAAACTACTTAAATCATATGAATCAAGGTATACAACAAAAGCCAATAAAACTATCTATCACTTGATGGTCATAGGTTTACAAGCTGAATTACAAAATATCTTGCATAAATTAAGATATACAAACCTAGATAATTCATTGGAAAGCGCTAAAGAGTTAATTAATAAATATTTAATAATCTGTGGGAACGGGAATGCTCAAATCCTACCGACCATAACTAGATTTTTATCCGAATTAGATCCATTATTTCAAAATGCAATTCAGATTGAATATAAATTCTACATTCAAAAAGAATTAGAAAAAGAAGAACAGCGACGTATAAAGGAACAAATGAGGCAAGAAGCTGAAGAACGTAGATTACTAGAAGAAGAAAAGAAAAAAATAGAGAAGGAAGAAGAAAAATACAGACAAGAAATTGAGAAAAATAAACAACTACTTGAACTGGAAAAAGACCCTGAGAAAATAGTTGCACTTAATTCGAGATTAGAAGAACTTGGGGAACAAATAAATAAACTAGAAGAGCAAAAAGAAGAGATTGTTAAGCGTGCTAATGGAAGAGCTGGTTACGTTTATGTAATTTCAAATCTAGGATCTTTTGGTGATAATATATTTAAGATTGGGATGACAAGAAGGTTAAACCCACTTGATAGGATTGATGAGTTAGGTAATGCCTCTGTTCCATTTAAATTCGACATACATGCCATGGTATTTAGTGATAATGCTGTGGAGCTTGAGCAAAAAATTCATGAGCAACTGGAGGAGCAACGAGTAAACAAAATAAATCTTCGCAAAGAATTTTTCTCCTCCGATGTAGAAAAATTGCAAGAGGTTGTGCAAGACATTGATCCAACCGTAGAATTCACTACTACTCTAGTTGCTGAAGAATATCGTCAAAGCTTGAGTATTATAGAAGAGGAAAAGAAAGAAAAGGTCAGTATCGCATAGTAAGATTAATCGACAAGTAACTCACTTGTCGATTAATTTTTTGGGGCATGGGGACAGGACTTGAACTGCCCCCTGCCCCTTGTTTCCTTTTCCTAACCCATTAGAGGCATTCATGGAAATACATAAATTAGTAGTAACACAATTATATTCAAAGTTTTCAATTATATTTATAGATTTTCTTCCTAAGATATTGAAGTAGTTAATATCATGGTGACCTAACCTGTAATATCAAGTACTCGTAGTTGTTTGCTACTACTTCATCTTCTTTTTCTTCTTCGTTGCTTTGATCACTATTCACTTCATTCGTAGTTTCATCATTGTTTAATTCATCTTCAGTCTCATTCTCATTTTCATTATTGCTATCTCCTTGACCTTCTTTGTTCTCTGTTCCACATGCATTTAATAAAAAGGAAAAGATACAGCCCCCGCTTATGCACAGGAAAAGGGGAACGCCCCCCATTTTCCCCGCTACTAGAATCTACTTTTTTATATAGTAAACGGGATAAAAAGGTAGTATAATCTTCTAAAAGGAGGTGATTAAAATGACTGACGAACGAATGGATCGGTTTGAAGGAATGCTTACACAACTCGTTTCCATGGTAGGGCACCTAAAAGAAGATATGGATACATTGAAAGACGAAATGATAGGAATGAAAGATGACATGAATGGTATGAAAGCTGACATGAACGGAATGAAAGACGACATGGCAGAAGTGAAAGCAGACATGGCAGGAATGAAAGCAACCCAGGAAAAACAACATGCAGAAATGATGGGAAAACTCGAATTGTTGAGAATGGATCAAGAGATTACTTGGGCAAAATCGGTGGACAATGAAAGAAACATAGAACGATTAAATAGACAACTTTCTAATAACTAACCTAAACGGATTTTTTCGGCTTCTTACTACTTCTAGTATTATATTTCACTTCAATTAAAAGCTTTCCACTATAGATGATGACCAATGAACAGGAAATGGGTCATGGGGACAGTGATCTGTCACAGAATAAAAAGTGCCAGACCCCCAGCGTGCAGCGTAGTAAAGTATCACCGAATGGGACAAGGTCCCAACTGTCCCCCTAATTACTAGACTTACTATCTAATAGTCATATATAGAAAAATTTTAGCCATAAATGAAGAAAAAGAGATTTTGTTATTTTTTTAAAAAAACCTGCTTTATCTACTATTTACAGAGTACCCATGAATAATTCCCCTTCCACTTTCTAGATATTCAACTCCTTTACGAAACTCGTAATTTTTCAATCCTTTAAACGTCCCTTCATATCGAAGCTTGCCTGTTTTATAATAAAGTTTTCCTTCTACATATAATCTTGCTCCGTAAAAGAAGTATAGGCATTTCCGGAATCGACCAGTAAATTTAATGTTGCCATTTTCATAATACTCCGTTCCCTCCCCTACATATTGCAATCCTTCAAATTCTCCTTCATAACTGAGGTGGCCTGTTTTATAATAGAATTTCCCCTTCCCAAACGGCTTTCCATCCTTGAAAGGACCTTCATACCAAATAATACTCCCATCTTCCCAATATCCGTTACCATACCCATGAGGTTCATTATTTTTTAACTTTCCCTCATATTTTAAATGACCATTATCATAGTATAGCTCCCCTCTACTCATCTAACAGAACCTCCCTTCTTTTTTTGTTCCAATTGCTTGCGACGTTTTTTCAATTCTTTTCCGTCCACTTCCCAGTTCTCAATTACCTTTTGGAAATCTTCCAATTGCAGCAAGTAGTGATAAATTTCTTCTGAGAATACGCCATCTGTTCCTTCTAATCGAGAGTAGTCCTAAAACTCCTCTACGACACTTTCAATAGCTTCTATTAAATCTGTTTTTTTCGGTGACCCAAACAACCAATACTTATAAAGATCGTCCTCATAACTTTTCATCCATTCGATGTACTCAAACCGGACCGCTTCATAATCATCAATATATGGATGACTAAAATCATCAGGAGAATTGTCGAAGTCTTCATAACAATCATCAGAACAGAATAAAATCCCCTCACTATTCAGTCGTCTTTCTAGCTTCGGCTTTCTTCTACACACTTTACACCGTTTCATTCCCTTCACTCTCCCATCAGAAATATAGATTTGAATCTCCATCCACAATATACATAGGCTAATTATTTTTTGCTACGGATATATAGGGACGGTTCTACTGAATCATTCGTTTTGCTAAACGAATGATTCGATAGAACCGTCCCGATGAAAACACCAGCAAAATAGTTATAATCCTCATAGATTACTTTTTTTAATTTGAGTGGTAAAATAATGAGCATGTATAAGATACATATTGTTTAGTTACTAAATAAAAGTTTTAAAGCATTGATACTCGCCACCAATATTCGGAACATTCCAAAGGTTAGGTCTTTTGTTTTAGCTAGTTAAATTCAATTAATATCATTAAAATAGTAGATTGTATGGAGGTAGTGGATATGGATACGACAAAAATACATCCTGATTTAAAACAGAAATTTTCAGAGATGATTACTTTAGACTTTGATTGGGAAACAATTGACATGGAAGAAGCAAGAAGGTTAGTAAATGCAAGGAATGCTGGAAACCCAATTCCGACAGATAAGTCGGTCACCATAACGAATAAATATATTCCAGGACCAAGTGGTGCACCTGACATTCAACTGAGAATTTACAAACCAACAGAACATGATGAATTTCTTCCGGGCATTTTATGGATTCACGGTGGTGGCTACATGTTTGGCAAAGTGGAAAGTGATGATTACTTGTGCCAAAAATTTGTCTCTGAAGCTCGATGTGTTGTTGTGTCTGTAGACTACCGTTTAGCACCAGAGAATCCTTTCCCAGCACCATTAGAAGATTGCTATACTTCCTTTCTATGGCTACATGAAAAAGCACAAGAACTTTCGGTAGATCGTTCTCGAATCGCTATTGCTGGACCAAGTGCAGGAGGAGGATTAACGGCTGCTTTAGCATTATTAGTAAGAGATCGAAAAGGTCCTTCCATCGTTTTTCAAATGCCGCTTTATCCAATGATTGATCACCGCAGTACAACACCTTCCAGTTATGAGATAATGGATCATCGCGTATGGAGCAGGAAAAAGAATATTCACGCATGGAAAATGTATTTAGGTGAACATTTACATGGAGAAATATCCCCTTATGCTTCTCCTGCTTTAGCAACTGATTTATCTGGGCTGCCCCCAACCTATACGTGTATCGGAACGTTAGACCTTTTCCGTGATGAAACGATCGATTATGTAAAACGACTGAACCAGGCGGGTGTGCCAACGGAGTTCCATTTATATCCTGGTTGTTTTCACGCATTTGAAAGGGTTGAAGTGAATGCAGAAGTAAGTAAACGAGCAGTTAACCAATACATCCAAGTTTTGAAGTCTGCGTTGGGTAGCTAGAACAAAAGGTGTCAGATTCCAGATGCAGTAAAGCATTAACTCACTGGTAGTCTGGCACCAAAGTACTTTAAAAGTCCTTTTTCCTTATGCTTTTTAACTATTTATAAATGTAAGGAAACAGCATCAACAAAATTCACGTAATCTCTCTATAATAATCAATATTAAAGCAATCCAGAATTACAAATGGAGTGTGTGAAATACAAAAATAGAGCTCCCGACTGACCATGATGAATCATGTCTGTTGGGAGCTCTTCCGTATAACTTATATCTAATAATCGCTGTGCATTTTGTAAGTCATCGTTTTATCTATATGATGGTTCCTTGTCCACCCATTACAATAAAACGTAACTGTACTGTGTACTGTGGATTAGTCGCTTTATTTTCTACATTATTTATTTTCCAAATGAATTCCCTACATGCTTTGGAAAGATATTTTTCATTTGTTGGATGATTTTTTCCGTTTTTCCAATGAAAAACGTAGTGAAAATATTGACTCCACAAATAAAAATGTAAAATATAAATGTGAATAATATTAAGATTAAATCACTTATGTCAGACCTCGTGACAAATGCACTATTTTGATTTATCCAACTCGTAAAATCCCTTATCAACACCCCTGAAACTAATACACAAAACATACCTATGAAGGTTGGAATCAAAGGTGAAAAACTTCTTCGCTTCAACTGAAGGGACACTGCCCATACTTGAAATGCAATTATTAATATAATTAAAATAGTGAAATAAGTTAATGCTACGGGAGCATAATAATGCATATAGGACTCTAAATAGAATGCAGAAAAATAGAGTAATACAGCAAGAATGATACTAATGAAAACAGAAATCATTCCTCTTGGTCCTTTATCGAAAAATTTTGTGATTCCGTTTATATTCAATGTTAAGGGTTTAGGGTGGTGAGACGGGAACAACTTTTGTTTCTCGATGTTATACGAAGAAAATTTTTTACCACAATTGCCACAAAAATTTGCACTCCCCTTCCGCGCATTTCCACAACTAATACAAAAATTCTCTGCCATTCTTGTTTCTCCTTCTTGAAGTTATTTAGTTTTCTGCGTTCTACACGGTAGCTATAGCCACCGATGAAGCTAACAACCTATGTTATTATAACAAGCTTTTTCTATCTAAAACATTAGTAAACTATTGGTTAAATGGAGAAGGGTACATCAATAACTCTTAGCAATGTTTAATGGAAAGTAAATATCTTCATCTGTAAAAGCAGGAATCGTAGGGTCGGTTCTCGTGATTGGCTAGTCGAAAATTAGATAATTATATGTCGATTAGTCTTTATCCGAATTAGAGTATTTTAACCCGGAGTTCGTTAGGGGTAATACGATTTAAGAAACATCTTCCCTTTGGACTTAGAAACATCCAAACTTGCAACTTATACTTTCGTATAATAGAAAATCTCCTTCTTGAATGGTACATTCTAGTACTGTAACCGTATATACAATGAAGGAGGTTTACACATGCGAAAATTTCTATTTGTTTTTACAATATTAATAATGAGCTGGTTGGCAGCGTGTAGTACGAATGACCAAGAAGCGAGTAATTATAACTCTGCAAATGAAAACGAAGAAAATGTGACAACAGAAGATTATAATGAGAAAGAGGAGAATGCACACGAAGAAGCAAATAACGAAGAGGAGGAAAGCACAAACGAGGTAGAAGAGGCCTTCTCAAGCGAAGGTCATGAAATAATCGTGAAGACTTCTGAAGCGATGGATAATTTAATGAGTTATAAGCTTGAAGGATCCTTTTTCGAAACCGATACAAGTGGAGACGGCAGTGAACAGATTGATTCAGAAATGCTGATGAAAATGGCATTTTCTGAGGATGATGTGTTCACGATGTACGGAAATGTTATTTCAGAATATGAGGATGAAGAGGCAGAGTATTATTTGGTTGAAGATGCAATGTATATAAAAGAAGACATGTGGTTTAAAATGCCAAGAAGTGACGATAATCATAGTTTTCAAGCTTGGGCAGATACAGGATTGAGAGATATTGATGAATACACAGATTTTAGTGATCAATTTGAAATCACAGATAATGGGGATCATTATTCACTAAAATTCAAAGCAGAAGCCTATGATGCCATATTTCACGACGATCTAAGTCACCTTTCTGCAAGGCGATTGGAGGAGGCAAATATTGCAGGCATGTATGAATTAGTAGTAGAAAAGGATTCGTATTACCTGCTCAGTCATAACATGGAACTCCAAGTCGTTTCAGGTGAAGGAGAAATATTACTAGAGTATGAAGCAAGCTTTACGTATAGTGATTTCAATGAATATGATGAAATTACTGCTCCAGATGAAGTGGTAAATGAAGCAGTTCCTGTTGGACAATAGTTTCATTGCGGAACGGTATCCATCGGGACAGTGGAAAAAATGAAAAGGCTGACCCCCGGTAATACTTTATACCGGGGGTCACTTAAATCCGTTTGACACTAAAGTATATCTCTTATCTAATTGTTTTAAAAAAGAACTTGTAAAAGATCGGGTTGTTGCTTAATCTTTCCTTCTGCCTTCATTAATATAAACCCTTCTACAATTCCGGGAATTTGGAGCTGATTATTTGTCCAAAAATTCACATATGTTTCGTTTAATTTAAATGGTTCAACTATCGCATTTCCCCTAGGTCTTTTTGAATTAAAGACTGTACTGGCGGACAGGCACAAAAGTGCTTTACTCTATCCTTTCTTTCATTCTTCTAATCCAATTTTCTAGAAGGATAAAGTATTCTTTTATACTAGACTGAATTTTTATCGCTATTTCTTCATTGTATGTATGAACAGTAAGATTTCTATCATTTACCATATTTAATGCAGTTATCGTTTCCTCATCATTAAACAAGTTTACTTCACGGCTGCTACGGATTACGCCCTTAGGAGAACCAACATCTACTCCCTCCATATCGAATAAGTATTGTTTCGCCGTTTTCCAACAAGCTTCAAATGTATACTCAAATCGTTGTATCATCGCATCTCGTTCAATCGGATTTGGAGCACTAATCAAAACGAGTTCTTTAAGTGAAATCAGTGCTTTTTCCGCTGATATTATTCGTTCGCGTAATCTTTCCACAAAATCCCCTCCTCTTTAATATTATTTACTAAAGCTGAATTGGCTGTATGAATATCTACAATATCAACACGATATGGAATGGAAGATTCCTCAATACTCTCAAGAAGATCATTCCATGTTTTTGGAGAAATAATTTCCGAACATTCAATGGCAATATCAATGTCAGAACTTTGTCTTTCTTCTTTTCTGGCCCAAGATCCAAATAAATAAACACGTGCATTTTCACCAGATAATTTATCTAAAATTATTTCTTTTAATTCAAGTAAAACCCTTTCCCGTAAGTAAGTATTACCAGTCATATTTCCTCCCTCCTCTTTTTTGTAATATTATATCACAGACAAGTGGGGACGGTTCTACTGAATCATTCGTTTAGCAAAACGAATGATTCGCTAGAACCGTCCCGAAGAATCTCTAAGGTCTGTCAGATATCATTTCCAGAACAAGTGTCTCCTTCAATATTTGGTTAAGATCTAATCATCCATTATTCCCCTTTTATAATACTATAGATTTGAAGATTTTGGTAAAAAATCAGCGAATTCTCCTTTCTATTTGTGTCAAGATATTGAAAATGGAAATATGAACAAATTTCCATTTAGATACATATCACCCTTACAAAACAACATGGAAAAGGTGCCTGAGCCCCAGTGTGTTCTATACCGGGGGGCAGGTACTTTAGTCCAGCATTTCCTCACAAACGAAGATCCTCAAAATATAACGAAACAATCCCTTCTTGATAACCCGCTTTTTTCTCTGTCAGAATCGTATTTTTTAAGGTTTTTAATTCAACCGTTGTAATATTATTTAGCTTAGCTAAACGATCTTCCGATAACGGAACAGCAGGATCTGATGCAAAGTAATGCTCCGCATCCATTCGCCACGGAAAGACCTGTCCTTCGTAACGTTGCATTAGCCGCTGAAGCATCAATACACCTTCTGGATCAAAATCACCGGCATACATAAGGTGATAGCCTTCTTTTACTAACAAATCCAATAGCTTCAACGTTGCCAGTTTAAATTGTCCATGCGTACAAATAAGAGGCGCGTTTGGAAAACGATCTAAAATGGTCGAAAATACACCTGAGTTTTCCACTACCCACACGTTTTTTCCGTCGAAACGATCAGGTAAATAAGCTCTTATTATAGACGTTAATTCACGAATTGGAATATTTAAGACCGATGGGACTTTCTTTAATACAGCTGCTTCCCAGACTGGATGCACCCCTTCAGACGTTTCCCCTAATATATTCACTGCTGTTACAAAATTCGTGATATCGTCACGAAAAAGTCTATATTTTTCTAATAATAGGTTAATCCCTTCGCTGTCCGATGGAACCTTCCTCCCATTATCTCCTTCTTCATCTCCCCCATCGTGTACAGCCAGTAAATGAAGCCAAAGCTTACCTAACTCCGTGTTTATGTCAAAAGCATGGGGATTCTGAGAGATGCGCTGACTGAACATGGGCATTCGTTCTGCTTCTTCAGGGAGATTCTCAAATGCCTCATGTAATATGGAAACATATTCATTAAATCGCCCAGGCTTCTCTTCAATTATTCGATAAATCCAATACGTATCGGCTGATTTCTTCTTTAAATAAACTAGCCAAAAAGAAATTTCTGGAAATCGCCCTATTAAATCTTTAAATGTTTCTAGGAAAAATATAGTCTTCTGGTTTTTCACTTCTGTGTTAGAAAGAATTTTCTCGTCAAAAAAATGCTCTAAAAGCTCAACTAAGCTTATCCCTTCAAACTTTGTCCGCCTAAGCTGACGTTCAAATGCTAAAAGGGAAACCTTTCCCTTTCCTTTTTCCAAAAGCTCCGCACTTGTCATTCCAAAAAAAGAAGCTAAATGCTCCAAGTCATCGGAAGAAAAATCAGCGACATTTACAGTACCGCCGATCTTCCCTAATGACTGATATTTTTTCTTAAAAAGCAGGAAAAGACGTCGATATACAGGATAATCCAGAAAAAATTGCTGTGCATCATTCAACTTTTTTTCCATCACATGCCCCTTCCTTTCCACACACTAGTAACTCATCCGAGTTATTACTTCACGTTTTCAAATGCTTCTTCATCCGTGTTTTCTAATCCAGCTGCAAGCGACTCTGCCTCTAAATCTCTCACCGAAAGTTTTTTTCCATCCCATTGATAATTTATTACACTGACAAAATCTGCATTTTTCGGACGGACAAGCTCACAGATAGCTAGCTTTGAAATCGTATCATAATCTCCCCATAATACTTGGGAATTCATAATATAATTAAAGCCAAGGTGCTCGACAATTTCAAACATCTCCCGAATATTATTTTCATCCACTCCAGCAAATGCCTCATCCAAAGAAATAATATATGGAGCCCCTTCATCGGCTTCCTGGTAACGGGAATAACATGCCGTAAACAATGGAATATACATCGCCATCGCTTTTTCCCCACCACTAAACTTATAAAAGGCATAGTTTGTTAACTCCCGTTTCGGTTCATTTTCTCTTCGATATGATAGAACGAACGAGAACCACTTACGGTAATCTAGTACTTCCTTTAAAACTTGAAGTAATGTTTGCCCTTCTGTTTTTGTATCAAGTAATTGCTTTGCATTCATAATTTTTGAACGGAAATGCCCCGTAATTTTCTGTAAGTCTTGTTCTTTCAATAAACGTGGATCTTGCATGAGAAGGTCAACAAGATCATTTGTATCCAGCTCTTCCTCGACCTCTGCTGTTCTTGGCTTCCAACGGATGGAAAAGGTTAAGCCAGAAGAAGTATCCCGTGTTTCCATGAGGTGATCCATTTTCTTCGTCCACTTCTTTGCCCGTCGAATTCGGCTTCGCAGTTTATTTCCTACAGATTTAAATAAAATATCTTCATAAAGCTCCTGATCCTGCTCATCTAACAGATTTTCTTGTCGTTCCCGATCCTTTTCAATAACCTCCTGAATATAAAACGGACTGACACGTTTCCCTTGATAATCCAGATCAATGATCCGTCGGTTCGACTTTTGACCCCACAGCTCCACAAAAGGCTTGTACTCTGCCTCAAGCTCGTTCCCCATCCAAGAAGGTAATTCCAAATGAGCTTGGTAATCATTCATCCTATATTCCATCAAATCGGAATACTGCCCATAGTACGTACTTGTCAAATACCCATCAATTCTACTGGCATCCTTTTCCGTTACTAGACTTCCAAACTCCCGTTTCGCCTTTTCAGCAAGGTCCAGTTCTGAAGAATCTACCAAATCTTCTTTTGGAAAAACAAAGTGGTATTCGGCTTCATGCTTAAAGGAATGTGCCCAAGCATTCTCCATCTTTGTCCAAAATTCAAAACGAATCTGCTGTGATTCTATATCACGTTCCACATAACTCAGCGCCGTTTCTCTTTTAGGCAGTCGCTGGTTTACAACCACTAATTCCTGCGAGATTCTATCTAAAAGTCGTTCCACTTCATCAATTTGCTTACGAATATCGTCGGCACCTTCCTGTTGAAGTTGCTCCTCAATTTGATTTACGTGTTGCTTTAGCCGTTCGATCCGATCTTTAGTAATATTGAATTCTCCGCGAAGGTCATCTACTTGGTACATGATCTCTTCTATTCGTTCTGTTAGTTCGTTAACTCGCCTCATTTCGTTGAACCATTTTGTATGCAAAGTTTCAATGCCGAATAACTCGTCCTTGTAATAAGCCATCTCTTTTTGAGCCTTCTCATAAGATGCTAACGTTTTTTCTAAATCAAATTGCCGAGCTCCTTCATCTATTACATATTTCTTTTCTAGGTAGTCTTTATAAACTGCCCGAACTTGTTGATCCAAATTGTCCAGTTGTTCGCGATGACGGGCGATGATAAATTTAACATTTTCCAATTGGTGAAAGCTTTCTTTTAAGTCTGCATCTCCTGGGAAGCTGTCCAACTTCTTTTTTCCAAGAGCCATCTCTTCGTCTACTGCATGAATCGTTAAAAGGACATCACTTATTTCCGCTGTGATCGTCGCCAATTCTGTTTCGATTTCCGCAATACGTTCTAACCGGTATCGCTTTCTCGCAGATCGTCCAATATACCTAACTTCTTTATAGGAAAGAGCATGCCCCTTCATCAGGCCGATCTGATAACGTCCATCCTCGTGAATGACCATCGACCCCTCGTCTTGATGAACAACAATACTCCGTAACACCTCATCGACCCGTTCTGCTGAAACATTGGAATGCACTTCTGGATCTGGTTTCAGATAATCTCCCAACGTTTGCTGCAGTAAAACAGGATTTGATGTAAGGACACGATCATGCACAACTTCGCACTCTGCATTCATCACTAACGCATCTAATATCCCTGTATCTAATAGCACACTTTCCATTCGTTTCCGTACTTCCGTTGGCACATGCTCATGGAATTCGACTGCGGCATACAACGGAATAAAAGAATGTCCTTGTTTTTCCAATTCCTGCCGTGCCATTTTCGTTTCTTTCGCCGTTTCTGGTTCAGGATCTTTTCTGTCACGCCATTCTTTCAGCTCTGCTTCTTTCTCTATTTTTTGTTCTTCTAATTTCTCTTTTTGAAAACTAAGGTCATTTCTCTTGGCACGCTGTACGTCTTCAAACTGAAGATAAGCATCCCGAAAAGGATCTTTCACTTGATCATAATTCGTTCCCTTATAAAGAGTCTGGAGTGCCCGTGAACTTTGCTGCAAACGCTTCTCAAGATCAGTGATCCATGCTATTCCTTGTACCCATTCATGAATTTCCCCGCGCTTCTTTTCAATATCTTCTTCTAATAACCGAGCCCATCCCTTTTCTTCCTGAAGCTTTCTATCGAGCTTTCGCTGTTCCTCTGCCCGTTCCATATCCTTTGCTTCATACTCTTTTTTTAACCTGTCGAATTCACGAAAATGATCAACCATTTCGGTTAACTGCTTCAAATGATTGTCAGCTTCTTTTTTCCACACGGTAAAATCAAAACTAGTCTGGCGAACGCGAAGATAGTCAGTCACGTTCATGGCGTGCTTTGTAAACGAGGCTTCTTCCACACTATATTCCATGTCCTCTAGCTTATCTGTGATCGCTTGTTCTAATTCTTGTACAAGCTCCTCCGATTTGTTCTTCTCTTCTCTGAGTTGAATTTCCTTCCTGGAAAGTTGAGACAGATGGCTTTCTGTTTTCTGCAGCTTCTCCTCCTCTTCAGCTAGTTTATCTTTTTCTCCCCGGAGTTCTTTTTCTAAGTTCCATATTTTATGAGACTTTAACCTTTCTTGCTTTTTTCCATAGACCTCTTGTTGTTGATCTAACCTTTGTTGTTCCTCACGGGTCTGAACAATCTCTTGCTCTAATTGGATTTTTTTCTCCTGTAAAGAAGTAAGCTCTTTTTTCTCGTTCCCTAGCTTTTTTCTCGTCGTTAACCATTCCTGACCAATATCCGCCAGTCTGCGCTGATTGTATTGGATATACGCTTGATTGACTTTTTTAATGGCTTCCCATTCCCGTTCCAACTGTTCTATTTGCTGCTTCGTCTGATCCATTTGTTCAATTGTATCCGATAAATGCCGTAGATCATCATCTGTTAAGGGAGGAAGAGCTGCCTCGAGAATTTCATAGATAACCGTTGGCCTGAAATCCTTCGAAAGCTTCGGACTTCTTAACTGAATAAGTAGCTTAATGAGGTCCTCATATGCTTCTAACGTATCGAACCCGAATATATATTTATTCACTAATGCCATATATTCTTTTTGGGTTTGTACAATATGTCCCCCTTCCCCAATCACCGTTTCCAGTTCCACGCGAGATCGGGGAATTTTTTCTGTTTCACCTCCACTTTTTTCCGTTTTATAAAGCTCTAAATCGAATCCAATTCTTCGGTTGTCCGTAATCACAAATCCCCAGAACTTCATCGGCTTGTTCCGTTTCGCTTGCAGTCCGATCCCTGTTGTCATGTATTGATTTGTATCTTTCTTTTTATATTCTAAAAATAAGTAACCTGTTCGTTCATCACGGTCCACAACTTCTTTCTCTCCTAAAAGATAGTCTTCCATCCTTCTCGCTTTCGAACCAAACGGATCAAGACGATCTGGTGATTTTTTCCCATCTAAAAGAACTGGGAGAAAGCTTTGCATCGTAACCGATTTACCTGAACCATTACTTCCTCGAAGCAATAATTTCCCATCAGAAAAATCAAAAACTTCCTCATCGTAATACCAAAAATTTAATAGACCTGCTCGATTCATCATCCATTTACTCATTACTTCAGCTCACCTTCTCGTTCCAAATAATCCCGTGGGTATTTTCCTACCAATCGTCCTAAAGCGGATTTAAATATAAGCATTCCCGTTTCCTTCTCTGTTTGAAGCAGCTCCCATTCCTTTAAAAAATCGACTAGTTCTTTTCTCAATTGGGTCACCGTCATCTCCCGATATTGCTTACTCCATCCGTGTTGATACTCTTTAACAGCTTTTTCGAGGATTCGTTCTAGTTCGCTAGTAGTAAGTCTTACTTCTCCTAAGTCATTAATTGCATCATTTTCTAAGTCACGGCGAAGCACTGCTGAAAAATGAAGTGCCACATCCATGACTCCTTTTTGGTCAGGATACAATGTATACTTTTGCTTTCTTTCATCGAGCATGAGCATGGCGGCATTTTTAAATACTTCTAATCGAAATGGTGAGTGCTCTTCGATATCCTCCCGAAGTCGATTTCGGAAATTTCGAATATAGGCAAAGTCTGGATCTTCTCCCTTTTCTCGATGAACAACAGGAGAAAACATTAACTTTCGATACACTCGCTTTCTCCGTTCATCTCCTTCATGTCGTTTCCATTCACTATCGAGAATTCCCTTGACCGACCTATATTGGAACAAATCATCGGGATATGATCTCATAAAATACCGAGCATAGACGGTTACTTCATATAGTACTTCTTGCTCTTCGTTCATAGCAAATAGCTCAATATCCCCATCTACCGCTTTAATAATATGAAGATTGACCATTTTTTTCAGGGCACGAACCAATGATTTCCGGTGCTGATAATTCGTCCAGTTTAAGGAAAACTCTCCAGGATACATATCATGAATATCTTCCGTTAATTCTGATAGAAGAAACTGATCGTCCACTGATCTCCGTTCTGTAAAAGCAAGTCCACAGCAAAAAATGGCATAATCCATCGAATCCGTAAATTCTTGAATTCCCATCCATTCTTTTGGTTCCACTGGTATTTTCTCAAGCTTAATAAAATGCTGATGAACAATAAGGTCAAAACCAAATTTATCGGCAACATATCGTTTTAATACATGTTCCCGCTGACGGATTTGATGGTATACTTCTGGTTCTACAGAACGAAGTACCCAGAATTGCTCCATCAAAGTAGCTAAGGAGTCTTGCAATTTTTCATCAAATACTTGCTTTTCCATTTCATACACTTCCTGTTGTTTACATAGTAGTTTTATCGAAAACGAAATACAACCTTGGGCATTTCTAGCACTCCATCGTCTGCATGAAGGAGAACCTTTTCTTTTAAATCAATATCCACATGAACTTCTCGACCAAATTCAGTTTTTATCGTTCGGTCCTTTCTCCCCATTGCCTTTCCAATCCATACAAGGAACGTTTTCCGGACAGAGCTTTCCACTCTTGGAATTTGAGCTAAATGAATTTCTCCTTCTTTCATATATTTCTCGATCAGTGCTTTTTCTTTTCTTTGTTCCGCTAAATGTCTCTTTCGAATTTCCTGTTTCTTCTTTTCATTATTTTGGATAGAACCAGCCTTTGTTTTTTCTCGGTAGCCTCTGATTCTTGGTTTCGTCTCATGAACCATCGGTGCTTCTTCCCATACATCCATATAAATATCTTCTGTTGGAACATGATCGCCGTAAAAATGCCTTGTATGAAACACTCCGAACACAACCGATGAAAGCTCATGGGCCTCTTCTATATCGTCTATCCTGTCAAACCATTGTGCTAGATGCATATAATCTTTTTTTCGACTACGGAAATGCTGATGTCGTTCACCTAGCCGCTGAACGACACGAGTAATCCGGCGAATCGCTTCATTTGTCCGTGATTCCAACATTTCAAACTCACTTTCGCCGTGCTCATTTCCTAGGAACCAAGATACTAAACTATCCCATTTTTCCATCAATTCATTCACAGAATTTTCTCCGGTAGCCTCTCCTTCTCTTTTCTCAGAAAAACGGAAAGTTTGCTGCTGATGGTTCGTTACTTGTTGAAAAAATGGTGTCAATGCTTTTTGGGAAATAGAGGAAAGTAATTCTTGTATTTGTAATGCCGTACTTTGAAGGGCAATAATGAAATCCCGAAGATAGGTCGTAAATTGATCCTTGTATATGAGAAATGCTTCGGTTTGCATTCTTTCTTCCACTTCTTCACTATTTATATAGGCAATATAATCCGACGTATTTTGAGTGATTTGCCGAAAATACGTTAAAACATCCTTCCAAATTTGAGCACATTCTTCGTCTGATTCTTTCGTTTGTTGTTGCACGACTCCTTCCACACGAAGCAGTACTTGATAGAGGCGTTCAAACTGCTTCTTTTCCAGTGAACCACCGAAAGTTTCTCCAACACTTTCTAATTGAATTAGCATCCGTTCAAACTCTACTGTATATGGCGTACATTGATATCGAAATCGCTTCTTCTTGAACTCTTCAATCGTCTTTGATTTTCCCAGTTCCTGCCGAGCAATTAAATTCCCCCATCTCACTAGGGCATCGAGATCTTGGTGGAGTTCATCCATTTCATATGATTGAAAAGCATAGTCCTTATGTAAATAGTCTAAAATCTCCTCAGGAAACAAAAACTCCCGCATCCGTTCATGCTGGATGTAAAAATAACGTAAAATAGCTCGATAACTCCATGCCTTTTCCGCTGTTAAATAGGTTGCCTCTTTTACACGTTTCGATGGGTACTTCTCCAAATTAATCACCTTTCTCAAGTGAATTTATGACATCATTAATAATAATATAGGACCGACTCTTTCTAGTCTCTTTACATTCATTCTACTAAATTAGACAAGATCAGCCAATAAGTAAAATACAGGGACGGTTCTACTGAATCATTCGTTTAGCAAAACGAATGATTCGCTAGAACCGTCCCGGCGAATCGCACTCTATTTAAAATACACCAAACACCTTTTTAATGCGGTCTGGCGTGTTTTTCTCATAATCTATGGCTGAACTTATATAATCTGCGGTAGATGTCTTTACAATTTCTCTAAAAGTTCCTTTTAATGAACCAGCTGTTTTTATTAGATACAATGTGTCATTCCAGACAAGAAGTATATTATCTATTTGAAGTCCTTCATCAGGAGTATAAATAGAAAGCAGTGGTAAAGTGTTATTCTTCCATAGACTGATAGCTTTGAGGAAAAGATCACGATCTACCCCAGTATCGGAAACGTATTGATCGAATTTTTCAAACTTCTTTCTCTTTACCCATGAAGAAAGTTTTCCGAAATCTGAACTCGTAATGGCAATTTCTACTGTTGATGGTTCCGTTGACTCCTTAACCTGTATGCCTGTCGCAAGGAGCACTTCCTTCCCTAATTCGCTGGGAGTTAATTTGCGTAATGTCACATTTTGATCTTCTACACTCACCAGTAATATTTCATTTTCTTTGATGAAAAATTCCTTCGACTTATCCATTTCATAGCCGTGTGGATTCTCTATTGGTTCTTCTACTTCAACATAAACATCCGGTTCTAACCAAATAGTAAGCAACTCACGATACAAAGGGGAAAACTCATATCTTTCTTCTTTCGTGTTATAAACGATGACTTCTCTTTGCTCTAAATTTTTGAGCCGTTGTTCCTGCAAACCATCATTATTGTACTGCCGTATGTCCTTATCTCCCTCCCCTTTTTCAACCTGCATCTTTTCAAGGTCATATAAATCTGCTAAAAGTCTTGATTCCTTTGAAGTTAAAATCAACATCTATACTCCTCCTCCGAAATAGTCATACATAAGTTTATTCATTTACGATTAAAATTTTGAAAAAATTTGTTCATTACATAAGTGTTTCAGAAATTAGTAAAAAAACATAAAATCCTTACATCCATAACACAACTATCTATTTAATAATAATCAAGTTACGTTTTACAGGTGGATAAGGATTCATAATTTTATGATGAGTAAAAATTGTATAAAAACGGTAATTTAAATTGAAATACTTTCATACATATATTCACAAAAAAAGAGTCCCTAACCCCCGTTACTGTAAAAGCATTACCACACTAGGGGTCAGGCACAATTAACTTCACATTCTTTTAGTTCCCACTATACTCTACTGCACCAATATCTGGAGCTGTTCCATTATACGGATCTCCTACATCTACCCCGCCATCTACAAGGAAGCTTTCTGGACGTGGTTCAAATAAATTGATATCTGGTAAAGATCCATCTGGTTGGCGAGGTCCTTTAGCTAACGACGTATCAACACTGAAGAACATATCTGGTGTTACGGTACCAATTTGCCAGCTATTCCCTTCATGGATAGAATTGCTTGCAAATCTATCATCTACACGCCCCTCGGCACTCAGGTTATTTTTAAATACATAGTCACCATCTTCTGGATTATTAGGGAAGTCAAAATTACGACCATTAATCCTAATTCCATTGTTGTAGCCAGTATTATGCATCAAGGTTAAAGCACCTCTATTATTATTATGGTCAAAGCCTTTACCGTGGTTATCAAATGCTATATTTCTAGTTACAATATGATTTCCAGCTATATGGTTACCTCCAAGCTTAAATCCATTACCACCACCATCAAAATCAGGATGGTTCCAAATGGATGGATCTCCATTGCCGAATGACCAGTTGTTTTCTAGTATTATAGTACTAGATGCCATCCAGAAGTCAAAACCGTCATCAGAATTCTCCCAAGCTCTATTCCCATAGAAAACATTACCAGGTCCAAGCGCTTCATACTTAGCAGCAAATCCATCAGCCATATTCCCTACTCGACCTCTAAGATTAAAATTACGATAACTATCGTTATTCTTAATTAAGTTGTAAGAACCATCTTCCAAGTGAATACCTGTTAGACGATTTTCATAAGCGACATTTCTTTCTAAAATATTGTGGCTTCCATGAATACGAAATCCATTTCCTCCAGCTCCTGTTAAATGAACGCCAATAATATGCCAGTAATTCCCATTCAACCTAATGCCATCACGCCCTGGCTGTTCTGCTTGATCCCAGAAATTTAAGGTAGGGGTTTCTCCAGGGTACGCCACAATCGTTATTGGTTTATTTGAATTACCATTTCTATTAATATCTATTCTTGTATCATGATAATAGGTTCCACCTCTTAGAACAAATACATCTCCAGGCTGAGCAATACCAACAGCATGATTCAATGTGGCAAATGGAGCAGACTCTGTACCTGAGTTGTTATTACTTCCATTTGGTGCTATATAAAATGTACGATCACCCTCAGGAATCTCAGGTATTGTTGGTACTTGAGGTGTTGCACTTACCTGTGCAGAATTTGCACTTTCTCCTTGAGGATTGACTGAGCTGACTACATAATAGTAAGTTACATTATTTTGTACATTTGAATCTGTAAAGCTCGTCCAATTAATTTCAGAAGCAATTGTCGTATATGGGCCTCCACTAGTTGTACTACGCTTTACATTGTAGCTGCTTGCATTTGTGGAAGCTGTCCAATTTAATGAAACCTGCTCGTCACCAGGAAATGCGATTAACTCACTTGGTGTAACAGGAGGCTGATCACTTCCAGGAGGCCATGCTCCTTGCACAAGCATTACATCATTAAGATAATGACCAATTGTGTTACTGTTTGGTGTGAAAGAATCGAATGAATCAATACTAGATACTGGATCGTAGAAATTAGCGTTACTTATTCTTCTTTCTCCATCAATATATACATCTGCTCTATTATTCGTTATATCCGCTACTACGACAAAGTCATACCATGTACCAGCGCTATAGCTTAGTAACGGTGTAAATGTATCATTAGAGTTTCGATATGCTAGATTTCCATTACTAGTCTCTAAGAAAACCCCTACTTCATCTCCGCCCATAATTCTTGCTATTTTAGTCGAACTAGTCATTTGTTCCTGCATAAATGTAAAAGAGAAAGTAACAACATCCGATTGTTCTGGGAACTCTTTCGTTAGTGTTACATTGGCTGAAGTGCTTGTGTTATTCAGATAGACACTTTTATTGGACGTACTAGGTGTTGCGGAGACTCTAACCGTTCCTCCACTTTCATCCACACTATATCCAGCAGGTATAGATCCTGTTGCTTGATCATTGAAGCTATCTTCAAACACGACCACATAAGGATCACTAGGGTCTTGCTGAGGCGCTTCAGGTGTTGCACTTACCTGTAAAGAGTTATTACTTTCTCCATCACCATTGACAGCGCTTACAACATAGTAATACGTAGTACCGTTTGTTACTGATGTATTCGTATAGCTTGTGTTGCTTACTGTAGCTACTGCACTATACGGACCTCCACTTGTTGTAGATCTTTTCACATTATAATTATCCGCATTCGATACAGCGTTCCATGATAATGTCACTTCTCCATCTTCAGCAGAAGCTACTAAACCAGAAGGTGTATTTGGAGGCGTTGGCTCAGGATCAGATGGTTCTGTTGGCTCTTCATCCGATGGACGAACAATATTCACACTATCAATTGTTACAGTAGCACCGCTTTCCGTACGAAGTTGAATGAATGAATGAGTAGTTCCAATATCTAAGTCGAGAACCAACTCCCCTGTAGACAGTTCATTTGCTGCTACCTCATATACCTTAGAGGCAGATCCATGAATGGAATTTGCCTGACCAGTAGTATTATTATCTACATACACTTGAAACTTTTTACCACTGTCTCCTCCTGCTGTCGTAATATTTAATTTAAGTTGATACGGTTCACTTAAATCAAATACTCCCCCAGGGGTACTAGAAGATGTTGAGCTAGTATTAGATTCAGCGCCTATTGTCGTTCTTCCGCTACCTAACGTTATTGTTCCTCCCTCTGCTGTAACGGTTCCACCAGTCCTAATATACATAGGTTTAGAAGAGTCATTTGGAAGGGTCATATAATCTGTTGTAAATATGTTACTTGAGGTTGCCCCTTCAAAATTGTCCGTAAATATGGAAGTTACTGGTTCTGTTGGTTCAGGATCGCTAGGAGGAGCTTCACTTCCACCAGTCAACTTAAGGTGATCTATATTGACTCCACCTTCATTTCCGATTCCAATTAAGCGAACTGTATTACTTCCTTCATTCAACTCAGCTGTCATACTAGATACTCCCCAATTATTCCAAGCTCCAGTTGAAGGAAATGGAAGAGAACTCTCGACGACATTACCGTTGACGAGTACTTCACCTGGTCTATCATCTGTTCTTCCATGAGCATATCTAAAATCTAACGTATAAGTACCTGCTGAAGGTGCTGTTACAACCCACTCAATATATCCACCTGGCTCGTTGGGTACATAATCCACAAATCCTGTTCCTGTATACCCATCGTGATTATTATAAACGCCTGCTTTATAAAGTACTGGGGCATCTTCAGCTTCATATATTTGTGTACTGGTGGCTTGTCCTTCATTAATAAAACTCATTCCGAACGAAGAAAATACTAAAGCAAATATTAAAGTTAATCTGAATGTAATTCTACAAATTTGTTTCACTAATTTGTTTCCCCCTTAAGTATTATTTATAATGCGGTGGTAATCTCTTCCTCCTTCCTTGCCTTATGGTGGCTTTCCGCGCAAATACAATAAAAATCCCTCCTTACATTTGATAGATTATAAAAATAAAGCGCTTACATTTTTTAAAATAACAATTAGAGCACACTAACCTTACCACTTATGAATTTTCAATATTCAGAAAAATAAGGTGAGCAAGTTTTTACCTATTATCCAAACTGTCTCAGAAATATGTAGTACATTACTTAATTCTACTTTATATTAATATTTGTTACGTAAACATAAGGAAGTTCTTGTAGGTTTTATTCCGTGTAGGAGTTCTCTATAGAGGAATGTTACTTTCTTTTTTAAAAGCTTAGCGACTTTCATGTGGTAAGTCAACTGAATTTGTATAATTTAGTATGAAAATGGGAACATAGATGCATATTTTTCGACTTAGGGACGGTTCTTGTGATGCATTTCCACATCTCTTTCTTTACCAAAGGAGATACCAGCCCCCAAATGCGTATAGTATTATCAGCGCCCTGGGGGACTAGCACTCGATTCTTCAAGAACGTTATTTATTCAAAAATAATCTCCACTACATTAATTAATACGCATGGAACTAGACAACCTACGTAGAGTAAAATTTTATACTTAATCTTTCAAAAAACTAGCTTATCCAAATATAAAATACTTGAATAAGCTAGCTGCGCCCATTTTCCTTTATACATGGTCCCTTGGTATTGCCGTTTCCCATGTTTTATGAAAGACTTTTTCGTCCTTTTCATAGGCTGTCATTGTATTAATCAGATAGAAGTTTGTTTCATCACTTGTCATTTCACTGTAGGTGACTAATGTTGTTTGCCAATGATCTCGGCCTAGGTTCAATTCCCATTCACATTGAACCTTTGCTGAAAGTGGATCATTCTTTTTTATGCTAAATGTATTTCTATTTTTGCTTCCGTACTGTATGCCATTTTCAGGAAGACGGCGTTCTCCTTCGTCCGAATAGTCCTCTATCTTCCATACACCATCAATTAAATTGTGGACGACATTGCGGTTTCTCTCTTCCTTCCTGATAATTTCCCGATCCATCACTTGAGCTGTTTCAGGTGGACCAAATTGACCGCAAACGGCATCTTCTTCTTGAGGTGTACGAACTGGCAACGTTAAACGGGTTTCCTCTCCTGTGTATAATGTCAACGTCACAGGTTTTGGAGATGGCCATGCTTGCGGCCAATACGTAGGGGATACGGCTACTTCCAAACGGTGGCCTTTAGGAATTTGTTGGCCTAATGAATCTAGTTGGACAGCAACTTTATATTTTTTCCCCGGTACTAATTTTTCTGGATGTTCATGAGAATCTCTATGAGTGAGATTCAACATTCCCCAGCTTATTAGTGTAGATTCGCCAGTAGGTGCTTTAACACTTAATCTTACAGCAAGTAAGGCATCCTCTTGATCCGACGAAAGTTCAGCATGAAAAACTGGATGGCCTAATAATTCCATTGGTTCCTCAAATGCTTCTGAAGTAAATACTACAGACTTGCTGTTTTCAAGGCGTTGGTCCCCTGGAAGATCACCCGGTTGACCGAACGGACAAAAAACTCCTGCATATAAGCCATGCTGCTGCACACTAGGAATCTCTATTTTTTCACCTGTTATGGATTCCTTTGTTAACCTTTCTTCTGTTAACCAAAAGGAGGTATCGGTGACGGATTGCGCCGGCCAAGTGTTGTCAGCAACCCATTTTCCTGGTCGTGCCTCATACGTCACCTGTGGCAGCTCACTGTCCTGAATCCAGGTAACAAGCTTCGGCTCTTCCATGATGCCGGTATCTTTCCCCTTTAGCCACTGATCCCACCAACGTAAACATTCTTGTAGAAAACCGATGGCAGGTTCCGGCGTTGCCACTTCCGGATATTCATGTGCCCATGGTCCGATAAGACCTTTACTTTGTTCCGGTAAGTTCTCGAGAATACGGAAGACGGCATCCGTATATCCGTCCTGCCAACCACTTACTGCAAAAACCGGAATGTTGATCGCAGAAAAGTCTTCACACACAGAGCCGTGCTTCCAATAGTCGTCTCTTCGCTGATGTCGTAGCCACTCTTCTACGAACGGAGGTGTATGCTCCAATCTTTCAAGCCAATTTTCTCGCCAGCTTTTCCCTACTACATCTGGATCTTGTGGTCGGGCATTATAAGCAAACATCGTGGATGCCCACCAAAGCATATCGGAAGCAAGGACATTTCCTCCACGGTAATGAACATCGTCTGAATAACGATCATCTGTGGAACATAATGTAATAATTGACTTCAACGCAGGATGTTGACGAGCTGCTACTTGCAGACTGTTAAATCCTCCCCATGATTTGCCAATCATTCCAACAGAGCCTGTACACCAAGGCTGTGCAGCTAACCAATCTAACACTTCTAGTGCATCGTCTTGTTCTTGTTTTAAATATTCATCTAGTAAAATTCCGTCAGAATCACCAGAGCCTCTTATATCCACACGGACACTGGCATAACCATGCCCCGCAAAATAAGGGTGTCTGATCGAATCTCGAATAGCTGTAAAATCATTTTTACGATAAGGAATATACTCTAAAATCGCTGGAACGGGATTGTCCTCTGCATCTTCCGGAAGCCAAATGGTAGCTGCTAGCTTCTTACCATCAGACATGGGGATCCACACATGTTCTCTCTTTTTTATCTTAAATGGGAATTCCCTTTTAATTCTCCGTTCTTTTGAATCCTTGATGTTAAAAACCAATGAGGTTCATCCTCTCCTGTAAAAGTTTCTTTAAATTCGAGGAGAAAAGGAAATTTCTCCCCTTCTTTCCTCTTCAACGACATTCATGACACACTCTTCGATTAAAAAGAGTGTACGGCGCACAGCCTCTTCTTTGGTGAAATCACGCCGTTGATTCATAAAAGTATTCATCATGCCTTTCCAAATCATCAGTGTCATTTCTGCAATGAGATCAATATTCTCTTCTTTTATGAATCCTTCACTCACGGCACTTTGGATATATAAGGCACTTCTTTTTGAAAAACTGTGTTCCATAATAATCGATTGAATTTGCTCTGGTAAACCGATGATGTCATCTTTATAGATTTTGTAATAATCATCTAAAAGCGTTTGTGGCTGCGTACCTAGATTATCCATAAAAATGATCGAATAGATTTCCGGTTGCTCGAAGGAGTGCTTACAAAAACACTCCCACGAGTATAACCATTTCTCGATTCTATTTGATCCCTTATCCATATAAGATGGCAGGTCGTTAAGATAGTCTGTTGTAAAACGCATCGCAGCAAAAAACTTTAAGTGGGATAAATCTTTGAAGTAATTGTACGCCGTTGAGCTCGTAAAACCAGCCCGATCAGCAATCTTACGGATCGTTACTTTCTTCGTTCCTTCTTCTTCAATCACTTCCGTTGCAGCATCCAAAAAATACTTCCACATTCTCGCACGCTGAATATCTTTCCGTCCTGCAGTCATTTGTTACTTCCCTTCTGTCTCGTTTTTAACATATACATGGATCGACTCGTCTTGTTTTAACCATTTTATTAATGAAATTGTCATTAGAACATATAAGATCAACACCGGAACAGCAACTAATACAGATGAAGTTTGTACAACACTTAGTCCTCCTGCAATTGTAAGGCTGATTGCTAATGTGGAAAGAAGAATTCCCCACATGAGACGGTGCCAACGAGCTGGCTCTCCGTTTTCCGATAAGTTTTTCGTAGCCACACTTGCAATAACATAACTGGCTGAATCTAAAGAAGTAGCTAAGAAGATAAATCCTAAAATAAGGAAGAAAATTGAAACAACGACTGGCATCGGCAATGAATTAAGAACAGCCACGATGACAGAGGTATCTCCTTGTTCTGCTTGAATTTGTGCCAAATTAAGTTGACCAGTTAACTGTAAGTCCATGGCATATCCGCCGAAGACACCGAAATATAACCAGCTTCCAAGTGACCCCCATAATAACACGTTAAATACAAGCTCACGAATACTTCTCCCTTTTGAAATTCTCGCTACGAAGATACCGATAAACGGTGCTGTCGCAGCAAACCATGCCCAATAGAATACAGTCCAAGCTTGTGGGAATCCACTCTGGTGAATCGGGTCCGTATATAGACTCATCATCCAGAAGTTATCAAGCATTATTCCTAAACTGTTGGTGAAATAAGATAGAAGGAACAGTGTCGGTCCCACGATGATTACAAATAATGCAAGACCTAATGCCATGTACACATTATAATCACTTAACTTTCGGATACCCTTGTATAATCCGAAATACGCACTGAAACTAAAGATAAATGTCCATATAACGATAATTGCAATGTTTAACCATAATGATTGTTCTACTCCAATTAAATTACCAAGTACGGCAGCTACCATTGGTACACCAAGACCTAATGACGTACCAAGACCGCCAATCATACTCCATATCACTAATACATCAATGGTTTTTCCTAGAAAACCATCGGCATGCTTTCCAAGTACACCTCGGCAGGCAGCGCTGATTTTTAATGACGCGTTCTTCTTCACGTAAAAACTATACGCCATTACTACAGCAGGCAACGCATATAACGCCCAAGCAGAAATACCCCAGTGAAATAAGCCATAGCTTACAGCATATTCAGCAGCAGCACTTGACTCTGCTTCGAATCCAAATGGCGGCCAAGTATAATAGTAAATCGGTTCCACAATCGACCAAAACATAATACTTGTCCCCATACTTGCTGTAAATAACATGCCTCCCCAGCTGAACCTAGAAAACTCCGGTACATCGTGTTTATCTCCAAGCTTCACACGCCCATACCTTCCTACCATTAACCAAAGTAATATTATAAATAACCCTATGGTTAAAAATTCAAATGCCCAATCTAAACGGTAAGTAATACCGGTCATCATATTAGATACGACTGGACCTGCAGTTTCTCGAAAAATGACTAATAATAACGTTGCAATAACAATTAATAATAATGATGGCCAAAAAATTGATTTCTCCACTCTAGAATTATTCATGTTGTTCACATACCTCCAATTAGTTTTTAAATAGTATCATCACTTTTCCAAAAAGGAACAAGAAGCAAGCCGTTTGTCCCTTTTTCCGTGCAACCCTCCTTTATTTTTAAGCATAAACTACGAATTACCACTACTTTGAACCTGTTCTTTTTATGAACAAGTTTTTTTTATGAACGTGTTCATATTAACACAAAAATAAAACTTGTAAAAGTGATAAACCAATTGTTTCTCCTTACCATTCACATATAAAAGGCAATAAAGCGCAAGGCGCCCCAATTACGCCTAAGTACAGCCCACGTCCTGTGGGCAACGGCGTAATGTCGACATCCTATCTCCGGCGACAAGCAAATGTGGTGTCCAATAAAAAGTGCGATCTTACACTTTTTATCGTGTAGGTTATTTGACCTCGAGCCGGTGGCGCCTGGAGCTAGACTTCCAAAGTAAATATTTAACTTTTAAAAAAGGCACTGATATGAGTGCCTTGATTTTTCTTATGAAGTTATTAGCAAATCTTTATTCGAAACCTTCTGGGGAATTGTCTCACAATTGCCTTCGTTAATGTGTCCGCCATTTGTAAAGCTTGCAATTCAATTTCGTCAAACACAAAAATACTTGATCGAAATTTGTTTTGGAGTATTAATAACGCTTGCTTTGTAGTTATTTCCAGATGTTCGAAAAACATTTCTTGGAATTCATCTCTTGATATAAAAGGATTTATTCTACTGAGGAATTTTGCAATATCTTCTCCATTTCTGTTCCATCTTCTCTGTGCATCAGCAACAGCTTCTTGATCTCCTGCTTTTGCGGCATTAACAAGTTCCGCAGCAATTATTAGATGATCCCTTAGTAATTTGGTGAACTTTGCTGCAATTCTATTTCCATAGAAAGGCTTTAGTAAATTAGCCATATCTGTAGCGTTTCGGAGTAGACGCGTAGTAACAGCGTCTATATCAGGTAAACCGAAGGCAATACTATTGATTGTCATTCTTGTCCAATACACGTGTTGTTCCCACACTAAACGCATGGCATTACTTAAATGAAATTCCTGTTTACTAATACAAGAATGGTTAAACCAAGGTTTTCTCATGGTTTCACCTCCCTACTGCCTAAATTATATTCAGTATATTCTTAATCGAAAAACATGCTTGTACTTTTTAACTATTACCTATTCAAAATTTTCAAATAAATCAAATGGGTATGGTTGCCTAATCCCCGAAACGTTAAATCATAACTATACGGCTGTTCGTACTCTAACTCACATATTTTTCCAAGATTCCCCCTAAAAGGTACTTGATCCTTCCTCCATACACCTAATTTGGTGCTACTTCATACATTCAACTCATATTCTTCTTATAGGGAAATAAGACAAAGTGGGGAGAATGGAGTTGAACAAAGTGAAAGTGAATCTACGTCCTATTGTAAGTATTATAAATTTACCTACCGTGTTGAAATCGGCGGTACTTTCCGGTGACTCATTCGAAAGTTTATTTGTAGCAACACAGGTAGGAGAGGTTTTATGTATCGGAAACGGAAAAGCAAGGACTTTTTTAGATATTCGCGATAGAGTGATAGAACTTGGTTCTAGAGGTGGGTATGATGAACGGGGTTGGTAGGCTTAGCGTTTCATCCCGATTTTTATCATAACGGACTGTTTTATCTTCACTATTCCGTCGCTGGTACGCAAGGCCCTGGTGCTCTTTCTGATTCCTTTGAACCAGATCCTTGTGATATAACCACATTAAACCTGAAGTGGAACAATAGAAAAACAAAATATGACCACACCGATACGGTAGAAGAATGGTTGCTGAAGCCGAACGGGAATGATTAACCCGCCCAACTAAGTTTCAGGGAACAGCATTAACAGGAGTGCAGGCCTACATGGGAAATAGCATCCCAGATTTAATGGGAAGTGTTGTATTTACGGATTTTGCCCGCCGGGAAGAATCTGAGAATCCAACAAGAGGAGTTCTTGCTTATAGTCAGGGTCAAACAAGAATAAATAATCGACCGAATATTTTCATGTGATTGACATCGGTTTTAATTTTGGTGACGAGGACGCTTATTATGTTAGTTTAGGAACAGATTCGAATCAACAAAGACTATTTTTAGGAGCTTATGGCTCTTCAAAAGTGACTGATTTTAAAAAAGGCACTGTATTTGAAATTGTCCTATGAGAACTTAGTGAAAAAATCGTAGTCTGTTAGGTAATCTGGATGACGCGAGGCGTTTGATTTTATATTTTAAAAACGTAACAGCGTTTTATAAGAAAGAGGTTATTCATTTGAAAGAAAAGAAATGAATAAAGCCAAATTTGTGTGTTACGGAGGAATACTAACAGCAATAGCAGTCATATTCCAAGCGTCACCAGTATTTTTACCTGTGATTGGGTTAGCGTTAAGCCCATTTAGTACACTACCAATTGCAATTGCTGCTTTTTTGAAAATTATCTGTGGGGACGGTTCTCGTGATGCATGAGCAGAGTTCCAGCCTTCAAAGAAAATTACTTTGTAGTACCATGAGGCTTCGATATCGTTTCTATCATTAAAGGAGGATAATGGGGGTAAACTAGCGTATAACGTTTATTCCCACCACATTTCTTCCTTCAAACGTTCCACATCAGAAATAGACAAACCCGTTAGATCTGCGATTTCTTCCACTTGTTTCCCTTTACTTAACATGCGCTTTGCTACTTGTCCTAATCCTTGTTCTTTTCCTTGTTCTATCCCTTGTTCTATTCCTTTTCTTTCGTACGAAGTGATGACTTCCATAATTTTCTTAGCCTCCTTTGGATCCATTGCTTTCACCTCTTCTTGAAATTGGTTTTCCTCATCATCGGTTAATTTTAAATATGTCTCGAAAAAACCAGTTAATAACGATTCTCGAGCTCTGTCTAATCTGTCCTCCAAATTATAATGCTATAACCTGGTACATGTTTGTGATAATCAGTCTATCTCTATATCCATCTCAGCTCTTAGACGTTCCACATCAGAAATAGATAAACCTGTTAGATCGATGATTTCATCCACTTTTTTCCCTTTACTTAACATACGCTTTGCTACTTGTCCTAGTCCTTTTTCTATTCCTTGTTCTATTCCTTTTTCTATTCCTTGCTCTATTCCTTTTTCTATTCCTTGCTCTATTCCTTGCTCTACACCTATCTCTATTCCTTTTCTTTCGTAAGAAGTGATAACTTCCATAATTTTCTTGGCCTCCTTTGGATCCATTGCTTTCACCTCTTCTTGAAATTGGTATTCCTCATCATCAGTTAATTTCAAATACGTCTCGAAAAAACCAGTTAATAACGATTCTCGAGCTCTGTCTAGCTCTAACCTAATGATTATTCTAAAAAATTCTTTTTTTACTTCAATTCGTTCATCCTTATTATAACCCATTTTACTTAACAATGCGGCAGCTACAGGGTTTTCACTCCTGATATAATCACGCCAATTTTTCTTTTTTAATTCAATAGATAAATAGTTAAAGTTCAGTACTTGTACAAAAGGGAAATTAATCGCTAATGCGTTAGGTTCATCTTTAGGAGTGTCATAGCTAAAAATAGCAATGGGAAGTATTTTGCGGCGGTATTTTTGAAATATTCTACTAAAATAAATAAACATTCTTTCATTAAATTGCTTTTGAAAGCTTGCTTGGGATTCAACATGTACAATAATTAAGCTATCCATCCCCCTTAATTTCGTTTCTACCAATAAATCTACTTCATGTTTGTCTCCATCCGTAACATCAGTAAATATCTCTTGAGACAAGAAATGAGTATTGGTAAAATCTAGCTGCTCGTGAACTTCCGGAAAAAACAACACCATAAACTCCTCAAAAAAAGTAGAAATCAATTCTTTAAATAATCGATCATGATCCGTCCAAGATTCAACCATCTACACCACTCCCCCTACGAAAAAGAACGTCCGTTCCCTTCGTTTAACTGAATTATATTCCCCGCAAACGTTCTAGTCAATAGCTAATCTGGTATAAAATGGTATAAAATAAGTAAAAGTGTTTCTGCTATTCTAGACATACAAATGAATATCATAATTCTTCATTTTCATTAATCCAACATAAGAAACAATATCAAGATGTTTCTTCCCATCTAAACTATTACTAAAAATAATCTCTTTTTTTACAGCTTCCCCTTCGATTCCTACCCATCTCCCCTTAATAAAAAGTATGGTGTAAACTAAAGGATTTTATGTCTCCTTTCGTACGTGTTCAAACTCCGAATTACACATAAACTAAAGATGATAAGAAAAGCGCAATGCGCCCCAATTCCGCCTAAGTACAGCCTACGTCCTGTAGGCAACGGCGTAATATCGACATCCTGTCTCCCACCGAAATGCAAATGTTCTGGCCGTTAAAAAGTGCTATTTACTTTTTATACGGGCAGGTTCTTTGACACGAGGTGATGGCGCATGGAGCTAGACAACGTTAGAAAAAAATTTATAAATTATTACCTTTAAACGTAAAAAAATGACCATCAAAATACATGATTTTGATGGTCATTTCTTCTTACCTTTTTAATGGGGGTGATAGTAAAGGAACACATTATCATATTAGATGGCTATTATTATTCCATTATGACATTTTTTCCAATTCTGGCTCCCATTCTCCATGAAGTATTCCTATACTACTACTCACTTGTAAGTCAATTTCTTTGTAGAAGTTTGCTAGCGTACCTTGATATTCCAGTTGAAAGTTGGTTCCTTCCACTAGATCATATGGAGCCACATGGGAAAGTGGTTTGTTAAATTCTATAACCTCGCATTCTTGTAAAACCGTTGCGATAAATTGCGAGCAAAAGAAAGCGTATTTCCTATCAATTTGTTTATTCACTGCGATAGCAAACAAGCCTAATAGATTATAACGATAGCGTTCCTTTTGCTCCTCTATTTTTCTCATATAAGTCATCATTCTTTGCAGCTGATCATCCGTTACGGTGTAGCTATAGACTGCACAGCTCGCTTGGCTAAAGAAACTTGCACGAATATCCTCTTTCACAAACCCACCGATAAATGGGTTTCTAGGAACTTTCCTTCCAAAACTATAAACCTCCATAAAAGATGAATGAAAGCATATGGAGGCATGATTATAGTTTTTTCTAGTATAGAGTTGAATTAACCTCGAAAGAACTGTTCCTGTACGTGTTAGGAGTATATATATTTTATGTTCGTTCATCATACATTCTCCTATAAATTTGATTTTGTACCTTCTAAATTAATTTTAATCAATCCCTACTACTGTCTGAAGCAGCCACAGTAGTATTTCCTCATAAGCCTTAAGCCTTAAATAGAATAACTTATAAATGGAAAAATAAAACACCTAAAATATTCAAGTGATTGAAATTTTAGTCATGAAATGACATCTATTTTCTTATTATACTCTCATTGGTACATAAAACAATGAAATATCTATATTCTGTTAATTAATATTTAAAATATTCCAAATACTCTTTTGAACAATCGGGGACGGTTCTCACGATGCTATTTAAATATATTTAATATGTTCCTTTAATATGGAATACTATCGATCTAACATCTACAGTTTCTTCAATTTATATTTTTGGAAAATATTTTACATGCTGAACCTTTGCTATCATCATCAATAGATATATATAAATGATAAAGGAGTTTTGTACCTTGATGCAACGGAAATTCTGGATAATCCCCTTGTTATTTTTTGCTGTGTTGATCAATAGCGGATGTCAGGAAAATGATAATAGTTCCGATTCAGAAGCTGAAGTACCATCTATCAATGATGAAACTGAAGCAACAACCAATACTAACGATAAAGCCTGAAAGGAAACCACCGATGATCAGAACAATGGTGAAACAAATGATGCACTAGAGGAAGAGGAGCCTCCGGAAGAAATAAACACAGCAGCAACTGTTGATGGCGTCCCTGATGATTTCCCATCTAACATTCCTTTTACTATGGACTTTTGAAATAAAGGATGTAACTAAAGTTTATGGGGACGATGATCCTTTTATCGATATAATTAAGGAAGGATATTTGATTGAAATGACAAGCCCGTTAGACCGGGATAGCATTGAGGAACTTTATGAAGAATTTAGGGAATCACAATCCATCTTAGGGAGTGCAAAACGTATGTACTTGAACATTTACGAAAGTGATGGAATAAATCAGGAATTCGCCTTTAAAATCGTTGCTGCAGATGAAGGGGATCATACACGAATTGAACTCTATGGAGGCGAACCTAGAGACTAACTGATAGATTTTGGTGCTCCCATCATCTAACTCAGATATGGAAGCACTATACCCGTCCCCATGCTTTCACTTAATCTTGTTTTGTCCTTCCTTTGCACCTATCTAGCCTATTTTGAAAATCTCGTAAGAATTGTTCACGCCATTTATTTACTGTTTTTGCCCCTTTATGCTCTTGTTCGGCATACTCTTCATCCAATAAGTCAGACCACCAGTTAGGATACCGCTGACAGTCTTTTGATCTGCCTGCTTCTGATTCTTCAACACACGTAAACTCACCAGATTGTCCATCTAATACAGGGATTTTGCTTTTTATCAAATAAGACCATTCTCCCATTGATTTTGGCATAAATCGAACCCTATATTCCCCACTACCACAATAAAACCCTTCAAATTCCTGACCTTTGACAATCAGCGAGAATACCGATTTATCCTGAGCTACTCCTAAGTCAGGGCCGTTAAAAACCAGCTCTAGAACTTCAAAAACTTCTACTATATCATCTAAGTTAGTATTCCTTCTAAAAACCGACTTTGGTCGACTCATCACTTTGACGAAGCTTCCACCCCAACTAGCATTTTCTGGAGAATCAGGAGTACCCTTTAACAAATAGGAGACAGTTGGCGTATCACCCATTTTAATTACTCCACCTAGATGATTACCAAAATAATTTCCCAAAGCACCATGTCCTACAACATGATTAGTGACAAAAGTTTTGTTACCTAAATCTTCATCTTGGTTTCCACCAACAAACCAACCTCTATAGGTTGAATTATTTTCTATCATCCATAAATCAGGATAATGTTCACGTATGTATTCGTATGCATTCAATCCCCATTTTTTATTAGGTCCCCCAATATAATACACCCTAAGCTTCTCTTTAATACTTGGATCATCATGAAGGGCTTGCGCTAAATCTTCTAAAAGACCCCAAGCTAAAATATATATTGGCCTAGGATCATCTTTCTTCGCACATTCAATAATCCAATCTGACCCTTCTGTTCTTTTGCTATAGCCTTTAAATGGAGCAAAATCCATCGTACCTTGCTTTGTAATCGAACGTAAATAATCAGGTGAAGGATAGTCAGCTGAATGTGTCCGTAAATTTGGAAAATCAATTTCGTATTGATCAATAACATCATAAATATCCTTTACTGTTCCTTTGTCCCAAGGTGACGAAATAAGTCCTTCTGTATCAAATAAATCGGAATAGAGCAAATAATGAACCATGGATTGAAAATCATCTGGATCACTTCCCCCAATATCAGTAGACACAATAACTCGATATCGTTCTCCAAAAAGAGCCCCTTTATCAATCATTGACATTTCAATATCTCCTTTCATATTTCAGGAAGACTTAAAGTTAAAGTTATGAAATATATCATCAGCCGCTTTTGATTTTACTTTGTGAATTAACATGTGGGATACAATCTACAAAACTCGTTACTTTCTAACCTATAATACTTCAATTAACTTATAATTCTGTAAGACAATTATTTCTCGCCAAAAGGGAATTAAATTTTATATAACCAAATTAAATATTTTAGTTAATCAATAAGTAAAAAATAATATGAAATGATAAAAATTATCTATACTTCTTTTTTTTTATTAGAAGTACTATAACATGTATAAAATTGCTATATCAGCTTATTACACTTCATTATCCTTACCACAAAAGTAGCAATTGAAAATAATTAAGTCAATAGTTTTTTATGGATTTTTAGACTTTTTATATATAACAGTTATGTAAACATAAGTAAAATTAATACTAAAATAATCTAAAATTTTAGACTAAACAATTAGAAATATGATATAATTTTTATACAATGTTCAATCTATTTAAATATAGTATTTTCTTACTGTCTAAAAATAACGTAAGGTGGTGTTCATTTAGTGAATATAGATGATATTGCAAAGCTCGCAAACGTTTCTAAATCTGCAGTTTCATTAGCACTAAACGGTAAGCAAGGAGTTAGTAAACAAACCAGAGATAAGATATTAAAAATTGCTGAAGAACACGGATATAAGCGCCGTTCGTTTTCAAAAGAAGAGTCAACCTCTAGATCAAATTTCCTTCGTTTTGTTGCTTGTACAAATACAGGGATTGTATCAGAACAATATCAGTCTCTTTCTTTCTTTATGGCACTAATAAACAATATTGATAATATAAGTGCTTCTAAAGGATATTCATTAATCATTTCCTCCATAAACAGTGAAAATTTAGAGAAAGATATTTTTAAATTAGAAAACGAACAGAGATCATCTGGAATTATCCTTTTAGGCACTAACTTAACAAACCAGCAAATAAAAATAGTAGAAAGATGTCAGCCAAATTTAGTCGTGCTAGATACCTGCTCTGAAACAGAAAACATAGATTTTATTGTTATGAATAATACTCTTGGGGCTAGGCAGGCTGGAAAACACTTGATAAATTTAGGTCATACAAAGATAGGTTATGTTGAATCTAATTCAAGAATCTACAACTTCGAAAAACGAAAAGAAGGCTTTCTGAATGCCATTAATGAAAATGGACTTACCATTGGCAAAGAAAATTTTTATAAAATGTTCCCTACAGTTGTATCTTCACAAGAGGAGTTCAAGCAAAAAATAATGAAAAATAAGAATAACCTTCCAACAGCCTTATTTTGTGAGTGTGACTATATGGCAATTAGTGTAATAAAATCTTTAACTGAATTAAATATTAAAGTACCTGAAGATATTTCAGTTATAGGGTTTGATAATATATTTGAAACGCAAGTAGTAAGCCCTGAGCTAACAACTATACATGTAAGGGTAAATGAGATCGCATCAGTGGGGGTAAGCCGGTTAATTGATAAAATTGAAAAAAATGACGATACAAGCATGAAAATTTTTATCGATACAGAAGTAGTAGAACGAAAATCAACAATAGGAGTTCAATCTTTACAACCTGTAACCACTAAATAATAAAGCTTACAAATTCGCGTCACCATTTATTTATCAGGGAAGAGGGATGTTCAATGCAAATGGGTGGATTAATGGGCGGTGTTTATAGAGTTTGTGAATGGATTATGCGCGTAGCATACATAAATATATTATGGGTTTTATTCACTTTTATTGGCTTAATTCTTTTCGGTTTTATGCCAGCTGCTATCGCAATGTTTACTATAATTAGGAAGTGGATAATGGGTGAAACTGAAATTCCAGTATTAAAAACATTTTGGGCTACATTTAAACAAGAATTCTTTAAAGGAAATTTATTCGGTCTTATTATTCTTGTCGTTGGCTCTGTACTATATATTGATTTACTATATTTAACAATAGTCGATGGTATATTAAATACTGTTCTATTAGGTTTACTGTTTTTAGCAGGTATCCTTTATATTATTTTTCTTCTCTACATTATTCCGGTTTATGTTCATTATGATCTTAAATTTAGTCAATACATCAAATATTCATTAATGATCGGTATTACTAATTTCAAATTTACTATTTTTATGATTGTTGGTATTGTTGGAATTTACTTCTGGCTTATTAGAATACCTGCTTCACTTCTTTTCTTTGGTGTTAGTCTTACTGCTTTCTATATTATGTGGTTAGCTGACTTATCATTTAAAACGATTATAGATAAAAAAGAAAAATATGAACAAAAACAGCAGGAAAAAGTTACAACTGTAGAAAATACTTCCCTATAATCTATTCTGAGCTTTCCCTCAGCTCAGAAGTGTCGGTCATCACTGGATATATTATTCTAATAGTTTTAATGAGCTCTGAAGAATTTCCAATTAAACCTAAGTTCCGCCCACCACGTCCCTCAGGCAAAGGCGCAATTGTGGCCGTCCTCCAATTATGCCTAAGGTCCGCCCGCATCCTGTGGGCGACGGTGTAATGTCGCCCTCCTAGCTCCGCAATGCTTCTGCACCCGGGAAGAAAGAACAGTCTTAATAAAGGCTTCTGTCTCGTCCTCTGCTAGTGTTGATATGGAGATATATACCTTGAGACAACTCGAAGATTTTTCGTACCAATTGTTTTTCCCGCGGATTCTCATTCGTTCCATTTCATCAATGTTTCTGTTATAACACGATTACATTTATTCTGAGCAAAAGGGATACTCAATTAATCTATTATTATATAGTTGTATACTATGACTCTCAATAAAGTTACAACACTACCCTCATATACGAATTCAATCCACCAAAACACAAGACAGAACATTTATAGGAAAGGGTATAAAATGGCAGACGAAATAATAACTATTTTATTAAAATATTTTTGCCTTTTTGCTTCTTCTATTGGTTATTCTGCATAAATTTAAACTTCAAAACGTACTCTTGAACAAAAACAATTAAATCTAGTAATTCAACATGTTTTCCATTTTATTAATGGCAATACATTTCTTCAGTTCTGTTGTTATTGGACAACATTCTCCCCCTTAACTTTCATATTTGAAAGTTAGCTAACTATTGTATTTTAGTGTAACTAAATGTAGAATATTGTAAAAGCGTTTAATGATTAATAATAACCCATAAATCCAGAAGTGGTGGTACATATGAAAATAAAAGATATTGCTAAACTAGCAAACGTTTCTACATCTGCTGTTTCACTTGCTATAAATGGAAAACCTGGTTTAAGCGAGGCTACTAGAGAAAAAATCTTAAAAATTGCCCAAGAACATGGATACAGTCCTCGGCAACTTGTTAGCGAGGGGCAGAAAAATAATAAAATCTTAAGGTTTATAGCTTTTACCGGCACTGGTATTGTTTCTGAAAAATACGAAAATTTCCCTTTCTTTACGGAACTTATGCAAAATTTAAGTGAGAATATCCAGTCACGAGGTTACTCTTTAATGATATCCTCACTAAAAATTGACAACTTTTATGATGTACTTGATACTTTTAAAAAAGAATTACACTCTGATGGCATTATTTTGTTAGGCACTAACTTAAGTGGTGAGCAGATAGAATATATCGGTTCAAAATTTAATAACCTAGTGATTATTGACACATGCTTTGATACTATAAATCTTGATTTTATCGTAATGAATAATACTCTAGGGGCCTACTCCGCAGGAAAATACCTATTAAATAAAGGTCACAAAAAAATTGGCTATGTGGAGTCTACCTCCCGAATGTATAATTTCAAAATGAGAAAAAAAGGCTTTGAATTAGCTCTACAAGAACAAAATATCAAGCTAGAAAAAAAACACATGTACAGCTTACCTCCAACAGTTGTCACATCACAAAATGAATTTAAGGAGCTTATTGCGGCAAATAGACATAATCTTCCCACAGCTTTATTTTGTGAATGTGATTACATGGCTATTAGTGTTATTAAATCCTTGAATGAGCTTGGTTTAAGAGTTCCTCACGATATTTCAGTAATAGGTTTTGACGATATTTGGGAAGCACAAATTATCAATCCCGAATTAACAACCGTCCATGTTCCTAAAAACAAGATTGCTACCATCGCAGTAGATCGATTAATTGAAAAGATTGAAAATGATGATAACAACAAAACAAAAGTATTCGTTGATACGGAGCTAGTAGAACGAAATTCTTGTCTTGATATTAATTAGTCCTTCTATTTACATAAACATTAACATAATTCTGCCCCATCCAAATTATAGGATGGGGCATTAATATTATTTAAAGGCTGTTTAATCTTGTTCATAAGCATAATTATCCTCATTTAAAAGTGTTGTATCATCAATCCAATTCCATTATCCAATACCTAATCCAACTAATTACAACTGATCCCATAGATCACAGTACTGAAACATGAGAGACAACATTCATCATGTATTTAGTAGACATCACATACTTAGCAGTGCAACCCATGATCCTGATCCTGGTGTGGTAAGACGAACTCTCCCCTTGAATTTATATTCATGCTCGACTGTTTCCCACTCCACTTTTACGCTTTCAGCCTCAAGCCATTTCTGTTCATCAATATTTAACCACATCAGGTTCATGCTTTCTCCATAAATCCAATGATCAAGTTCAACCGACCCATCCTCAGGAAAATAAACGGCATATTGATCTCCAATATTCGCCATGCAATAGGCTTCATTTTCGTTTCTGTCATTCAATAACCCGTTGTTCGGAGTACACTGGAAGACATCTAACTGTTCCAGCAACAAAGTTAAGGATTTGATACTTGCCATAGCCTCCTCTGACAAGCCTATCCCCCAGAACGCATCTGTTGGTCTATGAAACCGAACCGATGCGCATCCTCCAAAAACATCCCGCCAAAATCGCTGTATAGCTTCTTTTTTCAAACCTGCTGATGTATTGTAAGTAACGATTTTTGGTGATATATTTGCCTGACTCCCATAAATTTTCTCATTGTTCAACGGCATAAGGCCCGCAGTCTGTACGACATTCCTATATCGCATCAATTCATCCCAGTGACGTTGTCCTTTTTGACCTTTCGAATCCTGATTAATTTGAGATATATCAATAAATGAATACAAATTTCGATAATGCAAGCATGCACGAACTGAACTAGCTGGATACATATGCATTGTCGTAATTTCCACAGATTCATTTCTTTCATCTACTGCAGCATGAATTTTTTTCGCCCAATAATTTTCCCAGTCAATTCCCGCCCAGCTTTCATTGTTTATGTTGTACAAGATATGATCGTACTCCAAAGTCATGGACAAGAGCTTGTCAATGTACTGATTTTGATAATTCAATACCTCTGTATTTCCTGTTGTCACTGTCTGAAAAAACGCATCACTGTTCTGCAATGTACGTTCGTCAATGTTTACATTGCATTTCGGGTTCCACGGATGCGTTGCCCAAGCATTTAAATCGTGCTGATCCCAAAGCGTTAATTGGATGATGATATCTCTTGACTTCGTTTCTTTCAAAAAGAACTCAAGCCTTTGCCAATACTCATCATTCCACTGATTTAAGTCATAAAGATTGTCATTGATTTGTTTAAATGCATATACATTTCCCGGATCCCTGTCGGACATTGTATTCCTTACATAATTTCCGCCTACGGATAAAAGCAAATCTAAATGCTCGATCAGTGTTTCGTCCGTCCATTGAAACAAATTATCTTCATCACTTGCCCCTCTCAACAAAATCGGTTTACCTTTGTACTGCCAGTAGGAGTGATTTTCCTCATAAATCTTTATTTTGTCCACGTCCATTCAACCTCCTTCTTAGAGTATCAACAACTATTCAACTCCGATCCAATCAGCTCGCGCAACTGCTTTCCAGTGATCACGAATCGCTTGGATTTGTTCGACTTCTAATGGTCCATCCTTCAGAATCTCTGCATTTTGAAGCCATCTATCGGCTTTTCTTGTACCAACAATCGCGGTACACACTCCAGGAACCGACAGAGTAAAACGCAGTGCAATTGAAACCTGTCCCATAACGTCATCACCCTGTAAGAAATCATATCGTAACTGATTAAAACGATCCCAGTACGGCTGATGAATCTTGCCTCCCGGCTGCTTGCCAATATACCAAGCTGCATTGGCAATCGGCCGTTTAATGACGACGCCCATGCCCCCTTTTGCAGCTTCCGGCAGCGTTAGATCTATCGACTCTTGATCCGCAATGTTAAGAGAGGTTTCCAGTGAGTCGAAAACCCCACACTCAATCGCATAAAGCGCTGCCTGAGAATCCCCGCTGTAACCAATGTAACGGGTCTTTCCTTTATCTTTCATACGCTGAAGTTCTTCTATTAAATCACCTTGCCGCAACAGCTTTTCAGGTGTATTGTGAAGGTGAACAACATCCACATAATCTGTTTTCAATCGCTTCAGGCTACGGTCAATGCTAGGCTCAACCAATCCCGGATCCCAATCCGGCAGGTCGGCCAACCCTTCCGCATGTCCGCACTTTGTAAACAAATAATAATCCTGGCGCCGATGTCCCACTGTACGCCCGATTAGTTCCTCACTTATTCCGTAACATTCTGCAGTATCGATTACATTCAATCCTGCGTCAAGAGCACTACCCAGTAACTGTTCGACTACCTCAACAGGCGCTTTGTATTTGCCGATCTGTGCGGCACCAAAGCCAAGGACGCTGACCTTCATGTCCGTACTTCCAAATTGGCGTCGTTCCATAATAGCTCCCCCTTATATGCAATTGGTCGTTTAATCATCCTTTAATACCAGATGTAGCAATACCATCAACAATATATTTTTGGAATACAAAGAAGACGGTCAGGACCGGCAATATTGAAAGAACGGACATGGCAAATACTGCGCCCCACGTGGATTGCCCTTCAGCATCCAAAAATAACCGTAGTCCCAAAGGAACAGTAAAATTGTTAGCTGTGGTTAAGTACAACAATTGGCTAAAGAAGTCATCCCACGTCCACATGAACGTAAAGATAGCAGTTGTAATCAATGCTGGCATGGATAACGGAAGTATAATCTTAAAATAGATCTTCACAAGTCCACACCCGTCAATGGTCGCACTCTCGTCCAGTTCCCTCGGAATACCTCGCATAAATTGCACAAGTAGAAAGATAAAAAATGCGTCAGTCGCCAGCATCTTAGGGACCGTCAGCGGCCAAATCGTATTGATCCAGCCAATTTGGTGAAAAATAGAATACTGTGGAATTAAAGTTACGTGGGAAGGCAACATAATCGTCGTCAACATGCAGGCAAACCAAAATTTCTTCCATGCGAAGTTAATTCTACTGAAGGCATACGCTGCCATTGAGCAGGTTACAAGATTCGCAATAACGGCAATCGTACTGATTAAAAAAGAATTTTTGAAAAAGGTTCCAAATGTCGCTTCACGTGTAACGTGCCATCCTTTCCAATAGTTTTCCAATGTCCATTCTCTAGACCACAAACCAGGGTCAGTGAAAATCAAATACTCAGGCTTCATAGAACTGGAGATTAGCCACAAGACTGGATAGATCATAAGAAGACCGACAACAATGATAAACAGATGAGTTAACAATTTCGATATCTTTCTAGAACTTATCACTTGCGACCACCTCCGTCTTCATAGTAAACCCAGTGTTTTGACGACCAAAAGATAATCGCTGTTAATGTTGCCAGAAAGATAAACAGGATCCAAGCCATAGCAGAAGCATAACCCATATCAAAATAGTTAAAGGCTCTTTGGTAGAGGTACAATGTATAGAATAAGGTGGAATTCACAGGGCCACCGGTTCCTCCACTTACAATATAGGCTGAGGCAAACACTTGTACCGATTTAATTACTTCAATGACAAGGTTGAAGAAGATGACAGGGGTCAAAAGGGGAAGGGTGATACTCATAAGCTGCCTCGTTTTGTTAGCACCATCCACTTCCGCTGCTTCATATAATTCGGTAGGGACCTGTTTTAATCCAGCTAGAAATATAACCATGGATGCACCAAATTGCCACGTAGCCAAAATAATCAATGTATAAAGAGCGTAACTTGGATGAGATACCCATCCTGGGCCTTGAATGCCGAAAATAGCCAACACCTGATTGATCAAACCGTTCATCCCAAACAGATTTCTCCACAGCAGGGCAATCGCCACACTGCCTCCGAGCAATGAAGGTATGTAGTATGCCGTGCGATAGATACCCAATCCCCGCAGACCCTTGTTCAGCAATAGGGCAACACCCAATGCAGCCAGAAGCTGAGTTGGCACAGCAATAATCATGAATCTCAATGTTACTGTAACTGAAGCAATATATCTTCTATCTCCAAACAAGTCAATATAGTTTTGCCAACCGATCCATTTAGGAGGAGTCAGTAAATCATACTGAGTAAAGGATAAATAAAGGGATATGAACATCGGTCCCACAATCAGACCAAAAAAACCAATAAACCATGGCAGCAAGAATAAATACCCCGTAACGTTGCTAGATTCGAGTGGATTTCGTTTTATAAGCATATATATTCCCCCAGTTTAACGGAGAGGGCCAGAATTCACGGGCCACTCTCCTATGAACCTTTTCTACCTACTATTAATCCGCGTGTCTTGCCATAATTGCGTTGAGTTCATCCATGAATACCTCGGCACCTTCCTCAACAGACATAAATCCGAATGAAATAGATTCGTGAATTTCTTGGAATAAATCTCCACTCTCGTTGTATCCTGGGAAGAACGGAATAAAATCAGCATCCGATGACGCACTGACCCAATCAACGTATTCAACAATACGTGAACTAATCTCATCCATTTCCGGAATCAACATTGCCCTTACATCCGAATTCACCGGTACCCCGCGGTCACTTTCCAAAATTGCGGTTGCTTCCAAGTCGTTCACAAAAAAGTCCATAAACTTCACTGACCATTCAGGATGTTCTGTGTTAGCGTTTACAGCCAAATGTTGACTCGGACGAAGTGGAACTCCGTTAATACCTGTCTCCGAGCTGTACGGAATTATATGAATAACAAACTCATCTTCTGAAGCACTCATGAAGGATCCAAGTTGATTACTTGGAATCTCCATCATGGCCACATCCCTTGATACGATAAGGGACTGTCCTGCATCACCCTCTGGTGCAGCAGCTTGAATTTCTGGCGGCACTAATCCCTCTTGGTCCCCTATATCCTCCCATAACTGGAACCAAGCAAGGGCATCATCCATATCAAACCCAAGTTCTCCGTCAACATGTAAAACTTTTCCTCGCTGGTTAATAAAATATTCGAAAATATTAGGACTTCCGACTTGTGTACCATATACACCGTCTACAGATGTTGTAATTTGTGAGGCAATTTCCGTGTAATCTTCCCAAGTCCATTCATCATCAGGTAGCGGAATACCTGCCTCGTCAAACACAGACTTGTTCAATAGCATGCCACGGGCATTCGTTCCAAGACTCATGGCATATAAGTTTCCATTAAACGTTGCAGCATTGATTGCAGACTCATCAATCAGACTTGTATCGAGTTCAGAGCCGACATAATCGTTCAGTGACAATAAAACATCCCTGTCCACGTAATCGTTGACACTTCCCCCCAATTGAATCAAATCAGGAGCATTACCCGATGCAAATTGAGTCGTTAACCTGTCAAAATAGCCATCAAAACCTGAGTACTCAGCTACGATCTTCACTTCAGGATGACGTTCCTCAAACAATTCGATCACCTGTAATGTGAGGTCGTGACGTTCTTGCCCACCCCACCAGGACATGCGCAGCTCAATTTTTTCATCATCTGAATTATTTGCTTCCCCCTGATTGTCGTCGTTACCGTTGTTACCGTCGTTCACCGATTCATTGCTTCCAGTATTTGATGTGCAAGCTGTTGTTAAGACGAATAAAAAGACTAGTAACATAGTAATCCATAAAGACCTTTTAAACATTTAGTTACCTCCTTTAGTTCTTTTTTATAAAAATTATCCTACTGAAAAATCATATATATCATTGATTTTTCAAAAGGTAATTTAAAACAAAGAAATAAAATGAAGAATCTCGCACAATTGCAAACGTTTACATCATTAACCAAGGAGAAATCCCAAATAAAATAACCATCCATTTATTTATGTAATCACTATTTACACATTCACTAAAAAAATTTAAATTTGTTTATTAAAAATATTCTGATTAATTGCTATAATTATATCAATCCACTAAACTTCAGTCAACCAATATATTAAACTTTATTTAAAGTTTAATAAGTAGTGTATTAAAATAATAGAAAAAGTCAACTGAATAGCCGTTTTTGTCGGATTCTGCGTTTGCTACTCTTTTATATTTTAATCAAATCCCTCTTGTGATTTTAGTTTAATAACGTTTTATTTTACTAAATTTTTTTAAAATATGAATTAATTTAGATAGCAGGGGGCAATTTTACTGCTCCTTTATATTCAATAATTGTCCAATATATATAGTATTTTGTTATTTTACGGGATTATATATTTCTAAAAGTATCTCTTTTTATACTAAATACATTAGTTTCTTTTATACATCTTAATAATAATAGGAGGATACAATGTTGATAGCTTAGGGGACGATTCTCGAGAGGTATTCCTTCGTATCGATTATTGCAAGAAGATGGTAACCTATAAGATAAAAGTGCCAGACCCCCAATACGACAATAATGTTTAGCACAGTGGGTTTTGGCACCGTATGATATTTTCATTATTCCTAAATGCGACTCACCTCCTATTTTTTCGCTTCCTTTCGTTAGATTTTTTTATTTTCATGATTTTAGTAGGCGGTTGCTTTCTAATCCACTTGATAAACCGATTCAACTGCACATCCTCCCGCAACTCCTTAATCGTAGTTAATCGTGCAGCAATTTCTTCATTTGTATATAGAGCATGAATTTGTTTATGACAAGGGTGACAAAGATTAGCTGTTGCATCAAACGTTCCTCCCATCTCTTTCGGCAAGAGATGATGAACCGTTGTTTCTACCTCCTGACGACCACAAAGCTCACAAAAATTCACACTACCACACCTCCAATCCATTCAAAAATAGAAGTTGTAAGAATATCCACTCCGGTTTCCGTTATTCTTATATATTACATAAGTTTTGGCAATTTTAATAAGGAGAGATGTTTTTTTTGTAAAACCGTAATGCAACAATTGAGAAATAAGTTATTGAAGATATAAGGATTATTACAATTCAAAACACAAAAAGTAAAAGACATATCCACAATTTTTTAAAAAGGAGTGGAACATAATGAAGAATCTTCCTAGCTTTGTTCATATAGGTGAATTAATAGCTATTTCTAAGTATTTCAAATTAAATACTTATCAAATGGTGAATTTTTTAGAAAACGGTGTGATGGAAGTGTTCCAATGTAAGGAAGATTTCTTAAAAAAGTATGGAAAGAAAGAATCATTTAACGATTTAGATTGGGTTGAGTTAAATAATGGAAAAATTTTCTTAAAATCCAAATAGGGTGACATAGAAAAAGTTGTTTTTTACTATTTATTGCCCACTGTATGAAGTAGTGTTAATCCCAATTACTCAGCTTCCTTCTGACTATCATTGTCATTATGGGGTTAGGCAAATCTTTTTATTGATATATACATATAAATAAAGTATAGTATTGTTACATTATTGAAAGGTGGGTTTTTAAAAATGATGCATGCAGGAAGATTACGCCAGCAAACTTTGAACAACAAGTAATTTAATATGTTCAAAGGCTCTGTTTTCATAATACAGGGTAAACGGAAGTAGTCTGCACATTTTTAATAATCTTCAACGGAAAAATATACACTTTTTTACTTGAAGAAAGGCAGATATACACATCTGTCTTTTTTTCGTATGTTTTTTTCATTTATGGTAAAAAAGCGGATGCCTAGGATTCATAACCGGTTAGCCGTCTACTTGTTAGCTTTTCGTTTACTCAACACCACAGACAGTAGCCTGACTGTGGTTTCTTTATGATTACCATCCCTTTACATCACACACACATGGAAAATTAAGGTGGACAATTAATTATCAAATTATACGAAACACTTTCCCACCTAAAGTTAACAATAATAATACAAACATTTGGAGGATATAAATATGAATACAATTAAAGTGAAACAATTAGCAAAAAGTAAAGGGCTAGATATAGTAGAAGATTCCATAAAAATCAATGAGTCTGGTGTTGATTTTCAAGTAGCACATGCTAAAGATCATACAGGAGATCAATGGATACTAAGAATTCCACGAAGACTAAAATCTATGAGACATGCCCTACAAGAGAAAAAAGCGTTAGATATCATTAATCATTTAGTAAGCTTTCAAGTTCCCGACTGGTCTTACTTCTCAGAAGACTTTATTGCCTATAAGCAACTAAGTGGTGTCCCTGCCGCTACTATTGACGTTGAACTGCAAGACTATGTATGGAGTTTTGATAAAAACAATGTACCGTCCGATTATTATTACTCTTTAGGAAAAGCTCTCGCTGAATTACACGCATTGTCTCAGGGAGCATTTAAAAATATCGGTGTAGAAGTTCTCGATGCTAGTGAGTTAAGAGCATCTATGAGACAGCGAATGGATCGTGTGAAAAAACAATTCCATGTCAATCAACATTTATGGGACCGCTGGCAAGCATGGCTAACTAATGACTCACTTTGGCCAACACATGTAGGGGTCAAACATGGTGACCTCCATCCAGGTCATATTCTTATTGATAAGAGCAATCATGTCACTACTGGTTTCATTGATTGGACAGAAGTGGGAATAGGAGATATATCTGTAGATTTCATGTCACATCATCTACTTTTTGGTAAAGATGGATTAACAAAATTAATTGATGCTTATGACAATGCCGGGGGAAAAACTTGGTCAAGAATGGAAGAGCATATTGTTGAACTTCTAACAACGACAGGCATCACTGTTGCAGAATATGCTCAAGTCTCAGGTATAAAAGAGATGCATGAGACAGCTGCACATATGCTAGCAAGCGAAAACTAATGATTCATGGGGACGGTTCTCGTGATGCATTTTCAAAATACTAGGGAACTTCCTTTATTTCATTGGCCCCTAACTCAGCTTACAATCTATCTTTTATATTCTTAAGGAAAAATGGATGCCTGCCCCTCGACGCAGTATGCAGTACTGGTCTTGGAGACAGGCATCAAGTTCCGTTTGTTGTATACTTCAAACCTTTTTTGAAATTGGTAATACCCTCCCTTTTTTCAATTGGTATACCATATCTAGCTTGTGGATTATCCTACTAGGATCTTCAACTAAAATATCATATAAAAATATCTGTTTTTTTTGAAAAAGGATTCAAGTAGTCGATCATCACAGGATGGATCCGACAGTTGCATATAAACCTTCACCTTTAATAGTTCATTGACAGCCCCTTTAATTAGGTTGTTGCTATACCAAATAAAGCTCCCGACTGAACATGATGAATCATGTCACTGGGGAGCTCCTCTGTATAACTTACATTAAAGAAACGATGTACACTTTGTAAGTCATAATTTTCATCCAAACCTACATAAGAAACAATTTCAAAATCTTCCCCCTCTACTAGACCATTACTGGAAATAAACTCTTTTATACAGCTTTTTTCTCATTTCATTTCCTATCCCCCCTCACTAGAAAAGATCAAGGCGACTGGAGTTAGATACCTTACCCCTGAACACAAGAAGATACATCACTACTCCCTACATAATGCAGGCCAACCGTACATTGTCCTCCAACCATTTTCATAAATTCTTGAAAAAAGATTATACTCTTCTAGATCCATTAAATAGAAGGAGATACGCCAATCATATTTTGATAACACAGGATAAGCATTTAACCCTAATCTTCCAGTTCCCTCCCCTGTCTTTCTCAAATGGGATTGAATACGACTTCTGACATCCTTTCGCATTCCATTGTATACTACATGCCATCCATCATTTATTTTTGGTAAATATTTTGTTCTACTTGTTATAATCCGACTTATAGGGACCAATCCTTTTTGATATTCTAATGGGAACTCCAAGTTTTCGAAAACATGATTCGGAGTATTTGTCTCTAACCAATACAGTCCTGGACATTTGGTAGGAAGCTCAGGCACATGAAGTTTTAGTTCACTATTTTCCTTTGTCAGCATATGTACATTTTCTAATCTCTTATTTTCCACTTTATTTATCTTCTCTATTATTTCATTAGTTTTCATTATTTGATCCTCCCGATAAAACTTTTTTCAATATATTAAATTAAAGTCTACTAATATGATAAAATAAAATCTAGTATTTTTTAATTGGACGGTGCTAACCTTGAAAGAAAAAGTGAAACTAAAAGAGTCAGATTTATACAAACCCATTCAAAAGTACTTCAAGCGTAAAGGGTACGACGTTTATGGGGAAGTAAAAAATTGTGATATGGCAGTAACAAAAGATGACGAGCTGTTAATGATTGTAGAATTAAAACTGAATTTAAGTGTGGATCTACTCATACAAGCAACCAAAAGGCAACGGTTAACAGACCATGTATATATTGCGATCCCGAAGCCGAAAAAACACAACCCTCGTTCCAAAAAGTGGCGAGATGCTTGTCACTTACTGCAAAGATTAGAGTTAGGTCTTATTCTTGTTTCCTTCACAGAGAAACAAAAAAGAGTGGAAGTTATCATAGAACCAACACCTTTTCATCGTCCCATAAATATGGGAAAAGCAAAATACCTCAGGCAAGCAATAATAAAAGAAATCAATGGCCGAAGTGGTGATTATAATATTGGTGGTTCTAACAGAAAACAAATTATGACCGCTTATCGAGAAAATTGCGTACAAATTGCTTGTTACTTAGAACATCATGGGGAATTATCACCAAAAGTTTTACTTCAAATGGGAACGGGAAAGAAAACGCAATCCATATTAAGTAAAAATTATTACGGATGGTTTGTGCGTGTAAAAAGAGGCATCTATACCCTAAGTGAAAAAGGCAAACGTGAAATAAGAGAGTATCCAGATCTTGTGAAGTATTATCATCTGTAATCATGGGGACGGTTCTCACGATGCTATTTTAAAATAACGAATAAAATTTTACTCTGATATTTTAAGGTGTTCTTAGACCAATACGATAAAAGCTTTAGCATAAAACTAGGAACCAAACCCTCCTCCCTCTATTATCTAGGGGGTATAGCATTTTTCTTATAAACTACATATGTTTTGGCCAGTTTGTCATGAAACCCTGTTTTTCTTTCTGTAAAAGCCACCATAAGATAACCAATAAATAATACGACTGAAAGAAATTCACTTAAATATCTTCCAGTGGATTTTGCTAGCGTTAATTTATTTCCTTTGTGATCTATTATTTTCAAGCCGAATAGTGCTTTTCCAACTGTACCTTGAAGCTTAGTAACAGGTAAGATGATTCTATACAAAGACCAGATGACTAAAATGGGGATGTTAAACCATATCGTATCCTTTTCTCCACCCAATCCAAATACAAGATGATTGAATAGATTTAACGGATAAAGAATGACCAACATGTCCACAAAAAAAGCAAAAAACCTTCTCAAGAATCCTACATAAACAACATTTTCCATAAAATAACTCCTCCCTTGAAACTATGGAAACGGTTCTACTTACGATGCTATATCAGTATTCTTTTGTAACTCCCCTTATATTGTATTCTCCCTCAACTTACTGACTACTGTTTATTTCTAAACAATAACTAGCTAACTATCTATGGATAAAAAAAGACCACCCCGTGTCGTACACTACAACGCACGTGGTCTGTTTCTTTCCTATACTTTATTTTAACCTTTCTTTTATTCTTTTAATCCAAACTCCCATAAGTATACGGACAAAAAGAGCCCCATTTTAAGGACTCTTCACATCTTTTCTTGTATTCAAATCAAAAGGTATTTCCATCCTTTCGATGTGAAATCGCTTCTTGATTACTGGACACCTTTTGATACATATATGAAATTCCTAATAAGGCAATTCCAAAGCAGAAATAAGCAAGAATTTTACTACTTTCTGTTAAGAACGATAAATCATACAAAATCAATTTCCCTGTGGAAAGGAGTGTTAATCCTAAGCCTAGGCGTCGAATATACACATATTTTTTTTGAAATCCATATAAAATATATGCTATTGCTACCACTAAGAAAACGGAGCTAAAAACAAAGCCAACATCCCCAAGATGAAGCTGAACATTTATGAAAGCAGCGAGAACACCTAATAAATAAACAGCAAGAATTAGAGGATACAGTTCAAGGTTCTTATACTGTTGACGAATAAAGGAAATCAATATATCCCTTCCACTATAAAAGACAAGTACATTGAACGTAATTAACATACCTAGAGCTAGAAATTCAATTGCAGTATTTTCGGAAAAATTCCGCTGTAACGTAGGAGTGGTGAATGTGACAACAAGACCAATTAACGAACCTATTCCATAAAGGAAGAGGCAATAATATTTTACGACTTTGTCATACAAGAACGTCGCCTTTGTTAAAGCGTATGCTAAGCCAATTGTTACAAACGCCATAAGCATCATTTCATAAAACGTATATAATGGAAACTCACGAGGAATCCATTGCTCATAAAGATAGCGACTTTCATACAATACATACATCCAAAGATTTCCTAGGGAAAAATATTTAAGATAATCAATTATGTTTTTATTCCGAAAGACAATGGATCCTGCTCCTTCTGTCCTCCGTATCCATACATAATAACTTGTTACTATCATTAATCCCAGCGTAATTGCAAAGTAACTAAAGTTAAAGTTAAAAGAGAGTCTCCATGCCCCTGACCAATACCCATAAACCTCAATGAAAAAGGTTCCTA
>NZ_JARUKY010000029.1 GCF_029688925.1 Evansella sp. AB-P1
GTATATCTCGAGTTCTATAAATTAACTATAGAAATCTTTTCTTATATCGTGTATATTTCGAATAACGAAACAATTCACTGTTTATAAGTATTATTATTTCAATGGTTTTTCTATCAGTTATTATTAACAGTGATTAAGTGAAGGTAGGAGAAATGATGATAAAAAGACACCCATGGATCATATATGTTATGTTGGCACTTGCAACCAGTAGTTGGGGAAGTGCTTTTATAGCAGGAAACTATGCAACGAGAGATTTTGAACCAATAACAGTAGCTTTTTTACGATTTTTCTTTGCTGCTATTATTTTAATTCCAATCATGTTAATAAAAGAAAAAAAGCACCGAAGACCTAAAGGAAAAGAGTGGTTGTTATTTGTTTCTCTTGGTTTAACAGGAATTGCTCTCTACAATATTTGCTTTTTTATTGCAGCAAAAGAAGCGCCAATTGTGAAAAGTTCTCTTTTTATTGCATCAAACCCTGTTTTGATCATTTTACTATCAGCCCTTTTTTTAAAGGAAAAAATAACGGTTCGAAATATTTTTGGACTTTGTTTAGCCCTCACAGGGGCAGCAATTATTATTACAGAAGGACAATTTATACATGTCTTTCGTGCAGGATTCCAACCGATAGACATTGTTCTATTAGTTGCAGTTGTTTGCTGGGCACTTTATAGTGTGTTAGGGAAGGTAGCTTTACAGCGTTTTAGCTCATTAGTTAGTACAACATACGCTATTGTTTTTGGAACGATTATATTATTTCCATTTGCCCTTGCAGAAACGAGTACATCTCAAATTATACATGCAACACCCTTAACTTGGGCATCCATTCTTCACATGAGTATTGTCGTTTCTGTTATAAGCTTTATTATGTATTATCAAGGAATTCGAACGATTGGTGCAGCAAAAGCATCTATTTTTATTAACCTTATGCCACTTTCGGCTGTTATATTGGCAATTTTCTTACTTGGTGAACCACTTTTACCAGTACACATTTTAGGAGCCATCTTTGTATTATCTGGCGTTACGTATGGTACTTGGACGAAAAGAAAGAAAGTTACTGTAGCACCTGAACCATCTGAAAAGGAAGCAAATGCTATTTAAATTGAATAAAAATAGTTGTTTATTTAGATTTCTTAGGCGATTTAATCACGCATAATTTTTTATGTGAATAATATACATGAAAGACAATCCTTTATAATGAGGGGGGAGTTCTATGTCTTATCAAGAATACGATCAACTCTCCGAGGAAGAACTAATATCCTATTATATGCGTGTAAAGGGGTATATCGATCAAGGTTTTCGTGTTGATGGATTGAAAGAGGAATTGGAATTGATTTACGAAGCGCTGAAAAGGAAAAGTCATAAAAGCGTGAAGAACAAAGACGTATTTTTAAAGGAAATAGACAAATATTTACGGACAATTCGTTTATAAAGGTGTCAAAAGGGAGAGTTCATGCCTTTTTGGCACCTTTCTATTTTTCTTTTACATATGACCTTTGCTACAATATATAGAGAAAGTGAGGTTCAGTTATGAATCAAGAAAAATCAACGATCAAAGGGATATCAGATCAAATTGAACAATGGACACAGCTTCCTTTTCATAAATTAAAAGAACCAGATATTTTGCGCACATTAAACGACCTTGAATCAAAAGGGGAAGAACATGGAGAATTCAAAGAAAATAAAGCAATAATACTTGCTATGGGAGCCGCTGCTAGGTTTAATCGTAAGCAAAGTATTGATGAAAAAGCAGAAACTAGACTAGCTGAAGCTTATGGCTTGTGCCAAGATAATACTTATGTCAATGAAGTGGTACTATTTTTATCCTCTTATTTCCTATCAACACCAATTTTTTCAGAGGATATTCCTAAAATACGTGAAACTGACCATAGTCAAGGAAAAAAGAAAACGATTAACGTTGTGAACATCCTTTTGTCAGAAGGAGAAAATATTGTTAATCAGTTGCTCCATCGTATGGAACAATATGAGTTATCTGCTAGTAAGATGGGAAAGGCTGAACGAGTAAAGGAAGCAATAAATGGAAATGAAATTTTGTCAAAAGTTAAGCGTATCATTAATGAAGCAAAGCATGCTTCAAATGAATATAGAGAATCAATTTCAGGAATATACTCGTCAAAAGAAAAGCTTGAAGTTTTTCACGAAGCATTAGATCAATTAAGAGATTTGGCAATACAATGGGATAGATGGAAGGAAGCCATTGAACCAGAAAAAGAGATGGATGGATTAAAGCAGTTAAATTCTCTTGTAGGATTATCGGAAGTAAAGGAGAAAGTATATAACTATTATCACTATTTAATATACGAAAAGGAACGGAGAAAACAAGGCTATAAATTTCAAGATGAACAGTCTTTAAATATGATTTTAACAGGAAATCCAGGGACTGGAAAAACAGAACTAGCAAGACTTCTAGCAAGAATTTATTTTGATTTAGGTGTTTTACCACGGGAAACGGTATATGAAGTAGATCGTTCCCATTTAGTTGGTGCTTACGTTGGTCAGACGGAAGAGAAAACGATCAATGTAATTAAAGAAGCTGTAGGTGGAGTTTTATTCATCGACGAAGCTTATAGCCTGAAACGGGATAGTGCTACGGGAACCGACTATGGACAAACTGCTATTGATACGATTGTTGCAGCCATGACAAGTGGTGAATACGCTGGGAAATTCGCTGTTATATTAGCTGGATATCCTGAAGAAATGAGATCATTTTTATGGAGTAACCCTGGCTTAAGAAGTCGATTCCCAGAAAGTAACCATATTCATTTATCAGATTACTCTATTGATGAACTAATGGAAATTGGGGAGCAAGTAGCCCTTGATAATGATTTTACAATGACAGCTGATGCCATGAAGGCTTTAAAGGAAAAAATAGAGAAGTTTCGTGTAGACGAAAGCTTTGGAAATGCTAGAACAGTAAAAAATATTATCCTTGAGGCAATTTTTCAAAAAGGTAGTCAAATAGGCAAATCAAAATCATACTCAAATGAGGATTTTGCAGTATTAGACAAGTCTGCTTTTCAATTATCTGACAAAGTAGAGAATAGTAAATCAAGTGAAGAGGAGCTTAATGAGCTCATTGGATTAGAAAAAGTGAAAGAACAGGTGAAGATGCTTGCTTCCTTTGTTAAAATACAAAAAGCTAGGCAGGAAAAGGGGCTTCCTCAAGTACCAATACAGTTGCACGCTATATTTACGGGACCACCAGGTACTGGGAAAACAACAGTAGCCTCAATTTATAGTAAAATATTAAACGAGCTTGGACTGTTAAAACGAGGTCACCTTATTGTGGCTGGTAGAAGTGATCTAGTAGCAGGGTATGTTGGACAAACTGCCATAAAAACGAAAAAGAAGGTACGTGAAGCATTAGGAGGCGTATTATTTATTGATGAGGCTTACTCTCTTTTTTCAAAGGGAAATGGTGATTTCGGAAAAGAAGCCATTGATACATTAGTGGAGGAAATGACGAAGCATAATGAGAATTTAGTTGTTATTTTAGCAGGCTACCCTGAGTCCATAGATCCGTTAATGGAAAGTAACCCAGGACTACAAAGTCGTTTTAAAAAAGTAATAGAATTTCCTTCTTATACTTCAGAAGAAATGATACAGATTCTCTTATACTATGTGGAAAAGCTTGGCTACAACGTGACGGAAGAAGCTGTTCAATTTATTACAGAAATGATTAAAGATCACAAGCCTTCTGGTAATGGACGAAAAATGAAAGATGTTGTTGAAGTGGCAATTCAGAAACAAGCATATCGACTTGTTTCAAAAGATGTAGTGGATGAAGATACGTTAATGAAATTAGAAAAAGAAGATTTCATAAACATCATAAAAGGGGAAGAATAAGATGCTTATCTCAAAAGAATTAATTCCAGTTCGATATGCAGAAACAGATCAAATGGGAGTTGTCTATCACTCTAACTATTTAGTTTGGTGTGAAATTGGTCGGACGAAGCTATTAGAGGATATGGGCTACCGTTATGCAGAATTGGAAAAAACAGGTGTGTTATCTCCAGTAACGAGCCTTCAAATGAATTACCATTCGCCAGCTAAATATGGGGAAACAGTGACGATTCATACATGGATTGAATCGTATAATGGAATACGGGTCACATACGGTTATGAAGTTTATAATGAAGCAGGAACAAAGTGTTTATCAGGAACAAGTGAGCATGTTTGTGTGAAAAAGGAAAATTTTAAACCGATTTCATTAAAAAAACACTTTCCAGAAATGCATGAGGCGTATGAAAAAAATCAGTGATTCTGAAAATAAAAGCAGTTCTTTAAAAATACTTCTACTACAGTTAATGTATACACCTCACGCATTTATTGAGAATGGTCTCTAAGCAAATTACAGTACAAAACACATGCTATTTTGGAATGTGCATGTGTTTTTATGTTCTACCAATACATTATACTGATGGGAGATGAAAATGGATATACGAATAATATTTATCCTTATATTATTGTTTGGAATTGGAGTTGGCATTTATGCCTCGAATCAAGAGAAAGAAAAAGGATGGAAGATAGTAAAGTACTGGTCTATTATTGCTCTACTATTTCTTGTAGGATTTCTTATTTGGTGGTATACATAAAAATTTGATTTAAATGGAGTAGTTATTTAATATGTTGGACTGGCAACAAAAACTAGTACATGCTGCATTTCTAGTTGATCTAATGGGAAAGTATTAATGGAAATACGGGCTGTAATTGATGCAGCCCGTGTTTCGCGATTTAGATGCTGAATTTATTGCTGATTTTCAATACAATAGGAGGGCTACTTTTGAAAAATAATAGAATGCTTTTATTAGCAGCAAATACCTTAGTTATAGTTATTTTATTAGGAGGGTGTGCAAATGCAACGGATTCAAGTACGGAGTTGGACAACCTATCACAAAAAAACAATACTCCTATCGACACGGCTTACAGCTCTTCTAAAGCAGATTCGACAGATATTACCTCAAACATCGACACAATGGATACAGACAATAATAAAGTAGAGAGCAAATCAAACGATGATCCTGTTAAAGAAGAAGGTTCGTCAACTGATGCTAATACTACAGGAAGTCTGAAGGAAGAATACCTCAAGAAACTTAACGAAATGGAAGAAGCGGATCGAAATGGAGAAGTTGGAACAACAATTGCAGAATTAGAGGAGCAAGAGTTCGAGAGATATAACAAGTGGGATGAGGAATTGAACCAAATTTATGCAGTACTGCAAGAACAACTTAGTAGAGAAGAGATGAATCAGCTCCGAGAAAAACAACGAAACTGGATATCATACAGAGATCAAGAAGCAAAAGAATTATCCTTAAAATATAAAGGTGGGTCCACGGAATCTTTAGAATATGTTGCCACGCAAGCGAGTCTAACAAGAGAAAGATGTTATGAATTAGTTGCAAATTATATGAAATAACCTTTTAACGTAATGAAAGATATGTTTTACAGAAATTCCTAAACGAGAAAACCTATCTCCTTATAGGTGTGGGAGTATCAGGTGTCAACAGGAGAAGTTCCTTCACTATTATTATTCGAATTAAGGGAGGTGAGAGCAATTTTTTTCAAAAGAAAAATACCCATATGGTTCGTATTCGTATTACTAATTCTAAGCGCAATATCTGTCTATTATTTAACAACAACCCTTAGCAAGGAGACTGTTTCTGAAATTGATTCGGAGTATACATCTGACACAGAATTAGAGACTCCTCCAATAGGGGAAGAAAATGAAGAATTAATGGAGGAAGAGGAATTAATTATAGAAGAAAATAAGCTAGATGAAGTACCTGTTGAAGAGGACTATTTGCAGGAAGTAGTATTTCCAGTTAATACGGATTATACATTGAAAGAGCAACTGGATCATTTTTTACAAGACGAACGTTTAGATCATGCGTTGGCAGCAGTACATATTCGATCGGAAGTAGGAGAGGAGATCTATTCCTATCATGGAGATAAAAGTGCCGTTCCTGCATCTGGTCAAAAAATACTCGTTGGTGCAGCAGCTCTTGATACGTTAGGAAGAGATTTCACCTTTAATACAGGAGTTTATACTGTTTCAGAACAGATTGGTAATGTGTTAGCTGGGGACATATATCTAAAAGGGACTGGTGACCCTACAATGTTGCCAGAGGATTATCAACGACTAGCGGAAGAAATCGCAAACTTAGGAATAACAACGATTAGCGGGGATGTAGTTGCTGATGACACGTATTTTGATGATGTGAGACTATCCATTGACCTTTCATGGGCAAACCAGAAAAACGTCTATGGAGCACAGGTTTCTGCCTTGACCCTTTCTCCCAATCGAGATTATGATGCAGGGTCCGTTATGGCAGAAGTAAGACCAGGAGCTAATGTAGGTGAAGCCGCTGCAATCACGATTTATCCTGCGACTGATTATGTTAAGGTCATTAATAATGTGGAAACAGTTGCTTCTGGTGGCACAAGCTATATTGAATGGGATCGGGAGCATGGAAACAATGTTCTAATATTTAATGGTACACTGGCTCAGAATGCAACCGTTTACAGAAACTGGGTATCTGTTTGGGAACCAACGGAGCTAGTTTTGCAACTGTTTTATAAAGCTCTTCAGGAAAATGGTATAAACGTAGAAGGTGAACCGAGGCTTGGAGATACTCCATCCGGTGCACAAGAACTTGCCAATCGTATTTCCGTTCCATTAGAAGATCTCTTCCATTCTTATATGAAGCTTAGTAATAATTCTATTGGGGAGATTTTAACGAAAACAATGGGGAAGGTGGTTTATGATGAAGGGAGCTGGGATGCAGGCCTCCAAGTAGTGGAAGCGTATCTACGCAATGCAGGACTTAACATGAATGGCATCCACTTAAGAGATGGATCTGGAATGTCTCATTTGAACGCTATTCCACCAGAAGAGATGACAAAGCTTTTGTATTATGTAAAGGAGGAAGAATGGTACGATTTATTCTATGATTCCTTTCCTATTGCAGGGGTTAGCAATCGTCTAGTTGGTGGTACATTAGGCTATCGAATGGGTGGAACAGCGGCAGAAGGTAATGTTCGTGGAAAAACAGGAACGCTTACATCTAAAAACTCATTATCTGGCTTTGTTACGACACAAGACGATGAGGAATTAATGTTTTCCATCATCTTAAATAATTACTTTCACAATAACGCGATTTCAATTATCGATAACATAGTGGTAAAGTTAGCTGAATATTCTCGAGAGGGTCAATGAATGATTCTAGTCCCCCACGTATAATAAATCTTTAATAAGCTGGGGGACTAGGAAACTTTTGATAAGATATTTCCAAAAGCTTTGATTCTGATAAGGTTATTGATAATTTTTTTAAGATATATACTCCAAATGCTTGCATAAATAAGGGAAAAGAAGTAAAAGATTAATAAAGTTAACGGGATTCGTGCTAAGGGTGTCATGGTACCAAACACCGCAATACCTACGAAATACGTTAACATTAGCATTCCTAAAGATAATAATATACTAGAAAAAAAGATCGAAGCGAACAAACCTTTCCTATAAAGGAATATTCCAATTGTAAGGCCAAGAAGACCGGTGGTAAAAATGAGAATGATTGCTTCTTGTATATAAATGAAAGTCAGGATAAACGCGGTAGCTACATAAACAACAATTCCAAGTGAAATATTTAAAAAAGCAGCTAATGCAATCGGCAGAGTACTTAATGGACTGAAAGCGAACCCGACGACAGGTAAAAAAACAGGTGCTGACTGGAAGATGACAGCAATTGCTGTTAACATACTCCCAACACTGACAAATCTTGCTCTACTCATTTTTTTCATGGCACAATTTCAAAAACAGTACCTTTTTTATAATCAGTTACTTTCGAAGAACCATAAGCTCCCAAAAATAATCTCATTTGATTCCGATCTGTTCCTAAACTTACATAATAAGCGTCTTCAGAGCCAAAATCATAAGCAGTGTCAATGACATAAAAATCATTTGGTTGACCATCCATCCTTACCTTTGTATAAGCAAGACCCCCTCTAGTTGGATCCTTAGATTCTTCCCTTCGAGCAAAATCGGTAAACACAACACTTCCTTTCATTTGGGAAATTCTATTCCCCATATAAGCTTGCACGCCTGTTAGTGCCGTTCCCTGAAATTTATCTGGACGAGTGTCTTGATGAAAATAATTAATGATTGGTCGTATCCGTTTCGTTGAAGTAATCACTGCGTCATTGTAAAAGGCAATAATTTTCTCATCCAAATCAGGTTTTCCAGAACATTCCCTTAGAATCGGAGAAGGAAAATCTCCTTCCCAGCCTCGCCAACCCAAGTTGATCAAATCTTTCTGATCAGGTTCAGACTTCCTCAAGTTTTCTTGTACAATTTCCGTAACGGCTATTGGCTTATAATTGGCAAAAGAAAAAATCGACTCTACCAGCTCTTGACCTACATTGCCCACATATTTGATGTATTGATTGTTCAACCGCTGAAAAGAAATACCAGGACCATTACGAAAGCCGATGACAATAACTGTAAGGGTTTCTTGAAAAGATGCAGGGAGTTCATTAAAACGTGAGACTGCCGGGGGATCATCAATAAATGTATTTTTATCTACATCGATTTCAATGATTTTTCCGGCTATTTCCATGAGATCTTGACTTAAATTAAAAGGATCAAATCCAGATCCCCCATCTCCAGTCGTTAATACTAGTTTTCCTGTCTCAGGTGAAAAGTTTAAGCTATTTACTCCGTTGTGATTTGAGAATGGCCTTCTTAAGTTAAGGAGTGTCCGTCGTTTTTTTGGCTTCCTATTCGCTGAAAGCAACCATTCTTCCACCGTATCAATATGGTCAAATTTCGTTTCTCTGTTGGTCCACCTCAGGGTTAACGTGGTTGGATCACAAGGATCAGGCTTAAAGGAATCTGATAAAGCACCAGGACCTTGCGTACTAGCTACGGAATAATGAAGATAGAACAGACCATTATGAGAAAAATCGGGATGAAAAGCCAAGCCTACCAATCCACGTTCATCATATCCGCCATTAGAGCCTAGTTGTATCACTTGATGGCGAATATCTAAAAATGTTCTTGCAACCCCGTTTTTAACATACAAAACTTCGCCTACCTGGGTTGCAACAAATAAGCTTTCGGACGAATCTCCAGGAATCAAAGCCGTTTTCAAAACAGTGGGTAAATTTATATTACTAATAATAGGTTGTAAATTCACTTTCACTTTCTTCACCTCATTTCTCCCCCTTTTCCTACTTTCCTCATAGATAAATATGAATGGTACGTTGCCAATAGCACCTAAATTAAGGATGAATCGAAGGGGCTTTTCCGGTGCTTTCATTTGTGGAGATGATTGGTTCAATTTTTACTTGAATGGGGGATATCCTTAAAATAGCCGATCCTAATAGGTTCAACGACGGAGCATGAGAGAGAAAGAGGGAGATTGAACTAGGATAAAATGAACCGTGTAGAAAAGATTTTATGCAATTTCCACTTGCATGGGCGGTCTACCCTGAAAATACACAGGTTCAGTAGTGAAAGGTGACGACTCCAACGGGAAAAGCAATAGCAGAAGACCCGACAATTCGGCACGTTAGTGCGAAGTGTGGAGGCTGAAGCATTGCCCGTGGAAAGCGTTCACCAGTAACGGATGAACCAACTTGATGAATATTTTCATCCTCCATGGTGCAAATTCCACTTGCATCAGTGGTCTACCCTAAAATAATATATTCCTTCTCGTGAATGAGCATAAATGTAATTCTTTTGTACATACTACATGTGTAAATTTTATGAAGGAGGTCCTTAGGAAATGGCAAAACCAGATAACCGAAAAGATAATGTAGAACGATTACAAAAGATGGTAGAAAACACGAAGGAGAATATAGAAGCAGCTGAAGAAACTATGGACAATGAGCACTTAACAGCACCTGAGAAGAATGCTATTGAAGATAAAAATGAACGTCGTCAAGAGAGCATTGAAAGCTTTAAAGCAGAGATTGCTGACGAAAAAGAAGATCGCGAAAATGGTCGCATTTAATCATTCTTTATAAATAGTATAGTTATTGAAAAAAGACCCAATTATGAGAAATTGGGTCTTCTCTTTATTTTAAAAATTTGTTTTAAGAAATACTTTGTCATATTACTTCACATTCAATATGTTTTCATTGAAATGATACTATACTTAGTTGTTATAATAGAAGGGAAAGGAGTGTAAAATGGCATTTGGCATTACGAAACGAGACTTAGATGAATGGAAAAGTAAAGCAATAAATGGAGAAGTGGCTTTTATAACCCATTTTTGGTACGATGCAAGATTTCCTCATTATCGAACGGTTACAAAAGCAGGGTGTTCAAACAAAGACACGTTAATTCAATGGGGAATGAAGCATGGATTGAAGGCAGAATGGATACATGAACGAGAGCTCTTCCCACACTTTGATTTGCTAGGTGAAAGACAGAGAGAAATTTTAATGAAAGAAAATAAATATGATCAACTGTTAAAGCTTGAAAGACGAATGAAAGGATGAGAGATCTTGATTGATTTGCAAAAACAAATTATTGCAGCTTTAAAAGTAAAGCCTGAGATTGATCCTAAACAAGAAATTCGTGATCGTGTTCAACTACTAAAAGCATATTTGAAGAAATCAGGGTTAAATGGTTATGTACTTGGAATTTCAGGGGGACAAGATTCTACTTTAGCTGGAAAGCTTATTCAGCTTGCTATGGAGGAGTTAAACGAAGAGGAAAGTACTGAACGTTATACATTCTTCGGAATGAGACTGCCATATGGAGTACAAGCTGACGAAGAGGAAGCACAAGAAGCTGTGGATTTTATACAGCCCTATAATCGTTTAACTGTAAATATTAAATCAGCTGTAGATGCAGCGTACGATCAATTTCATGAATCTACGGGGGAAACTTTATCTGATTTTGTAAAAGGGAACACAAAGGCAAGAGAACGAATGAAAGTACAATATGATGTTGCCGCTCATTATCGTTGTTTAGTCGTTGGAACAGACCATGCAGCAGAAGCTATTACTGGATTTTATACGAAGTTTGGTGATGGTGCCTGTGATATTACACCACTATTTGGATTAAATAAACGACAAGGAAAACTATTATTAAAGGAGCTTAATGGACCCGAATTTTTATATACGAAAGCACCAACTGCAGACCTAGAAGATAATCGTCCTGCTCTAGCAGACGAAGATGCATTAGGAGTAACATATGATCAAATAGATGATTACCTCGAAGGGAAAGAAATTATAGAAGAGGCTAAGTTGAAAATAGAAAAGCATTATGTACAAACAGAGCATAAACGTCAGCTTCCTGTTACACTTTATGATCGGTGGTGGCAGTAATTTTGCAAGAAAACAATACAACTCATAAAAAACAAAGCTTGGCTGATTTACACATGCACTCAACAGCTTCAGATGGAGGTTATCCACCAGAGGAACTTATGAAAAAGTGTATTAATGGAAAGCTAGAAATTGTTGCTTTAACAGATCACGACACTACTTCAGGAGTACAGGTAGCAAAAGAAATAGTAGAAAAACATGGTATTAAATTTATTACAGGTATTGAATTATCTACAAGATTTAAAGGGAAAAGTGTTGATATTTTAGGCTATGGTATCGACTCGCGAAATGAAATACTTTTAAACAAGTTATCTCATCAACTACAAATGCGGCGAGAACGTATGGTTCGGATGATAGAAAAATGCCAAGAGATTGGGATGCCAATTCATTTAAAAGACGTAGAGAAGGAGGCAAAAGGAGATACGTTATCAAGACCTCATTTAGCTCAAGTAATGGTGAATCACCAGATTGTCCCTAATATTAAAGAAGCATTTAACCTTTATTTAACCCCTGGTAAACCTTGCTATGAGGTGAAGGAAGAAGAAATGACTCCTCAACAAGCTATTCAATTAATTCATCAAGCAGGTGGAATTGCAGTTGTAGCCCATCCTATCTTTTATTCGATTGATGAAGACATTTTGCGATGGGTAGTAGAAGATGGTTTAGACGGTATAGAGGTTTATCATCGTGACCATGATAAAGATGCTATAGAACGATTTTATGCATTAGCATCAGAAGCAGAATATAAATTAGGAAAGAGAATATTTAAGACAGGTGGATCAGACTTCCATCATGAATCCTTTGGAAGAGAAGGAGAAATTATTGGAAAAACAAAGCTTCCATTTGAAGAAGCGGAATATTTATTTGATTATATAACGAATAAAAACTAATTTTTTTTAAAAATCACTATTATTATATATTACATATAAGTCTTTTGGCACCTCCATTTTAAATGTAAATACATTGTATGGGGTGCCTTTCTTTTGAATGGTTACTTTCCTTAGACCCCTTTTTGTTAACAACGCCCTGTCAGTTTTTATCACACACTTTTGGGCTTTTTAGAATAGGATGAAAAGGAGGTTAATTAAGGAGGGGAATCTGTGAAAAAATACTTTATTAATGGCCACACAAGTGAAGGGCCTTATCATTTGATTGATCAGTTTTTGGAATATTGTTCCATATCTCTTGTTACTGGTGGGAGTATGTATGTAAGGGGAGAAGTATTAAAGGAAACTGTGAAAGCTCTTGAACAAGAGGGGGAACGTGTCGTTATCTTTGTTCATCCCAATGATGGAGAGACGTATGACAGCATCTTTATTCCATCAAAGGAATTATTACTACTTTCTGATAATGAACCTCTTTTACCATTAAGCCGTTTTCGAGGGATTGTACAACAGACATACAATTTAAACGATTGTTTAAATCTATCTTCTCTACGAAGTGATACGGCAAATATTTTACGTTATTCAGATGAGATTAAACAAAATCAACATAAAGCATATTTGTATTTTGCTAAAGGAAGAGAAATCCATGAAGAAAAAGAAAAAATATATCTTTCCGCTATGGATTTTAGTGAAGCGGATAAGGTAGCGGAAGAAATTATTGAGGACTTGTTTTCAAATGTAGTAGCAAAGGAGAATTCTCCAATTGAAAGGAAATTGTTCTTCGGTGCAGCTACTGGTTATGGCCCAGTTAATTTTATTAATACTATAACGGAAGGCTTATCAAAACGAATTATTATTAAAGGGCGTTCGGGTAGTGGGAAGTCCACTTTAATGAGAAAAATCGTTGCAGAAGCGAAAGGACATGGATTATCAGTAGATTATTTTCCATGTGCACTTGATCCTAATAGTTTAGACATGGTTGTCATTCCAAGCCTTTCCTTTGCAATAATCGATGGAACAGCACCACATGTCATTAACGCTGAACGTTCAAGTGATTCCATCGTGGATATGTTTGAACGGTGTATCAATCAAGATGTAGAACAAAACAATATGATACTATTAACAGAAATCGAACAAAACTATAAGGATAAAATGAAGTCAGGTACGAATCATTTGCATCGAGTAAATGAGTTAGAAATGAAAGTTCACGAAATGTATGAAAAATATATTAGTGAGGAAAAACTCTCCTCTATAATACAGCAAATAAAGGTAAATATATTGAAGTAAAACATGAAAAAGATCCCCTTTTTTTTAAGAAGGGATCTTTTTCGTATATTAACTAAAAATATGAAAGAAAATTCATGGTATAATATTTCTATTATCTAAATTTCTTCTTGGTTTAAATGATTAATTTAGAAATAACGTGTAACTATCATACATATTCTTACTGAGGCCTTTAAAGGTCTTTTCTCATTTTAAAATGCTATTACGATATGCACCGTATTACCACCCATTAGCATGCACTTTTTTTTATATCATAACATGTCATAATAAAGATATATTGACGTATAAGAAAGGTCGAGATAGGAGCATGAGTCCGATATTCAAGCTTAAAGGAATGTTGTTTTTCTTTCATTCATCTATGGCATTAATTATTAGTTATTTACCGGTTTATTTACAGCATTTAGGTTTAACGGGGTCACAGATCGGTGTCCTTTTAGCCGTTGGCCCAGCAGCAGCCATTATTGCACAACCATTTTGGGGCTTTATGAGTGATAAATGGAAAACGGTTAAACGGGTGCTACTCATTTGTTTGTCTTGTTCACTAGCATTGGGAATTATCGTTTTTCAGCTAACAGAATATTTAATCCTTATCCCATTATTATTTATTTTCTTCTCTTTTACCTCTCCATCAGGTGGATTAGGAGATAGTTTAGCACAAAAGGTTTCAGTGAAAAATAATGTTTCCTTTGGGAGTATACGTTTATGGGGTTCTTTAGGGTTTGGAGTTTCTAATCTAATATGCGGATTTATTTTAGCACAAATTGGTATTACAAATATTTATTTTCTTTACGCAATATTTATTTTTGTGGCTATACTATTTTGCTATGCATCTCCTGATAGTGAACCATCGAAAAAACCAGTGGAGCTTATTAGTGCATTGAAGCTACTAAAAAATCCAAAGCTCATGATTTTTTTAGGGATGATTATGGTTATAGGCTTGACCCACCGTATAAATGATTCCTTCATTGGCCTATATATTATTGAACTAGGTGGCAACGAGTCGTACATAGGTATCTCTTGGGCTTTTGCAATTGTTACGGAAGCATTAATGTTCGCTTTTAGTGTGTATTGGTTTAGACGCTTTCATCCATTAACACTAATAAACATTGCTGCATTTCTTTACTTTGTGCGTTGGCTTTTAATGTCCTTTGCACCTGATCCTAGTTTCGTACTAGTTATTCAGTTATTTCACGGTTTTACTTTTGGGATCATGTACTTAACAGCCTTTCAGTTTGTAACAAAACTAGTTCCTGAGGAATTAGAGTCTACTGGACATCTATTGTTTATATCAATATTTTTTGGCTTGTCTGGTGTTATTGGTTCTCTTATTGGTGGGAATGTCATGAACGCTTTTGATGTTAGAACACTATATACTGTCATGGCTGTTCTTGCAGCAATAGGGTTTATGGGATCTGTTCTTTATCGAATTGTTTATTTTAAAAGTGAGGAAGGACAGAAGGATAAACGTCGTATGAATGAAGGAAATTAGATGTTATAAAAATCTAAATTATGATAGCTTAAGATGGTAAGGCATACACTATTCGTGTTTGCCTTTTTTTATGGATTGGATTTCTTTATGTTATTCATACAAAGTGAAGCTCTTTCGTTTATAATAGTACTGTAGGTCTTTATAAAAGATTATGAAAATAATAGAAGGGTTTCTTCTTACAAAGAATTAGGTGATGATATGAAAAAGGGCATCCTTTTATTAATAGGATTCGGAATTATTTTATATTTAATAGATTGGGAATGGGTTTCCCGTTTAAGGCAAGAAGATTTGGACTACTTTACAGATGGTGTCATTGAAGGTGTAGGGTATAGGCTTCTACTGGTTACAATGCCACTCATGCTCATTCAAGGAGTTATAACGCTATTTCCAGTGTTATTGTTGATTATTATTCATTTTCTTACATTTGGCTTAGTTGAAGGTTTTCTGATTAGTTTGATTGGTACAGTAGGGAGTTCTTTATTATGCTATTGGATCGTAAAATCCTTTAGTGGTAAATGGGTAGAAAACTATTGGGCTAAACGTCAAGAAAAATTGAACCGATTGTTACATTGGATGACAGAATATGGAGTTTTAGTAATTGTCATTTTAAGAAGTGTTCCTATCATGCCAAGTAACCTTATATCAATTGCAGCGGCTTTTAGCCCTATACCGTTAAAGCAATATATCTGGTCTTCTATATGGGGGAACATATCAATGGTCTGGTTATTAAGTATCCTTGCTGCTCCAATATGGATGGGAGAAGGGATGTTTTTTCCATATTTAATTGGCTATTTGATTTATGCTCTTACTGTTTTCGTTTATTATGCCATTCATTATTATCGATCACAGCAAACGATTCAGCATAGAAATGAACAACGTAACAAAAAGCTTATTTAACATGTTTTTACTATTCATTTCGTTTTATTCCTTAAATAATATTTTGAGGAGGATAACTATGAGTTTCTTAGATTTTAGTCGTATTTCACTTTCCCCTTTCCATCTCTCTGGGAATTTACGCTTTATCAAAATAAAGTATCGACTTATTTGAAGAGATAGAAAACTTCTTAGATAACATTATTTCACCACCTATTTGGACAGCTGCCACAGCACAATTGGAAGAAGATTCTATATGAAAATTAGATGTTTCTTTCATTTTTTAACAAGAATTTAGTAAATTGATTCATAACTCTTCCATGAATCCAGCCTTGTGTCATTCGGTATATATACCAAGGCAAAGCTGGCTTGAAGTGGACTAAACAGGTGTATACGTTATTGTTATGTAATGATCGAACAAACCAAAAGCGGCCAACAGGCTCTTGTTTCTTCGCTTCCTTATTTAAAAATCCACCTTTAATTACTAACTCGGCTATGTCATGGTGGTTTTCTAGCTGTTTATTATATTCTAAAATTAACAATGGCTGTTTTATTCCAAGAACATGAAATGAATAACTAGAATAACTTTTTTTTACGACAATCATTTTTTTTGTGAAATGATGTAACCATTGAAAGTATTGTAAAACAAGGGCTTTCATCTCTATATCGGATGATAAATATATCTTTTGTACAGAAGTAACTGCGTGCTTTAGGTTGCTGGTACTAGATTGGAAATTATGTTTAGATATTTTAGTTGATGGATCTTCATTGTGTAAAGGGATAATAGTCCCGTCACGTAAATAATAGAGTGGTTTATTCAACAAAATCGAACTTCTTTGGAATATAATTCGTATACATTCAGAAACGTGTTTTTCTATTCCTTGGACCATTTGATCATTAGATAGCAACGGCTCATGAAGTATGATTTGATCATAGGAATGAAATAAAGATGAAATTGTCGTCCAATTGCATGGAATTGTATGCCTATTTATATGATTAGCTTCTCCTTTCAAAGTGAAAAAAGTATAGGAGTTTTCCTTTGTGATTGGAAGCTTAATTTTACAGAATTGTTCCTTTTGTAATGTAGTGATTATTGCTTTTTTTGAGGTCATCGTTTCTATATCCTTTTCATCATACTTTTGACTACTATATCACGAAAAGAGTTTATGGGAAAAGAGATGTTGAATGGAAAAAGTTGAACTGGTAAATGATAGGAAGAATAATAATTATACTTATTAGGAGTGAATCCGGTTATTTTCTTATAAGAGAAGGATTTAATCCTTATCATGAAGAATTGTAATAATTGAGCTTTTTTAAGGGTGTAATGGGAGGTATATAATGAAAACTTTTAAACTATGTTCATTAGCAATATTATTCGATAATGAACAAGCTGAAGATGAGCTTCATTTAAAGGGTAAGGAAATTCCCATCGTAGATGGTTTAATTATTAATAAGGAAGAAGCAGAAAAAAACTGGCTTCTTGATGCTGTAGTGACGAAAGAATGGAAAGAGTTTTTTGAGGATTATTTAAAAGATAAACAGAAATTTATGGCGGAAGTAACAATTACAAAAAGAACGAATGATCCAGCTACTCTCGTTTGCAAAGTGAAATCCATAAATGAATTGAAAAACCATTATAGCATCCATTTAGATGGAGTTCTTGTAGTAAAAAAAGATGATCTATCTGACATGTTATTAAGAAACTTAATTAAGGAAGGGTATAGTGGAGATGATCTTTTTAATGAGTTTAAACGTCGTAAAAAAGATCGAGGTCGAGCCATTCAAGGAATTTTAACAAATGCTTATGAACAGGTAAAGAAAAAGGGGTTTTATGATTCTGAGTCTTCCTAATGGAAAAAGCGTCTTCATGGATGAAGACGTTTTTTTGAATCAAATCTAGTTGGAACAAAGTAACAATAATGGTTGAGAGGAGCCTTGTTGCTATGAAAAAATTGAATGTTTCTACTGAAATTGAAATAGTAGAATATAAACCTGCTTATGCGAAAACGGTAGCAGATATGTGGAACAAAAGTCGTGAAGGTTGGGGGGGCCATGCTGATATAAGAACAGAGGATCATGTGCTCATCCAAGAAGCGAATTCCACAAACCTTCATACATATATTGCTTTAGCAGGGGAAGAAGCTGTCGGTTATTGTGGTCTCTCTGTGTATCGTGATGATGAAGGTGCTTTGTATATTCCTCTTTTAAATGTAAGGTCAGATTATCACGGAAAAAAGATTGGGAAGATGCTAGTCTTGACTGCATTAGCAGAAACAGTAAAATTAGGTTGGCCTAGACTAGACTTAAGAACTTGGCCAGGAAATACAAAGGCCGTACCTCTATATAAAAAGTGTGGTTTCTTTTGGGAAAATCGTGATGATTCTGTACATTTAATGAATTTTTTACCAATGGTATTAAATACAGAGGCTTTTAATGAATTTTTTCAAATAGCAGATTGGTACCGGGATAGTGTTAGAGAAATTCTTGTTGAACCAGATGGTATAAAGGAAAATGATTTTGAGAGATATGAGTATAAATGGAAAAAGAACGATCGATTTTTAAATGTAGCAATTGAAAAAACGAGCCGTGGGATTTGTGCTGTGAAAAATGAAAAATTATCTATTTCGATGGAGCTTGATTGTCATAAAGTAGTTTTTGGAAAAACATATCCTGTACGTATACATGTAGAAAATTATACGAATGAACCGATAGACATAAGATTACAATGGTCCAATAATCGTAACATTACCTTTCGTATGGACGAAAAAATAATAGTAGAAACCAAGAACACAGTTGAGGGGACATTTACTGTTAAAACAGTTGATGAAGAGCAAAGCTCAAAGAAGACTCATCCATCTATTGTCGTATCATTAACCATAAATGGTAAGACCATGGAGTTAAAAACAGGAGTTTTACCAATGGCTCCAGTGAAGTGTACAGGTCGGCTGACAGGGAATTTTAGCTCATTGAATAAAGAACAAACTGCCTATTTAGAGTTAGAGAACAACTGTTCTTCTCCTGTGGTTGTAAGGTTTACTGTTCCTACATCAGACGAAGTAGAATTTAAGAAAGAAAATTGGACGGTTTCGTTAAAGAAAAAGGAACGATTTACTATCTCTCTACCTCATGTTATCCGTAAAAGCATCTTTTTTAACAAAACTATTGAGATGCTTGTTGAAGGGGAAGAAGGAGAAATTATCCAGTATGATCAGCAGGTTACTTTTCCTTTTAATACAATAGGAAGTAAACTATTTGGTGAGGATCAGTCTTATTATCATTTGTTTAGCGGTATGGTACATGTGGCACTAAATAAAGAAAATAACGAATTGCTGTATGAACGAGGACGACAGAATAAGAGTCATTATAGCTTTTTTTATCCAAAGCTAGGAAAGCCGTACTCTGAAGAGTTTTCTATAAAGAAACCAGAAAACGTTTCGTTTTTAACTAGTAATGATAGTATTGGGATGAAGCTCACTTATTTATCTCAAGATTTTCCAAACGTGATTCTCCATCGAATCATTGAATTAACTGGTGAAGGATTAATGACACAGCATTATTTGTTAGAGAATAAAAGTGAAAGAGTAGTAGAGGATATTCGTTTAAATCATTCCTTTACCTTTCCTTTAGCAGATACGTATATTCCATATGATAATCAAGTTGTCCATAGTAAAGGAACACTTAATCATGAAGTGTCAGTGTGGGATGAAAAAAGGGTTTCAGAGAACTGGTTCTTTTCTATGAATAATAACATCCAAGCAGCTATTATTTGGGAAGGGGATGCACCGGTTCATTTTCACCATTGGCACGACCATTATTTTGAATTACATTGGGGGAAAATTGAACCTAAATCCATAGTTTCTTCTAGTAAGCTATGGTTTGGACAACAGATTTTTGCCTCCGTTGATGAAGTACGGGAATTTGCAAATCAAAAAAAAGATCGTCAATTAACATTACCTGTTGAAGCTTATTCCTTTCAAACAAAAAACGGTTCACCTATTGTAGATGGGGAAGCAGTCGTTTCTTTCCGACGTATGGTACAAAAAAATGTAGAGGTGAATCTTGAAGTGTCTGTTCCTTCTATAGAAGGAGATGAACGAATACATTCTATTAGTCGTACGGATTCAGATAATTGGTCCTATTGGGATGTTCCTGTTACTCTTGAAAAAGATCGGTTAATAACACCTATTTATTTACATGGAACGTTGTCTTCTCAACGGTTAAATAAACGGTTACTGTTGTTCCAAGGAAACCATTCTCATGTAGAAAGGAAGATAGAGGTTGTGAATGGACACCGTTCATACGAATTAAATAATGGTGCTTTCTCTTTAAAAGCAGCCCCTAGTTTTTTTCCTGGATTTTACTCACTTGTAGATGGTGAAACAGAATGGCTCGATACATCTTTTCCTACTCCACAACCGAAGGCATGGTGGAATCCTTGGGTCGGTGGCCTTAGCTTTGGAATTTCTTACTTACTTCAACGAAAAATGATTGTTCTTCCTTCTGAGGCGCAATTTGTATCGGTAAAGGATCAATTTGGGGAAAGTTGGACTGGTATTAAAATAACAACGACTATCAATGATCACCCTAAGTACGAAGGAGTTGTGTTTCATCAATATGCTGTTACACGTCCTGGGTTACCTGTTTTAGCTGTTTTTACATGTATTGAACAAAAAATAGGTTTTCACTTTTATGGCACTGTTCAAAATATGTATTTTAATGCGTCACTTGGGGAAAATCAGGGAGACACGACCCTTTGCTTTGAACCGGGGGATGCGGGAGTAGAACGATTACAGCATCATCATCATGAAACGGAGCTATATAACCTTAAGAGTATTATAGTGGAGAGAAAAGGAATAGAAAATAAGCTACATTTTATTCCTAATACAATGATTGAGGATTTAACAGCTTATATGAGACAAGAAATCATTTGGGCTTTTTCCGAACAGCCCCTTTATACGAAAACAGGGGAGTCTGAAGTGGTCGATCCTCATTTCTTTGTTTTTTCTAAAGAAGCATATACAATAGGTGACTTTAAAGAGCTTCGTTCGTTACGATTTACTTTATCGTAATGCTTGCATGTTCTTGCACTATGACTGACGTAATTTAATCAACGGTTCTATTTTCAGGGTAGACCTCTCATGCAAGGTGAATTTGCACCATGGAGGATGAAAATGTTCTTTCTAAAGTATACTACCTTCCCGCAATTCCAATCTAATACTGTTTGCGGGAAGAATATAGGCTTCATTCATCCCGCATTTGTGATTTTCCACCGATTGCGGGAAGAATATAGACTTCATTCATCCCGCATTTATGTTTTTCCACCGTTTGCGGGAATGGAGGATGAAAATTATTTTTATCCAGTTTGAATGAGTGGAATCCCACGAGACTCCTGCGGAAGAACGAGCTAGACGAGACACCGCAGGGAGTGGAACGACCGAGGAGGCTTGGCAGGTCGTCCGGGAAAGCGAAGTGGGGTGTAACGAATGATTAACTTAACCTTTAGTTGTTAATACTAATAAGTTCGACAGCAGCAATTTTCAGGGTAGACTTCTCATGCAAGGTGAATTTGCACCATGGAGGATGAAAATGATTTTAATCCAATTGGAACGAATGATTAACTTATCCTTTAGTTGTTAACACTGATAAGTTCGATAACAGCTATTTTCAGGGTAGCCACAAGAAAGGGAGGTGTAGAATTGAAAATAATTGATGCTCATGTACATTTGTCTCACATCCATTCTTTTCACCATACTGCAAAAAATCTTTCGCACGTTGACTATTCTGTTCGTGGTTTAAAGAAAGAAATGGATGAAAATAATATTGTCCTTAGTATTGGTATGGGGTTACGAGAAATTGAAGGAGGAGGTGGCTTTCCTGATGATAAGCCTCCTACTCCTATGGGTTTGGATTTAGTAAAAACAGAGGAGCCTAACATCGTATATTGTGCCGGAGTCAATCCTTATCGTCTAGGGACAACGGAGCTTCTACATTTAGAGAAAGAGTTGCTAAAGCCCGATGTTGTAGGGATTAAAATATATTTAGGATACTATCCTTTTTATGCGTATGACAAGGTGTATGAACCTGTTTACGAATTGGCCAAAGCATATCAAGTTCCTGTTGTTTTTCATACAGGGGATACATATTCAGAACGGGGCTTATTAAAATATTCTCATCCTTTAACATTAGATGAGGTGGCAGTATTTCACAGAGATGTTACATTTGTGATGGCCCATTTCGGTGATCCGTGGATGATTGATGCTGCAGAGGTTGTTTATAAAAATCGTAATATGTTTGCGGATTTATCCGGGTTAATTGTAGGGGATGATCGTGAAGTTAATCGAATCATGAACACACCGCACTTTTTTGATCACTTAAAGCATGCCATTGCTTTTTGTGATCATTACGATAAATTTTTATTTGGAACAGATTGGCCACTCGTTTCCATTAGCCCTTATATTAAATTTGTTAAACGTTATATGCCACCTGCCTCATGGGATGATGTCTTTTATAACACAGCAATTCATGTGTTTCCAAAAATCAAAAGATTTATTTAATAGAATAGATAGAAGCAATCGTTGTGGAGGATTGCTTCTTATGAAGTTGTTTTGTTTTCCTGTCTTGCACCAGTGAATAATTGTGCAATTTGATGGCTTACTTGATTTCTTAAATGAGCATTTAAATACTTTGCAGTTAGTACATATCCACGAAAGAAAAGGGTGTACTCAGAAAAGGTGTCATCATGATCGTTTAATTGTACTTTCAAGCCTAGTTTTTTCATGTTAGCCTTTGTTTCATAAAGTTCTTTGCTAAGTTTGGAAAGAGACTGCTCTAGTAAACGGATATACGGATCTTTCAGCTTTACAGGGGACTGATTTATTTTCACAAGATCCTTTTCTAACACTTTACGGGCCAACTCCAATAAGATGTAGGATTCACTTAAGCGTTCTTCTTCAGGGGTGAGTTTGGCCATATGATTTATCACTCCTTTTTGTTTTGGCTTTTCTAGTGGGATGTAACGAATATATATATAGTATATGCAAAAAATAAACAGAACATGTGTTCTATTTCTATATTTTACTCTATAAAAAAAAATAGTCAAGAAAAACACAAAAGATTCAGGAACCTGGTTCCTGAATCTTTTGTGAACGTGTTAGCCTTCTTCCGTGAGGCGTGGGAACATGATGTTATTTTCTAGATGTACGTGCTGGAACATATCTGATTCTAGCTCTTCTAAACGTTTATAGGTCATTCGATAGGTTGTACAAGCGCCGTAAGGTAATGTAAAATCAGAAGTGACTTCTCTAATTTTTTTTAGGAGAGAACCTGCTTCTTCATGCTCAGATTCAAGCTCGTGAATACGGTTTGTTGCAAGGTTTCGTTCTTCTTGAACTGGATTAGCTTCATATTGACGAATGGCTGGAAAAACAACCTGTTCTTCTTTTATCATGTGCTGTTCTAATTCTGTTTTTAAGTCATGGAAGAGACGATGAAGATCAGCCAGTTCAGGGTGAGATGTACCGTGAACGCGGAAGATCTTAGTGACATAGAAGCTCAGGTCTGGCAATTCCTCTACAAGATAGCCGTGATGACGATGGAGGATATGATCAATTAAAGTAGAATAAGACTCTGTTGCCCAATCTTGATCGTCAAGAGATTTCATATTGCTAGCATCATCAAAAAGGGATTGTAACTGACTTAAGATAACACTTTCGTCTAACCCTTTTTCTGTAATTGCTTCATGAATAGGTCGGTTTCCTCCACAGCAAAAGTCAATTTTATGTTGTTTAAATAGTTCATCAGAACGTGGCACTCGAATAACGATATCTCGTACTTTTGTGTCACGGTTAAAAACAGTTTCCATTATATTTCCTCCCTTTAATTATGTTATCTTTATGATACGATACAGTGGAATGGGCTGTCGGTGATATGAGTCACCAAAAGAGGATAAAGAAAAAATGATAGGAGTAGAGAGAAATGATGAAAAGGGCTTTCATGTATTTACTAGTAAGTGTTGTTTTATTGTTAACAGCTTGTGGTACAGGTGACAATGGAGTAAATGAAAGTAATGATGTAGACGGAGAGAATGGAGTAAATGAAGACTTAGAAGCGAATGAAGGTAATGCTGTAGGGGAATTTCAGGGTGAACTTCCTCAATTTAATGAAGAAGTAGCTGAAAATGAAAGAGAAGCGATTATACATACGAATATGGGGGACATTCATTTAAAGTTTTTCCCAGAGTATGCACCAAAGGCAGTTGAGAACTTTCTCACCTTAAGTGAAGAAGGCTATTATGATGGTGTTATCTTTCACCGAATTATGGAAAACTTTATGATTCAAAGTGGTGATCCTGAAGGAACAGGAAGTGGCGGGGAAAGTATATATGGTGCCCCTTTTGAAGATGAATTTACACCAAATTTAGCACACTTTCGTGGAGCACTTTCCATGGCTAACCCTGGTCGTCCAGATACCAATTCAAGTCAATTCTTTATTGTTCAGGCAGATAATGAAGGATTTAGTGAAGAATACATTGCTGCGATAGAGGCGCAATATAACCTTGATTTCCCAGAAGAAACAGTTGAAAAGTATTTCGAGGTAGGAGGAACGCCTCACTTAGATTTTTCACACACCGTATTTGGACATGTCATTGATGGTATGGATGTTGTGGATGCAATAGCTCAAGTACAAACGGATGGAAATAATCGACCAGTGGAAGAAGTCATTATTGAACGTATTGATGTAATTAAATAAACTCCATGCAAAAAGCAGAGACATTAATGTCTCTGCTTTTTATGTACGTTTCTTTTCTGTTAATCGCGAAAACAAAAGTAAATCATGACAATAATTGTTGCAAAAGCTAGAATAATAAATGGACCTTGCATTAGTGATCCATTAGCGTCCCCATTTTCATTTCCTGCTGCCAAAGCTGTTGTTAATGGTGTAAAAAGAAGGACTAAAGCTAAAAATGATACTGCTAATAATCGTTTACCCATAATATGACTCCCCCTAACGTTCCTTTCAACTCTACCATTTTATTATAAAATGCAATTCACTTTCAAGCAATTGAAATGTAGCCAAGAAAATATAGGAAATAAATTCATTCCTGCCTTTATGAGTATTTCAAGTGAACTTGGTGAAAATATAGTTAGAAATATTTGAGAGAAGGGAGCTTAGAAATAGGGAAAAAAATAGATGGTGATATTTCAGAAAAGAAAGAAAATTCAATAAAATTAGAATAAAGTAATGAAATCTAACATAATCTGTTATATAATAAAAAACAAGAAAAGAACTGTTTGACACAGATATAGGGTAAATAACATAAACATAGTAATAAAAGTGGTAATGTTTTTAAGTTTCTTTTCACAAAATGTTCAATTTGTTCTATGATAGTTTGTTGAATACTTCACAATGTTATATTACAATTAATTTAGAACTTAAGGATGGAGGGATCAATGATGATGATGTCTAGTAAGGAGTTCTTTAATAATTTACCACCGAAAGAATGTGCAAAGTGTGGCGATCACATTGAAGAAATGGCTGACTGCTATTCTCATAAGTGTGAGGACTGTGAAGGAGAAATTCATTAAAAAATTTATATACGAAATAAATAATACTCGAGGCTAGCCCAAGGTTATTGGATAAATAACAATAGGGATAGCCTTTTTTTTATCTTTTAGGCTACCCTGAAATAAGACAGTTCAGTAGTGAATGGTGACGACTCCAGCGACGAGCATTTGCTTCACAAATAAACTTCGAGTTGTCTCGACGCATATAACAACAGAGCAACACTTCCAGAGGCAGAGACAGGCCCATGTACTTTAGCAGTATACAAAATATATAGTGTGGAGGCTGAGGCCGTGCCCGGAGCTAGGATGGCGACATTACGCCGTTGCCTACAGGACGTAGGCGGTACTTAGGCGTAATTGGAGGATGGCATAATTGTTCCGCATAGAACGGAGGAACCTCCTGATGAGTATTTTCATCCCCCATGGTGCAAATTTATACTTGAAATGAGAGGTCTACCCTGAAAATAAGTAGGTTCAGGCGTTGCTTTCCATGTCTTCTTGTGTAGTCTCAATTAATTGAAGATTGAATGTTTCTTGGAAGTGATGTAATACTCCTTCAGAAATAAACTCTGGTGGCTTTGGACCAATACGAATATCTTTAATTCCTAGACTAAATAATCCTAAAAGAATGGCAACAGCTTTTTGTTCAAAAAATGAAAGGACATGCTTATAACTTGGAATGAACCAGGGAGGGAAATTATATAACAGATTATTTTGTATTTGAACAATAGTCTAATTTTATTTAAGGATAAACAAATGTGGAAAGAAAAATGTATACTATAGCAAAGCTAATAAGTAAGTGGGGATGTGGGGGAATGATTGTTCAAGAGGACTATAATGATCTTATTCTAATTCAACAACATGATCACGCATTAATTTCAGGGACTATTGCAAATGCTTGGAATGAGAATTATTTTAAAGGTGAAGGAAGAAGGGAATCTGTGGAGCTAGCAATTGCGCAGCATGATTCTTGTTGGAAAAAGCTAGATGAAAAACCAATTTATCTAGCTTCAACTAAACAACCAGCATCCTTTCTATATTATCCTTTGAAAGAAAAAATAACTGCATACAGTCAAGGTGTTGATGAAATGGAAAAGAAAAATAAGTTAGCTGCCTTGTTAATTAGTATGCATTACAGTAGTTTTTTTCAAGGGAATTTAGATCAGGAAGGTGAAGTGTTTAAAAGTAATGAAAAAGACCGCCAGAAGAACCTATGGAAGGAACTGATTCATGGATCAGAGGAGAGGGAAGAAGTAAAGTTTTATTTTGATTTACTGCAGCTCTGTGATAACTTGTCCTTATATCTTTGTATGAATAAGTGGGGGTGTTCAAAAGAAGAGGAATTGTCATGGTTTAAAAATGGCTTTCCACAACAACTAACATCTTTAAATGGGGTTAATATGGTTGCGGAGTGGAGGTCCCCTTCTAATGTGAAATTAACACCATATCCCTTTACTGAAGATCAAGTAGAGGTTCACATTCCGTATAAGAAGATTCAGAAAGAATGCATAAATAGGTATAATCTAAAGGATGAAATAGATAGTGCGGAGCTAAAAAAACATAAAGTAACCTTTGCATGTGACGAATAAATTCTGCCATAAAGAACCCCCTCTCAAGCATACTCGAGAAGGGGTTCTTTATGGATTTTATTATGACATAGTAGAAAACAGTATTGTTCAATTGTAATATCTACGTGCCACGTTGATTGTTAGATGAATGGCGTTTCATGTTTTGCTTTAAGAACCTTCCAACGACGACCTACTTCGTTTTCAAAGTCTGTTAGCAAGTGTTTGTTTTCTTCTTTTAATAGATGCTTTGTTTTACCCATTAATTTTAACCACTCAGATAATTCAATTTGTTTCTTTTTAGCTTCAGGGTCGTACGTAATTGTCGTTTCTCCTCGTTCAATTTCATAAAGAGGGAAGAAGTTAGACTCTACTGCAGCTTTCATGATCGTTTCACCGTCACGATCAGCTGATTTCCAGTTTAATGGACATGTAATAAGGATCTTTCCATATACAAGACCAACGTTTTGCGCATACCATTGAGCTTTAGCAGCTTTTTTCACTAAATCTTGAGGATACGCTTCTGTTCCAGTAAACACGTAAGGGATGTTTGTTGCAGCCATAATTTGTGCAGTATCTTTATGGTGGAACGCTTTACCTTGCTGTGTTTTACCAACAGATGTTGTACTTGTCATATGTCCTAGTGGTGTAGAATAGGACATTTGTGATCCTGTATTCATATAACCTTCATTATCATACTCTAAAATAATCATTTTGTGGTTACGAAGTGCTGTACCAACAGCTGATCCCATTCCAATATCCATACCACCGTCACCAGTTATCATAACAAATGTGAAGTCCTCATCAATATCAACTTCTCCTCGTTCTTTCATTTCAAAGAACGCTTCTAATGCACCAGACAATGTTGCTGGACCATTTTGGAACAAGTTATGAATGAAAGGTTGTTTATGAGAACTATAAGGATAAGCGGATGTTACAACATACCCACACCCTGTATGCAATAGAATCACTGCATCTCCTTCAATACCTTTAAAGAATAGCTCTAAACCAGGGAAGATACCGCAACCAGGACATGCACCGTGACCAGAAGCAAATCGCTTAGGCTTTTGTGTTAATTGACGTAAAGGTGGAATACGAACCTTTAGCTTGCCAGATTCTTCATCCTCTGTTACTTTAATTAATCCTGTTTTATACGTATCACCAGTCATCGGTTCAATTACTTGCTCTAATGCTTTCTCAGGATCTCCAGGTGTTTGACCATAGTAATCGAATGGCTTTTCTGCATAGCCAAGTTCCATAGCATCAATAGCCATTTGGAATAAGTTTTCTGCATCATCAGCATAAAAGTCTTTTCCACCTAAACCGAACACACGGCTTAATACAATTGTATGGTTATCTTTATCATCTTGAAGAGCAGATTTTACTTCGTGTGTTAAATTTGGACCATTTCCACCGTAAGAGTCAGCTCGTTCTGCAACTAGAAGGGATTTTACGTTCTTCAATGCATTACGGATATCTTCAGCAGGGAATGGACGAATAATATTTGGACTAATGACACCAGCTTTAATTCCTTTTGCACGTAAGCGATCAACTACATCTTTTGAAGATTCTGCTGCTGAGTTTAATGCAAATAAAGCAACTTCAGCATCTTCCATTTTATAAAGATCTAAAATGTCATAGTTACGACCAGAAATCTCTTCGTATTCAGCACTAATTTCTTTGAATACGTCGTAAGCACGATAAATTGCTTCTGATTGTTGGAAAGTATTATTTAGTAAATCGTCTCCGTTCATATGAGCACCAATTGTAACTGGGTTTTGTTTATCAATCGATACTGGATACCCTTTAGGTGTAGGTCCAACGAATTCTTGCACCACATCACGTTCCTTAAAGTAATCTACTTTTCTCTTTTGGTGAGAAGTATAGAATCCATCATAAGCAACCATAACAGGTAAGCGTACATCTTTATGTTCTGCTAATTTTAGGGCCATAATATTCATATCATAAACAGCTTGTGGAGTACGAGCCATTAAAATAACCCAACCAGTATTTAATGCATAATATAAGTCAGAGTGATCACCACGAATATCTAATGGACCACTCACTGCACGAGTTACTAGGTTCATAACCATTGGGAAACGAAGACCAGATTGTGCTGGTAATTGTTCTAGCATATATAGAAGTCCGTTAGCACTTGTTGCGTTAAATACACGAGCTCCAGTTGTAGCAGCACCGAAACAGATACCAGCAGATCCATGCTCACCGTCAGCTGCAATTAGTTCAATATCATGAATACCTTTTGACTTCATTAAATCTAAATATTGAGCAACCTCAGTTGATGGGGTGATTGGGAAATATCCCATCATGTGGTAGTTAATTTGAGCTGCAGCAGTTGCCGCCATTTCATTACCAGATTCAAAGGTTGTTAACTGCTCTGGAGCAGTTTTCTTATTTTTTAAAGTATCTTCTACCATAGCCATTATTTAACCCCTCCTGTTACTAGTGGGAAATTGTGCTTCACTTGATTTTCATCTGCATATCCAAATGTTTCTTCCATATCTGCCAATGCGTCTGTAGGACAAGCATCAATACACTTTAGACAGCCCTTACAATATTGATAGTCAATACCTTTCAGGAACATTTGTTTACGACCACGCTTATCTTCTCCTTCTTCCCAAACAAAACAATAGTCAGGACAAACTGTGTCACAGGCAGCACAGTGAATACAGCTATCTGCTTTATATTCAGGCAAGAATCCTAGGCGAGAACCACTCAAGTCTTTTTGTATACTATTTGCTTGAGCTGTGATAATTCCACCAATCACTTGCGTTTCATATCCTAATCGTGGTTGTATTCTAGTAAACTCTTTACTTTTTGCTCCAACAGGTACTTCATATGTTTTAAATGTAACTTCATTATATCCACGTTCGAATGTACGGATATTTGGTTCTACGAAGTGTGGATATTTCTTTTCGAACGTTTTACGAATAACGTTTTTCATCTCTTCTGGATCTAAAAAGTCTAATGTACGATAAAGTGCACCAAGCATTGCTGTGTTTACTTTTGTTTTTTCTTCGTTTGCAATTTTTAATGCATCTACAGTTGCTAACGTACCATAATCTAATCCTAAGTCTTTTTTTACTGAGTCAAAATCTCTTTTCGTATTAACTAGGACAATTCCATCTGCATCTAAACCACTAACTACATCAACCATTTTATAAAGCGCTTCGTGGAATACACCAATAACATGTGGTTGCTCCACTGGAGAATGGTCGCGAATTTCAGTATCAGCATCACAATAACGTACAAATGATTTTACTGGAGAACCCTTTTTCTCTGATCCATAAGATGAGAAGTTGGATCCATTAAGACCTAGACCTAAAACGCCAGCTTCCGCTAACATTTTTCCTGCTAAGTTTGCTCCAAGTCCGCCAATTGATTCAAGGCGAATTTCAAAGAACCCTAATTCGTTCTTTTTTGGTAAAATAGACATTAATTTGTCCCCCTTTTTTAAAATAACATCATAACTCCCTAATACGTATTATAAGCAAAAGATAGGGGCTTTGTGGTGATTTTCGTCACACTTTCACAAATTGTTAACATTTAAGAACTGATACACATTTTTTTACAGCAAAAAAAACCTTTAATAATATGGAGTTGACGTCATTCATTTGTGTAATACAGATTTTTTAGTTATATAACACAGAATGGCAATATGGTAATGAAGGAAAATATAGGGCTATTAATTAAATATTAGGAGGCGTTGATATGAAGGGAAATGTGAAGCTTCAGACGGAAAAATGGGTAATGGGGCTCTTTAAAAATGATTCTACTGGTCATGACTGGTACCATACTGATCGGGTTAGAAAAAATGCAATACATATTGGGGAAAAGGAGGGGGCAAATCTTTTCGTTTGTGAAATGGCTGCATTATTACATGATGTTGCGGATGAAAAATTTAATGAATCTGAAGAAGAGGGATTACAAAAGGTAGAAGAGTGGCTTTTACAACAAGACGTGCTAGAAATAGAACGACTCCAAATCTTGTCGGCTATTCAAACTGTTTCATTTAAAGGAGGGAATAATCGAAAGCCTGCTACTTTAGAAGGCAAAATTGTCCAAGATGCTGATCGACTAGATGCAATTGGGGCAATTGGAATCGCCCGTTGTTTTATGTATGCTGGTGCATATGGTGACGCAATGTATCATCCAGACCTTTTACCAAGGGGAGAGATGACACAGGAACAATACAGGAATGAGCAATCCACTGCCATTAACCATTTTTATGAAAAATTATTAAAGCTAAAATTACTTATGAATACAGAAACTGCACGAAAGTTAGCAGAAGTACGTCATTCTTATTTAGAAAATTTTTTAGAAGAGTTTTTAGACGAATGGAACGGCCTTAAATAATAAGAAGAAAAGAGGGTGTCATTGACACCCTCTAATTATCTCGTTACTTGATAGATAACTGTGAAATAAATGGAAATATAAGCTTATTTTCGTCTTGCTCCTAAATATCGGTTACCCCAATAAGATTCATCTAAATAGGAAATTTTTACTCCAGCTGTAGCATCTGTATGAATGAACGCGCCGTCACCTAAGTATATTCCTGCATGAGAAGGACCTGGTTTGTATGTTTCGAAAAAGACGAAATCGCCTCTTTCTGGAGTGGAAACGGAGGTTGTTTCACCCCAAATGCCATCTACTGTTCTTGATAATGATTCATCGATGTAACTATATAAGTAAACTAAAAAACCACTACAATCAAATCCAGAAGGTGTTGTACCACCCCATGAATATGGAGTGCCAATTAGCTCTTTTGCTCTAGTAATAATTTCTTCCGTTGAATAAGTAGACGAAGGTGCAGAAGAAGCTACTTCTGAATTTTTTTCTAGTTTCTGTTTCTCTATTTCCTCTTCTTTTGAATTTTCAGGTATTGATTGTGCGGCTTCTTGTTCAGTTGATATTTGTTCATTCCTCTGTACAGACCTTTGTTCATTTTGGCGATTTTCTGCTATTTTTTTTAAATCGGCTGTTTCTATGAAAGTGAATACTTGGTTACCAGCAAGCCCATCAACCATTAAATTATGTTCTTTTTGTAATGTCCTTACTGCTTGCTGAGTCAAGCTATCATAATAGCCATCTGTCTCCCCGTTATAATATCCCCCTTTCTTTAGCTGTTCTTGTAGAAACACAATGTCATCATGTTTATCTCCATATTGAAAATAGGAACGTTCAAAGGCTTTTTCTTCAGCCTCATCTTTTTTAAGAGGTTGAGGTGTAATATATAAATATTCGTCATCCTCGTTATTTGGACTATAAATAGTTGATATATCATTTGCAGCATTACTATTTTTAGTCATTGTATGAATAAAATGCTTCGTACCAATTAAATGGACTATTGTTTCATATTTTACTTCTCCATCAATTGGAAGCCCATGTTCTTTTTGATATAACTTCACAGCTTTAAATGTACTATCGTTAAATTTTCCATCAATAGTAGCTACATAGTAGCCTATTTCCTTTAAATGCTTTTGAATTGTTTTTACTTTCGGGCCTTCATCTCCATGTCTAAGTACAGTATCCTTTGGCCAAATACTAGTCATAGCTGATGAAGCGATTTGATCTCCGTATGTGTCCATCCATTCCTTTGATACTAGCCTTAAATGCGATTCCGAATTATCCCATTTCTCATTGGTCGTTGTACTTGAAGAATGATCACTAATGTTTGATAAAGATAGAAGAGGTTCTTTAAAAGTATGGCTAGATTGATTCATATGAGGTAATGAATGTAATACTGCAAAGGCTTGTTGTGATTGTGTGTTATAAGGTGCAGAAGTAGAGAGAGGGTGTAAGAATTCAACCATAGTATTCCCTTGTTCCCCTTGCTGTAATTGACCAGAAAGTATTGGAGCCAAGGCTGTCCCTGCTACAATTGTAGTGAACAAAGCAGTGCCCTTATGGTCCTTCAAGATGTTCTTTGACATGCATATCCTCCCATTCTTTCATAGCCTTATTATAAATGTAGCCTATTCTTCGAAAATATAGCTACTAAAAACAGGGTATGTTTTATCTGTACGGGTTAGAACATAAATAAATGAGGATTGTATAAATAGGAAAAAGGGTACAATGACGATAAAACGATAAAATTATTTAAATATATTAGGAAGGGATGAGTAAAATGAGCTTACATGAAGTAAGAGTCATTTCCATAATTGAAGATGAATTTGAAGATTTAGAACTATTATATCCCCATTACCGATTGCAAGAAGAAGGTGCTATTACTCATATAGCAGGAGTAGATGTAGAAAAAACATATCGAGGTAAGTACGGAGTTCCTGTGAAACCAGACTATAGCTTTGAGCAAATTAATATAGAAGAATATGATGCCCTTTTAATACCTGGAGGTTGGGCACCAGACAAGCTGCGTAGATATGATGAAGTGTTAAGGATGGTTCATTATATGAATGAGAAAAAAAGATTGATCGGACAAATATGTCATGCTGGTTGGGTGTTAATTTCTGCAGACATTTTACGAGGGAAGAAGGTTACGAGTACTCCTGGTATAAAAGATGACATGGAAAATGCAGGAGCTATTTGGCATAACGAAGAGGTTGTTGTTGATGGAAATATTGTTTCTAGTCGGAGACCGCCAGACTTACCGGCATATGGAAAAAGACTTGCGGAAACTCTTGTACATTTGACAAAATAAAGATAAAGAACAGGGCATCTGTTTAGGGAACAGGTGTCTCTTAATGAGAATAGGAGAATATAATGAAGGATTGTGGATTACATGGATAGGCAAGAAAAGTTAGAATGGATACAAGATTTTAGGCAGTGTAATGTATCATTTGAGGAAGAAAATCCCCACTTTCATAACGTTGCATTACAAAACTACCTTTCTTTTTACAATTTTTCCGTTGAAAAAATAGATCAATATCGGTGTTGCTTTGAGAAAGTGCATGGTAAAAAGTACTTTTATCAATTCTTTTTAAAAAATAACCCTTCCGCTACAATTTACTTAGTCCATGGTTATTTGGATCATAGCGGTGGGCTTAGTAGGACAATTAATTATCTACTACAACAAAATTATCAAGTAGTTGTGTTAGACTTACCAGGGCACGGTTTCTCTGAAGGAGAAGAGGGGATGATTTCTAGCTTTGATGACTATCTTGTTGCAATTATTAGAGGATATGAACTTATAAAAGGTTATTGTGATAATATTCCCGTCATCGGATTAGGTCATAGTACTGGTGCAGCATTATTGTTTCATGCTAGTACAGAAAGGAAAATGGAGCTTAAGGGGTTATTGCTCGTTGCTCCCCTTTATTATCCATTTAAGTGGAACTTATTCAGAAGAATCTTACTTTTATCTGGAAAAGTTGTTCCGCAAAAAAAACGGAGCTTTAAGCGAAATTCAAATGATAGTGCTTACCGTAATTTTGTTAAACATGATCCCCTACAAGTGCAAGTATTAAAAGCACATTGGATTAATGCTTTAGAAAATTGGCAAAATGAATTTGTTGATTGTCCAACATCGTATTTTCCTATTTATATGTTACAAGGGACAAAAGATACGACGGTAGATTGGAAAAAGAATTTAAACTTTTACAAAGAAAAGTGCGATACCTTCCAAGTGGCTTTATTTGAAGATGCTCGACATCAGCTATTAAACGAACGAATGGAAATACGTTACCTTGTTTATAAAAGAATTAATGCATTTTTGGCTGAAGTGATTGATGATGATTTCTAAAAAGAATAAAGAACGTTAATGCAAGTCCGACCATTATAAGTCCACTTATAAATAATGGTTGTCCAAATGCATCAGATATTGCTCCAGAAAAACTAGAACCAAATACTACACCTAAAGAAAAACAAGCATAAAAAAGGCCAAATGCCTTTCCTCTATTATATGATGTTGAAATGTCTAGGACCATTCTGTTCATAGAGGGAAAAATAAATGAAAATCCTACACCATATATAAGCATGATGATCGCGATCATTTCAATGGATTGTAATTGACTTAAGCTAATTAAGGAGAAACTGATTAAACCCATTCCAATCAGAATGATCAAAGAGGGTGAATACCTGTCGAATAAACGATTTAACGGTGATAAAAAGATAATAAGTGCTACAATGCCGAAGCTACTTAATAATAGACCAGTTACAGCAGTACTTAACGACAGTGATTCTACTTTTAATGGTAAAGCGTATGCGAGTACCCCCATACTCATCATTAAGGCGAAGGCGCTAATTAAGGCTTGTAGCATGATAGGATTACGTAATAATGGTAAAATATCTTTCATATCTACAGCTTTTCTTTCAAAGGACTTACTAGATTCCTTTAACCAAATAAACGCAACGATGCCTGTAATGAAAAAAAGTACAGCAACAAAATAGAAAATTGTATCAACAGATAATCGAGCTGACATGATTCCTCCAAAGGCCGGACCTATAATGGCAGCTGTTCCAATACATGCTCCTGAGAATGCCATCGTTTTTCCACGCCTTCTGGAAGGGGCTAAGTCCCCTAAGTAAGCAAATGCTGCAGGGATAAGTGCTCCCCCTGCTAATCCGTGAAATAACCGACTCCAAAATAACCCCCAGCCTGATTGTGCTAATGGATAAAATAAAAGGGCCACTGCTACAAATCCCATTCCGAATAGTAGCATCTTTTTTCGTCCGTAACGATCAATCCAATGACCAGAAATGGCATTTCCAATCATATTAGACAACGAATAAATAGCAATAATCATTCCTGTTAAAAAACTAGAGGCTCCAAGTTCTGTTGCGTAGGGTGCAATAATAGGTAATTGTATGAACGTATCTAAAAAAGCTATGATAATAATGGCATATATAAAGATAAGCATGCTAGTTCTCCTTTCAGACATGACTACTTTTACTATACAGGAATGCTCTTGTTGGAGCAAAGTGAACGATCCATTGATATAAAAGAAATAAGCTGTATTAAAGGATGATGTTGTTTTAGTAGAAACGTGATTATTACAGAAGAATTCTAGAGCAGCAGAAAGCAGCAAAATAATCAAATGCTAAAATCAACAATAAAATTTATCAGTGCCAATAGAAAATGCCACTTATAAAGAATTTAACGTGGTTTAAAAGTAAGGGGATATATAATGGATAAAGTATATTTAGACTATAATGCTAGTACACCGTTGGACCCAGTTGTAGTAAAAACATTGGTACGACTTCTTGAGGAAGAATATGGTAACCCATCAAACTCACATTGGGCAGCGAAAAATGCAAAAGGAATACTTGAAAAGGCAAGAGATCAAGTAGCTAGCCTCATTTCAGCCAAGAAGGACGAAATAGTATTTACAAGTGGAGGAAGTGAATCAAATAACCATGCACTAAAAGGGGTCTATTATGCCCTAAAAGAGAAAGGGAACCATATTATTACTACCAATATTGAGCATCCTGCTATAAAAAAGCCGTTAGCTTTCCTAGAAAGGGAAGGAGTAAAGGTAACGTACATACAAGCAAATAGGAATGGAGTCATTGATCCAGAAGAAGTACAAAAAGCAATTACAAATAAAACAATTCTTATTTCTATTATGCATGCAAATAACGAAGTAGGAACAATTCAGCCAATTAAATCGATAGGTAGAATCGCTAAGGAGCATAAAATCCTATTCCATTCAGATGCATCACAGTCGTTAGGGAAAATTCCAGTCAATGTGAAGGAACTAGGAGTAGATTTATTAACCGTTGCTGGGCATAAAATTTATGGACCAAAGGGTATCGGTTCATTGTACATAAGAAAAAATACTCCAATTGACTCTTTTATACATGGTGCCGGACATGAGGCTGGGAGGAGAGCAGGAACAGAAAGTATTATGTTAGCTGCAGGACTTGGAGCAGCTTGTGAGAAGTGCGAACAGTATTCAGATAATAAACTAGTGAAAGATCTCCGTAATTATTTTTGGAGAGGACTACAGAAATCTTTTGGAGAAAGTATCGTTTTAAATGGTAATTTAAACGATACGCTTCCAAACACATTAAGCGTTTGTTTTATTGGACATATTGGACAAGATATTTTAGACAAAGTACCAGAGGTAGCTGCTTCTACAGGTGCTGCTTGTCATACTGGTCATGTTGCTTTATCAGATGTTCTCGTTGCTATGGGAGTAACGAAAGAAATAGGAAAGGGAGCTGTTCGTTTTAGTTTAGGACGTTTTACAACAAAAGAAGAAATAGATTTTGTACTAGACATACTAAAGGAAAGAATTTAAATAGAAACAATTTATACTATAATATATATTACTATAAAGGTATTTCCAGTAAAAAAAGCCCTGATTAATCAGGGCTTTTTTTACTATTTCATTAATTTATTAACTAGCAACCTTACTATTTAGTTCCTTTTGTTCTTGTTGTTTTCTCAGTTTGGCAATATCAAAACGAAGTAAAATAGTTACTAGTAAAGCTGCGATAAACATGAATCCAAAAATATACATCATAATCTGGTAACTTCCTGTAATTTCACGCAGTTGTGCAGTTAAAATTGGACCAACTAACCCAGCTGCAGCCCAAGCAGTTAAAATGTAACCGTGAATTGCACTTAATTGTTTTGTGCCAAACACATCTCCAAGGAAAGCTGGTATAACTGCAAATCCTCCACCATAGCATGTAATTGCTGCAAAAATTACGATTTGGAACAAGATAACATGTGCGATACTTGGCAACAAGAAATATGCTGCAATTTGAATAGCAAAGAAAGCAAGGTACGTGTTCGGTCTACCAATATAATCAGAAAAGGTAGCCCAGCCAATTCGTCCAAGTCCATTAAATACCCCAATAAGACCAACCATCGTCGCAGCGGCTGCTGCACTCATTCCAACAGTTTCTTGTGCTAGAGGAGATGCCACAGAGATAATTGCTATACCACAAGTAATGTTTATGAAAAGTATAACCCATAAATACCAGAAACGCTTTGTACGTACTGCTTCATTTGCAGTTAATTGTGCAAGATCTTTTTTAACTTTTTTACTACCATTCTGTTCATCAACATTAAATCCTGCTGGTGCCCATCCTGGCTTTGGTGGCTCCAAGTACTGAGCTGCTGCCATAATAATAACAAAATATACAGAACCTAAAATGAAAAATGTTGTAGCTAAGCCAACGGAGTTGATTAATGCGTTCATAATTGGGCTACTAACCATAGATGCAAAACCGAAGCCCATGATTGCAAGTCCAGTAGCTAATCCTCTACGATCAGGAAACCATTTAACTAATGTTGATACTGGTGTGATATAACCTAACCCTAAACCAATACCACCGAATACACCGTAGAAAAGATATAATAAAATAATGTTTTCTAATAACATAGCTACCCCGGAACCAGCGATACCTACTCCGAAGAAACAAGCAGCTAGTATTCCAGATTTTCTAGGTCCATATTTCTCTACGAAATGTCCTAAAAACGCAGCTGCAAGACCTAGAAATAAAATAGCAATACTAAATGTTAATTGCACATCGGATAAATTCCAACCGAATTGATTTGTAATTGGATTTGTAAAAACACTCCACGCATAAACGGAACCAATTGAAATATGAATCCCAACAGCGGATAAGGCAATGAGCCAACGGTTTTTTGTTTTTTCCATTTTGTATTCCCCTTTTCAGTGATTGTGTATTCTTAAGAAGGGATAAGGCCAAAAGAGACTATCACATATACACCTTCAATATTGGATAGAATTTTATATTAGGCTTTGTTAAGGTGAAGACCTTATAGAAATTTGATTTTTCCAGAAGGTGATTAACAGAGCCTTTTAATGAAAGATCGAAAGAATACACGAATTAAATTTTATAGATGACATTGTTCTTATAGCTTTATATTTTGTATAAAGAATAATTACACTGTTTTTCTATAACTAATTGTACAATAGTTCACAAGGATGGATAGATACAAAACATGAAGATTTGTTGAACAACTATTGAAGAATTTATTAACAAATGTAATGAAAATAACTTAAAAGCCCTTCGATCATTGAATTACAGCGTATTTTATAACTCCTATTCTTCTTAGAAGTAATCAATACTGTATCAATGTAGAAATCGTACTGTACTAGTTTAAAATAATACGATTGTATTATGAAGGACCAGTAGAATTTTCATGTTCTGTTATTTTTTTAATCTGCTCCATAGGTTGAAATTTAATTTTCTTCTCGGTTAAGCTGTACCATAAAATGATGAATGAGAGAATATTAAATATGAATACTAATATGACACAAGTCCAAATAAACCATAGAGTATTTAAAATATTTTTATAAATCCACAAATCATACAAATTCATAACCCCTCTCTTAGTTAAATTTAACCTTACATAAATTCACTAAACTATACGTTTATATATTTAACAAAAAAAGAATGAATTATCATAAATGATGAATACTAACATGGATAAAAATGAAACAACTGAAAAAGTAAATATGTCTGTTTAAAAATTTGAATAGGAGTCCATGTCATGGAATTAGAACAAGAACAAAAATTTGAGAAAATCCAATCCTTTTTGCGTTTAAATATAAATAACGTCTTTACTGAACTAGGCAATAATTCAGATATTGTTAAAAGGGAGTTTAGTCTATATAAAAATTCTACGATAAAGGCTGCTTTTTTCTATGTTGATGGTTTAGTCAATGAAGAGGTAGTGGAGAAAACGATTCTAACACCGATGATTGATCGAAGCTATAAACTAGAAAGTACAAGTGAAATAAAAGGGGAAGCATTAATAGAAACGATTTATGAGCAGCTAATCTCTACTCCTTCCGTAGCCATTGTGAATACGATAAATGAAGGAATAGATGGAATATTGTCTGGAGATACCTTTCTTTTAGTTGATACATGTGATCAAGGTTTTATTTTATCTACGAAAGGATGGGCAAGCAGAGGAATTGATGCTCCGGAAACGGAACCAGTGATACGTGGACCAAGAGACGGTTTTTCTGAAAATATAAGGACAAATACATCTTTAGTTAGAAGAAGAATAAGGGATACAAATTTTAATATCGATGCTTTAAAAATAGGAAAGAGATCTAGGACAGATGTTGGTGTAGGATATATAGAAGGAATTGTAAATGAAGGTTTAGTAAAAGAGGTAAAGGATAGGTTAAATAGGATTGATATAGATGCAGTATTGGAAAGTGGTTATATTGAAGAATTAATTAGTGATGCACCTTTATCACCATTTGTTACTATTCAGAGTACGGAACGACCAGATAAAGTTGCAGCAAGTCTGTATGAAGGAAGAGTAGCTATTTTTGTTGATAATACTCCATTCGTTTTATTAGCTCCTGCCCATTTTTGGCAATTTCTTCAGGCTTCTGATGATTATTATAATAATTATTTAATGGGAACGTTCTTTCGTTTAATTCGATATAGCGCATTCATTATAAGCTTAACATTGCCTTCCATTTATGTCATGCTTGCAAGTTTTCATCAAGAGATGATACCTACCCCATTAGCAGTAGCTATTGCTGCAGGGAGAGAAGCAATACCATTTCCTGTATTACTAGAGGCAATCATAATGGAAATTGCCTTTGAATTAATGCGAGAAGCTGGACTACGAATGCCTAAGCCTATTGGACAAGCAGTAAGTATTGTTGGTTCACTCATTATTGGGCAAGCTGCAGTAGAGGCAGGTTTAGTTTCTCCTATTATGGTAATTGTTGTTGCAACAACAGGAATAGCAGCATTTTCAATCCCACATTATGATGCGTCGTATTCAATTAGATTACTTAGGTTCCCTATATTACTTGCTTCAGGGACGTTGGGTCTTCTCGGCTTCTCAGCAGTAATTACACTTTTGGCCCTTCACGCTTTTTCATTACGTTCTTTTGGTGAAGCCTATTTGTCACCAATTATTCCCATGAATCCTACAGATCAAAAAGATACGATTCTCCGCATTCCATGGTGGGGGAATAAAAAGAGACCTGAGAGTGCTCGAGGTGATACAACACGTGTTGGTGAACACCAAAAGCCTAGTCCTAGTGGCAATGAAACTACAGAAAAGAATGAAGAGAGTCAAGAAAATGATAAGTAAGAAGGGATATTGTTGATGAGTAAAGTGATAACTATTCTTGTCATACTTTGTTGCTTAGTAGGGTGTATAGGAAAGGAAGAAATCGATGACTTAGCCATGGTAATGTCCTTTGCAATAGATAAAAACGAAGAAAATAATAATCTGATTATAACTGCACAAATAGCTCGACCAGGTAATGTAACAGGTGATACTGGTGGCGGTGGAGAAGGGGAACCCATTTGGACTGCTACGAGTGAAGGAGAAACCATTTTTGAAGCAATTAGAAATTTAGCCCGTTTTTCATCGAGACGAGTTTTTTGGGCACACAATTTCATTATAGTAGTTAGCGAAAAGGTTGCACGTGAAGATGGATTAGTAGATATTATTGATTTTTTTAATCGGAATAACGAATTACGCATGAGAACTTGGGTGGTAATTTCTGAAAAAGATGCAAGGGAATTAGTAGCCACGAAAACAGGTCTGGAAATTGTTCCGGGAATGTCTTTAGATCGACTTTTCCGTTACAGTGACATCGTTTCAGAAGCTCCTAGATCTGACGTAATGACATTAACATCAGCATACTTAGGGGAGCATACTCATCCCTACTTAGCTATGGTGAACATCCGTGATAGGGGTATTAATACAGAGTCTCCTGAGGAATTTGGTAGTATTCCGCAAGTAGAACTATCAGGAACAGCCATTTTTAAGGATGACAAAATGGTTGGGAAATTAACTGCAGAAGAATCAAGAGGTTTTTTATGGTTTATTGACAAAATTGAATCTGCTATTGTACCACTTTCTTGCCCTGAACAAAATGATAGAAGAACTAGTGTGGAATTAAGGGAAAATAAATTTAATATTTCCCCTTACATAGAGAACGACACCGTGAAATTTGAAGCTACTGTAAAAACAAAGCCTCATTTAGTTGAGCTTGGTTGTTTAACATCTAAGGAGCATAGCGAAATTGTAACAATATTAGAGGAAAAAGTAGAAGCTGCAATTATTCAAGATATTGAAATAATGTTAGCTAAGGTTCAAAAGGAGTTTAAATCTGATGTTCTACAATTAGGACGAACTTTTGAAGGAAAGTATCCGGGACAGTGGAAAGAGATGGAAAGTAGTTGGGACGATATATATCCAAATGTTGAAGTGAAGATATCTGTAAAAAGTGATATCAAAAATACGTTGCTATTAGAAAATCCAACGAGACCTGCTAAGGATTGATAAATGTGAAAACACAATTGACGAATGGGATGATGATGGCAGTAATAATCAATTTAGTATACGCAAAGGCGATCGGTGTGACGCAAGGAATTTTAGCAAGACAAGCAGGGGGCGACATGTGGATCGTAAGTATTCTATCCACGTTAATTGGACTATGCATAATGCTTCTTACTGTTTTTATAATTAAGAGGTACCCTAATAAAAATATTTTTGAACAAACTAGGGGATTAGTTGGGAAATGGGGAGAAAAGATTTTGTCTTTACTGTTATTTATCTTTTTTTTAGGTGCATTCGGTGGTGTAATGATCACACTCGTTTATCATTTAATGGACTATTTCTTACCTGATGCTCCTACCATTTTATTTGTTATTATAGCAATTTTAGCTGGGATAGTCGGCCTTTTTTATGGTATAGAGGTTATAGCAAGGGTCGCGATATTAGGTACATTTTCAATCATCATGTTAAACATACTAATATTATTTGGTTCACTATCTTACTTTGAAATACGACATTTTTTTCCTGTATTAAAAAATGGATTATGGAATGGGATAGAGGCGACAAAACATCCGAATGGGGATTGGGCAATGGCTACTTTGATGGTCGCTATTTTACTACCAATGGTGAAAGAAAAACAAAAATGGTTCGCTTATACTGGGAAATCAATTGTATTTGGAGGTTTACTTATTCTACTATGGCCAATTCTGCAAGTAGGTGTATTATCACCAGAAGTTACAGGGCAATATATTGTCTCATGTATGCAAATGGCTAGAAGTGCAGAAATTGGTTTATTTATCCATCGGTATGAATTGATCATGATTATTTTCTTCTCTTTATCAGCTCTTGTTCAAATTATGATTTGTCTTTTATGTGCGGTTATCTCAGTAAAGCATTTGACGGGAGTGCAAAATCTTAATAAATTAACAATTCCTGTAGCAACCATTTTAGGGGCTTTTGGTTATTGGGTTGTTGTAGATCATATAAGAGCAATGGATTTATTAACCTACTATTGGCCAAGAGTTGCAATGCCAATAGCCTTTGGTGTTCCAATCATAGTATTCATATTAGGTACGGTTATAAAAAATAAAAAAGACAACGTTATATCAGGGTAGACTTCACATGCAAGTGGAATTTTCACCATGGGGGATGAAAATCTCTTTCTAAGGTATATTCCCTTCCCGTATTTGTGATCTTCTGCCGTTCGCGGGAAGAATATCGACTTCATTCATCCCGCATTTCTGCTTTCACTCCATTTGCGGGAACAATGACGGCTTCTATCTTATTTTCAGGGTAGACTTCCCAATGTTCATCTTTCAAAAGTTTAAATAAAGAATGGAATAAAAAATAAATTTTAACAAATGATAGGAATCGAACAACAAAAATTATTGGGGGTAAATAATGAAGAATCAACGTTTCACTCAAAATCGATTTTTGATTATCAGTTTCATTGCGTTTACTGTTCTTGTAAGTTCTATGTTTAATGTAGGAACAACCCATGCCTTTGAACGTATCCCAACAGCTGGTATTGCTATTAATGGAAAAATGGTTAATGGTATCGATCCAATTAAAATTGGAGGATATTATTATTTACCATTAACGGAGTTAGCTAAAATTTTAAGCTACAATGACATTCGTTTCGAAAGCAATACAAAAACCTATGAAATGACAGATGGATCAACTACTGTTCGAACTACCATGGGGGGCACGCAAGCAAGAAGAGGAGATGAGTATATAAACATACATCCACCTAGATGGATTAATGATACAGCGTATATTTCACTAGGTGCGGGTGGCGCATTGTTTAATGCGTTTATATACTTTAAGCCAGAAAATGGATCTATTCAAGTGGAAAAGCCAGCACATAGGTATCGTGTTCAAGCGGGAGATTCCTTATGGAAGATTGCTGAGAGTCATCACATAAGTGTTCAAGCACTAAAAAATGCTAATAACCTTACTTCAAATTTAATTTATTCAGGGCAAATCTTAAAATTACCTTCAGGTGAAGAAGGGAAAGAGATGGAGCCGATTAAAGAAAAAAAACCAGTGAAAAATAATAATCCAGCTCCAAGTCAAACCATTGCTACGAATATACTTAATGAAGCACAACAGTATATTGGAGCAGGGTATAAATTCGGTGCCACATTAAATGAGGCCCCAACTTTATTTGATTGTTCTTCCTTTACTCAATTTGTTTTTGGAAATAACGGAATTGAGCTACCGAGAAACTCGAGACAACAATCTGCTGTTGGTACTTCAGTAACAAATTTGAAAGCTGGGGATTTAATATTCTTTACAAATCGAGATTTATACTCCGACGGAAGGGTTGGGCATGTAGGAATATATATGGGAAATGGTGATATGATCCATGCATCATCTTCAAGAGGTGTTCATATTGCTACTAACTTTTTAAATATAGGTTACTGGAAAGACAATTATCTATTTGCTAAACGGATCATAGAATAAATTGATGAAGAGGCTGTCCCAAAAAGTCATTGAAATAGACTTTTTAGAGGTGCAGCCTCTTTTTTCCGAATTTATTAGCAGGAATTAGAAAATCCTTGTAGAATTCAAAAGTAAAGTGTAATTAATTGTATTAGTACATACATAGAAATTTGTAATAAATGATAAAATTATAAGTTGTTACAGAATTTTTAAAGAAAGGTATTAACTATATGAGAATAAAAACGAAGCTTTATATGGGGTTTGGGATTGTTTTGACAGTTATTCTGCTTATTGGTACTACTGTTTTATATACATATAATCAACAGAGAGATCATTTATCAAACGTAGTAAATGAAAATTATGAGAGAGTGAAGCTTGCAGATAATTTGGAGGCCTACTCACAGGCCATTTCAAGAGAAGTAAGACAGTTATTATTGATGGATCTTAATCATTTTGATCAAAGTGTAACTATTTATGAGGACCAAAAGGAGTTAATAAACTATTATCAACATTCTTCCACTGTTCAATTAGATTTATTAAAGCAGCTTTCCACAAATAAGGATACAAGTGACTTAATCGCTACAATAGAATTTGAAAATGATCAATATAATGATTTGATACTTTCTATTTTTGACTATGTTGAATCTGGTAATACGAATCGTGGGGTGCAAGAGCTTCTCAATAATACGGAAGTTAGAACGTCTCTTATTGATTCGATAAATGAGTTGAAAGTGTTGGAAGAACATGAGATGGAAAGGGCTTTACAAAGCTCAGAAGAAATGTTTCACTCTGCACTGCTTTTTTTCTCTAGCCTTATAGGGATTAGTATTTTATTTATTGTTGGATTGACACTCCAAATTACCAAAAGCATTGATCGATCTATAAATAAAGTAAGGTCAGTCATGGTAAACATTCCATCCAAGTTAATGGATCAATTACCTAAAATTCGTAATATAAAAGATGACGAGATTGGTGATATAGCCAAGACATATAATGTTATGGTAGAACATCTTGAAAGTATTAAAAAGAAGGAAGACAAATTAAATGAAACGTTAAAGGAAGATAACTGGATTAAATCGAATTATGCACAAGTAACAGATAACATTCAAGGCTTACAAGATCTTAAGAAATTTAGTGAAACATTATTGACAAGTATAGCTCCACTTGTGTCTGCGTCCTTCGGCATATTATATATTAAGGATGATGGAAAGCAACTTATTAAACAAGGGAGTTATGCAGATGAATATAGGGATATAGGGGTTGAAAAGATTAATTTTGGAGATGGACTTGTTGGACAAAGTGCATTAACAAATCGGAAAATGTACTTTCGTAAGTTACCAGAAAACTATATTAAATCTTCTTCAGGATTAGGAGAAGGAGTTCCAACTTCTCTCATTATTATTCCAGTTAAGTTTGAAAAAGGTGTTATAGGTGTACTTGAATTAGCAAAGTTCGAACCTTTCACTCGAATCGAAATAGATTTTTTAGAACATCTTTGTGACAGTGTGGGTGCAAATATAAATCAAATTTTAAACCATCTTAAAATAAGTGATCTCTTAGTTGAGTCCCAAACCACAACAGAAGAGCTACAAACTCAATCAGAAGAGTTACAGCAGCAGCAGGAAGAATTAAGAATGATAAATGAAAAGCTTCACGATCAATATAAGCAGTCAGACGAAAAAACGAAAGAATTAGAAGTAATAAAAAAGGATTTGGAACGAAGAAATCGAGAGATACAATTAAGCTCTAAATATAAATCAGAGTTTTTAGCTAATATGTCACATGAGTTAAGAACCCCTTTAAATAGTATCTTAATATTATCTCAACTGTTACACGAAAATAATGATCAAAATCTCACAAAGAAACAAGTAGAGCACGCAGAGACCATTTATACATCTGGAAAGGATTTATTAGATTTAATAAATGATATATTAGACTTATCAAAAATTGAATCAGGTAAAATTGATATTTATCCTGAAGAGTTAGAAATAAGTAATGTTAAAGCATTTGTAGAGAGACAATTTTCTCATGTTGCTCAACAGAAAGGTGTAAACTTTAACATTAAAATAGAACATGACACACCCTCCATTATTTATACAGATGATCAAAGATTAAAGCAAATATTAAAAAATTTGCTTTCAAATGCATTTAAATTTACAAAGGAAGGCAATGTAGATTTACATATAAAGCGTGGTTCTAATGATGTAAACTCTAAGGTTATCTTTTCTATTCGTGATACAGGCATTGGTATATCAACGGAGAAACAAAAATCTATATTTGAAGCGTTCTATCAAGGTGATGGAACGACTACAAGGAAATATGGTGGAACAGGGTTAGGGTTATCTATTAGTAAAGAACTTTCCACATTGTTAGGTGGTTATATTGAAGTGGAGAGTAAGGAAGGGAAAGGAAGTAGTTTTTTACTACATTTGCCTGATTTATCAAGTCAAATAGATGAAGCTGTTATTGATATGGATGAGATAGCTGTAACATCAGAAGAACCATTAAATGATAGGTTTGATTCTCAATCAAATATAACCGTAATCCATCATAATAAAACCGAAAAAGATATAGAAAATACGAAAGAACTCCTTGAAAATAAAGTTGTTTTAATTGTTGATGATGATATGAGAAATGTCTTTGCTCTTACAACTGCACTTGAGATGAATAAAATCAAGGTATTATTTGCAGAGAATGGAAAAGAAGCTATTGATATGTTAAATAAGAATCCGGCTATTTCAATTGTTTTGATGGATATTATGATGCCTATTATGGATGGGTATGAAGCCATGAAAAAGATTCGTGAAAGAGAGGAATGGAGTGATTTACCAATCATTGCATTAACAGCAAAAGCCATGAAAAATGACAGGGAAAAATGTCTTCAGGCAGGTGCATCAGATTATATTAGTAAACCAGTTGATATGACGCAACTTCTTTCACTCATTAAAGTATGGGTTTATAAGTAGAGGGGGGAGAACGATTAAAAAAATCGAACCGGAAAAGGAAAAGGATTTCGAAACAAGTGAGTTAGAAAGAATCGAAATTGAGTTATTACTTGAAGGACTATACCGATATTATGGTTTTGATTTTCGAAATTATGCTTATTCTTCTATTAGAAGGCGAATATGGCAAAGGGCAAAGATTGAGAACATTACTACCATTTCTGATTTACAAAAGAAAGTCTTACGAGATCCTCTACTTATGAAAAAGTTATTAAATGATCTATCAATTAATGTTACTGAAATGTTCAGAGATCCTAGTTTTTTTAAAGTATTCAGAACAGAAATAATTCCAATTTTACGGGATAAGCCTGTCATTCGTATTTGGCATGCTGGTTGTTCATCTGGAGAAGAAGCTTACTCTATGGCTATTTTATTGTATGAAGAAGGTCTTTATAATAAAACGAGAATTTATGCTACTGATATGAATGAACAAATATTAGAAAAGGCAAATGGTGGTGAAATACCAATAACAAATATGCAACTGTTTACTCGAAACTATCAACAAGCAGGAGGGGTTAAAGAGTTTTCTCGCTATTATAGTGTTGACGATAATGTGGCAGTCATCCAACCCTTTCTGAAGAAGAATATCGTCTTTGCTCATCATAATTTAGTAACGGATTTTTCTTTTAATGAGTTTCATGTCATTTTATGTAGAAATGTTTTAATATATTTTAATAATAAATTGAAAAATAGAGTGTATCATCTTTTATATAATAGCTTATCAGACGAAGGATTTGTTTGTTTTGGAAGTAAAGAAACGATTACTGACAGTGAGGCTACAACATTTTTTCAAATCATTCATTCCCGCGAGAAAATTTATTACAAAGGAAAAAAACATTTTTCAATAAAAGAAGAGGGTAATAGAATATGAAAAATGAAGACAAAATAAAAATTTTAATGGTAGATGATCGGATAGAAAATTTAATAACCTTAAAGGCAGTTTTAGAATCAGACGATTATGATTTAATTGAGGCGAAATCAGGAGAAGAAGCTCTTAGGAAAGTTCTACAGCATGATTTTGCAGTCATTTTATTAGATGTGCAAATGCCTGGGCTAAATGGGTTTGAGACTGCTGATATCATTAAGCAAAGGGAAAGTTCAAAACATATCCCAATTATTTTTATAACGGCAATCAATAAGGAAAATGAGCATGTTTCTAAAGGGTATTCGAAAGGTGCTGTAGACTACATTTTTAAACCCTTTAATCCGCATATGTTACGTAGTAAAGTGGAAGCATTTGTGAATATTTATAAAAATAAACTGGAAATTGAAAGTCAGAGAAATGTATTAAAGGAAAAAACAGAAGAATTAAATGAAGGATATTTAAATTTAGAAAAAACTATTCAAGAGAAAACAAAGGAATTATTGAATACAAATAAAGAGCTTCAGTTGTCTCAGGATCATTTTAGAAAAATATTTCAATCTAGTCCAAATCTAATGGCTATAAGATCACTTAAAGATTATCGTTATATTAACGTAAATAAGAGTTGGTCGCAATTTACAGGTTATGACCTTGATGATGTAGAAGGAAGTAACAAAAATTGGATTAAATTAACACCGAAAGTGAAGATCTCGAATACGGAAACACCTCTTCCACTTGATATACAAGCTGGGAAATTTAATGAAAATGTTATATATATGACAAAAGGAGAGGAAGTAAGGGAAGGTCTTTTATCAACGGAGATTTTAACGATTAACGGTGAAAAATGTGTCATTAGCGCTTTAACAGATATTACTGAAAACGTTAAGCTTGAAAAACAGATCTCTCGCTTAGATCGATTAAATTTAGTAGGTGAAATGGCAGCAGGAATTGCTCATGAAATTAGGAATCCAATGACAACAGTCCTAGGATTTTTACAACTAACAAAAAATGAACAGGAAAAACCAGATACAAAGGAATATTTTAATTTAATGATTGACGAACTAAATAGGGCGAATCATATTATAACGGAATACTTATCCTTAGCAAAAGATAAAAAAACACATAAACAAAGTCAAAATATGAATAGTATAATAGAATCTCTTTCACCTCTATTACAAGCAGAGGCACTGATGAATAATAAAGATGTAAAATTAGAGCTTGAAGAGTGTCCAGATATTTATTTAGATGAAAAGGAAATTAGACAGCTTATCTTAAACATTGCAATTAATGGTTTAGAAGCTATGGTAGACACTGGTTTATTAACGATAAGAACATATAAAAGAGGCTGTAATGTTATTTTAGAAATCGAAGATGAAGGTCCAGGTATGAAGAAAGAGATATTGGAAAACTTAGGAAAACCTTTTTATACAACAAAAGATGGAGGGACTGGATTAGGACTCCCTATTTGTTATAGCGTTGCTTCTAGACATTCAGCAGAAATTGATATTAAGTCAACAAATGAAGGGACTACTTTTGTTATCGAGTTCCCTGTTGAGCAGCCTATTGTGCAAGGAAAGGAATCAAAGTACATTAAAACTTAAATATGATCTCCTCATCAAATCAAAAAGCTATCTTATGATTTATAACAAGGGCCGGTGCTTTCACTAAAATATATAATAATACTAGTTTGACTAACAATTCCAGTCGATTTGTTAGTCTTTTTATTTATTTGTCATTATGAGTTTTTTCACTCTAATACGTATAAATATTGCCAAAAAAATGTGGCCTACATAATGGTTATAAGTAGAAGTTTCCTTATAT
>NZ_JARUKY010000003.1 GCF_029688925.1 Evansella sp. AB-P1
CTATGTCCCCGCAGCAAAACGATCCAGCTATAAATGACAAAGCCTATTTAACATAGTATATTTTAGAGGGACAGGAAAGGGTTAAAAAACATTAAATCCCGTGTAAAAAAAGAAAAAAGCCACTATTATACAAAATGTATATAGTGACTTATTACTTATTAGTCTATTAACACTGGATTGAATGTAATATTATTCATACGGTAATTTATTTCATCAACAAAAGCTCCAAAATCACTTACTACTTCTAATTTGATTTCAAATATATATCCATCATTTAAGGGAATGAATTTGAATAAAGTATAATTATTTCCTCCAACCACATTATCTTTAGACGAAAACACTCTATCAAATTCGTGATCCAACATTTGATACCAACTAGGATTGAAAGTTGAAAGGTCTTCTTCTTCAACTCCATGCCTATCCGCAACAGCATTCAAACTCCTACGTTTATCATCCTCATCCTTTAGGATTTTAAATGACAGCGGTTTTTTCTCTAGACCAAGACTTGTGGTAAATGTGTCTGAAATACCCACTCTTACTGCCGTTTTTAGTCGATACCAATCTATTTCCTCATCATAAAAATCAAATAAGTAACTAACATGCCCTACATCTACGTTAACCGTTCCCTCTCGGACCATGTCACTAAAGAATTCCTCACCGAAGAATTCATCTACATTTGTACTATACTCTTCATCTAATGAAAATATTTCTATAATCTCTGGATCTAGTTCTGGATGTCTTTCTGCGTAGCTAGCCACTTCCATCTGTACTTCCTCTTCATTAGTAGGCTCTTTTACCGATTCACCTTGACCACTATCCGTTTTCTCTTCATTAACAATCTTACTTTGTTTTGTTTCTGCTTTTTCATACTGAACATATAATGTATTCCGACTATTGTAAACTATTCTAATTGACGTATGGGATAAATTATTAAAAGTATATGTAATATGTTCTGAATCACCCGAAGGTCTTCCAGTAGGTTTTCCATATAAATTCGTAAGTTTATCTTTTATTTCTTCTAAGGCTTTCTTATCTTCTTTCTCTCCTGTAGTTTGAATGACATAAAAACCGCTATATAGTTTGCCTTCTACGAAAGAATATATAACCACAGCATTGTAATCAAAGAATTCATCTGAATATTGTAATGCGCCATCTTCTTGTTCAGTTAAAAAATGAGCCGTTTCTGTTTTTTTCACTTCATCAGCACTCATTCCCCATGTAGAGTTCCTAAAAAATACTTCTTCTCCTATAATTTCATCAACTTCTGCTGCGCTTGTCTCTTCTTGTTTGTCAAGGTCGATAGCTTCCCCGTTATCTGTTGCGCTGCTAGATTCGTTGCTACATGCCGTTAAAAATAACAATAATACTCCTAAAATTACTATTTGCCTAGTTTTCATAAACGTTCCTCCACTTCCATATTTCTACTTATTTTTTACTAACAAATTATAGCATGATACTAAAAAGAGGGAACAAACTTCTCTTTATTTTAAAGATTATTTTTAAAAAAGTTGTCAATTTAATCTCAATCAATTACATTTTTTTTATGTTCGGAGTACATCTCATACGTGTCGAACTCTGCATCAATCGATCAGTTCTTTTTCTACTATTCTAACCGCTTCTAATAAAACCTTTTCATCTTTTAATATTGCATATTCTAAATTCCTTCCAATAGCTTCTTTACATACTTTTAAAGCTAATCTGTAACTTTCATTTGCTGATTTTTTTCTTTTCTCTTTGAAATTAAACAAAATGGGCAGATTGGAGATTCTCAATAAAACTATGCAACCTCTTAATTTTCTCAGATATTTCAAGAGAATTCATAACAAATTCCCTTAAATCAATTTTGCTTTTTGATAAATCATCAACTAAATCATCCAATTCTTTTTCGGTCATTCTCAATCCTCCTATGTCGCAGTTTTGAGTCTACTTTGCAGTAGCTGTTATACAAATAAATTAAATTATTGAAGTCAAGTGGGACAAAGTCCCTGTCCCTATGTCCCATTTTAAACACAAATAAAAAACCACCATATATATGTATGGTGGAGACGGTGGGAATCGAACCCACGTCCAGAGATAACGCAACTTAAGCGTCTACGAGCGTAGTCAGTTTATTAGCATTTCGCTAACACTTCAGCCAACTGACAGGCTTCCGTGTAGCTATCCTGATTAATCTCTTCCTATTGTCCTCAGGCGGTGGACGCAAGGCGTATCCCACTATAAGTGAGTCCCTGATCCTTCACATGGGCGATGAAGGGAGGAACCGCTATGCGCTACTTATTAGGCAGCTAAAGCGAAGTTGTTTTGTTCTTTGCCAACTATAGGCGATGGGCGTTTTATACGAGGACACCCAGCTCGGCCCGCGACTTAAGCACGACCTACCCCTGTCGAATCCAGAACGTCCCCATGTAAGTGACATCGACCTTATTTGTTCGATGCACATAAGGAATCGTTACGGATAGAATAGATCTAAGCTGATCGCTTATTCAATTATGTTTCGTAACTGTATAAATAATTATAACACATTTACATTATAGTTCAAATGGTAACCATCACCAGTGTTGCTAACTATCATAAAGGAATAAGTTTGCAATTATCTCTATCTGAATTTAGAACATGCCTTATCGTAGCAGGATAAATTAAATTGTTGTCTAAATATAATGGTATTAGAAGTTAACCACTTTTATGACCCTAATGGAACATGAAAGGAGATTATATGGGAACCTCAATTTGGTATAAACAACCAGCTAAGGATTGGGATGAAGCCTTACCACTTGGAAATGGGAGATTAGGAGCAATGGTTTTTGGAGAAGTAGAAAAAGAACGTTTGCAACTGAATGAAGATTCGGTATGGTATGGAGGCCCTAGAGATCGAAACAACCCTGATGCACAAAAGTACTTACCAGAAATAAGAAAGCTTTTATCTGAAGGAAAGTTAAAAGAAGCTGAAAAGTTAGCAGCCCTTGCTCTACCAGGAATTCCTGAATGCCAAAGACATTATGAACCTCTCGGTGATCTTTATATTCAAATGAAACATGGTTTAGGTGAATTCTCAGATTATCGTCGAGAATTGAATTTACACACTGGAGTAGCAACCGTTGAATACAAAATAGCCGACATAGCATATAAAAGAGAAGTGTTTACAAGTTATCCAAATCAAGCAATAGTTATGAGAATTACATCTTCAGTTGAAAAGAGTATTTCGTTTCAGACATATCTCGATCGAGGAAAAGGAAGAAACTATGACAATATGGAGGCTTTGGCAAAGGACCGGTTAGTAATGCGAGGTGTTACTGGAGGAAAAGATGGCATTCATTTTAGAAGTGTCGTGCAGGCAATTCCTGATAATGGAACCGTAAAAACAATCGGAAACCGTCTCATTGTAGAAAACGCTGATGCTGTAACTGTCATCTTAACTGCAGGAACTTCCTATCGTTTTGAAAATTCAGAGGATTATTGTTTACAATTACTGGACTCTGCTTCGGCTTTATCTTATAAACAATTACTTCTACACCACTTACATGACTATCAAGAACTATTTAAACGTGTAGAATTTCAATTGGTTGAACCCCATGTAAAACATTCCCTCCCTACTGATGAACGACTTGAATTACTTAGAAATGGAAATGGGGAAAGTGATCTGGATTTACTTTCTACCTACTTCCATTTCGGAAGGTACTTATTGATTTCCTCTAGTCGTCCAGGATCACTGCCAGCTACTTTGCAAGGTATATGGAATGATAGAATGACTCCACCGTGGGATAGTAAATTCACGGTTAACATCAATACAGAAATGAATTACTGGCCTACTGAAATATGTCAATTATCAGAGTGTCACGAACCTTTATTCGATCTTATTGAAAGGATGAGAATACCTGGACGTATCACAGCTGAAAAAATGTATGGTTGTCGTGGATTTGTAGCCCACCATAATACAGATATTTGGGGCGATACAGCACCAAAAGATATTTATATGCTAGCATCATTTTGGCCAATGGGTGTAGCTTGGTTATGTTTACATTTGTGGGAGCATTTCGAATATACAGGAGACACAGAGTTTTTGCACAACATTTACGATACTCTGAGGGAAGCGTCCTTGTTCTTTGTAGATTTTCTACAAGAAACAGAGGATGGTTATTTGATCACAACTCCATCTGTTTCACCAGAGAACACTTATCTATTGCCAAATGGAGAAAAAGGCGTATTGTGTGAAGCACCATCTATGGATAGTCAGATTCTCCATGCTTTGTTTACGTCTGTCGTAAAAGCTAGTGAGATTCTCGCACAGGATAAGGAATACCGCATTCAATTAGAAAGAATGAAAGAAAAGCTTCCAAAGCCGCAAATTGGGAAGTATGGTCAAATTCAAGAATGGTTAGAGGATTATGAAGAAGCGGAACCTGGCCATCGGCATATCTCCCATCTTTTTGCCCTACATCCTGGCAAACAAATATCCCCAAGAAAGACACCTGAATTAGCGGAAGCAGCGAAAATAACATTAGAAAGAAGACTGAAGCACGGTGGTGGACATACAGGGTGGAGTAGAGCTTGGATCATTAACATGTGGAGTCGGTTAGAAGATGGCGAATTAGCATATCAAAACTTGCTAGACCTTCTGAAAGCATCTACACTACCAAATTTATTTGACAATCATCCACCATTCCAAATCGATGGAAACTTTGGCGGTACAGCTGGTATGGCAGAAATGGTGCTGCAAAGTCATCTGGAGGAAGTTAGTTTACTACCGGCATTGCCAAAACAATGGTCAAGCGGCAAAGTAAAGGGTCTACGAGCAAGAGGGGGCTTTGAAATAGCGATGGACTGGGAAGATAACAAATTAAAAAATGCACAGATAACATCTTTAATTGGGAATACTTGTACAGTGAGATTACCTAATGACATTTCCCTCATTACTTGTGATGATGTAGAAGTCCAGGTTAAAAAGATAGAAGACTTCGTTTTCCAGTTTGAGACGGAAAAAGGGAAACACTATTTTCTATCAACATAAATGATATTGTTAAACAAACAGACGTAAAAGGACATACCAAGTAGGATACGCAAGTTACAAATGACCTCGGATACATTATCCGAGGTCATTCATTTAGTTAACGTCCTAACTGTTGGTCTTTGAAGGCCCGTTGAATTTCACGTTTTGCATCCTTTTTCTTCAAATCTTCACGCTTATCATACTTCTTCTTCCCTTTTCCAAGTCCAAGAAGTGTTTTCGCAAAACCGTTCTTAATATAAATTTTAAGAGGAACCAGTGTGTACCCTTTTTCCTTCGTTAATCCAATAAGCTTACTAATTTCCTTTTTATGCATGAGTAATTTCCTCGTACGAACAGGATCGTGATTATAGCGATTCCCTTGTTCGTACGGACTAATGTGCATATTATGTAGCCACACTTCTCCATTACTAACTCTGGCAAAGGAATCCTTCAAATTGCCCCGGCCATTTCGAAGAGACTTTATTTCTGTTCCAGTTAAAATCATCCCTGCTTCGTATGTTTCTTCAATATGATAGTCATGTCTTGCTTTTTTATTTTGGGCGATTAGTTTCCCTTCAGTTGCCATAATTTTGCATCCTTTCCATACAGCTCATTACTTTATCTTATCAAATTTCTTGTAGTTGTTCAATTTGTTTCAGTGTTTCGAGTAGCGTTCTTATTACACCAAGAATAAGCGTTTATTGATCTCCATTATCCTTCTTAGTTAATATCCTCCATGAAAAAAGCAAGCTAATCTTCTCAGACTCATTACTGAGAATTTCTTAGCTTGCTTTAGACTATCCCCTGTAGCAGGATTATTTCTTCACTTTTATTTCCGCTTCTTCTTCCCTTTTTTCCGCTTATTTGCTGGGGCGTTTTCGAAGAACTTTTTCTTCTTCTTTTTCCCTTTGCCTTTTCCTTTATCTTTCCCATCACCTTTAGGAGGCCTTGCCCCAAGATCTAAGCCACCCTTTTCACTTCCCGGCTTCTTTTTACGAGATGGCCGTTTTCCTCCTTCAATGACACGAGGACGATCAAGTTTTCTTTCTTTTCTCGGTTTCATGCCAACTACTTCAAAATCAATAATACGTTCCTCTATATTAACATTGATTAAGCGAACCTCAATCTCGTCACCAATACGGAAGACGTTCCCAGTCCGTTCTCCAATCATGGCGTATTGGTTTTCATCGTAGTGATAGTAATCATCAGTCAAATAGCTCACATGGACAAGTCCTTCGATCGTATTAGGCAATTCAACAAACAATCCAAAGTTTGTTACGCCACTAATAATGCCTTCAAACTCTTGTCCTACTTTATCTTCCATAAACTGTACCTTTTTCAATTCATCTGTTTCACGACTTGCATCCTCTGCACGACGTTCCATTTCTGAGGAATGCTTCGCAATTTCATACAGCTTCTCGCCCCATTTTTCTCGGGTCTTTTCATCTGTTTTCCCTTCGATTAAATACGTTCGAATTAAGCGATGAACGATTAAATCAGGGTATCTTCGAATCGGTGATGTAAAGTGTGTATAAAAATCTGCTGACAACCCAAAGTGACCGATGTTTTCTGGATCATATTTTGCTTGTCTCATCGACCGAAGCATAACAGTACTGATGACCGCTTCCTCTGGCTCCCCTTTCACCTGTTCAAGAAGCTCCTGTAAGGCTCTCGGATGAATCGTATTAGCAGCTCCCTTCACTACATAACCAAAGTTCGTAATAAATTCTAAGAACTTATTTAATTTCTCCTCATCTGGATCCTCATGGATACGGTACATGAAAGGAATCTTCATCCAATGGAAGTGCTCCGCAATTGTTTCATTTGCAGCAAGCATAAATTCCTCAATTAATCTTTCCGCAACGGAACGATCTCGCATGACAATATCCGTTGGCTTCCCTTCATCATCCACTAATACCTTCGCTTCTTTAAAATCGAAGTCAATGGCACCTCTAGCCATACGCTTATTCCGTAATATTTCCGCTAATTCTTCCATCCCTTTAAAAAATGGAATGAGCTCTTCGAATCGTTTTGATACTTCCTCGTCTTCCTCTTGGAGAATTTTCCGAACCTCTGTATAAGTCATACGTTCTGTCGTATTAATGACACTTTGAAAAATTTCATGGTGGACTAATTCCCCTTGAGGATTAAATTCCATTTCACATGATAATGTGAGTCGATCCACCTGAGGATTTAAGGAACAAATCCCATTTGATAAACGATGTGGAATCATTGGAATAACTCGATCTACAAGATAGACAGACGTTGCTCTTTCCAATGCTTCTTTATCAATGGGGGAGTTTTCTTTCACATAGTAAGAAACATCTGCAATATGTACCCCTAATAAGTAATTACCATTCTCCAGTTTTTTCACCTGAACGGCATCATCTAAATCCTTGGCGTCAGCCCCATCAATAGTTACAATTGTTTCATCCCGTAAATCACGACGGTTTTCAATTTCACTAGGATCTATTTCGTCTGGCACAGAGCTAGCGTGATCGAGAGTTTCCTGTTCAAACTCACCTGGTAAGCCGTGCTTGTAGATGACGGATAATATATCTACCCCAGGGTCATTTTTATGACCAAGAACCTCTAACACCTGACCTTCAGCACTCATTCTACCTTCTGGATATTTCGTGATTTCAACAAGTACCTTATGACCATCAACAGCGGAACCTTCTTTTTTCTTCGGAATAAAAATATCATTTGGGATACGTTTGTCATCAGGTATGACAAATCCATAATGCTTATCATCCACATACGTCCCTACCGTTGTTTTCACACCACGTTCTAGAATACGTATAATGGCCCCTTCTGGTCTTGCACCAGTTGATCCAGGATGAAGTCTCACCAACACCTTATCCTTATTCATTGCTCCATTCATTTCAGCAGAAGCAATATAAACGTCATCGTGCTCCACTTCTGTTTTTACAAAAGCAAAGCCTTTCGGGTGCATAATCACTTCGCCTTTTAGAAGGTTCATTTTATTCGGAATACCATACCGGTTACTTCTCGTCCGAACGAGCTCCCCCTCTTCTTCTAATTCATTTAATAGCTTAACAAACTCTTTAAACTGACTGGAATCCTCCAATCCTAATGCTTCTTCAATGTCTTTAATGGCTAGGGGCTTTTCTGCTTCTTCTTTCATATAAGAAAGTAATCGTTCCTTCGTCATTTCTGCCATAATCTCTAACACTCCTTTCTACTTAGGGACAGTTTATACAGACCAATCTAATTCCTCTAAAAAGGCATAAACCTCCTCGTGAAGCTTATCCCTTTCTTTATCTAGTGTAATGACATGTCCTGATTCTTCGTACCATTGCAACTTCTTATGATCTGCTTCGACTTGATCATAAATGATATTTGCACTATCAGGATTAATCATCTCATCCTCTCTCGCTTGAATAACGAGAGTTGGTGCATAGATCATATCGACATTTTCACGAACCTCTTTAATTAGACCTTGCAATGCTTTTAACGTTTTCATTGGTGTTTTTTTAAATTCTTCCATTTCCTTTTCAATTTGCTCTTCTGGTTTCTTCTCATGTTTTTTATATTCTCTAGCGTAATCGACTACACCTTTATACATCACTTCTTCACTTTTAATATACATAGGAGCACACATTGGTATTATTCCCTTTACTGGTAGTGTGTACCCAACTTTCAATGAAAATACACCACCCAATGAAAGTCCTCCAACAGCTATTTCCTCGTAGCCTAGCTCTTTAAGATGATTGTATCCAGTGAGAACATCATCCCACCAATCCTCTGGCCCATAATGAACGAGCTCTTCTGGTGGAACCGCATGCCCTTTATATTGGGGCGCATGAGAGGTATATCCTCTTTTCTCAAGATATCTACCTAGCATTCGTACATCTGCGGAATTCCCTGTGAAACCGTGAAGAAGCAGTACAGCTCGCTTCCCTCCTTCAAAGGTAAACGGTTTCGGTTGTGATATATTCATCATGTCAATTTCTCCTTTTATAATGATAGATATGTAATACGTTCCTCAGCTTCTGAAAAGCAAGAGTCTCCGTGGGATTCCCAGTCATTCTAATTGAAATAAATTAATTTTCATCCCCCATGGTAAGGGAATATACCTTAGAAAGAAATTTTCATCCCCCATGATACAAATCTTCACTTGCATGGGCGTGGGCGGTCTACCCTGAAAAAAAAAACCATGCCTTACGATGTGCTGAGAAGGCATGGACAAATAGTTTATTATGCAACACTACCTTGATGAAATATTAGAAGGTAAATTAACTAGACAACCCCTCTACATCACTTTCCCATAAAAACTCTTCTATTCTTCTAAGCAATTCATCTTTATCTTCTCCAAACCAAATGTAGTGCTTTGCATTAGGAAAAAAGTATACCTTTTTTTCCTCAGATTCAATTTGCTCGTGAATAAATTCAGCACTCTTTTTAGGAACAAGCCCATCACATTCCCCTTGTATAATAAGGGTTGGAACTTTAATGTTTCTTAAATGCCTTCGAAGCTGCCTAACCATTTTAGCAAATTCCTTCGTTGCAATCAGAGGTGTTTCTTTAATCTTTTGACGATAAAACACATACAATTTATCATCTTCTAATTCACCTCTTAATCCCTCCAAAAACCATCCCTTCACATCTTGAAACAGTTGTCTTGGATTAATGTAATAGGCAGATGCACTTATTAACACAAGTTTTTCAACTGGATATTTTGATGCAATGTAGCTGGCAATCATACCACCCATAGAAAAACCAATAACATATACTTTCTCACATCTTTTTAATAATTCTTCAACAGCAACGGTAGCTGCATATATCCAATGTTTGTACGTCACTCCTCTTAAGCCATCCTTTGATCCATGACCGGGAAGTGTCGGACTATAAACTAACCAGTTTTTCTTTTCCAGGTGCTTGGTAATTGCATCAATTTCAGCAGGCGTACCTGTAAAACCGTGTAAGCAAAGACATCCTATCATAAGATCACACCCGTTCTTTTATTTACTTATTGTTATCATATTCATATTACATTCAAAATGTCATGTTAAATGCTCACTATAATACATACTTTATCATTTATTTTCCCTGTTACGACAATTTTTAACCAAAAATTTTCATTCTCAAGGTGAGTATGGCTATTGATGAAGAAGTCTTAAGAAGAAGAGGTATGTATGAAGAAATTACAAAAGCAGCAAGCGTATGCCTGCTGCTACTATTTCCGTTTTAATTACATATAAAAAGCAACTAGAACTGTAAGTACGAAGAATAGTACTCCAAGAACGACAGTAGCTTTATTTAATACAGCTTCAAGTCCACGAGCTTTTTGCTTTCCGACGATTTGCTCAGCACCACCAGAAATAGCTCCAGAAAGACCAGCGCTACGACCTGATTGTAATACCACTACAGTAATCAATAAAATAGATACAATAACTAATAAAATAGACGCAAATGTTCCCAAACTTTACACCTCCAGCGTGTCACTCAATCTTATTTGAATATACCATGAAAAGTAGGACAAAGCAACAGGAGAAATAGGAACGGAAATTTCGTAGAGTTGATCGAATACCTACAGTTGAAAAGCCAAATTGTGCCGTCCAATTTATAAATTGTGATCTCTCCACTGAGTTGCGTCAACTTCGTCTTAACAATCCATGTTCCATTTTTGTCACATATGATCATCATCTTTTAAGAAGAAACAAAGAAAGACCGTCTTCGTTCTTACTTTAATTAATAATTGTCCTACAGATACAACTTTCTCGCAAATATTCTTTATGTAGAATCATTGGACTTTGTTTGGATTGGCTGATTGTAAGACTTTCTGTGGCTCTTGATTCTTGCTTAAACATAACAAATAATTTTCTATTTCTTTTTAGAGGATCTAAAAGACTTCTATGTTACTGCAAACCTCTTTTTCTCTATTTGCGGGAACGCTGGATTCTTCCTCTGTTCCTGCAAACCTCTTTTTCAATGTTTGTGGGAACGGTGGATTCTTCCTCTGTTCCTGCAAACCTCTTTTTCAATGTTTGCGGGAACGGTGGATTCTTCCTCTGTTCCTGCAAACCGCTTTTTCTCTATTTGCGGGAACAGTGGATCCTTCCTCTGTTCCTGCAAACCGCTTTTTCTCTATTTGCGGGAACGGTGGATCCTTCCTCTGTGCCTGCAAATCTCTTTTTCACTGTTTGCGGGAACAGTGGATCCTTCCTCTGTGCCTGCAAACCTCTTTTCCTCTGTTTGCGGAAACGGTGGATCCTTCCTCTGTTCCTGCAAACCGCTTTTTCTCTATTTGCGGGCACAGTGGATTCTTCCTCTGTTCCTGCAAACCGCTTTATCTCTCTTTGCGTGAACGGTGGATTCTTCCTCTGTTCCTGCAAACCTCTTTTTCTCTATTTGCGGGAACGCTGGATTCTTCCTCTGTTCCTGCAAAACTCTTTTTCTCTATTTGCGGGAACGCTGGATTCTTCCTCTGTTCCTGCAAAACTCTTTTTCTCTATTTGCGGGAACGCTGGATTCTTCCTCTGTTCCTGCAAACCGCTTTATCTCTCTTTGCGGGAACGGTGGATTCTTCCTCTGTTCCTGCAAACCGCTTTATCTCTCTTTGCGGGAACGGTGGATTCTTCCTCTGTTCCTGCAAACCGCTTTATCTCTCTTTGCGGGAACGGTGGATTCTTCCTCTGTGACCGCAAACCTCTTTTTCTCTATTTGCGGGAACGCTGGATTCTTCCTCTGTTCCTGCAAACCGCTTTTTTCCTATTTGCAGGTACGCTAGCCGCTTCTCTGTGCCTGGAAACTTCTTCCCACCATTTACAGGCTCATTAGTCACGCCGATATTACTATATATTGACATAAAGTTAATTGAAGGAACATATAAAAAAGCCGACAGTGATCATGACACATCACACTGTCGGCTTCGTTATTTCGCCCCTATAATGTCATAATCCATAAGGGACAATGCTTTCTTTTTTTAAAAAAGAATAGCTTAGTTATTTTTTAAGTTATAGAATGCATTTTTTCCAGCATACTGGCTGATGTATTGTAACTCATCTTCGATACGTAATAATTGGTTGTACTTCGCAACGCGGTCTGTACGAGATGGAGCTCCAGTTTTGATTTGTCCAGCGTTTGTTGCAACAGCGATATCAGCAATTGTGCTGTCCTCTGTTTCACCAGAACGATGAGAGATTACTGCAGTGTATCCTGCACGTTTCGCCATTTCAATTGCATCAAATGTTTCAGTTAATGTACCGATTTGGTTAACTTTGATTAAGATAGAGTTACCAATTCCTTGCTCAATACCTTGAGAAAGCTTAGCTGTGTTTGTTACGAATAGATCGTCACCAACTAATTGAACTTTATCTCCTAATTTTTCAGTTAAAAGCTTGAAGCCTTCCCAGTCATTCTCGTCTAATCCGTCTTCGATAGACACGATTGGGTACTTGCTGCAAAGCTCTTCGTAGAATGCAACCATTTCTTCAGAAGTTTTTACAACGCCTTCACCTTTAAGGTTGTACTTACCGTCTTCATAAATTTCAGAAGCTGCTACGTCCATAGCAAGAAGAACTTCTTCACCTGGCTTGTATCCAGCTTTTTCGATAGCTTCGATAATAGTTGAAAGAGCTTCTTCGTTAGAACCAAGGTTTGGAGCAAATCCACCTTCGTCACCGACAGCAGTATTGTAGCCTTTTCCTTTTAATACGCTTTTTAAGTTATGGAAAATTTCCGCACCCATGCGAAGTGCTTCATTAAAGTTTTCTGCACCAACAGGCATAACCATGAACTCTTGAATATCAACGTTGTTATCTGCATGCTCACCACCGTTAACGATGTTCATCATTGGAGTTGGAAGTGTTTTTGCGTTGAATCCACCAAGGTAAACATATAATGGTAATCCAAGAGAGTCAGCAGCAGCACGAGCTACAGCCATGGAAACACCAAGGATTGCATTTGCACCTAGGTTCCCTTTGTTTTCAGTTCCATCTAACTCGATCATTAATTGATCGATACCAACTTGATCAAGTGCATCGAAACCAACTAATTCAGGAGCAATTACTTCGTTAACGTTAGCAACTGCTTTTGTAACACCTTTCCCCATCCAAGCGTCTCCGCCATCACGTAATTCAACAGCTTCGTATTCACCAGTAGAAGCACCACTTGGTACTAAAGCACGGCCAAATCCGCCATCTTCAAGGTAAACTTCAACTTCAACTGTAGGATTACCACGGGAATCTAAAACTTGACGAGCATATACATCAGAAATAATTGTCATTATACAAAACACTCCTTTTTTTATAAAAGCTATTAGTTTTTAAATATCACATTTAGTATCCTTCAATGTAACATTCGTATAAGTTATTTTTTCTTTTTAATACTAAATTGAATTCTACTTTTTAATTAATGATTTCCCTGTCATTTCAGCAGGTTGCTCCACGCCAGTTAATTCTAGCATTGTTGGTGCTAAATCACCTAGAATACCGTCGTGACGGATATCTACTTCCTTATCCGTTACGATAACTGGAACTGGATTCGTAGTATGAGCAGTCATTGGCGTTCCTTCTGCAGTTTCAATCATATCTGCATTGCCGTGATCTGCCGTTATAATAGCCTTCCCACCTTTTTCAAGGATTAGGTCAACGATTTTCCCTAAGCATTCGTCAACTACTTCAATAGCTTTCACAGTAGGATCTAGCATTCCAGAATGACCCACCATATCAGGATTGGCAAAGTTCAAGACGATAACATCGTGCTTGTCCTTATTGATCTCCTCCAATAATGCATCTGTAACTTCGTACGCACTCATTTCGGGTTTCAAGTCGTATGTAGCTACCTTTGGAGAATCGATTAATACTCGTTCTTCTCCTAGGAATGTTTCTTCACGACCACCACTAAAGAAGAAGGTAACATGAGGGTACTTTTCTGTTTCAGCAATTCGAAGCTGGTTTAATCCTGCCTTCGAAACTACCTCTCCCATTGTATTATCAAGGTTTGTTGGTTCAAATGCAACATAACCATTAACTGTTTCACTAAATTTCGTTAAGCAAACATAGTGTAGGTTTTTAGGCAATTTATCTCCACGATCAAAGCCTTCAAACTCTTTGTTTGTAAAAACTTGAGACATTTGTATGGCACGATCAGGACGGAAGTTGAAGAAAATAATTGCATCTTCATCTTGAATTGTTCCTCGAGGTGTTTCCCCATCTTCTTTTGTAATAACAGATGGCAATACAAACTCATCATGGATATCGTTTTTATACGAATCTTGAAGTGCTTCTACTGGATCACTGTATTTCAACCCATCACCATAAACCATGGAACGGTATGATTTTTCAACCCGATCCCATCGCTTGTCACGATCCATTGCATAATAACGACCTTGAATTGAGGCAATCTCACCAATTCCAAGCTCTTTAAGCTTTTCTTCTGTTTTACGTATGTACGTTTCAGCAGAAGTAGGGCCTACATCTCTTCCATCTAAAAATCCATGAATATATACTTTTTCGAGACCTTCTTGTTTTGCTAGTTCTAATAGAGCAAACATATGTTCAATATGGCTGTGAATGCCTCCATCAGATAAAAGTCCATACAAATGAAGATTTGTCCCTTTTTCTTTCGCATGCTTCATAGCATTAAGAAATGTTTGGTTTTGAAAAAATTCCCCTTCACGAATAGCTAAATTAACGCGAGTAAGACTCTGATAAACAATACGGCCAGCACCAATATTCATGTGACCTACTTCTGAATTCCCCATTTGACCTTCTGGTAAACCAACAGCTTCTCCACTGGCTGTTAAGGTTGCATGAGGAAACTCATTCCAATAACGATCAAAATTCGGTTTTTTTGCATGGGCAACAGCATTACCTTTCGTTTCATCACGAAGGGCAAAGCCATCAAGAATAATTAGAGCATTTGGTTTCTTACTCATTTCCTGCCTCCAAGAGTTGTAAATAAGATTTCGGTTCTAAGCTGGCACCTCCAACGAGCGCACCATCAATATGGGGCTGTGCTAAAAGCTCTACAATATTTGCAGGTTTTACACTTCCTCCATATTGGATACGAATGGCATCTGCAGCCGTTTTAGAAACACTTTCATGAACGACTTCACGTATTACACCACACGTTTCGTTAGCATCTTCAGAAGAAGCTGTCTTTCCAGTTCCAATGGCCCATATAGGCTCATAAGCAATGACTGTGGCTTTCACTTGTTCTTCTGATAGACCATGTAATGCAGCAGTTACTTGTTTTGTTACAACGTCGGAGGTTTTATTACTTTCTCGTTCCTCCAACGTTTCTCCAACACATATAATTGGAATTAATTGATGCTCAAAAGCAGCATGTACTTTTTTATTTACACCTTCATCTGTTTCAGCAAACATTTGTCGACGTTCAGAGTGTCCGATAATAACATACTCTACTCCTAAGTCTTTCAGTGCTACTGGACTTGTTTCCCCTGTATAAGCCCCACTTACTTCAAAATGCATATTCTGAGCTCCAATGGCTAAATCTGTGCCATTAACAGCTTGAACGAGTGCATCAAGAAATAGGTCTGGTGCACAAACAACAGATTCTACGGAATTCATCGAAGGGACAGACTGTTTTACTTCATTAACAAAATCTAAAGCTTCCACTTTCGTTTTATTCATCTTCCAGTTACCTGCAATGATTGGCTTACGCATATTAGGTGCCTCCCTTTTCATCGTTGTAAAGCAATTATGTTTTATTTTACCAGAAAGGAGATTTATTTTACTGTAAAGAGAATTAAAATATGAAATTATTTATCATTTAACGCAACAACACCAGGAAGTTCTTTACCTTCCATAAATTCAAGGGATGCTCCACCACCAGTTGAAATGTGATCCATGCTTTCGGCTAAATGGAACTTTTCAACAGCAGCAGCTGAATCTCCGCCACCAATTACTGTGTATGCTTGTTCTGCATCTGCAAGAGCTTTTGCTACTGAAATTGTTCCATTTGCAAATGGTTCTAATTCAAATACACCCATTGGTCCATTCCAAATAACAAGCTTAGAGCTTAAAATAACGTCACGATAAATATCGATCGTCTTAGGTCCAATATCAAGGGATTCCCAATCAGCAGGAATGCTATCAATATCAACCACTTGTGTAGTAGCATCTGCACCGAATTTATCTGCTACAACACCATCTACAGGCATATAAAATTTAACGCCTTTTTCTTCAGCTTTAGCCATAAATTCCTTTGCTAAATCAATTTTGTCTTCCTCTAATAAGGAATTCCCAACTTCGTGGCCTTTTGCTTTGATAAACGTGTAAGCTAAACCGCCACCGATAATTAAGTTATCTACTTTTTCAAGCAGGTTTTCAATTACACCAATTTTATCCTTAACCTTTGCTCCACCGATAATTGCTGTAAATGGGCGTTCAGGATTTAATAAAGCTTTACCAAGAACCTCTAGTTCCTTTTCCATTAAGAAACCAGCAACTGCAGGTAAATGATGTGCAATCCCTTCTGTAGAAGCATGAGCACGGTGTGCAGCACCAAAGGCATCATTTACATAAACGTCCGCTAACTCAGCTAATTGCTTCGCTAATTCAGGATCATTTTTTTCTTCTCCTTTTTCAAAACGAACGTTTTCAAGTAAAAGAACATCTCCTTCAGAAAGTCCTTCTACTGCTTTTTTAGGCTCTTCACCAAAAACTTCATTTGTTTTTGATACATCTTTTCCTAGTAAGTCGCTTAAACGTTTTGCAACAGCATCTAAACGTAGTTCTTCCACTACTTCCCCTTTTGGACGTCCTAGATGACTAGCTAAAATTACCTTTGCACCTTGGTCGGCTAAATGCTTAATTGTTGGTAGTGCAGCACGAATTCTTGTATCATCGGAAACTTCACCATTTTTCATTGGTACATTAAAGTCAACACGGCAAAATACTCGTTTCCCTTTTACATCAATATCCCGTAGTGATTTTTTATTCATGTAGTGATCCTCCTTCAGTGTTATTCATACACATACAAAGGAAAGAGGAGAACAGGACACAGCACTGTCTCCTCTTTCCTTTTCATTTCATACGTAGAGAGGTGTTCTTATAGACCCTTTTTAGCAATATAATTTACAAGGTCAACAACACGGTGAGAATAACCAGTTTCGTTATCATACCAAGAGATAACTTTAACCATGTTACCTTCCATTACCATTGTTGATAATGCGTCAACAGTAGATGAGTTAGAGTTTCCGTTATAGTCACCAGAAACAAGTGGCTCTTCGCTATAACCAAGAACTCCATTTAATTCGTTTTCAGAAGCTGATTTTAAAGCTGCATTAATTTCATCAGCAGTAACTTCCTTGTCTAATTCTGCAACAAGGTCAACAAGAGAAACGTTTGGAGTTGGTACACGCATAGCTCCACCGTTTAATTTTCCTTTTAACTCTGGAAGTACTAGAGCAACCGCTTTTGCAGCACCAGTAGTTGTAGGGATAATGTTTTCTGCAGCCGCACGAGCACGACGTAAATCTTTATGTGGTAAGTCTAGAATTTGTTGGTCATTTGTATAAGAGTGAACAGTCGTCATCATACCACGACGAATTCCGAATTTGTCATTTAATACTTTCGCAAATGGCGCTAAGCAGTTTGTAGTACAAGATGCATTTGAGATAACGTGATGATTTGCAGCATCGTACTTATCTTCGTTAACACCCATAACGATTGTAATATCTTCTTCAGATGCAGGAGCAGAAATAATTACTTTTTTCGCACCAGCTTCTAAGTGTTTCGCAGCGTCAGCACGCTTTGTGAAACGCCCAGTAGATTCTACAACAACCTCTACACCTAGGTCTCCCCATGGAAGTTGAGCTGGATCTCTTTCAGCAATAACTTTAATCTCTTGTCCACCAACAATTAGGTTGTCCCCAGATACTTCAACTGTAGCATCTAATTTACCATGTACAGAGTCATACTTTAGTAAGTGTGCTAAAGTATTTGCATCAGTTAAATCGTTAACTGCAACGATTTCCACCTCAGGGTTATTTAGTGCTGCACGGAACACAATACGTCCTATACGTCCAAATCCATTAATTCCAACTTTTGTAGCCATGTTAAAAATTCCTCCTTTTATTAAATAACAATAAATCTATATCAAAGGGAAAACGTTGTTGCCCCTCGAAATACATAATAGTTTTCTTTTATTGTAGTTAACTATTTAACGACAATTTAAACTTTTGAATTTTTTAAGATTGCTTTAGCAGCTCCCTCATCTGTTACAAGGACTTGAGAAGGACCATGCTTCATATATGCTTGTATGGCCATTGCTTTAGAAGTACCTCCAGAGACCGCGATTATGTGAGGTATTGTCACCAACTCTTCTAACTGCAATCCGATAGTCAGTACTTTATGTATAATGTCCCCTGACTTATTAAAATAATAACCAAAGGCTTCAGCAACTGCCTTTTCATTTTTTAACTTTTCTACAACTTCTATTGAAGAACTTCTTCTTTTGGCCATTGTATTAGCATCACCAATGCCATGTACCACCAAATTTGCAGAATGAATTAGATCTAGTATTTGTTTAATGGAAGGTTCATCTATTAACGATTCATACGCTTCTTTACTAAGCTGATCTGGTACGTATAGTAGTCTGTATTCCCCCATTGCTTTTCTTGCCATTGTTGCACATATGGTGTTTGCCTGATTTTCCACTTGCTCCCCTAAACCACCTCTTGCAGGAACAAATAGTGCTTCTTTTAAATCTACATCTGGAACCATCATCTCTGCAACAGCAGCAATGGTCGTCCCACCAGTTACTGCAATCGTATTTCCATTTGCAAGTAACTTTTTTTTCATCAACGAAATACAAGTACGTCCCATTTCTTTTTTTACCCAAGGATATTCATCACTATTCCCGGGAACAATAAAAACCTCTTTCAATCCAAGAAGGTCCTTTAATTCATTTTCCATGGCACGAATATCAAAAATTTCTTTCATCATATCTTCAAGCTGCGATAATAAATTATTCCCTTCTTCAGTTAATCTCATTCCTGAAGTTTCCACATAAATTAGACCTTGTTCTTTTAAAAAAGTAACTTCACTCCGAAGGGTTCGTTCTGACATTTCCAAATTGTTGGCTAGCGTTCGTCTCCCAATCGGTTGCATTAACCTTATAAACCGAAGTACTCTAAAGCGCATGCCAAGTACATCAATTAAATCAGGTAACAGCTTTTTTTGTATCTCTAACAGCATTCGCATCTTTATAAGGGCTCCTTTTTGTGGCACTTCCAGCAATTTAACGGGTTCGTTTGCGTCCCGCATAGACATATTATGTCCCACTTAAGGGAAAAAAAAGATCATTTCTATGTACAACAATTTGGAAAGCTTTTCTTAAACTTCCTCAATCATTGTATCAAGGAAATGATTGTCGAGCAAGGGCAAACATGTGAACTTTTTGTTGATAACTCATATTTTGGACAGTTGGTAGATTTACACGCAGGGAAATCTTGCATCATGGGAATGAAAAAATACTTTGTTATTGATCCTATTAGTATTATCTATATTCAGGGTAGACTTCATTTGGATAAGTACTTCATCTTATCCAGTAAAACTTCCCTCGATAGTATTCCTTCGTCTAGTACTGTTCCATTATCGTCTTCTACTACGGGAATACGAATTTGATACTTTTCTAGCCATTCATCTGATTTATATATATCCCGTTCCACAATGTGAAATGTCTCCTTACTGCCATTTAAGCTTTTTAACGTTGCCAATCCTTTATCGCAAAGTGGACAACCAGTTTTTGTATAAAAGTATAGTGTTCTCACAGTAATATTCTCCTTAACGTTTATAACGAAAAATTTTGATTTAATCTAATTTCCCTTCAAGAATGCAAAATATATTTTACAAAAAAAAGGATTTTCGCTTTTTAGAAGATGGAATGTTCATCTGTTCTCTATATTTCGCAACCGTTCGTCGAGAAACCGTTATTCCAAATTGTTCCTTCAATTTTTCAGATAGTTTTTGATCAGATAATGGTGCTTGTTTCTTTTCTTCTTCAACTAGTCTTTTTAAATAACTCTTCACTTTCTCTGAGGAATTGGATTCCTCTGAATTTTTACCAACGGAAGAGGTAAAGAAATATTTTAATTCAAATAACCCCTTAGGTGTTTGAACATATTTTTGAGTCGTTACTCTTGATACAGTCGATTCATGAACCTGCACCTCATCTGCAATCATTTTTAATGTTAGTGGAGATAGATGAGTAGGTCCATGCTTCAAAAAATCCACTTGATAGGACATAATGGCCCTCGTTACATTCACTATCGTTCTTTGACGTTGTTCAATGCTTTTTTTTATCCATTGAAACTGTTCGTATTTTCGTTTCACATATTCATTTACTTCAGCATCTTCATTTTTAAGAAGAGCCTCGTAACGACGGTTCATTGTCATTTTCGGCATATATTCTTCATTTAAAACCACATCAAACCCATCGTTATTTTTTAAAACAGTCACGTCTGGAACAACATATTTTGCAGGTTCGTGATTAAATAAGGTTCCTGGCTTCGGGTTTAAAGTTTGGATAAAATTTGCAATATAATAGATGTCTTCTATATCTGCTTTTTCTATAGCTGCAATTTGTTTAAACTTTCTTTCCCCTAATAAATCTAAGTGGTGTTCAACAATTCTTTCAGCTAAAACATCTCTTACACCTAGATGATTTAATTGAATTAATAAACATTCTTTTAAGGATGACGCACCAATCCCATAAGGTTCTAAGCTTTGCAAAACAGAAATGCCTTCTTCAATTAATGACGTTGGCCCGTTCAGTTCCACTGCCAATTCATTTGGTGAAAGCTGCAAATATCCATTTTCATCGACACAACAAGCCAGGTAAGTAACAATTTTCTTTATATGATCGTCAATATTTAAGAAGCGGATTTGGTTTAATAAAAATTCTTGTAATCCATCCCTTTCAACACTAAGATGATCAATGCCAGAATAAGTATCATCTTGTCCTTGAAACTTTCCACTGGTGTCAGGATGGGAGTTTGTTATTTTCATATTCTCTACCTTCGTCATAGAGTGAGATTCGCTGTCCTTCAATTCAATTAGTGGATTTTCTAACTGCTGCTCATGCAAATAGTGAGTTAGCTCTAAAACAGAGTATTGCAATATGGTTATTGCTTGGCGCAACTCATTAGTCATGACTAGCTTCATTGATTGCTGTTGAAATAAGCCAAAATCCATATTCATAAAGCCATCCCCCTTATGGGTTATTATACACGAATAACTCTAATAACAGATACTATGTAAACGTTTTCAAATTATTACATTAGAACTGTGATCTAAATTATAGGTAGTATTTAAGTTTGAAAAGGTAGATTTTCGGATATGATGTAGTAATGGTTTTAGATTTTGAAGCTGATTCGTAAAAAGCATGAGTGTCGAAAAAAGGAAAGATTTCTTTAATCAAAATATTTGACCTTCATTGACCTTTTAGATTATGATAAGCTTGAAATAGTAATCATGAAAGTCTTAACCACATATATTTAGTTTAGACAAAGGAGGAGTACTAATGAATTTAGTCCCAACAGTAATTGAACAAACAAATCGCGGTGAAAGAGCTTATGACATTTATTCTCGCTTGTTAAAGGATCGTATTATCATGCTTGGATCTGCCATTGATGACAATGTTGCAAATTCCATTGTAGCTCAACTACTATTTTTAGCTGCAGATGATCCAGAAAAAGATATATCTCTTTACATCAACAGCCCTGGAGGATCTATCACTGCCGGAATGGCTATATACGACACGATGCAATTCATTAATCCAAAGGTTCAAACGATTTGTATTGGTATGGCTGCTTCTATGGGTGCTTTTCTTTTAGCAGCAGGTGAGCCTGGGAAACGTTTTGCCTTGCCTAATAGTGAAGTAATGATTCATCAACCATTAGGTGGCGCACAGGGGCAAGCTACGGATATTGAAATCCACGCAAGACGTATTGTAGAAATGAAGAAAAAGCTGAATGAAATCCTTTCTCAACGTACTGGCCAACCATTAGAGGTAATTGAACGTGATACAGATCGTGATAACTTCATGACTGCTTTAGAAGCAAAGAAATATGGATTAATTGATGATGTAATGGAGAAAAAGCAATCTTAAACCATTACATACGGTAGTAGATTTAAATGGAAATAAATATGAAGCCATCATTAAGCTAATTGCTATTTGATGGCTTCTTTGTTTTATGGCTCTACCCTGAAAATACGAAAGAAGACTCGCTATTGTTCCCGCAAATGATGGGAAAACAAAAATGCAGTAAGAATAAATTGCATGGGCGGTCTACCCTGAAAATAGCTGTTATAAAAGCAAAATGAAGTATAGACAAAAATGATTATTTTCATACTTCATGGTGCAAATCTTCACTTGCATCGGCGGTCTACCCTGAAAATAAGTATTAGTTCAGTAGTGAAGGGTGACGACTCCAGCGGGATCAGCAACTGGTAAGGTACCGACACTTCATGAAGCGTTCTAGAAGCTAGGAAAGCAGGGAAATAAGCAAATGAAGCACTCTAGAAAAGGCTTGACTACCGGAAAGCAGGAAATCATGAAATGCGGTAGCTAAGAAGCTTTCTGCTAATCCTTTGCTCTCTTTGCAGGAACGGTGGCTACTTCCTCTGTGCCTGCATATCTCTTTTTCACTCTTTGCAGGAACGCTGGCTACTTCCTCTGTTACCGCAAACCTCTTTTTCACTCTTTGCAGGAACGCTGGCTACTTCCTCTGTTACCGCAAACCTCTTTTTCACCCTTTGCAGGAACGCTGGCTACTTCCTCTGTTACCGCAAACCTTTTTTCACTCTTTGCAGGAACGGTGGCTACTTCCTCTGTGCCTGCATATCTCTTTTTCACCCTTTGCAGGAACGGTGGCTACTTCCTCTGTGCCTGCATATCTCTTTTTCACTCTTTGCAGGAACGCTGGCTACTTCCTCTGTTACCGCAAACCTCTTTTTCACCCTTTGCAGGAACGCTGGCTACTTCCTCTGTTACCGCAAACCTCTTTTTCACCCTTTGCAGGAACGGTGGCTACTTCCTCTGTTACCGCAAACCTCTTTTTCACCCTTTGTAGGAACGGTGGCTACTTCCTCTGTTACCGCAAACCTCTTTTTCACCCTTTGCAGGAACGCTGGCTACTTCCTCCGTGCCTACAAACCTTTTTTTCACCCTTTGCAGGAACGCTGGCTACTTCCTCCGTGCCTGCAAACCTCTTTTTCACTCTTTGCAGGCACGCTGGCTACTTCCTCTTTGCCTGTAAGCAATATTCTTACAATTTGCGGTACAATAGGAAACTTGTGGACGACTGAAAAGCAATAAAACCACTATAATGTTATTGCTTTGAAAGAACATTTCCATCCCCCATGGTGCAAACCTCCACTAGCATGAGAAATCTCCCCTGAAAATAAGCGTTAGTTCAGGAGTGGAAGGCAGTAACTCCAGTGGAGCAAGTTTCACTTATTGTAAAAGGGCTACTAATTCTTTTTACAAACTTCACAACAAAAACATTAGAAGAACACAAAAAATAGACGAACGATTCCTTCATCCGTCTATCTCGTTCCTTTATTATTCTTCTTCATTAATGAAAGCGATTAAAGATTCCATTGCAGCTTCTTCATCATTTCCATCAACTGTAATCGTTATTTCTTTATTCGTGCTTATAGCAAGACTCATTATACCCATAATACTTTTAGCGTTTACTTTCTTACCTTCTCTTTCAATAAAAACGTCTGAATTAAATCGATTAGCTTCTTGCACAAACATTGCTGCTGGTCGAGCCTGTAAACCACTTTTCCTTTTTACTACTACTGTTTTTTCAATCATTTTTTATCCTCTCCATTCGTTAATTTCATTTTAAATTTGTTATCTTCCAATTTGAGTTTTAAACTTCAAGCGCTTCCATATTTATTAATAGTCGAGAAGGTTAAATTTTTTCTCCTGCTCTTAATTTATTTGCAAATTCATCTATTTTTCTTAAACGGTGATTTACACCTGATTTACTTACATTTCCTGTTGAAACCATTTCTCCTAGCTCTTTTAGTGTAACGTCTTGGTGTTCTAATCGTAGTTCAGCAATTTCCTTTAGCTTGTCTGGTAAAACCTCTAAGCCTACTTCTTGCTTAATAAAACGGATGTTTTCAACCTGACGAATAGCTGCTCCAACAGTTTTGTTTAAATTAGCTGTTTCACAATTTACTAAGCGATTAACTGAATTTCTCATATCCTTCATTATTCTAACATCTTCGAATCTTAGTAGTGCTTGGTGGGCACCAATTATATTAAGAAATTCACTAATTTTTTCTCCTTCTTTTAGATAGAGAATAAAACCTTTCTTTCGTTCTAATGTCTTTGCGTTTAAATGAAAAGTATTCATAAGCTTGCACAACGATTCATTATGTTCCTCATAAAACGAAAAGATTTCTAGATGATAGGAAGACGTTTCAGGATGGTTCACTGAACCACCTGCTAAAAAAGCACCTCTTAAATATGCTCGTTTACAGCATTCCTCTTCAATTAAAGAATCTGCAATTTCTCTAGTGAATATAAAAGTATTATCTACAATTTTTAGATCCTCTAACATTAATCTTGCTTTCTTTAAAATTCGTACTACATATACATTATTCTTTTTTAAACGCATTTTTTTACGGACAAGTAGTTCGACATGAACTTCATAAAGCGCTTTTATTAAAGTGTAGATTCGCCTTGCAATTGCTGCATTTTCAGTTTGAATATCTAAAGTTATTTCCATATTTCGTAATGAAATAGACCCATTCATTCGAATTAACGCTGCTAGTTCTGCTTTGGAGCAACATTCGTCCCCTTCTAACTGGGTTAATTCTTTCTTGGTCATGGAAGCAAAAGACATCCCCTCACCCCCAAATTTTTCTTTTCAACACATAAAATACAAGTAATTTCAACATATCTATTTTATTAAAGCATAGATAATAGTCGCTGTGAAAGCTTCAATGCATCATGCCTTAAGAAGTAATTATCAAAAAACAGTAATTCATCATCCACAATCTCTATTCCCATTTTTTGTAGTCTTGTTTCATCTACTTCTACAAACTCTGCACCCTCATCCCCATACCTTTTGGCATAAGAATAAGGTATTTTCTGTTTATTTACGATAATTGCATTTAATATTTGACTTCCAACATGATCATAAATGGCTTGCACATGATCTCCTGCAGTAAAGCCTTTTGTTTCGCCAGGTTGGGTCATGACATTACATATATATATCTTCCAGGCTTTTGATTTCTTTATAACATCTGAAATTTGTGGCACCAGTAAGTTTGGAATAATACTAGTGTATAAACTTCCAGGTCCCAATACAATTAAATCAGCTTTTTCTAATGCAAGCAACGTTTCTTGCAGTGGCTCAGGGTGAGAAGGCTCTAAATATACTCTTTTAATTCGTTTTCCTGCTAATGGAATATTAGATTCTCCTTCTACAAAGGTCCCATCTTCTAATTCAGCGTGAAGAATTATTTCCTCGTTAGCTGCTGGAAGTACTTTACCTTTCACATTCAAGACTCTACTTATTTCTTGTACACCTCTAGCAAAGTCCCCCGTTATAGACGTCATACCCGCTAATAATAAATTACCAAGGGAATGACCGGATAACCCACTACCATTTTTAAAACGATGCTGAAATAGCTGTTCCACTAATGGCTCCACTTCAGACAATGCAATCAGAACATTTCTTACATCTCCAGGAGGAGGTATTCTCAATTCTTTCCTTAATCTCCCAGAGCTACCACCATCATCTGCCACCGTTACAATAGCAGTTATATCCACTGGAAAGGTTTTCAATCCTCTTAACAGAACAGATAAGCCAGTGCCTCCACCTATAACAACAACATTCGCCTTTTTCAACCTTCTAGCTTTCCTTTCTCAGTATCTCGATGGGTAACATACGTATAGTATCCATCTTCTGCTAATTTCGACTTGAAAAATTCAGCTAATGTTACGGATCGATGTTTTCCTCCAGTACAACCAATAGCTACTACAAGCTGACTTTTTCCCTCTCTTTTATAATGAGGGAGCATATATTCTAATAAGTCATTTAGTTTTTCAATAAATTGCTGTGTTTCTGACCATTTTAACACATAATCAGACACTTGTTTATCTAGTCCGGTTTTAGGACGCAAATGATCAATATAATGGGGGTTTGGTAGAAATCTCACATCAAAAACTAAGTCTGCATCAATCGGGATGCCGTGCTTATATCCAAATGATAATATTTGCACATTAAACACCTGTTTATCAGAAGAAAAACGTTGAATAATCCGTTCTCTTAAATGTACAGGCTTTAAATCACTTGTATCGACGATCATTTGTGCCTGTCCCTTTAAGTCATCTAATAGATTCCGTTCAATCTGTATTCCTTCAAGTGGAGGACCACCTCCAGCAAGAGGATGAGAACGTCGTGTTTCTTTATATCGTCTAACTAAAACATTATCTTTGGAATCTAAAAACAAAATTTGAGGAACTACCTTTGATTCTCTTCCAATCGTATCTATAGCTCCAAATAATTGATCAAAGAACTCTCTTCCTCTTAAATCAATGACGAGAGCTACCTTTTGCATTTTTCCACCTGACCCTTCAACAAGGTCAATAAATTTTGGGATTAATGCTGGTGGTAGATTATCTACACAGAAATATCCCATATCCTCAAAGCTTTGTACTGCTACAGTTTTCCCTGCACCAGACATTCCTGTAATAATGACAAGCTCTAAATCTTGAGAAGTCTGATTCGAATCTACATTTTGATCCATGTTAACCCCACCTTTCTGTTCTAATGAAATATTATTTTCATTTTTAAATATTCGTTTTATCATTATTAAGGTTACTATCCAATCGGTAATCTAATAGCTTAAATTCTTTTGTATAAACAAATGTACCGTACATGATTTCTTTATTTTGTAATATATGATCAAAAATAAAGTAATCCCCAGGAGCCATAGGTAATTGTTGTAGGGATTGAATTGGTTGCCAAGCTAGTAGTCCTTCTGGGGAATTTTCTAATAGTTCTCCAGTAAACTGTGTTGAAAAAAATGTAAACATCATCCATTCATCGATGACTTCATTTTCTTCTTCCACTACAATAGTGAAAATTCCCTTTAGTTCTGGATCGATTAATTTTAATCCTGTCTCTTCATAAAACTCTCTTTTCACACTTTCTCGAATGGATTCACCAACTTCCATCTTCCCACCTGGTGCAACCCACCATCCACGACTTGGTTTTTTTAATGACAAAGCCTGGTTATCCTTAAGTAAAATACAATTGGTAACTCGCTGCAATATTCTCACCTCAAACTATGAGATCCATCTATCCCTATTTACTATTAAGTGATAATTTATTATACCATTGAAATGGAGCATAGAAGGAATAAGTGAACTGCGATCTCTTTCTTTATAATATGAATTCACAATTTTTTCATTAATTATTACAAATGACATCTCTTCATACTATTCAATGAAGATCTTGAAGTGCTATTGTCCTCCACTTCTCCTTGAAAGTTTTGTTATTTTGTCATTCCCTTTAGATTAAAAAATCGGTTGTTATAATATAACAGCTTATACACAAATTATACTACATCTTATTTCTTTCAACCATCTGCAAAAACTATGTAAAATGGTTTTTTTTGGATAAGTGGTAAACAAAACAAAAAAATAGCACGAGTGAATACTCGTGCAAAAAATAATATATAAAAAAGGGGGTCAATTACTTATTTATATCATATCCATTTTATATTTCAGCATTGTTACAATAGGGTTAAGTGACAATTACTTTTTATTATAATTTGTCGTTCGTCTTTTAACATTATGAAAAAAGAGATAACCTTTTTACATTCCACATATATAACAGATAAAAAAAAATTGTAATACAGTTTGTACACACCCTTACACTAACATAAATTGAAAAAAGAAAAAACAGACCAAATAAAATGTAATTTGATCTGTTGAAAATTGATTGATTTTAAATTTTTTTCACAAACTTTATTAACCTATATAATGTCGTTAACTATGTTTTGCAGCTTCTAATTCTTCCATTAAATTCTCAACATAATGTTGAGCTGTTTGTGCAGCAATACTACCATCACCAGTTGCTGTAACGATTTGACGTAACGTTTTTTCTCTAATATCTCCCGCTGCAAAGATTCCTGGTATCTTCGTTTCCATCTCATCATTTGTTTCAACATAACCATCTGCATTTGTAATACCTAGATTTAGGAATGGTTCATTTATAGGTAACATTCCAATATAGATGAATACTCCATCAGTTTTAAATTCTCTTTCAGATCCATCCTTTTTGTTTACTAGTGTTACACTAGCAACTTTGTTATCTTTTCCATTAATTTCTTTTACTACATGACTCCAAATGATGTCAATTTTTTCATTGGAAAATGCACGATCTTGAAGTATTTTTTGTGCACGAAATTCATCGCGACGATGGATAATTGTCACTTTACTTGCAAACCTTGTAAGATAAACAGCTTCTTCTACGGCGGAATCTCCTCCACCCACTACTACTAACTCTTTGTTTTTAAAGAAGGCCCCATCACAAACGGCACAATAAGAAACGCCTCGACCGCTTAATTCCGTTTCACCAGGTACTCCCAAATGCTTATACTTTGCACCAGTAGTAATAATAACGGCACGTGCTTTATATTCTCCATTTCCTGTAACGATACGTTTAAACTCTTTACCGTCAACAATCTCCTTAACGTCACCATAAGCATATTCAGCACCAAATTTCTTAGCATGCTCAAACATTTTATTCGAAAGATCTGGTCCTAAAATACTTTCGTAACCTGGATAATTTTCTACATCCTCTGTATTTGCCATTTGCCCACCTGGGATACCTCGTTCAATCATCACGGTAGATAAATTTGCCCTAGATGTGTATACAGCTGCTGTCATACCAGCTGGGCCTGCTCCGATTATGGCAACGTCATAAATTTGTTCTTCGTTCATTGATTCCACTCCCTAGCTTGAAAAATTATTATTAATCCCCTTATTATTCAACATTCTGTATTTATCTTTTTTTTCTTTATTAAAGATCCACCTAAAGTATAGTATAACCAATAAAACTTTACCTACCTCAAACGAATACTTCAACTTTCTTTTATCTCGTGTATATTGTAAAAAAAAAAGTGTAAGAAGTCCAAAATCCTGCTCATACGAAAGTCTCGTTATGATACAGGATCCATTTATTGTTCACAGTATGTTCATTTATTTATGAATGTGTATGACGAAACTTCTGTCAACTAGTTCACACAGCTCAAGCGACAGAAGTTCTCATCCAGCAAAAGGTGAAACTGATTGGCTTTCATTTATAGCTACCCTTTTAAATTACTCAATGGTCTCTAAAAGATCAATTGGCTCTGTATAAATAAACCAGTTATCGTCAGGAAGTATATTGTCCTCTTGAACGGATAATTGCTCTAAAAATGTTTCCGCGATGATATCATTTTCAGTGTCAATATCTCTCACCTTTTCCCAGAGTTTCCGTGACTTTTTATAATAACCGTTTTTCCAAGCTACTACTGCCATTTGATGAAAATATGCTGGAAGCTTATTAAAATCACTTTCATGTAATAACTTTTTAAACCATTTATAGGAAACACTGTATTCGCCAACTAAATATAAAGTTTTCGCTAAATAATAGCAATGCCAATCCTTAATCGGTCTAAGGTTAACTATATTTTTTACCCAAACATGTTGTTTATTATGTCCCTCCTTCGTTAAAAGGACAGTCATAATACACTGAGCTAGAAAATTTGGTTCATCCTTTATGAGAAGATCCTGTAAGATTGATTTTGCATGCTCTAACTCTCCTTGATACATTAAAGATTCTGCAAGGTAAGCATAAACATCCCAATCTTTCGGATTTTCCATTAAATAACCTCTTGCTTCTTTCTCCGCTTGAATATATTCACCTTTATTTATCAAGTCAACAATTTTTTCAAGCTCTGAAGGTTCAAAAGAAAAAAGTGAAGTTTCATCATCACCAAAAAGGAGCTCCTCTTCAAGCATATATAGAAAGGAGTGTGCATCCTCAGAAAATTCACCTTCTGGCTCCATCTGTATATACTTATTTAAACGTAGCTTTGCTAGATCAAACTTCCCAAGATGAGCATAATTGTTTGCCATAAAGAAATAACACTCTGCCATTGTTTCATCAATTTCCGAAACAATTTTTAGCAATAAGTCATTTGCTCGTTCAAATTCCCCTTTTTCAGATAGGACAATTGCTAGCTGGCAAACAAAAACTGGCTCCTCAGGTTCAATACGAATGGCTCGCTCGATATACTGTAGGGCTTGATCAATTTGGCGGTTTTGATAGGCTTCAATTCCTTTTTTGTAAAAATAGCCACCATCTTGCATAAAGGGTATCACTTGTCCCTTTTTGTTGGAATGTAATTCAGACATAATGTGAGCCTCCAATCGTAAAAAAAATACATTGTACGTTGTAATCCTAACTTCATTTTACTTTTTCTTAGACAAATGGATATAAGAGTAAATACAATTTCCAATACCAATAATATAATAATTGCAGTATAACACGTCAAACCCACATTAAACAACGGCGCTGAAACCAATACAATAGTTGTTCAATCCTCTAGGATGAAGGGATTAATGGATACTATGATATAAAAAAAAGATGCCTCAGGGATAATATACTCCCTTGAGACACCTAATAAATCGAATTATTTTTTTATTTTTGTACGTTAATACCCATTCTGTTTCTTCCCACTAGCACGGCTGTCATTCCAAATGCTAGTAAAATAAATCCTACCAATAACATGTTATACATATTTGTGGCTGTATCAGGTAACGCTTCTCCATCGTCAGATTTTTCATCTTCTGTAGAAGTATCATCCTTTGTTTCGTCAGCCTTTTCTTCAGTTCCATCATCTTCCGTTTTTTCTTCCTCATCTTCTTTTGGAGATTTAGAGTCTGAATCATCTACAGGATCTTTATCCTCATCATTCTCCTCATCCCCATCCAAGCCGTTAGAAGGTTCATTTTCTTCAGTAACATGAGCTAAAACACCATACAACGAGAAGCTTGTTACATTTGCAGAAACAGTTCCTTCCGTTGCATCTACAACACTTTCGATTGGTGTCCATTGTCCAGTATCTCCACTAAAGTGATAGATTTGGATATCTCCAGCTTCATATACATCTGTATTATAATTAAAAATTAGAGTGAAACTACCATCAAATGAAGTTTCATTGGGATTATGGAAATTAAATCGGTATAGGTCACCAGCAATTTCAAATGTGGTTCCACTAACCAATTCTCCCTGTTCAGCTTCTAATACCTCTTCTACAGTAAGACTTGAACCAGCAGGTAAATCCTCAGGGAATACAATATACGAGTTTGTTCCTGGAATATTTACCTTATCTCCTCCTGATACCTCTGTTTGTACACCACCAATAATTACTTTACGATCATTCTCCTGATCTTCATCATTTCCAGGTGGCTGTTCTACAGGTGGTTCTTCTACAGGTGGCTCTTCTACTGGTGGTTCATCCACAGGCGGCTCCTCTTCACCCGGTGGTTCCTCTACTGGTGGTTCTTCCACTGGTGGTTCTTCTTGTTCTACTAAAGCACTAACTTTTAAGTTATCTACATAGTGCTCTCGTTCACTACTTCCTGGTGTTTGAGATCTCACCTGGGAAATGTGGGTAGATTCATTAAAGAATGGTTGATTTTCTAAGATTAGCTCTCCATCAATATAGAGATCGAATGATTGTGCCGGAATATCTACGATTACGGCTACATTTCTCCATACACCATTTTCATTTTCTATTCCACTATCCATAAAGGTATTGTCTGGATATCTTGGTTTAAATTGATGATCGCGGGTTTCTATTCGTACAACATCCGTTCCACTAGCATCCGCTAAAGCGATGACATGTGCCGCATTTGATCTAGTAGGTTGCATAAAATCAAGCTGGGCTAGTACTAATCCTTCTTGAGCATCAAAGGCTTTTGCAAAACTATTGCCCTGGTTAGACGCTGGAAGTTCTAATACTTTTCCAGTACGATGTGGTAACTCCATTACTAAACCTTCATCCCCACCAAATGTAAATCCTGCAGGCTGTGCACCTGTTTCTACACTATTGAAATTTTCATTTATAAGTACAACTTCTTCAAACCCTTCAGGAATATCAGGTCCATTACCACTCTCAACGGGCTCCTCTTTCTCAACAAGCTCCATCACTTTTAAGTTATCTACATAGTGCTCTCGTTCACTACTTCCTGGTGTTTGAGATCTCACCTGGGAAATGTGGGTAGATTCATTAAAGAATGGTTGATTTTCTAAGATTAGCTCTCCATCAATATAGAGATCGAATGATTGTGCCGGAATATCTACGATTACGGCTACATTTCTCCATACACCATTTTCATTTTCTATTCCACTATCCATAAAGGTATTGTCTGGATATCTTGGTTTAAATTGATGATCACGGGTTTCTATTCGTACAACATCCGTTCCACTAGCATCCGCTAAAGCGATGACATGTGCCGCATTTGATCTAGTAGGTTGCATAAAATCAAGCTGGGCTAGTATTAATCCCTCTTGAGCATCAAAGGCTTTTGTAAAACTATTGCCCTGGTTAGACGCTGGAAGTTCTAATACTTTTCCAGTACGATGTGGCAACTCCATTACTGAACCTTCATCCCCACCAAATGTAAATCCTGCAGGCTGCGAACCTGTTTCTACATCGTTAAAATTCTCATCTACTAGGACAATTCCTTCGTAACCTTCAGGTATAAAAGGAATATGTTCTCCATCACCTGGTCCTGGTCCTGGTTCTGGATCTTGTCCATTGTCCACATCCATTGGATCAGGAATCCCCGGAAGTGGTAAAGGTGTTAAATCAAATTCTTTAAACTCAACTGGCTGTATGCTACTCATTCGTACGATATCGTCCTTTTGTAGTGTTCGAACATGTGTATCCTCTGAATTTGTATTTGCCACTTGGACAAAGATTTTATCCCCAAAATAACCTGTTAATTGACTGGTTCTCATTAATTGCTGTGGCCAGTTTCCAGCCCACGCATAGCCATGTATTCTCTCCATTTCGACTTCGTGAATACTATATCTTTTTACACCGTCACGACCGGAGAAAATTGGTTTGTTTGTACCAATTTCATAGAATCGGTACCACATAGTAGCATTATCATCCTCAATAAAGTACACCTGATTAGGATCGCGTCCAAAATAACGATAGCCATCTACTTTTACCTCGTCCAACCATTCAAGGGCGCTTCTAATCGCATGTCTAATTTCCGGTGTTTGATTTGGTCGAGACATGAGGAAATTGATAATGGCAACTGACTCATAAGCCGTTATTGAAGGAAGCTCATAGCTACGTCCAGTCAATGGTTCATACGTTTCTGGATGATGCTGTTGCCCCCATGCTGTCAATACACCATCTACTTCTATTTGAGATTTTAAAATATAATCCAATCCGCGATTCATAGAATTTTCTACTAAACTATAATACTCCTCCGGAACAAGATCATTATTAAAAGGATATCTTTGTTCCAAAACATCATCCCACAATTGTAAAGCATTCACCATTGCTTCGTCATTAAAGGTAACGTAGTTTGAATAATAAACGCTAGAACCAGGGTTTCCACGCTTCGGATACACTTGCGGGAAGCCACCTGAAGGATATTGCATGTTTAATAAGAAATAGAATCCTCTTAATATACTATTTTTTAATACTTCATCACCTGTTTCTTGGTATACCTCTGCAAGGAACTGGATTTCCGTAAATGTAGCATCGTTATCAATTGTTCCTAGTTCATTTCCATTTGAAATCTGCTTCGATCTCGGGGCACTTCCATTCCATCGCGTTCCATATTCCGTTTCCATATCTTTTGTCCAACCACCGTGATCCATTTGCCAAGAAACGAGATTATATGCTTTTTCAATGGCTGCTTCCAGATCGCCTGTGAAAGTTGGCTCCTGTAAATCCCCTTTAAAGTTCCCTGCTTCATCCCATTCTTCTAAGCTTTTGAAAAACAACACTGTTTGTCCAAATTGGTTCGTTCCTTTTGCTGCTTTAGAAATTTGGATGTTTCTAAAGCCTGGAGACATTGTCGTCCAATGTCTTGTAGCTATTAATACATCCAAATCATTATAATCAAAGTTTTCAAAATAACTATTTAGTGTTACTGCAACGAGATCGTTGGCTAAAGCATTGACAGCTAGGATCTCTACATTTTGTTGATCAAAATCATTTAGACGAATACTATCCGCTATTTCCTTTGCCTCTCCCCATGTTAAGGCATCGGTGTCTTGATCTAAACCTGTGACAGTTTTACCTAACGCATCTATGATTGCTGCAGCTTCTCCTTGAGTAATAGTCTGTTCGTAGTTTAATGTGCCACCTTGAATTAGGCTGTCCATATAGCCTGCATCTTTTGCAGTCTCTAAAACAAAGGAGTACCATTTGTGTGCTGGAACACCCCAAATCTCATCAAGTAAGCTTAAGTTTTTAAACTGTTCTTCTTTTTTCAGCCCTAACGCATCGTTAACTAAGGCCATAAAAGCAAGAAGACTGATAGGGGCTTCCACAACCACTTGATCTGTAACGACAAGACCCATCTCTTTAAATTCGTTGAGTTGATTTTCTGTTATTACCTCTAACAAGTCCACAACTTCTAGATCAATAGAGTCGTCTTTTTCGTTTTGTTCCTTATTATGAACTCTCAAATGGTCCACGTTAGCACCACCGCTTGGCGCTATACCAATGGCACGAATAACGTTTTCCCCTTCAGTAAGGTCTATTTCCATGGATGAATATCCCCATGTTGACCACCCGCCTGTAGGATCAAAGGCTAATTCTGGTTCAACCACTTCACCATTTAACACAATCTCCTTTGGACGTAAATCGCCTCCACCATGAGCATAGCGGAAATCAAGGAAATATGCTCCTGCAACCGGAATATCAACTGTCCATTCAATCCATCCACCTGGTGCATTTGGGACATAGTCTACAAAGCCCGTCCCTGTAAAACCTGGGTGTTTATCATCTATGATCGCAGCGTCAAATAAAGCTTCTTCTGCTTCAAATATTTCATCAAATTCCAACGTTACTTTAAGGTGATCAACATTTGCTCCACCACTTGGGGCAATTCCAATTGCCCGGATAACGTTCTCCCCCTGTTCAAGGTCTGCCTTCATGGAAGAATACTCCCACGTACTCCAACCTCCAGTAGGGTCAAAGGGTAATTCAGGGTTGATGACTTCACCGTTCAACACAATTTCCTTTGGACGTAAATCGCCTCCCCCATGTGCATAGCGGAAACCAAGTGTGTATTCTCCATCAACAGGTACATTCACTGTCCATTCAATCCATCCACCTGGTGCATTCGGTACATAATCTACAAAGCCTGTCCCAGTAAAACCAACATGCTTATTGTCAATAATAGCAAGATCGAAATTTGCATTTTCCGCTTCATAAATACCATTCATTCCATCAGTAGTTGTACTACTTTCAAATTGATTTGCTCCTACAATACTAAGTGATGCTGTAGAAAAAATACTCATAAAGGTAAATACAAATATAATTGCCATATATCCTATTCGTTTCATTTGCTTCATATTTTTCTCCTCTCCATTGACAAGCTAGTTTGTAAACCTATTCCTGGCGCAGTTATCAACTTATCTCCCTTCTTGTAGATTTTATGTAACATTAGTGAAACTGTATAAGGGTCTTTTCATTATAATGATTCGTCTCCTAAGTAGAATCATCAGACCTTTTACGCTTATCGTTATGTATTTGCTCTATTATGTAAGTAAGCGCTTTCATAATATATTAACATGGTTTCGAAAAAATTGTGTGATTTTTTTATATATTGCAATTTTTACCCACAAAAAAAAGTCTTTTCTATGAACTATTTATCAAGAAAAGACTTTTCCTGTTGAAGATTGTTATTTTTCCCCATGCCTTTCAGCTAATCGTCTTAACACAGCGTCTAAAGGTAATTTTTGCTCTCTAAGTAATACTAGCCAATGATAAAGCAAGTCAGCACTTTCCCAAGTAAGCTCTTCCTTCGAACGGTTTTTGGCAGCAATAACTACTTCTGTTGCTTCTTCCCCTACTTTTTTTAAGATCTTATCTACCCCTTCGTCAAATAAATACGTAGTGTAAGAACCTTCAGGGCGTTCTGCCTCCCGTTCAGCAATAACCGACTCCAATTGCTCAATAATGGCAAAACGACCAGCTCGTTGTTCATATCCTGCACTCTCGGATTCTGTGTCTCCCCCATTTTCACCTGGTGCTGCTTCTGCAAAACGTTCCCCTTCTAGTTTTCCAGTAAAGCAAGTGAATGTTCCTTCGTGACACGCTGGGCCACTTGGCTCCACTAACACAACGATGGCATCCTGGTCGCAATCAAGAAGCATTTGCACAATTCGTTGCGTATTACCAGAGGTTGCCCCTTTGTGCCAAAGTTCCTGACGAGATCGACTGTAAAACCACGTCTCTCCTGTCTCTAAGCTTTTTGTCAATGACTCCTCATTCATGTATGCTAACGTTAAAACCTCTTTCGTTTGGTAATCTTGCACGATTGCTGGAACAAGTCCCTTATCATCAAATTGAACGGCATTTTTATCGAACTTTACATTTGTCATCGTATTTCCAGCCCCTTTTCCTTCAAATACCCCTTCACTTCTTCTACGGACGTTTCTTTATAATGAAAGATAGACGCTGCTAAGGCTGCATCTGCTAATCCATCGACAAAAGCATCGTAGAAATGTTCACTTGACCCGGCACCACCTGAAGCGATAACGGGTACAGATACTGCTTCGCTTACTGCCTTCGTCAACGAGACGTGAAAGCCTGATTTTTCTCCATCTTGATCCATGCTCGTTAACAATATCTCTCCAGCACCAAGCTCCACTGCTTCCTTCACCCAAGCCACAACTTCTCGTTCCGTTGCTCGACGGCCACCATGAGTATATACTCGCCATGAGCCAAGTTCTTCGTCCCACTTTGCATCTACAGCTAACACAATGCACTGAGATCCGAAAAAGTCTGCTCCTTCTTTAATTAATTCGGGGCGAAGTACAGCAGCTGTATTGACGGACACTTTATCTGCCCCAGCTCGGAGGATCCGCTTCATATCCTCTAGCGTATTAATTCCACCACCAACCGTAAATGGGATCGCTAGCTTTCCAGCAACTTGCTCTACCACATCTACCATCGTTTCTCGACCTTCGTGAGAGGCAGAGATATCAAGAAACACCAACTCATCAGCACCTTGCTCATCATAAAACTTAGCTAGCTCTACAGGATCTCCTGCATCACGAAGGTTAACGAATTGAACCCCTTTTACGACCCGTCCTTCTTTTACATCAAGACACGGTATAATTCGTTTCGTAAGCATTACTTGGACACCTCCAATAAAGCTTCTTCAAGAGATATGCGACCTGTGTATAACGCTTTTCCGATGATAGCTCCTTCTATGCCGTCATTGGATCGTGCCAGAAGATCTTGAACATCTTTCATCTCGGACATGCCACCTGAAGCAATCACTTGTTTTCCAGTAACCCGGCCAAGGTTGGCTATCGCCTCTACGTTTGGTCCTGAAAGCATCCCGTCTCTTGAAATATCCGTCATAATAAATGTTTCTGCCCCATATTGCACTAATTCTGTGGCAAGTTCCTCAGCCTTCACTTCAGATGTCTGCAGCCAACCGTGTGTAGCTACATAGCCGTCACGGGCATCGATTCCAATAGCAACACGTTGCCCACCGTATGTACGAAGCATTTCCTTTACAAACTCTGGATCAGATATTGCGGAGCTTCCGAGTATGACACGACTTACGCCGGAATCTAAATATTTGGCTACAGACTCACGTGTACGAATGCCTCCACCTATTTGCACCTTCGCATCTAGTTTTTGGGCTGTTTGGAGCACTACCTCATGATTGACTGGTTCCCCTTTTTTTGCTCCATCAAGGTCTACCATGTGAATCCATTGTGCTCCTTTTTCTACAAAGCTTTTTGCCATTTCAAAAGGAGAATCTCCATAAACAGTTTCCTTATCGTAGTCTCCTTGGAGCAGGCGGACACATTTCCCACCTCGAATATCTATTGCTGGATAAATTGTAAACATTACTTTGCCACCTCCTGGTCAACCTCAACTACATTTGCAAAATTACGGAGCATTTGCATGCCTAGGACACTGCTTTTTTCCGGATGAAACTGGGTCCCCCATACGTTGTTTCGCCCCACAACTGCCGGAACGAGCTGGTCCCCGTACTCCGTTGAAGCTACTAGAACACTTTCTGCTGCGTTTACCACATAGGAATGAACGAAGTAGACGTGCCCTGTAGGTACCTCCTGTAAAATTGGGTGATCCGGCTGTTGAAACTTGAGTCGGTTCCAGCCCATATGAGGCACTTTGTATGCTTGACCTGTTGATGTTTTTCCAGGAAAACGAACAACATGTCCTGGAAGTAAGGAAAGCCCTGTCGTTGGACCATTTTCTTCACTTTCTTCAAATAGGAGTTGCATCCCTAAACAAATTCCGAGGAGAGGACGGCCTGTTTCAGCCCAATCCCTTAAAAATGTATCGAGACCTCTATCCTTCAGTTCTCTCATGCCATCGCGGAAAGATCCTACACCAGGAAGAATGATTTTCGATGCCTTTTCAAGTTCCTCTATTTTTTCAGAAACAAAAGGGGAATGACCGATTCTTTCAAGGCCTTTCGTAACACTGTGAAGGTTTCCCATTCCATAATCTACGATTCCAATCATGTTAAACTTCCTTTCGTTGACGGCACTCCTGTTACACGTGGGTCTAGCTGTGTGGCATCGTCCAAAGCTCGACCAAGTGCTTTGAAAATCGCTTCGATAATATGGTGTGTATTGTGGCCGTAATGCACGATAACATGAAGGTTCATTCTTGCCTCCAGTGCCAGCTTCCAAAGAAATTCGTGCACAAGCTCTGTGTCAAATGTGCCTACTTTTTGTGCAGGAAGCTCTCCTCGAAATTCAAGGTGTGGACGGTTACTGAGGTCCACAACAACTTGGGCCAGGGCCTCATCCATTGGTACGAACGCATTTCCGTAACGTCGGATTCCTTTCTTGTCTCCAAGAGCTTGCTTCAAAGCTTCACCTAATACGATTCCAACGTCCTCTGTGGTGTGGTGATCATCAATTTCCACGTCACCTTTAGCGACAATTTTGGCATCAAATAGCCCGTGCTTCGTAAACAGGTCGAGCATATGAGTCATGAAAGGTACGTCTGTATCTAACTCTGCTTTTCCTGTCCCATCTACATTAAAAGTCACTGCAATATTCGTTTCGTTTGTCTTTCTCTCAATTGTAGCCTCACGCTTATTTCCCATTCTCTTCCTCCATTCTGTCACAGAATGTTCAGGGACCTGTTCCCGCACAATTTCCTGACATTTTCGTGAAAGTTCAGAAAATGTTCAGGGACATGGTTCGTGGCATTTTTGTGACATTGCCTTCATTTATTTGATTTTTCCTAGTCGGTAATCTACTGCTCTGGCATGAGCTTCTAGTCCTTCTAAACGAGCAAAGGCGGATATTTTTTCCCCATGCTCTTCAATTGCTTTTTGGCTATAGGATATAATGCTTGATTTTTTCGTAAAATCCTCCACATTTAAAGGACTTGAAAAGCGACTCGTCCCATTCGTTGGGAGTACATGGTTGGGACCTGCAAAATAATCTCCAACAGGCTCTGTGCTATATTTCCCTAGAAATATTGCTCCAGCATGACGAATCATTGGTAATACTAACCAAGGATCCTCCACTGCTATCTCTAGATGCTCTGGTGCTAATTCATTTACTGCATCCACTGCCTCATCTAAAGTTTTTGCAACATAAATTGCTCCATAATCTCTAACTGATTCTTCCGCTATATCTCGCTTCGGTAATGTTTCCAGTTGCTTTGTCACTTCTGCTGCAACATTTTCTGCTAACTTCTCATTTGTTGTTACAAACACGGCTGAGGCCATAGGATCATGTTCTGCTTGAGATAAAAGATCTGCTGCCACTAAAGGTGCTTCAGCTGTATCATCTGCTAATACAACAATTTCACTTGGACCAGCAATCATATCAATGGCTACTGTACCAAAAACCTGTTGCTTCGCTAAAGCAACATAAATGTTTCCAGGTCCGACAATTTTATCTACAGGTGCAATCGTTTCAGTACCATATGCTAAGGCTCCGATGCCTTGTGCACCACCGACCTTATAAATTTCTTTCACTCCAAGCTCCGCTGCTGTTACGAGAACCGTGTCATTTAATGATCCGTCCTTTTGAGGTGGGGAAACCATTACGATTCGTTCTACACCGGCAACCTGAGCTGGAACAACATTCATGAGAATCGTGGATGGATATGCTGCACGGCCTCCTGGAACATACACTCCTACTGCATCTAGCGGTGTCACCTTTTGACCAAGAATTGTTCCATTTGGCTGAGTAGTCATCCATGATTGCTGCACTTGTCTAGCATGGAAATCACGTATATTGTCCCGCGCCTCGCGAATAATTTGAATTGTTTCGTCACTAACCTTTTTGTATGCAGCCTCAATCTCCTCAGCTGTAACAACTAGAGAGTCTAATGATACTTGATCAAACTTTTCCGTATATCTTGCTATAGCTTGATCACCTTCGTTTTTCACAGCATCTACAATTTCACTAACTGCTTGTCGTTGAGAAGTCGTTCCTTGATCAATGGATCGCTTCAATGATACGTCCTTGGTTAATGGGATAATTTTCACGATTCCTCTGAACCTCCTTCAATGACAGTAGAGATTCTTTCGACCATATCATCTATTTGGGCGGACTTTGTCCGATAGCTTACTGGATTAACAATAAACCGTGAAGTAATTGGAATCATCGTTTCTATCTCCACAAGTCCGTTCTCCTTTAATGTTCGACCAGTGGATACGATGTCTACGATTCGATCAGCTAGCCCAATAATTGGTGCTAATTCGATAGAACCGTTAAGCTTAATAATTTCTACCTGCTCCCCTTGTTCACGAAAATAGCTGGAGGCTAAATTAGGATACTTAGAGGCAATTTTTGGTGCAATATCTGCCTTCGGATTATAGGATGGAAGTGCCGCTACTGCCATATAGCATTCACTTATTTTTAAATCCAAGACTTCATATACATCTCGTTTTTCCTCTATTAAAACATCTTTCCCCGCAACTCCAACATCTGCCACACCATGCTCTACATAAGTAGGAACATCCATCGGTTTTGCTAAAATAAAGCGCATCCCTGCTTCTGGGGAATCGATAATTAGCTTGCGAGATTCATCAAATTCTGGCGGTAAAGGATAGTTTGCTTTCCTTAGAAGGGATACTGCTTCGTCAAAAATCCGTCCCTTTGGCATGGCTACAGTAAGTAATTGTTTTTCTCCGGTTGCTTGCCCCTTTGTCATCGTGCACCACCTCCATTACCGTTAGATCCTACAAAATAAATGACTTCAGAAAACTGTGCGGAATACGTATCTACATCATTAATTCCTTTAATATCCTGCATAATTACAGTATTGCTATCTTTTCGTAGCTCTTGTGCTTTCTTCATAGCTTCTTTTCGACGTTCGTTGCTAAAAATAATACAAACATCGTTTACAATGGACTCCTTTGTTTTTCCAAGGGCTTCTGTTAATCGATCCACGATTAAGGCAAAGCCAGTGGCAGGCTCAGGATGATTGAATTTCTCCAAAAGATCATCGTAGCGACCTCCGCTTCCCAATGGATAGCCAAGACCTTCGCTATATGCCTCGAAGACCGTTCCTGTGTAGTAGCTCATGTGCATAACGAGATTGAGATCGATGATTATCTTTTCCGACAAGTCGTATGCATGAAGAACCTCATTGAGCTGATCAAGCTGGTTTAAGGCATTCTTTGCTTCCTGGCTTTCAACTAATGTTCTAGCTTTTTCAATGACTTCAGGACCACCTTTTAGGCGTAGGAGCTCTTTTAGTCTTCGCTGGTCAATCGAAGAAAGAGGGAGTGCTTCTACTTCTTTTCGGAATCCTACATAATTTTTTTCATATAAATAACGACGGAATACGTCCACACGCGTTTCATTTCCTAAGATTTCATAGAGGAAAGCATTAACAAAGCCAATGTGTCCAATGGCCATTTGGTAGTTTTCTAGACCTGCCTTTTCTAATGAGGACATCATTAAGGCAATTACTTCTCCATCGGCACTATTAGATCTGTCCCCTATTAGCTCCACACCGATTTGCTCAAACTCTGCTGACTTTCCACCTTCCCGCTGTTGGGAACGGAAAACGGGTGCATCATAGGTAAGGCGTAACGGCCGTTCTGCCGAGCTCATTGTTGATGCTGCAATTCTAGCAATTGGTGCAGTCATATCTGGACGAAGCACCAACGTATTTCCCTCTTGATCTAATAGCTTAAATAGCTGTTGATCTAAGATGGCTGATGCTGCGCCAATCGTTTCATAAAATTCTAAAGTAGGTGTTTCAATCGTCGAGTATCCCCATTGGCTTACTTCCTTTGCAATGGCATCTCTCACCTGTCTTTTAAGCTCATATAGCTCAGGAAGCGTATCCTTCATCCCAACAGGTTTCTCAAACATAAACAACTTCGTCATCCACTCCACCTCATTCTCCATTTTCACAGTTTCTTCACAGACATGGTTACTGAACATTTGGTGAATGTTTTTATCTATTCACATTCCTGTCACTAACCAGGTTCCGTACAATTTTGTGACATTTTTTGATTTGGTTCTCGTTATATTTTGTTTAATTATTATTTCTTTATTGTACTTGTATTAAAGGAATGAATATCTTTGAACTAATCATCAAAACGTAGTGTTACTTTAGTTCGCTAATGTGATAACGAAATAAAGATTTAATTAGTAGTCTACATTGCTTTCCTAATGCCGTCAACCATTAATACTTACTTTACACTAAATTAGGCGTCAATAATAATAAATTTAGTTGGAATGTTTTAAATTCACAGACTTCTAAGGATGAGCTATGTTAAAGAGCTGTGTTTGATCTTTAAGAACTTGTTTTCTGCATGAGTGGGAGACTTCTTGCTGGATTACATTAATAAAAGAAAACTCCAATGAGGCATGTATTTTATGCCTCATTGGAGCTCATCTCATTTTGTTCTTCTGATTCTCTTTCCTCTTTCGTTTTAATCATTTTCATGGGATTTCCACCAACAAATGCTCCAGGAGGTACATCCTTATGAACGAGAGTACCTGCAGATACAATGGCACCATCGCCAATTTCAACACCTGGAAGAATAGTAGAATTGGCTCCTACCATGACATTACTTCCTATACGAACCTCACCTAATCTGTATTCCTTAATTAAATATTCATGAGCAAGTATCGTTGTATTATAGCCAATGACAGAATTACGTCCAATTTTTATTTTTTCAGGAAACATAATGTCCATCATAACCATAAGGGCTACGGCTGCTTGATCCCCTACATCCATTCGTAAAAAAGTACGATACAACCAGTTTTTCATATTTAAAAATGGTGTGTACCTTGCTAGTTGGATGACAATAAAGTTTTTTACAACCTTCCAGAAGGAAACGGTCTTATAAATTTGCCATAGAGAGTTCGCTTCTTGCACTGGATAACGTGTCGTCCGTCTCATTGTGCATTCCTCACTTCCGTATGTACCATCTTCAGATTAATTTTTCTTTACATGTAGGTAGTCTAATAGTTCTGTCATCGTTTCTAGCATAATATCAGGCTCAAAGGAGTTTAACTGTTCTCGTCCTTGAATGCTCCACGCTACCCCTGCTGTTTTTGTCCCTGCATTTTTCCCACCTAATATATCATGCTTGCTATCTCCAACCATCAAGGTAGTTGTTGGATCTGCCCCTAATGCTTCCATTGCTTTGTTTAGCGGCTCTGGATCAGGCTTGTAATTGATAACGTCATCTAATGCAATGACAACATCAAAATACTTGTCTAAGCCCATGAGCTCCATTCCTTTTACCGCTGTATCACGCCGTTTCGTAGTTACGATTGCCATCTTATACTTTTCCTTATGAAGTGCTTCAATTGTTTCAACTACTCCCTCATATTCACTGATTAATTCATCGTGCTTTGCATGGTTAAAAGTCCGATAGGTGTTCGTCATTTCCTCTACTTTTTCAGGATCAAGACGATGGAAGGTTTCTGATAGTGGTGGACCAATAAAAGAAATCACATCTTCTCGCTTGTATTTGTTTGGATAGTAAGTATCCATCGTATGTAAAAAAGAAGCAATGATTAAGTCAATCGTATTAATTAATGTTCCATCTAAGTCAAATAAAATCGTGTCAATAGCCTTTAAATCAACATGCTGTGACGTTGTATTTTTTTCTGTAGACATACTGTAACAACACTCCTTAACGAAAATAAATTTTGTCATAAAATTGTGCGGGACATGGTCTCTGAACTTTTGGTGACCTTTTATGTTTGTTCATAAATTTGTACGAAACCATGTCCCTGAACATTTTTACCCTGTTCCTTTGATTTCTTCTGTTTCTTCTTTATTGGCTTCTTTTTTCTCGATTCTGTTCCATATGAAGGCTACAGTTATGGTTAAGAGAATGGCAGTGATTAGTCGAATGAGTAATAATGGCCATAATGGAATACCTAATGGAGCAAATAGTAACGTATCTTCTACGACAGCGTGACAGGCTACTAAGAATATCATTACTAAGTAAACATCTTTTTTCCGTACTCCATCCTCCTTTACTGCTTGAATCATCACACCAGCTCCATAGGCTAAACCAAATACGAGACCAGCTGCTAAGGTAGTTGAAGTATTTTCTCTAATTCCTAACACTTTTGTAAATGGAGACATCCATCTTGAAAAGACTTCAAGCCATCTCAAATCCTTCATAATCTGTATAAATACCATTATCGGAATAACAATCAAGGCAAGCTGAAAAATTCCTAATAAGGCACTTTCTATACCTTGATAGACGATGGCACCAAAACCTGATACAGTTTCCTGACCACTTGATGAAGGAACTAAGCCATATTTCGCTTGCTCTCCTCCACCTTGCCATGTCACATTAATTAGCCATGCGGAAAATAATGCCAAGCCAATGCGCACGACTAAAACAATCCAAATTTTAACCCCAACCTGCTTTGCTACAGCAGATTCTACAAATAAATTATGAGAAAATGATAGCATTACCGCGAGAATAAAAACTTCCTTCACCGTGAGATCCATCGTGAGAATAGCACCGATAGCTGCGTATAAATTCAAGACGTTCCCTAAAACGAGAGGAATAGCAGCTTCCCCTGTTAACCCAATATACCCCATTAAAGGGGATAGTATCCTCGTTAGCCAGTCCATGACAGGGGTATGGCTTAGGATGGTTACGATTAGTGTAATTGGAAAGATGATTTTTCCTAATGTCCAGGTAGTTTGAAGGCCTACCTTTAACCCTGCCTTTAATGTTTTCATAAGTATCTCCTCCAAGTTCCCAATACGGACACTCACAATTATTTTCAAAGTACCACCACATGCAAGTGAATTTTGCACTATGGAGTATGAAAATTTTCCTTCTAATGGTGTTCACCCGTTACAGGTAACAGCTTTCACCACAGGCATAAGTGCGACATCTGTTGCATCGTATATTCCTTTTTAAAGGTTCTTCTAAAAACGAATCCTTTCTTAACGTATAAGAAAAAAAAGGTGGCGTCAAGAACCACATTATTCTAGACGCCACAATATATCGTATTTAATTATATTCCTTCTCTTTGAAGATTTCATTAATAGAAGATTGCTACATCCTTTTGAAAACTATTTAATTCGAAAGGTGGCTATTTCTTCTTTTTCTTTTTACCGCTAGATTTTTTCTTTGAGTTTCCAGCAGCACCTTTTTTATTTCCCTTCGGCGGTTCTTCTTCATCTAAATACCGTTCATTCGCAAGTCCCTTTTTTCTACGGTAAATGATGAGAATAATCCCACCAACGATCGTAATAATAGAGACAACTTGTGCTGTTTTTAAAACACCGAAAATGAGTAGATAATCTGTACGTAGTCCTTCTATTACGAAGCGCCCTACCGAATACCAGATGGCATATGTTATAAACATCTCGCCTCGACGAAGATTTACACGGCGTAATAGAATAAGAATGATAACCCCTAGTATATTCCACAACGATTCATATAAGAAGGTTGGGGCATAGTAAGCATAGACGCCACCTTCTTCAATATACATTTGGTTAATGATAAACTCAGGGAGCATCATGTTTTCCAAAAAGCTTCTAGACACTTCGTTTCCATACACTTCTTGGTTCATAAAATTTCCCCAACGACCAATGGCCTGTCCCAATAGGATACTTGGTGCTGCAATATCCGCAATCTTCCAGAAGGATAAACCTCGTTTTTTCGCAAATATGTAAGCAACAAGAACAGAAGCAATTAGGGCTCCATGGATGGCAAGTCCACCTTCCCAGATCGCAAATGCCTTTAACGGATTATGGGCGTAATGCTCCCAGCGAAAAATAACGTAGTAAAGCCTTGCACCAATGATTGCTGCAGGAACAGCAAAAATAAGTAAGTCTAAAAATAAGTCCTTTGGAAGTCCCCGTTTCTTCGCTTCGTGGTTCGCTAGTAAATAGGCAAGAACTCCTCCCAAACCAATAATTAAACCGTACCAATAAATGGTGATCGGGCCAAAATCAATAGCTATAGGGTTCAATGGTTCAACCGTAGCAAGCAACATTGTAAACACCTCACTTTTAAAAAAATCCAAGGGACAGCCTGTGTTATCACTATCCCTTCTTAACTTTACCATAGTGTAAAAGAATTGTACGAAAGAAAGCTCAGCCTCCAGAAATGCACCAATTATAATTAAACTGGTGCTGTTCTGTTACACTATGCTGCCCTTCTTCGTCAGTACAACAGAACTTTCTCCGTATCATGTAGACATTCTCCCATATACTTATGAAGAAACAATGAAGTGTAACTGTTGTAGCTAAAACGTTAAGATTATATTTTCACTATGCCTTATAAAAACTCGTCACGATCCCCTTCATCAATTACATTAGACAGCTGCTCCGTAAACTGCTGCGCTGCGTTTATTCCCATGCGTTTTAAACGGAAATTCATTGCTGCCACCTCTATAATGACGGCAATATTTCGTCCTGGACGAACTGGAATCGTCATTTTCGTAATTTCTGTATCAAAGATCTTAATTTTATCTTCATCTATTCCAAGGCGATCGTATTGTTTTTTCTGATCCCATAATTCTAAATGGATTGATAACACAATACGCTTAAATGGTCGAACAGAGCCTGCACCGAACAATGTCATGACGTTAATAATGCCTAATCCGCGAATTTCTAACAAATGACGGATAAGCTCAGGGGCTTGTCCAACTAACACTCCGTCATGCTCCTGTTTAATTTCAACAGAATCGTCAGCAACGAGACGGTGTCCACGACGAACGAGGTCCAAGGCTGTTTCACTTTTACCGACACCACTTGATCCTGTAATGAGCACTCCAATTCCATAAATATCTACCAATACACCATGCATGGCTGTCATTGGTGCTAATTCCCTTTCAAGGTAGGTCGTAAGCAAGGAACTTAATCGTGTTGTTGTTAATTGAGAACGCAAAATAGGTACTCCAACTTTACTTGCTGATTCTATTAAAAACTTCGGACAATCTAATCCACGAGATAAAACAATCGCTGGAGTATCGTATGTACAGAGTCGTTCAATGCGATCCTTTTTATCAACATCATTTAATTGATTGTAAAAAGAGACTTCCGTTTTTCCTAGTAGTTGAATACGTTTTGCAGGATAGTAAGTGAAAAAACCAGCCATTTCCATACCAGGACGAGAAAGGTCACTCGTGGTAATGGGCCTAAACGCTACATCCTCTTCTTTATTTAACAATTCTAAGTCGAACTCTTCCATTAAGTCTTTGGCATTTACTTTCACCATATTATTCTTTTGACCTCCTTTATGTATACAAGCAGCATCGTGATGGGATTAGAAAAACTCTAGGTGCCATTACGTCTCATGAAAAAAAGGGAAAGGTTCTATTTCTATTGTACTGCTTTCCTAAGCTTTTTTTATTGGGTAAAATCAAAATACGAGCTTTTCCCGTTCATTTAGACATCTCTCATTTTATCATACCCCATCCTTTCACTATACATAAATTAAGATCGTTTATGATTTTTTTATAAATGTACTTATCAGAAATAAAAAAAGCATGGGAAAATGTTTCCATTCCCATACCTTTTTATCAATAACTCTTAATCCTAATGGTCATCTTTTCGTTACTGGATCTACAACGTACGAATTAATGAGTGTATTTAATACTGTAAAGATGATTGCTGCAATAATTGCTGTTCCTAATCCACTGATTACAAAGCTACTCCCCATTATAAAAGAGGTAAGCATCAATGTCATTCCATTAATGACGAGTAGAAACAAACCAAGGGTCAACACAGTAATGGGAAGAGTCAGAACGACAAGTATCGGCTTAACAATAGCATTCACAAAAGACAAAATGAAGCTCGCTAATATGGCAATACCAATACCTGAAATCTCAACTCCATTCATGAAGTGTGCAATAATCAAAAGAGTAATAGCATGAACAAATAATTGTAAAATCCATACCTTCATCTTTATCAAACTTCCGTCTCGTTTGGAATAACAAATACTGCAATAATGTAGCCGATAATAAAGCCTACTCCTCCTGATGCGAAGAAAAGGATAATGGCTAATATACGAACCATCGTTGGGTCTATATTGAAATAATGACCAAGTCCCCCGCAAACTCCTGCTAATTTTCTATCATGGATTGTACGGTATAAACGCTTCATGGTAATACGCCCCTTTCATTCTTTCACAAAAATATCGTATATGGTCTGTTATTATATCTATTATGCTTACCATATTGTTAGAAATGATGAATCAAGATGGAGAAAGAGGGAGTTCCATAAGGCGAAGCACGTTTATTTGTTCCGTACAGATATGGATCCTGTAGTTGCTTCTGCCTCAATGTAGAATGTGTGCTCCCCAGTTTTATTTGCTAAAAATGACATTTGCTTATTTGCAAAATCCTTCTTTTCTTCAATAATAGATAGCTGTGGCAAATCACACTGTATACCACCAACTGTTGTTTTAAGTTCTCCTTCTGTTTTCACATTCTCCGGTACATGTACAGAGACACTTCCTGTCGTTGTTTTAATATATGCTCGACTATCATTTGCCTTTAATAGTGTATAGTGAATCGTACCGTTTAATGTTTCTGCATCTAGCTTTCCTTTCAATGCACTTAAAGCAATCGTACCATTCACGGTTTTTGCATCACAATGCTCTGCATCAAGCTGACTGATAGATATTGTCCCATTTACTGTTTCCAATCGAACTTCTTCAGCTTCTAATTCCTCTAGACTAATTCGGCCATTCACCGTTTGCGCTTCGAATTTATCTGTGGATACTACATCCCCTGTAATCTTACCATTGAAAGTATAGAGCTTTATCTTTTCTAATGACTTTTTAGGTACATAAACAACAGTATTTACCTTCATTGTCTTGCGACGCGATTCAAAGCGTAGCTTTTCATCCGTTAAGTCGAAAAACACTTCATCTAAAAACGTCCGTCGTGCTTCATCTGAATCTCTCACTTTATAAACCTTTACATTACATTCTACTCGAATGTCATTCTCATCCCATGGCTTGAACGTCAAGCTTCCGTTTTCAATGGATACGTCCACCTTTGATACATCTGCATCACGGTGCTGAAAAATGTGTTGAATTTCGATAGAAGAACCAAAGTTAAAGTCTAAATCAAACTCCTTAATTTTCTGAACTGCATCTTCAATGAACTCTGTAAACTTCGTAGCAAAGGATGGATTTCGTTGCGTATGCTGCTGGCGATATCCTGATCCTTTTTCCCAATCCACATCACGAGAAACGGAGGTCTCAGTCGAATCTGTTTTGAACGATGTTGCATCAGTACCTTCACCATTATCTTCCTTCAATGCATTTAATAGCTGAAGTCCTTCTTCTGCTGTGATTTTCCCGTCCTCAATCATTTTTAATATCATCTTACGTTCTTCTTGCATAAATAACATCCTCCTTAACATAGTTAAATAATTTTTATCACATATTGTTTGTCTGCTTTTGTTTACCTTAGTAAGAAATGGAGTAATGAAGTCTTAAGGTACAACTTCCCCTTTGATGGAATGGATAATATTCATTAATCTTCTACTATTTTTACGATAATTTCATAAAAAGGTTTCAAAAATGTATACAGTTTACACAAGAATTAGAAAAAATTCAGTTACTATTCTCTTCCCACATTTTTGCTTTTCTATATCATTCATGCTGACTTTTATAAGGTTTTACATATTGACCTAAAATTATCTTCTAAATAGTAAAGGTTTATATATAAAGAATACAATACCGACTTCCTATTTCCTACGGACGGGAGACTGTATTGAACTAGGACCTGAGACTGATATTTTTTTAAACACAGAGCTCTAGCTAGATTTCTCGTAGCTGTTGCTTTCCCCATGGAGCCCCATTCCATTCCATTCCTGAGTCTTTTAGGGTAGAACGCCTATGCAAGTGAAGTCAAACTTGCACCATGGAGGAAGAAAATACTCACTCCCTCTTGCTCTCGGATTGAACCGGGGGTTTTTGTACCTGCTTCAGCTGTACCTGCTTCGTTTTCCCCTGGTTCAATCTCTCTCATACTCCCTCTTGCTCTCGGATTGAACCAGGGGTTTTTGTACCTGCTTCACCTGTACCTGCTTCGTTTTCCCCTAGTTCAATCTCTCTCATACTCCCTCTTGCTCTCGGATTGAACCGGGGGTTTTTGTACCTGCTTCAGCTGTACCTGCTTTGTTTTCCCCTGGTTCAACCTCTCTCATACTCCCTCTTGCTCTCGGTTTGAACCAGGGGTTTTTGTACCTGCTTCCCCTGTACCTGCTTCGTTACCCCCTGGTTCAATCTCTCTCATACTCCCTCTTGCTCGCGGATTGAACCAGGGGTTTTTGTACCTGCTTCAGCTGTACCTGCTTTGTTTTCCCCTGGTTCAACCTCTCTCATACTCCCTCTTGCTCTCGATTTGAACCGGGGGTTTTTGTACCTGCTTCGTCTGTACCTGCTTTGTTTTCCCCTGGTTCAACCTCCCTCATACTCCCTCTTGCTCTCGGATTGAACCGATTAATTTCAGTTATTTTCAAGGTAGACCACTCATGCAAGTTTTAATTTGCACCATGATCATGCAGGATGAATAATAGTGGTTAAATTTTAGACCATATCAATTACACATTCGGAGTTAGACAGAAATTAAATATCAAATAAAGATACATGTAAAAGAACCAACTACACAGAGTAGTCAGTTCTTTTAGTTTAAAGTTCCATTTTCAAAAGGTAGCTGGCAAGCCAAACGAGGCTATCATGTCCGCCACTCCAAAAAAACTATGCTTTTAAATTTCTGCGTTGTGTACCTTTAGATATGTGTCATTGATTATCAACTGTTATTACCACGTTTTTAAAACAAAACGGTTTATACTAATCATTTATATATTAAAACCTGTTGCACTCACTTTTTTAATAGAGGGAATTTTTCTTCAAGACGTGCACTATGCTCTTCTATATATTGATCAAGATTCCCATTAGCAAGTTGCTTTTCAGTCCATTTTGCCATCGTATCTCGTTCTCCAATATAATCAAATAAAGGTACCCCAAATCCACAGCTAGTTTGTATTGCTTCTATATCACAAATAAAGATTCTTCTAGCAGATTTAGGATCAATTTCTTCAAAATATTTTTGCATGTATTGATGGTAAACATCACCATCCTTTTCAAGAATGTGACCAAAACAATACGCACGCAAAATCAATGGTGTTTCCTCAAAACTACACCACATAAATGTTATTTTTTTATTATCGTTAATGTGGTTGGCCGTCTCATTGCCACTTCCAGCATAATCTAGGTAAGCAATTGTATGACTATCAATAACAACAAGAGAATCATAGCCTTTTGGAGATAGATTGATTCTTCCTTCATCAGAAGGTGCGGTAGCAACAAAAAATAATTTTTGTTGTTTTATAAAATGAATAAGTTCTTCTGTTAATTCTCGTTTATATTTCCCCATATGAACAATCCCTTCTATGTTTCTCTTATTTCATGCAAATTTTATTACAAATATACCCACATTCTTTTTCGACAAGCAAACCTAGTTCTCCTTCAATATTTATGTTTTTCAACCTCTGTATGTTTTTGTATTTTATGTCTTGATCACTATTATTAGCCCGTCATTACGTCCTGTCTCCTAGACTCTAGTCGAGAAAAGAATGTATAAATTAACTTTCAATAAAAAACGAGACAAATTCACTAAGTGAAAAGGTCTCGTCTTTGCTTTATTTTTTTCTCTCTCTATACGGGACTTCTTAGTTAAAACCGATATCCCTCAAATAATGAAATGCCGTTCCCTTCCTCTTATTAGGAGTGGGTAGCTAATTTTTCTTTTTCCATTATACGCTGTTCCATTCGCTGTCGATCCCGATCTAATATAGGTTTCAAATATTCTCCCGTATAAGATACAGACACCTCAGCCACTTCTTCTGGAGTTCCTTGAGCTACAAGAGTTCCCCCTTTGTCTCCACCTTCAGGACCAAGATCAATAATGTGGTCAACTGTCTTAATAACGTCCAGGTTATGCTCAATGACGAGAACTGTATCACCGTTTTCAACTAAACGTTGCAGAACCTTTAGTAATCGATCAATATCAGCAACATGCAAGCCTGTTGTTGGTTCGTCTAAAATGTAAAGCGTACGACCAGTTGAACGGCGATGGAGCTGAGACGCTAATTTTACTCGTTGAGCCTCTCCTCCTGATAAGGTTGTGGCAGGTTGACCGAGCTTCATATAGCCGAGACCTACATCAAATAATGTATCAATCTTCCGCTTAATACGAGGGATGTTTTCAAAAAATTCCACGGCATCCTCAACTGTCATATCAAGGACATCTGCTATCGTTTTTCCTTTGTACTTAACCTCTAACGTTTCTCTATTATAACGTTTCCCATCACAATCCTCACAAGGAACATACACATCAGGGAGAAAATGCATTTCTATCTTAATAATTCCGTCCCCACGGCACGCTTCACAACGGCCACCTTTTACATTAAAGCTAAAGCGTCCCTTCTTATACCCTCGGACCTTTGCTTCATTCGTCATAGCATATACATCTCTAATTTGATCAAAGACACCTGTATACGTTGCTGGATTAGATCGTGGCGTACGACCAATAGGAGATTGATCAATATCAACTACCTTATCAAGATACTCAATTCCTTCAACACCCTTATGCTCCCCAGGCTTATCCTTTGCAGTTGTGAGCTTTTGTGCGATTGATTTGTATAAAATATCGTTAATTAGCGTACTTTTTCCTGATCCTGATACACCTGTGACTGCTACCATTATGCCTAATGGAATATGAACATTCGTCCCTTTTAAATTATTTTCCTTTGCTCCCAAAATAGAAAGTTTCTTTCCATTCGGCTTTCTACGTTCTGCAGGTAAAGGAATGAATTTTTTTCCTGACAAATAATGCCCAGTTAAAGAATTATCGTCATGACATATTTCCTCAGGCGTACCTTCTGCTGTAACCATTCCACCGTGAACACCAGCTCCAGGTCCAATATCAATAATATGATCTGCTGCTAGCATCGTATCTTCATCGTGCTCCACCACAATGAGTGTATTTCCTAAATCACGCATCTTTTGTAACGTCTCAATAAGTCGATTATTGTCTCGCTGATGAAGACCGATGGACGGTTCATCTAAAATGTATAAAACACCCATTAGGGATGAACCAATTTGAGTAGCTAAACGAATTCGCTGTGCCTCTCCACCTGACAATGTCCCTGCTGAACGAGACAACGATAAATAGTCAAGTCCTACATTTATTAGAAAACCGAGTCGTTCGTCAATTTCCTTTAAGATCATTCGTGCAATTGTCATTTCTTTATTTGTAAGCTGAAGATTGTTGAAAAACTCCTTTGCATCTTTAATAGCAAAGTGCGTAACTTCTCCAATATGCTTGTCCCCAATCTTAACAGCAAGACTTTCTTTTCTCAGACGGTTTCCTTTACAAGTTGGACAATCCTTTTGGGCCATATAGCCTTCCATTTGTTCACGGATATAATCAGAGCTTGTTTCATGGTAACGACGATCAATATTTTTGACTACACCTTCGAAATAGATTTCCTTTTCTCGGACGTTTCCAAATTCATTTTCATAACGGAAATATACTTTTTCACTACCACTGCCATATAAAATTTTATCTACTTGAGACTTTGGAAGCTGTTCAAGAGGTCCGTCCATGTCAATTCCAAAATGATCACACACACTCGATAATAGCTGTGGATAATATTGTGAGCTTGTTGGTTCCCAAGCGGCAATAGCATTTTCATTTAATGATTTACTCCAATCAGGAATAACAAGCTCCAAATCTACCTCAAGCTTTGTCCCTAACCCATCACACGATTGGCAAGCCCCAAAGGGACTGTTGAAGGAAAACATTCTCGGTTCTAATTCACCAATGGAAAAACCACAATGAGGACAGGAGTGCTTCTGGCTAAAAAGAAGTTCCTCTTCCCCAATGACATCTACAATAACACGTCCATCAGCTAAATTTAATGCTGTTTCTAACGAATCTGCAAGGCGGGATTCAATCCCTTCCTTAATAACGATACGATCAATTACTACTTCGATATTGTGCTTTTTATTTTTTTCTAATTCAATTTCTTCAGCTACCTCTCGCATCTCACCGTCCACTCGGATACGTACAAATCCTTGTTTTTTCATATCTTCAAGTACCTTCACGTGTGTCCCTTTACGACCAGAAACAACTGGGGATAGGATTTGCATTTTCGTTCGTTCTGAATATTGGAGCATACGATCCACCATTTGCTGTATCGTTTGCGACGTAATTTCCACTCCGTGCGTTGGACAAATTGGTCTTCCTACACGACTGAAGAGAAGCCGTAGGTAGTCGTAAATTTCCGTTACTGTTCCTACTGTTGAACGAGGATTTCGACTGGTCGTTTTTTGGTCGATAGAGATGGCTGGGGACAAACCCTCAATGGCATCCACATCTGGTTTATCCATTTGTCCTAAAAATTGTCGTGCATAAGCAGACAATGATTCCACATACCGTCGCTGTCCTTCTGCATAAATGGTATCAAATGCCAGAGAAGATTTTCCTGATCCTGATAGTCCTGTTAAAACAACGAGCTTATTTCTCGGAATAGTTACGTCTATGTTTTTTAAATTATGTGATCGTGCACCTTTAACTTCAATATTATTTAGTGCCATATGCTTTGGTCACCCTTCCCCTTTCAATTCAATAACAATATCACGAAGCTCTGCGGCCCGTTCGAAGTCTAAGTTCTTCGCAGCCTCCTTCATTTCTTTCTCCATTCTTTCGATGACCTTTAATCGTTCCTGCTTACTTAACTTTTGTTTCGGTGCTGCTTTCGCAATTTCCATTACTTCATATGCTTCATCTTCTTCAGCAGCATAGGTTGCTTTTATAATTTCCGGAACAGCCTTTTGGATGGTCTGAGGTACGATTCCATGATTTTCGTTATGCTCTTTTTGAATGGTTCTTCGTCGTTTTGTTTCTTCCATAGCAATTTCCATTGATTTCGTAATTTTGTCTGCATACATAATGACATGTCCATTAGCATTTCGCGCAGCTCTTCCCATCGTTTGGATAAGGGATCGTTCTGAACGAAGGAAGCCTTCCTTATCTGCATCTAGTATAGCTACGAGTGATACCTCTGGAATGTCTAGTCCTTCCCGTAATAGGTTAATCCCTACAAGTACATCAAAGTGACCGAGACGAAGCTCACGAATGATTTGAATTCGTTCTAATGTTTTTATATCAGAGTGGAGATAACGCACTCGAATTCCGATCTCCTTCAGATAATCTGTAAGGTCCTCCGACATTTTTTTTGTTAAAGTTGTAATTAAAACTCGTTCATTCCGTTCTTTTCTTACGTGAATCTCTTCAATAAGATCGTCAATTTGTCCTTCAATTGGACGGACGTCGATGGTCGGATCTAATAGACCAGTTGGACGAATGATCTGTTCAACCATCGTTGGACAATGCTCTAACTCATATGGTCCTGGTGTGGCGGAAACGAAAATCGTTTGATGAATATGATCCTCAAACTCTTCAAACCTTAATGGTCTGTTATCCTTCGCCGACGGTAGACGAAACCCATGATCAACAAGTACCCCTTTTCGAGCTTGGTCACCGTTGTACATTCCCCGCACTTGAGGTAATGTAACGTGTGATTCATCTACGACAATAAGAAAATCATCTGGGAAATAATCGATCAATGTGTATGGAGTAGCTCCAGCTCCTCTTAACGTTAAATGTCTAGAGTAATTCTCAATACCAGAGCAGTAGCCCATTTCATGCATCATCTCTATATCATACCGGGTTCGTTGTTCTAATCGCTGTGCTTCTAGGAGCTTTCCATGTTCGTTTAATTCTTTTAGTCTTTCTTCTAGCTCTTTCTCAATGTTAACGATGGCTCGCTTTAGTTTTTCCTCCCGCGTGACAAAGTGGGAGGCTGGGAATATTGCTGCGTGGTTTCGTTCACCAAGAATTTCACCTGTGAGTGCATCCACCTCTGTAATCCGATCGATTTCATCACCGAAAAACTCTACTCGAAGGCAATGCTCATCACGGGAGGCTGGAAATATTTCCACAACATCTCCACGAACACGAAAGGTACCACGGGTAAAATTAATGTCATTTCTTTCATATTGAATATCTACTAGATCACGAAGAAGCTCGTTCCGTTCCTTTTCCATACCTGTTCTCATGGAAACAACTAATTCGCTATATTCCGTTGGAGAACCCAACCCGTATATACACGATACACTTGCAACAATAATGACATCCTTCCGTTCAAAGAGGGCACTTGTAGCAGAGTGACGTAATTTATCAATTTCATCATTAATACTTGCATCCTTTTCAATGTAAGTATCCGACGATGGAATATATGCCTCTGGTTGATAATAATCGTAATAGCTGACAAAATATTCAACGGCATTGTTCGGAAAAAATTCTTTAAACTCACTATATAGCTGCCCTGCTAACGTTTTATTGTGGGCAATGACAAGTGTTGGTTTATTCACTTCTTTAATTACGTTAGAGACCGTAAAAGTTTTTCCAGTACCTGTTGCACCTAAGAGAGTTTGATATTTCGCCCCATTATTTATTCCCTCAACGAGCTGTTTAATTGCAGTAGGTTGATCCCCTTCTGGTTCATATTTAGAGACTAATTGAAAGGTTTGTGATGATGGTTGACCTATTTCTTCTAACACGCCATTCTACCTCCGTTCATGTGAATTTCCGTGAATCTATTCTTTTATATAATCAATGCAAAATTGTTTTTAACAATTTAATGTTTTGTAATAAGCGATATCATATTGAACGACCTTGATGAGTATTTTCATCCTCCATGGTGCAAATATTGCTTGCATGTGAGGTCTACCCTGAAAATAGGTATTGCTTCAGGAGTGGAAGGCGGCGACTCCAGTGGGATCAGCACGAGCCGAAAATCCCCTAAAAGCTTACTGTGTAAGTTTTAGGAAGTTGAGGCCGTGCCCCATGAAAGCGTCCGCAAGAAACGGATGAACCACCTTGATGAGTATTTTCATCCCCCATGGTGCAAGATTGCTTGCATGTGAGGTCTACCCTGAAAATAGAAACGGTTCAGAAGACCGCAAAGCAGTGAAAAAAACAAATGTAATCTTCAACTACTCCATATCATTACGAAAATTAGTTTAAAATGCAACTAACAAGCTTTTTGAATACTATCCATCTATATCCATTCTTAACACTTATGCAACATTATAACACAACAGACGAAAAATACGAACAAGTATTCTCATTTCGGTATTGCAAGGTTCTAATTTTGTGGAAGGTGAAAAATAAAAAGACTTAGAGAAATACATTCCCTAAATCTTTTATAGCATTACAAATTTATAAAACTTTTTCCATCAAAACTTTCGCTTCTTCTTCTTTCTATCAGTCTCTTCCTTTTCGTTACTTTTGTCACCTTTTAATAGCCATTTTTTTTCTCTTTTCGGCACTGTTTCTCTAAACTCTTCATAAAAGGCTGATAATCCTGCTGCCTGTCCATAAGGCTTTTCACCAGTCTCAGCACGACGTTCCTTCGCTTCTATAAGACTTTGCTCTTTATCTTCCTCCGCCTCTTTCTTTTCATTAGAAAAAATATTTAAAGCTTTTGAAGATATTTCTTTATGCTCCGCATGCACCTTTTCCGCTTCAACGTCATCATTTTTATTCTCAAATTCTTCCTTTTTTACCTTTTCTAGCTTATCGTCGGAGGTTTTCTGATCAAAAGGTTCTCCCTTGATTTCTTCATCCATTAAACCGTATTGCAGTTCACTTTCTTCCTCTTCATTAAATTGTGGTGTAATGAAAGATTCATTAGACTTTCCTTTTTCCTCAGTCTGCTTCAAATGTTGATCAGTTTCAGCAATATTTTCCGTATGATCACGATACTCTGTTTGTGGAATGTCATCTGGACTTTCCTCTAGATCTGTTTGTTCTACTTCTTCTAAGCCCTTATCCGTACCCTTTGCATATGCCGATTCTTCGTCACTATTATACGATTCATCGGTCTTTTCTTCTATCTCCTCTTCCAAATCTAGTTCAAAATTCTCTTCTGGATGAGCTTCACGTTCTAAATCAACAACTTCTTTATCAATACTATTTTCAAAAGGTTGATCATCTTCGTTTTTTAAATATTCCTCATCTTCTTGAACAGCCTTTACAGCCCTCTCTACCAAATCCTCTGTAGCGGCAGCTTCTATTTCACTTTTATCGTACTCTTCTGAGGCATCATAGTCGTTTGAGCTAGTATGGCGAAAATCCGACTCATCCATAAATGAACTATCTTCTTTACTAGTTTCAACCTCTTCAGCTTGAACCTCATTATTTTCTTCAAAGGAATCAGTTTCTTCCTCTTTTACATCAGATTCTTCAACATCATAAAGTTGGTCATCTGTCTGTACTTCTTCATTCCCATTAGTGACAACCTTTTCATCTTCAATGAACTTCTTTTCCATCGTTAACGATTTTCCGTTTCGATCGTTGTAAATAACGACCGAGGATCGTAAGCCTCTAGCTGACAGGTTTCCGTTTTCACCGTCCGGAACAAATAATAGCCCTATTTGATAGTGTTCATTTTCATGTATCGACGATTGGGCAAAGCGAACTTCACCTGATAGATCTATAATCTCTAGTTTACAATAGGCGGAATTTACTTGAAGTGCTTCATAAAAATCCCTTTGAGAATACACTTCATAGCCATTTACTTTTAATATTACCTCTCCTATTTCTAACTCCATTTTTTCCGCAGTAGATTGAGGCAGTATTCCCAGAATGGTTAACCCACTCTCTCTATTTGTAAAATAACCAGTCTTATGTTTTTCAGAAGCATGGAATAGAATAAAAATTAGTTCACGTCCTAAAAGACCAATGATAGCAACAGCTGGAACAATAAAGGTTAAATATGTTGCTGCTCCTGCCACGAATACTAAAACAACACTTAGAATAAGGAGCTGCTTACCAACTTTTTTTATCCCTTCCTCTGGATGTTGACTTTGTACTGTAAGCTGAAAGCCTAAAATAAATGGAATAATCATGAGACCATTTTCTAAACTATTAGCTGACTGAAATAAAGGCCACCATCCATCAAATACTAAACTACCAATTGGAAATAGTAGTAGAATAGGAACTGGCCATAATCGTTTTACTTCATGACTCCCTACTGTTTTCCCCCGTTTACTAGATATAAGTTTAGGCGATGAGTGCTTCCACCCATTAATTAAAATTAAAAATGCCTCTGCTAAAAACAATGCTACTAATATCCAAGCAAATCCAACTGCATTCATCCCTTGAATGTCTTGGAGCCATTGATTTATAAGGGGAAAGTTTGTGCCACCATTTGGAAGGAATGGTGATACTAACAAAGCAATAGATCCTATGAAAGCCATACTTAACCATCTAATTTGTCTAAACGGTAAGAAAACAATCCACAATACTAAAAGGAGAACCATCATCCCTACAGGTACTTCAATCCCTGCAGTTGTTAATAATAATGATAAAATAAGTCCCATACTAATCCCTATAATCATAGGAGATGCTATATCTAGAATGACATCATGAACTCTGGTATGAAAATCTTTTCTTTCTCTCTTCACTCTCCTTACTCCAATAAAAAAAACGACGAGAAAAAAAATATACGTTAATGGATGTAACCATAACCTTCCGAAACCTTTTAAAAATTCTAAGCCTATGACATCCACATGATTGCCCCCTTTATAATAGGTGTAGTGTAAAAAAAACGTAAGGTACCCTAAAGTAAAACGATCCGTTATTTAATAGAAGAAAAAATATAATAGATTATGACAACATAATAGCCTGTTACATAATAGTAAAGATTACTGCATTCATTCACACATTCATTACAAGTTTGTTAGGAATATATTGTAGGATGTTCATACACACTTCCCTATATAATGAGTATATCAAATAATGATCCTTTGTTCTCTGTCAATCATATGCAAAAATTGACAAAATCTTTTGTAATTATTATCCCTTCCTTTCATTTTAAAACATTTAACTGAAAATGAAAGAACTTTTTTCACATATAGAACAGATAAAAGGGTCTCAAGAAAATAAAGAACAAATAATCCGTAAAAAGGAGGAAAGAAAAAACGTTCACAAAATTGTACGGGAACAGGTCCCTGAACATTCTGTGAACGTTATTTCGTTTGTTACGTTGTGTGCCTTTATTCTGCTAATACTTCGATCGCTTTTTTCAACTGGTAGTCATTTTCTATTTCTGACATAGCATTTACAACTTCAAGCTGAAGCATTTCGGCAGTCTTCTTATCGATCTCTCCAGTAACATCTAAGCCAATATGACCTTGGAAATTCCGAACAGCTTCAACAGTGGATTCACTGAAATATCCATCTTGTCTACCTGGATCAAAGCCAAGACCTTCAAGCATAATTTGTGCATGTTCTATTTGATTACTTGTCATATCAAGTCCTAATACATCTTCAACATTAATTGGTGAAACATAGAAAAAGTCAGGCTGTGATACTTCAATCGTTGGTTCTACTCCAACCTCGTTTATGAAGTTCCCTCCAGAAGTAAGCCATTTGAACAACGTTAATTTAATTTGAGACCCATCCCCCATCGGTAATGTTTGCTGAACAGTTCCTTTACCAAAGGTCGTCTTTCCTACTACATCATAACCTCCTGCTTCCTTAAGAGCTGCAGCAAGAATTTCTGATGCAGATGCACTTCCTTCATTAATTAACGTAACAATTGGATATGACTTTTCTCCATCTAAATTTGAAATATGTCGTGTTACTGCACCATTACGATCCTCGATTTGTACAATAGGCTCCCCACCTGGAACGACTAAACTCCCAATCTTATCCACAGAATTCAGGTAACCACCTGGATTTCCACGAACATCAATGATTAACCCATCGATTCCTTCATCCTCTAAATTAGTTAACTCCTCTTCAAAGCGAGTAGCTGCATTATCTCCGAAGGAACGAATTTCTAAATACCCAATTCTTTTTCCATTTTCCTCAAAAATATCCGTATAAACGGTTTCAATTGGAATTTCATCACGGACAACGTCAATATCAAGCAATTCTGATACACCTGGCCGTTCTATTGTTAGCGTGACAGTGGACCCTTTTTCACCACGAATTTCTAAAACTGCTTCATATAAAGAAAGATGACTTATGTCTTCCCCATCTACCTTTATGATTTGATCATTTGGGCGAAGCCCCGCTTTTTCCGCTGGAGAATCTCTCATAGGTGCAACAATCGTCACCTTCCCATTGTTCATACTAACCTCAGCACCGATACCTTGGAAAGTTGAATCTAATCCCTCCATAAATTCCTGTGCAGATTGCTCATCCATATAGACGGAATAAGGATCATCTAGTACCTCTAACATACCAGCAATAGCACCTTCTAATAATTCCTGTTCCTCTACATCTCTATAAAATTGTTGAAGGATCATATCATAGGCCGCAGCAAACTTCCCAAGCTTTTCCTCATTTACACCTAGATCCTCGACCTGAACAACACCATTTACAACACTTGCATCTTCTTCCTCTGTTTGATCAATAACTGTGGCTGCAGAACCTCCACCTATCATTATGTTCCCAATATACATACCAGTAGCCCCAAGTAACAAAGACGCCACAATAATTAACGGGATAAATGCTTTATTTACGTTCATCTACTCACCTCTATACCTCTCATATCTTTTACTACCAAAAACCTCTATTTAATTTTTTATAATCGTCCTCTATGTTAAGTATTTGTCATTACTTGCTCCTATCATAACAAAAATACAATAGGAAAAGAAAGAAGACATATGTAAAACTTTATGTAAAACCTGTCTTATTATATGAAGAAAATTGTAATTTATGTGTCTATTCTACTATCGTCCATATTTACTATATTACACAGTCTGTTACTCCTCCATTGTTCCTAACCAACTAGATACTTCGGTTCATTCACAACAATTCCTATACAGTATAAAATAACTGTTTTCCCAACAATAGGAGGGTTTTAAAACTATTTTATCGTAGTTACTGAAGGAAATACCAAAAATCTATTCTTATCTATGTGATTTTAAAACTAAAAAAGGAGGTTGCGAATTTGATTCAGCTATTAGATGTGTCTCAAAGAGATAGTTCCTTTTATATTCATTACAACAACCATGATGCCTCAAAAGTAGATATGGAGCATTATCACTTGCATGATGATTATGAAATTTACTACTTATTAGAAGGAAGTAGAATTTACTACATTAATGGCAAAAAATATAAGATTCATGAAAACAATTTGGTATTCATTAATAAAAACGTCATTCATAAAACTGGAACAGCCGATTTTCCAACACATAAACGAATCGTTATGAACTTTAAGCCTTCCATAATACAAAAGCATGACCATTCCCTACTATCCTTACTCTTTGAAAATGGACCAACAATTATTTCAGTACCTCCTTATCGACAAAAGAAAATAATCGAATTAATGACTTCCTTGTATAAGGAATACGGTGTTAATGATTCTGATGGAAATACTTATATACGTTCGTTACTTTTACTTTTATTAATTGAAAGTAAGCGGTTAGTAGAGCAGCAGCAAGAGGTAGAAAAAGAAGCATCCATTTCTGTGGAGGATGCACTCCCGTATGACAATGTCGTCATTTCAAACATTATTAAATATATTAATAACAACTATATGAATGATGTATCTCTTCCCCATTTATCAAATAAATTTCATTTAAGCGAAGCTTACATTAGTCGTTTATTCAAAAAAGTTACTGGTTGCAATACAATTAATTATATTAATACAGTAAGAATAAAAGAGGGGAAAAGGCTATTGCTAGAAACAGATTTGAAAATAGCAGTGATTGCCAAAAAGGTAGGTTTTAAAAACAACGTTCATTTCTATCGTGTATTTAAAAGTGTAAATGACGTATCTCCAACCAATTTCCGAAAACAAAATACAAATAATTTATCTCCCCATTAAGCAAATGAAATGACTTCCATTTCATTTGCTTTTTCTTTTTTTCTTTTTCTCTTTCTTACTATATTTTCTTTGTTTATTTCTACAAGTGCGTGTTCAAAAAGGAGGATAAAAATAGCCGAGTCGGCTAAAGTCGCAACATCCTGTTGCAACGCCGACACTAGCACGTCCTGTGCGTCGAAAGATCAAGGCGGCGTAGCTTTGAGTTACCGTAGCGTATGCTTTTAATACGTGAGGAACGGAAAAGCAAGCCAACGCAGAGATTCGACAGATATTTTTCCTGGACTTTTGAACATCCTCTACAACAAAATATGTATAAGTTTTAACCTACATCTTGCAATTATTGTTAAAAAAATAATGGTAAAGTTTTAATTGAAAGCGATTACAAAAAAAGGGAGGAGAATTGGAATGATATCAAAATTCAAACAACGCTTTGCTACTACCGCTATAGTAGGGGCAGTAGTAGTACTATTACTTTCTTTAGCATTCTCTGTAAGTGCAGATGAAACAGAAGGTGACATTTACCACGCTGAGGAAGCTTGGGGTGAAATGTTTATAGTAGAAGATGATCATCAAGGGTACATAGGGGATGGGTACATTCGCTTTGATCCAAACGTACCTGGTGGTTTTGCAGAGTGGAATGTATATGTAGATACTGCTGGGGAATACACTCTTGCCATCTACTATGCACACGGCGGCGGTCTTGATCGTCCAGGGGAAATTAAAGTAAACGGCGAGGTTGTTGAAGAATCTCTTGCATTCTTACCTACTGGAGCATGGAATGTTTGGGAGCCATCATCAACTGTTGCATACTTAGAGCAAGGATTAAATACCGTTCGCTTTACTGGAGTTGGCCCTGAAGGTGGACCAAACCTAGATCACCTAAGAATCACTCAAGGCCAACAAGAGGATGAGGATGATGAACCTACTTATGATATTACTCCTTTATCCGATCGTATGAACGAAGCCCTTTTCCAGCAGTGGAATGAAGAAGGTCTCATCCTAGAAGAACTTTCCTTTAACAATAATGAACCAGTGAAGCAAATTGAGTTTTTCAGTTTTATTAATAGTCTATTTGGATTTACAAATGACGGCGAACTACAAGGAGTTAGCCAGAAAGCATTTAATGAAAATTGGGAGCTAGCAGAGGATGACTGGTACATTTACGCAGTTCAAGCAGCTCATGAAGCTGGATATTTATCTGTTTTTGACAGTGAAAAAATTCAGCCTGACAAACCAATTACAATGAATGAAGCAGCACAAGTTATTCAGTACGTCTTAGAATTAGATTCTCTTGATGAAGCAAAGGAATATCTAGAAGGACGCTTTATTCCAAATCGACCGTTTACACATGGAGGTGCGGAAAGCTTAGCAGAGCAATTAACAGAAAATGATCTTCTACCTGCTAATTCCGTTCAAATTGCAAGCGTAGACGCCCTTAATGAAAACACCATTGCTGTAACTCTTAATGGCTTTTTCGAAGATATTAGCCCATACGACATTCGAGTATCTAATGCAACTGGCTCCTGGAGCAGTTTAAACGAAAGCTTGTCCAGTCTTACTGTAACGGAAGCCTCTGTTGGAGTAAACAGACTTGGGTATAGTGTTATCATTTACGACATTGAAGAAGCGTTAGACGAAAATGGACAATATCGTGTAGAAGAGTCAGACGAAATTGAATTCGACCAAAGCACGGTAGATGCAGCAGAAAATCTACTAACTTGGCAGTTAGAACATGGTGGATGGACAAAGAACTTCCCTCATATTTATCAACGTCCTTGGGATGGTGAAGAGCCACGTTCTGAGTGGAAAGGTAGAAATGGAGAACCATTAGGTACAATTGATAACGACGCAACAGTGAATGAAATTGTGACAATGGCTGAAGCTTACGCAATGACAGGGGACGAACGCTTTAAGGATAGTGTCTTATTAGGCTTTGACTTCCTTGAAAATCTACAATACCCTACTGGAGGATTTGCACAAGTGTATCCTTCAAGAGGTGGATATTCTGACTTCGTTACGTTTAATGACTATGCTATGACAAATGTACTGGAGTTTTACGATGATGTTGCTGCACGACAAGGTCCTTTCGCAAATACAGATTTAATTAGTGACGAGCTTGTAGCAGAAATTGAAGATAAGATAGCACTAGGATTAGATTATATTTTAAATGCGCAAATCGAAGTGGATGGCGTATTAACTGCATGGGGGCAACAGCACGATCCAGTGACTTACGAACCAAGACACGGAAGATCATACGAACACCCATCCATCGCTTCTGATGAATCTGTTCCTGTAATTGCATGGCTTATGTCTCGACCAGAACAAACAGATGAAATTAGACTTGCAGTAGAGAGTGCCATTAACTATTTAGATAGTGTTCGTCTTGATGATACACGATTTGACAATCGAGTAGAGCCATACTTTATCGAGCATCCTGGTGCAACAGTTTGGTATCGCTTCTATGAAATTGGTACAAATAATCCGATTTTCTCCGGACGCGATGGTGTCATTAGATACGACATTAGTGAAATTGAAGAAGAAAGAAGAACTGGTTACTCTTGGGCTGGAACTTGGCCACAACGAATCATTGAGGTTGCCAAATCAACAGGCTACTTTGTTGATAACGTATATGCAACTGTTGTAAGTGACAATGTCGTAGATGAATATGAAAGAACACTTGATACAGATGCTATAAAAAAATTAAGTAGTACGTTGATGAAATAGAGTCTTCATGATTTCGATCAGCGGATAGTTATTTAATATGAAAAAATGAGAGGCAGAGGCAGTTTCACTATGTCATCAATTGGTGACATTAGGCGGACTGTCTCTTCTTTTTCTTAGCTACCATAAAATACGACGTGCAATATTAGAAAAAAATAAATTATTTTACCATAAATGGTTCAGGAGTGGAAGGCGACTACTCCTGCAGGATCAGCTTCAGGTAAAGCCATAACTGCAAATATTTTTTTGCAGGCGTATTGGCGGCTTCTATATGCCTGCAAAACTTCTTTTCTCTATTTGCAGGCGTATTGGCTAGCTTCTATATGCCTGCAAAACTTCTTTTCACTTTTTGCAGGTTTATTGGCTAGCTTCTATACGCCTGCAAAACTCTTTTTTCCTTTTGCAGGTTTATTGGCAAGCTTCTATATGCCTGCAAAACTTCTTTTCACTTTTTGCAGGTTTATTGGCTAGCTTCTATACGCCTGCAAAACTCTTTTTTCCTTTTGCAGGTTTATTGGCAAGCTTCTATATGCCTGCAAAACTCCTTTTCTCTATTTGCAGGTTCATTGGCGGCTTCCTATATGCCTGCAAACCCTCTTTTCTCCTTTTGCAGGAACAGGGGCGGCTTCCTCTGTGCCTGCAAACCTACTTTTCTCCTTTTGCAGGAACAGGGGCTCCTATTGTTCCAAGGAACGTATAAGAAAAGCGCAAGAAGCATTAATTCCGCCCGCCTAAGTAAAGCCTACGTCTTGTCTCAAAGACACCATTAAAAAACTAATAAATTTCCTTTATTTAAAAAAGAAAAGACCAAATCACATATATGATTTGGTCTTTTCATCTTAACTGCTTTTATTATCACAGGTTTCCTAATATTAATCTTTGAAAAACTCTACAGACTACTTTTTATTAAAAATAATCTAACGGATTGACCGCATTTGTTTTACCAAAGTTCCAGTCTCCTTCGTGCACTTCAAAGTGAAGGTGAGCACCAAAGGATTGACCAGTATTCCCCATATTACCGAGGAATTGACCTCTTGCAACATATTGTCCTGTACGTACAGCACGGTTTTCTAAGTGAGCATAAAGTGTTGTAATCGTACGCCCTTGGATACTATGGCGAACCATAATAACATTCCCATAAGAAGCAGAATAATAGGAGCTAATAACCATACCTTCTTCTGAAGCAACTACTGGGACATCACCTTGTCTACCATTTTTACCAATATCAATACCTGGGTGGAAAGTCCCTCCACGCCACTGGAATCCAGAACCTGGAGTAACCGTTCCAGTAGTAGGACGCATTAACAATCCTCCAGTATCCGTTGGTGGGTCATGAGTTGCATTTGGATTTGGATTAGGATTACTTGTATTTGCGTTGTTATTATTTCCACTTCCACTACCATTATTGTTATTATTTTGCTGCTGTTGTTGCTGTTGTTCTAATTCTTGTTGTTTTCTTTGCTCTTCTTGACGACGAAGTTCCTCTTGACGTCTACGTTCTTCTTCTCTTCGACGTTCTTCCTCTATACGACGCTGCTCTTCTAACCAATCATCTAATTCTACTTTTGCTGCTTCTTCTTGAGCTTGAAGGATCGCTTGCTCTTCTTCCTTCGTCATCATTACAACTTCTAATGAAGCACGCTTACTTTCTAGCTCCTTCTTTAAGCGATCTTGTTGTTCTTTCTGCTGTTTCACCTTCGCTTGAAGTTCCTCTAACTCTGCTAATTGGTCTTCAAGTCCAATTAACTCCTTTTCAATCGATCGTTTTGCTTCTTCCACAGCATCTTTATCTGCTTGATGTTGTGTTAAAATGTTACGATCCTGCTGAGCAATTGTATTTAAAGCTTGGACTCGTTCGATTAAATCACCAAAGCTTTTGGCACCAAGAATAACCTCTATGTAGTTGATTACTCCACCATTTTGGTACATAGAACGAACGCGATCCTTTAGCAATTCATCTCTTAATGCAATACGTTCTTCTAATGCTTCTATCTCTTCACGGAGCTCCTCAATTCGTTCTCGAGTATCCTCAATTTCCCCTTGTTTACTTTCTACCTGACTGTTTGTTTGAGCTAGCTCTTCTTCTAATCTAACAAGGTCAGTTACAACGGTATCAATTTCAGATTGAACATTGTTTAATTCTTCTTCTGTTTCCTTTACTTCACTTTCTACCTGACTTTGCTGATCTTGTAAATCATTTATTCTTTGTTCTAACTCGTCTCCAGTGTTTGCTTCTGCAAGTGAAAAAGATTCTGTTCCTAGTAGAGTTGTTATAGCTAAAAGTAATGCAATAGAAACTAGAACGACTTTTCGATACATTGAATATGACCCCTCCTTTTGTAATTTCTTCGTAATTTTTTTCTTAGTAAAATGTTTAGTGCTGTTGTTATTTCGTTAACAACTAAAGCTTTTATATAAAAACGGGTCTTCCTTATAGGTTCGAATCCCCAAAACACATAAAGAACTGAGGTAGGAATTCGAACCATTTAAAGGAATAACACCTTTTGATTCATTTAAAAAGGGAATCTATTAAACTTTTAAGAACTTACGAACACTCATCATACTTCCCCAAATACCAACAAATGCTCCGATACTCCCTAGTAAAATCGCCATTTGCATCGTTAATGGGTTCGGTTCTAGGAAGGTAAAGAAATCTATCCCCGTATCTGTACCAATACTTCCGTAAAAGCTTGTGTAACCGTAGGCAAGAAGGGAGATAGGAATAATTGCTCCTAAAACACCTAAGAGTAGTCCTTCTACAAAAAATGGCCAACGAATAAATCCGTTTGTTGCACCTACTAATTTCATAATCTGAATTTCTCGTTTTCTAGCAATAATCGTTAGCTTAATGGTATTCGCTATTAAAAACATAGCAGTAAACATTAAGGCTAAAATTAAAGCTAATCCAATCATTCTTACGAAATTCGTTGCTGCAAAGAGATTATCAAAAATGTCTTTTCCATATTCAACTGATTCTACATGTACCATTTCTTCAATTTCACTAGCTAAGTCAGCTGTATCCTGTGGATCCTCTGCTTGTACAACAAAAACATCATTTAAAGGATTTTCATCCCGCAATGTTTCAAAGATAGCTCCCTGCTCTCCTAAGCTTGAAATAAGAGAATCCAGCCCTTCTTCTTTAGGAACAAATTCTATGGAAGCTACACCCGGTATTTGATCTAATTCTGAATAGAGCTCGTCCTGATTGTCACCAGAAGCAGCAAAATCAATAAAGACACGTACTTCTACATCATCTTCAAGAGAGTTTGCAAAGTGATTAACATTCATAATAATTAAAAGGAATGTACCAACAACTAAAAGCATTACAGTAACGGCACTAACGGATGCGAAAGTCATCCAACCATTTCTTATAAGGTTTTTTCCACCTTCTTTTACATGACGCCCGAGAGTTCTACCTTTCATAGCCGTATTCCCCCCTTGCTTCATCACGTGCAATACGACCACTTTCAATAGCAATTACTCGTTTACGTAATGTGTTTACAATTTCTTTATTATGGGTAGCCATAACTACAGTAGTACCTCGATCATTAATTTCTTCTAAAATGTGCATAATTTCCCATGAAGTATCTGGGTCTAGGTTACCTGTTGGTTCGTCAGCAATAAGTACAGCTGGACTGTTCACAATAGCACGGGCAATCGCAACACGTTGCTGTTCTCCCCCTGATAGCTCATGAGGATAAAAGCGTGCTTTGTTTTTCAAATGCACAACCTCTAATACATTCATGACACGTCGACGAATATTACTTTTACTTTCTTCTATTACTTCCATAGCAAAGGCAACATTTTCATATACCGTTAAGCCCGGTAATAATTTAAAGTCCTGAAAGATTACCCCCATATTTCGACGAATATAAGGTATATGTCGTTCTTTTACTTTAGCTAAATTTTTCCCATCAATAATGATGTCTCCACGTGTCGGTTTTTCTTCACGGTACATCATTTTTATAAATGTGGATTTTCCTGCTCCACTTGGACCTACAACGTAAACAAACTCACCTTTTGAAATATCTACATCTATCCCATTAATGGCCATGACACCATTTGGGTATGTTTTCCAAACTTCATTCATTGTAATCAATTTAAATCACTTCCTACATATAGTAATTGTCTTGAGATGTCTCTTAATGTCGACAGTAACATGTAGTGCTATAATTAATAGTGCGTATAAACCAAGTAAACTAGTAAAATATTCACTATATAGAACATTCAGCCTTACATAAAAATGTATTCTATTTTTCTGGAACACTTGTTTATTTGATAAAAACTGACATAATCTTAAATATTTGTTTAATGTTGTATAAATTTCAACACATCTCTCACTCTTAAACATTATATCATCATTAATCGACGATTTAAGTTTATTTTTTTTACAATTTCATTTCAAAACTGAAATATTTCATCCAAAATAGAAATGAATTACCATATTTAGAGAAAAGTACGAGTTAAATGGATGAAGTTGGAATTGTTTGTTCCATGTGTTGTAAAATGTGTGACGAATTTGTGAAAGAAGTGTTTTTACAAATGAGAAGTGTATTTGAGGAATAATGGAAGTTTAATATGGAATGTCACTGGATTTTTTCGCAAATAAAAAACAGCGTTAAACATAACACTGTTTTTTTCAATACGATTTGTATTTAACATTTTCAAGTGGATTTATTGTGCTGCGATCCAAGCAGCTACATCCTCCGCTTCTTGCGGGTCAACCATATTCGGTGTCATTGGGCCAGGGCCTTCTTGGATAGCCACGATTACATCTTCAGCAGAATAGCCTAGTAACGGAGGTCCCGAAGCTCCACCAAGCTCTCCTCCATGACAGCCAGCACAGTTGGCTCTATACACTTGCTGTCCGTTATCAAGGTCATACGTGCTACTATCACCTGTAGCTACATCGTTTTCTACATTATTATTGCCTTCATCTGGTTGCGGATCATTCGTATTATTACCACCGCAAGCTCCAAGAACAAGCATTGCCACAAACATTACAACGAGTAACTTTTTCATTTTATTCCCTCCTCAAAGTTTAATTCCTTCTATTATAGAATACCTTGTACCACAACTCCCAATAGATATTATAACCTATTATTGATTTTTGAAACCCTTTCCGAGCACTTCAGAGGCATTACTTACAACCACAAATGCAGCAGGATCGATCGTTTGAACGACTTGCTTTAATTTTGCCACTTCGTTCCTCCCTACAACAACCATGAGCACGGGACGTTCCTGATTCGTGTAGCCTCCATAACCATCGAGTTTCGTTACACCTCGATCTACCTTCGTTAAAATTCCTTGCTTAACTTCTTCCTCATATTCAGATATTATTATTGCCATTTTCGAATAGCCAAAACCAACTTGAACTAAATCAATGGTTTTTCCTGTCGTAAACAACCCAATGAGTGCATAAAGGGCATATTCAAAACCGAAGATGAATGCCGATGACGCTACAACAAGTCCGTCCATTAGAAAAACACAGCCACCTAAAGACATTCCCGTATACTTATTAATTATTTGAGCAGCTAAGTCCGTTCCCCCAGTAGAGGAGTTAGAACGAAAGACGATTCCAAGACCGAGTCCAACACCGAGACCACCGAAGATGGCACCTAATAAAGGATCTGTCGTAGCAGGCTCTAAATCTCTCGTTACAAAAACAACAAATGGTAAAAACAGTGTACCAACAAAGGTTTTCGTACCGTACAATATACTTCCAACAAGGCTCCCACCTAGTAGAAGTACACCAGCCACAAATAACGGAATGTTAAATGCCCATTGCGTAAACGCTGGTTCAAAGCCAAAGACAGAATAAAAGATAATGGAAATACCAGACACACCACCAGAGGCAATTTGATTCGGTAATAAAAAGATATTAAAAGCTATTGCCACAATGGCCGATCCCACTAAAACATGGCCAAACTCAAAAATAATTCGTTGAATAGGGCTCAACGGCTCCCTCTCCATCCGTCTTTGCATTTTCTTCATCATAAGATCACCTGATTTCTGTAAAAAATAAAAGTTATAAATAAGTACGTACGTTTAGCTTTTGGGAATTTTTAAAAATAAATTATGTATTTAGGCACCAACTAAAAATATCGTACTATCATTGTTTGCTATTATTTTGAAAGTATTAATCTGTTCCGGATATGGTGATAACAGTGGGGTTAGGGCACATCTTTTCGTTCACAGATTTGAAAAAGCCTCAAGTAGTATAACATTGACAAAAATATGTGTAAATGAGACTAATGTAAAGCTTTAATACGGTGAAGAAGAAGATTCTGGTGGGGAATTTTTGAAATTTGCGTTGAGTTGTTCGTTAAGGAAATGGGGTTGCGTATATCAGGGTGTTGACTGAGAGGTTTTGAGTGAATGAAGTGTTTTGGAAACTAGGACATCTTGGGCGTTAGATGTTAAGGTGTTGGAACTTTGATGCTTTGAAAATTGGGTCTTTAAATGTGGGGTATTAATAGGTGGTTTTTTTAAAGGGATAAAAATATGCGATGGAAAATATTGCTTTGAAATTTTAAAAGGGGTCATATATGGCGTTGTATTAATGCGGAATATATGATATGGTAAAAGATTATGGTTTGTAATTATCTTTGGTTTTATGCTATCAATTGAAGTTAGAGATGCAACATTGGCATTTGATTGGATTTATGGCTTCTATGTTCCTGCAAAGCTGCTTTTATCCTTTTGCAGGAACACGGACTCCTTCTTCTGTGCCTGCAAACTTGCTTTTATCCTTTTGCAGGAACACGAGCTCCTTCTTCAGTTCCTACAAACTTGCTTTTATCCTTTTGCAGGAACACGAGCTCCTTCTTCCGTTCCTGCAAACTTGCTTTTATCCTTTTGAAGGAACACGGACTCCTTCTTCTGTGCCTGCAAACTTGCTTTTATCCTTTTGCAGGAACTCGGGCTCCTTCTTCCGTTCCTGCAAACTTGCTTTTATCCTTTTGCAGGAACACGGGCTCCTTCTTCCGTTCCTGCAAACTTGCTTTTATCCTTTTGCAGGAACTCGGTCTTCTTCCTCTGTTCCTGCAAATCCCTTTTTCTACTTTTGCAGGCACGGGGGCGGCTTTCTCTGTTTCCGCAAACCTTTTTTACTTTTTATAGGTTCATTGGACGATAATCCTATACCACTACGAAATTCCGTTCACTGTTTGCGAAAGTATTCGTTGATCACTGAAATATTCTTGAATTTAGTTGTCATGTGCTTGCCTAAGATAATGTACAATTTTAACAGTGTTCAGGTTCTTATGAATTTCTCATGTTGTAGTAGTCACAGTAAGTGGCTTGATATAAACACCGATGTATACATGGAATTTTGAGGCACTGGAATGGTTGAATTAAATTATTTTGTGGTTTTAACAAATTAAGATTGTAAATATTTGTATTATCGCATACTATTAAATGGTAATATATAGAATTATTTTATCGAAAGCAGGTGTTGCCATGGAATTAAAATCTCGTGTGATGTCTCAGGAACAACAATTAATGCACTTACTGAACTATCGCGTAAGCTTTACAGAAAAAGAAAAGAAGTATTTTTGGAAAATGAAAAAAGGGTTTGAAGGTGAATGTCAATTCGATGAGCTTTTAGCCAAAAGTGTACCAAACGAGAATTGCCTTGTTTTAAATGATTTATTGCTTGAGCACAACAATACACAATTCCAGCTAGATTCTGTTCTCCTCTCAACCTCCACCATTTACATTTTTGAAATAAAGACTTTCGAAGGAGATTACTATATTAAAAATGGTGAATGGTTCTTCTGTAAAACAAATAATGCTATCACAAATCCACTACATCAAATGCAACGAAGTGAAACATTACTACGGCAATTGCTGCAACAACAAGGCATCAACTCCCATCTTCCCATTCAATCTAACCTCATTTTTATCCACCCGGAGTTTACTCTTTACCACTCTTCAATAGACAGTCCCATTATCTTTCCAACACAATTAAATCGGTTTATGAACGACTTGGGTAAAAAAATAACTGTGAAGCCGAATCAAAGACACATGCAGCTAGCAGAAAAACTGAAGTCTATGCATATATCAAGACCTTCATTTGATAATATCCCTAAGTACAATTTTGAAACGATAAAAAAAGGTATTGCGTGTGCTTCCTGCCGATCATTACATGTTCATTTAATTGGTGGTACTAAGTTCCAGAAGATTTGTTGTAAAACTTGTGGACATTTAGAGGGTGTAGATGTAAGTATTTTACGCGCCGTTAAAGAGTACAAGCTACTTTTTCCGGACAGAAAAGTGACGACTTCTGAAATTTTACAATGGTGTGGATTGTTTAAATCAAAGAAAACAATATTGAGAATTATGACAAAATATTTTAATAAAGTGGAGAAAAACCGGTACTCATATTTTGAAGTTAAATAAATTTTCCGAACAAATTTAACAGAAAAATTGAAGAAAATGTTCGGCCTAATTCGACTTAACTATTTATAGTATTAATAATGGTTTCTACTGTCCAGTATGTTTCTTTTTTCCTATTACAGGGTCATTGACAGCTTGTTATGATACCGCAAACCTCTTTCCTCCTTTTGCAGGAACAGTGGCTTCTTCCCCTGTGCCTGCAAACCTGCTTTTCTCCTTTTACAGGAACAGGGGCTCCTTCCTCTGTGCCAGCAAACCTACTTTTCTCCTTTTGCAGGAACAGGGGCTCCTTCCTCTGTGCCAGCAAACCTGCTTTTCTCCTTTTGTAGGAACAGGGGCGGCTTCCTCCGTGCCAGCAAACCTACTTTTCTCCTTTTGCAGGAACAGTGGCTTCTTCCTCTGTGCCAGCAAACCTACTTTTCTCCTTTTGTAGGAACAGTGGCTTCTTCCCCTGTGCCTGCAAACCTGCTTTTCTCCTTTTGTAGGAATAGGGGCTCCTTCCCCTGTGCCTGCAAACCTGCTTTTCTCCTTTTGTAGGAACAGGGGCGGCTTCCTCCGTCCCTGCAAACTTGCTTTTCTCCTTTTACAGGAACAGGGGCTCCTTCCTCTGTGCCAGCAAACCTACTTTTCTCCTTTTGCAGGAACAGGGGCTTCTTCCCCTGTGCCTGCAAACCTGCTTTTCTCCTTTTGTAGTAACAGGGGCGGCTTCCTCCGTCCCTGCAAACTTGCTTTTCTCCTTTTGCAGGAACAGGGGCTCCTTCTTCCGTGCCCGCAATCCAGCTTTTCCTTCTTTTGTGGCAAGATATGCCTCTCTCCACAACTCAAGAAAACAAAAAAACTGCACCTCATCTATCCAAAACGCCAAAAGGCAATAGATGGGTACAGTTTTCTCCAATCAAATTATTTTATTTGCGATCGTAAGTAAGCATCAATGAATGGATCCAGCTCACCGTCCATAACCGATTGGGTATTCCCAGTTTCGTAATTCGTTCGGTGGTCCTTTACCATATTATATGGATGGAAGACATAAGAACGAATTTGACTACCCCACCCAATATCAGACTGCTCACCACGAATTTCATCCAGTTCTTGCTGCTGTCTTTCTATTTCAAGCTGGAATAGCTTTGCCTTCAACATTTTCATGGCTTGCTCACGGTTTTTAATTTGCGAACGTTCCGATTGACACGTAACCACCGTATTAGTAGGTAAGTGGGTAATACGAACAGCAGAATCAGTCGTATTAATATGCTGTCCACCAGCTCCACTTGCACGATACGTATCAATTTTCAACTGATCAGGTGAAACTTCAATTTCTACATTATCATCGAGCTCAGGCATTACTTCACAGGACACGAACGATGTATGACGTCGCCCTGATGAATCAAAAGGAGAGATTCGCACGAGACGATGAACCCCTTTTTCCGCCTTCAAATATCCGTAGGCGTTATGGCCGGTGATCATTAATGTGACACTCTTAACTCCAGCCTCATCACCAGGAAGGTAATCCATTGTTTCCACTTTGAAACCCTTCCCCTCTGCCCAACGTGTATACATACGAAGAAGCATAGATGCCCAGTCCTGTGATTCCGTTCCACCAGCACCTGGGTGGAGTTCAAGAATAGCATTATTTTTATCATAAGGTTCACTGAGTAATAACTGAAGTTCAAAGTCATTCAGCTTTTTCACAAGCTCTTTCACTCCTGATTCAAGCTCCTCAGCAAGCTCAGCATCTCCCTCTTCCTTTACTAATTCGTAGGAAACCTCGAGATCCTCATGAGTAGATTCTAACTTTCTATATGTGTCCACCATCTCTTTTAAACCGTTGTTTTCCGAAATAACCTTCTGCGCTGCCTCTTGGCTATCCCAAAATGTTGGGTCGGACATAAGATCCTCTAGCTCTGCTATACGATCCTCCTTCTCCTCTAAGTCAAAGAGACCCCCTAAAGTTTGCTAATTGTTTACCCATCGTTGACAGTTCCTGCTTTAATTCTGATAATTCCATTTTCCTTCACCTCAGCATAATATTAAACAACATTCATGATCATTCTTTTGTAAAAAAATAGTAGAAAACTATTGGCATCACGTGTTGTATTTTTATAAAAAAAGATTAATCTATTTTTACCATTTCAAATCATACCATAAAAACGACGCTAATAAGCTAACTGAAAGGAGAAGGTGCTTTACATAAGCACCTTCCCTTCATAATTTTTTCAAAGCTTCATTTTTTCCAACTTACACAAACATCCAATAAAGCCTCAAAAATCTTCAAACGTTCAATTCAACTATTATCTGCCGTGGCATTGCTTATATTTTTTCCCTGAACCACAAGGGCAAGGATCATTTCGTCCAACAGTGCTTTCTTTACGGAAAGGCGTTTTGCGCTTCTTGTCCTCGTTTGCTTGTGAAGCACTTCGATGTACTGCTTTCCCTTCCGCTACTTGCTTACGTTCAAGGTTCGTTTGAATTTGGGCATTCATCACGTAACGAGAAACATCCTCTTCAATGGAAGCAATCATTTCCTCGAACATTTGGAAGCCTTCAAACTTGTATTCTCTTAACGGGTCATTTTGTCCATAGGCACGTAAATGAATCCCTTGACGAAGCTGATCCATTTGGTCGATGTGACGAGTCCACTTCGTGTCAACGGTACGAAGGACGATTACCTTCTCAAACTCTCGCATCATTTCTGGTGAGAATTCCGCTTCACGACGATCATATTCTTCCTTGACTCGATCAACGATTAGCTCAATCATTTCTTCAGGATCTAAGCCGTTAATATCTTTAAGTTCAATTTCTTTTTCGTTTAAAACTGTAGCGTTAATGTAATCCACTATGCCTTGTAGGTTCCAATCCTCAGGTACCTCTGATTCTGGGGTAAAGGCAGTGACATTACGTTCGATCGTTGATTCTAACATTTTATCAACAACTTCACGGAGGTTTTCAGATTCAAGAACTTCCATTCGTTGCTCATAAATAATGTCACGCTGCTCACGCATCACGTCGTCATACTGAAGTAATTGCTTACGAGCATCAAAGTTGTTTCCTTCTACTCGTTTTTGGGCCTGTTCAACGGCACGACTGACCATTTTGCTTTCGATTGGTTGATCCTCATCCATTCCAAGTCGTTCCATCATTTTGCTCATGTTTTCCGAACCAAAACGACGCATTAATGTATCCTCAAGAGATAGGAAGAAACGTGATTCCCCTGGATCCCCTTGACGACCAGAACGTCCACGGAGCTGGTTATCGATACGTCTACTTTCATGACGTTCAGTACCAAGAACAAAGAGTCCACCTAGATCAACGACACCTGCTCCAAGCTTAATGTCTGTACCACGACCAGCCATGTTCGTTGCAATCGTAACTGCTTTTTCCTGACCAGCATTTTCAATAATTTCTGCCTCATGAGCATGGTTTTTCGCATTTAAAACGTTATGTGGAATGCGTTTTTTCTTAAGCATATTAGAAATAAGTTCAGAAGTATCAACGTTTACTGTCCCTACTAATACTGGCTGACCTTTGCTGTATAGCTCAGAAATCTGTTCAATAATGGCACGAAATTTTGCATCCATTGTTTTAAAAATTAAATCCGGCTGATCAATTCTTACAATTGGCTTGTTCGTTGGTACCGAATATACATTCATATTATAAATGTTACGGAATTCCTCTTCCTCTGTTTTCGCTGTACCAGTCATCCCAGCAAGCTTTTCATACATACGGAAGTAGTTCTGGAATGTTAACGATGCAAGGGTCATACTTTCTCGCTTAATTTCTAATCCTTCCTTTGCTTCAATGGCTTGGTGAAGACCATCACTATAGCGACGTCCCTTCATAAGACGACCAGTAAATTGGTCAACAATTTGTACTTCACCATCTTCCACCACATAATCCTCGTCGCGAACCATTACTTTGTGCGCTTTTAAGGATTGATTAATATGATGGTTCAGCTGAACATGCTCAGAATCAAATAAGTTATCAATATTAAATGCCCGTTCTGCTTTACTTACCCCTTCATCGGTAATTTGAACGGACTTTGTTTTTTCATCATAGGTGTAGTCTTCTTCCTCATTTAACATACGGACGAAGGAATTTGCTGCTGTATAAAGCTGTGTAGATTTTTCAGCAGATCCAGAAATAATTAATGGTGTACGAGCCTCATCGATTAAAATGGAGTCAACCTCATCCACGATAGCGTAATGAAGTGGTCGTTGTACCATTTGTTCCTTATAGATAACCATGTTGTCACGTAAATAGTCAAAACCAAATTCGTTGTTTGTTCCATATGTTACATCACAGTTATAAGCTTCCTGCTTTTCTTCACGAGAAAGACCATTAACATTCAACCCTACAGTAAGTCCTAGGAACTTGTAGAGCTTGCCCATTTCTTCTGCATCACGCTTTGCTAAGTATTCGTTCACGGTAACAACGTGAACCCCTTTTTCCGTAATGGCATTGAGGTAAACAGCAAGAGTTCCAACAAGTGTTTTACCTTCCCCTGTTTTCATTTCTGCGATGTCACCATGGTGAAGAATAATACCACCGATAAGCTGAACAGGATAGTGGGTTAAGCCTAGAGCACGAGTAGAGCCTTCTCGTACAACTGCAAAGGCCTCTGGTAAAATCTTTTCTATCTTTTCCCCATTCCGATAACGTTCTTTAAATTCAGCAGTTTTTTGACGAAGACCATCGTCACTAAGCTTTTTCATATCATCGCTTAGCCCTTCGATCTGATCTACTGTTTTTTGTAGCTTTTTTAAATGCCTACCATCCGAATCACCAATGACCTTTTTTAATAAACCTATCATACGGACATTGCTCCCTTATCATTTTTATTAGCTTAGAGGTCTCTTAAACCTTCTTTTCATTTTCACTAGATGCTGATCTCTATGAATGCTCTCTTTGAATATATAGTATAAAAAATTATTTCTGTCCACAATAGCTTTTTAAGTGTCCACTTATGAAACGGAAAACACGTAAAAACCTTCATACAACATACTAGACAGCTAACTTACATTTTAACAGTTTGTTCAACCCCTTACAAGAAATACCCAATAAACACACAAACGTCACAAACCAAACGTCACAAACAAACGTCACAAACATGGCTCGTGACAGATTCATGACATCTCTGCGTATCTTCACATCCCCGCCACAAACCTGGTTCGTGGCAATTTTGTGATATTTTCGTTACATAAACAATCTCAGTCATCCGGTTATGTAAGGGATCAACAAGAAGTGAAAATGCTGTGTATAGGAGAAATGATTGGGGGAAATCTATCGGTAGAACAATTCTGTTGTCATCCTTTTACTATACGTTTTTGTGTTTAATTTCACTTAATAAATAGGCTTTGTGTTAAATTTTGTTATTGATTTTGGCTGCTGGGTGCTCCCTTTCCGCGGGCAATGTTTCAGCTTCCTCGGAAGCAAATAACGCTTCCTGTGGTATCTTCACCTTTTGATTTTCCCGCAGGAGTCTCGCACCATCCGCAAAAGCCAAATGTCTAATAAAACCACATAGTCCTATAACACAGCCAAAATAAAGGAGGAAAAATCAATGGTTAAAAACTCATTCGGTGTCTTGCAGCGTATTGGTCGTTCCTTAATGCTACCCGTTGCATTATTACCTGCTGCAGGTATTTTACTTGCCTTTGGTAATGCATTACAAAACCCGGATTTAGTGATGCGAATCCCAGCATTAGAAGCTGATTGGATAGTTTTAATAGCAGAAATGATGGAAGCCTCTGGTGACATTGTTTTCGCCAACCTCCCACTATTATTCGCCGTTGGGGTTGCTGTTGGACTAGCTAACGGTGACGGTGTTGCGGCTCTAGCAGCTCTCATCGGATATCTCATAATGAATGTGACGATGGGGGTAATCGGTCACATCACACCAGAAATGCTAGATCAACCAGATTACGCTAGTGTCCTCGGTATCCCTACCTTACAGACAGGGGTATTTGGAGGTATTATAGTGGGGCTCTTGGCAGCCTATCTCTTTAAACGATACTACAATATTGAACTCCCCTCCTATTTAGGATTCTTTGCTGGAAAGCGTTTCGTCCCAATTGTGACGGCAGCTTCCGCAATTGTCCTTGGTGCAATCATGACCTTCATATGGCCATTTGCACAAGAAGGATTAAACAACTTCTCTTATTTCATGACAGAGACAAATCGAACGTTATCTGCTTTCATTTTCGGTGTAGTAGAACGTGCCTTAATTCCATTTGGACTTCATCACATATTCTACTCTCCATTCTGGTTTGAATTTGGTCAATACACAAACGAAGCAGGAGAAATTATTCGAGGTGACCAACGTATATTCTTCGCACAGTTGCGAGATGGGGTAGACTTTACTGCTGGTACGTACATGACTGGTAAATTCCCATTCATGATGTTCGGTCTACCTGCTGCCGCATTAGCCATCTACCACTGTGCACGAGAGGATCAAAAAACGATTGTCGCAGGTATTATGGGTTCTGCAGCCTTAACATCATTTTTAACAGGTATCACCGAACCAATCGAGTTCAGTTTCCTATTCGTTGCACCGTTATTGTTTGGTATTCACACGATTTTTGCCGGTCTATCCTTTATGACCATGCATCTTTTAGATGTAAAAATTGGACAAACCTTCTCAGGTGGGGTCATCGACTTCCTATTATTCGGTGTGTTACCTAACCGGACAGCTTGGTGGCTTGTTATCGTTGTAGGTTTAATATTCGCCGTCATTTATTACTTTGGTTTCCGATGGGCAATCCAGAAATTTAACCTCATGACACCAGGTCGTGAAACAGAAAATAATGGTGTAGCCTCTGGCGGAAAAACATCCGTAAACAACGAACTACCTTACGAAATTTTAAAAGCATTAGGTGGGAAAGAAAATCTGAAGGACTTAGACGCTTGTATCACTCGTTTACGTATTACAGTTAACGATGTAAGCAAAGTAGACAAGGATCGCATTAAACAGCTTGGTGCTTCCGGTGTTATGCAAGTGGATCGAAACATTCAAGCAATCTTCGGTCCTCGTTCGGAAAACATTAAAGGGCAAATGGAGGATATTATTAAAGGAAATACACCTATCCCTGAAGAGGAATCCGTAACAACCCAAGAACCAACAAGCCCAACATCTGCAGCTGATTTAGATGTTGCCATGCCTATGGCCGGTGAGATAAAACCAATAACAGAGGTTCCAGATCAAATGTTTGCGGAAAAAATGATGGGGGATGGCTTTGCCATTGATCCAATTGATTCTAATGGAAAGGTTGTATCTCCTGTAGATGGGACAATCGTCAACCTCTTCCCAACGAAGCATGCCATTGGACTGCAAACAGACGATGGAAAAGAAATATTGGTACACGTTGGTATCGATACAGTGAACCTTAAAGGAGAAGGCTTCGAAGCACTCGTAAGTCAAGGAGACAAAGTAGAAAAAGGACAACCACTCCTTCAAGTAGACTTAACATCCGTAAGAAGCAAAGCACCATCAGTCATGACACCAATCGTCTTCACAAACTTAGCAGAAGACGAACAAGTAGTCATCCAAAGACCAGGATCAACAAGAGCAGGCGAAACAGGCAGAATAAAAATCACCAAAAAATAAAACCAAGAAAAGTTCAAAAAAAGTTCAAGGACCTGGTTAGTGACAGAAAGTTCACTAACCAGGTCCTTGTCGATTTTGTGACAGGCTTCAACAAACATAAAAAGGAGCTTGCTCGTGGAAACGATGCAAGCTCCTTTTTGTTTATAGTTTAAGTAGATCACGTTTGATTCTTCTTATACAACATAGAAAGGTCTGATTTACTTTCTATGGAATATACAAAGCCTTGTCTTACTCTGGCTCAATTAATCCGTATCGACCATCCTTACGCTTATAAACAACGTTGGTAAATCCGCTAACAGAGTTAGAGAAGACGAAGAAGTTATGCCCTAGCATATCCATTTGTAAAATCGCTTCTTCTGTGTCCATAGGCTTTAAATCAAATCGTTTCGTACGAACAATTTCAAAGTCATCCTCTTCTTCCACTGCAGTTGGAATTTCTTCAGCCAGTGGCTCTAATTCATTTTTAAACATATATTTCAAGCTATTATCTGTTCTGAATTTTCGGTTTACCTTCGTTTTATGTTTTCGAATTTGACGTTCTAACTTTTCAATTACTAGATCAACTGCTGCATACATGTCACTATGTTTTTCTTCAGCTCTTAATAAAAGTTTCGTCATCGGAATCGTAATTTCTACTTTTTGGTCATTATTTACTACACTCATTTTTACATTGACATCTGACTGTGGTGTGCCGTCAAAGTACCTCTCAAGCTTTCCTACCTTCTTTTCCACATGATCTCTCAATGCTGGTGTTATTTCAAGGTTTTCGCCACGAATATTAAAATTCATAAGCAAACTCCTCCTTTCAGTAATACAAGTAATATTCTATATACCCACTTAATATTCCTTCCCAAACATTAAGAAAAATAACAATTTTTTTGTCGAAAATGTGAAGAGACATGACACACGTTAGATTTCCTTACACAAAAACAAGTGTTAACACTCTTTACTTATACTTTCTCCCAATACTTACCTATTTAGACCCTTTTCACAAAACGTTTGTGCATCGTTTGTAAAAAGTTGATAAGCAGGAAAAACCCGTCGCCAATTACCTTGGGACGGGTTTTAATAATTACGCCTAGTATTCAATTCCCTTACAAAAGCTGTACTCATATAAGCAATCTATAATAAAATTGCATCATGATCTTTACTTTCAATAATACGGGAATGCGAATTAAAGCTTCGTTACATTAGCGGCTTGTGGTCCACGAGCACCTTCAACGATTTCAAATTGTACGTCTTGTCCTTCTTCTAATGATTTGAAACCTTCTTGTTCGATTGCAGAGAAATGTACGAATACGTCATCTCCACCCTCACGCTCAATGAATCCAAAACCTTTTTCTGCGTTAAACCATTTTACTTTTCCTTGCATGTTTCTAACACATTCCCTTCGTATTAAAAATCTGTGGGGCTACCACAATTCCAATATAACAAGGGTTTTTCACATAGTCAATTCTTTTTTAACTGACTATTTCGACAAATTCGACAATATTCTGCAAACGCTTTCTTAAACCGAAATAGAATTTTACACTCTTTTACACCTTATTCTAAAAAAACATTTTTCAAGTTTTCGTAAACAGAAACTATCTTCTCGTCTAAATCGTCAAATACAAAAAATCCCTATATAGAAAAAAACACATAAATGACAGCGTTTTCACAACACTCCTCCCCATCAAAATAGTCCTTTATAAGAAATTTCTCCCTTTATCACACTACTATTTCAGCAATTTACAGAAATAACGAACTAACAACCAGGAATTTCGACATTATTCACCAAATACAGCTACAAACTATTTTTAGGCTAAAAAACCAGAATTTATTTCCTACAAAAATATTTGCAAAAATAGTAAATTTTTCGCACCCAGTTGAATATACATTAGAGATTTTCATCATTCATTTATATTTCATACAACCACCAAAGTTTTTTCACAAACTCGTGAAGAACTAATGAAGAAATTTGGAATACGGAAACAGAAAGGAAGCTTGACCTATGTGTGGATTTATTGGAATTGTTTCAAGCCACGAAAATACGATTGATAGCCTACCGTTAGAGGAGATGATGGACATTATCTCCCACCGCGGCCCTGATGATGCTGGCATGTTTGAGGACACCTATATTCGATTAGGCTTTCGTCGATTAAGCATCGTTGACCTTGAAGGTGGTCATCAGCCTATGAAATATGGCAATCACCACCGGTTTACGATCGTTTTTAACGGGGAGATATACAACGCCCCTGAGCTCCGAACAGTGCTTAAGAAAAATGGCGCTACCTTTACGACAGAATCAGATACAGAGGTAATACTAGCTGCATATGACCAGTATGGAGAAAGGTGTGTCGATCATTTAAAAGGAATGTTTTCTTTTCTTATTTGGGATCGAGAAGAAGAACTCCTTTTTGGTGCCCGCGATCCCTTTGGCATAAAACCACTGTTTTACCGAAAATTAAGGAATGGTACGATCGTTTTTGCTTCTGAAAAAAAGTCTTTATTTTTCCTAAATGATCCAACTTATATTGACGGAAAAGGGGCATTCCATTACTTAACATTTCAATATATACCAGAACCACACACAGCAACAGCTGACATCGAAAAGCTCCCACCAGGTCATTCGTTCCATTGGCAGCCCAATTCCACTAACGAGTTAAAAATAGAAGCCTACTGGGAGCCAGAGTTTCTACGAAAAGACGATCCTATGAATAAAAAGCCTAACATTTTCGTTAGATTGTTTAAGAAGAAAAAGCTCCAGACCTATAAAAACTACATGCTTTCTGATATAAAAAGTTCCTTAACCGAATCAGTAAAACGGCATATGCGTTCTGATGTTCCCGTGGGCGCCTTCTTATCTGGTGGAATCGATTCCTCCGCCATTGTAGCCATAGCCCGACAATTTCATCCGAATTTAAACACCTTTACAGCGGAATTTGAACGGAAAGGTTTTAGTGAAGGGGATATTGCGGCAGAAACTGCAGAATCGTTAAATGTGAACCATATCCGGGTAAAAATCTCCCCAGAGGAAGTCATGAAAGAGTTTCCGAAAATCGTTTGGCATATGGATGAACCTGTTGCAGACCCTGCTGCCATTCCCCTTTATTTTGTCAGTCAAGAAGCGAGTCGTCACGTAAAGGTCGTCCTATCTGGGGAAGGGGCAGATGAGCTCTTTGGTGGATATAACATTTATCGTGAACCTCAATCCTTACAAATGTTTAACTACATCCCTGGACCATTGAAGAGTGCTTTTAAAGGATTAGCCCAACAATTACCGGCAAAAATAAAGGGGAGAAGCTTCTTCATTCGTGGTTGTACTCCTATACAAGACCGATTTGTAGGGAATGCAAAGATCTTTTTAGATCATGAAAAGGAGCATATCTTCATCCCAGGTTCCAATGAATGGAAAACAGATCATATTATGCATGAGTTATACGATAAAATTAACCATTATGATGACGTGACAAAAATGCAGTATGTGGATCTACACACATGGCTTCGTGGGGACATTTTGGTAAAAGCAGACAAAATGACAATGGCCCATTCACTGGAGCTACGAGTTCCATTTTTGGACCGCGATGTCTTTCATGTGGCATCCCGTCTTCCAGTTTACGGAAAGGTTCATCGTCATCAAACGAAGGTATGGCTAAGAGAAGCTGTTGCTGATGTGGTTCCTCAGGAAATATTGCATCGAAAAAAACTCGGCTTCCCTGTCCCTATTCGCCATTGGCTAAAAGATGACATGTACGAATGGGTACGAGGATGGATTCTTGAAAGTAATACAGACCATCTCTTCAATAAAAAAAGCTGCCTACAGTTACTAGAAGATCACCGAAAAGGAAAATACGATGGAAGTCGAAAAATATGGACTATACTCACCTACATGATCTGGCACCACTCCTACATGGAAAACAACCAAACAGAAAAAGAACAATACCGCATGTACATCGGCTAACCAAAAACAATAAAAGACACAAAATTGTGCGGGACATGGTTCCGCACAATTTTATTACTACTAATTTGTGACAAGTTTGTGAACAGTGATAAATTCTCTTGCCATTTTCAAAATTTCCAATAAAATGAAATTAAGTTCTATTTTTTACATTTTTTTCTATTATTGTGAACGGTTACACATACTACTACTTCTTTACTAGGTTGATTCGTTAGCTTTAAACTTAAATATGTTTAAGTAACACTTCCACATCTAGAAGTTTCCCCACACTTTCTCACATACTCACAAACACCCTTCCTTGACCAGGCATCTCGCTTACACCTTTACACCTTTTTACAATAACGACATGTAGTATAAAGATCAAAATGTAAGCCCTTTCTTACTATCGTTGCCCCGAAATAATATACCCCATTAACCTCTACTATGGATAGAATGCTGCACCACCTTCCATTCATTTCAAGTATAGGTGCTACTTATTGCCCCTCTCTCAGAGAGGATGTGGTATAGAATTTCTATACATATACATAGTTTTACCTTCGCAATAAGTAGCCTAAATTGAAGTGTGAGGACACCCACACAGTTTTCTTACCTTACATAACCAGTATCATCCTCACACTTCCCATCAAATTTCAATAAAAAATAGCTTTCGTCATAGCATAAAAACGAAAATATTACCTTTCTATACACTTGTAACATATATCTACAAACCTAATACACTACAATCATTTACTTAAAAACTACTAATTCATCCATTTGTTGATGCCTGTTTAATTCGAAGACGAAAGCAAACCAGTCCTCTTCTAATCTCCTTCAACATTCCCCTGCTCTATACAGTGAGACTATCTCAAATTGTTCTAGAGCCCAGTTAATCCCACAATAGGAGTATCCACTTACAACTGCTTTTTCTCCCAATTAAACAGCTTCTATATAAATAAATGAAAGAAAGGAGGAAATGCCACTTATGCCTTCCATAAAAAAGAAATGGTATCCAGGAGCCATCTACCATGTCACGAGCAGAGGAAACCGGAGATCCCCTTTATTTTTAGAGGAAAAGGATTTTCTAAAATTCATCTCCATACTAGACGACACGTTTCAATGGACCCCCTACAACCTCCATGCTTATTGCCTCATGACTAACCATTACCATCTATTAATCGGCACGAAATCAGATCCCTTACAAAAGCTCATGCACGCAATAAACGGCTCCTACGCTATATGGTTTAACAAGAAATATCACTTATCTGGACACGTATTTGAAAACCGCTACACGAGACACCCAGTCCCTTCTGACTACGCTTTCATGACAACAAGTGCTTACATTCATAACAACCCTCGGGCAGCAAAACTAATGGAGGACCCCATCCACTATCCTTGGAGCAGCTATTCCCTATACTGCCATCCCGAAATTCAACTAGGGACCTTTGCAATTACGTCACCAATCATAAAAGAAAATACAGTGGACAAAAAACATTTATTCCGCCTTCAACCACAACCATGGGAGTGGAATAAAATAGCTCCCTCAACAATCGCTACCCGTTCCCCACCGAAAGCATTTACAAGAGAACGAATACGTCAGCTATTTCCAACACCACTTCATCTCTATTATTCCAATTACGTAGAAAGAGAATGGAAACTAAAGCAGCTACAAAAAAGCAATCATACATGATTATTTTTGGCTGTGGTAAAAAAATGGTGAGGTTGTTGAATTTTGAGTTTTACGGATGCTGCGATAGATTTTGGTTGCTAATAGCAATAATTTAACTTTAATTTTATTTAAAAAACCAAGGAGTGATTCAACTTGTTAAATCAAGTGATGCTAATAGGAAGAATTGTACGAGACCCAGTAGTGAATACAACGAAAGAAGGCACAGCATATTGCCGGATAAACCTTGCCGTCAGACGATCTTTTAAAAACAGCGAGGGGAACTACGATACAGATTTTATTGATTGTACCGCTTGGAAAAAGCTAGCTGAAACAGCAGGAGATTATTGCACAAAAGGCTCTCTCGTCTGCATTACTGGACGAATTCAAATGAGAAACTATGAAACTGCTGAAAATAAACGAATGACCGTCTCTGAAATCATCGCAGAAAACATTACATTCCTCCACCTAAAAAGAATGACACAACAAAACGATGAAGTCCCAATTCCAAGTGCCACCGCAAGTAACCAAGGAGCAGCACCTGCAAACGGAGTTAGTTCAAGCTTCGGTAATGCCGCTACTACAGAAACTAATGAGAATCACCCACCCGCTTCAAATGGAGTAGTAGCTAACAATTAAATACCCATTTTTTGTTAAAAAGTATTAATTAATAGATGTAGAAAAAGGAGGAGGTCCGTATCAAGCATGAACGAAATGGATTTATTAAAAGTCATTATCCACAAGCTTGTACAAATCGAAAGAAATATGATCAAGCGGGAGGATATAACCGAATTAATACACCACTTAGAATCCCCAGAGGAACAAGTCGAACTCATTCAAGAAGCACTCATGGAGCTCAAAATGAGTGTTGAACAGAAGCACATTGAAAACATTAACTCCGACGAACTACTCCTTCGATCCATCCGCCAAACATGAATTCCACCACATGCTACAAAATTCCCACCACCACCTCATCAAGACACAAAATAGACACGAACCAGGTTCGTGTCTATTTTGTGTCGTCCTTTAATTCCACTAGCTTCACTTCCACCACTTGCTTCCACTTCTGTAAGGAAGGCTGCAACGTTTCGTGTAAAAATGGTAATCTATCAGACTCCCCATCAAACGTCTCCTCAACCTTCAGAGCTTCCTTCACAGACTCTTGAAATTTAGTCAATCGCTTCATCCCTAATTCATCCGACCCAAATATCGAAACAATCGTCATATTTTCCACATTATAAGGAACTAACCCCTTCATTACCTCGTTCAGCAATCGATCACCAATATCCAAATCCCCGTTCATATAGCATTCACTAACGAACTGTAACGTCTTCTCCACTTCCCCCAACAGATCACTATAATTATGTAAAAACTGCTTCTGTGCATCAGTCAATTTTCCCGTCATAAGCCAATCGCCCCTATTCACAATCCAATAGTCCACTACCACAAATTAAGCCTCTCCTCGAACCAAAACAAAAAGGAATGCAACTTACACATCCCTTTATCCGTTCAATACTATTCACTTATTTATCGTAACGAACTCCCGAGAAAAAATCCAGCATAAATGAGTTCATTAAAAATAATTGACTAACAGAATTCTAATCTAAGATCTAGATCCAACACCAGCCCCATGACGACGCTGTCTATCAACCTTAATAACTTCCTTCCACGTATCACGGAATTCAACCACAAACTGCTCTGCTTCCGCTAATGCTTTCTTATCATTGTTCGTATTAGCATCAATCAAGCGACTTAAAATAAAATCATACATCTGCATCATATTATTCGCTACGGCCACATCCGTTTTCAATGTCACCATCAACTCACGAATAATATTTTGTGCTTTAATTAAATTTGTATTTTTGTCCTCAATTTTTTTCTCATCTATTGCTTTCTCCGCACGCTTAATAAATTTCAAGCATCCATCATAAAGCATTAACGTCAGCTCGCCTGGAGATTTCGTCTCTACTGTATTTTGCTTATATTTTGCATATGGATTATTTACTGCCACAAGAACAACTTCCTCTCTATTCAAATAATCGCTATTCTACATCTATACTACAACTACACTATACATATCGACCAAAATTCACATATATTAATAGAAAAAACAAAAGAACTTCGTTTTTTCACCAAGTTCTTTTGTTTTAACTTAGATCTTCTCGTCAATAATAATTCCCGCAAACTCAAGCATTGAAGAAATCATATCCAGAAACTCCTTAGGAGGAATTTCCTTCACAACCTCATCTGTTGTCTGATCAATAACCTTAACCATTGTTCGATCAAGGACTTCATGCTGCTCAAATTTTAAAGATGTATGGCGGAATACACTCAAATCATTCATCGCCTCCACAGCATTATCCAAATCCTCTACAGACCATTCTTTTGACTTCACTCGAGACTCGTGTTCCATTAACCTCGAAGATGTGTCTACACTTCCTTGTCCATCCACACTACTTCGATCCTGAGTAGGGCTTCGTTCCGCCTTCACCTGCGCAAACAAATCCCCCACCGACATAGATCCCAATGATTTCACTTCCATGTGTATCACTCCCACTCCCAAACTATGTCTAACACTTCTTATATCGGCATTTTACATAATATTTTTACTTCATTTGTAAAAAATAGAATAAAGAACTATTCAACCTTACGACTTCGTCAAACACCAAAATACAATTCTATTTTTTCGAATCAAAAAACACGCCGTCTGCAGTTGGACCATCATACGGGTTTTCATATTTCAATCCCGTTTGCTTTCGTTTCTTTAATGAATTTATATCCATCCTGATGACACCAAACGCAGCATTCATTCTCACATTCACGATTTTATTCATCTCTAAGATTTCTTGGGCTAACATGACCTCTTCTTCACCATTTGGCCGATCTAGCTGTTGCATTAAGCTTTCACGCATCCCTAGCAGCTTTTCAATCTTCTCAATATATTCCTCACGCCCTTCATCCTTAGGAAATTCTAAGATAAGGTGATCGTGTAACTCCTTCGTTATTTCATGTACTTCCTTTAATACTGATGCCATACTTAGCCTCCATCAATCCATCTTCAATTAATATAAATTTACCTTCAAAAATTAAAACTGCCCGCCAAACATTTGAGCAAAGAACATTTCTGCCTGAGCATTCGATTGTGCCACTGCTTTCTCCATCGCATTGAATTGCGACCAGTATCGCTGTTCCACTTTCACCATTCTTCTTTCAAAATTGGAGATACGATCATCTAAATTGTTCAATTCACGTCCTAATGTAAATTGGTGATTTATGTTACGACCTCTCATCCCACCTGCTCGTTGGGATATTTGATCAATCAACCCATTGGCACTTTCTCGAACACGGCGAGCAACTCCTTTATCCCCATTCGTACTTCCATCACCTGCAAAAATTTGAAAAACAGCATCTGCATCGTTTAGAATCGCTTCCCGAAGTTTATCTTCATTTATCTCAAGCTTACCACCATCACGAAAATTAGAAGAAGTAGTAATCCCAATTGCAGACAAATGATTATAATTCGACTCAAAACCAACATTCACAGGCGTATACATGTCCATTCGAAAACGATCAAAACCACTGCGGAGAATTCGATCGTTACGTAACATTCCACTCATGGCCTTCTCTTCCCAACGTTCTATTTCACGATCAGACATTGCATCTCGCTGATCATCTGTTAATGGCCTGAAATCTCGATGGAAATCTTCACGGAGCTTTCCATTCACCATTTCTACAAGCTCATTGTATTCGTCAACAAAACCTTTTATCCTTTCCATTATGGCATCAGCATCTGTAGAAGCACCAATGGTAATCGTGTTCGTTCCTGCTTCGAATGTACCTTGAAGTGTCATAGTCACACCATTCATTGTAAATGTATTCGAACGCCTTTCTGTTTCAAGGCCATTTATTGTAAATTTTGCATTTTGTCCACCACGTTCATTTTCGGCATTTAATTTTAGTCCATTTTCGAAAAAACCTCCGGAGAATACCATCTCACCACCGGTTGTAAAGTTCCCAGTCTCCGTCCGAATAATGGAGATTTTATCAGCATGCTCGTCGTAAAAAACATTAACCCCTGTCTTTGAAGCATTCATTTGACGTACCACTTCATTCAATGTTTGATCACCTGTAAAAACAAAGGTGTCCTTAACAGCATTTCCAGCTTCATTGAAGGTGGTTAAACTGGATGTTGTATAATTTTGCTTATAGGTCACAGACACTTCTCCTTCTGTTCCTTCAGCAAAACGCATAGCACCCGTTTGATAATTAACAAACACTTGTCCCTCAGTCAACTCTGCATTTGGATCTGTAACGACAGTTAATGCAGTACCATCAACCGATACTTGAACCTCATGCAACCCTCTTTTCCCTAAGGTTTTCGTCAACTTTCCATCCTCTAATTCAAAGACTTCTGTCGCATCATCTGAAAAGAAGGTTACATCTACCTTGTCCTTTGCTCGAAGATCTCTCCCGAATTGTAGCGTGCCATCCTCGTTTACTCTCACTTGATTTCCTTCCAATTCTCCAGTCGTGGACGTAACGACATCAAATGCAACACCATTCACTTTCACAATGGCATTAGCAGGATCAACAATTCCACCTTCAACGTTCATTGTTGATGTTTGAGTTGCAACTGTTAACTCCTTTTTATGAACAACCCCTTGCTGCCAGAATCCCTCATCTTGAAAGCTTTGCGTCTGCATGGCTTTCGTTGCATCAATTTTTTCTCCTGAGGAAATTCTTTCAGCACTAGCATTTGATGCAGCAGTTGCTAATCTTTCAACCTCGGTAATCCGAAAGGTACCTGCATTGGCATTTGATGTAGCTGTCGCTGTGACGAGTTGCGTATTTGAACTCGTTGCTTTTTGAGCAGTCATTAACGAACGACGTAGAACTGAATCAAATATATTTGTACGAAACTTATCCAGCTTTAAATTTATTGCACGGTATTCCTCCATGCGCCATTCAATAATCTGCTGATCTTGCTTCATTCTATCCATAGGCATCCGTTCAGCCCGCATCAAATCCTGTACCATCTGGTTTATATCCATCCCAGTTGCAAATCCCGAAAGTCTCATCCTTCATCATTCCTTATCCTATATTCTATTGTCATTTCAAGTTCTCTCAGTTTTCATCTATTATCTATATCGGAATAAAATCTTTAATTGTTAACAGAATGTCATTTAAAATACGGATATTTTCTATTTTTTTATAAATTAAAACAGATGCACAATTTAATCTTGTGCATCTGTACATTCTACATTTGTGGACCTAGCCCGCTAAGTTGGGACATTAGCATTTCTGCTTGAGAATTAGCTTGTGCCATTGCTTGCTCCATGGCATTAAATTGTGCCCAATACCGCTGTTCTACTTGCTGCATACGACGTTCAAAATTTGATATTCGTTCTTCCCCTTGGTCTAACTGTCTACCTATCGTGAATTGTTGGTTCGAAGCCATTTCTGAACGACCAGCTCTTTCAGAAATCATTTCAATTTGTCCAGATAAAGTGTTACGCAAACGACGTGCAATCCCTTGCTCCTCGTATGTCTCTCCATCTGCAGCAAACAATTGATAAACGGATTCTGGATCCTCTTCAATAGCGTTTCGTAATTGCTCCTCATCCACTTCTAGTCGTCCTCGATCTTGATAATTACTTGTTGTTGTAATTCCAATGTCCGTGATCAACGAAATACTTTGGTTAAAATCACCAGAGTCTACCGTTCCGTAAAAATCTTGACGCATATTATTTAATGCACCTGTCAATAATCGATCATTACGTACTAGCCCGCTATGTGCCCGTTCCTCCCACAATTCTATTTCGCTTTCGGACATTTCCCTACGCTGCTCATCTGTTAATGGGGCATAATCGCGAAAGTACTCCTCCGACACCTTTCCATTCACCATATTAATCATGTCATTATAATCATTAATAAAACCCATAACATTATCAAATATTTCATCTGTATCATTTGATACCGTTAACGTAACAGGAGCAGTAAATTCATTTTTTAGGGAAACTTGAAGGCCATTCACTTGAAAATCGTTACTTCGACGATGGGTTGTTAGTCCATTTAAATTGAATTCCGCATTCTGTGCCACTATTTCATTGTCCTCAGATAGCTTCAAGTTGTCAGTCAAAAAGCTCCCATTAAACGCCATTTCATGTGTCACTTCACCCTCTACCTCTGGCACATTGTAAATCCCCGTCTCTGTTCGTGCCATTGAAACTTGACCACTTTGAGCATCATAAAAGGCTTGAACACCTAGTTCTGAGTTATTAATATCTGATAAAACATCGTTTAATGACGCCTCCTCATCAAAGGTGAAAGCAACATTAATTGCTTCTCCATTCTCATCATACGTTGTCATATCAAATACAATTTCCTGCTCAGCATTTCTTTCAATACCACCTGCAAAAAATTCTTCTTGTTCAGATAAATTCCCATTAGGATCAAAGTCACTTTTGTTTTCTACGATTGCTTCCTCACTAAAATTATAAGCCGCCGTCGCAAGCTGCTCCACATTTGAAATAGTATACGTACCATTATCGGAACCTGCATTCGCAGTTGCACTGACTAACGCTTCATTTGTCGACACCACTTGTTTAGCATCCATATTTGAACGACGCATAATCGTATCAAACGTATTCGTTCGAAAATCCATGAACGCACGATTAACCTCACGATATTCCCCCATCTTTAACACTAACTCATTCTGATCCTGTTCCATCTTCTGCAAAGGCATCCGTTCCGCCTGCATCAAATCCGACACCATCTGGTTAATATCCATACCAGATGCAAAACCAGTTAATCTCATCTAATCACCATCCTAAAAGGAGAAGACTCCAACATTTTTTGTATAAATCAATATAAAGCAAAAAACAGAAAAAAGCGTCTACTGCCCGCTCTTTTCTGTTTTCATTCATACAATATCTTCTACTATTCTTATCGGAAGAAATATTAAAATGTTTAGCCTTCTTGATTATATCGATGAAAACACCAACTTAAATATGTTTGTGGGTCAGAGGAGAAAGGTATTAATACTAGTTTCAAGTTAACATGAAATCATTAAAATCTTTTTTAATTATTACTTTGAGTCGTTGGAATTCAACTTTTAATTGATTTTCAACGATTGATTTTGCTTCGTCAAAACTATTATTATCAAACGAATTTGTCAGGTCTCTGAAACTCTGTTCAATAGTTACCTGTAAAAGTTCTACTTCTTCGATATCCTCTATGAAAACATCTACGACTTTGAGTGCATTTTTCACTGAAACATACCCCATTAATGTATCTTCGATCATTTGTATTGCAGCAGAAAAATCCTCTTTATAAAGAATTTCCTCAGTATATTCAATTCCTTCATTTATCGTATCAAGTAATGCTATTGATCGAGCCATCACATCTCTCTGATTACTCATATCCAACCTCCTTATTAATTCAGTATTTTATCATAAAATGTTGAACTAATTTGTTATAGTCACTAATTGTATCTATCTCTCCCCAATAGTTATTAGCTATATCACTTACATGGATTACTCCCCCATTATCAGATAATTCATATAAGATATCTTCCCACCATCTATCATGTTTTTGTTCATTAATCATTTCATCTAATTTATTTTGAATTTCTTTTTTTTGTTCTTTCTTTATTTTTGCTATTCCTATGTACTCTCCAGTTCTTTCCGATATCGGAAGATCTTTTCCATAAGATAAAAGTTCATCATATTGATTATGCTTTATAAAAAAATCCCCATGATATTTGTTCCGAGTATCAATAAACAAAGTTGGACTTCGCTTCTCGTTTAATATTAGATCAAGTGTTTCTTGTTCTATGTAAACATCTGCATTCATTAGAATAATATCTTCGTTACCCCAGCTTTGCTTTAAAAACCAAAAAGAAGCAATACTATTTGTAACATCATAAAAAGGATTAATTTCAAAATTAATTTTATACTTTTCAATTATTTGAATAATTTTTTCATGTTTATAACCTAAAACTATGCTAATATCTATCTCATTTTTTTTAAAAAGTTGGATTGTACGTTCAATCAATGGAACTTCTCCTACTGGTAAAGTACATTTAGGCATTTCTCCAATATTATTTCTTATGCGTGTGCCGCGACCTGCTGCCATTAACATTACTCTCATATAAAAACCCTTTCATATCTTATTTAAAAAATCAATTAGAGAATCATAATCATCTGTATTTAATGCACCTAAATGGCCAACTCTCAATAATTTTTGTCTTAATTCTCCACCAGAAGGCGTTAAGTAAATTTCTTGTTCTTTTATTAGATTATTAAATACATCTCTCGCATTATTTTCTTTAAAAATTAGTGGTGTTAAAGCATTAGAAAGTGGATAGTTTGGAATTTCAATAGTCTCAGATGCTAGTTTAGCTCTAAAATATGAACTCAACTCTTCAATTCCAGCAAGATATTTCTCAAGTCCAATCCTCTCAATATTTTCAAGTTTTCTCTCTAATTGTAATATTATTCCGACTGCTGGTGTATATGGGGTTTGTCCTCTATCCATGTCTGAAAAATAGTTAACTAAATTTAAATAATACATTTTCTTTTTTTTGTTTGAGCAAACATGATTATAAGCATCTTCATTCATTACTACAAAGGATAAACCTGGTGGTAGAGCTAAGCTTTTCTGAGAACTTAAAATGGTAACATCAATATTAAAGTTATCCATTTCATAAGGATCAACTAGAAATGAACTAATAGCATCGCAAACAACATATATATTATATTTTTTACAGTATTCTGTTATCTCCTTTATTGGATAAAGTTGGCCTGTTGATGTTTCGTGAATATTAATTAATAATCCGCTGTATGCAGATAACTCCAATTCTTTAAGTAAAGAAATATCAAAAGTTTCACCAAAAGGAACCTGTATTTCATCATAAGGAATTCCATAGATATCACATATTTCAACAAAACGATTCCCGAAGGTTCCGCCATTAATAATAATTAACCTGTCATTATTATTAAACATATTAATTACTGCAGCCTCCATAGCTGCTGTTCCGGATGCCGTTAAAATAGCTAATTTAGAAGCCGGACTTGTCTTTAGCAATTTATTTAAAGAAATGTTTATTTTCTTCATAATTCCAGAAAAATCACTTGTTCTAAAATAAGGTAACTTTTCACTTCCTATTGCAACAATATCTTGCTCCATTTCAACTGGTCCAAGTGTAAATAATTTCATTCATCATTCAACCTTTCATCAGACATTTAACGAAGTGTTTTTTTCTTTCACTTTCTTCTGGAAGTTTCATATAGTCTCCATATAGGTCAATTAATATTTCTTCATAATTATTAGGCGCTGGAAATCGATACCCTCTAATTTCTAACTCAACAAATGGAAATACGGCATCCTGTTTATATGTTCCACCTAAGATTCTGTCACTAATAACAAGCTCTTTTTTTGGAATCAAGTATTCAATTAACCAGTAAATAATTTGTGTACACTTATAAGGAATAGTCGGTATAAAACGCAAAAAATAGTTAGAATGTTTTAGTTGGTTTTTTTTTCTTTTATAATCTAATTTTCTTAATAACGTATAATTCAAACGATTAAGTTTACTGATTTTATCCATTTTGAAAAAATCAATAAATAAACCATTGTATTCAAAGACAATTGGATCAAAATTAAATTGATCAAATGTATTATCAATAATGATAGTTTTTTTATCTATTAAACGCATATCGATATCCCATTCCAAAGGGAACTCATATTTATTAAATAAGCGATACTTTTCACTTAATTTATTCTTAACTATTTCCATGGCATCGTCGAAACACGATTCATGAATATGGATGTCAATATCATCATCCCAAGGAATAAAATCTTTGTGCCTTACCGCTCCTAGAAGAGTTCCAAATGAAATGGAATATAGAATGTTATTTTCTTCAAATAATGTTGTTACTTCAAGTAACATCTGAAGTAACCTTTCTTGTATTTCTTCAATTGATAATTCCATATAATGATCCCTCATGAATTAAAAATGATGTAAAAAACTAATTATTTTTTTCATTAATTCTTTTTTTAATATATTGAAAAATTTCTTCTGTAAAATCCCCAAAAATAGGTCGTTTACAAATAATTTGGTAACGATACACTGGTCCTCTAAAATTCATTTCAATAAAAATAGGTTTCTCTTCTGTAGACACTGCTATATCCCAAGAAACATATTGAGCATGAGGAATTCTATCATGCGCTTCCTTCACAAAGTCTTTAAAGATATTGTAGTTATCTAATGGTTCAAGATTAGCAAATTTAAAACCGGTTGTCGGATGACTTTCATATCTATTCATTTTCCCATCCATACCCTCTGAGTCAAATACACCATCATCATTTATCCCAACTGTAAATCCTCCTGTTGCTAGTGTATTGTCCATCGTAGACTTCTCTGCACCGAACTTCGCATATCCACCGAGATAGTGGATTTTTCCATTCCATCTTAATGTCATTAATCGAAGTGTGTTAACAGAATAAGGGTGAGGCTTGGCTAGCTTAGGATGCTGTTTTATAACTTCTTGAATGATAAAGTCACTACCAAATTTCTCTTCAATTTTATCTAGATTCATTTTTTGATTATCCAAATAAAAAAAGTTATTTTTATAGCTAAGTTTCACAACTTGTTTTCCATCATTCCCTAGACTACCTTTTAGGATAACATCTTCTTTTGTATGAAAAAAAATGCTGAATGCTTTCGAACGAGTGATCGACCTTGTATTACCGTCAAAGTATGAGCCTTTTATCCGTTTCAATATACTCTTTGGTTGTGACAAGCCATGCATTAAAATATCATAGATATTTTTATCATCATAATATCGCACTATTCTCGAATGGTAAAATTCAGGTAATATATAGAGGTTTAATTGTGTTTGGCTTATAAGCCTAGGCTCTAATACTCCTGTTAATGTTTTAAAACCATAATGAACCGAACGGTCAACCTGATGTTGTTTCTCTACGTCGAAATGTTTAGTCCAATAAGCTCTTAGTTTATCTCTGTCTTCATTTGAAAGGTCGTTAATTAGATTCGCATCTTTAAACTCCTGATATTGAGAATAATTAATATTTATATCGTATTCTTTTTGGTATTTAAAATATTGCATTAAAAATTCATATATTTCTAAGTATTGTTTTTTTATTTTAACAACAATATGATTCTCCAAAACATCCCATTTATTCGACTCGAATTGCTGAATAGATTTCTTATGGAGGAGTTCTAATTTATCCAAATGCATACTAAATTTTGAAGTATCACTATTTAAATTAAAATCCTTAATCATTTCAAATGTTTTTAACAATAAATTATATATATTTGTTGCATCATCATATTTTTCATTTTTCAGATATTCGAGACATAAATCAATTGTTTTAATTGACTTTTCTATTGTTTTTATATATGTTTTTTCAGTATCCATGAATAATCCTTTCCTTCCGATAATACAAATTTAATTATGAATATTATTTTAATATTTAATGATGAAGTTAACCTTTTTTAGGAATATAAAAATATTCTCTAAATAATATTAAATTATGCTCTTTTTCGTTAGTAGGAGCGGACAGGTTGAATACATTGAAGCTCTTATGTTGAGTAAAGGCATAGCAACATTTTTTTGAAGTCAATATGTCTAATTACTCTTTTATTTTTCCACAGAAATCCTTTTGAATTCGATAACTTTAAATCTATCTTCAGAAAAAATTTAAAGAAAATCAAAACTATTCTCTTACACTCTAGTCCAATTCCCCTTTAAAAAAAGAGAGGTTCCAGCCGAGGCAGGAACCTTCTCATAAAAAGTAATATTAAAATTAACCAAGTAGTTGTAATACGGATTGTGGTTGTTGGTTAGCCTGCGCTAGCATTGACTGAGATGCTTGAGAAAGAATATTTGCTTTAGTCATTTCCATCATTTCTTTAGCCATATCCACATCACGAATACGAGATTCCGCAGCTGATAGATTCTCAGAAGCATTGTCAAGATTTGCGATTGTGTGCTCAAGACGATTTTGCATTGCACCAAGATAAGAACGTCCTTCGGAAACAGCTGCAATTTGTGCTTCAATTACTTCAATTGCATCCTGAGAATCCGTATGATCACCAATTGCTGCACCATCTGCCGCTTCATGAATATCTGAAAGGTCTACCTTTTCAAGGTCTACTATAATTAATTCATCTTCATTTGCTCCAACTTGTAAATTAATCGTATCTACACCATCATCAAGCAGGTTCTGCTTATTGAATTGTGTAGTATCCTTAATTCTTCCAATTTCCTCGGCTAACTGAGAAAATTCAGCATTTAGAGCTTCACGATCCAATGTATCTACATTTGTGTCGTTTGAAGATTGAACTGCAAGTTCACGCATACGTTGAAGAATGCTGTGTACTTCATCTAACGCACCTTCAGCAGTTTGAATTAATGAAATACCATCTTGTGCATTACGGCTTGCTTGATCTAACCCGTTGATTTGTGAACGCATTTTTTCAGAAATTGCTAGACCTGCTGCATCGTCACCTGCACGGTTGATACGAAGACCAGAAGATAGCTTTTCCATTGAAGATTGCATGTTTCCTTGGTTGATACCCATTTGGCGGTGGGTGTTTAACGCTGGGATATTATTGTTGATAATCATAATAAAATTCCTCCTTGAATTTGGGTTATTTTGCTTCCGCCACATCCTTGTGGTTAGAAGTTCCATTGTTTGATCGCTAAGAAAAAAGTCGGCCGCCTTAATCCTTTATGATCGTTACATTTCTTTTATCGGACAAAAGAACTAATAGTTTAATAGTTTTTGAAAAAAATTATTATTTTTTCTATTATTCTAGCTAATTTAGTCGAATTGAATGGAGTCTACCCTGAAAATAGCTGATATCAAAATTAATAGTATTAGCAAATAAAGCGCAGGTTAATCATTCGTTCCAATTGGACTAAAATTAATTTTCATCCTCCATGGTGCAAATTTACACTTGCATGGGCGGTCTACCCTGAAAATACGAAACGTTCTAGAAACCCGCAAATCAGGAAAAAACACAAATGCGGTACTCAAAAGGCGTTCTAGGCGTCTCAAAACTACAAAATCATAATGTGACCGTAATGAAAAAAACATTTTCATCTCTCATGGTGCAAATATTCACTTGCATCGGCGGTCTACCCTGAAAATAAGTATCGGTTCAGAAGTGGAATGCGGTGACTCTAGCGTGAAAAGCAATAGCTGAAGACCCGACCATTCGGCACGTTAGTGCGAAGTGTGGAGGCTGAAGCATTGCCCGTGCAGCCAGAACGGCAGGATTACGCCGTTGCCCACCGGACGTGGGCGCCCTTAGGAGTAATTGATTCGTCTGTAACGGATGAACCTCCTTCATGAGTATTTTCTTATTGCATGGTACAAGTCTTTACTTACATGAGAGGTCCACCCTGAGAATAAAGAAGTTAGAAGTGAAGGGCGACAACTCTAGCGACGAGCATATACTTCACGAATAACCTTCGAGTTGTTTCGACGTATCTACCACCAGATCACTACTAGCAGAGGAAGAGACAGGATCAATTACTTTAGCAATAAATATAATATCTAGTAGAGGCTGAGTCATTGACCACGAAAAAAATTCACTAGTATCGGATAAACACCCATAGTAAAATTTTTTTCTTACTCTATTGTCCAAATATCCTCTTTGTACAAACGCCTACCTGGTTTTTCAAATACAAAAAAGAGACCTCAAAACAAGATCTCTTCATCCTAATTACATTTATGAAATTTAAGTCACTACCTATTCGCCTCAACCCAACCATTCCTTATAGCCTTCACCATCGCATCCGTGCGATCGTTGGCTTGTATCTTCCGTAACAAATGACTAATGATGGTGCTTACGGTCGATTGGGCTAGATATAGGTGTTCTGCAATTTGGCGATTGTTTAAGCCGTCTAAGATTAATTGGAGGACGTCCTGTTCGTTTGGTGATAGGATGCCTATTACCTGCTCCTTTTTTAACACGAGCTTTTTAATTGGTAAGTCCTTCATTTTTCGTGTTTCAATTTCCTTAACTAATCCTTGATGGAGGTTTGGTTCAAGAAATACCCCTTTATCCAGTAAATGATTGAGCATAAGCCCACAGTGCTTTTTTAGAAAAGATAAGGAAACAATGCCATTTACACAAAATTTCAAGTAAGGAAATAAATCCTTATCCTTATAATTATCGTGAATTAAAATAACACACTTCTCATTCGTTCCGTTCCAATCTCCGAAAACCTCTCCCAAAGCGGAGATCGTAGTTCCACTATATTCATCTACAAAATAAAAAAGACAGTCATACTGAGAAAGGGCAGGTGGTATTGTTCCCTTTATGGTTACTGATTGAGCATTTAATTGATTTGAAATAGTATCTACAACTGATGAAGGTACCCTCTCTTGCTGGTCAATAAATAAAATTTTAGGATGAGTAGTAGAAAAATGCTGCTTCGTTTTAACAAGCAATGGAAGTATCCCCTTTCAAGAAAACAACGGTACTATCTCCGCTACTTTCGACTTAATATTCTATATATTCTTATAAAATAACAAATTGTGACAATCCTTAAAATCGTTCGAAAGTCACTTTATTTTTCTCAACAATAATACTCTCTAACTAAAAATGTTAACTATATTGAACAAATTCAGCAGATTTTTACCATAATAATGTTAGTAAACCATTACTTAAGATAGAAAATTTCACCATTTTTACACAAATTAAAATAGTTCTGTTTTAACAACTTATCATAGCTACCATCTTACAGTTTTCCAACCAATTATCATTTCTTTTTCGCTGATTCCGCCATGAGCTGCTGGAGTACATCCATTGTTGAATTAGCCGCTTCACTATTTTCCTGCTGTATTGCTAAGTATACTTCTTTACGATGGATGTCTATGTTTCGTGGTGCATCGATGCCTATTTTTACTTGATCGCCGTCCACACTAATAATTTTTATTTCAATGTCGTCACCAATTTTTATGGATTCATTCGTTTTTCGCGTAAGTACTAGCATCGATTACGCCTCCCCTTTACCAGCAGCAGTTAATTTTGCTAGAGGGTGCTTCGTATGATAATTGGATTCATTTAGTACAATTTGCTTTCCAAGCTGTTTTTTGCTGTTCACAACAATTGGTCCACGTAAATTTGCAGTAGACTCCTGTAACGATTCCCTTAATGTAAGAACAACAAACAAAGCAACGTCCTCTTCTGATTCAATGGCCAGCTTTTCAACAACGCTGTCTGGTAGCTTCGCTTCGTAATCTGGAAAAAACTGAAATGGTGTCATAACAACGAAGGCTAAACCTTCTGTTGTAACTGACTGCAATATGTAAAAGGGACTTTGACTATCACTAAAAGGAAGAAGAACAAATTGTTTCTCATCTTCAAAACAAGGAATTCCTTGTTCAAATTGAATAATGTTCTGTGTATTTATTTCAACTTCACCTGAAAACTTTGTTTGTATTTTCAAAAAGATCACTCCATTAGTTTTACCAAGTCATATATTTACTATTATTATAGTACTATTTCGACAATTTCTACTACATTGTACCATATTTTTCTACTTCTAATCGGCTAATTATGACATTTTTTGTGTCAATTGATATATCTTTGGTTATTAATTTATTCATTACTCATTTTCAAGTCAATTTTAGTTAAAATATGTAAATTGAACATAAAAAGCAACAGATCCGTAGCTACTTTATCTAATGAATATGTAAAAATCCATTAGTAGCTCATCCATTGCTTATACTGTTCCATATTGTTTTATCCTACTCATTTAAAGCTGTTTATTTATATTTCCTCCTACAACAGAAAAGGAAATCCAATTTTTTTGCTCGAGATATGTATTAGCTTCCCAACGAGGGATGTGTATGTCTGGGTCATTTTTCCTTACTTCAATAATCGGATCTGGCCAGTCCACATCTACTTCAACGGTAGATGGAACATAATCAATATTCACCCTAAAAGCATTTTGAGGCATCGTCCCAAGTTCAACTTGTGCTGGCTTCCGTGAACTATTTTCTCGAACGATAGCCGGAATGGCATTCACACCATTGTCGATACTCTTTAGTTGCTCCCCTTGACGGGCTTTTTTAGCAATATACTGGAGTGCTGCATTTTGGGCTGAGCTTGTATATTCACTAGCCAAACGGAGAGGTGTTTTTAAATTTGCATCTGCAAAAGCCTCCGTCTGATCAATATAAAGTTTCGAAGCAGTGGAGCTTATACGGAAGCTTCCAATTAACTCTTGTTCAATATGTATATCAGCTGGACGTTGTTGGATAGACATTGGTGGCCGATTATATGCAATGGCAGTACTTGCTGTTTGTGTTTGAATATTTATTTGAGGTAGCTGCATATCATACGTCCCCTCCCATTATCATTAAATGATCATCCGCATTGAAATTTGTGAAGCCAGTTGTGCTAAAAAACCGGACAATCATCGTTGCCCGGTTCAGTTGTTATCTCATCATCTTGTTACGACATTCCAATCTATTATTATCTTAAGAAATCCATCAACGAAGGCTGCATAATACGGGCCATGGAGGAAAGGGCTGCCATATGGACATTTTCCGCCATTAACAGTTCTGTAATCACCTTTTCAATGTCTGCATCCTCGTTTTCAGACATGGTTCGCTTCGCAATGACCTCTTGATCCCGCACACGATCCTCGATCATTTCCACACGGTTTAACCGTGCACCGAGCTCAGCCCGTTCATTTACCACTTTATTTATTTGATTATCAAAGTTTTGTAGGTGGCGCGTTAACTCTTCTCCCGTCGTTTCTGGATCCTTTAATGCATTTTCTAGCTGAATAATGTCACCGAAGAAATCCTTTGAGAAAACATTATCTGGTCGAATGTTTATTGGGATTGTTACTCCCTTTAACAATTCGATTTTCACGTCCTGCTCGTTTGTGGAAACAGCATCTGCTCCAAAAAAGATGATTTCTCTTTCTTTCAATTCGGAAGTTTCGCCATTATGACTATACTGTATCGCGTCAAGATTAAATGTAACCTCATCAGTATCCTCATCTATTTCTTCCCCAACAGTCATCGTAATCATTTTGTCTGGTCTAGGGTGATCAGCGTGTTGAAAAACGTATGTATCTCCGTCCTTCGAATGTAAATGATACGTCCCACTGCTAAATGTCAATTCAATAGGGAAATCCCCTTTTTCATACTCTCCATCCCCTATTCCTTGAAAGTCATTTGCAATATCTTCAAATTTAAGATTAAATGCTTCTGGATTTACTGGGGGATTAGTTGTATTCGTCCCGTTAAAAATAAATTTACTGTTTGATTTCGTATTAGCTAGTGATTCTACATGCTCTAAAAGCTGCCTTATTTCCTTCGCGATATTATCACGTTGGGAGGCTTCATACGTATCATTTGACGCTTGAACAGCTAATTCACGTACTCGATGCATAGCATTGGTTACTTGGTCTAGTGCTGCGTCACCGTTATCCATCCAGTTATACGTTTCAGACAAGTTCCGTTCAAATTGTGTAATTTCCGTTACTTGTGTACGGTAACGCATTCCATTCATGGCAACAACCGGATCCTGAGAGGCACGCGTTATTTTTTTTCCTGTTGCTAATTGGTTTTGCAACGTGTGTAGCGTTTGATAGCTTTGACTTAAATGACGTAAAGAGCTGTTTGACAGCATCGGTTGCGTAACACGCATTTCTTCCACCTCTTTAGTGTAATCTAGTTAATCCTTACCTACCCACAATTCCCATGCCGTTTATGATTCGATCTAGCATTTCGTCCATGACGGTAAGACTACGAGCTGCAGCATTGTATGCATGCTGAAATTTGATTAGGTCTGCCATTTCTTCATCTAGGGATACGCCGCTTACAGATTGGCGACGATTTTCTACTGACTCTCGAAGTGTTTCCGAGTTTTTAGTCATTCTTTCAGCCTCACTACCGTTTACAGCCATATTACCAATAACTCCTTGGTAAAAGCTTTGTACGTTCGTCGTAGATCCTGCAAAACTTAAGTTGGCATCCTTTACATTGGCTAATGCTAATGCATTAGAACCGTCCCCAGTAAAGGCAATTTCCTTTGGTATATATTCTCCGTCTTCCTTTTCAGCTGCTGCAGAGGCTGCTATTTTATCTAGGTCTGTTATCAGTTCATTGTTTACTTGTAAACGTCGTGCAGCTGTCCCCTTATTGTTTTCGTCTATTGGAGTTGGACCATCCTTATAACTAAAAAAGTTGAAGCCTTCTTTTTCGTAATTTGGGTCTACAGCCTTTTCATTTATTTCGTATAAACTCCAACCAGACTGGTGAACCTTATTAAACTCCTCCACAAAGGTAAATACCATTTCATCTAGATCCCGAAGCATTTCAGGTAATAATCCTTTTTCTCTACCTTCACTATCGATGTATCCGAACGCCTCGATCGTTGCTGTGAATTGCCCCATTGAAGGAAATTCATCAAGAGGATTTCCTTTTCCACGGAGGTCTTCCCACTCTAATTTATCATCATTAATTAATGCTAGCTCTTTAGATGTAGCCACGTATATTTCTTCTACTAGACCACTGTCACTATCATCAAAAAATACTTTTAATGAATGATGTTCTAGCCTTGATCCGTCAACAAGGGTAACACCTGTTTCACGACCGTAATCATCAAGCAACTTAACAGTATATCGTCCAGAAGCTACATCACTAGACAAGCCTCCACTTCCTACCTGCTCCACACTCACATTAAGATATAAGGACAACTCATCCACTAATAGGTCGCGCTGATCATACAAGTCGTTCGTTAAAAATCCGTGTGGTTCCACTCCAGCAATTTGTTTATTAATCTTGTTAATTTGATCTAGTAAGGAATTAATATGTTTCTCTTGCACTTCAATTTGTTTCTTATAATCCTTTTGAGTAGCTTCCAGAGAATCATACGTATAATTAAAGGTCTCGGCTAATGCTGTCCCTTGTTGAAGTACCACTGATCGAGCACCAGAGTCCTCTGGGTGTACAGATAAATCCTGCAACGATCGCCAAAAACGATCCATTGAACTAGCAATTCCATTTTCCGTCGGTTCGTTCATAATATCCTCTATTTTTGTCCATGCTTTACTAATTCCGTCCCAAAAGCCAAACTTGTTGTTTTCCGAACGATATTGAACATCTAAAAAGCTTTCCCTAATACGTTGAACCTCACCTGGCTTCACCCCTGAACCAATTTGTCCCGCTACACCTGGTTTGTTAAAGCTTGGTGCCGGGTACGCTTCCGTTGGTGCAAAGTTTACTCTTTGGCGGGAGTATCCTGGTGTATTAGCATTAGCAATATTATGTCCTGTCGTTTGGATAGCTGTTTGGTTTGTCCCTAGTGCTCGCCGCGCTGTTTCCAAACCATGAAATGTTGATGTCATCTTCTTCTCTCCTATCTCCCGTTCCTTTAAGCTTTCGAATCAAAGATAGATCGTCCTTCAGAACTATAGCTTTGATTTATCTTTCTATTTGGCCGTTCATAGTTTCCCAGATCATTTTTCGGTTGCATAGATTCAAGGGACATGTTTACAAAACGTAACGATTCCTCAATTAGTTGCTGGTTAAATTCATTTTGTTGCTTCAGCTTGGAAATTTCCGTCATAAGACACTGTTGCCAGTATTGAAGATCCTCCCGTTCCTCTTCAGGATAAAACTGCAGCAGCTTGTCCATCGTTACATCCTCTTTTACAAATCCCTTTTCCTCTAACCATGTTTGGACTAGGTGATGTCGTGTCTGTTCAAGCTTTCGCAGCTGCTGTACTAAGGCTGACTCTTCCTTCAATAGTTTTTCTAATGCAGGGATATCTCCCTTTTTCACTACTTCTTCCTTCTGAAGAGCTTGTGCATTAAATTTTTCATGAACAGCTGTTAGCGCTTGGAAAACTGTAATGATTTGCTTATTCTCTACCATAGTCCCACACCCTTCCATACGGAAATCTATTTTTTCGAAGGAAAACTAAAAGCTCCTTACATAAACTCCGTTAATTAGTAAATCCTTTATTTTGACCAAAAGTCATAAAATTTCCGTGCTACCTCATTTGCATTTACTTTATATTTCCCTTGATCAATGTCTGCCTTAAGCTTGGAAATCTTCTCTTGTCTATCTGCAGACAGCTGAGATGATTCCTGCATCTTCTTTGCCTCAGAAGAAATTTGAAGCTGATCTTGTTTCTTCGTCGGTTCTGTCGTTTTCTGAGTTGTTACATCTTGTTGTTTACGATATGCGTTGACAGAATGCATCGGATTAATTTTCATACTTATTACCTCCTCGCATTTTGTAAGTACGTTAGTACATTTCCAGAAAAACCATTGTATTTATACTACACATTTCATTTCAGTTTTTTCGTCTAGTTATTATATCGGAAGCAACGTTCATATGTTTAGCTTTAATCGTATTTTTACACAGATTACAATCCTATCATACATTAGTCTCTACGGTTCAAACGTTCATCTAAGGAATGATACGTTGTAATCTTACTATTTTCTTTCGTTCTCTTTCTATTTTCAAAAGCTTTTTCTTGGTTTAATCTAGTCATTCCGGTTCGTATCTCTCGATTACAGTCACCACATAAGCGGCCTTCTCGAATAGAAACACCACATTTTTCACACGGATACCCTAAATTAGGGAACTGAGATAAATGAAGTCTTCCTTCTCGAATAAATTGATATATAAGGTTCTTTTCTACCCCAGTTTCTTCATGAACCTCTTCCATTGTGGCCATTCGGTTCTGGCGCTTCCTTAAAAATTCATACGTGATTCTAAATTTTTCCTCAACCTCTTGATAACAAGCATTACATACTGGACGCAATGCCTTTACAAACACCTTTCCACAATTAGGACAATTTTCTAAATCAGCCATGGAAACCACCCTCTCTATTGAACGCCCCACACCAAAGTGCTAATCTTCCATTTAAATTACTAAACTTTCAATAAAGTAATTCAACTTCCAGACAATTACATTTAATATAGGGAGTCCTCTTTTTATTTATATCGTCCTATCCATGCGAATTTTTAGCCTTTATGGAGAAGGAAATGAAAGGTGCAAATAATATAATAGTAACATCTAACGATCAGTTACTTTTGTTTACTAACAAAGTGTCAATTTCATCATTCACTATTTCATACTAGAACAAGAACATTTATTCAAAAATATATCAATTTAATTCAATCTCCTCTTAGATTATGAGACCCTTTATCACTAATATTGAAAATTAATTATCTAGAAAAAAAAATCCCTCAGTATATTACTGGGGGAAACAGAAAACATCATGATAAATTATACATCTTAAGCATTTGTTCTAATTCTTCTGCATTATATGGAGTATGCTTTGCCACTTCAGAAAGAGACAATCCACTGTCTAGTAAGCTTTTAGCCACTTCAAGTATCCCTAAAATTTTAGCATCCTCTAGTCGACTTCTTTCATCAGAAAGGGCTTTTGCTCTTCTTTCATACTCTTTTCTAGTTTCAGGATCAGCACTTAAATTTAATAACTTTTCTTCAGCTTTGTTCAGGATAATATCCATTCTGATAACCTCCCTCAACGTATTTTCATTAACATCCTCTTTTAAAAAAATTAACCATCTGTGAAATGAATTGTTTAAATTAGCTTTCAATTCATTAAATTTAGGTAATTCAACGAAATGAATCTCTAATAAATTCGTTAACTCATTTTTCGATCGACTTTCCCGTAATTTATAAATGGAATGATAGGACTCTTTTCGTAACTCCTCCATTTTAAAATCAAGAATATTGATTGTAACGGTTTTTTTAAGTGATGTATAATTACTACCTGCTTCAAAACCTTCAACAAAAAGTTTTGACCAATAGAATAAAGTCCTCTGAACCATATTTTTGTTATTTAATAATTGAACTTCTATGTTAAATTTTTCTCCTATTCTATTTTTTGCTTTTATATCTAAAACTCCTAATTTATTCTCTTGACTATCCCTATCTAAATTTTCACTTTCAAGTGTAATATCAACTATATCATATTGAAGTATAGCATTTAAAAGTCCAATAAGAATGTCCTTATCCTTGTTATCTCCAAACAACTTTTTAAATAAGAAGTCGTTTAATGGATTTAATCGCTTCATTTGAAGCCTCCATTCAATTATATTTTACCATATCATTCTTCTTTAATTAATAATTGCTTATTTTTGAAAATACCGATAATATCATACCCCTTATCGGATTCTAACTATTTTGATCTTTATTCTCACTTGTCAGTGGAAACCTTTAATTCCCCAGTAGATCTTGCAACTGTCACTGTACACACTCGTTTCGCACCATGACAGTACAATGTCTCTGCAGCACTGCGCAACGTAGCTCCTGTTGTATAAATATCATCGATTATCAAAACTTCTTTTCCTTTTATTAATGGTATAACCTCCTCCTTCAACTGAAAGACCCCTTTTAAATCACGGATTCGTTCCTCTCTTGAACGTTTACTTTGCTTCCTTTCAGAGTGAGATTGTTTAAATTGTAGTAATGGAGTTGTGGAAAACTGTTTTGATAAGGCATCTCCTTGGTTAAATCCTCTCTCCCAATGTCTCTTATCCTTTAACGGAATAGTTGTAACAATCTCAAAGGTTCCAAGCTTCCTTGCAAGCTTCTTTAGCTGCCATTGAAAAATAGTAGCAAGCTCCACATCCCCACGATATTTAAATCTGCTCAAAAGCTCTTGCATAAACGGGTTATACACATACAAGGCCCTGTGCTGAAAAGAACATTCATCCCATGGCTTCCCTTTTGCCCACCGAATACAATCAAAGCACTTTTTTCCAGGACCAGCTTCCTTACCTGCTACCTCTTTCTCGGTCCTTGGCATCCAAATAGAAGATGCTGGTCTACCACATTCCTCACAGGCAATTTCGGTTATGGGTTCTAGCTTCTCGTAGCACTGAGGGCATAATTTTTCCTCTTTCCATAGTCCAACTGCCCACGTCCACGAAAGCATTCCATCATATAATCCATCACACCACAAACAATTCTCTGTCCCAACAACCAAATCTCGCCAACTACTCATTGGTTACTCCCCCTCTTTTTCATGGTGCCAGACATCTTCAAGCCCTTCCTTCTCTTCATTCAGTTCCTTTTCCCCTAACACATTCATGTTTTTAATGTGTTTTACTGCCTTGATCATTTCTTCCGTTTTCCCAAAGTGAAAAAAGATAACATCACCTGTTGGTTCTTCTGGACTTCTCCCTACTCTTCCAGCGATTTGCACTAACGCCGATTCCGTAAATATACGATCCTCTGCCCCTAACACCCCTACCTGCACTCCCTTTACTGTTACTCCTCGTTCTAAAATAGTTGTCGTTACGAGTAACCTAATGTCTCCTTTCCTAAAAGCCATTACCTTTTCCCGTCTCTCATTATCTGCCGAATGAACAGCGGCCACCTTAACAGGAGTTATTTCTTTTTGTAAAACTTTCTCCACCTCTTGCATCACCTGTACAGTAGGAACAAATAGAAAGACCTGTCTTTTCTCTCTCATATGTCCATCAATCCACTTAAGAAGCTCTCTCGGTAAGCGATTTTTTTCGATTAATTTTTTCCACTGTCCAACCCATCGAAGCTTTGGAACAGGTAACGGATGACGATGGTAACGACGTGCCACCTTCGCACATAAAATTTGTCCTGTTTTTGTATCACGCTTCATTTTTTCATCTGGAGTTGCGGAAACAAAAACAGTAAACCCTCTATCACGCCTTGCTTCTGACACAGCATACCGGAGTTTTTTGTCTGCCGTATACGGGAATGCATCTACTTCATCAATAATGACAAGATCAAAGGACTTGTAAAAACGAAGGAGCTGGTGTGTTGTGCTTATGATTAGCTCCCCTTGAGCAAACCGATCTTCTGCCCCACCATAAAATGCATGAATCTTCGTTTTTGGGAAAGCTTGTTTAAATCGAGGTTCAAGTTCAAGCACCACATCAGTTCTAGGAGTGGCAATGAGAACGCGAAGACCATGCTGTAAGCCTAGCTCAATTCCCCGAAATAACATTTCCGTTTTTCCTGACCCACAAACAGCCCAAACAAGGAAGAAGGAATGTGTATTTGTTCCCTCTATAAACTGATCGATGGCATTACAAAGCTTATTTGAAGCTTTTTGTTGAAAATAGGATAAAGTTCCATCCCAAGCCAATTCCCCTTTTTTTCCAAAAGGAAATTTTGTCATTTCCTGGGGAATAATTTCACTTTTCCACGTTAACAATGGGGAACACGCCGTTACTCGCCCCATCATGATACAGCTACGGCAATAAACACATTTCCCTTTACAGCGATAACAATCAAACGTTCCGAATAAATGCACCTTCGTATTCCCACACCTCTTACATTCATAACTAGAACGCTGTTTCCTCATTCCTAATTCATAACGAATAAAACCATAGGAGACATGCTCATGAATTTCTAGGGTGGAAATTGGAAGCTCATCCCCTAATAGACGACGGCCTTCTAAATATGTTTTTATATCACCATTAATCAAAAAGGCTGCATAACTGTGTTCAGGAAAGTATGGTTTTAAATTTTGTTGGGTAATTTCAAGTATGTTTTGGGGTGAGGGCAGATTTGTTATTTTCGAGAGTAACTGAAGGATTTCATTGTATGATTGGAGTTTGTCTGCTTCAAGATTCAATCGTTCATGTGGCGGTAGTTCCGGTATAAGCCATACACGTTCATCCTTTTCTAAAGGTAATACATAAGGTAGCAAAGAATGATTGCATAATTTTTCTTTTTCTTTAGTTTTATCAACCAAATCATCAATCACCTGAAGTGGAATGGGGTAAAATAGCATAGGGTGGCCTCCTTTAAAATGGGGGAATTAGTGGTTTTTATGAATAGAAGAATAAATAACGATTCAAGTGGGGTATTGATAGGATTGGTGTTTTTTTAGAGGTTAAATGTTGAAGGGCATAATTAAGAACAACAACAATACATTTGAATGATACTAATTTTAGAATTACAGGGAGTTAAGAATGAGATTAGCATAGGTATATTGCTTTGGGGAGGAGAAAAATAAACTGGTCTCCTATCATGGATGTTCAAATGAACAGTGAATAGAGGCACTTCTCAGGATTTTTAAATGACTCAACACCTGAGAAGTATGTTATTTTTCAAGAATAAATAATTATAAAATTCTATAATTCCAACACCAAAATCTTCCTTCAGTACAAAAATCACCACAACAGATTAAAACAGGCTTATTGTTTCACCCATCCGATACCAAGACTTCCTTCACCTAAATGCGTCCCAATGACCGGGCCGAAGTAACTGATGGTTACGTTACAATTAGGGTATTTACTTTCAATTTTCTCTGCAAGCTCCTTCGCTTTTTCAGGTCGTTTAGCATGGATTACCGTTACGTTATAGGCATCGCCACTTTTAGCATCCTCATCTAACAATCCAAGAATGCGGCTAATGGCTTTCTTTGCTGTACGAACTTTTTCAAAAGGAACAATTACTTTATTTTCAAAATGGAGTACTGGCTTAATTTGAAGTAGACTTCCAACGATTAATTGAGCACCATTTAAACGACCACCACGGTGAAGGTGACTTAAGTCATCTGCCATAAAATAAGCACGGCAGCTATTCTTCATTTCCTCTAACTCACGAATAATTTCTTCACTACTTCGACCAGCATTGGCCATTTCTGCTGCCTTAAGTACATAAAAACCTTGAACGAAACAGCTAATTTCTGAATCAAAGACGTGTACCTTCACATCTTCTACCATAGTACTAGCACTCACTGCCGTTTGGTACGTCCCACTAATACCACTGGACAATGTAATAACAATAATTTCATCATAATCTTCCCCTAATTCTCGATATCTTTGTTCAAAAAGGCCAACGGCAGGCTGTGACGTTTTTGGGAGAGCTTCCTTTGTTTTCATTTCTTCGTAAAATTGCTCTGTCGTAATTTCTAGCTCTTCTTTATACTCTTCCTCACCAAAAACAACATTTAATGGGATCATTACAATATTGTTTTTTTCACGGACATCTTTCGGTATGTAAGCGGTACTATCACTGATAATGGCTACCTTACCCATAAATTTAATCACTTCTTCCATTAAAATATTTCATACACTTTTTTCAACAATGGTTGTGTTAAAAATGGTTGTTGTTTTAGTAAAAGTTTGATTTTGGCGGAGGTTGCAAGACTCCTCGAAAAGCTATCACATTTTCTTCGTCCGTGGGCTTACTCTTAGATGCACATTCAGAACCCTGCGGAAAAGCTACTTCTTCCTAAACAAAAGATCATCTTCTATCCAACTATTTTTTGAAAAATGACTACCAATTATTTATTCATTTATAATTAATATGACTTTTTACTTATTTAATAGTACCAAGAGAGATATAAATTTGTCTATTATTTGTCAATGAAAAACATAATGTTACATAATATGTAAAATATCTCTTTCTACCCTGAAAATACGAAAGAAGACTCGTTATTGTTCCCGCAAATGATGGAAAAACAAAAATGCGGTAAGAATGAAGCCGCTAGATAGAATATTTTCATCTCCCATGATGCAAATATCCACTTGCATGGGCGGTCTACCTGAAAGTAGAACGGTTCAGGAGTGAAAGGTGACGACTCCAGTGGGATCAGCAACAACTGGTGAAGTCTCGACATTTCAAGAAGCTTTCTAGACGTCAGGAAAGTAGGGAAATCATGAAATACAGTAGCTCAGAAGCTTTGTGCTAATTCTTACTCCCTTTGCAGTATCATGGTCTAGCTCCCCTGTGACTGCAACCCTCTTTTTCACTCTTTGCAGGAACGGTGGATCCTCCTCCGTTCCTGCAAATCTCTTTTCCTCCCTTTGCAGGAACGCTGGACTCTCCCTCCGTTCCCGCAAATCTCTTTTCCACCCTTTGCAGGAACGCTGGACTCTCCCTCCGTTCCCGCAAATCTCTTTTCCACCATTTGCAGGAACGCTGGACTCTCCCTCCGTTCCCGCAAATCTCTTTTCCTCCCTTTGCAGGAACGCTGGACTCTCCCTCTGTTCCCGCAAATCTCTTTTCCACTCTTTGCAGGAACGCTGGACTCTCCCTCCGTTCCCGCAAATCTCTTTTCACTCTTTGCAGGAACGGTGGATCCTCCTCCGTTCCTGCAAATCTCTTTTCCTCCCTTTGCAGGAACGCTGGCGCCTCCCTCTGTTCCCACAAATCTCTTTTCCTCCCTTTGCAGGAACGCTGGACTCTCCCTCCGTTCCCGCAAATCTCTTTTCCTCCCTTTGCAGGAACGCTGGATCCTCCTCTGTTCCCGCAAATCTCTTTTCCACTCTTTACAGGAACGGTGGATCCTCCTCCGTTCCTGCAAACAGCATTTAGGCAATTTGCAGGACGATTGGACCTAACTATACGACAGCAAAGTTACAATAGTACAAGCTGTGATTGCTGTGAAAAATTAGTTTCATTCTCCATAGTTCAAATCCCACCTACAATCGCTGTCTAACCTTATTATCAACTTGCACCCTAAAAAAATGAACAAATCATTATTCAATAACGAAAAAACTACAGAAAAAATCTCCGTAGTTTTTTCGTAAACGTATTCAATTAATTTCAATGAATAATAGAAAACACCGAATCAAATCCAACAACGTTCACTATACTCTCAATTAACTTTCACCCAGCCGTTCTTAATAGCGTCAACAACTGCTTGGGTACGATCGTTCATGTTCATTTTTTGTAAAATATTGCTCACGTGGTTCTTTACTGTTTTTTCACTTATGTATAATGCTTCACCAATAGCACGGTTGCTTTTTCCATCAGTCATTAGCTGTAGCACTTCACACTCTCTTCGTGTTAAAAGATGTAATGGTCTACGGTACTCTACTTCCCTAAACCCAATTTCCGTTTCTGGACCGTCTTCTGTTGCTAAACGGCGATATTCATTAATTAAGTTGTGGGTAACCTTTGGATGGATATAAGCTCCCCCTTCACCAACTACCTTTACCGCTTCAATAAGGGCTTCCGTATCCATTTCTTTCAATAAATAGCCAGTAGCACCAGTTTTTAACACATGTGTCACATATGTTTCGTCGTCGTGAATGGATAATATCAATACCTTTACGTTAGGAAAGGTTTCAACTAACTGTTTTGTTGCTTCTACTCCATTTACATTAGGCATGTTTATATCCATTAATACAACATCTGGCTGATAATTTCGAACTAAGTCTATAACAACTTCCCCATCGCTTCCTTCAGCTACAACATCAAAGGATGGTTCCATAGCTAGAATACGCTTTACCCCTTCTCGAAATAACTGGTGATCATCAATTAAGACTATTTTAATACGTTTATCTCTATCCATCTATTCTCCTCCTCCAGTTCCACATCATTCTAGTTATGTTCTATATTTATATTAAACTATTTTTTTAAATAGTAAATCAATCACTATTATTATCGTCGTTTTCTATAGCATTTTGACCATGTAAATAATCAATATTTAATGAGACAAAAATGCTATCTATTTACCATTAACAGGGAGTTGTACCATGATTAAAGTACCTTTACCGATTTTCGAATCTATCGTTAAAAGGCCGTCTAACATGTTTACTCGTTCTCTCATCCCTAATAAACCAAATGACCCTTCTTTTTTTACTTCTGGATCAAAGCCCGCGCCGTTATCTTTAATAATAGCTAAGGCCTTCGTTGCAGTTAATTCTATTTTAACAGCAATTTCTGTTGCTTTAGCATGCTTATTAGCGTTTTGCACTGCTTCCTGAACGAATCGAAATAAGGCAACTTCCATTTCTGATGGCAAGCGACGTTCTTTACCAAAGCTTTTAAAAACTATGCTAGCTGAAACATGCTCTTGAATATGCCTTAAATATCGTTCTAATGTAGGGACTAGTCCTAGATCATCTAATGCCATGGGACGTAGATCATAAATAATTCTCCGAACCTCTGCAAGGGAATCTTTTACGACAGAACGCAAATCACGAATTTCCTCCATTGCTTCCTTCACGCCTTTTTCCTTATATATTCGTTCAATCAAGTCAGAACGAATCATCACATTTGCCATCATCTGAGCTGGTCCATCATGAATTTCTCTAGAAAGTCGCTTTCTTTCCTCTTCTTGCGCTTCAATAATTTTCAACCCTAATTTTTGCATTTCAACAGCATCGGCGACCATTTCTGTCACTTGCTTTAAATCTCCAGTAAGGTAATCAATCACCACATTAATTTGTCCAACTAAGCTATCAGCTCGATCAATTGTATCCTTTAGCCTCAATAGCCTCCGTTCTATTTGATCTCGTCTTTCCCTTAATTGCTTCTCCTCTTGCCGTAAGATAGCTAACCGCACTTGATAATCATTTGCTTGCTCATATGCCTGCTTTACTTCTTCATCACTAAATTGGTTAAAATGCTTACTCACTTCCGATAATCGATTTCTTGCAAAACGGGAATGAACCTCCATTTTCTCGTTTTTCTCGATAATTTCAATGACACTTGATTGAACACTTTCTAGTTCAGACTTTAGAATATTATACTCTCCTCTAGAGTCCTCACCAATTTCAAATATCTTTTCCTTACTATCCCCAACAGCATCCATCATTTTTTCTAAGATGATTTCAATTGTGCTTTGTTCTTTAATATTGGACATACGATTCCCTACCTTTAATTTCAGCTGTCAATGTAGCCTTTATTGATTTTCATCCCCTATTATTCCCCTATGAAAATTTTATGCTTTTCTTCTATAAAAAAAAAGGGTTATTTTTTGTAGAAGTATCATACTTTAGACATATATTATCGACAAGCAATTATTTAATTCGATTTATAAAAACATATTTCTTCATTAATATAAGATTTCGTTCTATTAACGTAAATTTTACACATTGACTATCATGAAAATAGTTAAACCAAATATATAAATACCATTCATTCATAAAGCTCAGGAGTGATGTGTTTTCCCACCTGATGGTGCAAATTCCATTGCATGGGAAGTCTCCCCTGAAAACAAGAACGGTTCAGCAGTGAAGGGTGACGACTCCAGTGGGAAAAGCAATATCAGAAGACCCGACAATTCGGCACGATAGTGCGAAGTGGGGAGGCTGAGGCATTACCCGCGGAAAGCTGTCACCTGTAACGGATGAACACCTTTGAAAGAATATTTTCATATGTCATGGTGCAATTTCCACTTGAATGGAGGTCTACCATGAAAATATCAATGCTAAAACAGACATCTTAGTATGGTTCTCACCTTGACACACCTATTCATTCATCATAACCTAAAAATAATTAATATGTCGTAAATATTCGATTTTTAGTTATTTAGTATGATACGCTTTGATCAGTTTTTGATACGAAAGGGGGGAATTTGATGATTACTAGTTATTTTACAGTAAAAGGATTTGGAGAACATGAAATTTCCATTCAACGTTCCCGATTTATCGCTTATGTGAACCGAGTTACAACCGAGGAAGAAGCGCAAGCCTTTATTGAAAAAATTAAAAAGGAAAACTGGAATGCTAATCATAATTGCTCTGCCTATATGATCGGAGAAAATGATCAAATCCAAAAGGCAAACGATGATGGAGAACCCTCTGGAACAGCAGGTGTTCCAATGCTAGAAGTATTAAAGCAACGACAGCTAAAAGATACTGTAGTTGTCGTAACTCGTTATTTTGGTGGAGTTAAGCTTGGTGCAGGTGGTTTGATTAGGGCATATAGCACTAGTACTTCAGAAGGACTTAAAGCTACAGGAATTGTTCAACGAAATCTAGCTCAAGTTTATCGAACGTCGATTGATTATCATTTTTTAGGGAAAGTGGAAAACGAATTACGTTCTTCCCCTTTTTTAATAAAGGAAATTGAATATTTAGACCAAGTGCACGTTCATACATATGTGATTGTAGGAGAAGAAAACAAATTTGAAGAATGGATGACTAACCTAACTAACGGTCAAGGGAAAATCGAAAAAACCTCCGTCAAATATCTTGAAGAAGATATTCCCTACTAACAAACCATATAGCATAAGTTCACAAAATCGTGCGGGACATGGTCCCGTACGATTTTGTGAACTTTTTTGTAAAACAAAACAAGCATGCAAATTATCCTATTCCGTTCCATTTGACGATGCTTGTCTTCACATGAATTGTTCTGCAAAATCTCTGCTGTTATAAAATTCTAATGTTAAGCCATCCCTCACCTTCAGCCTTCCTCCATTTCTCCTCATCATTCTTGAAATAAGGTGGAGGTAAAACATGAGTTCATTATCTTGATGGTAAAGTACACCTTCTTGATGTACGGATGATTTTACTGATACAAAAAATCTATCTTCTTCCAAAGTAAAAATAACTTTAATACCTACCATATCCTCTACGAATTCTATCCACTTCTTTAAAATTAGCTGCAATATTAAACGTAGCTTCTTTTTATCTATAAACACATTCTTACTACCGTCTCCTTCAATTTCAAACACAATATAAGGTGTAAACTCTGGAGACTGTTCATGTAAATGGGTTTCAATATAATGCATCAACTCATGAACAGGAAGTTCCACAGCCTGAGGAGGAGTATCGAAATTAAAATTTAAAAAGTCATTTACATAATTTTTCCCTTTTACTACTTCTTGTTGGGCAATTTTTAATAAGTCACTATTATCATTTGGGTTCTTATCTTGTTCATTCATTAGTATTTGTAAAATTCCATATACAGGTGTCAATGCATTTAAAATTTCATGGGCATATCGAAGACTAATTTGTTGTATGAGCCGTTCTGTATCCGGTGTCCAACGAGCAGAAGATGTAAGGAGATGGTCATTGAGATTCTGTAACAAATCAACATTATCATGATCTATATTTTTTAAAACATTTTCATCTATTTGTTTTTTATCTAGTAGGGAATAAAAATCAGAAGCCAAAGACGTAGTTAATATGCTAGCACCATTGTTAAGGTCTTTTTCCAACCCCACATGATTACGACAATGCTGGCATATATGGCTAATATAACCTTCCTCATCAACGATCATCCTACCAGGACAATCCCCTTCATTATTATATTCGTTCATTATAGTGAATTTATCTACAGCACGATATCCCAATCACTCCACCTTCTCCCTAGTACAAATCATCTACAAATTCCTTTTAATATTCATCCCCATAAAAACATTAGCTCAATAATACCATTGTAAAAAAATACATTTTAATACTTATATTGTCATATATCATCGTATTATGCTTATTTCCTCAAATATCGACGAATAACTCACTAATTCTAAATATAAATGTATTAACATATGACTAGATGAATTTGCTTATTTTTTCCTATATTTTTCTTCGTATTTTAACAAAAACTGATATATATCATTCTAAATACACACATTTTTTACTTACTTTATTATTTTAATACGCTACTAAATCAATTGTAAATACAATTCGAAATAAATTCCTCTTGACAAACAATATATTATTCGACATTTTTTTACGGTTATGACAAATTATCTACAAAATTTAGTACACCAATAGAAAGTGTCTAATCACTATTACCTTATAGTTTTAATTTTTTTTCAACAAAATTTGACAATATACTACCTACCAGGACATTTGCGTTTATTTAGTTGCCTATCATTTTTTAGGATGATTGCCTCTTTGACCAATTAATCCACTTCATTACTTAATCCAAAAAATAGTATTTACTGTCGAATAATATTGATGTAAAATGTATTGATGGTTCATTTTCGAATCATTTTTTATACATTATTTGTATAAAATTTTAGGAATGATACATTCTTTACGTTTATTTCGTCTATATATTTTAAAATCTATATAATAGAGGGGTGTCTCCTGTGACACAATCAAGAACGGAATATCAAAGAAGCAAGAAGAAGAAGCCAAAGAAGAAATTAAAAATTACTTTATATACATTGTTAGTATTACTGTTGCTTGTTGGAGGCGGAGTAGCTTATGTAGCAAGTAAAATTCTAGGTGTTACATCGAGTGCAGAATTGGATCGTGGAGCAATGTCTGATTTACGTGAAAATACAGTAAATCCTAGTAAGGATCCAATCTCCATTTTATTCCTAGGTCTAGATAGTCGAGATGAGGATTTGTCAGGTCGAACAGATGCAATGATTTTTGCTACATTTAATCCTGAGGATTCATCCATCAAAATGTTAAACATCCCTCGTGACTCGCGAGTTGAAATTGTTGGGAGAGATAGACTAGATAAAATCAACCATGCTCATGCCTTCGGTGGGGTTGACATGACCGTGGATACAGTTGAAAATCTGTTACAAGTTCCAGTTGATTACATCGTTTCTCTGAATTTCATTGCATTTATGGAAATTGTGGATGAACTTGGTGGAGTGAATGTAAACGTGCCATTTACCTTTACAGAAAAAGACAATGCAACATACGGAACCATTACACTCCATGAAGGAGAGCAAACGTTAAACGGTCAGGAAGCTCTTGCATATGTTCGTATGAGAAAATCAGATCCTATGGGAGATTTAGGACGAGGAGAACGTCAAAAAGAAGTGATTGAATCTATTATCCGTCAATCAGCTAGCTTCAGCTCAATTACAAGATTTGGGCCAATCATGGATAGCTTAGGAAATAATTTAAAAACTAATTTAAGCTTCGGTAACATTGTTTCCATGCACACCTATGCTTCAAGTCTAGGAAATATTGAATCTCTTACACTAGAAGGTGACAATCGTATTATTGAAGGTATTTATTACTATGAATTACGTGATGAGTCAGTACAAGAAATCTCACGTACCTTTAAAGAACATTTAAACATGATAGAAAAGGTTGACCAAGATATAAACACAGAAGTAAACGAAAGCTAAATAACCGTTCAAAGAAGCCACCATTAGTTCTGAAAACTGATGGTGGTTTCTTGATTTTTGACAACTCTTCGTAATGCATCATTTTCAGGGTAGTCTTTGAAAAATAGGAACGAACATGAGAAAATATTGTATAGTCGCTATTATGTTGGGAGGGGTAATAAATGAAGATTGATGAAAACGAAGAGTTATTAGCTTGGAAAGAAGAGTTAGAATCACGGAAAGATGAAATATTAAAAAGAAGAGAAATCATCGAAACAAAGCTTAATAAATATAGAATTCGTTTAAATATGGCTTCAACAATTAAGGAACAAAACAAAGGAATTATTATGGACAAGTTGAAGGAAACAACAAACCATTATCGACGAGAGCTAGAAGAATTTACATTGGCAAACGAGGATGAACTTCAAGAAATCGAATCAATCATTGAAAAAATAGATCGAAAGCTCTTATAAAACTTCATTTAACACCGCCTTCGGTCACGATAGTTCCAACAATATTTATATTCCCAATGATCTTGACCGCAGGCACAACCTAGCCTCCCCCCTCACCCTACTTCCAATTACAATTTTCACCAACTATTTTTCTAAAGTTCAACAATATTACATGATTGATTAACTATTAGAACATAATTTTACATTTTCTTACTAAAAGATTATATTTACTACCATCTAGTTTTATTGTAAAATACAATAGTTGTCATAAAATAGTGTTGCTAGACTTTAATAGAAAGTTGACGCAGCAGTATTCTTTATACATTTTCTAAAAATTTTAGCTAGTAGGCTAGAATTTTTTTAATAGCTTTATGACAAAATATGGTGAAACCAATCACGTTTTTCATACGTCAAATTAAGTAGTGTTTATCAAGTATAAAATTAGAATAGAGGGGTGTCTTATATTGGCACAATTTCGCACAAATAATAAAAAAACATTTAATAGTTTTTTCAAAATAACAGCATTATCTTTATTAGTAGTCTTCTTAATAGCTGGAAGTGTCTTAGCTTATATGGGCTACAAAATGGCAAGTGTCACATCTAGTGCACAGCAAGAGCTTGATCGTGGTGATCGTTCTGACTTAAGAGAAACAGTTGTAAACCCTAGTAATGATCCTATTTCTATCTTATTCCTTGGATTAGATAGTAGGGATGGAGATTTAACTGGCCGAACAGACGCTATGATTCTCACAACATTTAATCCTGAAGAAGGAACCATTAAAATGTTAAACATCCCACGGGACTCTCGAGTGGAGATTGTCGGTAGAGGATTCATGGATAAAATAAATCATGCTCACGCATTCGGTGGCGTGGATATGACCATAGATACAGTAGAAAATTTGTTTGATATTCCTGTAGATTATTTTGTATCCCTTAACTTTGATGCCTTTATGGAAATCATCGATGAATTAGGTGGCGTAACCGTTAATGTACCATTCACCTTTACAGAAAAAGACAATGCCACATACGGTACAATTGTTCTCGAAGAAGGAGAACATCGATTAAACGGTCAAGAGGCATTAGCTTATGTACGAATGAGAAAGCAAGACCCTCAAGGTGATTTAGGCCGAGGAGAACGACAAAAGGAAGTCATTGAAGCAATTATAAAGGAAGCAGTATCCTTAAGCTCCATAACACGCTTTGGTTCAGTAATGGACAGTGTTGGAAACAATTTAAATACGAACATTACTTTTAACAATATGTTATCTATGCATTCGTACGCAAACAAGTTAGGGAATATTGAATCACTCAAACTGGATGGACGAAATTATATAGAAGAGGGCATTTACTACTATAAGTTAGAGGAAGAGTCTGTAGCCGAAATTACCCAGACATTGCAGCTACACTTGAATATTATTAGTGAAGAGGATATACAAGTTCCAGAAGAAGAGTTTTATAGTCAAAATAGTGTAACCAACTAATACTTCAAGATTAATATAATTTATTACTAAAAAAGCACCTTGGATGATAAATCAATTCTATCCAAGGTGCTTTTTTAGCTTTCACCAAGCTGTAAGTATAACCTCTATAAGGACAAAATATATGAATATTTTATCTATATACTATAAAGTCGACCTTCTCACATATCTCCATAAAAATGGATAGCTAGCACAGATGCTAGCTATCCTACTTAAAATTCAAACTCTTTATCGCCTATTCCTATTTCGAAATGCTTCATCAGCTAAAATAAGACCAACGGAGTCATTTTGTCTCCAAATTTTGTCCCAATTAGCTAATGGAACAGGTCTATGTCCCACTGATGGAGAAATCTCAGGTGTTAGCCCTGGTCTACCAAATTCATCTATAAACCACGTATTGTAGCCACCACCACTAATATTTCGAGATGTGTCAATTACTGGGTACCCTGTTTTCCTACTAACAAGGTTGGCCACAGGACCTGGTGAACCTGTAAAGATAACTTCACCAGAAGAATGATACGCCACTGTCGTTTTAAAGTCTCTACTTCTAGTAAAGTCAGCTAATATAATCGATTCTGGTTCACTGAGTGGTTTCGGCCCTTTATGATTAAATGGACCTGGCTTTCCAGGGTCCTGTTGAACCGAATTCCAACGGGTAGGGAAGTTTCTGTTTAAGTCTACTCCTCTTATATTAGCCTTCCAACTATCAAAGTTCCTGCTACCACCATTCATTTTAATGGCTTCATCTCTTAGATTTTTATTATTAATGGCATTAGGTCCTTGCTGCACTAACGTTACACCATCAGGGTTGGCCATAGGAACAAACCAAATGGTTGTATTGTCTAACACCTGTCTTACATTAAATCCATCATACGTATTGTCGTTAGCGTAAGCATAAGCGTAATCATCAATCATCTTCATCACAACATTAGTCGTCATATGCTCTCGTGCATGGATGGAGCTATTAATGAAAATTTCCGTATTTCCATAGCCTAATTTCACAGCGTAAATGTTTCTTCCATCAACGGATTTACCGATCACTGATGTCTCCATAAAACCAGGATACATTTGCTGTAAATCCCCTAGATCCCGCTGCATCTTTTCATACGTATAGTTTTGAACGCGTCCATTAACTAATGTTCTGAAAGAAATAGGTCTATTTCTATTCTCCGCAAGCTTTTTATTCTCTTGGGCTTGGGATCGAATAAATGGATGAACCCCATTTGAATTTAAAATTAAGACATAACGATCAATAGCTGTTTTATAATCTCCAGAACCATGTCGCCCAACCGCCCAACTAAACAAACTCTCTGCACTTTCTTGTACGCCAGTCCGCATTCTATTATTTGATGGATACAATATTAAACCTTCATTATAAATGGATAATCTTCCTGAAGAAGAAGATTCATTGTTTGCTAGATTCAGAAACTGATTAACAGTTGGAACTCGATTTCTTCCTTTTGCATATTTTAGCCTCAACTCCGTCTCCTGACGAATTGAACGATTCAAAGCTGGTGCAGCTAAAATACTTTCATAACGTTCAATGACTACATCATAGCGACGGTCATGGTGCTGACCGCTTGTCCAACTAAGTAATGATCTAGCGCTATTATAAATTCCAGTTCTAAAACGACTATCATTCGAATACAAATAGTAGCCTTCAATAAATGTTTCTAACCGTTCTGATGAAGTCCCTTTAGCGCTTGCTGCATTGCTTAGCTGATTTGAAGATGGAATTCGCTGCCTACCATTTGCATACTGAAGCTTAATCTCTGTCTCTCGTTTTATCGACTGCCTTAACGCTGGTGCTGCTAGTATATTTTCGTATCGGTCAATGGCTACATCATATCTTCTATCTTGATGCTGTCCTGTTGCCCAGTTCAACAAAGATTCGGCGCTATCATTAATTCCTACCTCAAAACTCTTGTCGGTAGGATAAAGAAGATATCCTTTTATAAATGCCTCTAAACGAGGAGAAGAACTATGCTGTTCATTCGCTAAATTATTTAACTGTTTTGCAGAAGGAAGACGATTGTTTTCTTTTGCATAAATAAGCTTATTTTCTGTTTCTTTTCTAATCAAAGGATCTACTATGGGTAAAGCTAAAATCGATTCATATCGATCAATCGCCACATCAAACCGTCTATCCTGATGCTGACCCGTTGCCCAGTTTAATAAAGAACGAGCATTATTATTAATTCCTTCTACAAATCGATCGTCTGTAGGAAAGAGAGTATACCCTTCTACATACACCTCTAATCTTGGAGAAGAACTTGGTTGAGCCTCAGCCAGTGATATCAATTCTTCTGCAACTGGAAAACGCTTATTATCCTGCGCATAAATTATCTTTTGTTCAACTTCCTGTTTAATACCTTCATCCAATGCAGGAGCTTCTAAAATTGTTTTATAGCGATCTAATGCTATATCAAAATGGCTAACCTGATGCTGCTCCATAGCCCAGTTGAATAGGGAATGGGCACTCTCATTGATTCCAACTACAAAGCGGAAGTCATCAGGATATAGTTCGTACCCTTCAATAAAGGCAGCTAATCTTTCAGATGAAGTAGATTGACTGCTAGCAAAATCTACAAAGTCATTCGAAAGACGAATACCTTCCTTCGCATAGCTTAATCGATACTCCGTTTCATCCTTTATATCCTTCGCCAGTACTGGAGATGAGAGGATTAATTCGTAACGATCCTGCGCTACTCCATATTCCCCCACACGATGATGGCTTATTGCCAAGTTTAAAAGGGATTGTGCGCTGTTATTAATACCAACTTCAAAGCGAGAATCTTCTGGATAAAGATAATATCCTTCAGTAAACACTTCTAGTCGATCTAAAGAACTAGACTGCCCATTTCCATTCATCACTAGCTGATTTGCAGTAGGGATAAGATTTCTAACCTTTGCGTATTGTAGCTTTACTTCTATTTCCCGTTTGATTTCTTTTCTAAGTGTTGGTGCAGTTAAAATACTCTCATAGCGATCTTGTGCTACATCATAACGATGATCATGATGTTGACCTGTCGCCCAATTTATTAATGAACGGGCACTTTTGTTGATACCCTCTTCAAAGCGAGAATCTTCTGGATACAACTCATAACCTTCAATAAACAAGGCTAATCTTTCTGATGCTGTAGACTGCCTTCTAGCTACTTGATAAATATCATCCGCTAGTCTAACCTTATCGTTTGCTAATTGGAATCGTTGCTCCGTCTCTTCCTTTATGTCTGACCGTAACGTTGGCGATGATAAGATCAGTAAATAACGATCCCGAGCTACCTCAAAATTTCCTTCATTGTGCTGACCTATTGCCCAATTAAGTAGAGACCGAGCACTACTATTGATACCTTCTTCAAACCTATGGTCTGTCATATACAGATAATATCCTAAAGAAAATAATTCTAACCGCGATGAAGAGGTGGGTTGTCCATTCGCCTTTGTTGCTAGCTGATCTGCTGTTGGAACTCTCTCACTATTCGTTCCATACTGAAGCTTAAGCTCCGTCTCCATTTGAATAGAAGATGATAATGCTGGTGCTGTAAGAATTAGTTCGTATCGATTTACAGCAACATCATATTGCTGATCCTGGTGTTGCTCTGTTGCCCAATTCAATAATGAACGAGCACTTGTGTTGATACCTTCTACTATTGAATGATCACCTGGATATTGCTCGTAAGCTTCAATAAAAGCTATCAAGCGTTCAGAAGCTGTCCCTTTCCTGCTAGCCACTTCATACCATTCAGCGACAGACATTGGTGCAACACTAGCCGCATTTAAAGTTACCAGTTCTTCCTTAACCGAATTTTCACCTGTTTCCTTTTCGTTCGTTTCAGTTTCATCTAGTTTACTGTCAGATGTTTTTATCTCCTCTGAAACTTCCTCTACAACCTCTTCTGATACAACGACTACTTCTTCAGTTTCATCTAATGTGTGTACTTCATCGTCCTTTTCCTCTATTAAACTATCAAGAGCAAAGGTAAAATTTGGTGGAAAAACTAATAAAAACACTAACAATAAAGCAAGACACTTCCTCACATATTATTCCCCCTAAAAAATTAATTATAGATAAATTGATTAAAGGGAAATTATTCGCCCTCCACAATCTATTCAAATTCTATAGTAATAATTTCAGACTAAAAAATAAATGGTAAATATTTATTTTTTTAGTTTATCAGAAATTAATTTTTTATTATTTGTACAGCATTACTATTCTGTGATCTAGTTTACAGTGTCTATAGGCATGTTCCACACCTCTTTTTTCTATGTAAAAATCGTTCCTCGTCCCCTAATTAATCTCCTATCCTATTAACTATTTCCATAAGCATTCCTCCCTATCAAAAAGCTGAAGCAGTGAAATACCCCTCCATCGTTTTTGTTAGATTGGGGAAATCCTGTATCCATTAGTAATCTCTTCGCACAATGACTAAATTGAAACTTTAGGATACATTAACTGTTCATTTGTAATTGGTCTATTTATAAGCAGACAAAAAACCTGAATCGTTTGTAGTTACACTTGCTTCAATCGATTCGATCCATGGTAGTTTTTAGATGGGATAATGAGCCTCACAATATATATTCTCTTTTGTGTAAAATTCCAAGCGATTATATGTATATTAGAAACAAAGGTATATGGCTTTTTTCTATATTTCTACACTAAAAAACCTTCTTGATAATCCAAGTATTATTGCATTATCAAGAAGGTTACTATTCAAAAGTATCCTAAATTTTTTCAGTAGATGCTTCCATTTCTTTATTTTAGGGAATTTATTAACTTTCCAATTCCCTTTTTACAGTTTTATATTCTATGTTTAATCGGTCCTGAAGATCGTTAACTACCTTTAAATGATCCTCTTCCGCTACATCTACGTAATATACTCCGTTCAACATTTTGCCATCACCAGTTAAACGTAGTGTTTCAACGTTATCCCCAGTCAAGGAAGAAAGGTTTCTCGTTAAGTCAAACATCGTTCGCGTATTCATACTGGTCCTTATATTATTACCCATAATATCTAATACTTCTGGCAACCTTGTTACTGTACGAATGCTGGTTGTTTGATCAATGACTTCCTTTATAACCTGTTGCTGTCTGCGATTCCTGCCGAAGTCCCCTTCATTATCTGCTCTAAAGCGAACATATTGTAAAGCATTTTCCCCATTCACTCGTTGCAATCCTGGGTACAAATAAATACGGTCCGGATGCAAATTATGATAAATTGTCCGTTCTACATCTAATTCAATCCCACCTAAAAAATCAATGAAGGTTTCAAAGCCTGTAAAATTGACAGCTACGTAATGATCAATGGGGATATTCAAGTAATTCTCAACAGTTTTAACAGAGGTGTTTACATCCCTTGCAAATGCGTGGTTTATTTTATCATATTCCCCAGTTCCTGCAATTTCTACATACGTGTCCCTCGGAATGGACAACAAAGTAGATTCCTGGCTATCTAAATCAATGGCTGCTACCATAAGGACATCCGATCTTCCTACAAATTGCCCGTGCTCACTATCCACACCGGCAATGAGAACAGACATAGTATTTCCCTCTCGAACAAGCTTCTCTATTTCTTCCGTTGAAGAACCAGGTCCAGTATTGATATCCTCATTCCTATCAAAATCTCTTTCATCTAGGTCACTGTCTATTTGATGCTCTTGCGAATAGTCCAAATCCTGAATTTGATTAAGTGCTTGGTAAAATTTAAAACCAACATAACTTCCATAGGACAAGCCAACAATTAGAAAAGCAAGACCAATATAAAGCAACACTCTATATATTTTCTTTTTTTTCTTATGTTTAGGTACATGTTTATCGCTTCGAGTATTCATCATTTCCCCTCATTATTCTGTATTTTATCCTGTTTGTAAGCATATAAAATGTGACTTTATATGTCAACAAACATATAGAATTACCATAATACTACATACTCCTTTAGGAAAGTCGTAACAAATAGGAACTCTTTTGAAATTTTAACAGCACTAAAACTTCTTACTTTAGAGCATAATAAAATTTTCAATTATTACATTTCCCTTATATGCATATTGTTAATCATTGTCTCCATAATTATTATAAGTTATCACTTTGAATTTATGAATAAAAGACCTAAGCTCATCAATCTGAACACAGGTTTTCTAATGTACTTGTTATTAATGGGAATATTTAATTATGATTAATAATTTTCCTAGACTAAATTAATTGTCTAACAGAAAATAAGAAATAAATATGCTAATTTTTCTTAATCTCAATTTAATTATTTGAATTGATAATAATCCACTGTATTTTTTAATCCTTCTCCTAGCTGTGTCTTTGGTGACCACTGATACTTTGATGTGAGCTTCTCATTACTCAAATAGCTATATTTAATATCACCAGGTCTTTCAGCTTCATAGTTAGGATTAAAATCAATATTAAAAACATCACATAAAACAGTTAATAATTGATTTATACTTGTTTCCTCACCTGTACTGACATTAAAAGCCGGATTGTGAGTTGATGGTCCATCATTAATTAAACAAGAAATAACAGCACTTACAACATCATCCACATAGATAAAATCTCTCGTTTGTTCTCCATCACCATATATAACTGGTTGTTCCTTTCTCAACAACTGTTCAATGAAGATGGTAATAACACCTGCTTCAGTAGAAGCTGTTTGTCTTGGGCCGTAGACGTTAGCAAAGCGCAATGCAGAAACATTCATACCATATAACCGACCATATGCTTTCACATACTCTTCTCCAGCATATTTAGATACGCCGTATGGTGATAAAGGGGAAGCAGGCGTTTCCTCCTGAATCGGTAAAGTTTCTGTATGACCATAAACAGCAGCAGAGGATGCATATACAAAGTTTTTCACACCATGTTTGTTGCTTAAGTCCAATAAATTAATTGTACCGTTTATATTGATTGTGGCATCTTCTAAAGGGTTCTCTACAGAAGGAGTTACTTTACTTTGGGCTGCTAAATGTATCACACCTTCAATATCTTTATGTTGAACGAAAAGAGCTTTCAGGTTTTCACTATCAGTTATATCAATTTGAAAAAATCTCACATTATTGCTATTATTGATATTCTCTTCATTACCTGAGCTTAAATTATCTACAACAATTACCTTTTTCCCTTTTTTAATTAATCGATCCACTACGTGGGAACCAATAAAGCCAGCTCCCCCCGTCACTAGTATTTTTTCCATTTCATGAATCCTCACTTTTATTTCTAAATTTAGGTTATGTAGTTATAGATTATTATTTGCAAATAAAACTCGGCGGTTGCCGAGTTTTATTTGTAACTTATCCTTATATATTCTACAATATGTTCTAATATAAACCCATTTTTGCCTTTCGTTTTGAAGATTTTTCTTTTGATTGAACATTCTTCTTACTTTCATTCGTAGCAGTACCTTCTGCCTTTGTCTTATCAAATAAAACAATAAAGGTCTTTAACAAGATAACGATATCTAACCAAAAGCTATAATTTCGAATGTAATACAAATCAAAACGAAGCTTATCATCTACTTCTGTACTATATTTACCCATAATTTGAGCATAGCCTGTTATTCCAGGCTGCACACTATTTCGGTACCCATAGTGATAATATTCCTTCGATAATTGTTTAATAAAGAATCCACGTTCAGGTCTTGGCCCTACTAACGACATGTCTCCTTTTAATACATTAAATAACTGTGGCAATTCGTCTAACCGTGTGGAACGAATAAACTTTCCAACCTTCGTAATTCGGGCATCGTTTTCTGTTGCTAATACTGGACCAGTACTTTTCTCAGCCCCTTCAATCATGGAACGGAATTTATAAATAGTAAAAGGTTTGTTATCCTTTCCGTATCTTTCCTGCTTATAAACAACACTTCCTTTTGAGTCCTCTAGCTTAATAAGCAATGATACAACAAGAAGTAATGGTGAAATTAATATTAGTATAACTGCTGAAGAAACAATATCGAATAAACGCTTCAGCATTACTTGGTCCCAAGTTAATCCAAATGGCTTCACAGACATAACAAGCGTATCATCTAATGGACTTACATTGGATCGTTGTAAAAGTAACTCGTACAAAGATGGTATAACATAGACTAATTTGTTATTTTCCATGGCATGATAAATAATTTCTGCTTTCTTTTCTTTACTCATATTTGTTGTTAACAAGACAAAATCAACTTGTTTTATATGATGATTTATTTTGTCCATTGAGGTAGTAGGTTGTATATGTTTAACACGAGTACCTTTAAGCATAGGGTGTTTTATTTTTCCAATAACACGTTGAGTGCTTTCATCATCACCAATCAATAATACTTTCCCAACCACATTTCCTCTAGTTAGCTTAAGGTACGTTAGCTTCCATAAAACTAATAGAATAATCATGAAGAAATAGGCAATTAAAATAACAGAACGTGGCATAGCAAACTCACGGAACAAGTAAGAAGCTGACATAGTTAAAAATGCCATGAAGGTAACAGCTACAAATATTTTCACATTTATGTCCCAAATAGTATTTTTACGATCTAATGCATACAGTTCGTAAACCGTAATGAAAAATAAACCAATTAAAAGAATCCATGGTAATAGAGCCATAAATGAATCCCAGTTTCGCTGTGGGAAATCCAAATATCTTATATAAAATGCGCCAACATATGCTGCTAAAATACATAGCAAATCAACGACAATGATGATAAATTTATGATTTCTTAATTCGGTCATATTAGGCATCTTTAAACATCTCCCTTATTAGTATAGCAACATGAGATTTTTTTATAACTGCAAAGAAGCCTTAGCTGTTGTAGTAAAACAAATGTTACTTAGTATATAAAATTGTGAATATCAATCATTAATTATACTAAAGAATCTTGTCTATGGAAACTAATTTTTTTTTATGGAAAGAATTAATAATTCCATAAAGAAAACCCCTAAATGTATTTCTTAACATTTAGAGGAGTTCGTTGGAATGGAAAATAAACGAACTCTACCTATTAGACGTTTATTAAACCATTTTGTTTCAATAATTATAATTTAATTTAACTTTTTTCAATTATTTTAATCCATTTTCATATATATCTTTAATATACTGTGCAACATCATTAGAAAGATCCTCTCTTTGGAGAGCAAAATCTACCGTTGCTTTTATAAAACCAAACTTATCTCCCACGTCATAGCGAATTCCATTAAAGTTGTACGCTAACACAACTTGAGATTGATTTAATACTTTGATCGCATCTGTCAGCTGAATTTCATTCCCAGCTCCTGGAGGTAATGTTTCTAATATATCAAATATTTCAGGCCTTAATACATATCTCCCCATAATAGCATAGTTAGACGGTGCATCCTCTAATGCTGGTTTTTCCACAAAAGTATCTGCATGAATAACATTATCCTCTATCTTTGCTCCCTTTGGAGAAACAATTCCATATTTAGAAACGTCCTCATCAGGAACAGCTTGAACACCTATGACAGAAGAATGGTATCTTTCATATACATCAATAAGTTGTTTTAAGCATGGTGTGTCAGATTGAACAATATCGTCTCCTAATAATACAGCAAAAGGTTCATTTCCTATAAATTGGCGGGCACACCATATGGCATGTCCTAATCCTTTTGCTTCTTTTTGACGTATATAATGGATATTTGCCATGCTAGAGATTGCTTGTACTTCTTCTAAAAGCTTCGTTTTATTCTTCTTTTCTAACGTTTCTTCTAATTCAAAGGACTTATCGAAATGATCCTCAATGGCGCGTTTTCCTCTACCAGTTACAACAAGTATCTCCTCAATACCTGATTCAATAGCTTCTTCTATAATATATTGAATAGTTGGTTTATCAACTATTGGTAACATTTCCTTCGGTTGTGCTTTTGTTGCAGGTAAAAACCTTGTTCCTAATCCTGCTGCAGGTATAATTGCCTTTTTTACTTGCATGCTTTTCTCCCTTTCTTATTCATAAAATAATATTTTTAATTTATTGAGAGTTATTAGTCCACATAATATTATAATATGAATTTATTGGAATATCCACTCTTAAAAGTAACAGTTAGGAGTAGTGTAGCATTTTTCTTAATTTGTTATAATATATTTCATTATTGGACATATCTATTTCATCTATCTTGCATTTTTACTACATAATTAATACATTGAATAATATTAAAAGATAAATGTTGAACAATTGACGATGACGTAAAAATGTTTTTGTCAAAATATAGAAGTATGAATTAAAAGTGTTTAGTATTTTTCATTTCAATGCAAAATACAGTGTACCTGTTAAATAGCACACTGTATTTTATTATTTTATTTCTTATATTTTACAATATCAAAATATAGAATTGGATTTTCTAACTGATCATATAAGGCTTTTATTCTAGGGAGTTGCTTTACTGCCCACCCCATGTCTGTCGCATATTGAGAATGGCCATGCCAAGAGTTCAAATACTTATGGTTCCACCTCATTTTATATAGGGTATTCTGACCTCTTTTTAGATAACTATTTGCTATGAACTGTGCTCCTCCAATAATAGCAGCATTTGGAGTAAACCACCCTTGATCGTATGCATATTGAGCTCCACACGTATATGGGCAGCTATCAAAGGCGCCAATACCATACATGTTGTAGACTGTCCTTCCATTCACTTGCATTCCAGTTGCTAATGGAGAAGTTCCATTTCCAGTTTCTAATAAAGCGTGACTTATTAAATAGACTTCATTTATAGAATGCCTCTCACCTGCAGTTATAAACGCTTGACCAAGTCCTTGAAGAATACCTTTTCCTGATAGTACATTATTCAGTTGAACAGCAGATACTCCAGTACTTTTATCTAATACTAAGTGCTGAAATCTGTCATTTTGATTAGGATCTAAATAATTTATAAAATGATCAGGCTTTGCATTTCTCCACGTGGAATAGCGAATTTTAATCCAATTATTATTACCACTAATACTGCCACCGGTAACTTCTTCTAATAAATTCCACTCTGACCCCTTACTTACTCGGCCATAGCTATGGCTATTTGTACTGGCTACTTCTCTTACATTTGTAGGTTCAGTTACTACCGCTATTTTTGTAACATCTACTAAATCTTTATGAACATATAAGGTTTGTCCAAGATAACTAATTCTAAACCAAGTATCACTGCTACTCCACGTGTCACCTTTCACTTCCCTCAGAATCGTAAAGGTGGTTCCCTGTGCAACGGTTACAGCTATACTTGAATCAGATAAGTTTGGTGAAGTTCTTAGCCTAACACTGTTTACATTCGTAACACCACGATTAACGATATCAACAAAACTACTATGAATAAATCCTGGCTCATTTCTGTATAAATCTGTTTGTGGTGGTGGATTTAACTGACTCTGTCTTGCTTGCGCTTCTGACAAAGTTAAGTTATAAGTCGTGTAGGTGATAACCTCTCTTCCAGGAATTAGTCCCAATTCAGCTAAAGACAATAAACTTTTTACTTCTTCTTTAATATTATTATTAACACCAATCCCGTTAATAATTACATGGTATCTATCAATTGCAGTGCTAAAATTCTCTTTTTGGTGTTGTTCTTTTGCCCAACTTAATAATGATTGAGCACTTGAATTAATACCCACTTCAAACCTGCTATCATATGGATAAAATTCGTGACCTTCAATATATAATGCTAGCCTAGCAGATGATGTTGGTTGTTGCTTCGCTAATTCAAAAATGACATCTGCTGGTCTTTTACCTTCCTTTGCCTCTTCTAGCTTTCTTTTAGTTTCTTTCATTATATCTCTGTGTAACACTGGAGATAATAATATAATCTCATAACGATCGATGGCTGTCTCATACCTTCCATCATTATGTTGTTGAATAGCCCAGTTTAAAAGAGAACGGCCACTATTATTAATTCCTGTTTCAAAACGGTCATCATTAGGATACAAGGAATAGCCTTCTATAAATTTAGATAGTCTATCAGAAGACGTTGACTGTTGTTTTGCCAAATGGTATATATCCTTTGCTGTTGGTAACGTTTTCCCAGCAAGAGCATAATCAAGTTTTATCTTTGTTTCATGCAATGTCTCCTCAGATAATGTAGGAACATTTAAAAGCGTTTCATAACGATCTATTGCTGTATTTAAATTCCCCGCTTGATGCTGACTTGTTGTCCATCTAAGAAGAGACCGTGCACTTGAATTAATTCCTGCATCAAACCGCTTGTCTTCCGGATACAACTCAAAAGCTTCCATAAATACCTCTAACCGAGGAGATGAGGAAGATTGGCTAATTGCGATATCAAAGTACATATCTGGTGTACGTTTTCTAGATTCGGCATGATACAGATTAAATTTAGTTTCCTTCGTTATACTTGTCAACAATTCTGGAGCTAGAAGAATTGCTTCATATCTATCAATTGCTATATTAAAGTGTCCATCTTTATGTTGCCCTTTTGCCCATCTTAATAATGACTGTGAACTGGAATTAATACCAGCTGCAAATCGAGTATCTTGAGGATACAGGTTATAACCTTCAATATAAAAAACTAATCTCTCTGAAGATGTACTTTGTTTTCTTGCAGTATTATTAAGGTCATCTGCTGTAGGGATATTTCTATTTAATTCTGCATACCCTAACTTAACCTCAGTATCACGTTTCACAGCATCATTTAATATAGGAGCATTTAAAATCCTTTGATATCTGTCTAGCGCCGTATCATAGCGCCCAAAATTGTGTTGTTCACCTGCCCATCTTAATAATGAACGGGCACTATCATTAATACCTTTTTCAAAACGATCATCATTAGGATATAAAAGATAGCCCTCACTATAAGCTAATAATCGATCTGATGAATTACTTTGTGACATCGCAAATTCAAACCATTCATCAGCAGTTTTTAAATGAACAGATTCATCTGGTTCCTCTAACGGTATGTCCATTGAAATAGAGTCCTGTGAATCGGATAAAAGATAAGATGGTGCTTGAACTAAGCCGTATCCAAAGTATTGATCTTTACCCGGTAATCCAAGATCTAATGCTGTTTCCAGAAGTAATTTTCTAATTTCAATATTATTTAAAGTTGGTTTCGCCTCTAATAATAAAGCAATAACACCAGTAACATGAGGGGTAGCCATACTTGTCCCACTATGAGTAGCGTAGGAATTACGTAAAAATGTTGAATGAATGGAAACACCAGGCGCACTTAATTCAATTTCAGTACCTATGTTTGAAAATTCGGTTATTCTATTATTACTATCCGTTGCAGAAACAGCAATAACATTTGGGTGTGCCGCTGGAAAGCTTACACTACCATGGTTGTCATTCCCAGCTGCTGCAACAATTAATATCCCTTCGTTATATGCTTTTGTGATTGCATGATCTATTGCAGATGAATAACTATTTGATCCTAGGCTAATGTTAATAATGTCAACACCTTGTGAGATTGCCCAATCAATACCTGCTAAAACATCAGAAGACCAAATTTCACCTTTTATGGTACTTACGCGGGCAGCATAAATATCAACCTCTGGTGCTACACCTACTACACCGAAATCATTGTCTATCGCTCCAATAATTCCTGCTACGTGTGTCCCATGGCCATCATCGTCTTCACATGTTGGTGCATTTGTTGCACTAAAGCACCCAACGACATTTAAGTCTGGATGAGTAGTATCTATCCCACTATCAATAACCGCAACCTTTATTCCCTTTCCAGTAAATCCATTACTCCATGCCTTCTGCGCTTCCAGTCGTTCAATACCCCAATCTACTATCTGACTTTGCTTATCAAATAATTCAATACTTTCAACTGCAATGACATTAGGATTATTTTTTAAGGCATGGATTGCTTGGCTAGGTATGGAAATAGCCATTGCCGGTAAATTTTTATACTCATGATAAATATTTCCTTTTGATTGAAGAATTAACTCTTTGTTTGCTTTATTTTTAAATAAAACAATAAATTTCTCTTCATTATTATCTATTTCAGACAATTTATTTTGCAGAAACTTTTCTTCTATTCCTTTTTCTAATTGTTTATCTTTTTCAAAAACATCACTAGTCTCTTCAATAGTTTCTTCTTCGATTATTTTCGGTATATTACTATCTATATTATTACCACTACTCTGTTCTTCATCTAGAGTAAAGGTATCATTAACACTTGTAATTTTTGACACAATGTCATTAGTCGTATTTTTCTCTTCCACTTGAAGGAAGTTTTCTTGTGCTGCACCTACCGTATATATAGGAAAAATTAGATGTATACAGGTAACCAATGATAACATAAGAATACATAGTTTATTCGTTTTCATCTATCTACCTCCCAAATAATTGTAAGTCTTTTAAACTACTAATATAGTATCATCTAAAAGAGAACTCTTTTCAATCTCTATATTCATGCCAACTATGGTATTTAATGTTATTCTTTTTTGATGTGAAGAATTGTTAAAGTAATGGAGTTTGCACATTTGTAACTCTTGGTCTTTTAAACTTCGAACAAAAAAAAGAATGTGCACCAAAGAATTTGGTACACATTCTTTTATATTTTTTACTTACTTATACACTGGAATATCAAAATGGAGCATTGGAAAGATTTCAATTTGATCGTAGAGTTGCTCCATTCTCACAGCCTGCTTTGTTGCCCAACCAATATCCGTTGCATATTGGTTTGTACCTGCACTTGCTGGATTCCATCTCATTTTATAAATAGTATTTTGCGGATTAGAAGATTTATTAACGTACCTATCAGATATCCATTTTGCACCACCAATGACTGCCTTTTCCGGGGTAGTCCAACCTTGCTGGAACGCATAACGTGCACCACCGTTTAGTGGGCTATTATCAAATGCAGCGATACCAAACATGTTATATACCTTCACAGCATCACTTGGAAGTTTAGATGAATCTGTAACTAGGCTTCCGTTACTATTTCGAATTGGATTTCCATTAGCATCTACATAAACTCCCTTAGCTAACGTTGATGTACCGTGAGCTGTTTCAAGAATAGCATGTGCGATTAAGTAAACTTCATTAACTGAATGTTGTTTAGCACCATCACTAAATGCTTTCCCAAGGCCGTCTAATATCCCTCTTCCTGCAACCATACTGTTTAATTGGTTAACTGGCACACCAACACTTTCAGAAAGGACCAGGTGTTGAAACCTATTATTATTGTCAGGATCTAGACTTTGTAATACATCAGCTTCCGGAGCATTTCTCCAAGTACGGTTAAATTTAAGTTCATACCAAATATGCCCATCATTTCCGACACTTGATCCTTCAAGTCGCCTCACTACTTCTAACTCCGTATTAGCACTAACAGAACCAAACGAATGACTATTAGTAGTTGCATGCTTACGAATATTTGCTGTACTTTTTACAAATGCAACTTCCTTTACATCAGCTAAGTTAGTATGAACATATCGCGTTTCACCATTGTGCTTAATTTTATACCACTTATTACTCCCATTCCATTCCGAACCTGTCACTTCATCTTCAATGATTACTGAAGTTCCCCTACTCACTTGTACAAAATCACTAGTTAAATTAGGCTCTTTTCGTAAGTTGACTGGATCCCCTGTAATAACACCACGTTCTTCAATATCTATTAACGAACTATGAATAAAGACATTTGCATTTCTATATTTGTCCGTTTGTGGTGGCGGGTTTCTAATTCCCATCTGTACATTTAATGCATCTGACAGAGAAGTATTATATTCCGTAAATTCAATTAGCTCATTACTAGGTGTTAACCCTTTTTCTGCTAAAGATAAATAATGTCTAGCATCTGCTTTAATACTATTTTGAACTCCAAATGAACCAATAATTGTACTATACCTATCGATTACTGTTTCAAAATTTCCTAAACGATGCTGGTCTACTGACCAATTTAATAAAGATTGTGCTGTAGCGTTTATTCCATTTTCAAACCGTTTATCAGATGGGTACAAAATGTATCCCTCAATAAAAACTGGTAATCTATTAGAGGCTGTTGATTGATTATTAGCTTTTGTAAATAGCTCGTTTGACGTTGGAATTCGTTTACCTTGCTCTGCATAAACGAGTTTTACTTCAGTCTCCCGTTTCAGCATATCATCCAATTGAGAAACAGCTAAAATAGTTATATATCGTTCAATTGCAGTTTCAAACTGACTATTATTATGCTGCCTAGTAGCCCAATCTAATAATGAACGAGCACTAGAATTTATCCCCGACACAAAACGGTTATCATTTGGAAATTCTTCATTACCTTCAATAAATAGTGCTAACCTTTCTGATGCTGTAGACTGACTTTGAGCTAAATCATACAATCCATCAGGCGTTCTCAGTTCTTGTTCCGCTTGTTCTAATTTATATACTGTTTCCTGTTTAATACTATTAGATAACACAGGAGCAGAAAGGATAAATTTGTAACGTTCAATTGCAGTAGTATATTCGCCTTCATCATGTCTTTTAGTAGCCCAATTTAACAAAGATTGTGCACTATTATTTAAACCTGTTGTAAAACGACTATCATTTGGATAAAATTTATTACCTTCACTATACAAAGTTAGTCTTTCTGATGCTGTAGAACCGTTTCTTGCTAGGTTGTAGAGAACATTCGCTGGTCTTTTACCTTGCTTCGCATCAGCTAACCTTGATTCTGTTTCCTGCTTAGTACTTTGAATCAAAGCAGGAGCTGATAGAATAGTTTCATATCGTTCAATTGCTGTCTCAAAGTTACCGGCATCATGCTGACCTTTTGCCCAACTTAGTAAAGAATTAGCACTGGAATTAATACCACTTTCAAAACGACTATCATTCGGGTAAAATCTATATCCCTCACTATACAATGCTAGTCTTTCTGATGCTGTAGAGCCATTCTTTGCTTGAGCATATAGAACATTCGCTGACCTTTTACCTTGTTTTGCAGCACTTAATTTAGATTCAGTCTCCTGCGTTATCCCTTGGGATAACGTTGGTGCTGACAAGATTGTTTCATATCGTTCAATTGCTGTCTCAAAGTTACCAGCATCATGCTGACCTTTTGCCCAACTTAGTAAAGAATTAGCACTGGAATTAATACCACTTTCAAAACGACTATCATTCGGGTAAAATCTATATCCCTCACTATACAATGCTAGTCTTTCTGATGCTGTGGAGCCATTTCTCGCTAGGGTATAGAGAATATCTGCTGGTCTTTTACCTTGTTTCGCCTCAACTAATCTTGATTCTGCTTTCTGCTTAATACTTTGAGTCAAGGCAGGAGCAGAAAGGATGGTTTCATACCTTTCAATTGCCGTTTCAAAATTACCTTCATCATGTTGACCTATTGCCCAGTGAAGTAATGAATTCGCACTTTGATTGATACCTGATTTGAATCTCTCATCATTCGGGTATACATCATAACCTTTTATATACTCCTCTAATCTTTTAGAAGCCGTATTTAAAGAGGCCGCGTATTGAATCCATGAATCTGCATCTCTTACTTCACTATTACTGCTGGAGACTTGAAAAGTTGCCATCATCTCTTCACTAAAAGTAGTTGATTCGGTATTGGATTTTTCGTCAATACGAGAATGATCTTCTTCCTCATTCTCAAACGCTTTTTCTGACCTTAATTCTTCCTCATATTCATACTCAATATCTTCTAAATCCACTTCTTCAGCTGAAAGAACTACTTCTTCATTATGTTCATCCTCTACTCCAGAATTAGATCCCTCAGAAAATACACTATGAGGAAAAATACTAGAAAATAACAATAAACTAATAACAAGTTTTTTCATATATTCCCCCTTCTTCTTATTTAACTTAATCAAATCTTCAAATCTATTAAATTGTACAACTTTGATAATAGTAGATAATTAGGCTTATGTAAATAGGGATGTTCTACAAAATTCAGCAAAATATTAAATGTATTTGAAAGAAAAAATACCTCCTTGGAGAATTCCAAGGAGGAGAAAAATTTCTTTCTAAAATATTGTTATCTTTTCCATTTGGCCGTACTTTTTTAATCTTGTTGCGTGCATCTTATAACCAAATTTAGATTCCACATATTCAAATGCTCTTTGAACTTGATTATCATACATTTGAGGATCGTTCATAAGCATCAAAATTTTATCTTTTACTTCATGTATTTCTGCATAAATAGCCGCTTCTTCGAATAAGTCACTATAACTATGTGGTAAAACCACTGGAACACCTACAGCCATCGCTTCTATAATTACTCGTCCAAATGATTCAACCCAATCTGAGTGTGTATAGTAAACGAATACATCTAATTCAGCTAGAAATTCTTTAGGGTGTAATTCTCCAAACTCATAAACGCACCAATTATTTGGAGTGCGACCAACGATTCTCCTTGGGGTTACTGCTCCACCAAGGATGTAAATCTGAAATTCTTCTGAATCTGGGTATATTGAAAGAAAATCATTTTTACGTTCTGGCCATTTCACTTCATGATCTCTTGAATGTCTACCAATCCTTATTTTAGCGCTTTTTTCACGTCTTTTACTACGTTTCCATTCATCAAGGTCAATAATATTAGACCAATCCTCTTTTGAAAGATTAATTAACGGTAAATCTCTTTCATGATGCTCATGCAGGGCCTCTCTTACTAACGGACCAATTGGATGCCATACACCCTCTTTACCAAAGTAGTTGATTACATTTTGTTGACTTTGCTTTAAATTGTATCGCAAAACAGCATTTGGGCCATAATCACTCATCGGTGGTTGATTAATGATAATTCGAATGTTATTTGTCTTTACGTCAGGAATGAACTTTTGCCATTCTTGAAGAATTGGAGGGTATCTCACTATTAAAAGATCACAAGACACTTTTTCTCCATAAACTAACATATTTACTTTATCTCCATCAATTTGATCTCTAACCTTATCATTTACCTCTTTTGTAGGATCTACATCATAACGACTTATCTGAATTAGTCCAGTTTCTACACCAATTTTTTTATGGGCTTTAATTTCTTCAATATTTGACATTGTACTACCGCCAACAAGCCTGAAGTCTGATGCAATAATAACGTCAAAATGCCTTCTCTTGTTTACTTTAGTAAGTAAGGTATTAGGAACTGGAAATATTCTTTCCTTATTGCCAAAACTATAATACAACGAATCTGATTTTAAATGAAAATGAGTATAACTTTCAACATATTCTTTTTGAGCCCCAATATAAAATTGATTTGATCCTGCAAAATTATAATCATTATAATAGTCATTTTCTATTTTTTTTAACGTAAGTGGACCAATTTCTAATTCCTTTACTGAAGATTCTCCAAATACTTTTTTAACTCTTTGAATAAATTCAATATCTCCACAGTAGTTGACAGTATCCCAATAACCTATAGCATTCTTAACATGTTCAAGTCGAAACATAAAAGAGGTAGTATTTGTTACTGTATATTTGCTTTCATTTTTTTGACGGAAGAAATGGAGATAATTATCTGTCCAAACATTTTGAGAAGTATTCCCAAGAATATCTTGATTGGAAATGAGCTGATCTATTTGTTTTTCTAATTTTTGAGGATGTGCCCATTCATTGGAGTTGAATACAGTCACAAAATCACCATTTGAAATCTTTAATCCATGATTTCGTGCTTCATATTGCCCCGCCATTTCAGACAAACTTATTAGTTTAAATCTACTATCTTTCCTAATATAATCCTCTACAATATTTGCAGTGTTGTCAGTACTCCCGTCATCTATTATAATCGCTTCGAAATTTCTCCAAGTTTGATGAATAATAGAGTCTAATGTGTTTCTTAAATATGATTCAGCATTATTAACGGGTACAATAATGGATACTTTATGAGAATCATCATCTCTTTGATCATTACCCATATGATTAGAAATTGAGTAAAAAGGAAGTTTATCCTTTGAAGAATTGATATTTATTTCGACTAACCCATACAGTTTCAAACAATGATTAATATATTTTTGTTGTTCATTAATATCAGATTCTACGTTAGATGCAGCAAGGTAGAGATCCCCCTGCCTTTCACCTTCTAATCCTTTTGATATAGCTTTCTTCGCTTCTTTATAATTATTTAATCGTATATAATTTTCAGCCTCGATTATTTTTGTTTCATACAAGTTTATTGGTTTATGCTTGCCTGATAATTCAGTTGATAAAAGATCTACACATTTTGCAGCACTTTCCTTATTATTTTGACTAGAATACCATAAAACCAATTCCCAAGTAGCCAATTTCTTTAAGTCGTCATTTTTCGTTTCTTTGATGAATGATTCCAATTCTTTTAATTGCCTATCGACAAAACCGATACTATAAAGGCGATGCCGCATTTTTTGTAAACGAAGCTTGGAATGCCCCTTTGAGGGGGATAATATCTTTTTAATTATGTCTTTATGTTTTGGGGAAAGTTTTTTTGATATGCGTTCTTTTAATCTTGTACTGCTCTTACTTTCCATCCATGCAAGAAACTCAATTACTTTTCTTATAAAAAAATTATCTTTTAACTTATGGTACAAAAATTTCAATATTTTTTTTATCATGACTAACATCCTCCTAAAATCAAAAGGGAACTAAAAAAGCTTTTTCATCGTTATGATGGTCTTGGTATAACTTCAAGGAAAGATAAACTTTCATACTATACCTTTTCTTTATCCAATGAAGAAGATGTTAGCCATTGGCCCTCGTGTCCAAAGACAGACCTAAGATTCTCATTTGCAATCATAGTATTAAAAGTGACATTTTCTTTTTCAAACGATTCTCTAGATTTCCTTAAAATAACTTCAACTTTTTCCGTTTTAATTATTGGAGAATCATCTATTTTATACTTTAAAATTAAAGGATTTCCAACAACAACTAAATCCGAAGAAACTTCTTCACCAGGGACAATTATATCTAAATTTTCATCATTTGCTAATTGATAAATTCTTTGACTTAGTTGTTCATCTTGAGTGAGATCATATCTCGGCCAATGAATGATACCAACTTTTTTTCCTAAAATAGTTAACGCACCCTTAATTGAATAAAACGTTGATTCAAAATATTCGTCTTCATACGAAAAATCTGATACAAATATAACATCATAATTCCTTTCATCTGGACGAGAATGATACATAATAATAGGTGCTGGGAATTTTCTACCATGATCCTTTGGATCAATATAAAGTTTTGATGGTGGACTATTTGTATGCCACCAATTAGCACCCTCTCTATAGACTCTTCTTAATCCAAACTTAACTGTTCTAACATGGGTTGCTTTAGAACGAGTCAAGGAAGTCTCACTTGTTAATGAAAACGATAATGGAACATTTGGTTCATGGGTTAAAACAGATTCTTTTCCATATACCGATTGTATACGCCATAAAAACTCTGTATCACCAGTTACACGTACTTCATCCCATCCCCCAATTTTAGTGATTACACTTCTATTAAATAGTAAGGACGATAAATTCCTCTCGAAATACGTTCCTTTAGGGAACCACGGCCCCATAAATGTCATATCTTCTAAAACACGACTCCAATAGGATACTACTGCGACACAATCAGGTGCATTAATTAAAGCTCTAACTTGACTTTCTATTTTTTGAGGGTGTGACCAATCATCACTATCATGTATAGTGATAAAATCACCAGTAACGTGTTGAAGAGCAGTATTACGAGCTGCATATGCCCCTTCATTATTTTCCTTCTTGAACAATTTTACTCTTTTATCCTTTTCTGCATAAGACGAAATAACATCACATGTATTGTCCGTACTGCAATCGTCAACGATAACTATCTCAATATTTCTCCATGACTGTGCAAGAAGTCCTTCTAGTGTAATACCGATCATATCTTCCGCGTTATATGCAGGAATAATAACAGAAACCTTTTTTATTTGGTCATTCATACTTGGTATTTCTTGATTTTTTTTTGATAATACCGTCGTAATGTTACTTAAAGTTAACGGTTCATGTTCGTTCTTTTTAATGACAGGAGCATAACCTGTATTATGAAAAATAGTATTGATCCACTTTAATTTATTATTATCGTCTTTAGTCGTATTGGCCATACCTAAACAAAGATCTGCAACATACCCCTTTTCATCAATTGTCTGTTGTAAGATACTTTTTGCCTCATCCATTTTATTCAGTTGCATTAAACACTTCACCTTAACTATAATTCTCCCTAAGCTATCCTTTTTCTCAGGGTCCAACTGATTAATATAATCAATATTGTCTAACGCACCTTTAAAATCTCCATTTGCATATGTCCATCGCATCAACGCCCAAGCTGCTTTACATTTTTCTTGAGTTGAGCTATCTTCCGAATGCTTTATTTTATTTAAATCCTTTAAAGCATAGGTTGAAAATCCACCCCATAGCTTTTTTTCTAGGATATACACTCTCATTTTTTTGTTATGTTTTTTCTTTGTTGCCTTCTGTTCATTATTAGCAACTTTTACAGCTGTCTTAGTATTTGATTCTCTCTTTAATCCTAATTTGTATTTGATAAAGTCTATCATGTTTCGAAATGGTGTTAATATACGCCATGATCGACTTTCAATGATTGAGTTATACTTCCGTTCAATACTTTCTTTATCATTTGTTATATCAAGTATCTGTTGGTGCATTTTTTCTAATTCTAATTTAAAACTTTCCATTCTTGATTCATACAGGCTATTATCCTTATTATTTTTATTTTCCAAATGCCTTATTTCAGCTTTACATACAAGGTTTTCTTCTATACTTTCATCTAATTGATTTTTAATTTTTTTTATTTGTTTGGAATTTCTATTCCACTCTGGGTGAGCTTTAACTAAAGACAAAGCTCTATCATCAATCGTGTTGGAATCTACATAGAAATTTTCTCTTTCTAAACTAGTGTTATTCGGTGTATTCGAAAGGTTCTGTTGAAATTCATTTGAAACATAGATCGAGGTTTGGAAAGTATGGGAACAAAGTTTATACCCAACCCCATTTAAATAAGTATAGATATCACTATTTCCAATACCATCAGACTTTAAGGAATAATCTTCAATTAGAATCATTAATGGACGATATTTATTCCAATCATTTGACTTTAAAGCTTTTAAGTCTTCTCCTTCGATATCAACATTTAATAAATCTATTTCCTTTCCTTCACCAACATATTCAGAGAAAATACTTTCTAATGTTCGTACATTAATTATTTCTTCTCCAATTATCTCTTTCCCTCTATCGAGTTGTCTTTTAAGATTATCTTCTGAAATGGTATTGATAGTTTTTTCCTTGAATTTATAATAAGTTGCTTCTCGCTTTTCATCACCAATAGCTGCTTGAATATTTATATCGTTAGGACGATCATTTTTAAATAATTCAATAGCTTCGGTTGAAGCATCAACATTTATTCCGTTCCACCCATATAACAGGTGTAGCAAATAAGTGTTTGAATACTTTTTAGGTCGAAACGCACCAACATCTATATAAAAACCATTTGTTTTTTTATTAAATAATTTTATTACATTAATATCTTCTCCTGCTTCACTAAAATGAAAAGCTACATCTTTCGTTGCTGCAATTGATAAATATTCAAGTGGAGAAACCTCAATTCCATTAACTTTAAATGTTTTTTTTGACACTATCCTCACTCCAATTAACTTACAATTTGACATGTATTCCTGTTTAATTCATTCTTAATTCCTTTACATGTTGTTTGTATCGTTCTATTGCTTCATTTGGGTCTCCATCAAACAATATTTCACCTTTATTAACCCAAATAGCTCGAGTACACACTTTTTCTACGAAACCCATACTATGCGAGACAATTAATACAGCTTTTGATTTTTCCATAATTTCTTGAATTTTATCACTAGCTTTTCGTTTAAAGGCCATATCACCTGTTGATAAAGCCTCATCAATAATAAAAATGTCTGGCTGCAGTGTTGCGGCAATACTAAAACCTAATCTAGATTGCATTCCACTTGAATATTGTTTTACTGGTTTATCTATAAATTTCCCAAGTTCTGAAAAATTAACTATTTCTTCAAAATTTTCTTCTACTTTTTTCTTTGGAATACCTAATAACAATCCATTTAAAAAGATATTATCCCTGCCAGTTAATTGAGCATTAAAGCCTGTCCCATAACCTAAAAGTGCGGTAGTTTCACCATCTACAAATAAGTTACCTTCATCTGGAGATAAAATATTTGTCAATAATCTACATAGTGTACTCTTACCAGCACCATTATGGCCAATAATTCCTACTACTTCACCTTGTTTAATCTCAAAATTAATATTCTTTAATGCCCAGTGCTGAGTTCGATTCATATTATAATAAACACTAACATTATCAGCCTTTATAATAGTAGAGTCTTTTACATCATGTTCTAACTTCCTAAGTTCAATTTTCTTTTTCTTTTTTCGTTTTCTAAATGGAATAGATTCCCGATATGCATCAATTATATAATCAGGCTCTCCAATATCTCTTACAATACCCTTGTCTAACCAAACTAGTCGATCGCAGTTCTTTTCAGCATATTTTAAACTATGAGTAACAAGTATAACCATCTTTGCTTTTTGCACAAGCTCTTTCATTTTTTTAGCTGCTTTTATACTAAATTCTTCGTCTCCTGTATTTAATGATTCATCCAGAATTAATATTTCTGGTTCTAAAAATGAAGCCACACTAAACCCCAATCTAGCTCGCATTCCACTTGAATACGTTTTTACAGGCTGATCAATAAAATCACCAATTCCTGAAAATTCACGGATTTCTTCTATAAAATGTTGAATTTTTGATTTTTCAATTCCTAACATCATACCATTCAAATAAACATTTTCTCGTCCACTTAGCTCTTTATTAAAGCCCATGCCTAATGAAAACAATGCTGAAACTCTACCATCAACCGTTACTTTACCTTCATCGGGTTTTAAGATTCCTGATAATACTTTACAAAGAGTAGTTTTACCAGAACCATTTGATCCAATAATCCCCAACACTTCCCCTTTGTAACCTACCAAGTCTATATTCCTCAATGGCCAAATTAAATCTCTAGTCTTTCTTTTTTTACTTTTTTGAAAAAGATTAAAAACATGTGACTTATAGTCATCAGAACGTTGCCCAGATAGAAATGATACACCTAAATTTTCGATACGAAAAACTTCTTCCTTTTGTGTTTTTTCTGGCTTTTCCTCTATTATTTTTAATGGTTCATATTCCGCTGAAAAGCCTAGTCCTTTTTGCACTAAATTTTCCAAATAAGCAATAGCAGGGATTAGGTATTCTTCTTGATGGTTTTCTATCTGGTTACGACTAAAAGCATTAAACCATGTAAGAATTAGTGCATACACAAAAAAGATTTTTTGAATATTTTCTAATTTTTGTCCAAAAGATGGATTAGATAAATAATGAATATCTATCTGTTTAAATGAAAACTTAAGTCTCCTAAACAGTTTAACTAAATCACAACCAACAGGAGCAAGTCCACAATAAGCCCAATCTATTACACTGTATTTATCATTTTTTTCATCATATAATATATTTTGTGTATGAAAATCTCCATGGAGAAAGGAGTAATGTTTTTTAGGATCCAACATTTCGTAAAGCTTATTATCCATTATCAAATGTTCAATTCTTTTTATTAAATTTACCGTTTTATCAGAATACTTTCTTTTATTTCTTTGAAAATAAAGCCATTCAAAAACTTCACTATTAGTTTCTTTACTGTGAAATTCACTAAAAACATTCGTTAAACCTAGTTTCCCAGCTAATTTAGTCTCCTTTTTTGTATGAGGGAAGTAATGAATAACATCTTCATAACGAAGTGAAGATATATCCTTAAATATAGTTAAAATATCATCAATATGTGACTTTTTGGGATAACTCCCGTTTACCTTCTCAATTGTCATAAAAATAATTCCTGCATATTCCTTGATATTTAACAAGTTAGGAGTAAATTGTTGAAGTATCTTGTGGTCATTTCGAATTTCCTTATAAAATAATCCTTCATTCCGTATCTTTTCTTTTTCAATTATTTTAGTATAATATACCTTTTCACCAACTATGTGTTCAATTACACCTAAATTATTACCTCCACTTTCTAACACTTTATATGATGATTGTATCGGGGTTTCTCCTATATTTATACTATCTTCTATTTGACTAATAACAAGATCTAGCTTTGAATTTAATTTGAGATCTAGGCTCTTTCTCATATTAATTGTAGCTAATTCTGAATTTTTTCTCCTTCTATACATCGTACCTAGCCATTGGTAAAACAACTCATTATTTGGATCAAGTTTAACTAAAACTTCCCCTACATTTGTTGCCTTAGCCCAATGAGATTGGCTCTGATATGTTTTATAAAGTTCCTTATACAAGTCGATAATAAATGGTAAATCGTTATTTTCAGTATTAATTTTTAGCTCTTCCAAGCTTAAATTATTTATATTTATTCCGTCTTCTAGTATTTCCCTAGATTTTTGGAGATGGCCAAGTTCTCGATAGGCTCTTCCAAGGCCGATGTATGGTCTAATTGGAGGGTTTTCTTGTTCTTCCTCCAATGCAGCCTCCCAAAATACAATTGCGTTCTTCCAATGTTTTCTTTTCATTTCTTTTTCTGCTAATGAAATGTTTGTTTGTTTATTCATATCTATTACAACTCCACTTTTAAATATATAAATGACAGATTAAATTTCATTACAGGGCTTTAATAATTTTATGTTCATTTTTTTTATAAAATAAAATCAATAAGAAAATAATCACAAGAGAAATTAAACTAATTATGAGAAGTCCTGAAAAATCAGGTAATCGGTGAAACATCAGGATATCTCGATAAGAGTTAATGATTACTGCTACTGGATTCATGTCCACTACCCATTTGTACTCTGCAGGTAACCGGCCACCTTCCCAAATAATTGGGGAGGAATAAAAAGTAATTCTAACAACATGTGATATTAAATTATCAATATCACGTATAAAGACACAGATGTAAGATAAAAACATACTAACTGCCATCAAAAACAGTAGTTGGACTAATATTATTATAGGAAGAAATATAACATGCCATCCAGGAATAACATTAAAAATAGCTAAAAATATAGCTACAACAATTAACCCAAATGAGAAATTAAACATTTGTGAAAAAGTTGTCGTCATTGGGAAAATTGCTTTTGGTAAATAGACTTGGTTAATTATAGACGAATACTTGGTAATTGATCTAGCTGATCCATTTAATGTAGTACTGATCCATCTCCAAGAAACTAAACCAATAACTAGAAATACAGCATAATTAAAGTTTTCAGAGCCTCGGCCTAATATAATAACAACTAAGAAATAATAAACAAGTACATTAAGAAGTGGATCTAATAACCACCAAAAATAACCTAAGTAACTATTTCTATGCTCTGCTTTTAACCCCGATTTCACAAGGTAGATTAAAAGGTCTTTTCGTTTTAACATTTCACTAATATATTCGCGCATCTTTATTCTTGCACCGCCTTACTCAATTCATAAAAATTTTGTCCTACTATTTCATATATTTCTTTCTTTACTATCACGTTAAATGCTACAACACCTAGCCAAATCCAACATTATTATTATCACACAATGTAAAAAAATGTCTAGAAATAATTTTAACTCTCTACACTATATTTCTTTATTTTAAAATACACATAAAACAGGAAATACCATGTACTTTTTAATAGGCTGAGCTTCTCTATTTCTCGATACACCTTCCAGTTTTGCTTTGCCATCTTGATTTTATTACTGGATAGGGAATTTTCAACCACTCGATAGACAGATAATACTTCTTGTAAGCAGTATGCCGTATGCCCTTTTTTACAAATAGAAAGCCACAATACATAGTCCTGTCGAGAACGAATATTTACCATTTTCACTTTTCCAGTTTTTTCAGTATCTAGCATCACGGTTAAGCAACCAATAACATTTTCCTTTAAAAGCTGGTGATAATTTACTTTAGGAGGAATGTTCCCTACTGAACATACTTCCTCCCCACGTTCATTAATTTTTATATAATTAGTATAGGAAAAAGCAATATCATTCTCTTCCATAAATGTTAGCTGCTTTTCTAACTTTTCTGGCAGCCATTGATCATCACTATCTAAAAAGGCAAAATAGCGTCCTCGAGCATGCTCCATCGCTGTATTGCGAGCTACAGCTGGACCACTATTTCGTTCAAGCTGAATTAGTTTAATTCTTTCATCCTGCTCCATATACTCTTTAATGATTTCGATTGTTTGATCAGACGAATAATCATCCACAATAATCATTTCCCAATTCGTAAAGGTTTGCCGTAATACAGACTCCACTGTATCACGAATAAACCTTTCAGAATTGTAGGCAGGAGTAATAATCGATATAAGTGGTTTATTATCGTTCTTCCTATTATCCATGATTATCACCATCGTTTAATTTATAGGCTACCCTGAAACAAGGTAATCCTAATACTTATTGAATCGCTACATTCGAACGATCTCTACTACTGAAGCTTTTTTATTTTCAAAACGCCAATGTCAATAGCTTATGACGATTTGTTTTGCCACATTTCATCATACCATTCTACGAGCTTCTTTTCTTCTATTTTCCAATTTAATTTATGAAGTATGGCTTCCTTACCATTCTTGCCCATTTTCTTTGCCGCATTCCCATTCTCCCTCAAATAATCAAGAGCTCCCTTAATTTCTGCATCATTATGTGGATCAACAGCAATACCACAGGCATATTCCTCAACAAACTCTTTCCATTTTGGAAAATCCGAGCAAATAATAGGAATGCCAGCACTCATATATTCAAAAAACTTCGTTAATTCCTTCTTCATATAATGCTCAGATGGAGGAAATAAGGCTACACCTGCTAACCAACGATGAGACACATAATTTTCTTCAATAATCCCTTTTGGAACGAAACGATCAATTCCTTCAATAATAAGTTGATTACGTCTTTCACCAGCAGTCTCATACATTTTTGCCGCAAAGAGACTTGGACATTTCCCAAAAAAATAAACAGAAAGGCTATTGTCAATATAAGGGAGCTTCGCATGCTCCATTGCTCCCCGTTCCATTGTCACATTCCCTGTATAAATAAGTTTATTCTCCGCTGGTTCTTCCGTAATTTCGTGTTTCATTAATTTTTCATTTAAAACGGGATAATTTAATATACACGTTCCCCTTGGATATTTTTCTTTGTAATATTTCTCTGCTAAACAAAGCTCAAGCTTTCGTGAAAAGAACTTTTCAATTAGCCTATACATTTTTGCAGCTACATACCGCAGTGGCTTTATTAAATACTCCTTTTGCAGCATAGCAGTTTCATAATCCTCATGGATATCATATATAACCACATTCCCCTTTTTCTTTAACAGCCATGCAACAGGTAACAGCTCTGGGTCATGTATATGGTAATAATCTGCCTTTAGATCTCGTGCTTTTTTATAAGCTTCCATAGTAGAAAGGAACATTCTTTTAAATCTATTTTTCCGCTTCTTTAAAGGCAAAATAGTAATGGAGCTATTGGGATCAATATCTTCGTGTTCAGGAACAATGAAGGTAACTTCAAAGCCTGCGTCATGTAGCGATAGACATTCCTTATAATATATCCTTGGATCTAACGGATGGTGGACAGTTGTTAAATGGACCACCTTTTTCTGCCTACTCATTTCCTAAACACATCTCCTCTACAGTTTTTCCCTTTACTTTACTTTTGAAGTGTCCTGAGAAAAACCTGTTCATATTGCTTTACAATTTCCTTTGCATCAAAATGTTGCGCCCGTTCATAGCCCTTCTTAATGAGAGCATCTCGGTTCTCATTATTCAATTGGAGAACGTCCCGCATTTTTTCAGCTAAGTCAGTTGCATTACCCACCTCGCAAAGAGAACCAAATTCTCCGTTATCTAGTACTTCTGCTGGACCAGATTTACAATCAGTAGATACAACAGGCGTTCCTGTAGCTAATGCTTCCGCAATCACATGACTAAACCCTTCGTGTATGGACGAAAGGACAAAAAGGTCTGCATGATGAAAATAAATGTATGGATTACTTTGAAAGCCAACAAAGTGAACCCGGTCTCTAATCTTAAGGTCAGTCGCTTGCTTAATCAACGCATCCTTCAAGGGCCCTTCTCCAAGAATGACTAATTGACTCTTTATCTGATCATTTACTTTAGCGAATGCTTCTAATAAAGTTTTTTGATCCTTCTGCTCCACTAGCCTACCTGCAGTCACAATGACTTTGTCCCCTGTTTCAAAAAATGCTTTATGCTCTTGGGCTAGATGACCATTGTCAATTTTTTCATGAATATGCTCCAAATCTACTGGATTGTAGATAACTTCAATGTCTTTCGGTTTGACCTTGTACTTAGTTACTAAATTTTCTTTTACTCCTTCAGATAAGGATACGATTTGATTAGAGAGCTTATAAATCGTTCCAAATCCTAGCAGCTGCATATTTTCTCGGAAGGTGCCACCTAAATTATCTGCTTCACGAATAACACTTTTTGCTTTTGAAAAAGATAGTTTATTCGCTATAATTGCAATAGTATTTACTCTCGGAATCGTACTAAATACTACGTCAATTTCCTTCTCCTTAATAATGTTTGCTAAGCTACTTATAGACTTACTTAATCTTCTCGTCTCTAATTTTATAAATTCCACGTCTTCCCTTAATTCCGTTTCGTAGGAGCCATCAAAATTTAATGTGACTAGTTTAGGAGAGAATCTACTTCTATCTAAATTGTTAATTATATTTAATAACGTACGAGCTGCACCGCCTGCTCCCATTTGGTAAATGAAAAAGAGCACCTTTATTTTTTTCATTTACATACATCCCTTCTCAGCTGAGCTTTATAATTTTTCCTACATTTTACTCATAGAATTTTCTAACTTCTGTAATATATAATAACAATATGTTTGTCACTCAATTGTGAAATTTAGTGTAACTTCGTGTGAAGATTCTTGATGCAATAAATTGGTGATTTATTTCCTATAAAAAATATGGATTAGCTACCATATATAAATTACACTAGCGTTTTTTCGATGAAAGGTAGTATTTAATGACATAATTGTCGATTATATCATAGTTACCTAAGGTCGGCGATAATCAGTAAAAGCAAATTACTAATAGAAAGGCCATAAGTCAATAGCCTTTAAATTCTATGCTATTAAAATTTATATTATAGGACTATTTAACAATTATACAAAATAAGTATTAACAAAGTGCAAATTATTCTAGATAATGATAATATCATCGAATTGTGTCGATTGTCGTTAAGGAGGAGAGCAGTGGTAGGATTAAAACTTTTTCAAAATAAAAAAACAAAATGTAGCACTCACATATGTTGTCCGAGCTGCGGAGATGAAAGTACGGTAGAAGAATGGAATGAGATAGCAGTTAGCATTTATGGGAAGAGTAGCCCTGATGTTCGTACTGCTGCATTAGATAAAAAAATATCCTTTCCATTTCAATGTCCAAATTGTTATCGAGGATTTTCAGCTTACTTACTGGAATTTGTTGATAAAAAATAGGTGAGTACATACCATAAGGGGATGACATGATTTAAATGTCATCCCCTCTTCAGTGATTAATAATAATTAGTTATTCACAAAAAATGTTTTAATACTATTTTTCCAGGTTTCATGCCCCAATGCTGTTGGCATTCGGTGTTCTTCACCTACATATGCATGGAGGGCTTCATCCTCAACATCAGGCCAATCATTCCAATGATCGATATACATATAGTCTGTCTCTTCCTGCACAAAGGTTCTTAACTGCTCAACGTATTGTGGATAATACATCGTTCCGAACACTGGCTGTGGAGGCTGTACCATCACGATTACATCTTCATGACTACTTTCAAAAGCATTGACCATAATAGAAAGTGCTGTTATTGTATCGTTTGTAGAAACAATTCCATTATCATTCCAAAGGAAAGGTTCAATAATAACAACATCAGGATTTAATCTAGCAACACCTAAGTGATACTCTTCTTGCAAAACCTCTAAGCTAGTTATTTGGCCAAATTCATACGTTTCAACACGAAATAAGTCTCTTTCATATTTTTCATTTAACCCTTTTTCTAATAAAAGGGGCCATGGATCAATGCCTTCACGTTGTGAATCCACAAGTGCTCTCGAACCAAATGCAATAATATGTATCTCATCATTATCAAATCTTTGTTCAACCAATGCTTTTATTGAGGTTGGCAGTCCGTCCGTTAGCTGCTCAAACCACGCTTGCTCCTCATCTTCTCTTTTTGCAAAAGCTTCCTCTTCACGCTGGATTTGCTCCTGTACCATCGTTTCATGATCAACCTTAGCAGAATTTGCAATTTCTGCAAGTTTGTTATCATAGGCAAACTTCCCAAAGACAACTGCACCAATTGATAGAATAAATATCATCATTACTAGAACTTTCTTCATAAAAATACCCCTTTTTAATCAATCCTCATAAGTAACCCCCACGTCATTTAGCATGCTTTTATAAAGCCGCAAACATGGGGGCAAACATTGTTTATTTAAATTATAAATTTACTCATTTACTGGTTTTGCATTTATGATATACCGATCAGGAGCATCCCCAATAAAACGAAAAGGATAACAGGTAGAAATCGTTAACACTTCCTCATCAATGGAGTAATCAATAACCGTACGATCATCTGCAGGAACGATAAACGGTTCTTCATGTATTTCATATTTGAACGTTCCATATCCCATCTGGACTTCAATTATATCACCTACAACCAAATCTCCTAAATTACGAAAAACTGTATCACGATGTCCGGATAATAGTATTTGGCGCCCTTGTCCAGGGAAGGCCGTACCAATGTAGTGTCCAACGCCAGCTTTTAAATCTTCATCAGACGTCCCTACTACAATAGGCCATTCATCATCAAGGATTGGAATAGAAAGAATCCCTATTGCATCCCCATTGTCTGGTTCAAAATCTCTTAAAATACTTTCTAAATCCCCTCGTTCTGACGCATCTTGTTGTGCACTATGGACAATACTTTGAGCCGTTCGAAGTGCTTCGTCTTGCTTCGAATTCATCTCGAAATATTGATAACCTCCTATACCTAAGAAAAAAAAGCTTGTAAGGATTAAAACGATCCCGATCCATTTTCTCATCCGACGCCTCTCCCCTAACTAAAAATATATATTCATTATAACCGAAGTAGATATAAGTTAAAAGATACATATAGAAGGATATAGTTTAGTTTTCTAGAAACAGCAAGTCAAAACAAATCTTTTAATAGTAGATATTGTAGGAAATTACAACATACATGGGATTTCTGCCCTGAAAATAAGAATGTTTCAGTAGTGAAGGGCAGCGACTCCAGCGGGCGAGCTTCCAAACCACTTAATCCTTCTGTAGTCAAAATCTCTAATCTATCAAACGTAAAAATTCGTTTACTAAATCAACAACGTATCCACTTCCTCCTAAATCCTCCACATGTTCAATCATCATTGTAACGAGTATGTCCTTTTCATCGTAATCTAAAGCAACATACCAACCTAACTCTTTCCCATCTTCACTATCACGAGTATCCTTTAGCTCTGCTGTTCCAGTTTTTCCTGCCATGGATCGATTGTAACCGAGGTTTTCTCGATATGCCGTTCCATTAGGGTCATTCGTAACTGAAATAATAGAGTCTAAAACAATTGCTGCCGTTTGTTCTGAGATAACATCTTCCTTCCACCATTCTCCTGTTGCCTCATCTTCTAATAGAACTGGTTGAACGACTGATCCATCATTAACAAACATCGTATAAAGAGTTGAGAGATGAACGACATTCATCTGCACTTGCCCTTGCCCGTAGCCAGTATCAGCAACTAATATGTCAGAGCTTAAAGATTCATTTGCTAGATTTGACGCATACAGGGGAAATTCAAATGGAATAGGTTCTTCAAATCCAAACACTTCCGCCCAAGATTCCATTTTTTCTGCACCAATATGTAACGCCTGTTGGGCAAAATAAATGTTGTCCGAATACTTCATTCCTGTATTTAAATCAACATTTGTGACATGATCATAAAACCTCACAACCTCATAGCCTCCCCAATTACTGCCTTCAGGCTGCCACGATTTATCTGTAATTGTGATAGTTTCATTTGGATCTAACGTTCCTTCCTCTATTCCAATTGCTGCAGTAAAAGGCTTAAATACAGACCCTGGCGAATAAGCATATTGGAAACGTCTCTCATATAACACATTAATATCGTCAAGGGCTTCCGTTCTTGGATCTCTCATATTTAAATAATTGAAATTAGAATCATAGGATGGCTGACTTACTAACGCTAAGACTTCTCCAGTGGTTGGATTCATGACCACTCCAGCACCATAATCATCACCAATCGTATTAGCTAGCATTTCTTGAAGCTCAGCATCTATCGTCAATGTTATAGTCTCTCCATCAATAGCTTCATTCTTAATAATAACATCCTTTGTATTTCCAGCTTCATCTGTAACAGCTATCGTAACACCTCGTTCTCCTCGAAGCCTCTCTTCATATACACTTTCAAGTCCCCGTTTACCAATAACTGAAGTAGATGTATACCCTTCACCTTCTAGTGCCTCTAACTCTTCTGCAGTAATAGGCCCAATATATCCAATTAATTGAGCTAAGCTTTCTCCATATTGGTACTCTCTTCCTGGAATTCGGTTAATAAGTACACCTCCAATTTCTAGGAGATCATCTAATCTAGCATCACTTAATGGCATTCGTTGAACAGGTGCAAACCAATCTGGGTTATTCGGATATGCATTAGCCAAATTCCTAACTCGATCTACATCCATGTTAAATAAACGGGCCACATCTTCCGTCGCTTGATCAAAATCATCTATTCTATTTGGAACAAAGCCAACCTCATACACTTCGCCATTAACGGCTAGCTCTCTTCCACTGCGATCTACTATCTCTCCCCTTTTCGGTAGCTCTGCGGAAACAGTGATTTTATCTGTGGGAGAATCCAATCCAACGAATATATGTGATGGGTGCCATTCAATATACCACTGTTCTCTTTCCTCATCATTTTCGTCTTCCTCTATTTTCTTCAGTAACGTAATAGTCGTTTCATAACGAAGATTCCCTGCAATTGTGGCCATTGTTATTTCGATTGGATATTGAAGCTCCTCTGTAACCTCCCAATCTATTTCTTCTTCTTCAAAATCACGTGATTCATACGTAATTTGGATTTGATCCACTCCCAAATCCTCATACACCTGCCCCATCCTTTCTGGCAAGCTCCATTCCTGTTCTTCAAGAAGGTCTATTGATTGTGTATGAAGAGTTGCGACCATTCTATCGTATTCATGTGTTTCCCACGCCTCTATGTATTCTTCTAGTGTGTCTTCAGGATTAACCTTTTCATCATCCGAACACCCCAGCAAAAAGGCTACATTAGCAAAGGAAATTAAAAATATAAAAAAAGCCTTTTTCACTACAATCACTCCCCTTTTCATTTCATCTAGAATGCTGTTTTTTATTTCTAATCACTAGACGTTCATCTACTTCCGATCACTTCTCTTCCACCTTAAATCGGTTGTTTCTCCTTCTCCACAATATGATTATTCCAACTCCAATTATACCACCGACAGAATCTAAAATAACGTCTTCTATCATTCCAGAACGGTTTGGATGAAGGAGTTGACTGAATTCATCAATGGATGCATAAATAGTCACAAAAAGCCAAGCTATGATAGCTGATTTCATTCTTTTTTCTATCAGTATGTAAGCAAGCCTATAAGCTAGAATTCCTAAAACAGCAAAGACGAATAAATGAGCACCTTTTCTAATAAAAAACTCAATAAACGCCGCTGGATCACGATATTGTAAACTTATAATTGAATCGCCATATTTAAAGGAAACATTAGAACCAACTGTCTCCACCCACTCTAGATCAAATTCTTGAAGAATCGGTTGTACATTTTGCCTTTCGTACGGTTGAGAGGAGGAAAAATAAATAAGACCTACCCACACAACCAATGGAACAATATAAAACATAACTAATTTACTCATTCTCATTGACTCCAAACAAACACCTCACTAACTAATTGCGAAAATACACTAGCTATTATGTAAATTATAACAAATAAGTCAATGTATACTTGATGTTTTAATGGTAAGATTTATTGAAAATGGGCCATGGTTTTTGAACCTGGTCTACCTGTACCCGGTTCACTTCCAAATTCGAAATCCCACACGCATTACAATCAGGTTTCATAAACAACAGGTTGTTCGAATAGTATTAAATTATACAACCCTTCACTTGAAGGAGGTAGTCCACCATATGTATAGACGTTCAGCACCAATTGCACCTTTCATCATCATTAGTGGAACAGTTATTATCAGTATTTTTCTTGTGGTTTTCTTTATGTTTCTATCCCCATCTCAGCAGGCGAAAAATGTGGTAGATGCCTTTTATAGCTATGAACAGGAATCGAGATTTTCTTCATCATGGGACTTGTTTCATCCACTTATGAAAGAGAAATTTTCTAGAAACAATTACATGCAGGATCGAAATCACGTATTTATGAATCACTTTGGGGTAGATACCTTTTCATATACACTGAGTAGGCCGAAAAAAAAGACAAACTGGAGAATGTCCGAGGATGCTGAAGTAATAGATACTGTATATAAAGTTACTGTTACAAAAAAATACAAAGGGAAATATGGTAATTTTCAAATTATTCAAGATACCTATGCTGCCAAAGAAGAAAATGACTGGAAGGTAATGTGGAATTACAACCACTGAACCTCCACACGAATGAATTCGGTGGGTTCTAACGTACTAGAAGCACATCCTCTAAAACTATGGTGTGTAATAATAACATTCAGTACTTTTATACCTTTACAGCTATAAGGAATTCTATTTTAGAGGTATATGATAGAATAAATTTATTAGCATAATCACATACTTAATAGATATTGTTTTGAATTACCTTATGTATTATTTTAAAGTTATGTAGAAGTTTTATTAATGTAGTAACCATCCCTTTAAATATATTATAAATATAACATTTTCCGTTTAGTGAAATCATACTTTTATGTTTGTTTTCCCCTAGCACAAAAATACTTTTCCACCTCCGCCCTCCGAAAAGCTATTATTACAAGACTTATACCTATGTGAAGATTGAAAATTCAATAAAAAATATGCTATCAAAATTCAAACCTCTTAAATATCTTAGTTTTCAATATGTTTTTTATATAAAGAATCGTATCAAAAATGCACATTAAAAATAATAACTCTATTATTTTTATATCACATCAGTGTGTTTTGGTAAAATTTTCAACGAGTGAAGTGAGTTAAACGGATAAATGAAAATGAAATAAATGTAATTTTTTGTAAAAATATTACCGATAAGTGCTAAAGGAATTATGTATAGAAAATAATTTGCTCCAGGAACGGAATTATCTATTTGATCAATGTTGTTGCTAGAGCTACGAAAATCCCCTGTTTAGGTTTAATAGAACTTAAAATAAACATAAAAAAGAGCTTAGGATAAAGTGATATAAGCGAAATCCAAGCTCATTTTTAATGAAGATATTGTACTATTTCATTAATTCTACATTCAATATGCGGAATTATTCAGTCGATGCTTGCCAATCCTGAAAGGAACCACTACCATTACAGCCAGAGCATTCAAAATATGCAGGTGAATAGTAATATTCATTGGCAAACATATTGAAGCCCTTTCCCCTACAATCTGGACAAATTCCTTTTGACTCCATCTTCGAAATTCTCTTTTCGTACTGCTGTGTTCTCCATTCAGATATTGCACTGAAAAGACCCATTTTTTTCACCTCAAAAGTATTTTTCTATAGTATGTGGAAAAATGAGGAATGTATACATCATTCGCCAATTTTTCTCAAAAATGGGTTACTTATTTATCTACCAACCAATTTTCTTCTCTCTATAAACCGTTCCTCCTACTATACATACCATAAAAAAAAGTACTACTATATAAATATGCAGGAGAAATAGAAGAGGTGAAACAATGGGGAAGGAATTTGTTATTGGATTAGACATAGGAACAACAAGTGCAAAATCCGTTCTCTTCAATAAAAGGGGAGACGTTTTTTCAGAGTACGAAGTAAGTTATCCTTTAATTTTTCCAAAAAAGGGTTGGGTAGAGCAAGATCCATACGTAATTGAAAAAGCAGCAATAAAAGCAGTCCGACAATCTATCGAAAGAAGTAACATAAACAAGCATGAGATTATTTCAGTGGGCATATCCTCCGCAATGCATTCGTTGATCTGTGTGGATGAAAATGGAGAAGCATTGACACATTCGATTACTTGGGCAGATGGACGAGGCGTGGACCAGGCTAACCGATTGCGAGATAGTGATCTAGGAAAGGAATTATATAAGAAAACAGGGACACCAAGCCATCCTATGACGCCACTAGTTAAATTGATGTGGATGAAGGAAGGAAACTTTAATCCCTATAGAAAGGCTGCTAAGTACATATCTATAAAAGAATTTTTACTGTTTCATTGGTTTAATGAATGGGTCGTCGATTATTCTGTTGCTTCTGCAACTGGTCTGTTTAACTGTAAAAATCTTATTTGGGAGCCATCTGCCTTAGTTTTCGCTGGAATAACGGAAGATCAGCTATCACACCCCGTTCCTCCTACCTATGTTCTAGAGGGTTTGAAGAAGGAGATAGCCGATGAAATGGGAATTCCTCTAATTCCATTTACCATTGGTGCTAGTGACGGTCCACTAGCAAATATCGGCATTGGTGCCATTGAACATGGGAACACGGCAATCACAATTGGAACAAGTGGTGCCATTCGGCAATTAGTCTCGTCTCCTAAAATCGATAGTAAGGAAGAGATTTTCTGTTACGCTGTCACAAAAGATCTATACGTAATAGGAGGACCGACAAATAATGGTGGAATCATTTTTGATTGGCTAAAAGACGTCTTTGTTGATAAAAGCGAGATTCAAACAGCCCAGAACATTGGAAGAAACCCTTATGACCTCTTAATTGATACAGCTAAAAAGGCTGAACCTGGATCAGACGGCTTGATATTTCATCCTTATTTAAATGGGGAAAGAGCACCTTTTTGGAATAACACCGTTCGTGGAGGCTATGTAGATTTGACGCTAAAGCACAAAAAAGAGCAGCTTATTCGTGCAGCGTTAGAAGGAGTCATGTTTAATCTTTATTACATATATCAGGCTGTCGAACGAACAGCAGGTTCATCTCACTCCCTTTATGCAAGTGGTGGATTTTCCCGTTCTTCCTTTTTAGTGCAGCTTCTTGCTGATGTGTTCGGTCAGGAAGTATATATTCCTAAAAATCATCAAAGCTCTGCATGGGGGGCAGCATGGTTTAGTCTCCTCTCTCTAGGCTATGTTACCGATTTAAATTCCATAAAAGAATCTATTCCAATGGATGATCCTGTTTCCCCGTCTCGGGAGAATCATCGTATTTATAAAGAAGCTTTTAAACGGTTTACGGAAGTGTTGCCAAAGTGATTGACATACTTGGATCTGAAGGACAATCGTGAAAAGAAGAAGTGGTCTAGGCAACCGCAATGCAGGGAAATCATGAAATGCGGTAGCTATAAATTGGGATGGACGTTCGCATATATGGGGAAATATGGAATGAAGTAGCTAAGAATCTTATCATTTCTTCTTTTCCCTTTTGCAGGCTTATTGAGCAGCTTCTATTTGCCTGCAAATCTCTTTTTCCCTTTTGCAGGCTCATTGGACAGCTTCTATGCGCCTGCAAATCCTCTTTTCCCCTTTTGCAGGCTTATTGGCTGCCTTCTATACGCCTGCAAATCTCCATTTCCCCTTTTGCAGGCTTATTGACAAACTTCTATTCGCCTGCAAATCCTCTTTTCCCCTTTTGCAGGCTTATTGGACAGCTTCTATGCGCCTGCAATCCTGCTTTTTCCTTTTGCAGGCTTATTGGACGCTTCCTATCCTCCTGCAAACCTCTTTTCCCCTTTTGCAGGCTTATTGGCGGCGGTCTATATGCCTGCAAATCCTCTTTTCCCCTTTTGCAGGCTTATTGGACCCTTTCTATATACCTGCAAACCATCCTTTCCCCTTTTGCAGGCTTATTGGACGCTTCCTATCCTCCTGCAAACCTCTTTTCCCCTTTTGCAGGCTTATTGGACAGCTTCTATGCGCCTGCAAATCCTCTTTTCCCCTTTTGCAGGCTCATTGGACAGCTTCTATGCGCCTGCAAATCCTCTTTTCCCCTTTTGCAGGCTCATTGGACGCACCCTATGTGCCTGCAAATCTTCTTTCTTACTGTTTCCAAGATTATATAAGAACAAAGCAAGCCGTTCTCTCATCACCAAAACAAAAAAAAAAAATTTCCACAAGGTTGATATCTAAAATTTCCTAGTAAACAAAACAAACAGGATGACATTATTCATGTCACCCTGTTTGTTTGATTTATCCCATTATTCTAAGACAAGTTAACATCAAGTGATTATTGCACCCGATCTAACACATCATCTTTCAACGTTTCTAATAGTTGAGTACACTCTTCTTCCGATTGGCTATTTACACCGAAGTAAAATTTAATTTTCGGCTCTGTTCCAGATGGGCGTAAAGCAACCCACGATTTACCGGATAACCAAAACTTCAGTACATTAGATCTAGGCAAATCAATCGGAGAAGTATCTCCAGTGGCAATATCCTTCGTTACTTGCTCCTGGTAATCTTCTAGAACCTCTACCACTCGACCACCTAATGACATTGGAGGTTGAGCTCGGAAGTCAGACATAATTTTATTTATTTGCTTCACTCCTGCTATTCCTTTTAAGGTTAAGGAGACAAGATCTTCTTTATAGTAACCAAACTTCTCAAAAATTTCATTTAGTCCATCCAACAAAGATTTTCCTTGTTTTTTGTAGTAAGCTGCAACTTCTGCAGCCATTAGACAAATTTGAACAGCATCCTTATCTCGGGCGAAGTCTCCAATTAGGTAGCCGTAGCTTTCTTCATAGCCGAATAAAAACTTTCTTTCATCCGATTCGAACTCTTTAATTTTTTCCCCAATAAACTTAAAGCCCGTTAACGTATCCATCATCTCAATTCCGTAAGACTCTGCTAGCTTTCGGCCTATTTCTGACGTTACGATCGTTTTAATGACTTTATAATTTGGATCAAGCTCACCTTTTGCTTTTTTCTGCTCTAATAAATAATGTAAGATAAGTGCACCTACTTGGTTTCCTGTTAAAACTTGATACTCTCCTTCTGCATTTTTAACAGCTACTCCAACGCGGTCTGCATCAGGATCTGTTCCAATAAGGATGTCTCCATTAAGTTTTTCTCCATATTCCATGGCTAATGCGAATGCTTCGTGTTCTTCTGGGTTAGGAGATTTTACCGTTGAAAAATTAGGATCAGGATCCGCTTGCTCTTTGACAACAGTAACATTTGTAAAGCCCATCCGCTTTAATCCTTCTTGCACTGGTATGTTTGCCGTACCATGTAACGGTGTAAAAACGATGCTTAAGTCGTCCTTCATGTCATTAATAACTTCTTGGTTTTCAATAAGAGTAAGAAGTTTTTCGTAATAGGCTTCGTCTACCTCTTTATCAATATATGTAAGGAGTCCTGCTTCAAGGAGCTCAGCTTCTTCCTTCACATTTACTTCTAATTCATTTTCTATTTGATTAACATAGCTAATAATTTCCTCCGCCATTTTAGGAGGTACTTGCCCACCATCAGGACCGTATGCTTTATAGCCGTTATATTCTGGAGGATTGTGACTTGCTGTAACAACAATTCCAGCATATGCATTCAAATATCTTACGGCAAAGGATAACACTGGCGTAGGACGAAGGCTTGAGAATAAGTATGTTTTAATGCCGTGATAACCTAGAGTTTTTGCTGCTTCTAAGCTAAATTCTGGTGACATGTGACGGCAATCATACGCGATTGCAACCCCTCGTTGAACAGCTTCTGCCCCTTGTGATTTAATGAATTGAGCTAATCCTTCTGTTGCTTTCCGGACAGTATACAAGTTCATGCGATTCGTACCAGCCCCAAGTTCACCTCGTAAGCCACCTGTACCGAATTCAAGGTTCTTATAAAAAGCATCCTCCAGCTTTTCTTCATTATCCTTCATCTGCTCTAATTCATCTTTGTATTCCGTATTCAAGTTCGGAGTGCTGATCCATCTTTCGTATTGTGTTTTCCAGCTCATTGTTCGTCCAGGTCTCCTTTATGTTCCATTTTGATCTTCTTGCTATGATTATTTTACCAAAGTATGAGGCGAACTTGAACGTCAAAAAAACGACAAAAACATACAATATTTTGAAAAAAATGAGATTTCCCTTTTACTTCTTGTCTATTTCATTTGCTAATATAGATAACTTTTGTTGCAAGTGCTCCCGTTCCTCATCATCTATTAAAAACTCTATACCGTACTGCTTCATACCATTATCTTCTTCATTTCTCCAAACGATTCTTGCCAGTTGCTCTACATATTCATCAACTAACTGAACTCCAATTTTTATTTTAATGTTTCTTCTGACAGGAAGTTGAATGTCAGACATAAACCTAAGTCCTCCTGCGCTTATATTTTCTATTAAAATTTTAGTATTACCGATATTCACCTTTTTCTCACCTATTGATTGGATAGTCATGTGCCCTTTTAAAGGGGCAGAAAATTCTATTCTTGAATAAGCGCGTCTATCCTTTTCTTCTAATGGTTTGTACGGCGCTTGTTGTTCTAAAACGGCAGAATTAGTAACACCTTCAAATAATAAATATTGAAATTCCATCGGTGGTATAGGTCGACTGAAGTAGTACCCTTGCACTTCCCTGCATTTAAATTGGTTAACAATAGAAAATTGCTCCTTAGACTCCACACCTTCCACCACAACATCTAAATTTAAATTCATTGCTAAATTCACAAGAGTGGAAAAAATGTCCTGGTTTTCACTTTTCTCAATCTCTTTCATAAAAGATTGGTCTATTTTTAAAATATCTATATCTAAATTTCTTAAATACATAATAGAAGAATAGCCAGTCCCAAAATCATCAATAGCGAATTTTACACCAAGATCCTTAAGCTGTTGAATTGCTTGTAATGTTTGTTTATTTTCGTTCAACAAAATATTTTCCGTGATTTCAATGACTAAAAAGCGAGGATTCATTTCTGTTTCTTCCAAAATATCTGACACAGTTTCATATAAATCTGCCTGCAATAATTGTAAGGTTGAAAAATTGACGGAAATTTTAATTGGTGTAAGGCCTTGTTTTTGCCAAAGCTTATTCTGTTCACACGCTTTTCGTAACACCCAGTTCCCTAATGGAATAATTAGACCGTTGTTTTCAGCCAATGGTATAAATTCTGCTGGGGAAATCATCCCCCAAGTTGGATGGTTCCAACGGACAAGTGCCTCAGAGCCAACGATCTCCTTTGATTCAGTGCTCACGATCGGTTGATATAATAAGGTTAACTCGTTATTTGTAATTGCTTTCCGGAGACTATTCACAAGGGTGAATGTCTTATATGTACCTACATCCATCTTGGAACTAAAAATCTCGTAGCTATTTGTCCCGTTTTCCTTTGCCCGATACATAGCAATATCTGCATTTTTCGTTAACGATTCTTTATCTTCCCCAGAATCAGGGTATAAGCAAATTCCAATACTAGTTGTAATATTAATTTCATAATCATTTAAAATAAATGATTCTTGGAAGGAATGAAGAATTTTCTTAGCTACTGCTGTTGCTTCGTCAAGAGAAGATTCCGGTAACAAGATGACGAATTCATCCCCACCTTGCCGTCCAAAAAAGGATCCACTGCCTATTGTGTTTCTAATACGTTTGGCCACCTTCTTAATAAGTTCATCACCAGTAGAATGACCTAAAGTGTCATTTACCAATTTAAAGCGATCCAAGTCTAAAAACATAAGTACAAATTGCTTTTTATTTTTTTTCGAGTATTCAAGCATCTCCTTTAAGATACTTTCAAATTTATTGCGATTTGGAAGTGAAGTTAAACTATCATAATAATAGGCTTCAATTAGCTGTTGCTTCGTATCATTCATCTCAGTTACATCAAAATAATTAAAGACAATACCAGCAACACTTGGTTCGTTTAATAAATTATTCCCTACAACCTCAAACAAACGCCAGCTACCGTCAGCATGTTGAAGCTTAACGTGAAATTTCAATTGGTCCTGTGAGTCTTTTAAAATAGCACGAAAAAGGGTCTCCATATATTCACGGTCCTCTGGATGAACGAGTTCAAATATGGATTTCCCTACTCTTTCCGATGCTTTGTATCCTAATACCTTCTCCCCTGTCGGACTTTGATACGTAATAATTCCGTCTTTATTTGCAATACTAACGACATCATAGGAATTTTTAACTAACGCTTGATAGCGGTACTTACTTAAAACTAACTCCTTTTTCTGCTTTTCTATGTCCTCTTCCATTTTAACTTGTTCTGTTTTATTAATAACCGTTCCAGTAAAGGCTCTTTCACCCTCATACTGAATGACTGCTCCGTATATTTCCACGTGTAATACATTCCCGTTCCTATCCACTAATCTAGACTGTAGCTGGGATTCTTTATTCTGACGAGATGACACTAATATACTTTTGTTAAAAAAATTATTTACTTCCTCTATATCCTGCTTATAAATGAAATCACTTGCACGTTGGCCGATGATATCCTGCTCTTTATCAAACCCTAACATTTCACAAAAGCATGCATTAGCCAAAATAAATCTTCCATTTTGGATAATATATACACCAAATAGAGAATTTTCAACTAATCTTCGATACTTTTCTTCTGATTCTAGAAGTGTGGTGTAATCTTGCACAATTCCATGAACCCCTTGTATTACATCATTATTTTCAATAGGTATATATGTACAATGTAACGCAAGCCTTTTTCCAGTCTTATTCATAGAGGTTATTTGAAAGGACAATGCTTCCCCTTTGATTGCTTTATTAAAATAATCATCTGTATATGCTATATCAGCTTCATCAAGAAAAAATCGATAATGACGACCTAGCATTTCCTTTTTGGGAAACTCCATTAGCTTTTCCGCTGCAGGGTTAACATCTATGATGATCCCCTCTACACTTAGAAAAAAAATGGAGTATGGACTATTAAAAAAAAGGGACTCATATGTTTTAATGTGTGCAGGTTCCTTTAAGCTATTTTGAATAGACTGATGTTCCATTTTTACATATGGATCGTCATTTCTATCATTAGCTGTGTAATCCCTTATAGCCTCATTTGTTTCAATACTCTTATCCATTTTTTTAGAGTTAGTAAAACCCTTTCCCCTATTATTTCCAGAACAATTGTCTCCCAAGTGAAAAACCTCCATAAACACAATTTACATATGAACATGGTTGCGTTCCAAACTCACATTTTGTGTGGTACCTAGGATTTATAATTACATGCATGAAAAGATCACATATGGATTCTTCCATCTCACAATTTCCAAACCGCACATAACATAAAAACTAAATAATGGTAATTATAATGGTGTTTCTACCATACTTCAACCCCCTTTTTGTTTGAGTAGTATATTTAATTGTACTTAACCAAATACCAGATCACTGTACCGTGTAAAACTCTATGAGACCTCTTGTCTATCTTCGGAAATAGATAATCCTAATATAGATATTCTTATTCATTCGCTACACCACAATTCGCATTCCGTGGGCAACGCCTCAGCCTCCACACTTCGCACTTATGTGCCGAAGTGTCGGGTCTTCACCTGTTGCTTTTCCCACTGGAGTCTCGTGGGATTTCACTCATTCCAATTGGATTAAAATCATTTTCATCCCCCATGGTAAAAAGCACCATTCGCATGGGAGGACTATCCTTTCTCATACCATCGATAATCATTTCTTCCTTTCTCTTTAACAGTATATAACGCTACATCTGCTTTCTTAACAACCTCATTCATCGTTTTTCCGTCAGTAGGATATAACGCTATTCCGATACTCATCGTAACAACCCATTCTACTCCATCATACGTCCATGGTTTTCTCGTTTCTGCCATAATATTTTCCACTACTTCTGTTACTTGTTTTTCATCATCTATATTAGGTAATAAAATATTAAATTCATCTCCACCGATTCGGGCAACTGTATCTTCTTCACGAACGGAACTTCTTAATCTATTTGCTAAAGTCTGGAGAAAAACATCACCTGCATCGTGACCTAATTCATCATTAATTGGCTTAAAGTTATCGCAATCTACATAAAGGAGAGCTACTTGATTGCCCTTTTGTTCTGCTTTCTCCATAGCTTCATTCATTCGTTCCTTCAATAAACTTCGATTTGGAAGAGTTGTTAATTGATCATAATAAGCCATCTGATGAACTTTAAATTCATATTCCTTCCGTTTTGTTATATCTTCTCCAACGATTAATACTTTTTCAATTTCCTCATCATCATTTTTAATGGAAATGAAATCAAGATTTAACCATAATAAACGCCCTGTTTCGTGCAGAACCTTTAGTTCAGTCGAATAATGGGATTTACCAATTACTATCTTGTTAAAAACCTCATCATATTTTTCTTTATCGTCATATTGAATATAGCTCCTGAAGGATTTGTCCATTAACTGTGATGACACATATCCCAGTACTCTCTTATGAGAAGGGGATGCATAAACAATTTTTTGATCCACATCTACCAGTTGGACAAGGTCTCGTGTATTTTCAGCAATTAATCGATACCTTTCCTCACTTTTTCTTAGGGCTACCTCCATTCTCTTTCGTAGTGATATATCCCTTATGACAGAATGAATCGCTTTGTTTCCTTTAAACATGATTTCCATCCTAGACACTTCCACGTCAATTTCATTTCCATTAATGGTTGTAATTCGTTCTTCTACTAAATCTGATTTAGCAGAGCTTTTTGCAAGTTTCTCTATATTCTTCTTTACTTGATTACGGGTACGAATTGGATGAAAATCAAATATGGATTTCCCAATTAGCTGCTGACTCCCCCCTATCTCAAGAAGGTCTTTTGCTGCTTCATTTCCGAATTCAATAAATCCATCTCGGTGAATCAATATGGCGTCAGGTGATTGATTAATAAGCTGACTATACCGTTCCTCACTTTCTTTAATGGCTTTATTCACTCTATTTTCTTCCGTTATATCTTGAAGAATTCCAAAAACACCTATTACTTCTCCGTCAACAATCATCGGAACATTCTTTACTGCGCATTCAATAATATAGCCTTCTTTATGAATTAGTTTTGTTTTGTATTCCTGTGATTCTCCTCGGATCGCTTTTTCAAAGTGTTCGAAAGTCTTATTTACTTCCGATAGTTCTAAATAGGGAACGAACGAGCTCCCAACAATCTCTTCTAGACTATATCCAGATAACTTCTCCCCCATCTTATTTACTTTTTGGATAATTCCTTTTAAATCCATAGATAACACTGTTTGGGAGTTAAACTCAACTAACGACTGATACTTTTGTTCACTTTGTTGAAGTAGCCTTTCAGCTTTTTTTCTTTTTGTAATATCCCTTGTTACTGCAAAAATATAAGACACTTCATTTGTTTCATCATCTACTAATGGTGTTAAAATAGATTCTCCAACACACCCATCCTTTGATTGGTATTCATAGGTATAGGGTTCTTTTTTTTGTAGTGCTTTTTTATATTGTTCTATAAAAAAGCTAGCAGCATCACTAGGCATAACCTCTTCTATTCTTTTTCCTATAACATCTTTATTTAAACCAGACTGTCGCAGCCCTTCTTTATTTACCATAATATAGCGAAAAAAAGGCCCTTCCTTTTCTACTTCCATTACGAAAATAGCATCCACCATATAATCAATAAATGTATTGAATTCTTCTTTGTTTTTTAAAAATAAGGTCTGTAACATCCAATTCTCCTTTATAGGTCTTATGGACTAATTATACCATTTCATTCGCTACTGTTGGACGAAATAGACAAATTATGTTAATAAAGCATTTACTACCTACAGTACATAATTATTATCTTTTGTAAAAAAATAAATTTTACAATAAGTAGATTGGTTTTATATTTATTAGTTAGTTATATTTGGTACTATTTTTTGACAAAATCAGGAGGAAAATTCGTTCGTTTGGAGGGTTCGTATGAATAAATTTTGTTTGTTTATCGGAAATGGTTTTACAATTGATTTTGCGGAGCAATTAGGTTTAAATCCTTCTGAGCCTTTGTCACACTTTCATAATCATCAAATATCCTACAACCACTTCCTTCACTATATCCCAGAAATTAAAAATGAACTTTTTCTGTTAGAAAAGCAAATTCCTAATGATTATGAAGCCATTGAAACTTATATGAAAAGTGGTGCCTACAATGTTGACAAAGATTCTCAGCTTCGAAGGTTCCTATCCTTCGCCTATGCCAGCTTCCAGATAGAGGTGGAGCAAAGTAATCTAATATGCGATTGGAAATGGACAAAATGGTTCAAGGAAAATAGTGAGCACTTTGCTTTTGCCATTTCATTTAATTATGACCTTGTGTTAGAAAAAGCGTTAGAATGTGCTGGTATTTCCTATTACCGAACTGGATCTACGGAAAAAAAACAAGGGATTCCAATTATGAAGCCACATGGATCCATTGACTTTGATGTAAAGTCAGATGGGAAAACTATAGAAATACATATTGAAGAAAATGTACGTAAGGATAAAGGGAATGTCCAAACAATCCCTAAAAATAACTGGTTTATTCCACGCTTTGAAGCAGATATTATCCCGCCGAAAAAGGATAACAACCAACGTTCTTTAAGGTGGGTTAAAAACGGAATCCATACTTTTTTAGATCGCGTTTCGGAAATAAATACCTTTATTATTATTGGTCACTCTTACGGAAAAGCAGATCAGAATGAAGTAGATCAATATCTTGAAAACTTACATCCACACACAAAGCTCTACCTTATTGACCCTAAACCCAATGAAAAATTAGTAAATAAGATCAACTCATTGGGCCTACAACTTTATCAACCATTAGAAAGTGGGCTTCCTTGGTGATAACATGTAGAGGAACTTTTCATGAAGCTATTTCCCCCTTTAAATTGCACCATGTCCATAATGTGGCCTCAGCTGGCATAAACATATTAGTATATGTCATTTGCGTTAGAATGGTGGGCTTCTAGACAACTGCAAAGCAGGGAAAACAAGAAAATGCAGATGTGAGGCGCGCATTTGCAGGCTTATTGGACACCTTCTATTTGCCTGCAAATCGCTTTTTCCCTTTTGCAGGCTTATTGGACACCTTCTATTTACCTGCAAATCCTCTTTTTCCTGTTTGCAGGCTTATTGGACACCTTCTATTTGCCTGCAAATCGCTTTTTCCCTTTTGCAGGCTTATTGGACACCTTCTATTTGCCTGCAAATCGCTTTTTCCTGTTTGCAGGCTTATTGGCTGCCTTCTATTTGCCTGCAAATCGCTTTTTCCCTTTTGCAGGCTTATTGGCTGCCTTCTATTTGCCTGCAAATCGCTTTTTCCTGTTTGCAGGCTTATTGACCGACTCTTTCTTCGTCTACCCTGAAAATAAGAAGCGTTCTAGACGACCGCAAAACCACGATATGTGGTAGCTTTGAAAGAGTACTCTTATCCCCCATAGTGCAAATCACCAACTTACATAAATGTTCTACCTACAAAATTGGCTTAAGTCCTTCCCATTCTACTACCCAGCTTCCATCATCCGGAAAACCAGGATTCTTCCTGTCAGCTGCCCCTTGCCAACCTGCGGCCATCATAGCAATTGCCGTTAACAGACCCCCATTACCAGGAAGGTATGCCATAAGATCTGAACGCTGATAATTATGGCCGTTCGGCAAGTACGTGTTTTTCGTTGCTTCCATCAGTAAAAAGTCAACGGCCATCTCACCTTCCCCTAAGCGAGCAGCTGTCATTGCGCACATAGGAAAATCCCAACCCCAAGCAGTTTCCCATTGCCAGTCTGCACGAACACGCTTTAATGTAGCTTTCATCACTTCTTTATCAATTAATGCTCCAGGTAATAATCCTAACGCCCCAACCATGGAAGGATGATCGTGATTAAAGCTTTCATAGGTGCTTGGACAATTCTCATGAGCAAGGTACACGCCATCCTTCTGTGGTGGAGGAGCCATGGAATTCGCTACAGCCTCCCATTCCGGATTCACATCATCCCCTAATCGATCGGCCCACAGAACGGCAAGCTCTAATCCATATTTCCAATATTCTAACTCATATGGTGGGTTCCAGCTTTCCTCTGGCTTATGACACTCTTGTGCTGGTATTAACGGAGGCCCTAAAACATAAGCTTCCTTCTCCTCATCCCATTGGGCATAAGAAGCCATAAAGTTTGCTGATTCGTATACAATTTCCCTCCACCTTACGAGCAGTTCACGGCTATGACTCCCTTGATAGCATAACTCAGCTAACATGATTGGGTGGGGCTGCTGCCATATTAAAACAGGGGCAATCGTTGAAGGCGTTTGTTCCCCATCTACCCCTACCATTTTCGGCCATCGAGCACCATCATACCCTTGAGAAACTGCTAATTCCTTTGCTAATGGAAGAATCTCATTATACCAATTCATACTTTTCATCAATATCTCTTCTCTTCCCCACAGTGGAAAGTGAGCACCGTGCCACCAATGCATCTCTAAATGAAATTTTCCAAACCAACTATTGTATAGTAATCCTGTTTCTTGAGGTGGAATGGATCCACCACTATGAATGGCCGTTAAAAATTGTGAAAGAACCACTCTTCGTTCTAATTCCGTAGCCCGTTCGTCACTACTTCCGGAAAAATCAATTGCTCCTCCTGTTCGCCAAAAGGACTCCCAATATTCGGCACTTTCTCCTACAATGGTATCCACAGGCGATAAATCTATTAAAGAATCTAGTGAATAGCCTATAGAAAAACAAAGCTCACGTCGTTGTTTATTTGGTACTAGTGTACATTCATGGACTCCTGTTTTTTCAAAGGTCCCATGATCACAGGACCACTTTACGAAATAGCGATCCTCATCCATCTTCCGTTCTATAAGAACCGCACCATCTGTCTCTGACTGAAGTATCGTTTCATGTCTTTCATCATTCTTCCAATTTAGTTGAATGGACTCCTCCCACGTTCGTGAAGTCATATCTGGATTCGGAAAGCGAATAGCAACTTGCAAACGTCCCTGCTCCACCAGTGAGGATTCTACCTTTACTCCTAGTTGATCAGAATGAGGATCACAGGAAGTTGTTACGGAAACTGTCACCCCTTCAAGTTGAAATTCACTATAAAGTGTTCCATTCCATAGCTGTAAAACTTGATTGATACCTTCAATGTCTTCGATCACCGCTTTTTTTCCGTTTTCTTTTGTTAACACAAAGGATAACTGGCCTAGTTGGATGCGATGAGGATTCTGCCTTAACCAGTGATATGCGTGATCATCCTCTCCTTTTGGAAAAAGAGGGTAGCCTACTTCTCGACCATAGGTTTCATAAGAGTCTAAAGACAAGTCCTTAAGACGATGTTTTGTGGAGCTATCTGTATAGTGCCAACCCCAGTGACTTTGTGTTCCTAAAGGCATTTCATAGCTCTCAGGAAACGTTTGTAAACCAGTAATATCGGCAGTAAATGCAAATTCTCCATTCCCAACAGACAATGGTGATAACGGTTCAAGCTTATTGATTACTGGGTGATTTCTTTCAACCACTTTTTTTCTATCTATCATATATAGTTCATCTCCTACTCTATCAATTAACATGCAGAATAATTAAATGTAACCCCTTACAATAATTTCAAAAAGATGCTTATCCAAATTTTTCACAAACAATCTCGAACGTACACTATGGGAAAAACTTAGTTGCAAATGCCTTTCACCGATAATGGTGCTGGAGATTGACACTGATTTTTCAACACATAATGAACTCCCTTTTCAGCTGCATAATGAAAACCGTACATAGCTTCTAACACATGTAAGCCGACAACTCCATTGGCCCGATGGGGACGATTGTTCCGAATACTATAAACCATATCCAAAACTCCTAAACCACGTGAATTTTCTTTATATTGATGATTTATTTCTACATTTGTCCACTCTTTTTCTCCAGGCTTCCTTAATAACACAGGGCCTGAAAATGTATTTGGATCTGGAACGCGAATACTTCCCTCTGTTCCGTAGATTTCAATATTAGGATAGTCCACCGTTGTAAATGTATCGAAACTTGTGATGAGTGTACCAACAATCCCATTTTTAAAATCCAATGTTCCTGCAAGATGGGTTGGCGTTTCTACTTGCATTATTTCCCCATATTTTTGTTTGCTCGTAATCGTTCGTTCTGAAAAAGCTTTAGATGCTGAGGCAGTCACTCGATGAATCGGTCCTAGTAGCTGAATAAAAGCTGTCAAATAATATGGTCCCATATCGTACATTGGACCACCACCATGCTCATAATAAAAAGCAGGATCTGGATGCCAGCTTTCGTGACCAGGATTCATCATAAATCCTGACACAGATAACGGTCTCCCAATACCCCCATCATCAATGAGCTTTTTACACGTTTGTATTCCAGCTCCTAAAAATGTGTCTGGAGCACAACCTATTCGTAAATTTTTTTCTTTTGCTATACGAACTAATGCCTCACCATCCTCGAGATCTGCAGCTAACGGTTTTTCCACGTATACGTGTTTTCCAGCTTCTAATACTTTTTTACAAACATCTGCATGTGCGGCTGGATTCGTTAAATTAACCACCAATTCAATTTCATTATCATTAAGCATGTCTTCAACAGTCATAACCTGATCGACACCATATTTTAACGCTTGTGCTTCTGCTTTACTGTTGACGGTATCTGCAACCGCTTTCACTTCTACTTCTGAAAAGGACATTAAATTCTTTAAATAGATTCCACTAATATTGCCACAACCAATGATTCCTATTTTCATTTTGCAATCCCTCCAATTCTTATCGCGTTGCCCAAAGCATTCCTTTTTTCATAAGTTCTTTCACCTCAGGCATCCTAACGATTTCTGCTACATGGCCAAGAGAGCAATAATATATCTTCCCTTTGCCCCATCCTTTCGTCCAAACGACAGGCATATGTACTTCCCCATTCGTCATATGTGGTCCTGGTGCCACTGGAAATTTGGTGGTGGCATGGACCTTTACAGCAGGATCAATATGCATGTAGTATTGCTCGGAGTCAACCTGGAAATCTTCTATCCCTTTTGTTAGAGGATTATCTCGATCCAATATATTAACAGTGTAGCTAACACCGTCATTTCCAGGATGGGCAACCCATTGACCTCCAACCATAAATTGATAGTCAACGGCCTCTCTAAAGCTATCTCCCATCCCTCCATGGAGACCTGCAAGGCCAACACCGCCTTCCACAGCCTTCACGAGGAGGTGAAGCTGTTCTTTCGTAATTTTGCCCTGTGTCCAATTTGGAACGATTAGATCATAGAAATTCAATTCTTCCTCTTCTAAAGTAACTAACGTGTCAGTAATTTTCACTTCAGTGTCTTCCTCTTCTAAAATTCCCTTCAAAATATCAGCTACCTCCGCTGGTTCATGGCCTTCCCAACCACCTTGAAAAATTAGCGCTTTTTTCATATGTTTCCTCCCAGACTACTAATAGTTAAAAACAGAACATCTACATGTATAAATAACTCTTCTCTTTTTTATTCTAAAACCCTCTTTTTAAGTAGCTGCCAAACAAAAGAAAATAGCACAAACAAGCAGCATTTTATTCATGTCTAACGGCTCTATTTTTTATCGTTGCTTATTATTTCATTAGATAGATAGAATTAATTGATAACTATTTAGTACTTTATGTAGTATAAAAGTAATAGAATGTCTTTTTTTTGCAGAGGGGGTTTAACATGCATGTAGGTAGGCGCATATGTAGTATCCGTCAAGAACGGGGACTATCCCAAGAATCGGTAGCAAAGTCTATACTTTCAAGAAGTCATTACAGTAACATGGAAACAGGACGTTTTAATATCTCTACTGATATTTTAGAACTATTGTCACAAAAGTTAGAGGTACCTATTACCTATTTAACAAATTACAAAAATGAAAATATTGATCTAAACTTAAAACTAGAACAATTAGAAAGTGCTCTTGAAGATAAAGAATACAAAAAAGTAGAGCAATTGATTCTCCACATTGAGAATGAATACGAGTATATTGAAAATATTATTCAAGAGTTTAAATATTTCCTTTTAAAAGCTAGTTACTACATCATTACCAACAATATAAAGCTTGCAACTTCAATTATAGAAAAGAAGATCAATCCCTATGTACAGAATGAAGAAGATATTCCAAATGACTTACTATTTTACTACTATTATACTTTTGCACATTGGCATCAAAAAAGAGAATCCTTTTCAAAAAGCAGAGAATATTACTATTCAGCAATAGCCCATTGCCAAACAATAAAGGAACGAGCAAAAATTTTTTATAATACGGCAATAGTCGAACGGGATTTGCATTCTTATAGAAACTCCATTAACTTTGCCAAAAGAGCTTTAGAAGCATATAAAATTGAAAATATGTGGTATCAAGTTTCAAAGACTTATGCTCTTTTAGGATTAGTATATTTAGAGACAGGATTATTAGAAGAAGCAGAAGATACTCTTACAAGAGGGTTAAACATAACCACCCGTAATCAATATAGTGATCTAGAAGAATATTTTTATGAAAACTTAGGCTTAGTTTTTGATAATCAATCGAAGAAGGAACTTAGTATTGAATATTTCAAAAAAAGTATAGAAATAAAAAAACGACTAAAAAGTCAATATATTGTACACTCCTACATTAACCTAATAGAGACATATATGGAGATTGATAAAATAAAGGAAGCTAAGGAATTTTTGAAGGAAGTAAAGCAACTGGATAAAGACAGAAGTGAAAAATATTTAGTTATGGAAACAGAGGCAAAAATTGCACTTTTATCAAATAGTAAGGAAAAGTACGAATCACTTACAAAGAAAGTTATTGATTATTATATAGCTAAAAAAAATTGGTTATTTCTCATCCCTTTAGCAAAACAATATAGTGAATATTTAGCAGCGAATTTTAAATATAAAGATGCATACATGTATTCAAAAATTGCTTTAGATGCTTCTGATAATGTAAAAAAGGGTGGGGTTAGTATTTGGGAAAAATAATTGCAGCGATACTAATAGTAATTTTTCTAGTGTTTTCAAGCTCTCGTTTGATAGACTTGCCAAATGATGAAAATTACGACCTTTTTGCAAATAAAGGTGGAAAGCCTCCTACGACAGAAAATGAAGACCCGCCACCCCCTGAAAATTAATGAAACCTTTCTGCTGTTTTATCCGTATTTTTATATAGATAGGACAGTTGTTTTTTTATCAAATGTGATAAAATTTAATTATTATTATGGATCTGGAGGGGATTTACATGTTTCGTTTTTTTAACCGTGTACGTACAATTGTATCATCCGAATTAAATTCACTATTAAACAAAGCAGAAGACCCATCAAAAATGCTTGATCAATTTATAGTTGATATGGAGAAGGATATTTCAGAGGTAGAAGCAGCTGTTGCAAAGCAAATCGCAAATGAAAAAGTATTAAAAAACAAATACGAAGAGGCCGCATCCTTTGTCACACGAAGAGAAGAACAGGCGATTAAAGCATTAGAGTCTGGTGATGAAGATTTAGCACGACGAGTGTTAGAGGACAAAAACAAACAGCAAAATCATGCGGAATCATTAAAGCAATCCTACGAGGAAGCGCAAAAGCTTTCCACTGAACTAAAAGAAAAATTGCTTGAAATGAAAGACGAATACAATGAAATGAAAATGAAGAAAGACTCCCTTAAGGCTCGTTCAGAAAGTGCCAAAGCTCGTTCAAAAATTAATAAAACCATGTCTGGTATCGGAACTGGTGCAAAAAGTGGTTTTCAACGTATGGAGGAAAAGGTCATCCTTCACGAAGCAGAAGCAGAAACGTCTGAGGAAATGCGTAATGTGAATAAATCACTGGACGATGAACTTTCAGCCCTTGATTCCAATAGTGCTGTAGATAATGAACTTGCAGCCTTAAAAGCAAAATTACAGAAAAAAGATGTGGAATAATAAATCAATATGTAAGGACAAATGCAAATGAAAATAGACCAAAAGAAAAAACACCGTATAATGGTGTTTTTCTTTTTTATTTGGCTGTGTAAGAAGATGGTGTTATTTTATTGAAATTCTTTTGCGGATGGTACGAGACTCCAGCGACAAACCTCAACATTGATACTTAACAGCGCCTTTTTATTTAAAACTTTCTTCCCCCACCACGAGATCCGAAGCCTCCTCCTCCACCACGGGAGCCAAAGCTAGAGCCTCCTCCTCGAGATCGACCTCCGAAGCTAGAACCGCCACCAGAACGGCCACCTCCTCCGAAGCCACCTCCACTGCCGAAGCCGCCTCCTCCAAATGGTGGTGTTCGACGATGCATTTGTGCTTGTCTTCGTTGACGCATGACACGGCGATCATGTTCGTCCTTCATTTCATGGATAATTCTTCTACCAATTTCAATTTCACTCATTACTTCACTGTAACGTCCTTCATTCATGTAACTCTTAACTTGAGTTTCACACGACTGAAAACGATTACGATAGGTAGACGCAAACATATTAAATCCGTATCGTCTCTCTGCTGTTCGATAGGAGGAAAGGACATCTTGCCATTCTCTTTCTGCTTTTCTTTTTTCATTAAGAGCATGTGTAATTTCATCGGTCAGGCGATCTAGCTGGAGCTGCTCTTCATTAATTTGTTGATATAATTCATCTACATTTACAGGTAGGTTTGTTAAATCCTTTTCTATTCTTTGAATATTTTCCTTTATGGTTTGAAGCTGACCTTTATTAAACGGAAGCTGATTTTTTTCAATGGAAATAACTAATTCCTGTACTTTAGTATTAATCTGCTGTACCCATTGCTCCATCCCTTCCTTCTTTTGCCCAAGGACGTTGAACAGATGGAAGCATTCTTCATAATAATTTTTTACTGTCTGCAAATCACGATTAACCTCTGTTATTATCTCATGACTCTTTTTATACTGCTGAACCTCTTCATGAAGTAGATTTTCAATTTTAGGAAACCTTGAATTGATTTTACTCACTAGCTGTTCCATTACGGAAAATTTTTCAGGTAAATGTCCCCAATGCTCTTTTGTATAGTGAGCACGAAGTCTTTCAATCTCTTCTGTAAATAAACCTTCAACATTCTCATATGTCGTTATAAGGGATTTAACCTCTGAAAGCTTTTCTTTCGTTTCATCACGATAAAGAACTAGCTGCTCTACTCTTGTTTTACTATCATCTAGCCTCGTATGAATTACTTTAACAATTTTTTCACCTTCGTACACATTTCCTTCTGATATAACTTGTTGGAGCTGCTTTACGTAATTCCGGGCATCATTTATTAATTCATATGGTGCTTCATCTACTAAAAGAAGTCGTTCACGTTCAACCAATGACTTTACATCTCGTTCTCTTTCATTGATATTTCCACTTATTGACCCTTCTTCTTTTAACAGCTTTTCAAGTAAGCTAATTTCGTCACGATAAGCTTGAATCATTTCTTCTGCCTCATTTAATTCCTCGTATGCTGCTAAAAAATCAAAGGAATCTTGTAAGGTAATAACTTCTTCAAGCTTGTTGGTAACATGTTGTTTTTTCAAAAACACATTCTTAAACTCTCGTTCATTTTGCAGCTTCAGTTTATCAAGTTTTTTATTCCATGTATCTAACATTTCCTGTAGCTCTAATAGCTTTGATGATGTTTCTAACTCTTTCTTTATGTGTTTGTCAATCTTCTCGGTAAAATTCTCTAGCTGGGACAAGTCAGCATTTGTTTCCTGCTCAAAGGGCTGCAGTGATTTCTGGAATTGAGCAAAACTAAATTGTGGAATCACTAATTCCTTTATTTCCTTCTCCCTTTGTTTTACTTTGTTTAATAGTGCAAGAATTTCATCGTTTAAGTCTTGAAAAATGGATGCAGTATGTCCTTTGCTCAATTGTAGTTTTTCAGAAGTATTGTTATAAGGATCTAATACTTTGGATAACAAAGATTGTTGCTTCTCTAGTAATTCCTTGACCTGTATCCTTACCTTCTTTTTTTCCGTAAGAATACGAAACAGGTAAAAAGCACCGATCAAGGCAATAATTACACCAATGACTAGTAACAGCGGCACTACACTAAAGCTATTGCCGCTAGTTCCCGTAGGTTGTGATCCACTTTGAGATTGCTCCGGTATAGGCGGTGGTGCTTGTGAAGAACCACTATCTGTTGCCTCTAAGGCTTCCACTCGATCTAGCATGGCAGTAAGCCCTCCAGAAAAATCACCATTTCCCGCTGCTGGTATAAAGGTTTCATCTAACAGCACTCCAAAAGGATCTGTACTAGAAATTTGATCGATGTGCTGATTGATGTGACTACCTGGCGCAACGTGAAGATATACTTCACTTTCTGCTGCAGAAATGATAAGAACAGCATCGTAGCCCTCTGCTTGAACGTCATTCAACGTTTCTTCAGCCAATTTATCAATCGCTGTATTGTTCAAGCTTTCTACTGTTTTTATGAAGTAATTGTTTTTTGTTTCCGAATAGTCATTTTCAATCATTTGTATTTCATCTGCATTAAAAAAGTGAGCTTGATCATCAAATGACACGTCTGCAAAAACGTGACTGAATGTTGAAAAAGTAAGTAAAAAAACGATAAATCCAATAAATGTATATTTAAATATTTCCTTCATGACGATTTACCTCCTTCTCTCTATATGTAATATTACTATAACCTAAAACAATGCCTTTTTTGTTACATATTTACCTATACGGATAATGATTCGTGAAAGTTCCCAAAGGACACCTCCAAACCTATCAAATAAGAAAAGCGCTAGTGGTCTGGAGCTAGACAACGTTAGAAAAACTTAGAGATTCACTGCTTATCTTTATATAAAAACAAGCTAGAAATAAATCATCTAGCTTGTCCAAGTTTGTTAGTTATTCTATTCAGCTAATTTTTCAAAAAAAGCAAAGATATTTTCTTTATTATCTATTCTCACAGGGATCGCAGCAATGTGATTTATATCTGGAACTAATTCAAGGTCATCAAAAATAGGGTGACCTGTTAAGTCAATTCCATAAAGTTCTTCCTCCGTACTTCGTTCTAACGTGTCATAAAGGAGATTTTCTGCACCAAACATTTCCTCTAATTCTTCTTCCATATCCGTTAATGGTTGAAAAAATTCTAGTTCTAACAGGGTGTAATAATGCTCTGTGTCACTGATAAACAAATCTGATTCATCATACATGAGAGCAATGATACTGCTCTGCTGTTCTCCTAAGTCAAATTCCGAATGAATTTCTAATGGAGCAAAGTTAAACTCAACAGCTACTCGTTCCCATTCTGGGAAGAGAGATGAAATTCTATCTTCTAGCAAATCTGTTTCAGCTGTACGAGATGGGCCATATATCATCACACCAAGCTCTGGTTCCGGTAAGCTTTCTAATTGAGCTCTTTCTTGTTGAGCATCCATCCAATTTATCATTAAATAGGTTCCTACACCTATAATAAAAATAGCTGCAATAATATGAAATTTATAATAATAGATAATGTGATCAACTTTTTTCCTAAATGGACTTTTATCAGGATTAATTTTAAATCTTTCTAGGTTGTCCAATCTTTCTAATTCATTTTTTATCGTGGAATATGACCTATTTATTTCTGAAATATTTCTTTCTTTTACTTGTTCATGCTTAAATCTAAGTAGCCATAACGAATATTTTTCTTCTATTTCTTCCCTTGATGCACTTTCAGGAACATCTAGGATTTCATAAGCTCTTTTAACTTTTTTATCCAATTTTATACACTCCTCGACAAAATACTCCCCTATTATAGTAATAGAAATTGCTTAAGAACGAAAGAAAGATAGCAAATTGTCATTAAAATAATTTATTATTAAGACCTGTTATATTTCTCCACAAGACGAGCTTCAATAATTTCAAGCATTTGTTCCGGATCCATGTTTGGCTCCTCTTCACCTCGATGGATAATTTCATTCATTAACTCCTTGAATTCCTCTGTCCCCATTGTGAACTCCCCTTCCTACAATACTATGCTCTTACCACATTGTATTTTGGAAGGAAAAAAGTGATATAGAAAAGAGAGTACGCTTCCTAATTTGGGCTTCTAGAACGAAAGTCTCCATTCACTGCTGAACCAGTCTATTTTCAGGCTATCCAGAAAGGTTTTTAAAAGGTTTTTCTTCATTTCTGATTGATTGTACCACAAGCCTTTACATTTAATCCTTGTAAAAATCTATAAAATTTCGTAAAAAACCCTTTTATTATTCCATGAATTCATATACAATAATAACCAATTGAATAGCACTAACTAGGGGTGTCCAATGAGTTGGGCTGAGAGAAAAGGCACGCAGAAGCTTTTTTAACCCTCGGGACCTGATCTGGTTCATACCAGCGTGGGGAAGTTAAACAGCGTATCTTATTGACGTTACTTCTAAACATAAGCCGGGTCCACCCTACTAGGGAATCCGGCTTTTTTTTATTTGTAAAACCTCTATGCTGATTATGTACGAGATCTCGTCCTTCTAACAATTCGAAAAGGAGAGATTTTTTTATGTCAACAAACTCTGTAAGTGAAAAGAACATGTCAATTATGTCAACTTTTGATGGTAGTAGAAAGGTTTATGTTACTGGGTCGCGTCCAGACATTCAAGTACCCATGCGTGAAATTTGTTTAAGTCCTACTACTGGTACCTTTGGTGAAGAAGAAAATGAACCTGTTCGTGTGTATGATACGAGTGGACCGTACACAGACCCAAATTACAAAGTTGATGTACAAAAGGGACTACCTGCCCTTCGCAGTCAATGGATTCATGAACGAGGAGACGTAGAGGAGTATGAAGGCCGCCATATAAAACCAGAGGACAATGGATATAAAGATGAAAATGATCCAAGGACCAACCACCAGGTTTTTACCGGACTAGATCGAAAGCCTGTCAGAGCTAAAAAAGGGAAAAATGTAACCCAGCTACATTATGCAAAAAAAGGAATTATTACACCAGAAATGGAATTTATCGCGCTTCGGGAAAATTTGTCCCCAGAGTTTGTACGGGATGAAATTGCCAAAGGACGTGCCATTATTCCATCGAATATAAATCACCCTGAAACAGAGCCGATGATTATCGGACGAAATTTCCATGTAAAAATTAATGCGAATATTGGGAATTCTGCAGTTTCTTCTTCCATTGTTGAAGAAGTAGAAAAAATGACATGGGCTACTCGTTGGGGTGCTGATACGATCATGGACCTTTCCACTGGTAAAAACATTCATACAACCCGTGAGTGGATTATTCGAAACTCACCTGTTCCAGTAGGCACTGTTCCTATTTATCAGGCACTAGAAAAAGTAAATGGAGTGGCGGAGGATCTCACATGGGAAGTGTATCGAGATACTTTAATTGAACAGGCTGAGCAAGGAGTAGACTACTTCACTATTCATGCTGGTGTTCTTTTACGCTATGTACCATTAACAGCTAAGCGTCTTACTGGAATTGTCTCTCGTGGTGGATCAATCATGGCACAATGGTGCTTATTTCATCATAAAGAAAACTTCTTATATACACATTTTGAAGATATTTGTGAAATTATGAAAACATACGACATTGCTTTTTCTCTTGGAGACGGTCTACGTCCAGGATCTATTGCAGACGCTAATGATGAAGCACAGTTTGCGGAGCTAGAAACATTAGGAGAATTAACGAAAATTGCATGGGAGCACGATGTACAAGTAATGGTAGAAGGACCTGGTCACGTACCTATGCATCTCATTAAAGAAAACATGGATAAACAGCTTGAGATGTGTCATGAAGCTCCTTTCTATACGTTAGGACCATTAACAACAGACATTGCTCCTGGATATGACCATATCACTTCTGCTATTGGCGCTGCCATGATCGGGTGGTTTGGAACTGCAATGCTATGCTACGTAACCCCAAAAGAACATTTAGGATTACCAAATCGGGATGATGTTCGAGAAGGAGTAATCACCTATAAGATAGCTGCCCATGCAGCTGATTTAGCGAAGGGACATCCTGGTGCCCAAAAGCGTGACGATGCATTATCAAAAGCTCGTTTCGAGTTCCGTTGGAGAGACCAATTTAATTTATCTCTAGATCCTGAACGTGCTGTTGAATATCATGATGAAACACTTCCAGCTGAAGGGGCAAAAACATCCCACTTCTGCTCTATGTGTGGACCTAAGTTTTGCAGTATGCGTATTTCTCAAGACATTCGTACGTATGCGAAAGAAAATAACCTGGATACAGAAGAGGCAATCAAAAAAGGGATGGAAGAAAAATCTGAGGAATTCAAAGAAGCTGGTAGCAACATTTATCGATAAATAAGTGTCTTGGGAGGGTTGATCATGAAGGATGTCCAAGAAATCAAAAAGGTGATTGGGTATTTACATGAAGAAATTAATAGCTTAGAAAATCACCTAAAGAATATACAAGATAAATGTGATCACCAATATGAAGAAAACAATTACTATAAAAAGTGTACGAAGTGCCAGCAAATTAAAGTGTTGTATTTTTAAATAGTCTATTGGAAAAACTACGGAGAAATTTGCCGTAGTTTTTTCATTATAATTTATTTAAATTAATGGAATTTGTGTTTGGGGAAATATGTATGAGCAGTTCGGGTGTTCTATGAGCCGATTTGTGCTTTCTATTGAGCTATTTTGAGACCCCTATGAGCTTGTTTGTGGTTTCTATGATTCATACTCGACATTCTATGAGCATCAGACTTTGAAACCCTCTTTATGCAAGTTTGCAAACAATCCTATCTGTAAAATATTTTAAGCTATAAAGTTCTACATATTTGGGAAATTTAGAAGTAAGATTCTAATTCAAGCAATTAGCTGCAAAAGGGGGAAAAGAAATTGTCAGATAATGAATACATTACAGTTGAGGATGATGAAGGAAACGAAAAGGTCTTTCAAGTTGATGCCATGTTTGATATGGAAGATCATTCATACGCAATGATTACTTCCGGAGATGAAACACTTGTCATGCGAGTTGAGGGAAAAGAAGGGAAGCAATCTCTCGTTTCAGCCACAGAAGATGAAATTGAAAATCTAATGGACGCCTACAATTTGGCTATTGATGCAACGATCGAGGAAGAAGATGGAGATGATGGAGGACATCCCATTCATTAGTAAATATAAATCAATTTCCCTAAAACTACATCCTCTATTCCATCATTTACTAAACATACGCACATACTCCTTATACCCTTCATTCACCAAATCCTCTTTCGGAATGAAGCGAAGGGCAGCAGAATTAATGCAGTATCGAAGGCCTCCCTCTTCTTTTGGGCCATCTTCAAAAACGTGCCCTAGATGGGAGTCCCCTTCTTTACTTCGGACCTCAATTCTTGTCATATCGCGAGACACATCTAGCTCCTTTACAATATTTTCGTCATGCAACGCCGTTGTAAAGCTTGGCCAACCACAACCTGCATCATATTGTGCTAGTGATGTGAACAATGGCACTCCCGTTATAATATCAACATAAATACCCTCTTTTTTATTATCCCAATAAGGATTTTCGTATGGAGGTTCGGTCTTATTTTTTTGAGTCACGTCGTATTGCAATGGAGATAAACTCTTTTTTAAACGGGCATCCTCTCTAGGGTCAAGCCACAATTCTCTTAATCCCTCTCGTCTTCCTGATCTTTCTTCTTTTATTTTAAATCGGAAGGGATGCTTTTTGTGAAAACTTTGATGGAACTCCTTTGCAGCATTGAACGTTGCTGCAGGTAAAATTTCCGTTACAATTTCTGAGGAAAATTGGTTACTTTGTGCTAATGCAAACTTTGATTTTTCAGCCTCAAGCTTCTGTTTTTCACAATGATAAAAAATAGCAGTTCCATAAGCGTCCCCACGATTATGAAATTGTCCTCCGAAGTCCGTTGGATCAATTTGTTTCCAGAAAATATTTAACAAATTATTGAACGATGAAACGATTGGATCATAAGTAATTTGGATTGCTTGAAAATGACCTCCATAACCTAAAAGGACCTCTTTATGTGTTGGATTATTTTTATAGCCACCCGTATAACCACAGGTTATTTTCCTTACTCCATTTACCCTTTCAAAGGGTGGCACTAAAAATATAAAAGGGCCTCCAGCAAAGGTAGCTACGCTGTAATGATCACGTTCACGTTCACGTTCTTCCATCAGCACCACTTCCTATTAAAGAATAATTCTAATTGCTATCTAAATCTACCACTTTATCTCTTTTAACAGACGGAGTATATTATCCGTTTCTTCCTCATCAAGCTTCCATTCCTCTTTTATTTCCTTCTTTAATGTAGCTAACGTCCCGTAGCCTTTTGCAAATCCGTTAAGTCTGGCTACTAATGTTGAATGAACGAAATCCTCATGAGTTGGATAATAGCTGCGTAGAATCTCTGTGGCTTTTTTAAACCGTTTTAAGTAGTATTTCTGATGTTTATCCTCCGCGAAATAGAACGTCGTATAGGGAACGAGTTCCGTTTCAATCTCACCGTTCAGGCGCTGTGACCATTCATTTTTTCCCAAAAGGGCAAGTTCTTTTTCTTCATCGCTATTGTAAAAAAGAATGGACATATATTGGCGACCTCTATAGGGGCTTCGTCTAGGATTATGGCTTTCCCAAAATCGATGGATGAGCTCCCTGTAAGTGATTTTCGTTGAGTCGTAGTCTAATTGGAGTATTTCAGAATGGTCGCCCATGTTGCGGTATGTTGGGTTTTCCGTCGTTCCGCCTCCGTATCCTACTCGAGTTCGAATAATTCCAGGTAGATGTCCGAACTGGGCATCTGGTCCCCAGAATCAGCCCATGCCGAATGTGATAGTTCGTAGGTTATTATTATGTGTCATGGGGCGTCCTCCTTGTCAGCTAGCTGTCACACTTATATTTTCTACTATATGTTATATATTAAACGGGACTAGATTAAAAACCAACCGATCCATACTAAATGATACATATTGACGAAAAAATAAATGGAAAAGGTAGTCACTATAAGCTTATCGATTAATTTCGTAGATGACTGGAGGAAGGGGTATAGGGCTAAGAGTAGCAAAGGCAATAACGTTTTATATGAATAGAAGATGAGAGTGTTCTTTTCGTAAAGTATATTGGCGAAAGGATTCCACTCCTCAACGATGTGAAGGCGAATGCCTATGTCAGTGAACAGTGCATCTGTAAAGCTTAAACAGCAAATAAAGATAATGAATGTTTTAGTTGTAATGTGCCATTGTTTCTTTACCGTTATAACTGATTCACTCATTATTATCACTCCCCTCTATTTTCTCACTATTCTTTAAAACTTGAATTTGATCATTTATAGACTTTTAACTTCATAGTTTCCATTTTGGTATAAAAGTTTCGATTTTATACCTATCAAATGGTTGACTGATTGCACAACAAAAAACACAACTCATCCATGTAACAATGGAATAAGTTGTGTTCTAAATAATGAATAAATGATGCTCACGTTTTCTTGGGTAGTACTCTTGATTTTTTTGGAAGCTCCTTGGATTGTTATGGTGATTAGGAAGTTAGTGTAGGAAGGAGCTTTTTTCGATCTATATTTTCTTTTATTCATACATATTTTATTTTCTGTGATGACGATCATAGCATCACCTCTTTTGGGCGAACGACGTATTTGATTCATTTGCAAGCATTTACTCTAAAAATTAGCATAGGGTGAAAAGGTCAATCCTGATCCTATTTTTAAACAAATTTTCATTCGTACAATTAATTATAAAACATTCCCTTCCATATTTGCAGGGAAAATGGGCGATTTATTTGAATAATTAAGTCAATTAAACTTTAAAAGATGCCTCTAGAAGTGTATCTCTTCCAGAGGCATCCAAAAAATCTAACAATCAATTATTCTTCTTCTACTCCTTTTCTTCTTCTACCAACTAGGACTACTCCTGTTCCAATCGCTAGGAAAATGAGACCGATGATTAACATGTTATACATGTTTGTTGCTGTATCAGGGACGGTGTCTCCATCTCCAGCCTTTTCATCGTCTTTAGAGGAATCCTCATCAGATACTCCATCATCTTCCTTACTTTTGTCATCATCCTTTGGATCAGTAGAATCTTTATCCTTGTCTGGATCTTTCTCTTCATCCTCTACATCTTCTGGTGCTTTTGGCACTCCCTCTACTTTTCTTTCAGCTAAAACACCGTAAATGGAGAAGCTATTAACCTTTACGGAAACAATTCCTTCAGCTTCGTCCACTTCACTGTTGTCAAGAAGCGTCCATTGTTCCGTAGCGTCATCATAGTGGTACATATGAACGTCCTCTTTTTCATACTCCCTTGTGTCATAGCTAAATGCCAGTGTGAAGCTATCACCAAACGCTGTTTCATTTGGATTATCAAAGGTAAATCGGTACATTGCACCAGCTATTTCATAGACAGTTCCTTCGAGAAGTTGATCTAATTCTTCCTCTGACACTTCTTCTAATGTGAGAGTAGAACCTTCTGGTAGATCCTCTGGGAAAACAATATAGGAATCTGTTCCTTTAATAGTTACCTTCTCTCCACCTGCTACTTCCACTTCCTCTCCATTCATGATGAACAATCGAATGTCAGATGGAGGATCGTCACCATCTCCAGGTTCTCCTGGTTCTCCCGGATCAGGAGGTGATGGTTCCTCTTCTTCTTTCTTCACTGTCACTGTAGCTTCGGCCGTTTCCCCTTCGAAGGTTGCAGTTATGATCGCTGTACCTTCCGAGATTGCAGTAACAATACCATTTTCATTTACAATGACAACACTTTCATCAGAACTACTCCAAGTTGCTTCCTCTGTTTTATCCTCTGTACTGTCATCGTTATAGTGTGCAGTGACAGTGAGACTTTCCGTTTTACCAACCTCTAACGCTACTTCTGATGGAGACAGCTGAACGGACGTCAACTCTGGTTCTCCTGGATCTGGAGGAGTTGGATCCTCTTCTTCTTTCTTCACTGTAACTGTTGCTTCGGCACTTTCACCTTCGAAGGTGAAAGTAATGACCGCTGTACCTTCACTTACGCCAGTAACTACTCCATTTTCATTCACAGTCGCAACACCTTCGTCAGAACTACTCCAAGTCGCTTCCTCTGTTTTATCATCTGTACTGTCATCGCTATAGTGTGCAGTAACGGTGAGACTTTCCGTTTCACCAATCTCTAACTCTACCTCTGTAGGTGAGAGTTCAATGGAAACAAGTTCAATTTCCTCCTCCATTTCAGTTACTACGATGCTAAATACTTCCTCTTCCGTTAACGGAACATTCGAATATGATTCAATTAAATCACGAACGACCAATTCATATTCTTCTTCCACCGTCAACGCTTCATCAGGTACGAAATGGATTACTTGTGAAAGGTCCTTTTCATTAGAATCGGTATGAGGATTTGCCACTGAATCAATATAGACGATTTCTCCAGCTACTTCCTCCACTTCATCCCCTGTTGTTAGGAGCTGTACTGTATTTTCACTTACCGTTACATTTCGTACGTGACGGTTGAATGCAATGGCAATCGTTCCATCAGCATCAATAACTTCCACTTCTTCCACTTCTGGTGGAAGTATTGAACGCATTGGAATGTTCACTTCAAAGTGCGGTGGTGGTACTTGAATTGGGCCATATACATCCTCACTGTAAGTTGTTTCGTATCCGTCTTTTTCATAAACGACACGCCACCAGCCTTCTGGAACGTCCCATCCGTACCAACCAACTGCGTCGGTCGTTTGTGGGTTCTGCTCGCCCCACCATTCAGCGTCCCAGACTTCGTACGGTCCGTTTTCTGTTTCGCTGTAGAGTACGGTTGCTGTTACACCTTGAAGTCGATTATCTTCATCCACTTCATATACAAATCCACTTGGGTCGATTTTCCAAGCTGGATTTGCAATTGGTCTTGCACCTGGATTCAATGGACGTCCATTTGGATCAGTAGAAGGAGTATCTCCATCTTCACTGTCAGAATCAGAATCATTATCACCATTATCTGATCCAGGTGGACCTTCTGGATCTTCTTCGCATTCTTCTGCAGCATCCTCTAAAGCTTCTTGCAATAACTCATCTACTCTATCAAAAGCTCTATTTTTCGCTGCATTAGCTGCTAATGCGGATGCGGTTCCAGTAGCCACAAGTGCTACTGATCCAATTAGACCTATTCCAGTTGGGGCCAAAGCTCCTGCAGTAGCAAACACAACAGGTAAAGCAGAGTTACCAACAGATGCTAGAGTTGCTCTGTCTATAGCATTCATTAAGTCTGGTGGAACAGGACCTGCACATTCAGGGAAATTGTCAATAATTTCGCTTAGAGCATCCATATCTCGATCCATTTCCCATGCTGCCAATGCTACATCCAAATACCCTAAACCGTCCATTACTTTAAGGCCGACTCTTGTCGTTTGGCGAACCCTGTTGTCACCGGATGAACTGTTAGCCATTCGAAGAACTTGCTTCCATTCTTCCTCTACTAGTTCTTCTTGCAGTGCCATAAAGGAATCTAGCTCATCACCGTCTATTACGGCTTGGAGATCACCAACAGTTACTTCTAGTTCTGGGCCGTAGCTCCAATTGCCGTGAGGATCAGAAGCCGCTACCTGGAACGTATATAACTCTCCATCATTTAGGTTTGTAAGCTCTGTTTCTCCATTATCTCCAAAGACTTCTGTTACCATATGTCTTCCACCATCATCATCGATCTCATAGATTCGATATTGATCAATCCACAAGCTGTCTTCGGCTGGATGCCAGTTTAATACAAGGTTTCCGTTATTGGAGTCCATACTCGAAACTGCTAACGCTGCATCCTCACGCCAAACAGGTGGAATAGGATTTCGATCTTGTTCTAAGAAATCTTCAATTGGAATATGACCTGTTACCGTAATAGTTAGTGATCGTGAATTCGGTTGACGAATACTTACGTTCCCCCAGCTCATGGAAGGTCCTGAAGATCCAGATCCGACCATTCCAATACCTCCGTCAAACCAAATACCACCCTCTGGACTACTATGACCTGGTTCAAGGGTTACACTTAGCCAACCATCCATCCCACTTCTGCCAAGATGAAGAGGTTCTTGAATAACATAACGCCCTCTTGGTGGATCGTTTCCTCCAACATTTGGACTTGTTGGTGGAATCATCATCGTTGATAATTCCTCGTCCTCTGGATCAGCAAAGTCCTCTTCTGTTGGTTCTACTTCAGGTACAAAGTGATCACCCCAACCCCAGAAATCATCATTGAAGTCAATTGGATCATCAATGAGTGCTAGAGCATCATCACCCCATGAAGCAGACTGAGCATCTCGAGGGACAGACATTTCGTCCGTATCGTAGCTCACATAAATTTTTCCAAGTCTCCAGCTCGCCGCACGATCTGTTTCAATTCTCGAACGCCATACACCGTCTTCGTCCTGCTCTGCTGGTGCATTACCTCCTGCAGGCCCTTCTACATAGACGTGTACATTGGATACACGATCTGGGTCACTGAAATTTAATTCAAACTCAAATGGTAACCCTGCAAGCATCGTTCTTGGGAAACGTGCAACACTTCCTTCTGTTGAGAAGGTTACCCAATCAGATGTAGCAGGTAAAAACCGGTTAATGTTCCCCATTGCGATTGGGGCTAAATTATTGATGTCCTCTTGTGTATCTCCCTGCCTCATGGACACGGAAACTAACCTCGGACTATCTGGATGGAATAAAACATTTGTATTTGGTGAAGAGTAGCTTTCCTCACCATTTGTTGCAGTAGCATTTAACGTATACCAGTATGGGGAGCCTCTTTCTGGGAGATCTACATCCACCTGCCAAAATCCATTTGGTGCAGACATTGTTTCCCCAACAAGAACGGAATCAGCATATACCCGTATGGTACTATTTCCTGGTGCCCGGCCATGAACACGCTGTGATCTATCATGTATCGTTTCCTGCATCGTTAAAGATACGCCACCAACAAGAAATTCTACATTCCCAATCCACTCTTCTCGTTCATCATTTACATCTGTAAATTGGATAGTGGAACGGACTTGTGTATCTCGACTATCCACCTCATCATTCACAGAGATCTGGAAACGGATAGATCCATATTCATTTCTCGCTACGTCCCCAATGGCCACAATAATATGGTCAGAAGTAACCTCAGTTGGATTAACTACATCACCGTTATGAACAAGCGTACCACTAACAAAATTCATTCCTTGAGGAAGCTCAAACCTCATTTCTGTATCTGTAACGGTACCTGGACGTGTATTGTCATACGTAGCACGAACGATTGCATTGTTCCCTGGCATAACCTCTTCAGGATCTCCAGTGAGTGTATTTCCGTTTCTAAAACCGAAGCGACCTCCTGGTTGCATTTCAATATTCCCAATAGTAACAGAAGAACCTTCCTCTACATTTACAGTAACATCTGCAAAATATTCCGTCCCATCATGGCGTCCATTAAATTGAAGACGGTACTCCCCTGCTTCTGGCACATTAGCATTTACATTTTCTGCACTAGCCCCTGCCGTCCTTAAAACTCTTGACCCACTTTCATCATATACATTTAACGTTGGGCTAGTAGTATTTCTGTCTCTAGAATTCCAATGCGAACCGTCTGGTAGGACCAGTTGACCGAAGATTGATCCTGCTAAGTAGGATTCATCATAGTAGAATTCTCCTCCTACTTGATGGTTTTCTCCGAGAGTAATGTCCTGGCATTGTTCTGGAAGTCCTAATGGAGAGCCGTCAATACAGAACGAGAGTTCAGTCCCTTCTGTAAGCCAAGATTCGATCGGATATCCTCCGTTACTCCTAGATGCTCGAAGGGTTGAAATGTCTTCCCCTGAGATGGTAAAGCTAAAGCCTTCTGCTTCGCTTCCTCCTAGGTTCATAAGGCCTTGTTCCATTCCTCCTACGACGTATTTGATTTCGTCGATGCCCATGACGTATCGGCGTCTATCTTCTATTGATAAGTTTAGTTCGATATCATCTCCTGGTTCGATTTCTTTGACGATTTCTTCGCTAAGTCCTCGGTGGTTTGCGTTGTATTCAATAGCTGCTGAGATCGTCGTTTTACCAGGTAGGACAGGTAAGGCGTAGGTTCCGTCCTCTGTTGTTTTTACTCGAGAGTTAAAAGATGTTCGGAATCCTGTTCGTGGGTGTGTGGCGCTAACTTCAACGCCTTCTACTGGTTCTCCGTCACTATTTGTAATGGTTCCATAGACGGTTATTATTCCGTCAGACTCTGGCATTTCTACTTCAATCAGGTGCTCTCCTGGTTGAACTTCTACTGTTTTTACACCGTTACTTTGGCCTGGCCATGGTGCTGATACAGTAATTTCGAGCTCTTCTGCATTTAAGTGATGATTCGATGCTTCGGAGGAGTATATGTGAACTTCTTCTCCAAGTGCTGCCTTTTGTCTCGTAAGGAGTCTATTCGTATCCGCATCTCTTACTGTAATGGTAAAGTCATCTGGTATTTCTAGCTCTGCATCTCCGTGTACACCTCCAGGGAGTGTGACGACTACCCATTTATCTGATGGTCCTCTATACTCTAAAAGTACTGAGTCATCATCAACGGGGTTAGTTAGTCCGCCGTGTACTTGGACTCCAGATTGTACCTCTGCAAGATCAGCGCCAGATGTTGCTTGAAGTCTAACCACATAATCATCTGCTTGTGGAAGGTTTTCCAGTACAAAAGTTCCATGATGATCAATTTCTAAGGAAGCTCCATCCTGCCTACTGTCACTCCAAGCTCGAATACGAATGGTATCAGGGAGATCACTAATGTCAATATCATCTTGTAATTGAACATCCACTGTAAGATGTCCTAAAATTTCTATTGGGAAGCCCCCAGCTTCATATGTTAAGGTAGTGGCGCTGTCTGTGAGAAGAGCTTCAAGCCCTGTTAAATATGCAGCACCCTTTGGCATGGAAAAAGTACCTTCATATAGACCAGGCTGAGAGCTACTTTCAGTAAGCTGAACTCTTCTAGTTCCTTCTTCTGGTTCATCTAGTAATTCCCCACCGTTACGGTTATTTCCATACCAAGAGTCATAAGTTACCTCAACCGATACTTGCCGATTCGGTTCGCCTGTTACGACAAAATTCAAGTCACCTTCTGGAGCAAGACGATTCACTCTTGGCTGATCAAAAATGTTCCAATAAAATTCTTCTAAATACAACGGTGGTGTTTCCACTTCAATAACACTTGTATGAATAACAGGATCGTCAACATCAAACAACTGTAGTACACGATATTCGTAAGCTGTATCACCAAGTAATCCAGTGTCCTCTGCTGTCACCGCATCATAGCCAGCAACTTCGCTTCTATTTTCCCAAGCGTCTTCACCAAGAACTCGTCGTTGGATTTGATAGCCAATGACACCTAATTCTTGTGGGGCTGGATCCCATGAAAGCTGGGCAATTCCTCCTGCTTCAGGTGTTACGATAAGTCCTGCTTCACCTGGTACACCTTCAATTGTTGAAGCTGTAACCGATAGTGGTGGTGTTGTTTCTCCAAGTCCTGTTGCTTCCACCGTAAAGGTATATTCCGTGCCAGGTTCTAGATTAGTCACAGTATAGTTAGTAGAGGTGGTTTCTCCAATAAGGTCACCGTTTATCCGAACCTGATATTCTGCAACAGTACCATTCGCTTGGTCCCACGATAAAGCTACGAAGGTTTGCCCCTGTTGAGTCACCGTGATCTCCGCATCCTCTGGCCATGTTGGTGGTTCGAGGACATGTTCGATGAACGTACGATAAATATTTCTGCCAGTTATATCATCTCGATCATCAATTAAATCTCTATCTGTACTTGAATAAGTAATATAGCTTCCGTCTCGGCTAATTCTATAGTCATCAAGTGATCCTACAACATTCGGAACACCTTCAGATGAGACTGATGTCATCCAAATTCTTCCTGTGTCCATATCTCTTACATACAGGATATCAGAGCTATGTGATGGGGATACAGGTGTGATAAAGTTATCAGCAGTTCTAAATAGGACAAATCTACCGTCCCCACTTATTTTCGGTTCATTTGGAATATTAGCAATAGAATATAGAAGATCGTCATTTCCATAGGACCTATAGCTTACTGTTTCAAGTTCACCAGTTTCCCTGTCCCATCGTTGAATACTTCGTGTATTACTCGTTTCTCTTACAGGAAGATGACTGTACGTATGGAAAACAACATATCTACCATCATCTGATATGTCTGGATCATTATTACTTATTCTTACACCAAGCTCACTAGTAAGTTCTCTACCATCTGGCAATTTACTTACTTGAGTAATTTCTCCTGTTTCTCTTTCCCATAAATAAATATGTCTGACATTGCTGTTACCAGAAGCGCCTCCTTCGATTAAGTTCTTTGCACGGGTTTCAAAGACAACATAACTCCCATCATAACTAACGGCATGATTTTCCGCGTCAGTTAGTTCAGGTGTAGCATCTCCATACGGTCTATTTACCCATTCTATTTCCCGGGTCTCACGATCATAAATAAAAATATCTCGATAACCTCTTGTATCATCCTCAATAAGGTTATTTGCAGTAGACTGAAAGACAACAAATCGTCCATTACCACTGATAACTGGTTCGAAGCTAGCTCTATCCCCTATGTTTCCATCTATCCCTTGTGTGATAAGCTCTAATTGATTTGCGGTTCTTGAATAAATGTAAATTTGGTGTACAGGAAAATCTACACTATCATCGTTATGGAAATTAATGGAATTAGACCTGAAGGCAACTAAAGATCCATCAGCACTAATACTAGGAGAATCACTGTCACCGTCTCCTTGAGATCCATCATTAGCAATACTTATTAATTCAATGGCATCTCCGTCACGCACAAAAACATCCCATTTGTCATTGCTATCTCCTTCTAAAAATTCATCGGACCTTGATGCAAAAGCAACAACACTTCCATCATCTGTCATCGCTGGGTTTGATCCACCTAAAGCTTCCCCACTTGTATTTTGAGAAATAAGTTCCGTCGTAAATCCTTCTCCTGCAGCAGTTGTTGATATGTGGATGGATGCTGGGTTGATATCCTCCCCATGCCAATCTCTAGATTTTAGTTCGTAGTGATACTCAGTATCAGGCTCTAAATCGCTATCAGAGAAATATTCTCTCCAAACACTATTTGACCCACCTATATCTTCTCCATCACGATAAAGTGTCCACCCTCTAGCTTGACCATTTGATGGCTGATCCCACTGAAGAAGAATTCCGCGATCATAAGCAATATAAGAGATTTGAGGAGCTACTACGTCCACAGTTGTCACTGATTCCGTAGGACCATCTGATGTCAAGTTCCCATATCGATCCATTCCTTGAACAGTAAATTCATATTCTTCCCGTTGCTTTAATCCAGTTGCCACATATTCATTTTCAGCACCATGGACATAATCTACTAATTCTCCGTCCTGAAAAATATAATAATGGATAAAACCTTCTTGAGATTCCCATATTAATTGAGCCTCATTTCCACCTGGAACAAATTCCAAATCACCATCCCAGCTGTGTGAAGGTGCTGTATAGCTATCCCCAACGAAGGTTACATAGACGTCTTGTACACGATTCGTATCATAAGGAACGATGTTTGTTTCTTTATATGTCCAAGAAGTAAAAGCAACAACTGTCCCACTATCATCTATTGTCGGAGAGGTTTGACTATCATCAAACAATTCCCCTTCGTTATTGTATTGAATAAGCTGCGTTTGCCCTTTTTCCATGTCACGGACATAAACATTGTAAAAACCATTAGCCCTAACATTTGGATCTAATATACGAGATCCTGATCGAAAACTAACATGTTTCCCATCTCCACTTATAGCCGGGCTTAAACTAGTATTATCTCCTCCAGACCTCCCGTGTGCAGCAATACTAACTATTTCAAATTCACCATCATGATAACGATAAATTTGATCACCACTAGTTTCCATGTCTACAAGATCCGTAGCTGTTGATCCAAAGACGATATAACTACCATCTCGACTAATATCAGGACTCCTACTATTACCATTCGGTTCCCCACCATCTAACGATCTAGTAATTCGTTCAATGGTAGATTCGTTACGATTATAGAGGAATATATCACTGTTATCTCCTTCTTTATCCTCTGTTAAATCCGCATTACTAGATTCGAAAACAATAAAATTACCGTCTGAACTAATTTTTGGATTAGCACTTTGATTACTGGCGTGATCAATTTCTATTCTAGCCATTTCTTCATTTGATCTGTCCCATATGAAAATGTTGCGGGCACTATTGCCACCATCACCAACTAAATTGTTACCAGTTGATTCAAATACAATAAATTCCCCATTTTCACTAACACTAGGGTTAAAAGTGTTAGCAGAACTTAATTGTCGTTCCCCATTTTCATCTGGAGACGTTCCACTTATAAATTCCCTTTCTCCCGTTTCGCGATCGTATAAAAATACATGCTGTATCGCACCGGAAAAGAATGCGTTCGATCGATAGACAACGTAACGACCATCAGGACTAATCATATGCTGATTACCAGAAACAGCACTACCATCATCGTTTTTACTGATTAACTCTGTCGTCCCATCGTGAAGGTCACGAACGTAAATTTTATCACCTTGGCTAGTGATCCCATCTTCTAAACTACTTGAAGTACTAAACGCCACATATCTACCGCTACCATCAATCGAAGGACTACCTGCTCTGTCTCTTCCTTGTCTCCCATCCGTACCTACACTAGCTTTTACCGTCTGCATTTTAACGGGATCAGTAGTTTCAGTGGATTGCAAAGTCACATCAGAGGATGATTCTTGTTCCTCTTCCCTCTGTTGATCGTCGTCAGAATTTGAGTTTTCTTCTTTTTCATCATTCTCTTTCTTCGTTTCATTATCAACATCTAATGATTCTTCATCTAGTTTTTCTGACTCTCCGTCCGAGTCTACGTCACCATTTAATTCTCCTACATCCTCTTCGTTCCCTTCACCGTTCTTATTCGATTCATCTTGAAGCATTCTTAATGTAGCTTCTGCATCAAATAAGTCTTCATACTCACCTCCAAGTTCGTATGTAATCTCATCAGTTGAAGACATGTCACCTGTCCGAACTACCTCACTACTACTTTGTTGTGAAAAATAGTTATTCCCTACTGACCAGCTCGCTATCATTGGTTGAAACAACAATGCAAACGAAAGAATAATAGCAAGTGGCTTCGTTGTCATCAATATAATTCCCCCCTTATTATACTTTTAGTAGAAAAACCTACTATTTTAACTGTATCACTACGAAAATAGTACGAGTATTATACTTTAGTATAATTTTGTTAGCTATTGTAGGGATATTATAGAAATAATTGGGAATTTATTTATAATTAGGGTGAACCTACCAGGTGAGTTGGAGATTTGTACCGTTGTGCTTGCGGATTGAAACGGATACTTTTGTACCAAGTCTAATTGTACCAGGTTCAATTTTATCTATTTTGTATAACATAAGTTTTCAAGATAATCTCCCATACAAAAGAAAAGGTGACACTATTGAAGTTACCTTCATAGAGACACCTTTCAAAACTTGCATTTAATTATTCTAATGGAAGGCGTATAAGGAAGCTTTAATCATCCAAATGAGAGAATACACTGTTCATGAAAACAACCTTCCCTCTGCAAATAGTTAATAAAACTTCTCCAGCATCACTAATCAATATAATATCTGCGTCCTTTCCTTCACTAATTGAACCTTTGCGATGATATAGGCCTAATTTTTTTGCTGGATTAACTGATGTTATTTTTGTTAAAACTTCTATGTCATCATCTATCCATTTAGCAAAGTTATTTCTTGCATCAATCATTGGTAAGACACTCCCTGCAAGTGCTCCCTCTTCATTTTTTGCTATATTTTCTATCACCGTTACATTTTGTCCTCCAAATTCGTATGCCCCTTCTCCTAACCCCTTTGCTCTCATAGAGTCTGTTACTAAAATAAAGCTGTCTTCTCCTTTTAAACGATATGCCAGTTCTATCATTTCAGATGAAACGTGAATACCATCTGCTATCACTTCAACGGATACAGTAGGATGCTTCGTTAATAATAAGGCCCCAGCTGCACCACCGTTACGATGATGGAGGCCAGACATTTGATTAAACAAATGAGTTCCGTGGCTTACTCCATTTTGGATCGCTACCGACATTTCTTCAAAGGATCCATTCGTATGCCCCATTGAAACAACGATGTCGTTCTTATGTAAATAGCTAGTTAGTTCAAAGTTTTTATCCTTTTCCGGTGCTAGAGTTACCATTTTTATATTATTTTCTGACAACTGATTCCACCTTTTAAACTTTTCAACATTAGGGATTTGTATATGTTGGAGTACTTGTACACCTCGTTTTTCTTTATTTATAAATGGACCTTCAAGGTGAATAGCAACGATTTCAGCCCCCACAGTATTTTCTTGTTTTATATAACTTCCAATATTTGAAAGGGCTTTTTCGATTTTTGAATCAGTATGTGTCATCGTTGTGGCTAAAAATGCCGTTGTACCTTCTTGTGTCAATTTTGAGGACATGTTAAGCAAAGCCTCTTCTGTAGCATCCATTACATCTGATCCATAGGCTCCATGAATATGGAGATCTATCATTCCAGGGACAACCCATCCAGCACCGTTACAATCAATAATACGAGGATGTTGCTTTCCTTTTTTTATTTCTTCCATACAAAGTGCTTTTATATCCCCAACATCATTAGGAAAAACACCTTTCACTTTTCCATCAGAAATATGAATAGTGCCTTTAGAAAGGAATGTCTCACCAGTGAATGTTTCCGCATTAATTAGTAATATATCCTCCATCATAAATAACGCCTCCTTCCTATCTTTAATGAAGGACATTAAGACAGTCCTGTCCACCATTTCTGATTCGAATTTTTTAATAATAAAGGAATTCATGTTAAACTTTTATAAGAACCTCTGAAATTTCACATTCCTAATTTTTCATAAGATGAGGTGACATGAACGTATGAAATTACAAAAGGATAACTGGATTGAATTTAGTTTCATACTACTATTAATTGTTTCTTATTTTTTACCATGGTATCACAGCTACAACAATAGCTACTCTCTCTTTCATGATGCAGTTCTGTTTTTTGAAATTATTGTAGTTGATGGCTTTATTCTAACACCTTTTTATTGGGGCGATGGAATAGGCATTGAATTGCTCATTCATTTTTGGTATTACTTTGGAGCACTATCACTTTCAATTCCAGTATTAAGCGCAATTGCCCTATATAAAATTTATAAACAAAAAAAGTACACGGTATTAAGAAATATTATCCTAATGTTGACCTTTACGATGGTACTTGTGTACTTCCTTGATTTTCTTCTTAATCCTTTCAATTCTCCCATTGGCACAACATTGGAGATTGGGTTTTACCTCAGTACGTTAGCATTAGTTTGTTTAGGCATAACTAGTTTTTTGAGGGAAAAAATAAAGACCTCACGTCTAGGTATGAGGGAAAAGTGTCCCTCCTGTAAAGAAAAAACAATACATGAAAAAGCTGAAAAGTATTGTCTTAAATGTGGTTATCACGTCTCATAATTCACCGCCATCAGGATTTAAAATTGATGGTGGTTTTACTATTCTTATTGTATTGATAATAGTTCTATATCCCTATAAACTGTTTTATAATTCGACTTATTTCTTTGTCTAATTTTGTCTAATTTTGTTAAATATATTGGACTTTTTTCACATTTTGTATATAATGGTATAAACATTACAATTTTAATAAAGTTACGAAAAGGCAAACTTATCGAAAGGTAAGGACGCAAAGCTACGGGTCTAACGCATATAGCCACGATCGCCGAGCCACCGAAAAAACTGTAGGAGTGCATACTAGTTTTTTACGGTATGCATTTTTTTATTTTTTAAGGAGGTTTTTTTAGCGGCATGAGCATCGACAACTTCATTAAGAAGGAACAGTTCTACCATTTTTATCAGCCTATTTATGACATAACAACGATGAACATATTAGGCTACGAAGCACTATTACGATCCAGTATACATAAAAATCCAATGGATGCTTTTCAATTAGCAATCAATGAAAAAAAGCTTTATGAATTGGATATGCGGTCCATTCATAAAGCCTTATTCTCCTACGGAAATGTAGGATCAGCGAAAAGTAATCGAAAATTGTTTTTGAATGTTTTCCCGTCAACTATTCTAAATCAAAAATTCTTTCCTTTTCTTACTAAAATTATGTCTTTAAGTACTATCAAAAGTCAACAAATAATCTTTGAGATTTCAGAATCAGAATTACCTGAAAATTTCCATGATCTTCGTTATTGTATTAATAAGCTAACAGAGCTTGGATTTGATGTTGCAATTGACGATTTTGGAAAAGGCTTTGCAAACTTTGAAGCTTTAACTAAGATCGATTCTGCTTTTATTAAATTGGATCGTTTTTTTACAAGTGATCTGCACCAAACACCCAAAAAACAAAGTTTACTAAAACACTTAATGGACTATTCTAAAGAATTTCATACACCAATCATCCTAGAAGGAATAGAGAATGAATTAACAAAAGAAGCTGCCCTTGACCTAGGTGTAATTTATGCTCAAGGCTTCGGCTTATCAAAGCCATTAAGTTTAAGTGAGGTAATTTAATGATCTTCATTATCGTCACTAGTCAATTACTAATAATTATCTTATTTTTACTTACATTAAGTCTAATATTATTCATAAGAAAGAAACTTAAGAAGCTAGATCAATACAAGCCTACGGAAGTTTTATCAAATAATCATAGTGAAACGAAACAAGTGACTAATAATAAAAACAAATTTTTAACCGTAAATGTATCTGAAAAATGCTTAGTTAAATTTACTGAATTTGAAAATAGTAAGTTAACCCCACTGAAAGATAAAATTGTAGAAGCAAAACTTGAAGACATCAGTATTGGTGGAGCCAGAATAGTAACAAATTTTAGTCTACCAATTCACGAACCGATCTATGTTCAGTTGCATTTTTCATTAAAGGATAAGACATTTACATTGTATGCTCAAATTGTAAGGAAAATAGAGAAAACGAAGAAAGACCACTATAATTATGGATTACAATTTGTAAAATTAAGCAATAGTGAAGAGCAACAGCTATTTTTTACCTTAAACCAATTATCAGCAAAGAAGGGAAATGAGTATCAAGGATTACAACATGATTTAGAGCCAAGAATAAACTAAGTAGAGTGAAATTTTCATTTCCTCTACTTTTTATTATTAAAATACTTTCAACATCCTCATTTTATCGAGAGCTAGCATTTATCGACTACTTATTTCACCAGGAAGAAAGGAATAAAACTCATTTCCTGAACACAACAACTCTTCAAGTACATTCGCAACACCATCCTCATTGTTAGACGAGGTAACAAAATCTGCAGCAAGTTTTACTAGTTTTGGTGCGTTCCCCATTGCCACACCTAACCCAGCATACTTAATCATTTCTATGTCATTGTAATAGTTTCCAAACGCAATTGTTTGTGAAAGGTTAACACCGTAACGTTCACACAATATCTTTAATGCTCTTCCTTTATTAAAATGAAGTGGCATAATATCACTTCCTCTTTCTCCACCTCTTACTATTTGTAACGTAGGTGCCAACTTTTTAATAATACCATTCAATTGATCTATAACTTTTTCTTCACCTAAAATAGATAATTTTAGAATTGGTTCGTTAATTTTTTTCACATTTCTAATCAACGTTAGCTTCACCCCGTTGAATTCCGAACAGTAATCTGTAGTTAACAGGTTTTCTTCTGCAATTAAATGCGTTGCTGTACTAACAAAGAACGGAATTCTCTCTCTTCGTAAAAAAGATAGAACAAGTTCTACCTGATCTATATTAAACCCTTGCTCAACAACAACATTCTTTCCTATTGGTTCGTAGATTGTACCACCATTATGAGAAATTATTGGATCCATTAAATGGAGATCCCTTCCGATTGTTTCGGATGTTAAAAGATGTCTGCCGGTGGCTAATACAACAAAAATACCGTTATTTTGTACGTCCTTAATCACTTTCTTCGTTCTATCTGTTATTAATCCCTTTTCATTAAGTAATGTACCATCAATATCAATTGCAATTAATTTAGCCTCCATATTTCCTCTCCCCTAACATTAGTTTCCAACGAATCCTATACAAATGATTGAAAGTTGAAATTTTATTCTCTCATTAACTAATTTAAAGTATTGAGGTAAATAACATATAAAGGAGACCTATGTTTCTGTTTAAGAATGTAAAAGTAGTATTAATTTTATGAACAAAATAATTATGATTTGCCTAAACACAGATCTAAAAAGGTAAAAAAGGATCAAGCAATAAATCGCTTGATCCTCAACTATCTATCGTGTATTAATTTGTTTAAGATTCCCCATTTTCTAAAGCATCAACCTGTATTAACTAAACCGGCTGCAACGCCACTGATTGTTAATAAAACTTCTGTAAGTAGTTCTTCTGATTGTTCTCCATCCGCTTCACGCATTTTTTGAATCAAATCGATTTGTAAGAAGTTTAGAGGATCTAAATATGGATTACGACGATAAACAGTCTCTTGAATATTTGGTGTATGGTCAAGAAGCTCGTCAGTACCTGTAATACTTAGTAAAACATCACGAGTACGATTATATTCGTCTGAAATATCCTGGAAGATTCTTTCTCCAATATTTTTATCCTCTACTAAATTAACATACTCTTTTGCAGTTGTTAAATCTGCCTTCATTAATGCCATTTGCAAGTTATTAATTGTTACCTCAAAAAACGGCCACTTCTCATACATTTCTTGTAATAACTTTAAATTTTCCCCACTCTTCAATGCAAAGGAGCTTAAACCTGTTCCTGCAGCATACCATGCTGGTAGCATTTGTCGACACTGTGTCCATGCAAATACCCATGGAATTGCTCGTAAGTCTTCAAATTTTTCACTACCTTTACGACTCATTGGACGAGAACCAATATTTAATGCCCCTAATTCTCTTAACGGCGTTGTCTGTCTAAAGTACGTTAAGAAATCCTCATCTCCAAATACAAGAGATTGATATTTTTTCAATGAATGGGTAGATATTTCTTCCATGGCTTCTTCCCAAGAAGCTTGACATGATTCACATTCTGCAGGACGTAAGCCCTTAGATTCAGCTTCGATTAATGCTGATGCTGCTTGCTCTAAATTACGGTAAGCAATATCTTCTAGTAGGTAACGAGACGATAACACTTCCCCTTGTTCAGTAATTTTTACACCGTCACCTAGGGTTTCTGGTGGTTGTGATAAGATACTTCGATTTAATGGTCCACCTCCACGTCCTAGTGAACCACCTCGTCCATGGAAAAACTTTAGACGAATATCATATTCACTAGCCATACCGTGGATTTCTTGTTGTGCTTTATACAGCTTCCAATTTGCTGTTAGGGTTCCACCATCTTTACTACCATCGGAATATCCGAGCATGATTTCTTGATGATTCCCTCGTTCAGCAATATGATTACGATAAATATCCATTTCAAATAACGTTCTCATAATTTCTGGACCAGCTACCAGGTCATCTACTGTTTCAAGAAGTGGTGCTACGTGAATGCCACTTTCTACTTTTCCATCAGCGTGCAAACGATAAATACCTGCTTCTTTAGCAAGTACTAGAACCTCAAGTAAATCACTAGGTGATTGAGTCATACTGATTAAATAAACTTCAATGGAACGACTTCCAAATTCGTCATGAGCATCCTTTATCATTTGGAATACTTTGAATATTTCTTGTGTTTCCTTAGAGTAATCCTCATTTAATAGCATGAGTGGTCTAGGATCTCCAAGAACATTATTTAAAATTTCTAGCTTTTCTTTTTCTGAAAGAGCACTATAGTCTTCGGTAATATTTACTACCTTTAGTATTTCAGCAATTGCCGCTTCATGCTCACCACTGTGGTTTCTTATATCCAGTGTTGCAAGGTGGAATCCAAAAAGCTTTACTTGGCGAATTAATTTCCTTAGTGTTTTTAACTTATGATTGGCAGTTTGGTGTTTTTCAGCGCTATCTCTAATAAGTAATAAATCATCTAGTAATTCCTCTGATTTCTGATAGCCAATATTTGATTTCCCCACGTTCCGTAAACGCTTTAGTATGACAGCAAATTTTCTACGGTATATATCCGTTTCCACTTGCCAGCCTTCCCCTTTTTGAATATACTGCTTTTCGTCCTGCTCAACTGACTTTATTAATTCATCAGAAATAGTCACACGTGTTGTAGATTGACTGAACCGCTTCATTAAATCAATTATATTTTCTTCATATTTTTTTATGGCAAGCTTTCGTTGCATTTTTAATGTTTCCCAAGTAATCTCAGGAGTTACATTTGGATTACCGTCACGATCTCCACCTATCCATGATCCAAAGTGTATAAAATTTGGTATACTCCATTTATTCCCTGGGAAGTATTCATCTAATTCATCCTCTAATTCCTGATGAATATCTGGAAGCACATCAAATAATGTTTGATCGAAATAATAAAGACCATTTTTCACTTCATCTATTACTGTAGGCTTTCGATAACGTAATTCATCTGTTTGCCATAATGCTGTTATTTCATTCGTTAAGCTTTCATCTAACAGCTTTTTTTCTTTTTTCGTAAGTATAGGGTTATCATACTCTTGCAAAATAGTTGAAATACGTTTTTGTATTTCCAACACTGTTCGCTTTGTAGCTTCTGTTGGATGAGCTGTGATGATTAATTCCAACGATAAACCATCCATTAACTGTTGAATAACTTCATGAGAATAGTCATGACCTTTTAACGATACTACTGCACTTTCAATGGAAACAGGTTGTACAATCGTATCGTCTTCAAGCTGATATTGTCGGCGGCGACGTATTCGATGGTTTTGCTCTGCTATATTAATTAAATGAAAATAAACAGAAAATGCCCGAATGACATGCTGACGTGTCGGTGATTCTAATTGATGAATCTCCTCTTTTAATTTTTCGTACAATTCCTTATCATGACCTCTTCGTAAATCTTTCGTCATTTCTCTTATTTCTTCCACTTTGTTAAATAACGATACTCCCCCATGATGAACGAGAATTTCACCGAGAATATTTCCTAACTTTTTCACATCGTTCCTTAGAAGAGAAGTGTTGTCTACTACATTGATCATTAAATCATCCTCCTATTTTTTGGGTACCTGACCCTCGGCGCTGTTGAGGTTTAATGTAATACAGCGTTGTGGGTCAAGCACTCAGTTAAAAGGGATTACTGTATACCCTTAACAACTAAATGTAAATTCCATACAAAGTAAGCTCATGTTAGATAATTCAACAAGTTATTGTTTTATATTAACAAAAAGTAGCGAAAAAGACCAATTTATTATCTGATTATTTCGTATATATTGTCAATTTTTTCAAAATTTTTGGTTATTTTAGGATATTTTCATTGTGATAGTACCCTGAAAATACAACAATTTAGCAGTGAAGGGTGACAACTCCAGTGCGAGCATATGCTTCTCGGATGAACTTCTAGCTGAGTATTTTTATTCTCCATGGTGCAAATTCCACTTGCACGGCAGTCTATCCTAAAAATAGTTAACATTATATTGAGTAAAATAATCCAATAAAAGTTAAAGCTACTAATAAACACCTTGTTGCACTCTAATCAACTTAAATAATGTCAACTTAATAAATTACACAATTATAATGAAGGAACTGGAAATTCAAATTATTTATGCACCTATATTATAGAAGAAACTTGAAATCAAAACCATTTTTCACCCCAGTTTCTTCCTATTATATAGTACACTTATTTGGAGTATCAACTTTCATGATAATTAAATGAAAAGGAGAAAAGCTCCAAAATATTTAGAGCTTTTCATCCTTTATAATGACACTTATAATTTAGATCCCTTTTTCACTTCTACTAAACCAGCTTCCCGATTGAGCTCCACCCCAAACCCTGGTGCATCTCCCACCTTCATTTTTCCATTCACCGGAATAGGTTCATCCTTCAGTAATGGGTAAAATTGAGGAACAACACTATCTGCCTCTGGGCTCATAACAATGTATTCTGTAAATGGACTATTTGTTTTCGTCGTCACGTAATGGGAGCTATACACCCCGCTTCCATGGGGAATAACTAACTTTCCGTAGCTTTCTGCTAAATTACCGATTTTAATCAGTTCGGTTAATCCTCCACACCACCCAACATCAGGTTGCAAAATATCAAGGTCACACATTTCTATTAACATTCGGAAGCCGTACCTCGTTGCTTCATGCTCTCCTCCCGTTACCATGATTTTATTGCCTGCTCGCTTCTTTAAATCACGATAACTCCAATAGTCATCTGGATTAAAGCACTCTTCTACCCATTTAAAGCCTAAATTCTCTGATTTATCCATAAGCTTCTGAGCATAAGGAAGATCTAAAGACATCCAGCAATCCCACATGAGCCAAAAATCATCTCCTACACGATTTCGCATTTCCTCGGCTTGTTCAATATTTTTTCTTAGCCCCTCTTCTCCATCTGCTGGACCATAGACTAATGGAAGCTTTCCACCGATAAATCCCATTTCTTTTGCAAGATCTGGACGAGGTCCTGTGGCGTAAAAGACGAGTTCCTCTCTTACCTTACCACCAATCATTGCATAGACTGGTTCTTCCCTTAAACGACCTAATAAATCCCAGAGTGCTAAGTCAACTGCTGAAATAGCATTCATGACGATACCTTTTCTTCCATAGTACATGGAACCACGATACATTTGATCCCACATTTTTTCTACATTTTCTACCGGTTGATCTACGATGAAACGATCGAGGTGATTCATAATGAGCCACGCTGCAGGATATCCACCCGTTGAGATAGCAAAACCAACTTTCCCATTATCAGCTTCTACTTCAACAACAATTGTTTTCAATGCATTAATACCAAAACTTATCCTTGAATCCTTATATTCAGGGTAAATACTCATAGGCGTGGAAATTTGCTTTACAATCCAATGTTCTTTTTCTTGATCGTGATAATCTCCGCCACCGCCCTCAACAACATATGCACGAATAGAAGCAATTTTTTGACCAGTTACCTTCATGACAACTCTCCTCTATATTAAAGGGTTAGAAAAATTTTACTCTTTTCAATTTCTCCATTTACTAATTCAGAAAAAGCTTGCTGCCCATTTTCCAGTGGACGAATTTCTGACCAGCCATCTCGATTGATTTTTCCCTCTTCTAGTAATTGAACAGCATCATAAAAATCCTGTTTCGTATAACAAAATGATCCTAAAATCATAGTTTCACTTCGAATCTGTTGATTTATTGGAAGAGGGGTTTCATCAATACCTAACCCTACATTCATAATAACTCCCCCTGGGTTAACAACATTCATTGCTTGAGATCGAGTAGGTAAAAATCCTGCAGCATCGATCACAACATCTACACCTTTCTCACCTGTGATATTCTTGAGTTTATTATCTAAATCCTCCATTTTCGTATTAATAACATCATGAAAACCTACGTTTTGCACTGTTTTAAGTCTTTCGTCATTAATATCTACGATAATTACTTTATTTGCTCCTAATATTTGGGCTACAAAACCACTTAATAATCCAATAGCTCCAGCTCCATAAATTAGTACATTGGAAAAAGGATGTAGTGTCATTGCACGTCGTACTGCTCGCAAACAGCATGCTAGTGGTTCTGCTAATGAGGCGGAAAAAGAATCTAGGTTTTCTGATACAACAACTACAGAAGAAGCAGGAACAGCTACATATTCTGCAAATGCACCTGAACGGTGAATACCTATTATTTTTCGTTCATCACAAAGGTTTTCTAAACCCCTTCTACATCGATCACATGTACCGCAATTAAGTAATGGATTTACCACTACTTTGCTTCCGATCTCTATGGAGCTAACCTCTCTTCCTTTATCTACAATTCTTCCACAAAATTCATGTCCCATTACAAGAGGTGGTACTCGTAAACTATTATGACCTAAATATCCTTCAATTTCTGATCCACAAATTCCTACAACATCTACTTGTATGATAACTTCATTAGCTTGAACAACAGGCCGTTCCTGTTGTTCTACCTTCATTGTTTCTGCTCCTGTCCAGACAAGTGTTTTCAAAGTTAAATCAGCTCCTTTTATTGGTAACGCTTTCTATAATTATAATTAGGGGAGAGCTTATCTTTGAAATGAATAGATAAGCTCCGATAATAACAAAATTCAATTGAATGAATCAGTTTACTTAATAGGGTTTTTCAAAGTACCGATATGTTCAATTTCAATAGTGCATATATCTCCACTTTTTAAAAATATTTTCGGTTCGCGGAAAACACCTACACCATGTGGGGTTCCAGTTGCAACTACATCTCCAGGTTTAAAAGTAAAACCTTTTGATAGATATGATAGTATGTAAGGAATGTCAAAAATCATATGCTCAGTGTTTGAATCTTGGAGTGTTTCACCGTTAACATCTAGCTTTATTTTTACGTTTTGCGGGTTTTCTATTTCATCTTTTGTTACGATTGTAGGTCCTAATGGTGCAAATGTATCAAACGATTTCCCTCTCACCCATTGACCGTCAGCAAACTGAACATCTCGAGCACTAATATCATTCATGATCGTATATCCAAAAACATAATCGAAGGCTTCCTCAGCCTTAATATTCTTACCTTCCTTCCCAATAATCACAACTAACTCTGCTTCGTAATCCACTTGCTCCGATTCTTCAGGTAATTCAACGAGTTCGTCTGGACCAACAATACACGAAGGCCATTTTGAGAAAATAAGCGGTTTTTCCGGTGGCTCCACATTCTGTTCACGACAATGATCCATATAATTATTACCTACACAAACAACTTTTCCTGGATTTGAAATTGGCGCTAATAGCTTAACGTCTTCTAGTTGGAACTCTACAGTTGTACGAATTGTATCGTTTTGATCATAATAAGCTAGCAATTTTTCCACATATGTAAGGGATTCATCACGTTGTTCTATGAGTGACAACATGTCTTGAACATATTTAGCTGGCTCTCCTTCGTTATACAAACTAGATAGTGCCTTAAGATTTATAACACTATCTTTCTTTAAAACTCCTAATAAAGGCTCCTCATTTACTTGAAACGTTACTAATTGCATTTTTTAACCACCCTTTCTATTTCTGCAAAATACATGTCAATTCTGTAGAACTTATAGTTTCCCAGTCCCTATATCCCGAATACTGGAATGCTATTCCTGTTTTATTCCATTGTCCCATATTACGGAATCATTTTCCTACATTACGGCAAAAATAAATTTTTACTATAAACAGTTCATAAAATAATGTTAGATTACCATATTAATATTGTCAATAGTCTGAATAATATAAAATTTACACTCGTTCGTGCTGCTAATTCCGAATTATTTGAAGAAGTAGGTGTTAAATTATCTAAGTCTAAAAAATATTTACGATAATAAGTAAATAGGATCCTTGGTTTCCTAGTCTTAATAGAAAATGTAAGTATATACTATCAAACTATTCGTGTTAACATACTGTCTAAAAGTCCTATAAATAGGGGGGAGCCTATCTACTCACAGCAAGTAGATAGGCTCCAAAAAATGTCAAAGATCCAAATTAATGAATCGGGATCACCTATTAAGGTTTTTCTTACTAATAAATGGCTCCAAATATATTAGATAAATATCTCCAAATTCCAAAAATATTGAATTTGTGAGATATACTTACTCAGAACATAATTTCTTTATAACAATAAAAGATTGAAAGAGATTCCCTATATGTTTATTAAATTAAATTTTGCTCTTCTAATGGAGTTAATTTAGTCATCTCTTCTTTACGTAAATGAAAATAAGAAAGGTTAATTCTTGTATTATGTTACCGCTTACAATTACAAGTTAATAGTACAACTACATTTTTAATCACCAATCTTGAATTATCACTTTAGTACCAATCATCCTCGTTCCGCATTATGGAATGACATCCCTATTATTCTCTTAAAATTTTGAACAGCAAGAATGCTATTCTAATTTTGCAATCTATATAAACACCTTTCCCCATATAGTGGGATGCATTTCCCACACAAGAATATTGGTAAACGTTTTCATTTATTACTAAGAAGATTTCGTAGAATCTCTTATAATTTATATTCTAGAATATCCTCTTATTATTGTCAATAGTCTGAATAATTAAATTCGAAAATTTATTCAAAATATCCTAAAGCCTTCGAAATTTCCTTACTTTTTTCTAAAATTAAGGGTCTTAATTCATTTTCTACTCGATCCATCGTTACCCTTTCAGCTGGACCTGCTATACTTATTCCTGCTATAGTTTCACCACGAAAATTAAATACAGGTGCTGCTATACAACGTATTGTTTCTTCATGCTCCAAATTATCTATAGAGTAGCCTTGTTCCCTTACACCTTGTAAATGTTGAATCAATGACTCATAGTCAGTTATTGTGTTTTCTGTGAATTTCGGTAATCCTTTTACATTTATAATGTCTTTTACTTCATCTATCTCCATTCCTGCTAAAAGCATTTTTCCAACGCCAGTACAATGCAATAATGCTCTGTAGCCAACTTGTGAAGCAATACGAATTTTTTGTGTACTTTCAAATTTATCAATATATACTGCTTCCCCTTCTTCTTGAATACAAAGGTGAATAACCTCTCCAGTTGTATCTCTTAAGGTTTCTAAAAATGGTCGTGCTACTGATCGAACATCTAAATTATCCAATATACCTGATGAAATTTGAAGAAAATATAAACCTAAAGAATACTTATCAGTTTCACCATTCTTTACTACAACATTGTTTTTACCAAGTGTACTTAATATTCGGTGTATTGTTGTAGTTGGTAATTCTAATTCATGATGAATTTCTGTTATGCCAAGTCCCTTTGGATTCTTTGAAAGTAGATTAATTATATTCATTGCTCGTTCTATGGACTGTACCGTACTCATCATCACATCACCTATCTTTTCTCATATATTAGTTTTGCTTAATACTGTATTTAAATCATTCTATACTTTGATTACAATCTAGTAAACTAATAAGCCTAGAAGGGGGAACCATAGTCCAGCATTTATTTAATTTCTTTGAAATAAATGTTTTTAGAAATCAAATAAAGTTAGGTCATAACCATTTTTTTTAATTTCTTTAATTAAATCTGGAAGAACATTTACTGTTTGTCTAAGTTCGTGGAGGAGTATAATTGCCCCGTCCTCTAAATTGTCTAGAACATAAGACATGATTTTATCAGGATTATCCTTTAATTCCCAATCTAATGAAGCAACTCTCCACATAACGGTTGTTAACTGTAATTTATTAGCAACCTTTATAGTATCGCTATTATATTGGCCAAATGGTGGACGAAAATAGTTAACCTCCGCCCCAGTAATACGTTCAATTTTTTCCTTGCTGAATCTCAGTTCTTGAAGTTGCTGTTGTCTAGTCATCCTAACTAAATTTGGATGCTTGCAAGTATGTGTCCCAATAACATGTCCCTCTTCTATAACACGTTTCCATGGTCGTTTATAATGGAGTAGCTTAGATTGCCAAAAAAATGCAGCTTGTACATCCTCTGCAAGTAAGCAATCTAAAATTTGATCCAACACTCTACTAGGGCCATCATCAAAGGTAAGTACTATACGTTTTTTCTCAAATTCTGTCTTTCTTTTCTCAATTGATGTAATGACATTATCGGTTGTAGTATCGTACACGACACTGGATTCATCAACAATTCACGGACAATTTTTCCTTACCAACACCTACTCCTCCTCATTTTTTAATTCAAATATACATGTCCTTTCTTACATACAACTATATCAAATTTTTCATTTATTAGTAAGAAAAGCACAATGCGCCCCAATTCCGCCTAAGTACAGCCTACGTCCTGTAAGTAACGGTGTTATATCGACATCCTGGCTCCCACCGCTATGCAAATGTTCTGGCCGTTAAAAAGTACTTTTTTTGCTGTCAGGTTATTTGACTTCGAACACAAGTACTGCCTGAACCCACTTCCTACCACCTGTGCAACCGAGTTTATCGAGAACAGGTGCGACTGTTTATTCTTTTCTACTACATAAACATAATGGTTGTTTCTATCTAATTCACCTCCTAAAAATCCTGTTTTACTTGTAACTTAATCATTCACTATAGAATCCACAGCCACCTAAATAAATTTTTGTAATATAATTTCAAAATTTATAAATGGAGCATCATCAACATTATACTATATTGAACATTTTTTACTTTTTATACCAAAATCTTTTATTTCGACTTACTAATAGAAATAATTCCCATATTAATGCTGGCATTTTGCGTTTTTTGACGATTGGAGTAGTATTTTGTTTAGAGATGCTAAATAAGAAGTTTCAAATAAAAACAAATTCAAAAAATTTTTTTATTGAAAAAACCCTGATATATCAGCGTTTTTATTGGAATATAGTGTTTAAGTTGTCTGAAAATTAAAATTTCTATATTGAAAGCGTTTACGAAAGGTGCTACTATGACTTTACAACTAAGAGGAATTACTAGATCGGAAATGAAAGCCTTTACAATCAAATCTGTACATCTTTTCAAAGGAGGGATTGAATAGAAAAAGTAGCTTCTAATTTATGTAGTTGATAGAAGTTTGGAGTGTCCGGGGTAATTTTACAAAATTTAATTATTTACAAGGGGGTACAATAATGAGAAGTAAATTCAGAATTTTCTCAATTGTTTTGGTGTTGTTAATTATACTTGGTGCTGCAGCGGGGTGTAATGATGAATCTGCAAGCTCAAATAACAACGATAATAACAATAATAATAACAATAATAATTCAGGTAACGTTGATGACTCACCTGAAGATATTGAATTTCGATTCATGTGGTGGGGAAATCAAAATCGTCATGACAGAACGATCAGTGTAATCGAATTGTATGAAGAAAGAAACCCACATGTTTCCATTAGTTATGAATTTTTGAACTTTGATGATTTTGCTGAAAGACTAGCAACTCAATCTGCTGCTGGTAATGCACCTGATGTATTCCAAATCGTCGATAGATGGTTACCTCAATATTCAAATGCTGGATTATTAGCTGATTTACAACCGTATGTTGATTCTGGAGATATCAATACAGATCATATTGACCAATCAGCTCTTAACCCTGGTTATATAGGTGATGAGCTTGTAGCATTAAATGCTGGTAGTAACGCATTTACCTTAGCTTATAACCCAGATATGTTTGATGAAGCAGGCGTTCCGTATCCTGAACCTGGATACACTTGGGAAGAATATGCTGATATGGCACGTGAAATTAAAGATGCACTTGATTTAGAGTATGGTGTCTTCACCGATATTCAACATGATAGAATGTGGGGGATTTGGTTAAGGCAGCACGATAAGTGGATTTACAATGAAGCACAAGATGGTTTAGGTTGGGAAGATGATGATACTTTCTTAGAATTTGTTGACTTCCATATGGGATTAGTAGAGGAAGGACTTGCTCCTCCTGCTGATGTTAACGAAGGTGCCGATAACATCGAGAACTGGTTAATCGTAAGACAAGAGATTCCAATGCAAATTTTCCATAGTAACCAAATTGTAGCTGCAACAAGTGCTGCAAACCATGAGTTTGAAATAACAATTTTACCGTCTAGTTCGAATGGTGAAAATGGTCAGTACATTCGTGCTTCTCAATTCTTCTCCATGAATGCGAACACGGAACATCCTGATGAAATTGTTAAATTCTTAGACTTCTTAACAAATGATCTAGAAGCAAATGAAATATTAGAAGGAGAACGTGGTGTTCCAATTTCATCTGCAGTTCGCGAACATTTATATGACGATGCAGACAAAGCAATTCAACAACAATTCGATTATATTGAAATGATGGGTGAAATTGTTGGTTCACCACCACCACCACCACCACCGACAAGTCAAGAAGCTGATGTATACTTTACAAACTTATTCTATGAAATTTACTACGGTGTAAAGAGTCCAGAAGATGCTTTAGAAGATTATAAATCTGGTATGCTTGATATTTTAGAAAGATAATATCACGTTTTAATAGTTTTATAGGAGAGGTTTTTGTTAAAATAAAGCCTCTCCTACTCTCTAACGGATTCCTATTTATTACATTATTGTTGAACTTTATTATATTTTTTAAAATCTCATAATTAAAGGAGGGGTATTTATGACTAAAAAAATTAGAAACTTAGTGATATTATCATTATTATCTCTATTAGTCGCTTTTATGGTTGCTTGTAATGATGAATCTGCAAGCTCAAATAACAATAACAACGATAATAATAACAATAATAATAACAATAATAATTCAGGTAACATTGAGGATTCACCTGAAGATATAGAATTTCGTTTCATGTGGTGGGGTGGACAAAACCGTCACGACAGAACAATTAGTGTCATAGAACTTTATGAGGAACGAAACCCACATGTGACGATACATTATGAGTTTTTAAATTTTGATGATTTCTCTGAAAGACTAGCAACTCAATCAGCTGCTGGTAACGCACCTGATGTTTTCCAAATTGTTGATAGATGGCTTCCTCAATATGCTGAAGCTGGATTATTAGCAGATTTACAACCTTATATTGATTCAGGGGATATAAACACAGATAATATTGACCAATCAGCACTTGATCCGGGGTATGTTGGTGATGAATTAGTTGCATTAAACGCAGGTAGTAATGCACACGTAATGATTTATAATCCTGCTATGTTTGACGAAGCTGGCCTCCCTTATCCAGAACCTGGGTATACTTGGGCAGAGTATGCTGACATGGCCCGTGAAATTCAACAAGCTTTAGATTTAGAGTTTGGAATGCATGTAGACATTATCCATGACCGTGGTTTTGGGATTTGGTTAAGACAAAATGATATGTGGTTATATAACGATGATGCAACAACTTTAGGATGGGACGATGATCAAATTTTCTTAGATCACATTAACTTCTATATGGATCTAGTTGAAGAAGGTGTAGCTCCACCACCAGACGTGACAGAAGCTGCATCAAATATTGAAGATCTATTAATCACAAGACAACAAGTTCCAATGCAAACAGTTCATAGTAACCAAATTGTTGCTATTTCAAATGCAGCAAACCATGAATTTGGAATGACTACATTGCCTGCAAACGAAGATAGAGAAACAGGACAATATATACGTGCTTCACAATTCTTCTCAATAAATGCAAATACAGATCATAAAGAAGAAATTGTTAAGTTCCTTGATTTCTTAACGAATGACATTGAAGCAAATGATATCTTAGGTGGAGAACGTGGTGTTCCAATTTCATCTGAAATTCGCGATCATTTGTATGATGATGCAGAAAAAACTATTCAGCAGCAATTTGATTATATTGAAATGATGAGTGATATTGTTGGAACTCCTCCTCCACCGCCACCACCTGCTGGAGAAGAAATGGATAGATTCTTTAACGATGTATTCTATGAAGTATATTACGGAGTATCAACAGTTGAAGAGGCGTTAGAAAAGTATAAAAAAGGTGTACAAGATATTATTGACAGATAATACCCTTACTTTATAAAAATAGACTCCCCATAATTAAAGTGTACTTTATATAAAGGACCTTTAAATTTATAGGGAGCTATTTATTTTTCCAACACCTTAGAACGATGAATATAATTAGGAGCCTTATTTACATTTTAAATGCAATACTTTCTCTCAAAGCATATATTTATCGTATCACACTCATTTCTTAGACACTTTAAAGAAATGAGTGAAACAATCTTATGTTCATAATACTAGTTTCTACTTTTCTCTAAACTATTTTATGTGTTGAAAAAGGTAAATTCTTCATTATATGTTCTTTTGAGATAGAACCTCTTGCAAGAAAATTTTGCACCTCGGCGTATGAAGTCACTTTCAAAGGAGATTCATATCGTTACATTCGGAAGCTTTCACCACAAGCCCAAGTGCGACATTCGTTCATTCTTCACAGTGCATTCTATACCACGGGCACGCCTCAGCATCCTATTATTTATTTTACATTGTTAAAGTACCATGTTCCAGTCTCTTACTCTACTAGTGTTGCTCTGGCGATATATGAGTCAGACAACTCGAAGTTAAATCGTGATGTTTATGCTTTTACCTGATTTTTTTCTCATCGGAGTTGCAGCCTTTCAATCCTTAAACAATTTTTATTTTCAATGTAACTCTATCACCGATGTCGTATTCCTACCTTATAATGAATACAAGACTAATAAAGTATTATGGATCCTTTCCTTATGAAAGATCATATTATAAACACACACACTTATTCATTAAATCCATCCAGTACAATAATTTATTAATTCAATGTCATGCAAATTTTACATAATTTAACAATGTCTAAATATTTACTTAATCTATTATTATTACAATGAATATATCATAGAGTAATGACCACATTAGATCATTCACTCATGTATAAATGTTGTCATTGGAGGAGATATTAGATTATAAATGCTTTTATTATTAAATGAATGAATTTCATAATTAAAAATTTGTTGAAAAAGACAAACATTATTTTCGGTTGTAGTGAAAGACGGCGACTCTAGCGACGAGCACATGCTTCACGAATAGGCTTACGCACTTAACAACAGAGCAATACTAGTAGAGGCAGAGACAGGACAATATGCTTTAGCAGTATACAAAATGTCTAGTGTTGAGGTTGTTGAGGTTGTTGAGGTTGTTGAGGCCGTGCCCGGAGCTAGGATGGCAGGATTACGCCGTTGCATACAGGACGTAGGCTGTACTTAGGCGTAATTGATCCGTCTGAAACGGGGATCGAATTAAATTTAACCTTTATGTACAAATATTCGTGTTTTAGAATGAAATAGTGAATTATGCAATTGACTCAATTGATTAATTAATCTTTCATGCTTGTTTTATCTTAGTAGTTTTGAACATTAAATGATTGTTACGCATAGAAATTAAAATTACGATATATAATCCTTAGTTTAAATAGATAATTTACAAAAGACTTTCTCCCCCCCTTGAAAGTCTTTTGATATTTTACCACCTAGCTATTATCGCATTCTTTGTTTATTCAATATAGCTGGCTGGCTTTAATGTACCTTTTTCGATGAAATTTTCCGGAGAGTATATTTTTTCAAAAAGCTAAAGAACAGAAAAACAGTGCCCCAAAGGGACACTGTTTTATAATCTGATAACTTAGTCTGCTCTTTCAATGATGTCAACTACACCATCACGGTATTTTTCAAGTGCTTCTTCAGGACTAGTTACTCCATATCGAACTTCATCAATTACATCTTCAAAGAAGTTATCTACTTCTTGACCAATTGACGGTGGTGGTGGTGGTGCATCAGCAGCGTGTTGACCAATTAATTCAATGTAGTCAAATTGTTGTTGTACAGTACGTTCAGCATCAGCGTATAAGTGTTCACGAATTTCAGCTGAAATCGGTACACCTAAGTCACCTTGCATGATTTCATGAGCTTCTTTATTATTTGTCATGAAGTCTAAGAACATAGCAACTTCATCAGGGTGCTCAGTGTTAGCATTCATTGCTAAGAACATAGAGGCACGGATATACTGACCTGATTCACCATTTTCACCTGATGGTAAAATAGTTAATTCGAAGTCACGGTTTGCAGCCGAAGCAACTGCTACAATTTGGTTACTGTGAATTACTTGCATTGGAATTTGTTCATGAATAATTAAATAGTTTTCAAGGCTATCTGCAGCAGAAGTTACATCTGGTGGAGGTGCAATTCCATCGTCAATTAGATCCATCCAGAAGTTTACATAGTCTAAGAATAAGTCGTCATCTTCCCATCCTGGACCAGTTGCATCATCATTATATAACCAGTAGCCGTTCTGTCTTAAATTGATACCGAATTCACGATCATGTGCAGCATCCATTTGAACTGCGTAAGGTAAGTCTAAAGCGTCTCTTACTTCAATTCCCATTTCTACATACTCATCCCAAGTGTATCCTGGTTCTGGGTAATCAACACCAGCTTCATCAAACATTGCTGGATCATAAACTAAAGCGAATGCGTTACTACCAGCATTAAGAGCAACTAGTTCATTCCCGATATAACCAGGATCAAGTGAAGATTGCTCTACATGATCTGTATTGATTGCACCAGAATCAATGAATGGTTGTAAATCAGCTAGCAATCCAGCATCTGAATATTGAGGTAACCAACGGTCAACAATATGGAATACGTCTGGCGCATTTCCAGCAGCAGATTGCGTTGCAAGTCTTTCACCGAAGTCACCAAAGCTTAAGAATTCATAGTTGATTGTAATATGTGGGTTTTCTCCTTCAAAAAGATCAATTAATTCTAGTATTCTATCATGGCGAGTTTGGCTTCCCCACCACATATAACGTAATTCAACTTCCTCAAGCTCATCATTATTATTATTATTGTTATTATTGTCGTTATTATCATTGTTCTCCGTATTGTCATTGTTATTATTACCATTACCAGAAGCATCTTCATTGTTATTACATCCAACAAAGATTAATAATAGTGATAATACAAAGAGAACTGCTATTATTCTAAATTTTTTTGTCATTAATCTTTCCCCCTTATTTTTTGTTGTGACACAAAGCGACAGGACAACATAAGTATGAAAAGAATACTAATTTATTTTATGTATTATATCACCAACTTTCAACAATTTACCTACCTTTATGTAAGGGTTTACATAAGAGTATAGGACGTTTGTAACAACGTTGTAATGCAATGGTAACATCAAAATAAAGCGCTTTCAATACTAAATTTTTAAATTTCTGATTTTTTGAACTAATTTCACAATTAAAACCCTTATGTATCAAGGTTTTATTAGCTGTAAATTTTTTTCTATTTTTTCAAAAATACTTACAATTATCTGATTAATAAATTTCGTAATATAACTGTAAAAATTATTTTAGATATTCTGTAGCTAATCGAAAATGTACCATTCGAATAAAGGGATCGTCGCTTATTGTCGTAAAAAATATATAAAGCAACTTCCTTCCTAAGATGGTTCTTTCATATTCCCATTGCTTTGTATTTTTTCACTAATTTTAAACAATTCTTAACCATTGACATCTATGTAAGGTTTAAATTTATTAGTAAATTAGACTTCTCCAACGGCATAATTTAAAATTAAAAGGTAGCCTGTTAACAGGCTACCTTTTAATTTTAAATTTTTTCTACTATATAAATGTTATATATAGTATTTATCTATCGATAATGTCTTGAACACCATTACGATAGTTTTCAAGTGTTTCTTCTGGAGTAGCTACTCCATATAACAGTTCATAAATAACATCTTCAAAAAATCTGTCCATTTCTTGACCTGTTGCAGGCGGTGGTGGTGGTGCTTCACCAGCGTGCTGACCAATTAAGTCAATATAGTCAAATTGTTGCTGTACTGTTCTTTCAGCATCATCATATAAATGTTCACGAATTTCTGATGAAATTGGTACACCTAAGTCACCTTGCATAATTTCATGAGCTTCAGGACTATTTGTCATGAAGTCTAAGAATTTAACAACCTCATCTGGATGCTCTGTGTTTGCATTCATAGATAAGAACATAGATGCACGGATATATTGACCAGATTCACCATTTTCATTAGATGGTAAAATAGTTAATTCAAGGTCACGGTTTGCAGCTTGAGATGTAGCTACAATTTGGTTACTGTGAATTACTTGCATTGGTACTTCTTCATGTACAATTAAATACTGTTCAATACTACCAGTAGCTTCCATTACGTCAGCTGGAGGAGCATAGCCTTGGTCAATTAAATCAACCCAGAAGTTTGCATAGTCTAAAAATAAGTCGTCATCGTCCCAACCAAGACCTGTTGCATCATCATTATATAACCAGTAGCCGTTCTGTCTTAACCAAATACCAAACTCACGATCATGTGCAGCGTCCATACGAACTGCATAAGGTAGATCTAAAGCTTCTTGTACTTCACGACCCATTTCAACATATTCATCCCAAGTGTAACCTGGTTCTGGATAGTCAACACCTGCTTCATCAAACATTGCTGGATCATAAACTAAAGCGAAAGCATTACTACCTGCGTTCATTGCTACTAACTCATCACCGATGTAACCAGGATCTAATGAGGATTGTTCAATATTATCTGTATTAATTGCACCGCTATCAATGTACGGTTGAAGATCAGCCAATAAGTCTGCTTCAGCATACTGCGGTAACCAACGGTCAACAATATGGAACACATCTGGTGCATTACCCGCTGCTGATTGTGTTGCTAATCTTTCAGAAAAGTCATCAAATCCTAAGAACTCATAACTGATTGTAATATTCGGATTCTCTTCTTCAAATAAATCTATTAATTCTAAAATTCTATCATGGCGAGTCTGACTTCCCCACCACATATAACGAAGTTCTACTTCTTCATCTGTAACTTCATCATTGCCATTTCCATCTCCATTGCCATCTCCATTGCCGTCTCCATCTCCTGATGTATTTTCATTTGAAGAACATGCACTAAAAATAAGTAGTAGTGTTAAAACTAAAGCTGAGAAAATACCATATCTTTTTTTCATTGTTTTTCCCCCTATATTTTGTTTCAATGTTCTTGCTACGTTACACATTCAACCTACGAAACAGCTAAACTAATTCCATACTATTACTATAAGTTTACTCTGTTATATCACCACCTTTTTAAGATCATCTCATAATATGAAAAGGTTTTCATGAATGAGTTGATCTTCGTAACAACGTTGTAAATAAATCGTAGCAAAAATATAAAACGCTTTCAATGGCTTAATATTTATTTCGACCAAAATTGAATTAATTTCACAATGTGGATCCCTTCTCCCCCAAAGGATCGAATACTTTTAAAATTTTTTAAAAAAATTTTGAATATGTGCACTATTTAACTTTATAGTAATATTTATTATTGTCCTGTAATAATATATTATTATTTATCAATATACTGAAGTATTTAATAGATAAATCAATAATAAAACATGTATAAATCAAGGTTTTTAAAATTTTTCCATTTTTATCATTTTAAAACTCTTTTATAAATGTATTATTGCTTTTTTAAAAACATAAATAGATTAATATAATTATATGTTCATTCATTATCATTCTTCATATACCTTTCTATAATAATAAGTGATCACTCACTTATTGCTCATTCTTTCTTTAGGAATCACATTCCCTTCAAATATTAAGCAGCAACCTTCACACATTGAACGTTCTAGTATCTAATATTGTTATGTTAATTTAAAGTAAGTGAAATGGAAAAAATTAGTCCAATCCATTCTAAAAACCAATAAATTCTTAAATTCAACTATAACACTTTAATAAATGAAAATTTTCACCTCATACATGAAATCAATTTTGATAAAGTACTAAATTTAACGTTTTTCTAGCAATTTTCATGCAACAATTGGATCGAAGTGTATACTCACTCTATTTCCTTTACTTTGAAAAACCTAATAAACCATAGTTATATTACGGCACCTGTGTAAATGTCATTAATAAAATATTGCATACCTCTAATTGAAAAACATAAAAGTAATTCATGTATGAATATCTCACTAAATATTGGGTAGGATGCTAATACAATATTTATGGAGGTTTTTCATTATGAGGAAATTTACTTGGACCGCTATAATTAGCGTATTTATTTTAGGAGGAATTGCTTTCTTTTTAGAGCAAAGTATTTCAACAACTACAGAAAATGAAATAATTCATAAAAATTCTACTTCTAACAATACTGTTAATGACACCATAATATTAAATAATGAAATAACAAACAAAGATAATCATCATTCAGAATCTACAATTATTTCCGAAGATGAATTATTAAATACATACAAGGATAAGTTAGTCCTGCTTGAAATGGATATTAAACAAAACATAAATAATTTCATCTCAAACGCAATTTCAGATTTCGAACAATATACTAATGAAGGGGAAAGACCATCAGTCTTTCATTTGTATCAAACATATTATCGCGGGGGTATTAGCTTAATCGAAGAAACAGAATCGCGATATCAAAATAAATATGAAAATTTAAAGTCAGAAATTAATTCGAATGGGTTTGAGGAAGATATATTATTAGAATTTGAAGAAGCATTTGATGATGTAAAAAGAAGAAATGTTTCAGAGGCGATCAATAATATAATTGATTATTTTTCATTGGATGATGGCACGTTTAGGTTTTTATAAGGATAAACGTCATGTAGAACTGAACCAATAATAAAAAAGCCGACTCCTTTTGTTGCATATCCGCAACTTGTAGAGTCGGCTTTCTTTTATATGTTTAAAACTTAAGGGGTTTTAAAACTTATCTGTCGATAATATCTTGAACACCATCACGGTAATCTTCAAGTGCATCTTCTGGAGATTTTACTCCGTAAAGAATTTCATAGATAACATCTTCAAAGAATCTATCCATTTCTTGACCTGTTGCAGGTGGTGGTGGTGGTGCATCACCAGCATGCTGACCAATTAACTCAATGTAGTCAAACTGTTGTTGTACAGTTTTTTCAGCATCAGCGTATAAGTGTTCACGAATTTCAGAAGAAATTGGTACACCTAAGTCACCTTGCATAATTTCATGAGCTTCAGGACTATTTGTCATGAAGTTTAAGAACTTCGCAACTTCGTCAGGGTGTTCAGTGTTAGCGTTCATCGCAATGAACATTGATGCACGGATATATTGACCAGATTCACCATTCTCACCTGAAGGTAAGATAGTTAATTCAAGATCACGGTTTGCAGCAGCAGATACCGCTACGATTTGGTTACTGTGAATTACTTGCATCGGAACTTCTTCATGAACAATTAGATAGTTTTCAATATTACCAGTAGCTTGCATTACGTCTGCAGGAGGAGCTACTCCTTCTTCAACTAAGTCTAACCAGAAGTTAACATAGTCTAAGAATAAGTCATCATCTTCCCATCCAAGTGAGCTAGCATCGTCATTGTATAACCATTGTCCTTGTTGTCTTAAGTTAATACCGAATTCACGATCATGTGCAGCGTCCATTCGTACAGCGTAAGGTAAGTCTAAAGCTTCTTGTACTGCACGTCCCATTTCAACATACTCTGACCAAGTGTAACCTGGTTCTGGATAATCAACACCAGCTTCATCAAACATCGCTGGGTCATAAACTAGAGCAAACGCGTTCCCTCCAGCGTTTAAAGCTACTAACTCATCACCAATGTAACCAGGGTTTAATGCAGATTGATCAACGTGATCTGTGTTAATCGCACCAGAATCGATGAACGGTTGTAAGTCAGCTAGTAATCCTGCTTGACTGTATTGTGGTAACCAACGGTCAACAATGTGGAATACGTCTGGCGCATTTCCAGCAGCTGATTGAGTAGCAAGTCTCTCAGAGAAATCATCAAAACTTAAGAACTCATAGTTGATTGTAATATTTGGATTTTCGTCTTCAAAAAGATCAATTAATTCTAGAATTCTATCATGGCGAGTTTGGCTTCCCCACCACATGTAACGAAGCTCAACGTCTTCTAACTCTGCATCGTCATTATTGTTATTATTGTCGTTATTTTCATTATTATTATTATCATTGTTGTTAGCACCAGAAGCATCTTCATTATTTGAACAACCAACAACAGCTAACGCGAGTAATAAAACTAATATTACTGAGAAAATCTTGAATTTTTTCATTGTATTTCCCCCTATATTTATTTGTTAGATATTACACTTGCGGCAAACCATTAATTCTTGATTGATTAATTGAAGTCTTCATTATTATTTATCTATGAGTCTATACACCTCACTTCTATAGAGTACACAACGTTGAAAAGGCTTACAAAGTAAATCGAATACTGTAGAACAACGTTGTAAATTTATAATAACACCTTTATAAAGCGCTTACAAGACAAATTTTTAAAAATTGTTACAATAATTTAAAAAATGACACACTTTAGACATATTAAAGCGAAAATATATAAGACTATTACATTAATACCTCTATATATTGTTATTTATTTTTATTTTTTCCTTTATATGTTAATATATTACCGTAAAAATATTACAACTATATTAAAATAGACTATTTTGTGTAACTTTATTGTAATATTCTTAATTTTCAATAACTTCACTTATCTTTAATTAGTCATTTTCAGCTTGACATATCCCCTATGCATAAAGAAGCATTCATCTAAATGAAAATACACTGGTATCTATTAGAAATATCATTACAAACATCTCTGCTACATAGATAGCTTCCTATATACAAACAATGAATAATTTTGAATGGGGTTTACTTTATAAGAGAGAAATAATGGTATACATATGCTAAAATATAATTCGTTCAGTATATCTTTCATGTTTTTAAAAAAACTAGGGGGTTCCTACTATGCTTATAAGCAAGCGTTTCTTCTATATATTATTTATCATTCTTGTAGTACTATCTGCTTGCTCAACATCGAATGAAAAATCAACGAATAATAACAATAATGATGATGGAAGGGGAATTTCATCTGACTCCATACCATTAGAAGAACTAAACTTTCACATTGAACTGATAAAGGATCAAAGACCTTCACTTTCCTTTGAACCGTATCCATCCATGAACAATGTAGCTCTATCCATGCAAGGTGCATTACCAATGCTTACTCCCCTATATAGGGATAGCTTTAGAATGATTTTTGTGGAAAAAATAGCAACCTCAGAAATAACAGAGGCAACTTTTGAAATTGCAAATACTAGTACCACACCAATTACCATTTCTGATGAAAACTTATATTTTGATCTAAGCGACTTCAATGACAGTGAATCAGTAATATCAAGCATAATAGATAGTCCAATTACGATTGATCCGAACGATAGTAAGAAAGTAACCGTATCTACTGAAGCGGAGAGTGTAAATACAATATATTTAAACTATGACAATCTTCATTTACCATTTTTTCTAACTGATTCACCAAGGGAGTTCATATCTGATAGTACTCCATTACGAACTAGTAGTATGCCACAAGCTACAAGAATGGGTGCCATCGTTGGAGATGGGAAGATTAAATATCAAATTACAGAAGTACTTTTAACAAACAATAAAACATTAGGAAGTATACGACTAAACGAGGAAGGCACTATCATTTTATTAAAATTACGAGTTGCTAATACAACAGACGAAACATTAATTATGGATTATTTCTCTCTCTGCTCCTCTGTAATAGAAGAAAATGAAATTACTTGTAAACAGGAGATAGATGTAGCTGAACTGGAATATCTTGAAGTAGATACATTACCAACATCAATTGAACCGAATACTATCGTTGAAGGTTACGTTCCCGCTGCCATATATGATCCAATTCAAGTGTCCATTCTTTCTATTAAAAATAATATATCTGATATTGATGCTTATCACATTGGGACGTTGGCCCCGGCAAATTAATTAAAATTTGCCATCAATTAATTTGGCTAGAACCCCCACGATATCTTCACAAGTTCTTAAACTCAAAGAAAAACAGGGACACAAAGTTATCATGTCCCCGTTTCTTTTCCATCTTCCTTTATCTCAACAAACTTTTTCGCGAAATTCACTGAGGTTCCTAGCACCTCAAAGGAGAGGTACAAAAATGGATGTGAAGATTGCCGCTATTGCCATGGCAGTACCAGACACTGCTCCTTGCAGCTCCCCTTCTCTTGCTATTTCTGCTGTACCAATACCATGAGAAATGGTTCCCACTGCCAAACCTCTTGCAACAGGATTTGTAATATTTGTTTTCGTCAAGAGCCACGGTCCGAGCATGGCACCTAATATACCCGTTATAATTACAAATGCTGCTGTAATAGACATATCTCCATTAATAATGTGACTTATTTCAATTGCTATTGGAACCGTTGCTGATTTTACAGCAAGTGACGAAATAAGTACTTCTGATAATTGAAAAAGACCACCAATTAATATAGAAAGAAAGATTGTTACAATTGATCCTAAAATGAGTCCAGTGCCAGCTGGTACACAATATTGTACGATTAAATGTCGATTTTTATAAATAGGAACTGCCAAAGCAACTGTAGCAGGCCCTAGCAAATAGGTCATGATGTCTTTCGCTTGTTCATATTGTCCGTAGCTTGTCCCCGTCATAACCATGACTAAAATAATTAGAACTGTACTAAGGAAAACTGGTGTTGTAAATGGGGACGGCTTCTTATTTGCAATTTTTCTAGAAAGTAAATATGCAGTTACCGTTCCAATAATACTAAGCAGGGTTACGACTATGCTCATGCTTTTTCTTCTCCTTTTTCTCTACTAAAACCTGTGATACAATCCCCGATACATATATACCTACCATCACACTAACTATAATAACGATAGCCAATGGAATACCGTGGGATAAAAATAAATCTCCATACGCAATCAACCCAACTGAAATAGGAATAAAAAAGAAGCCTAAATGCTTCACTAATATACTTGCTCCCTTTTCAACAAAAGACAATGGTAAAATTTTAGTCATTAACAGTAGAAGTAAAATGAAGATTCCTACTACATTACCAGGTAGTGGAATACCTGTCCAACTGACAATTACATATCCTAACTGATTCACTGCCCACAAAATGGCCAGTTGTATTGCAATAATACTTCCGTTTTTAATCAAAACAATCGCCTCTTTCAAACTATCAATCTTCCATTATAAATCTATGTAATAGTTTACTCCTTCTTAAGCCTTAATGACATTAGAAAAACTTGGGTAGACCTCCTATGCAAGTGGAAATTACACAATGGGGAATGAAAATACTCATCAGGAAGTTCATTCGTTACTGGTGAACGCTTTCCATGGGGCACGGCCTCAACTTCCTGCACTTACTCGGTAAGCGCTAGGGGATTTTCGACTCGAGCTGATCCCACAGGAGTCGCTGTCTTCCACTCATGAAGCGTTCTGTTTTCAGGATAGATTTCCATTCAAGTGAATACTTGTACCATGAATGATATAAATATTCTATCTAAGGTATACTACCTTCCCGCAATTGTGATCTTCCGCCTTTTGTGGGAAGAATATCGGCTTCTTGAGGACCGCATTTACTTTTTTCATTACTTTCCGGGCTTCTAGAACGTTTCTTGAGTACCGCATTTCTGTTTTTCATTGCTTTCCGGGCTTCTAGAACGCTTCTTGGATACCGCATTTGGATTTTTTACTGCTTTCCGGACGTCAAGAACTTTCGTATTTTCAGGATAGACCGCCCATGCAAGTGGAGATTTGCACCATGGAGGATGAAAATAATTTTAATCCAATTGGAATGAGTAGAATCCCACAAGACTCCAGTGGGAAAAGCAACAGGTGAAGATTCCGCACTTCGGCACAGTGTGCGAAGTGTGAAGCTGAGGCGTTGCCCACGGAAAGCGATGTGTGATGAAACGAATGATTAACCTGCCCTTTTTTTGTTAATACTGCTAAGTTCGATAACACTTATTTTCAGGATAGACCTCGATGCAAGTGGAATTTGCACCATGAGGGATGAAAATTATTCTAACTTAGGTATACTACCTTCCCGCATTTCTGATTTCTCACCATTTACGGAACAATGGAGTCTTCTTTCGTCCCGCATTTCTGATTTTCCACCATTTGCGGGAACAATAGAGGCTTCCTTTGTCCCGCATTTCTGATTTTCCACCATTTGCAGGAACAAATAGTGGCTTCCTTTGTCCCGCATTTCTGATTTTCCACCATTTGCTGTAACAATGGAGTCTTCTTTCGTCCCGCATTTCACTTTCTCACTCTTTGTGAGAACTTTCCTATTTTCTGAAAAACGTTTGGATAAGGTAATCCAAACGCCCTTCCTACAAATCATGTGGAGTTATTGTCATTTATGATGACTGCAAATAATGATACAGTAGCTTTGTTGTGTTTTCGATAGAAGAAATATGTGTTCTTTCAAATGCGTGGGAGGAATCGATTCCTGGTCCGATTAATCCATGAACGATATCATTACCTGAACGAATTGCAGCAGATGCATCTGACCCGTAGTAAGGATAAATGTCTAACTTATAATCAACGTCATTTTCTTTAGCGATCTCTACTAATTTTTTACGGAAGCCATAGTGGTATGGTCCGCTTGCATCCTTTACGCAAATCGATACCGTATACTCATCTGTGGTTTGCCCATCTCCCATTGCCCCCATATCAACAGCCAAATACTCTACTGTTTCAGGTGTGATATTTGAGTTCCCGCCGTACCCAATTTCTTCATTGTTAGAAATCAAGAAGTGAGTAGTATATGGAAGTTCTATCTGTTCTGTTACAATTTGTTTGATTAATTCCAGCAAAATCCCTACACTTGCCTTATCATCAAGATGACGAGATTTTATGTAACCATTAGGTAAAATTTGAACTCGCGGATCAAAGGAAACAAAGTCTCCTACTTCAATTCCTAGCTCTCGTACTTCTTTTGCACTATGGACCTTTGCATCGATACGAACCTCCATATTATCTTGATTTCGTTCTGCTTTTCCAGCATCTTTGTAAACATGAACAGAGGTTTGATGCATTAAAATCGTTCCTGTAATCTTCTCACCAGTAGCAGTCTCAATTTCACAGTACTCTCCTTCAATGGAGTTATATCGAAAGCCACCTATGAGATCCAGCTTTAATCGTCCATTGGATTTAATTTCCTTCACCATTGCACCTAATGTATCAACGTGAGCCGTTAACATACGATGTGTTCCTTGATCCTTCCCAGGAATTGTGGCAATGAGACCTCCTTTTCTATTACGTTTCGTTTCTACTTTAAGTTCAGATAAAAAATTTTCAACGAAAGATATAACTTCATATGTATTTCCTGACGGGCTAGGAATTGATACTAAGTCTTTGATTAATTGTACGGTTTCTTTTGCATTTGGATATGTCATTAATAATTCCTCCAAGTTTAATTTTTTCTAGTATGTATAGGATGATATGAATGGAACGTAAACAGAAGTTTTTACAATAGGTTAAACCATATATTCGCTACTGCTTCCGATCAGTCAACACATCTATTATTATACCTTTTTCGTAGATCATCACCAATGATTACACAATAATCATAGATGCTCATATTAAGACTATTGCTATTTCTAGGGTAAATCGTCACCAAAGGGGATGAAAATATTCTAGCTAAGGTTTACTACCTTCCCGAAATTCCATTCTCATACTGTTTGCAGGAAGAATATCGGCTTCATTCATCCCGCATTTGTGATTTCCCATCATTTGCGAGAACAATATCAGCTTCTTTTATACCGCATTTCATTTTTTCTTAGCTTTGGGTCGTCTAGAACGCTTCTATTTTCAGGGTAAGCCGTCATGTAAGTGGAAATTTGCACCGTGGGGGTTTTGTGTACCTGGTCTACTTGTACTCGGTTCATCCCACCATAGTTCAATCTCATTCCCTCTCTCTCATATCCGCCTCTATACCTGTACAATAGATCATCAATTTTTCAGAGAATAGCACTCCTATTGATCTAGTTTCATTCCCACCTTTTATATCATCCTCGCACCATTTGTATACGTATTGTATAGATTTAGTGCGTAATACTTGTTAAATATAAAGGTTAAAATTATACTATATTTATACAGAAGTTAAAAAATAATTATACAAAGGGGATATGTTCTATGCATGACGTTAAATTGTTAGATAAAGAAAAGAAAATCTTATTAATTAAATGGATTGGTATGGTGGAACCGAATGAAATTCTAGAAGCAAATACTAAACTAAAAGAAAGTATAGAGTCATTTTCTTCACCTGGTTTTGATTTATTAGTGGATATGACGAACGTAAAGGTGATGAAGCAAGATACCCGAGATGAACTAGTTAAACACCAACAAATGCTTTTAACACTTGGAATGAATAGAGCAGCAGTTGTAGTGCAAGGTGCACTGGCAAAAATGCAATTGAACAGAACCACCAGAGAATCAAAACATGAAAGGGAGTTCCATTTTGATACATATGAACAGGCATATAAGTATTTAATTGCTAACTAATGGTGTCCATTGCATGTATACATTTTTCATAAGTGAACCGGCTTTTTTTACCCGGTCTAGTTATACCCGATTGAATTTTTACTATGTAGTAATAAAACTAAATTTATTTTAAGCAAAGAGGGGAAATTATCCCCTTTTTTAAATTTGTGGTTGTAATTTATCATATTTTTACTATAATAGATAACAACAAATACCTTTTTATTCTAGGTAGGTGAAAAAATGTTTAACCGTGAGCTTGTTAAGGGAAGCACATCACTTCTATTATTACAATTGTTAGCTGAAAAGGATATGTATGGTTATGAGATTGTGAAGGAAATGGAAAAAAGGAGTGAAAATGTTCTCCAAATAAAAGAAGGAACTCTCTACCCAGCCCTTCATAAACTAGAGAAACAACAGTTTATTGCGTCTTATTGGAATGAACAAGAAAAGGGGCCGGCGAGGAAATACTATCGCATTACAAAGGATGGCACTGAAATTTTACAACAAAAAACAAATGAGTGGAACAAGTTTGTAAAAACGATTGATAAGGTTATGGGGAGAAACGGCTATGATTCTGTCTAAACAAGGGTACTTAGATAAATTAAAAAAAGAATTGAAAAAGACTCCTGATTCAGATGAAATCGTCCATGAAATGGATGTGCATTTATCAGATGTACTAACAGAAATCTATACGATAGAAAATGTATCTGAAAAGGAAGCTATGAAAAAACTGATAGATCGCGTAGGTACCCCAAGAGAAGTAGCTAGTTATTACCATCAAGAGCTACAGATCACCCCAGCAAAAACACAATGGACATTCATAGGAATTAACCTATTCTTTTTTGTAATGGGGGTTACTTTAACTGCCTTTTACCAATTTACTCCATCCCACATCGGTAATCAAATTTGGCTATTTTTAACGAGTATACCTATGATCATTATGCTATTATACATGTTTTTTTGGTTGCTATTAGGATATGAAATTGGTAAAGAATTTGGTTATGCTGGAAAAGGGTTATTATTTAAAACCTTTTATTTTACATTAGTTCCTAATTTACTTTTAATGACATTAGTTGTCTTCCGAATAATACCTTTAGGGTGGTTTGATCCATTATTATCACAACCATTTATTTATGCTTGCATTGCATGTACTATCCTATTATATCCTATAAGCTACAGTGGATACCGGTGGGGAATTCGTCGTTCAATTTAATTTTTTTACTCACATACATAGAAATACTATGTATTGATGCTTTAGAAAACTTTTCCCCTAACACATCACCCACGGTAAAAAAATTAGGTTTAAATCTTTCAAGAGTGTTCCACTATAAAAATTTTTGCTCATATACATAGAATTACGATGTATGTGAAGAAAGGATGATTGAATCATGGTGAAGGGAAGTAAAATTGATAGTTTGTTTTTATTAAGCTGCGTATTACTTGGGCTTCTAGGGAATTTCACTTTCTTTAAGGGACCGATTGGAATTTCCTACAGTATTTTTATTACCGTTTTTTACATCATATTTTTCTTACGTTTTAAAGGACAGTCATTTCAACACAAGCAAATTAGTACGTTTTTATTGTTTTCCATCGTCACATTGACCATTATGTATGCCATTTTTTCTAATTCGGTTTTTAATGGGATAAACTATTTATTAATTCCATTTCTAATACTTTGTCACACTATTTTAACGATGGGGCCAAGAAACATTTATTGGTACAAACCGAGTTTTTTCGATTTTATAAAACAAAAGCTTATTCAAACGATTTCGTGCAACTATTTACATCTTAAGATTATAAAAAGGAAAATGAAACGTAATTTAGGTAACTCTGCATACGTAAATGCAAAAAAGATTGCAATTGGGATTCTAATAGCCTTTCCTGTTGTATTCATTGTCATAAATTTACTCTTATTAGCAGATGCTGAATTTGCAAGCTTAATGTCCTCCATTCCAGAACTTTTAATGAATTTGAACCTTACATTTTTATGGGATGGTGTACTTATCGTGTTATTATCGTCTTTATTTTATTCCTTTCTAATGACTCTAAACAGAAGAACACCACTGAACCAAACTAGTGTAAACCCTATAGTTAGTCACCAAAATTGGGATTCTATTATAGTGGCGACAGTCCTCGTTTCCTTGAACCTAATATATTTATTGTTTACAATAGTCCAGTTTCAATATTTCTTTAGTAGTGGAGAATTAACTACGAATTTTACTTATGCTGAGTATGCACGTAGAGGCTTTTTCGAGTTATTAGCTGTTACACTTATTAACTATGTTACATTAACTGCAACACTTCGTTTTTCCAAAAAGGATGTTAGTATTTTCGTTAAAAGTCAGTTAACCTTAATCATTTTATTTAGTGGTGTTATGCTTGTTTCCGCATTTATAAGGTTGATGATGTATGAACAAGCGTTTGGTTACACGTACTCTAGAATTTTTGCACATGCTTTCATGGTTTATCTACTTATTATTTTTGCCTTTACATTAATAAAGGTTTGGTTACCACGATTGTCCATGGTACGATTTTATCTGTTATTTTCTTTGTTATTTTATATTAGCTTAAATGTCGTTGGTATTGATGACTTTATTATCACAAAAAATATAGAACGGTACGAGACAACAGAGGAAATCGACATATATTATTTAAGTACATTATCCCATAGTGCTGTTCCCCATTTAGTTGAACTGTACAATACTGATCCTAGCATTGATGGGTTAGAAAGTCTGTTGGAGGAAAAACAGGATGAATTAGGGGAACGAGATCCCTGGTATTCATTCAACTTTTCTAGGGAGAGAGCTCGTTCTGCTTTAGAGAACGTGGAATTAAATAAACGTGATTAATTTGTAATGTAGATTGATTGCCACCATACAAGGGCCTTTCGGTGATAGTGAATTTGACTCTAATCGCCCTTATATACCTAATCGGATTAATACATGATCGGTAAAAACATCAAAGCCTTTCATTTTACCTACAGGTATTTTATTTACTTTTTCTACTTGGTCAAGGTCAACATAAATGACCTCATCCATATAAGAAACATAAGGTGCTTTATTAAAAATTCGCTTATTAATACTATTTAAATGTAATGGCTTTACTTTTTTTACATGAAATTTAATAATATTACTTTCTACACCATCCGGCACAAGTGATACAGAGAATGACAGGGGTATCCCCATTTTTTTTACAACACCTGAAATAACAATTAATCCAACATCTAAATCTACAGAGGAGATTAATACATCGTCCTTTGAGATATTTTCTTTTAATACACGCAAAATTTTTTCCTTTGTTATTCGGATCGCCATTCTATTTCCTGTAAACTCCTTCATTCTTTTAGCAAACTCGTTTAAAACCCCCATCTTAACCTCCCCTTATTAATAGTAATGATATAAAACGAATTTATAAATAAACTAGTACATCATTTATATTAATAAGGGGTATTGCTTATTCCTATTTACGATTCATTTACTATATTTGCAGATTATAATAGGGGGAAACGACTCATGAGAACCGTCCCCATAAACCAAAAAGGTCTCCAGAAAACTGGAGACCTCAATATTTTATCATTATTTTGAACCTGCTGTAAGTTCCCTCAGTTTGTTGAATACTTCATAATAATCCTCTCTTTTATTGGCATCAAAGGAAGTATTCAAATACGTAATCAAGCCATCTCTATTTACAATGAAAACAGATCTTATGGCAGTTTCATTTTCCTTATGAAAGACTCCGTATTTTTTCACCGTTTCCTTATGCCAGTCGGATAATAGTGGGTATGGAAGTGTTCCTAAACTGGCAGCAAAAACATTGTGTGAATAAATATGATCTACACTAATTGCCAAAACCTCTGCTTCCAATTGACCAAACTTTTTATAATCCTCTTTCCAAGAGGTAATTTCCTTAATTCAACCTGGTGTAAAATTAAGAGGATAAAAGGCAACTAACACATTCTTTTTACCACGGTAATCTGACAAAGAAATTTTTTCCTTTAAAGTGGACGATAAAGTAAAGTTCGGTGCTACATCCCCTACTTTTAACGTTGTTTCCATCCAGTTCGTAACCTCCCTCTAAATGAACTATTGAAATATATATTATAGTATTCACCTTACTTTCAAAAATACAATCATTAGCCATGCTTATTTTTTATAAGTAATGCAACCAAAGGGAGATAAAAACCCCGATAGAAGTAACAAAACCTACAACTGGGCCACCTTCCTTATATGCTTCTGGCATCATGGTTGATGCAATCATAGCAATAATAGCTCCTCCGGCAAAGCAACTTACAATCGCTTTAACACTGTCGGAAGCTTCTTCTAATAATGTAGCACCAGCTAAAGAGCTTAAAGCAGAGAAGAATACAACTAGAATCCATAAAAAAAGAATCTTCTTCTTAGAATATCCACTTTTCTGTAAGCCTACTGTACTTGAAAGACCTTCAGGGATATTACTAATAAAAATGGAAACAACAAGCGCTAAGCTTACTGAACCTCCACCTATAAGACTCATCCCTATCATAGCAGACTCAGGGAGTGTGTCCATGACAGTCCCTATAAAAATCCCCTTACCTGATTTCGATTCATTCGTTGAACTACTTTTTTTCTTCCCCTTCTTGTCACCATTTACCTTCGTAAGTAAAGTAGTCTGGTCATCAACGTCTCCACCACGATCCGATTGCTTCCGTTGATGACCTCCCCCTTTATGAGATATCCAAAAATCTAAAAGAGTAAATAGAAGTGCTCCCCCAAGGAAACCAATGGCCACTTCCATAAACCCACTGATCTCAAGAGACTCTTCTAGTAACTCATATGTCGTTGCACCAATTAGAGCACCTGTACCTAACGCCATAATAAAGCCAATAACCTTTTTAGGAATTGAAAATTTTAAAACAACTAAAGCCCCCATCAATGTTGCTGAAGCTGCGATTGTCCCCCACAATATGGCATTCCACATTGGAAAAATCCTCCTAATAAGAAAAGCGCAAGGCGTCTCAATTTAACCTAAGAACGCCCACGTCCTGTGGGCAAAGGTTAAATCATCGACGTCCTGTCTCCTAGACACCTTTCGTAGAAAATAAAAATTTATATATTCTTACCTTTTGAAAAATTTTTCCTTCCATTATATTAACGTCTTCAAATTAAGACGGAATATACACAGGGCTTTCTTTTTCCTATAACAAATAGAAAACCGTCAACGGTGAGTAATCACAGCTAACGGTTTTTGATGGAAACAAAACAACATCATATTTTTTAATACATAAATTACGTCGTTACGCACCGAGCTTATTAGGATAATGTTTACGAATCATTTTAATAAATGTCGGCACATATTTCGGATCAAATTGTGTCCCTGCACATCGTTCTAATTCATTAATAGCTTCAGAAAAAGACTTTGTTGGTTGATAAGGTCGTTCCGTTGTCATGGCATCAAAGGAATCTACAATACATAGCATACGCGCTAACTTCGGAATCCCTTCTCCCTTCAAATTATGCGGATAGCCTTTTCCATCATAACGTTCATGATGAAGCTCAACTAAAGGAATTAATTCCTGTAGAGAATTGTTTGTAGCAACAATATCCTTCCCCCATTGAACATGCTTTTTAACCGTATCCCATTCTACTGGGGACAACTTCCCTTTTTTATTAATAATATTTCTAGGAATTTCAATCTTACCAATATCGTGAATTAATGCTCCTAAAATGAGTAGCTTTCTGTCATATCTGCTGAGCTCTAATTCTTGTGAAAACAGGTTCGCATACTGAAAAACACGTTTACTATGCTGATACGTGTATACATCTTTAAATAAGAAAAAACGAAGCTGCTGCTCTAATTGATCAATTTCCTTTTCAAGATCTAATAAACTTACATCAAAATCATTTTTATTAAATAAATGTATGGTATTCTTTCCATCCGTTTTTGCACGATACATAGCCTGATCAGCTTTACTTATGAACTCAGTAGCGTTGTACGTATCTTTTTCATACTCCACAATACCACCTGAGAAGGATAAACAGCCATGAGGAAGAATCTCAACACCTTTAAAGTAAGAATCATTAAATTCTTTTCTAAGTTTGTTTAAATATTGATAAGCTTCATCCTTATTAACATTTGGAAAAATAATGACGAATTCTTCTCCCCCATATCGGGCAACAAAAAACTCTTCCTCATCACATTTTTCCTTTAGTAGTTTTCCAAAAAACGTTAATAATTCATCTCCAGCAATATGCCCAAAATAATCATTGTATTTTTTGAAATCGTCTATATCAATAAAAGCAAGACTCAATGAATCCACTTTTTTATTTTCTAAATAATCATTTAACACTTCCTTGAAATAACTATGATTATATAAGCCAGTTAACTCATCAATATTCACCTTTTTTAGAACTTCTGAATAAAGGTTAAAATACTGTTTAAATAAGATAGACAAAAATATAACTACGGTAGTAAACAAAATTAAACCAAAATTCTGGTGAGATACTAACAAAATACTTAAAATTAACGACAGCACTAACGTTGCAAAATAACCAGATACGGACTCCTTTACCAATCCCTTTAAAATGATAAACAGATTTTCCTCTTTTAATACTAAAAAGTATAGTCCAACTATTGTAATATTTAATGAAAAATAGACTAATAGAGCAATTATATACGAACCCAATCCTTCTACTTGAATATTTCCAACATCACCACCTAAAAATTGAAAGGTATGATAGGCAGCGATTATCATTAATGTATAGGTAGAAAAATTAAATAGATGCTTCCACCAAACGGTCTTTCTCTGGATAATTGTGAAAATAAGACTACTCCAAAATAAAACAGCCAATGCTACCTCTATTCCAAATACAAACATTGTAGCTAAACATATTGCTGAATCCATTGAAAATCCGTTCCCTTTTGGGGGTAAGAGAATGAGAAAATAATTAAGTACCGTTATAGAAATGATAAGGAATAAAACAGTCAACCAGTTAAGCTGATGAATGCTCAATGAATCACCTAAATGTAAAAGAAACAAAATTATTCCAATAAAGTAAATAGTGGTAAGATATAGCTTTGAATTTAATAGGTTTATTCTTGATAGATTCGCCATTTTTATCACACTCTTTTAAATATTTTAGAGGAAGTGTCTAGTTTTTCACTCCCTCTAAAAAGTTATTATACAAGTTTCCACCCTAATGGTACAACAACAGCTCCTACAAGAGCAAAAGTATAAGCAACGCGCTGAAGTTTATAAACTGAATTTTTCATAGTTCTCACCCCCTTTCACGTCCTAATTGCAAGAATTTTAACATTATATAAATATTTTCCAAATATAATGTTTATCATTTGTGAAAAGCCTGATTTAATAAAATCTAGTTTTTTACAAGTTAGTTCTTACAAACGAATCTTAAATCCTATCGTCACCTTATTACTTGATATTATATTATTTTTTTAAAATATAAATGTTTATCAATACAGCCTAAGTAAAATACCTATATCCAAATCGAGAAATAGTACAAACGATACATGTAAACCTTATATACAGTAGGTACTTTCGTCTATATAACTAGTTGATTCTTCTTACTATTTAGTTAGTAATAAGAATAGTAGAAAAACATTCCTCTGTTATTCTATCCATTTCAATAATTAGTAAAAAGACGAAATATTCTTTATAATGAACTTAATTTTACATTCTTTTTCTATTTTATTCAACATATTTTTACAATTATTTGATTTTTCTCACTATTTTTTTCACCTATCAAAATACACTTACTATTCCCCTTCTTTGTGCACTATTTTTTAACATAAAAAAAGTACTAGCCAAAAGGCCAATACTCTTTTTCCATTATCGTTAACACAAAATTTAAAAGTAACTCTTACAAAAATGTTAATTTAAATAAAAATATAATGAGTGCCCAAACAGGAGTACACATTAAGACAGCCCAGCATACACCAGTAAATACTTTATTTTCCTCTATCATAACATCATCTCCCTTGTCTTAGTTATTGCAGCATCGCATCGTTCACTATGGTGTACTATTATTATACTTGAAAACGCTTTCAAAGTGTGAAGAATCTTGTCAAAATTCTAAAACAAATTGTGCTAACTTTTCAACTGCATTGAAAGCCTATTCATTCAACTAACAAACTACCTCTTCTTTACGATTATTTTTGCCATAAAAATCTATTCTGTTTATTTCCATTTTGTGATATTCTTGTCGATAGATAGCAAAATAAACCAATTTTTGTTGAAATAGCATTTGTTTCAATTTTTCTTTGAGAATACACATTGAGGAAAATATAACTTACCCCTGAAATTATTAATACATATATATACTCTATCATGCGATTTCATGACTTATTTCTATTATTATTTGGACGGAGAGGATGACAAGATGGATAAAAAATATATTTTTATAATTGTTGCTAGTATCGTCACACTCACCTTTGCAGGTTTTTTCACTGTTCACGTTGTTCAGTCTAATAGTGTAAATGAACAGTTAAAGGTTGCAGAAGATGCTTTTTTAGAAGAAGATTACGAGAAAAGTCTCGAGGCTTTTTATAGAGTTCTAGAATTAGATGAAAACAATGTTCAAGCACGCTTAGGAATAGCAAAATGCTATTTTGCATTAGAGGATTGGAATAAGGTGGAACAGGTTTTATTGGAGGGAATTGATAAGTCTCCAAATGAAGTAGCCTACTATTTAAACATAGCTGATTTCTACGTTTTTCAAGAGGACATCAGGCGGGCTGTTATGTTAACAGAACGTGGAATCGGTGCCACAAATCATGATGAGTTGAAGGAACTTCTTGAATACATAGAGGAAAATATCCTTATAAAACTAGATCGGAACATCGTACAAATAGGTTTCGATGTTGATATTGACGTTTTTTGGATGGCTGAAAATGGACGAAGCTTTCCTATCGAAGCAGCGGTGAATCTTTCAAATAATCGTATTGGAAACGTCTTTGTAGATGAAGAAGATGCTACTACCACTTTTTCAGCTACAAATGTTGGAGAAACAACTGTAACAGCTTCCATCAGTTCCATAACCGTCCAAACCGACTTAGAAGTGAGAGAGCAAGTTTTAGCGGATATTCATGTGAATACGGATCCGGAAATGACTAGTGAAAATGTTGTGCAAATTAACAAGGATGAAACGGTTTCTATTACTGTACAAGGCTTTGATTTTAATGACGATTCTTTTACATTTTCTCCAGATTGGGAAGTTGAAAATGATTTAGGTACACTTAGCCAGCTGTCAGAATTACAAACAAGTTTTACTCCTAATAAAGCTGGTATTGAAACGATCCACATTACTTATGAAGATATGAAAAAGGAACTAACCGTCATTATTATTGATGGAGAAAATAAATTTTTAACACACGATATCATTGGTGAAGGAAAGCTGCATATCTCACCAACGGAAGAGGCCTATGAAATAAACAGTGAAATAACAATTGAAGCCGAACCGAATAATGGATGGTCTTTTGTTGAATGGGGAGGAGATATAACTGGAGATGAAAATCCAATTACCCTTACAATGGATGACCATAAACGAATTGAAGCTATTTTCCAAAGAAAAACTTATCAGCTTTCATTAATTACAACTGGACACGGAGAAATTGTAAGTAGCTCTCTAGCAACATCGTATGACCACGGTGACATGGTTACACTTACAGCACGCCCAAGATCAGGCTGGAAATTTGAACGTTGGACTGGTGGAATTGAGTCTAATTCCTCTTCTGTTTCCTTTGTAATGGATAACGACAAATATGTGCAAGCCATCTTTGTTCGTGAAAATAGTTCTTCAGGAAACAATTCAAGTAGGAACGATAATGAAAGCTCTGAATCGGATTCAAGCAATAATAATGATTCTAGTAGGAACGATCGTAATTCTAATTCTAACAACGATTCAGGTTCAAATAATAGTAGCAATAACAATAGCAATGATAGTGGGAAAAACGACAGTTCAAAAAACAATGATAGTAACAATGACTCCAACAATAATAACGATGATAGTAAAAATAATAATGAAAAAGAATCTGATCAGACAGAACCTTCTCCCACAATGTATGATCTAACCATTTCAACATCAGGAAATGGAACAGTAAGCAGAAGTTTATCTGGGAATTCCTTTGAGGAGGGAACTACTATAACACTGACTGCTGTTGCAGCTTCTGGTTCCAGAATAGTGGAATGGCGACAAGGTGATACGGTGCTAGGTACAGGTCATACTATCCAAGTAAAAATGGATCGGAACCATTCCATTCAAGCTATTTTTGAGAAAGAAAATCAATCCAATGATAATGAAAGTAATAGTAGTGGAGAAAGTGTAGGTTAAAAAAGTGTTATAACATTAAACAAGTCGTCACCAATTTTAAAATGGGTGACGGCTTGTTTTTTATAAAAGTGATACCTTCACGGACAATTATTCCTCGAACTCTATATTATGCTTTTCTGCTAAGTCCTCCATCTCATGTACATATCTACGCATAGTAGCCCTTGCTTCAGAGAGCATTTGATTCGCCTCACTCATCATTTCATAGCTCTGAAATTCTAGTGCAGACAGTGTTTTTAACATGGCATTATATTGCAAGTTCGATGCTTGAATATATATTTCATGGGCACCCCTTACCTCTCTAGTATCTGGAGACACAGCTTCTAATCGATCAATAAAGTCCAAATACATTGGCACAACTACCTCCTCAATATGAACATACGTTGTCCAATCATCCGTTGCATTGATCCCAATCACACTGTTATATTCATAAACAATGACATCCTCAAGCTCCACTAAAGGTTCTAAGTCTTCCATATATTTATCCATATCATCTCGGACCGGATCATTACACCCTACGACCAACAATAAAAAGCTAAGAAAATACAGTCCCACCAGCATTTTCGCTTTTATAGCATTTCCCTCCCTAAGCTTTATGAAATTGTCATTCCGAGAATTTTGCATATACTCATTGAAAGCTATATACGTTGGATGAAAGACGACAACAGTAATACTTATTCAAATGTTAAGTCGTACTATGAACATATTTTAAGCACCTACATGAACTGGATCGTTCATTTTTTACAAAAAGGAATGAATGATAAAATAAAGACATGATAGCCTAGCCAACGTCTCAATTCACGAAAGGACGATTGAATAACATGTGCATCATAGGCATTGCATTAAAATCACACGAAAAATATCCTTTTATATTAGCTGCAAATCGAGATGAATTTTTTGCTCGTCCCACCTTACCAGCTCATTTTTGGGAGGAGTCACCACACATAATCGGAGGAAAAGACTTAGAAAAAGGAGGATCATGGCTTGGAATCACAACAAATGGTAGTATAGCAGCTTTGACCAACGTACGAGAAATGGTGACTGCTAGTGAAAATGCTCCATCAAGAGGGGAATTAGTGAAAGGATTTTTGCAATCTCCAGAAACCTTTCATGAAAAACTGCAAGTAAAGGATCAATATGATGGATTCAACCTCCTATACGGCAAAATAAATGAGCTCATTTATACATCCAACCGAACAGACTTGACGGAAAAAATAACTAAAGGGATTTATTCAGTAAGTAATGGGAAGCTTAATTCACCATGGCCAAAGGTAAATAAATTGAGACAAGGAATCGCTGATCTATGCTCAAAATCGGCCTCTTTCCTGACAAGGGATAAATTCCAGGATGAACTGTTTCAGCTCCTTTCAAACGATAAACAAGCCCCAGCTGCACAGTTACCAAACACAGGAGTTGGATTAGAGATGGAAAAAATGCTATCTCCAATTTTTCTAAAAGGAGAACAGTACGGATCTAGATCTAGTACTGTTATTCTCGTAGATAACAATGATAGATGTACCTTTATAGAAAAGTCTTATAAACCGTTAACACAAGTGAAGTCTTATGAATTTACACTTCAATGAAGCTCAATATATCAGTATTTCCCTCCATAAATGTTATAAAAACTGTCACTGTTTCTACACGTATGTTCTAGTATAATTAAGTGTATAAAACTTTTGTAGCAAAACTATTGATACTAAAACACACTACTACTGGAGGAAATTATATTGCAACAGCGAAAAAACCTATTAATGTTATCCTTTACATTTATTGTTGTAATCCTTTCATTAATTACTCATGTACTACATAGGAACTTTCATTTTCTTAACGAGTACTATCAATCTTCCTTTGCACATGATCATAGTGCCGGCAGTTTTTCAGTCCCATTAAATATTCTACTCGTTATACCGTTACTATTAGCTTTAATTGGCCTAATCCTATATATAAAAAATAAAACACACAATCATATACCATATTATTTAACTCTCGCACTAACTTTTGGAAGTATTTCTATTATTGCTGGTGGAGATGGAATGGTAGAATACCATTTTTCTATTTTTATGGTTCTTGCTATCCTCACTTATTATGAAAGTAAACGATTAATCATTATAAGCACTGTTGTTTTTGCCATACAGCATTTTGCTGGTTATGTTCTTTCACCAGAGTTGATTACAGGAACGACAGAATATCCATTTAGTTTATTACTAATCCATGCTTTATTTTTAGTATTAACAAGTGGTGTTCTACTAGTACAAATCTCTGCAAACCAACGATACAAAAAAACAGTTCTGCTAAGAGAGTCGGAGCAGAATTCTGTCATTCGTGAACTAAATGAACAATTAACAACTACATCTAAAGAAGCACTAGAAAGAATAAAGCATTTAGAAATCGGAGTGAAAGAATCAGCTTCTGCTACTGAAGACATGACGAATTCCATTCAGTATATTGTTACAGGTGCAGGTGAGCAGCTACAGTATGCTCAAACAAGTCATCAGTCAATTGAAAATGTATCTACAGAAGTATCGATCATTACAGAACAATCAAAACGTTCGAAAGAGTCATCAAACGAAACCTTATCATTAGCTGAATCCGGAAAATCTAGCATGAGTAATACAGGAAAACAGATGAATGAAATTTCCATGGCAGTTAAACTAATGAATGACGTGGTAAAACGTCTTCAAGAACGTTCATCAGAAATACAAAATACATTAGTATTTATGTCTGACATTGCAGAACAAACAAATCTTCTGGCATTAAATGCAGCCATTGAAGCCGCACGAGCCGGTGAATCTGGAAGAGGCTTTGCAATCGTTGCAGATGAGGTAAGAAAGCTTGCAGATCAATCAGGTCAATATTCTCAACAAATTTCCGCTATTATTGGAGATTTGTTGCAAGAAACAGAGGCAGCTAGTGAAGTAATGCAAGCTACAAACCAACAAGTAAGGGAAGGCTTGAATCAAGTATCCACCACAGAGAAATTATTTGAACAAATTGTAGAAAATACGGCAACAGTACATGAAAATGTTGATGATACTTTTGAAAAATCAAAACAAATTGTTCAAAAAGTGGCTGATCTAACAGACGCCATTAATTCCATGACTGCAGTTTCTGAACAGTATCAAGAAAGTACAGAGAACATGTCTGCAGCCTCTGAAGAGCAGCTTGCTACCTTTGAAAGCTTTAATGAAAATACGTTAATTTTAACAGAAATGATGGAAAAATTAGATAAGCTCGTTCATGACATCTCAAAAAGGAAATAAACACACAGTAAGCCCCAAAGTTTTCATAGCTTTGGGGCTTTGTTCACTTTTAATTATCATGCTCTTTAGGAATCACCTCATGGTGATCGGTAGTCGGTAGTCAGTGGGCCCTATCATTTTTCGTACTCTTTTTTAAATTTTTTCGTACTCCTTACCGTATCAATAGGGCGTACCATTTGTTCAATTTGCTCTCTTTTTCCTTCTAAAAAAGGAGGTAAGGATAGTTTTTCCCCAAGGGTTTCATAAGGTTCATCTCCCATAAACCCAGGACCATCCGTTGCAAACTCAAATAAAATTTGCGGTGCAACACGTGCATACAGAGACTTAAAAAAGAAACGATCTACATAACCAGATGTTTGAAAACCAAAGCTCCTTAACCTTTCATCCCATGCATCTAGCTCTGCCCGGTCCTCAATGCGAAAGGCTGCATGATGAACGGTACCAAATCCTTGCTGACCCTGTGGCAATACGGCGTTGTGCTCTACAATCACTTGAGCCCCATTTCCACCTTCACCAACCTCAAACAAGTGAAAAGAATTCTCCTGATCAATTTCCTTAAACTTTAGTACCTTTTCCAGCATTTCTTTAAAATAATCAAACTGAGCAATACGAACAAACAATGGGCCTAATCCTGTAATGGCATACTCTACAGGAATGGGTCCCTTCTCCCAAGGCGTTCCAGCTTCTACTCCTTTGTTTCCTTCATCAGAAACAAGTAGATATTGCTGATCATCAAAGTCTACAAAGGAAAGAGTCTTTTTCCCGAACTGCTCCTTTACTCCTGTATGCTTCACCTCTAGACGTTCAAAGCGTTTCTCCCAATAATCTATTGCCTCATCACTCGGTACTCTGAAGGAGGTTTTTGAAATTTCATTGGTCCCATGTGTCCCCTTCGGAATACCAGGAAAGTCAAAGAACGTCATATCAGTGCCTGGACTCCCAACATCATCTGCAAAAAATAAATGATACGTCTGTATGTCATCCTGATTTACTGTTTTTTTCACTAAACGCATTCCTAAAACGTAAGTAAAAAACTCATAATTCTTTTCTGCACTACTAGTAATGGCTGTTACATGGTGTACACCTTTTAATTCATTATTCATACGATACCCTCCAATGAAGTGGAACCAATTTTTAATCGAATCTATTTTTCAATTGGGTCTGCATTTTATTGATTTTGCTTACATTTATAAAGTTACTTTATTTTTAATGTTAATGCAAATAATTGACACATAATTGCCACTAACCATGTTTGTGAACGCCTCTGACACTAAACAGGTTTGTGAACATTTTGTGTGCATTTGTTGAACTGTTTCGGGGTATACCTCATTAGTCTCTGTTTTCTTCCATTGGTTCTTCAGTGGCTACTCCAGGTACGAGTCCCATTACTCTTTCTGGGTAGCTCGTTATGATTCCATCGATATCGTATTTTAATACCTCTCTAATATTACGTTCTAGATTTACTGTCCACACCCATACTTCCCGATTTTGACGACGGGCGTTTGATACAAATCGTTCTGATAGCATCGTTTGGCGAATGGTATAAAAATCAACATCTAGTCTTGATAAGTCACCTGCTGATAAAAATAATATTTGTCCGATTTTAATGTCACTATTTAGCTGTCGCACCTCTTGAAGGACATTGTAATCAAAGGCTTGAACGTACGCATTGTCAATGAAATCATACGTTTCAATTGATTCCACTATCCCCTCTGCTAATTCTCGATTTCTGCTAGGATTTAACACTTTTACATCAACAATCAGATTCACATTTTCACCTTGAATCTCTTCTAACACTTCATCTAATGTAGGAATTCCTTCACCAATGAACTCATCAGAATACAAACGCCCTATGTCCACCTCTGCTAATTCCTCATACGTCATTTCGTCCACCCGTCTTGGTACACCTGCAACCCGCTGCAGATCATCATCGTGATTTAGAATGACCTGCCCATCCATTGTTAGCATCACATCAAACTCGACAGCGTCTACTCCTTTTTCAATAGCCGACAAAATAGCACTCATGGAGTTTTCTGGTGCATTTTGTACATCACCTCTATGAGCTGCAACCTGTACATTCCATTTTAAATAAACGATATTATCATTAACATTGTAATTTACGGCAAACATTCCAGTTACATAGAAGAAAATAACGAACGATAACGTAAACCTTCTTTTTGTAAAAAAACGAACAATTCTATTTTCTAAGGCAGTTAACCTTCTATTACCATAAATCGTTACATGATCCACAACTGCTTCACCTTGGTTTTTCCTAAACCGAAAAAAGGATCTTGTAAGGATAATAACGTTCATGGGAATCAGCAACAGAGAAAATAAAATCATCATGTAACTAGCAAACGTTAGTAAATAATCTTCAATGATGTACCCTAAGAGGAAGGCATCCGTTACTCTAGGTATGTAAGAAAGAAATGTAACAAACACAAAACCAATCAAAAAGATGACCAAATTCAGTAAAACAAGCTTAATGATTAATTTGAGTTTATTTCCTTTCGTTAAACGCCAGCTCCTTTTCATTCCGGTCCAAATGGATGTTTCTTCAATAAAAATGTAATGTAACGTAAATAGTAAACGAATGATGAAAGAAATAACCAAAAATAAAACCAATATATAAATTAGAATAGACAACATTGACAGCCCGTAAAGCTGATTCGTTAAAAATATAGGTAAATTAAAATCTAATAGAGCTGGTAATCCTGCAGAGCTGATAAATGGAATAATTAGTAAAAAGACAAAGATTAACTGAAGCATACCAAATCCTAATAAGGAAGGTAATTTTTTTAACGTAGTGAAGAATGCCTCCGAAACGAGGACCTTCTTATTAAAATATCTTTTTTGTGCCAAAGTAATCATGACACCGAATTCTATTAATAAAATGATCACCACTAAAAAGCTAATGATGAGCATACCAATAAATCCAGCGGTGCTTAGCCCTATTCTATAAACTTCCGCATTAAGTAAAGACCCTGCCCCTATCATTTGTAATATTCGATTAAAAATAAACGAAATTAGAGGAACAAACAGCAAACTCGTTAAAACCATAAAGATTAAAGTAAAAGAAAGATACTGCCTATAGGATGCTTTAAAATCTCGCCAGCTTTTTCTAACTACCTCAAACATAAAATCCCCCACTACCGTAAACATTTGATTTATATATAAGTATGAATTGTTTTTATGACAAGTCAATAAGACTTTGCCGTATACAGATACAATTAATATCCTTCCCCATACCCCATACATTCCATTATTAAACGTAGGAACCAGTGTGAGATCGACAAGAGACAACAAAAAAAGGGAGGTGACTGGCACCTCCCATCCTACTTAAACTTCAACCCTCTTTCTTTTCATAAACAATACTGCTGCTCCTACAGCCATGATTACAAAGCCGATGAATAAGAAGGTGTACATAGATGTTGCTGTATTTGGAAGTTCATCTCCATCTACATCTTCACCTTTTTCTTCTTCCTCTTTACCATTCTCATCAGAGGAATCTTCTTCCTCTTCTTCCGTAGATTCCTCTTCCTCTTGAACCTCAGCCAATAAACCATAAATAGAGAAATGATCTACCTCAAGGGCCACAATGCCGTTTTCCGCATCTACTATACCACCCTTGTGCTCCCATTCTTCATCCTCTCCATTGTAATAATAAATGGAGACATCGTCCTCTTCATATTCCTCTGGATTATAGCTATATAAAAGAGTGAAGCTGCCTTCAAATTCCAATCCACTTTCGTTTATCAATGTATACTGATAAATGGACCCCGCTATCTCAAATGTTGATCCTTCCATCAAGCTAACCTTCATTTCTTCACTTAATTCTTCAATAAGCAAGGAAACCCCATCTGGTAAATCGTCCGGTAAAATAATGGATGCAGTAGTACCAGGAATCGTATATGTTTCTCCAGGTTCTACATTCGTTTCTACCCCGTCAAAAATAACCTTGCTTCCTACAGGCCCTGGATCAACATCCTCCTCCGCTACAACAATCATCCCTTCAGCCGAGTAGCCATGACCAGCATCAACTGTTATCGTTGTTTCTCCAGGTGCTATCCCCTGCAACTCACCAAGAAAACTAACAGTAGCAACACTATCGTCTTCCACGTTAAATTCTAAATAATATTGTTCAACGCTTAACGCCTCACCTAATGAACCATCAGAATAAAGCTCTCTTACAACAACGTCTACAGTTTCTCCCACTTCTAGGGAATATATTTCCTGTTCAAAGGATATACCAACTGGGATAGCCTGTTCTTCCTCTACGATAACAGTAGCTTCTGCTACATAATCATACATGATATGAGCTATAACTGTTGTCTCTCCTGGTGATACCCCTTCTAACACCCCGTTTTCACTAACAGTTGCAACACTTTCATCATCTATTTCAAAACTTAAATACTCGTCTTCATTATCTAATATTTCACCTAATGAACCATCGGAATAAAGCTCTCGTACTAATAATTCCTTCGATTCTCCTACAGCAATAGAAAAGCTTTCTGTCTCAAAGGTTATATCAATTGGTATTGCGTCTGCCGGACCACCTCCATCCGTTACTGCAAAAGCAGTTGTTCCCATTAACAAAGGCTTTACTACTACTAATAATACACATAAGATCAAGCTTTTCTTAAACTTCTTTATTTTTTCCATAAGCGTCCACCTCCAAGTGATCATATCCTAGAATTCCGTTACAACCTACAACAAATAAATAAAAATATCCCATCCACCTTCAGAAAACTGGCGAACGATGAATATGTAAACAGTTACACATCATCAATAAAAAATAAGCTTAATCAACCGTTAAAATAATCCCTCCTTTTTTGAAAAACCATTACAAAGAGTTCAATAGATTCGTTATAGCGAAACTTCAACATAAATTTTATCATACAACACCGTTCGTCACAACGAACTTGCAGAATTTTTAGAAAACTATACTTTTGTATAATAATAAAGAGTAAAAATTCATCCATCACGGTTGTGTGTCTTTCATTTTTGAAGAGCTTTATGAAAGAGGATCATATTAATTTTGAATGAAATTGTGGATTTGTGGTGTATGAAGGGGTGTGGAGAAAATGGAGGGGAACTGATCGCCTTCAATAATTCTGCAAATCTCTTTATTGACTGGTTGCGGGATCATTGGCAGCATTCTATATTACTGCAAAACGGCTTTTCCCCTTTTGCAGGCTTATTGGCGGTCTTCTATATTCCTGCAAAACGGCTTTTCCCCTTTTGCAGGCTTATTGGCGGGCTTCTATATTACTGCAAAACGGCTTTTTCCCTTTTGCAGGCTTATTGGCGGCATTCCATATTCCTGCAAAACGGCTTTTCCCCTTTTGCAGGCTTATTGGCGGTCTTCTATATTCCTGCAAATCGGCTTTTCCCCTTTTGCAGGCTTATTGGCGGTCTTCTATATTCCTGCAAATCGGCTTTTTCCCTTTTGCAGGCTTATTGGCGGTCTTCTATTTGCCTGCAAAACGGCTTTTTCCCTTTTGCAGGCTTATTGGCGGTCTTCTATATTCCTGCAAAACGGCTTTTTCCCTTTTGCAGGCTCATTGGCGGTCTTCTATTTGCCTGCAAAACGGCTTTTTCCCTTTTGCGGGATCATTGGCGGTCTTCTATTTGCCTGCAAAACGGCTTTTTCCCTTTTGCGGGATCATTGGCAGCATTCTATATTCCTGCAAACCTGCTTTTCCCCTTTTGCAGGCTCATTGGCGGCTTTCTATTTGCCTGCAAAACGGCTTTTCCCCTTTTGCGGGATCATTGGCAGCATTCTATATTACTTCAAACCTGCTTTTTCTCTTTTTACAAGTTCATTGGCACCACCCTGTTCCTCGGCCCAGATGCTCCCAGGTTACAAATAAACTTCCTAATTTAACATTGGCTTTAGATCATTCAAGCTTCACAATCGTAGAATCTCCCAAAAAAACTTTAGTATTTCGCTTACACCCTGTTTGCGAGTTTCGTGATCCTTCCACCAATTACGATTAAATGTATCCTCCCGTACTGGTACGGATACAATTTTTACACCCTTGTTCTTATAGGTTTTCTTAAATATCCATTTGGATCTTGCAGAATGATATTTATTCGTTACAAGTAAAAGCTTCCTTATTTTTAACCCTTCCAGCAACTCCTTAGCCAATTCTGCCTCGTCCCGAGTACTGGTTACTCCTGTATATTCATAAATCGCGTCATCAGGTACTTGAAGGGCAATTAAATGTTCTCTCATAATATGGGAGGAATACGTTTTCCAACCCACAATCGTACCTGTCAATATGATTTTATTACAATATCCTTCATGATAGAGCTTTGCTGCTTCAGCTTCCCTATCTCCATTTCCGTTACCGTCACTTAAAACTAATATGGCATCGCCTTTTTCTCGTTCATCTTCAGAAACTAGTAAACGATGTAGATTACAAACTAGTGCAATAAAAATGATGAGAAAAGCTATTATAAAAAGTAGTAAGCTCCACATGAAAAGCATCATTTAAACTAGTCCTCCAATTGAACTCAACATATTAAATACACCCTATTAAAAACTACGAGCATTCCGTCTAACAAATCAATAATGATATGAAATATGTATTCCTGTTATATTGTCCATATTCTATTTAGAATAGCTCAGCTATGATTGTGAACTGCCGAGCTTTCTTAATATTTATTTGACAAAATCCATGAGGTTTCTTGTACCTCTATTTAAATAACTTAGCTTTTATTTTATCTAAGAACCCTGTTTGTTGGAAGTCGTAATCTTCTAAATCTGGGGTATAAAATTTGTAATTGTTTTTCCCTTGATTTTTCGCAGTATACATAGCTTTATCTGCTTTTTCAATCAGTGTATCTTTATCTTCTCCATCTTCTGGATAGGTACTTATTCCAATACTTACGGAGACCTTGGCTTCATTGCCTTGGATTTGATATGGTTTTGAAACAGTTTCCACAATTCGCTGTGCAATCTCTTCCATTTTTTCTGAAGCTACTTCTTCTAAAACAAGGATGAATTCATCACCACCAATTCGTGAAATAAGATCCTCTTCCCTCAGATTTTCTTGTAACCTTCTTACTACTTCTTTCAGCAGTTCATCCCCAGCATCATGGCCTAACGTATCATTCACATATTTAAAATCGTCTAAGTCAAGAAACATGATGGACAATTGCTCTTTATGTCGCTTTGCCCGTGCAAGTCCTTTCGTAATATGCATATATAACGCTTTTCTATTAGGTAAATCTGTCAAATCATCGTAATATGCCATTTGCTTTAATTCTTCCTCAAGACCCTTCCTAAAGGTAATATCAAAAATTTGACCATTTACCTTTGAAACCTTACCATCTATATTAATTATGGGAGAAAAGAACCTCATTATCCACCTAATTCCATATTCAGGATGATGGATGCGGTACTCTACCTTTGATGACTCACCTAAAAGCACCTTTTCCTCCTCTATTCGAACTTTTTCTTTATCCTCTTCAAAAATAATATCTGTCCACAAATATGGGTTGTCTTGGAATTCTTCACTGGAGTACCCATAAACATCTTCAATTCCTTTTGAGAAAAACGTTTTTTCTCGTTGTAAATCATACGAATAAACAGCTCCATCTAAGGAGTTAAACAGCGTTTTATAATCTTGGTTACTTTGCTTTGTTTTCTCTAACTGCTCTTCAAGGTTGAGGTTGTCAGCTACAAGGCTTTCCATCGTAAAACTTAGTTTTTCGAGGCGATTTCCTAATATATAAACAAATAATATTAGTGATGCCAAGAAAAGATACCGAATGAACGGAATTCCTTCATTTGCACTAAAATAATATACCTCCAAGATAACTGCCAATAAAAATATAGCCAAAGACAATAGTCTTATTTTGTTTTTCATTATTGTTCCTACTTTCTATCTCCGTACCATTTCAAACATGACGGCACATTCAAATTATCATGCAATTAATTCTAAACAACTCTATCATTGACGAATTTACGGATATTTTGTCGATACAGTTTGATTATACATTATCTATAATACTTTTGTTTTTAATATGCGCATGTGGTTCTATTCCCAATCCATTTAGCCCGTAGTCCTTGGGTAAGGTCTGGAAAGTTGGTAAATACACAAAGCTGTCACAGACATGGTCTGTGACAGCTTTGTGACTAACTTCTGTATGGAGGGTTCCTACTACTTATTATTTATCATGTTTTCAAAGCACTTTAACATTGCGGACATATCTTCTTCCTTTAACCCCATGTTTGCTCCTAGTAAAAATAGATCCTTCGCTTGGGATAACATTGGCGTCGGTACTTGTAACTCATCAGCCATGGTTTTTGCTAATCCTAAATCCTTGTACATTAACCCTAAGGAGAATTGTGGATCAAAGTTTCTTTCTAAAATAGCTTCCTCTTTCCCCTGGAGGATTGCACTATTAGCTCCACCTTGCTTTAATACGTGTAAAAATAGTTTCTCGTCCACATTCCCCTGTTTCGCAATGCTTAACCCTTGGAGTAAGGATAATAAATTAATTGCTACGATTGAATTATTCGCTATTTTTGCAGTGGCTGCTGTTCCTACCTCACCAAAATAGGTTGTATTTCTACCAAGTATATTAAAGTACGGTTCACAATCCTTCACCACCGCTTCATCAGCACCAACTAAAAAGTTTAGGTTACCTTCCTCAGCTTGAACTTTACTCCCTGTTACTGGCGCCTCCACATAAGCAATATCCAAACCCTTTAATCGATTATATACACTCTTAGAAGTTTCTGGACTTACCGTACTACTATTAATTATAATTTTCGGCTTCGAAGCTCCATGGATCACACCATTCACTCCAAAAACCACGTCCTCTACTACTGCATCATTTGCCAGCATAAGAAAAACAATAGATGACCTTTCTGCTATATCCTTAGGAGACGCTGCTGCAGTTGCCCCTAACTCCACTACGTCCTCCATCACAGAAGCAGTTCTATTCCAAACACTCACCTGCAAGTTAGCAGCCACTAAATTTTTTGCCATGGGCTTACCCATTATTCCTAATCCAATAAAACCTACTGTATTTTCCACACCCATTTCGTTACATCCCCTCTTCATTTTGATTAATTTAAAAAAGATCGTATAAGACGGTGACGTTTTTCACATCTACCAAAAAAATTCCCACCTATTATATTTTCTAACTAAGTATGTCTTGATCCTCTTTTTCTCCTGACATTAAGAAAAGAATGTTCAACTTATAATTTTTAAAATAAATGTTACTAATCTATTCCGTTCCTTAAGATCATGACGATCAACGACCTGACTATCCAGAATAAGAGCCTTTTCATCCTCACTTATTCGTGAATAGGCAGTAGGTATATCAAGGAGTTGAAAATTAGTATTGACTACATTTCCGTATTCCCGCGGCAATAGCTTACCCTCAATTAATGTATCCGTTAATGATTGAAAATCATCAATCCTAGTATTAGGAATTATTTTATTATGTACAGCTTCCTTTAGGAGTTCTACCGTTCTTTTTGCCCCATATTTCGGAATTCCCTTCACACTATATTGCGAATGTCCTTTTAGTGCATAAAAATAACTATAAAAATCATTGCTCACTTGATGATCTACAGCATCTGCATTTTTTCCTAAAAACAAATCTATTAAATCATCTGACGTTATGATGGACGAATAGGCCCCTTTGGTCGTTAATACGTACACCCCAAAATGATTTGCCATCTGCCAGTTCAGTTCATCATTTGAAATAACTAGATCCGTATCAAAGAACTGCTCATCATTCATGTTTTCTATGAAATGATAAGGTACAACATTTGGTTCCAGATGTTTAGAATCGATAAAATAAATGTTAGGAATATATTCTCCAACGAGCTTCGCTATCTTCAAGCTCTCTATCAATATTCTGTTCATTCTACTGTATTTTTCATTTATATTAGTCTTATATTTTTCATAGAGCTTTTTCTTATACTCGTGATGAACTTCTGTTAAAAGTTTACTGCGGTCATAGGTGTAATAAAAATAGATTGCCGTTCTTTTTCCAAGTCTTGTCGCGCAATATCGGCGATAATGACCAGCGATGTTTAACAGCTCAGATGCAAGCTCAGAACATACATCCTGTACATCTTTACCGTCACTTAAACTATCAAATATTTTTAACGAACTAGGGGTATACAACGACTTTACTAAAGCATGGACATCCACATAAAAGTGAACGGTCTCCCCCTTCCCATCTACCATAGGACGAAGAATTTCATCTAAGACAACAAACTTACTTTTTTTCAAATTCATTATATTTCCAAGCATAAAAACACCTCCTTTACTGTTACTTGTACCGGTAAGATAGAAGCATTTTTTTCTATGCGACCGCAAATCCTTCTTTTCTTCGGTTGCGGGAACATTGGACGGCTCTATCTTACTGCATTTGCTCTCTTTCCTCCGTTCCGGGAACAAAAAACAGGATGGATAAATTCCGATACTTTACTGCTTACTTATTTAATTCATTTTGTCCTTTATGAATAACTGCCATATCTTCTACCCCTAATATTGAAGTTTTCAAACAATGACTTACAAACCAATAGTTATTGAAAATACGAAAAGGAAGCACAGAATTCTATTCCACGCTTCCCAATCACTATTAAACTAGTTTACTTATAGCATTCTCGATTCTTTCTCTATCAAAAGGTTTTACAATAAAGTCCTTCGCACCACTTTGAATAGAATCGATTACCATGCTTTGTTGACCCATAGCAGAGCACATAATAACCTTCGCATTAGGATTAACCTGCATGATTTCCTTAAGAGCACTAACACCGTCCATCTCTGGCATCGTAATATCCATAGTAACCAAATCTGGCATCAACTCTTTATATTTCTCAATTGCATCCTTCCCATTTTCCGCTTCTCCTACAACTTCGTGGCCAATTTTTGATAATATATCTGATAGTTGCATTCGCATAAATTTTGCGTCATCTGTTACTAGTACCTTCAAACTACTGCCTCCTCTTTAATCATTAAAACAATAGTAATCTTATCATTTTCACTAAGATTTACTCCCAATTGAATACCGTTTTCAAAAGCTGTAAATTTAGAAACACCAACAATGACAGTAGGAGGAGAAATATCAAGGGAGATTTCCTTTTTTGAAATATTAGTAATCATATTCCCAGAAATCATGTTCCCCAACTCACCAATAAATGATTCTAGCATTTCTCCTTCAAGTGCCATACCATACATAGATTGGGCGATGAAATTAAAGGCATCCTTATCCCCCTCAATCAATACTTGTCCACTTAAATTACCTGTGAGACCAATAAGCACACCCATTTCCCGTTTATAAAACTCTTTTTTTATTAATGAAGGAGAATCCACCTTTGTTTCTGTTGGGATAATATCCATCACACTTTTAATCATGCCGTTAATGCTTTCTTTAACAATGAAGTTATGCTTGCTTTCAACCTTCACTTCCCTCATTACTTTCACCACCTATGAATTTACTTTTCGATTTAACTAATTGTTTGATTGTTATTTGGAAAAATAAAAAAATGTACACCCGAAAAAGGTATACACTACAATGCAGAAACCAGTTTTCGGCAACCCGACTACCATAGTATGAAAAAATGAAGAAACATACCTTAGGCTCGTGGCTTTGCGTCCCTACCTTTGAGTAGGTTTGCCTTTTTCAATTTTTTAATTGCTTTCATTTTATATGAAAATAAGTCATAAGTCCATATTATCCGACCATTTTTCACATCAAATTAGGGTACATTGCATTATTTACTCATAAAATCATTTTATATTTATGGTACCTTTAACCTATTTCTTTTCCATTATTTAAAGGTGAAAAAACCCCTACAAACACAAATGCATACTGGAGTTTTTAATCGTGTTTATAATTACCCTTTTGATGGCTAGGGGAAGTTTGAACATGCTTCAATACTTGCCGGTTCAATCACAGTGAGCATGGTGAAGTATGATTGAGATCGAGGGGGTCTTGTTCTCGCAAACGGTGGAAAAACTGAATTTCGGGATAATAGAAGCTGGCTATCTTACCGCAAACGGTGGGAAATCAGAAATGCGGGATGATAGGACGAAGACCCGATCTACAAGAAGCATTCTAAAGGCACAGAAAGCAGGGAAAAATAAACAAATGTTGCACACTAGAAACGCCTTGACTACCGGAAAGCAGAAATATCATGAAATGCGGTAGCCAAGAAACTTCCGCTAATCCTTTCCTCCCTTTGCAGTAACGCTGCTACTTCCTCTGTTCCCGCAAATCTCTTTTTCTCTCTTTGCAGGAACGCTGGCTTCTTCCTCTGTGCCTGCAAACCTCTTTTTCTCTCTTTGCAGGAACGCTGGACACTTCCTCTGTTCCCGCAAACCCCTTTTTCACTCTCTGCAGGAACGCTGGCTTCTTCCTCTGTGCCTGCAAACCTCTTTTTCTCTCTTTGCAGGAACGCTGGCTTCTTCCTCTGTGCCTGCAAATCTCTTTTTCTCTCTTTGCAGGAACGCTGGCTTCTTCCTCCGTGCCTGCAAATCTCATTTTCTCTCTTTGCAGGAACGCTGGACACTTCCTCTGTGCCCGCAAGTAATGTTTATGCAATTTGCAGTATAATAGGACCAAACTAGACGACTGCAATGTTACAAATGCATAAGATGTGATTGCTGTGTAAGAACATTTTCTCCCCCCATATTGCAAGTTTCACTTCACTTGCACCATAGGTGAATCTACCCTGAAAATACACCGTTTCACCAGTAAAGCACGTTGACTCACAGAATTACTATCCCTTTCGCAGAATGAGATGGCATTTCTCGTTCAGAATGTACTGTAACAACTTGCATTAAAGTTAAATCAGATTATTTTAACCTTCTTAGGAATCGTATCCTCCTGAATATCCGTAATATTCTGAATATTTTAAAGGCATTCATAGTATCCCCCTCCTCTTTATAAGGTAGTTCCTCTTCTTAGCATCTATTTCAACATATGATGAAAAATCCCTTTTATTTTTCAAAACAAATGAACTTTTTTAGTAGTTTCAAAACAAAAAATGCCTCTATTTCTCCTTAATAAATGTAGTAGAGGAAATAGAGACACTGCTCATTTTTTGCGCTGTTAATCTTCCTGATTGATTTTGACTTCAGGATGCTCCTTCCAGTAGGGGGCCAACGATCCTTCCGCTTCAATCCACAGTGATCAAACATCAACACGACCAATTAATAGGGCTTCTATAATAGATTAAGAGCTTTCAATATCTCGTTTGTTAAAGCCAATAAAGCCAACTATCATCAACACTATGGCCAATGCACTTAGAACGATCAACGGTCCCCATGTAAACTCTTCAATTGGTGCTTGAGGAACATGACCAAATGGAGAAATCTTCCCAATCCACTCTGAGAATTGGAATAATCCACCTAAATAGAGAACGAAGAACGAGTACAACACATACAACCAAATGAAACTTGTTGCTTTCGGGATAAATCCGATCATAAACACTACAATACCAATCATCACAAGCATAGCTGGATAATACGCCATGGCAGCACCGTATATCATTCCAAATTGTAAACCTTCCTCCATAACAGCTGCCCCTGCAGACCAAAGTCCAATAGCAGCAAGAGAAAGCATAACAAATCCATTCACAACTGAAATAGCTAAGTAGCTTCCCATTAAATGAGTACGTGAGACAGCTCTTCCTAACAAATGATCGAGGCGGCCTTTTTTCTCTTCCCCTCGCAGCTTATTGATAGCCATAATGGGTGGAATAGTGGCAAGGAGGGAAATGACGATCATTAACATAGGAATAAACTGTTCAACTAATGACACATCATCGTCTCCATTTAACATCTGCCCCAGCATTTCGTTTCCTTCAAAAAAGGATTCAAGATCTCCAAAAACCGAACCGTAGGAAGCACCGAGTACATACATCCCAATAGCCCAAGAAATTATACCAGTACGTTGAAGTCTTAAAGCAAGACCCGTTGGACTTTGTAAAAAAGCTGATGCATATCTTTTACCTGGTTTTGCAGGTAAAAAACCAGACTCTAAGTCTCGAATACTGTTTAAATAATTAGCAATAATAAATAGAACGATAGAAGCCCCTATCATTAATAGGATTGGCCACCAATTGTTAGTGGAATATACCTCTGCCTTTGTTACCCAAGCTAATGGTGAAATCCACGATAAAGCTTCATAACTTACGTCCGTGATGGCCCTAAATAAATAAGCAACGAGCAAAATAGCAATAGAGTAACCAGTTGTTCCTCGGGAGCTATCGGATAACTGTGCAAACACAGCAGCTACTCCACCAAAAAATAAAGTTGTAGCTCCTAAAGCTATACCGTAAAGCAAGGATCCTTCAAAATCCATTGATTCAATGCCTAATGCATACAAGCCAAAAGCATTAATAGCTGCTAAGGCAATACTTGCAAACACTAAAGTAATGATTGTTGCATTTAAATAGGCAAGTCTTCCAACTGGTAAGGAACGGACCATTTCGACTCGACCATCCTCTTCATCAGCTCTAGTATGGCGACAAACAAGTAGGATTCCCATTAAACCAGCAACAACTGCGGTCATCAGTAGCATTTGATGAGCAGTCATGGCACCTATCGTATAGTTACCCAAATCACCTGGACCTACCATTGCTGTCATGGCAGGGTTAGCCATCGTTTCCGCCATGGCATCCCTTTCCTGCTGGGAATCAAATAATCCAACAAACGCAGGAGGAACGATCAAGGTAAAAAACGTCAAACCTACTAACCATAATGGAATTTTAATACTATCTAAACGAAGGATAAACCTTGTAAGGTGGCCTGTTTTGGCAATTAAATTTTTAGCCATTACTTTCCACCTCCAACTCCTGTATCGTGAGCTTTTTCTGTTCCTTCGTAGTGGCGCATGAATAAGTCCTCTAATGTAGGAGGGGAACTTTCAAGCTTCAACACACCAAATTGGCTAATATGCTTAATCGCATTATCTAACTCTTCCGTATCCACTTGGAACGATAAACCTTGCTCCGTTTCTTCTATTTCATGAATTCCCTTTAACTCTTTTAAGTTAACAGGCTCCTTCGTTTGCACGAGCATTTGCGTACGAGTTAAGTGACGTAGCTCTGTTAATGAACCTGATTCTATAATTCTACCTTCTCGAATAATACCTACTCTATCACAAAGCTTTTCTACTTCAGATAAAATATGACTAGATAGTAAAACACTTTTCCCTTCTTTTTTTACCTCTATTACACACTCTTGAAAAATCTTTTCCATCAACGGATCAAGTCCAGAAGTAGGTTCGTCTAAAATATATAAATCTGCATCAGAAGAGAACGCTGCAATTAGGGCGACCTTCTGCCTATTTCCCTTTGAATATGTTCGACATTTCTTCGTAGGATCCAAGTCAAACTTCTTTATTAATTCTTCTCTTTTGCTCTTATTATTCCCCCCACGAAGTTTTACAAATAAATCAATAACCTCTCCACCTGTTAAATTGGGCCATAAATTCACATCTCCAGGAACATAGGCAACACGCTTATGAATTTCCACCGCGTCATTCCAAGCATCCTTACCGAATATTTTCACTTCCCCTTCTGTTGCTTTCAAAATCCCAAGTAAAACACGGATTGTTGTTGATTTACCAGCGCCGTTTGGACCAATAAAACCAAAGATTTCCCCACTATTCACTTCAAGATTAACTCCATCTAGAGCTGTAAACTTTCCAAACTTTTTTGTTAAATTCGTTACTTGCAATAGACTCATCATGAATCCTCTCCCTAATATAGGATGTAATCAGTAGCTTGTGAAAAATATGAAATATTTCACTTTATATATTTCATAATATAACATCATTGAATGTCTTTGCAATATTTTTTGAAATATATTATTTGTTTTATTTCATAATTTTTATTACACTTAATAGTATGAGGTGATCACTGCATGGATGGATTTATGCGTCGTAGAGAGCAGAAAAAAACAGAAATTTTAAAAGCAGCCCTAGACCTTTTTATGACACATGGTGTTCAGAAAGTGTCTATTTCCGAAATCGCAAAAACAGCAAATGTATCTCAGGTAACTATATATAATTACTTCGAAAGCAAGCACAACCTTGCAAAAGAAACAATACACTTTTATGTAGATGATGCATGGGCGGAAATGGAGGCTGTCGTCAGTAGTGACATTCCTTTTGAAGAAAAAATAAAGGCACTTATTTTTAATAAAAAAGAAGCAGCTAATCGTATCCACCCTGAATTTTACAACTATTTCATGAAGGAATACACCGCTGGTATTACGTATATTGAAGAGTTTTACCAGAAAAGAGCCATACCTCGTCTTGTTCAATTATTTAATGAAGGACGAGAAAAAGGGTTCATCGATCCAACTATCTCAAACGAAGCAATTATTATGTACATGCATATGATAAAGGATAGTATGCAGCGTGAAGAGATTTATTCTAAGATCCTGCCACATACGGAAGATATTACAAAGCTTATGTTTTATGGGATATTAGGCAATAAGAAAGATTAGTCTTAATATTAAACAGACCACAATATCATTTGGTCTGTTTATTTTTTGTTTTGCATAAAATTGAAAGCGTTCCAACATCAATCATGATACAACCTCATTGTTATAAATGCTGTATGTTTATGATTATTACATGGTGGGAAAGGCACTGTAACATTATCTACCCATTAAACACAATGCCACTAAATGAAACTATTAATAGTGAAGGAATTTGGGATATAAGGTGGGAAATTTTCTATGTTCATACTTGGAGAAAACATAAGTGGAAATGTACTTCCTTTGTTTCTACTAGCTGACATTTCTTCTTGGCTTTTTCCACTATTAGTTATTGTCATTTTGGGAGTCACGTTCTATTCTATCATTCGACGAATAGTAGAATGGTTTTCTAATAATAGAAAACCTATTGAAAAAGAAAAAGCCATGGTAGTAGCGAAGAGAGAAGATGTTCGTCACAGACCCCATAGAAATAAGGGTACTGGTATTAACATCGGAATGAGTCGATCAATTACGAAATATTACGTCACCTTTGAATTAGATAATGATCAACGCTTAGAATTTAAGGTAAATGGAAAGGAATATTCTATGCTGTCAGAAGACGACGTAGGCTACCTAGAATTTCAAGGGACAAGGTATCTGGATTTTGAAAGAGCTGGATCTATTTAAAATAGGATTTTTAAGATTTACAAAAATGGGGGTTAACGTTTCTGATACGTTTCACCCCTTTTTATTTTGTTAAGTATAGAGTCATACATGATGCTTGCTAATTCCAAACTAACCCATACTTTTTTCGATACTTTGAGTCCTCTTCTTCTTCAATTAGTTTTAACGCTTCCCCTTTTATGTTCTCATCATGGCATTTGTCATACAGATTCTTAAGCCCTTGAATAATATCAAATCGAATTAACGTCCCATTCTTTTCGGACATACACGTACGATATCGTTCAATGAGGTGAGTTGTTACCAATTCCTTTTGCTCATCTCCAGCTAAACCTATCTTCCAAATAGACTGTAAACTGTGCCTTGCTGTAACGAACTTCTTATCCATCGTCACTTTCCATACTGCCGGGAAATCAAGTAGCATTCTTCCTTCAGGATCACTAATTGCCAAACTAGAAAGAAATTGTGCAGCTAGTGATCGCTTATGATTATCCTTGCTCGAGAGGTTTCCCTTCCATTGATCCCAAACTTCATATGCCCAATCTACTTCTTTTTCTGTCAAAACTAAAATAGCCGTGTACGCCTCATACACTTCGTTCTTATCATTTGACTCTAATTTTTCAAATAGAGCTTTCGTTTCCTTATCCATTTTTCCATCCCCCTTCCTTTTAGCAATTTGAAATCGTGATTTGATATTATGATCTGCTACATTCAATAATCTATTTGAATATATCTTTAATTTTCGCATAAATTCAAACATTTTGTATGAATATACAAGTTTTAAAGGAAATTAGCACATGAAGAAATGAACTTACTTATTATAAAACAATTTTCTAACCTTTTTAAGTAATATAGTTTAAAAATATACCCCTTACATAATTGTTTATGGTAATATTATACTGTAAAAATTTGAAAAGGTGGTATGTTAATGAAAAAAGTTAATTTATTGATCCTTTTGTTTCTATTACTATTGATTGTCGCTTGTAATAGTAATGAACCAACGGAAGCAGAAATGGAAAACAACGATAATAATGGTGAAACTCTAGAAAACCTAGATGAAGAAACAGATGATCAACAAGAAAAAACAAAGTCATTTCTACCTAAAGATGGCGTTTATGTTCACCGTGGTGACGAAATCGATGATATGGTTGCACAATATGAAACGGTAGAAGAAGGCCTTGTACGCATGATTACATATTATCAAGGAGAGGAAGTAAATACCTACTATTTTGAGAATGAAGATGGCATCTATTCTGTTGGATTAAGTTTAGAGGAGGCCATGGATAGTATAGACAATTTGGACCCCGATCGTCTTCAATTAAAATACCCGTTAGAAATTGGACAATTATGGGAAACACCTAGTGGCGCATCTATCGTCAAACATGAAGTGGTAGACATCATCCCATCATACTCCACACCGTATAAAACTTTCGATGAAGTTGTTAAAATTAATATGATCGTTTTAGAAAATGGAGAGGAATTATTTAATCAATATTTATATTTTGCCGAGGATTATCACCGAGTAGGACTAGACGGTAGAATTCATTACCAGTTAGCAGAAGTAACGGACACTATGTCTGCACCAGTTAATTACTTACTGGAACCGATGGACTTTATAAAAATTGACGAGGTTTTACATGAAAATGAAAATGGAAAAGTAACATTATTAGGTCACAATTACAATGAAGCTTTAGGAAATAATGCAATAGCAATCCTATTTGAAGGACCGTTTAGTACCGAGTGGGAAAGAACATTTGATGATTACTTTAACTTTAGAGGCATTTCAGTGAATGCTAACGACAGTCTCTTCAGAATTGTGAATGGAAATACGGATTATAATAGATATATAAGTGATCAAGGAAAAATTGTTGTTTTATTCGACGAGAACGATGGACCTTTAGCAAGACTAGATTACAGAATAGATAGAGATGGAGACTTTACTAATATCATAGATCTCTCCGAATTTAATGAAACAATAACAATTCCAGGAGTAGAGGTTTTGCCTAATAATGATTTCTTGGCATTTGACCCATTACTAATAGAGACTGATGATAGAATCGTTTCTATCAGTAGAGTATTCATAGAAGATAGTATTGCAATATCTGGAACCATTGAGTTTAAACAGGATGAACAGGATTATAGACTTGAAGCTAATGTATATATCCCACAACTGGATAAGTATTCACAAGTGAGAGCACAAGATACTAGGGACTATTTCTCCAATATGGTTGTTCCGTTTGACTTTAGCATCAATCTAGATACTCCTATTAGTAAAGAAATAAAAATGATGAACTTCTTTGTGGCTGGTGTAGCATTTAAGCTTGACCTTACTGAAGGAAACTTAGATGAGGAATTTATAGATGAGTACAACAGCTTATATCATACAATATCTGAAACTAGTATTTACAGAGCCGATGGATTTTTACCATCTACAATTTTCAAAACTGACATTTTTGGTATAGAAGATAATGTAGGAAATACTCATAATAATACTATCATCCTCCCAGCAATGCGTGGAACTGGGAGTCGTGGTGAAGAAGTGCGAAATCGAAGTGATGGATTTTACTTATACGGACAATACACAGATCTGGAAGTGAGTATTGGGACAGCTGAATCTCAAGACTTCTCTAATGATGTCAGAGTCGTTTTCTATGGTGATGATTACGATCATAATGCGATCCTTGGAAATAGACAATCAGGTGCTAACGCATCAGAATTTGGGACGCCATTAGCAGAAGTTACACTCTCTCCTAACAGTCCAATTGAAACTGTTGAAATGAATGTAGAAGGAGTAAACCGACTAAGGGCTATTTACTTCACTAACACGTACGAACGAAGTGAATATATCCCAAGTATCATTATTACTGATAGTACTTTAACAAGAGCTGATTAAGTTAAATCAATACACTCTAAAAGTAGAAGCACACGATAAAGTGTGCTTTTATTTTTGAGCATGGAATTCTGAAGGTTCCTCTTCTCATACGGATTACTATTAAAACTATCACATAAAATTACATTATCAATTTTTCATGTAATATCAAAATAATAACCAGATAAAGATTCCCCAAAGAGGTAAGCTAAATGCAGTCCCCCACAATAAACCTTTAAAAAAATTTCCTTCTCGTTCCACTACACCAACCTCCGTTCTTTCTTATATGAAGTATTGGCATAAACAAGGAAAACTAATCAGCAAAAAAATGAATTCATATTGATTGAAACAATGTTCCCTTGCATTAATTATCTTCCTCCATGCCATACTAAAAAAGAGAGTATAGAAGGAGGCTTTAAAAAAAGATGAACATGGACATTGATATTACTACTATCAGTAACGAAATGCCCGATTTTATTAATCATGACGAAGCAAGACAATGGTTTAAAAAGCAGTTTCACGAACGTTTTGCTCTTAGGAATACAGACACTATAGATGGAAAAACCATTTATTTTTATCATATCATCAAGGACCTTGATCAATATCAACACTATATGGAAAGCTTCTCTAGGGAAGAAGGACATGAATTTACAAATCCTGATACATTTAAAAGCTATTCAACCGTTGAAATAACAGAGGATGGGGACATAAGCTTGTCTTTATAAAGTAAATCTAAATTTTTTCAGCTGAAGAAATACGTATAATAATGATGGAATTCTTTGTACATCCAAGCACAACCTACTGTAAAATTCGGTTGGATTCCATAGGTTTAAGTATTCTTTCTGTTTAAAAAACCTCTATTTGTCTATGATAGTTTAATAGACAGGAGGTTTATTTATGCGATTTGCCTTTCCAGTTATTATTTTTTTGTCCCTTTTGGTTATTATCGTGTCCATTGGAAAGGAAACTAATGGATCGATGGATACAAACATCATACGCAGTATCTATAAAGCAGAAGTGAATCCATTATTTTTTCTTGATTGGAACAGTTCATTTTATTCTAGTTTTTCTATTATAGATGGTTCAGCTACATTACAACTGCGAAAAATTGGTCACTTTATTTTTTATGGAACACTTGCAGCTTTTATATTCATCGTCCTTCCAATTCACAACATTTGGATAAGAGGCGTCACTGCAGCAAGTTCATCATCTATTATTGGTGCAATTGATGAATATCATCAATATTTTTTAAGCGATCGCAGTGGAAGATTATTCGATATTTACATTAATATTGCTGGTAGCTTCTTTACGATTTTCACTATTTTAGTTTTATATGGCTTACTATTAATGAAACAACGTATTAAATACAAGTATGAAATGAAATATGATGAAAAACAAACAGGTAGAGAATGGATTAGTGCTCCCTGATCATGAGTTGTGGTTACTACTGTGTCGCTAAGTAGGCATTTGTCCTACTGTTACTTTATTACGACACAATTTTTCAGTATAACCTGTCATCTACTTACATAGGTAATTTATATTTCCTAGGGAATAATTAGTTCATTTGTCGAAATCCTGTGATTTAGATTGTTTTGTCCTGTGAAATTTAACAAAGGAAAAGTGCCATACACCAATGAAATCGGTACGTGGCACCATTAAACTTGTTTAAAAGGGTCAAAATTAAGAACAATCTCCAACTCTTTATTTCCTTCAGCAGAGGTCAATTCGTTCTCTTCCCTTTCATCTCCGTTATGTAGTTCCCTACCCCAAAACCAAATAAAGGAAACGAGAATCATATCTCGTTTCCTATTAGACAAATTTCGGGGAGTGCCTGGCACTTAGTAAGCCCCGACTATTACAGCTCCAATAATGGCTAGTAACACAAACATCACAATAATAAAGGCAAAGCCACCTACTGCTGTTGTTGCTGGCGCTGCTGTCTCTCCTGCTGGCGCTCCTTTACCTGCTGGATAAGTCATTAAAAGTCATCTCCTTTTCTCTGTCTTCAATGACAGCATATGTTATACATCTAATTACGAATGGACATTTGTACCGATAAACTAGGTAATGAAACTAATTAATGCAAATACCTATACGAACAAGTTGTATTATAGGAAATGACAAATTATTCTTGGTTGGTGTTACACCTTTATTTTCATCCATTTTACTCTACTGTAAATGGAAAGGATGTTTCAAAGACTTCTCCTTCTTTTGGTGTCATCCATGCAGTTAAAACATAGTCACCAGATTCTAGATCAAGTTCATTTAAATCAATATCATAATCTAATTGTTCTCCCGGATGTATTACCTCTTCTCCTTCCATTTGCATAAACACTGCAACGCTTGAATATAAGAAAAGTTGTTCACCAGCTGTTGTCTCAACAGAATAATCAAACCGCTGCCCGCTTGAGAATGACATTGTAATAGTGTCTTGCGAATCATTAAAGACAACATATTGGAAAAGGACCTCATTTTCTAGATTAGGTACGAGCTCACTAGTCATTTCCTCACTACTATCCCCTTCATTTTCCAAGGTATCTTCATCCTTTTTATCATCATTATGATTCGAATCGTTATTATTCGAATCATTCCCTTCCTGAACTCCATTCCCCCCACTTCCAGTGGACAATCTGTCATTCATACCTTGACTCCCTTCACTATTTCCAGTTCCACATGCAGAAAGAATCAATATAGCTATAGTTAAAACGATGAAAAGTTTCTTCATTTAACTTACCTCCTCTACATCTTCCATATTTATTTTTCACCTTTTTAGTCGCGAATAAAATAAGAAAGTTACACATTTATTTCGACAAATTTACACAGACATCTGGTACCAAAAACGTTTACTTCATTCATTATCGGGAAACTATATTCATACGATGCATATGGGAGGGATTAGATGTTTCGTAAAATAAAATTTCCTATTTTCACCTTAACGTTTGTATCATTTTTACTCATAATTAGTGGGTGTAATAATGACAATGATGATGGTGAAAACAACAATAATAATGAGGTAGATTCACTTCAAGCTCAGATTGAGGAATTGAATGAAGAAATTTCACAGCTTAGATCTGATCTAGCAGAAAAAGAAGATGAAATTGCTGATTTAGAGTCCCAGTTAGATGAACAAAACGGTGATTCAGGGGATAATGGCACAAATAACAATGGTCAAACCAATGGAGATTCTGATCCAACTCAAGATGAAGTTCTTCGTAATCGAGCAGATCAGGTCGTTATTGCTTTAGAAAATATGAATTTCACTAGTTTAGGAGAGTACGTTCATCCGGAACAGGGTGTACTATTTTCTCCTTATGGACATGTGGATTTTGACGAAGATCTTAGTTTTAGTGCAGAAGAGGTTGGTAACTTTGCTAATGACAACGAAGAGTATGATTGGGGAACACAAGATGGATCTGGTCACCCAATCGAGATGACTCCTACTGAGTACTACGAAGAATATATTTATATCCGTGATTTCAGTAGAGAATCTTCAGAAATTGTAGTGAATGATATTGAAGAATATGGAAATATTATTGTGAATGTAGAGGAAGCGTTTCCTGAGGCTAATTTTGTGAGTTACTATGTAACACCGACAGAAGGAGAACTAGATTGGGCTAATCTTATACTTGCATTCGAGGAGTATGATGGTGAATGGTATTTAGTCGGTTTAGTTGTAGACAGATGGACGATATAATCTGTTAAGAGCTCGCCATTGGTAAAAAGGTGAAAAAGCATGGTCCTCCATGCTTTTTCCATTTCTCTATACTTTCACATTCTACTTCTCTTCTTTAACTCCTCAATGATGTAGACCATCTCTGTTTTTATTTCAGATGCTCTATCAAATTCAAATGCATTTCTTGCAAAATTCAACTCTTCCATTAGTACTTTGTATCTACCTTTTAATTCTTCCAGACTTTGTTCAGTCAGTTTAAGCATTTCTTTTAGATTTGGTTCTACTTTATACATCATATTTCCCCCTTCATTTTAATGGATTATTACATATAAACCATGTTAAAAAGCGAGATCTTTATGAATGAAACAAGTGAGTCCTTTTTCAAATAAAGATGGATACCTAAAGAAAAGATATCCATCTAATATCAGTTTCTTTGGCAACTCGGCTACCATAGCTTACACTTTAGGCCCGTGGCTTTGCGTCCTTATTTTTCAATAAGTTTGCTATTAACTTTAAACTATTTTTATCCAGTTAAATTAATACTTTTATACTATTTACTATACATGGAACAGATTAACATTCCTACAAGTTTACATAAACTAGATATAGTCGTACCATAAAACCTCATTATAATTTGAACAATAATAGGACTATCACCCGTCACTAGTATAGTTCGACAAAATTCGAGCAGAAGCTAGTGCATTATTCTGTCCGCAATGCATCTACTGGGTCTTTTTTTGCTGCCATTCGCGCTGGGATAAGACCCGATATGAGTGTGAGTAACATGCTCCCTCCGATGAGTAAAAGGGCTGCGATTACATTTAAGCTTGCTAAGTCTTGAATTTCTGTTAAACCGTAGATGATTGCATTAATTGGTATGAGAAGAAGGTACGAAATCCCAACGCCCAGTAAACCAGCCACGAATCCTACTATAAGTGTCTCAGCGTTAAAAACCCGTGAAACATCCTTCTTTCTTGCTCCTACACTTCGTAAAATCCCAATTTCCTTCGTCCGTTCAATCACTGAGACATAGGTAATGATTCCGATCATAATAGTAGAGACAATAAGAGAAATAGCTGCAAAACCAACTAGAACATACGTGACAGTATTAATCATTGCTCCAATCATGCCTGTAATCATTTCTGCAAGATCAGTATATATAACTTGATCCTCCTTTTCTTTTCCATCATTATATTCATCCAAATATGCTTTAATTTCATCCTTACTGGCAAAATCATTTGGATATATATCAATACCTGTTGGAGAAGTGATTGCACCTAAGCGAATAAGTGACTGCTCCTTTTCTCTTTCACTTGAAAAAGGTACCCCTTGAATAACATCAACATCCGACTCCTGTTGTTCAACTGATATATTTGATTTTTTTGCATCACTAACAATGAAATCAGTTAAAGCTTGTGTATAAATCAATCCTTGAGAAAAATATTCGCTAACAGCATTCTCCTTAATTCGCAAAATACCTGTAATTGTTAGCTCCATTCCACTATCACCGTGAAACAAATCATTGTATTGAGCTGGTGCTGCTGGTTCAAAAATCCCATCTTCTACTTCTGTATAAAAATCATTATTCGGAATGACCTTTAACATGCTTGTTCCAATAAAATCGTTTAGACTGTACATTTCATCTTCAGAGTGAATACCTAGTTTTTCAAAAAATGAAGCATTTAATCGATTATACTCATCCACTACTAGAGCAATCTCGTTTTCCGCAGTCGGTAAGCGACTCCCCTCTCCAATGAGATCATTGATTGAGAGGATAAACTCCTCATTTTCCGGCATTTCCTGCCATTGACTAGAACCATTCCTAGGAGCCATCCCCTGGGAAGAACTACTAGCAGATGGCGCAAAATTCACAACGACATCCTCACCTTTAGCTAGCACATTCATCTCCACACCCCTTGTGTAGGAAATGACATTCACGGCATCAGGCATTTCCTCCTCCATCTGCCCAATAAAATCTATGTATTCATCGGTAAATACATTTCGGTGCCTTGTAACATTTCCACGTCGATCTTGACGATAAATAACATCTTCCTCTGTAAATTCTTCATAATCATTTATTCTATTACTATCACCAGCACTTGAAGGATCATCATTATGTAATGGTACTGCCTGTTCATCCGTACTAATTGTTATAGGAAAACTAGACAGAGTATCTGACTCCATTTCAGCAATCTGCTGCGATAATCCGTTCGACAGTGCTAGAACGAGGGCTACACCGATAATTCCAATGCTACCAGCAAAAGCTGTAATTATCGTTCTTCCTTTTTTCGTCAATAAATTTTTAAATGAGAGTAGCATAGCTGTTGTTAAAGACATGGACGTCTTACTACGCTTTACTTTATTAGAGCTTCCCATTTCTTGATGAGTACTGGACTCTGTTTTTCCCAATGGGTTACTATCTGATTGCACTTCTCCATCCAAAAATCGAATCACTCTTGTACTATATTCTTTTGCCAGCTCCTCATTATGCGTGACCATAATTACGAGGCGCGTTTTCCCTATTTCTTTAAGTATCTCCATTACTTGAAAACTAGTCTCACTATCTAATGCGCCAGTAGGTTCGTCCGCAAGTATGATATCAGGATTATTCACAAGAGATCTTGCTATTGCCACTCGCTGCATTTGTCCTCCAGAAAGTTGACTTGGTTTTTTATCTATATGGTCACCTAAACCAACTTCGCGGAGTACTTCCTTCGCCCGTTCCTTCCTTTCTGAATTGGACACTCCGGACAATGTCATGGCAATTTCTACATTTTGCAAAACCGATTGATGACCAATGAGATTATAATTTTGAAATACAAATCCTATTGATCTGTTCCGATAAGCATCCCAATCAGAGTCCTTATATTTCTTCGTAGATTGATTTTTAATGATTAAGTCACCACTATCGTAACGATCAAGTCCTCCGATAATGTTTAATAGTGTTGTTTTTCCAGACCCTGATTGCCCTAAAATGGTGACAAATTCACTTTCTCTGAACTCAAGAGAAATTCCCTTTAGAACTTCTGTTGCAACGTCTCCTGCTGTATACGACTTTCTTATATCTATAAGCTTAAATTTCCACAAACAGACCTACTCCTTTGATGGTTAAGATATTTATAGTGTAGCACTTGATTATGAAGGGAGGATGAACATGCTGATTTCTGTTCGGAAAAGATTTCACTCACTGAAAAAATGAAATATTTATAAAAGGGACTGCTAGTTTAAGAGGAGAAAATAACATCCAAGTAAGCATCGATGAATGACTTGAGGCGATTTAGTAGTATGAAAAGCACAAGACGCCCAATTTCCCCTAGATGCAGCCCACGTCCTGAAGGCAACGGTTAAATCATCGTCCTCCTAACACCTAGACAATGATAGAAAAAATTATAAATTCTTTCAAAAAAATCGAATATATACTAAGGAGCACAGCTTTTCAGCTATACTAAGGAGGTTAATATAGCTTGTTGCAAAACACCGAATTCATTCCAAAAGGGAGGCCATTCCAATCATGAACGCGACGTTTCTTTTACGCTTAAAAGCTTTCTTGTTTGATTACATAATTATTCTTTGTTACTTAATAATCCTCTTCTTCATAAATATATTCCTTTTTCCATCCTTACAAGAATTTTTCACCGGGTCTATCATAGTAGCCCAGCTCACAGGGTTTATTATGGTGACACTCCCTGTGTCCATTTATTTTATTATTACTGACTCATCCATTGTTGGGCAATCCTTTGGAAAAAGGAGAACAGGTATCCGAATAATAAATAAAAACGGAGCACCACTTTCTATTATTCATGTAACCTTCCGAACGATACTGAAGTTTCTCCCATGGGAATTATCCCATTTCCTTGTTTATCGTCTTATTTACTTAGGAGAAAGTCAAGTTCCTACCCGTTACTATATTATTGGTGGAATTATATACGGACTGATTTTCACTTATATATTCACTGCTATTTTCACGAAAAAGAAACAAGCACTGTACGATATCATTGCAAAAACAGAAGTTATTAAAGAGTAGTCTATCCTGAAAAGCTGTTATCGAACTTATCAGGATTAACAAATAAAGGTCAGGTAAGCACATTGGCGGACTTCTATACGCCTGCAAATCTCTTTTTCCCTTTTGCAGGCTTATTGGCGACCTCCTATACGCCTGCAAATCTCTTTTTCCCTTTTGCAGGCTTATTGGCGACCTCCTATACGCCTGCAAATCTCTTTTTCCCTTTTGCAGGCTTATTGGCGACCTCCTATACGCCTGCAAATCTCCTTTTCCCTTTTGCAGGCTTATTGGCGACCTTCTATACGCCTGCAAATCTCTTTTTCCCTTTTGCAGGCTTATTGGCGACCTCCTATACGCCTGCAAATCTCTTTTTCCCTTTTGCAGGCTTATTGGCGACCTCCTATAAGCCTGCAAATCTCCTTTTCCCTTTTGCAGGCTTATTGGCGACCTTCGATATTCCCACAAACCTCCACTTGCATAGCCGGTGTACCCTAAAAGAAAAAGCATGGAACCATAAAAGTTCCACGCTTTTTCATACATACCGACAATAGGGTCATAATTCAATTAAATCCAGAAGATACTTAACACAGCACCTACCTATTAAATGAATCTTATTGAAACAACACCAGTAATTTCTTTAATTTTTGCTTCTAGACCTGGAAGAACTTCACCGTTTACTTTGTTGTCAATATCGATCATTGTGTAGGCATAGTCCCCACGGCTTCTGTTTACCATATCTGCAATGTTTAATTTATAGTCAGAAAGGGCTGTTGTCATTTGACCAACCATATTCGGAACGTTCTTATGGAATACAGTCACACGACGCTTACCTGTGTATGGTAACGATGCGTTTGGAAAATTCACAGAGTTTTTAATATTACCAGTCTCAAGATAATCTTTCACTTCATGAGCAGCCATGATTGCACAGTTTTCCTCAGACTCGTTCGTTGAAGCCCCAAGATGAGGGATTGGAATCGCATTTTTCATCTTCAAAACGTCTGCATTCGGGAAGTCTGTAATGTATTTTCCTACTTTCCCTTCCTCAAGCGCTACAGCAATATCCTTTTCATCCACAAGTCCACCACGGGAGAAGTTAAGAATATACACGTCATCCTTCATGATACCGAATGTTTCTGCATTAAACATTCCTTTCGTATCAGGCGTTAATGGTACGTGCACAGTGATGTAGTCAGACTTAGCGAATAACTCTTCAAGAGACATTGCACGATGGATGTTGCGAGAAAGGCTCCAAGCAGTATCAACAGAGATAAATGGATCAAAGCCGATAACATCCATTTCTAAGTTTAAAGCATCATTTGCAACAAGAGCACCGATTGCCCCTAAACCAATTACACCAAGAGTTTTACCTTTAATTTCTTTACCGACAAAGTTCTTCTTACCAGATTCAACTAGCTTCGGAATGTTTTCCCCTTCACCTTCTAATGTTTTAACCCAAGCAGCCCCATCAAAAAGATTACGAGATGCAGCGATTAACGTTGTTAACACAAGCTCCTTTACTGCGTTTGCGTTAGCACCTGGTGTGTTAAAAACAACAATTCCACGTTCAGTACATTTGTCGATAGGAATATTATTTACACCTGCTCCAGCACGAGCAATAGCCTTCAGATTAGATTCTAGCTCTAAATCATGCATGTTGAAGCTACGAACAACGATTGCATCAGGATTTTCACTTCCATCATCAATCGTATATTTTTCCTGACTAAAAACATTCAATCCTTTTTCCGAAATATTATTCAACGTTTTAATCGTGTTCACTTTGCTAGTTGTAACTGTGCTCATAATAAATTCTCCTCTTTCCCATTTTTTATTGATTCAACATTATTAACACCCTTGTGTATAGAAACACAAATAAATGATAGCTTAACACCGAAATGAACCATGAACAGAAACACCATACTGATTTTTTCGGCAAAAATAAAATGGAACTCTTTTTGAATTTTGATTTCAACTACATGAACGATACCGTCTCAACAAACTTCTATTTAAAAATTATTGTGTATATTGTGCCTGTGTAAAAAAACCTAACATAAAATAATAGACTCTATTATTCTAAAAAAAAGATGGTTAGTCAAGTATAAAGTTTGAATCGTCTGACGATTTAAACTTGCAATATTCAAATAGGACCATTTCGTCCTACTCTCACAACTAGATAGCAATCCAATTTGACCCTTTAACGAATTAAAGCGATTTACAATATCCTCACAATAACACACTTCTAAATCACGAGTAAAGGTATGACAACAAATTTTCACAAAGACGACTTCTCTACAACCACACATCGATTGCCCTAATCTATTACCACTATCGCCAATGATCCCCCCTAATAAGCACAAAGAGGTAAGGGTTTGAAATCCCCTTACCTCTGCCCAGGCGAACGGCTAATCGACACTACGTGCTCCCTCACGGTTCTCCGTGTTTCGCCAGTTACACATAGCCTTTTCATTTCTTTTATAGTACCAAATTTCCTTCCAACCTTCAACCCTAAAAAAAGAGGAAGAATATGGATCACTGAACGAATTAAAATTTAAACACTTTCACAGATTGCTGCAGTTCTTCTGCCATCTTACTTAGCATTTCTGAAGAAGTAGTAATTTCCTCCATAGATGCATTTTGCTCTTCAGCAGAAGATGCAATTTCTTGTGAATTCTTTGCTGTTTCTTCTGCCACCTGACTCGTTTCTTTTACAGAAGCAACCATTGATTCACTAATAGAAGAGATTTGTTGAGCAGCTGCAGTTACCTCCTGAACTTGTGTAGTAACATCCCCAATGGATTCTGAGATAACCTCAAAAGATTCCCCAGCTTGATCCACAAATTTTATTCCTTCTTTAACGGAGTTACGTCCTTCTACCATAGATGAAGCAGACTCCTTAATACCACTTTGAATATCATTAATAAGTTCTTGAATCTCCGTTGCAGAATTTCTGGATTGCTCCGCTAATTTACGAACTTCATCAGCAACAACAGCAAAGCCTTGTCCATGCTCACCAGCTCTAGCTGCCTCAATTGCAGCGTTAAGGGCAAGTAGATTCGTTTGATCTGAAATATCAGTAATCAAAGAGATAATGTCATTTATTTTAACAGACTTTTCATTAAGGTCATTTACAATAGTTGCTGTATTATTTGTATTTTTCTCAATCATTCTAATCTGCTCAACAGTCTTATAAATAACACTGTTTCCTTGTTCTGCTTTTTCTAACATTTTTGAAGCAGAGTCGTTAACGTTGGTCATACTACTTGCAATTTGCTCTACTCCAATAGTTACTTCATTTACCGATTGGCTGATGGAATGGGTGACAGTTACCTGCTCATCTGCACCAGACGCCAATTCTTGAATTGTTCCAGAAATTACTTCTGTTGCTTGAGAAGATTCTTCTGCACTTGCTGTTAATTGTTCAGAGGATGTAGCAACCTGCTCTGAAGACTGTACAACAGTTTGGATTAATTCACTTAAGTTTTCTTTCATGCTATTGTAACCATTAGCCAGCTGGCCAATTTCATCCTTCTGCTTATCAGTAATTGATACAGAAAAATCACCTTTCCCTGCTTGTTCAAGGGCATAATTAATGTTCTTTAATCTTTTTTTGATTTTTCTTGTAAAAAGTAACACGACAATAAAGGAAAAGATAAAAACCATAACTATCACAAATAGGAAATTACCAACCATCGTTTCAATTACTTCACTACTTACTCCTGAATCCAATAAATATCTATTAATCTGAATAAAATAAATAACAACAATCACCATTGAAAAAGTAGACAGAATGCCTAGAACAAGTAAATTCATTTTTGTACTTAGCTTTAAGTTTGACATTAAGTTCATATAAATTCCCCTTTAACTTCTTTTCATAATTAGACAGGTATTAGTGAAAACAGAATATAGCTTTATAAACAGAAAAATAGCATACCAAAACAGGTATGCTTAAACCCGATTTTCGGCAACTCGACTACCATAGCATATAGCTTTAGGCTCGTAGCTTTGCGTCCTTCCTTTTCAGAAAGTTTGCCCCTTCATTTTATTTACATAGTAATTGATCAAATGACAAAAGTCTATATAAAAAAACAAAAATATACAAGACTGTATAAAAAATACCCATTTAATAGAATGCAATTAGATTTATAGAGTTGCGACAAATTATTTCCCTACTTTTCTAACTAGCACTAACCGATAATTTTACAAAACTTATTTATTTTCTATCTTCTAAATCTTCATTCCACAAATTTTGAGAAGTGTCTTGTACTATTTCCTTTTTTACCACTTCCATATTTTTATCATGCTCTTGACGAATGCCTTCAATAAATTCATATTGATTGATGTGCTCCTCCAACTCATTCTTCTTATTCCCAACGGAGAACAATTCCGTAAGCTTCCTTATATATTGAAGATCATTCTGCTGTCGCCTTATTATTTCCCTAGTATCGTCAGTCGGTTGACCATGGCCAGGAATATACAATGTGATGGGATGGTTTTCTACAATCCCCGCTGCTTTTACTAACGTACGTTCATAATCTTTTCTGTTTTCTATAAAGGGAAACTCTTGGTCTGACAAATAATCTCCCCCAATAAATATCCCAAGCGAATCTATTACAGTAAAAATACCATCTGCTGTATGACCTGGAGCTCTATAGAAGGTTAGGACTGTAGCACCCAATGTGAGCTTTTGACCATCTTCTACAATAACATGATTAATTTGGGGAAATTCAATCTCATATTGACGTTTCACATATATTTCATCATCAAAGGCTTTTATTTTTTTCACAATTTCTTCTTTTGCTGAATGCTCCTTCACACCTATACTTGCAATTGTTTTAGCCTTTGGAAATGCACCATATCCTAGAACATGATCAAAATCTGAATGGGTAAACAAAAGATAAACAGGACGATCCGCCTCTCTTATTAACTTCTCCACTTCCACTCTTAACATTTCCACTTCACTTGGAAGCCAAGCAGGATCTACTACAAGAATCATATCTTCCGTTTCTATTACAGTGGAATTTGTTTGAACGATAGAGCTTTGAAAAACAGTTACATGTTTGTTTTTAAATACAATCATATAAGACCTCCTCTATTAGTTACTATCATAACATTATACAAAAATAGGAGAGGTGCCAGGCACCCCTCACTACTCTAACCAATACAATGCTTTTTCTTTTTCATCGAAATCGAAGTGCTTCACTTCCACTCCAGGCAATATATTACTTATCTTACTTCCAAGCCCAATCCACTTTTTGTCTGTAATAACAGCAATTTTATTAAATTCCTTCCAATGATTTGCGCTAAACTTCAAATCCTCCATTACAGCATTCATGGAGTAGCCTTGAATTTCATGTACCTCCATTAGAAGGTTAATCTTTCCGTAATTCTCTTTCTTCTCTTTGAAGATCATTTCAAACTCTTCAATATCCTCCGTTGTAATCTTCCCATTCACGATTACTTCCATAATAGCTTCTTTATTTTTGGGCTTTATGGTAATCATCTTTACGCCTCCAATTTTAGGTAAACTCTCTAGGATTAATGAAACTGTGAGTCGGCTAAAATTCGGTCCAATTCTTCCTTGTGCTTCGTTTCGTCTGCAATCATATCTTCAAGCTTTACCACAAGCTCCGTTTGATTTAATTCCTCAGCCTGTAGTTTACGTAATTCGTAACGTTCGATTGTCTCTTGTTCTGCTTTCCTCGCTTCCATAAGCATTTCCTTTACATCATTAGGCTGTTTAACTGGAGCTGGAGATGTTGTTGGCGTCCCACCAAGAACCTTTATCTTATCTGCTAAATATAGGGCATGTCCTTGTTCATCACCAATTTCACTTTCAAAGAAAGGCTTCAATGTCTGACGGTATAGACCCGATACAACAGCTGCATTATTCGTGTACATAATACTAGCAGCATACTCATTTGCTAGATCTTCATTTAGTCCATCGATTAAAACTTTCATTTTAATATCCATTAAAAATCACCTCGAATAAAAAATTTCTATCATATTTATCTCGATTCCCCACTCAATTCTAGATAAACATATCTCAACCAATTTTGTAGTAAAGTTTAATAGCTTCATCAATTGGAAAAGGAAGGTACAAACACAAACATAGAAAGGACAGCGTCTTCCCTGACTGTTTCACTTTCATAAATACAATTGGAGGGTGAAGTTATGTTTGAACTATCAGATTTAGCCCGAATCATTTATGCACTATTTATTGTTTTTCCACTAGTATCCTTCATACATGAGTTAGGACACCTCCTTTTTGCATGTCTATTCGGTGCTAAAAATTTTAAAATGACAATTGGCTGCGGAAAGCCAATATTTAAATATAAATTTCTAGAAATCAGAAAATATTATTTTTGGTATAGCTGGTGTTACTATAGTGATTTGGAAAAAGATAACCGATTAACAAATATTCTCGTATACTCCGGACCCATGATCCTGAATCTCTCAGCTGCATTACTAGTAAACTGGTTAACCATCATCGGTGTTTTAGACTCCTCCATTCTTTGGTATCAATTTGTCTATTTCTCTATCTATTTCGTCATTTTTGATTTAATACCAATGACCTACCATGACGGACAGCCAAGTAATGGCCGAGTCATTTACGAACTTCTACGATACGGAAATAAAGTTTCGTTTGAAAAAGGAGACTTTAATGAAGAAGCTGAAAAAATGAGAGAAAACAATCGAACAACAAAGGATAGGTAGCGTTTTCGACATATCCCGCCAGGTGCCTTGGACAACACCCGGCCCCTCCTAGGACTTTTCAACTCCATTACCTCTATAAATCTATTAATTCTGCCATTCGCATAGTTCGAAAGTAACAAACGTGATAAAATAAACGAGAAACTTGTCTGAAATATCACACAATCAGAGGGGCTGGATTTCTATGTGGGAGAAGAAAATTATTAAACTTACAAAAAACAAAGTCATCGTCTCCATATACTTTTTTTTAGTACTCACTTCCGTATTATTTTTAGATAAAATACTTATCACTTTTAACAACTTAAATAACTTTTGGACAACGATTATACAACTTACAATCATTATTGTCGGAATATTGCCACTTCTATATGTAATTTGGTATAAAAATATAATACTAAAAGAAGCTTTATCTACACTATCTGTGAGAGAATCCACATTGAAATCAATCCTCGATAGTATGGAAGAAGGGGTCATTGCCTGTGACAAAAACGGAAAAATAACGTTTATTAATCGTGCCCACAGCAAAATAACTGGACAAGCCTACACACCGTCCACCCTAGATTTTTACACAAAGGAAGCAATAGTTATCCATCCCAACTCTGAAACACCATTAACCAAACACGAATTACCATTACATAAAGCACTACACGGGGAAGAAACAACAAAAGAAAAAATATTGATCAAAAATAAAGCTGGGGAGCAGTACACCTTAAAGGTTACTAGTAAACAAATACGATCAGATAACGGAGAAGTACTTGGCGCACTAACCATCGCAAACAACATTACAAAAGAAGAGCAAGCAATCGAATCCTTTCAAGAAAGCGAACAACGATACAAGCATTTAGCCGATCTTTTACCAATTTCCATCTTCGTACATGTAAATGATAGACTAGCATATATTAACCAATCTGGTGCCAAAATGATTGGTGCGAACCACCCTACTGAAATCATAGGAAAACCAGCAAGTGACTTTATCCCACCAGAACTTAAAAAGAAATCAAAAAAACGAAGAGAGCATGCCATTAAAACCAAAAAACAATTAAAACCATATGATACGAAACTACAAAGACTAGACGGAACAACAATGGACGTACAAGCAAACTCAACAGCCATTACCTATCACGGAAAACCAGCAATACTCGGAATAAATATAGACATAACGAAACAAAAAAAAGCATTAGAAAGAATTAAACACATGGCCTATCACGATGCCCTAACCAACTTACCAAACAGAAGATATTTCAATAAAATACTTAAACAAAAAATATACGAAGCCAAAAAGCATAATCAATCACCAAAAAAATTCGCCATCTTATTTTTTGACATTCATAACTTTGAACACATCAACGACTGGCTCGGCCACTCCTACGGGGACCAATTACTAAAGCAAATAACAAAACGACTAACAAGCAACCTACCAGAAGGAGTTTTCACATCACGAATAGCCGGAGACGAATTCACACTCATCACACCATATTTTTCCGAAAAAGCTCAATGTGAAAAATTGGCAAACGATATTCTAGCAAATTTCCACCAACCATTCCCTATCCAAGATATGGAGCTGAACGTATCCGCAAACATTGGCATCAGCATTTACCCAAGCGATGGCGAAACGATTGATACTTTGGTAAAAAATTCAGATCTAGCTATGTTCGAAGCCAAAAAGAAAGGACTGAATTCCTCAGCCTTTTATAGCCCTTCGTTCCATGACCCATTCATCGAAAGAAGAAAAATGGAACATGAATTAGAACGAGCAATTAAAGAAAAGGAATTCATCCTATTTTATCAGCCACAGATCTGCAGTAGGACACGGGAAGTATGTGGAATGGAAGCATTAATCCGATGGGAACACCCAGCTCGTGGCCTTGTTTCCCCAGGAGAATTTATTCCTATAGCAGAAGAAACAGAATATATAGTAAGGATAGGAGAATGGGTACTAACCGAGGCTTGTATGCAAAACAAAAGATGGCAAGAGGAAGGCTATTCGCCAATACCAGTAAAAGTGAATCTATCCACTCGCCAATTTTTTCAAACAGATATTGTCAAAACCGTCTCAACAGTACTAGCTGAAACAGCTTTAGAGCCACAATATTTAGAATTAGAAATAACGGAAAGCATTATGATGAAGAATAAAAACGAAGCAACTAAAATACTACATGCACTGAAAAAACTAGGAGTCGGTTTAGCTCTCGATGACTTCGGAACAGGCTACTCCTCTCTAGCATATTTAAAGGATTTTCCTATCGATACAATTAAAATCGATAAATCCTTCATTCATGATCTATTTCATGACGTTAAAAGCAAGGCAATCGTAAAAAATGTAATCAACCTTGCCCACAGTCTTGAGCTAAACGTCATAGCAGAAGGAGTAGAAACAAAAGAGCAAGAGCAATTTCTAATCCAACAACACTGTCACCAGCAGCAAGGATACTATTTCAGCAGACCAAAAGCAGCCAAAGACACAGAGTGGGATCAGAATGATGGTGACCTTCGGATTTCCTTGTAACCCTCATGCAAGTAAATTTAATACTTGCACCACCGAGGAAAAAAATAATCTTTTACCCCCTACAACTTACTCAGTAAGTCGTAGGGGATTTTTGTATCGCGCTATCCCACTGGAGTTGCCGTCCTTCACTTTTGAACCGGGGGTTTTTGTACCTGCTTCCCCTGTACCTGCTTCGTTTTACCCTGGTTCAAGCTCTCTCATGCTCCTTCATGCTCTCGGATTGAACCGGGGGTTTTTGTACCTGCTTCCCCTGTACCTGCTTCGTCTTCCCCTGGTTCAAGCTCTCTCATGCTCCTTCATGCTCTCAGATTGAACCGGGGGTTTTTGTACCTGCTTCCCCTGTACCTGCTTCGTCTTCCCCTGGTTCAAGCTCTCTCATGCTCCTTCATACTCTCGGATTGAACCGGGGGTTTTTGTACCTGCTTCCCCTGTACCTGCTTCGTTTCCCCCTGGTTCAAGCTCTCTCATGCTCCTTCATACTCTCGGATTGAACCGGGGGTTTTTGTACCTACTTCCGCTGTACCTGCTTCGTTTTCCCCCTAGTTCAATCCGTTACAACGACAAGAAAAGGAGAAGAAAGCTTCGGTTTTAACCGGCTTCCTCCTCCTTTTTGATGGATAAATTTTATAATTAACGCTAGCTAGTTAGTCTCGCGTAAATAAATCCCGTGTGTACACCTTCGATAATACGTCGCTTAATTCGTCACTTAAGCGATTCGTTACAATGACATCGGAAGTGTTCTTGAATTCCTCTAAATCATGAATAACTTTAAAGTTATCAAACGTGTCCTCTTCAAGTACCGGTTCATAAATAACAACCTCGATACCTTTTGCACGAATGCGTTCCATAATTCCTTGGATAGCAGATGCTCGAAAGTTATCCGAGTTTGTCTTCATTGTAAGACGGAAAATACCTACTACTTCAGGATTTTTTGCTATGATTTGTTCAGCAATGTGGTCCATACGAACTGTATTGGAATCTACAATTGCTCCAATAATGTTATTTGGAATGCCTTCATAGTTTGCACGAAGCTGTTTCGTATCCTTCGGTAAGCAATATCCCCCATAACCGAAGGATGGATTGTTGTAGTGATCACCGATCCGTGGATCAAGACCAACACCTTCAATAATTTGCTTCGTATTTAAGCCTTTTAATTCTGCATACGTGTCTAATTCGTTAAAGTACGCAACGCGCATAGCTAAATAAGTATTGGAGAATAATTTTACAGCCTCTGCTTCTGTAGAATTTGTAAAAAGAACTGGAACATCTTTCTTAATAGCCCCTTCTAACAGGAGGTCAGCAAATTTTTTCGCCCGTTCAGACTGCTCTCCTACAATTATTCGAGACGGATAAAGATTGTCATATAAGGCAAGCCCTTCACGAAGGAACTCTGGAGAAAACATAATACTGTCTGTACCAAACTTCTCCCTTACCTCTTTCGTATATCCTACTGGAATAGTTGATTTAATTACCATAACAGCATTTGGATTTATGTCCATCACGGATTGAATAACAGCTTCCACTGACTTCGTATTAAAGTAATTCGTATCTGGATCATAATCTGTCGGTGTAGCAATAATGACAAATTCCGCGTCACCATATGCCTTCTGTTGATCCATTGTAGCAACTAAATTCAAGTCTTTCGTAGTTAAAAACTCTTCAATCTCCTTATCAACAATTGGAGATTCCTTTCTGTTTAACATATCAACCTTTTCTTGAACAATATCTACTGCTACAACTTCATTATTTTGCGATAACAAAACTGCGTTTGATAATCCTACATAACCTGTACCTGCTACTGCGATTTTCATTTTTCAACAAAACCTCACTTTTCCATAAATGAATATATATTTTAAACTGTCATCGATCACATAATAAAACTCACTTTATGATAGCATCTAACAAAAACACCATATTATTCCTGACGACAACATCACAAAATAATGATGCACTCGGTTCACATAAAAACCATCTTTTTCGACGAACAATATCTACAATCTACCGAGAAGTAATTCGACATTTTTCCTATTTAACCCACTAAATTATTATAATGTAATGCCTCATCAATTTAAAGGGATATTTATATAAAACAATTGTATTGTAAACATCCCTACCATTAACCATTCACTTACTCTTTCTATTCATATATAAAGCATTCATTTCCACTTGTAAATACTGATCTATGAACAGAGATTAAAACTATAGTCGGAAAAACTCCCAAATAAACCGAAGAATTTCATTTGCACCTTGCTTCCTTGTTTCGTGCTCCCTCCACCAATGGCGATCAAATGTGTCCTCTCTGACTGGAACAGAAATGACCTGAATATCCGTATCACTAAACGTTTTTTCAAAAATCCATTGCGCACGTGACGAATGAAATTTACTGGTCACTAAAATAACGTTTTCAATTCCCATCTTTACAAGCTCTGGCTTCAATAACTCCGCCTCTTCACGGGTACTAGTGGCAGGCTTAAACTCCAAAATGGCATCCTCTGGTACTTCAAGGGCTAACAAATGTTTCTTCATTAAATCAGACGAATACGTTTCCCATCCAACAAGGGTACCAGTGAGAATAATCTGATCGCTAAAGCCTTCAAAATAAAGCTCTGCAGCCTCTGCCTCACGATCGCCTACACCACCACTCAACACTAAAATGGCATCTGCCTCTATCGGTTCATCTACTGTAACTATGAATCTATGTAAATTTAGTAAAAACAATAACCCTACTACAACAAACAGACTGACAGCAATGGTTAACCATTTTTTCCAACGTCCCATTTTCATAAGATATCACCTTACCTTTAACTAAATCCACTAACATCAGGACTTTATATTTTCTATTTTCAGGGTAGACCTCGATGCAAGAAAAATCTTGCACCATGAAGAATGAAAATATTCTTACTAAGGTGTTCATCCGTTGCAGGCGAATGCTTTCACCACAGGCATAAGTGCCACATCTGTTCATGCTTCACAGAGTCTTCATTGCCGTGGGCAACTTTTCAGTCTCCTAAATACCACCAATATATTCCTTTATAGT
>NZ_JARUKY010000030.1 GCF_029688925.1 Evansella sp. AB-P1
GTTGTACATTCCTAAGAGGCTCCGTATCAAGTTGTAAATATTCACCCTCTTGTATAGGAAATATTATTTGCAGAAAAGTGTACATGATTATATTGTAACTATCAATGCGAATGGGTCTTTCTTCCATTTAATTTTCTTCATCTCCTATAGGATTATTTAACTTTAGTACATTACTATATTAATAGATTTAATGTCAAAAATAAACATATTATGTAAAAATTATATTATATATAATATACTCTAATAGAGTATAATAATTCCAAAATGAAACCTCGAGGTGTAAAGAGAATGAATAAGAAGTCGCTAGTTGTAATTTTTGCTATATTTGGTTTAATTGTTGGAGTCTATTTCTTAACTACGAGTGGTTCACAAAATGGTACCTTGGCTCAGGACCGAGGAGAAAGTCTAGATAATTCTTTAACCGAAAATGAAAAGAAAGAACAAGTGAAAGAGAACGAGCATGAGAGTGTTAGAGAGTTGGAGAATTTTTTGCATCTCTTGTTTGGTAGTGATGCTTCGGTAGAAGAAATCATATCTTATCTTGATCCCGACTTTTATACAATGGAGGATTTAGAGGAAATATCAATGTTGTTAGAGGATAGTGATCCCCCACTTCAAGTTTTAGATATAAATTTATATTACTGTAACGACTCATATAGCGAAGATAAAGAATCTAATATAGAAGAATTGTGCTATATTCAAACTTACGAAAGAATGGAGGGGGCTTTCGGAAATATGATGGACTATTACCTCATAAAAAAAGAAGGTCTTGATAATTGGGTGATTCAAGCTAATCCCTATAATAAAGAGTAAGATAGCTATTCACTACAAATACCCTTTGAACATCCCTCACTTAGTATAGCTTGAAGTGGGGGATGTTTTAATTCCTGGATGCGATGTTCTAACGAACTTTTGTGATGTGCTTGGCACGTTGGGTAGGTCCATTCTCGTATAGTTACTGTTTGACTTAACCATTAAGGAAAATCAGAGCCATGAAGGTAAATTTGAGAAAAAAACGGGATAATCCTATGATAATCATGATGAGAGAGAATCGTGCTTTTCGGACTAATGCACGTATACTTTTTTCTCCATCTGGAATAATCGAGATGATAATTTCTCTCGAAAGATAATGCTCAATGACGGCACAAGGAATGATGTTTTCTTTTTTTACATTCTTATACTCACTGAGGGAAACCACTATCGTTCCTGATACTTCCCGTTTTCACTTTCGAGATACAGGCAATATATGGGGAGATTAGCTTGATTCGGCTATACGGAGAAACTTTTTTTGAATGATGCAAGGGTAGACATCAAGAAAAGTAAGATTTCCTATGCCTAGTGTCATTCTCATTCGTTTCAGGTACTTTTTCAGTGTCATTTCCATAAGCGACACATCCTTCCGTTACTCCTTATTTAGAGTTAGGTTCCAAAAGGGTGATTGGTTGGTGTAACGATTAGTTCTCATACTTAATTCCACACGCATCCAAGATACACTTTGAGGCGATGTGTTAAACGGTTCCAGCGTATTTATTCGATAGATAATAGACCTTTTTGATTCCAGATCGAGCAAGGGAATAATGTGACATATATAGAACAACCACTAAGATCCTCTGTACTGTTTAAAATAGCATTCAATTCAGCCTGGACAACAAATGGGTATTTAGTATCCAGCCACTCGTCTTCCCTTAGTTTCTAGTAAACCAATTTTAAATTACTTCATTTTCATATTTATCATTTTTTAGTTGTTTCAGAAATGTAGTTCGACAGATGACTTTATCTAATCTGTTAATATAAGTTTAATTGTTGTAACACGATAATAAATGATTGCATACAGTAAATTATATGTTTTCGTAGTTTAAAAGGAATAGATTTGTCCTTTCTCGGCCATACTATGAATGGAGGTGGAGAAGCGATGAAAAATATAATGCCTGCTAAAAAGCAAAATAGCTTACAAGACTGCTTAATTTGTGAAGAAGAGAAAGACCGTGGAATTCATTTATTAAACTATTTTATTTGTGTAGAATGCGAAAAAGATATTGTTCAAAGTGAGACAGAGGATCGAGGATACAAATTGTACTTGGACCGATTAAGAAAAGTAAAAGACACATTAATATCGATGAAAGAAGATAAGGTTCATTAATTTTATGAACCTTTTTTACTTTGAAAATATAAAAATTAAGTAATGGTTCAGGAGTGAATGGCGGTGACTCCAGTGACGAGCATATGCTTCACGAATAAGCTTCGAGTTGTCTCGACGCATATAACATCAGAGCAACACTTGCAGAGGCAGAGACAGGACAATATACTTTAGCAGTATACAAAATGTATAGTGAGGAGGCTGAGGCTTTGCCTGCGGAAAGCTTCCTCCAGTAACGGATGAACACCTTTGATAGAAAATTTTCAATCCACATGGTGCAAATTTCCACTTGCGTCGAGGTCTATCCTGAAAAAATAAGATAGAAGCAGCTTATCTGCCCGCAATTAGTGGAAAAATTGAAATGCGGAAAGATAGAAGTTGCCAATGTTACCGCAAACAGAGAAAAAGAAAATTTGCGGGAAGATAGAAGCTGTCAATGTTACCGCAAACAGAGTAAAAGAAAGTTTGCAGGAAGATAGAAGCTGCCAATGTTACCGCAAACAGAGAAAAAGAAGGTTTGCGGGAAGATAGAAGCTGCCAATGTTACCGCAAACAGAGAAAAAGAAGGTTTGCGGGAAGATAGAAGCTGTCAATGTTACCGCAAACAGAGAAAAAGAAGGTTTGCGGGAAGATAGAAGCTGTCAATGTTACCGCAATCAGAGAAAAAGAAAGTTTGCGGGAAGATAGAAGCTGTTAATGTTACCGCAAATGAAGTGAAAGCAGAAATGCGGGATGAATGAAGACGATAATCTTCCAGCAAACGGGGGAAGGTCACAAATGTAGGAAGGGAGTATACCTTAGCTAGAGTATTTTCATGCGTCATGGTGCAAATCTCCACTTGCATCGGCGGTCTACCCTGAAAATAGCTAATCCTATTAGGTTCAATCAGGGAGCATGAGGGAGTGTGAGAGAGCTTGAACTAGGGTAAAATGAAGCAGGTACAGTTGAAGCAGGTACAAAAGTATCCGGTTCAATCCGCGAGCAAAACAGAGTTTGAAGGAGATTGAACCAGGTTAAAATGAAGCAGGTACAAAAACCAGGTAAGAATAAACCATAAAACCATATAGAAAAAGCTATTATTGAAATTTCGACTTCCACATAGAACGAGAGACTTCTAGATTAGTAATTTTCATCCCACATGGTGCAAAAATTTTCACTTGCATCGAGGTCTATCCTAAAAGTAGCAATACTCAACGGTTATCATTCGCTACAGCTCACTTCACTTTTTATCCAAGGGAAAGAGTGCCACATCTTAATTTGCATTTACAGTGACTTCTTTTATTAGGAACAATCACTGTGTGTCCTCAATTACATATGTAGTCCACTATCCTATTAATGCCCTTTATAAATGACCTCCTTCTTAATGAAATTTTTACCCAAAGAAAATGAAGATTTATTTTCACTCTAGCCAATTAAAATGAATGGTAAACGATCAACATTTTTATCCTCATGTCTTGTATAATAAAGGTAAGCATTGTGTGATTGGAGAAATAGAAATGGATCAAAGTAAAACACCTATATATAGTGCCCTTGTCAAACACCGAAATAAGGAAAACATTTCGTTTCATGTTCCAGGACATAAAAATGGGTCGGTATTTTTTGAAACTGCGAAAGAATTATATAAAAATATATTAGAAATAGATGTAACTGAAATTTCTGGAATGGATGATTTACATTATCCAACTGGTATTATTAAAGATGCACAACAATTAACTGCTCATTTATATGGCTCTAAATCTAGTTATTTTTTAGTTGGTGGATCAACTGTAGGTAACCTTGCAATGATAATGAGTATGGTTGGTACTGGGGATCAAATTCTTATCCAACGAAATTCTCATCAATCAGTTTTCCATGCTGTTGAGTTATCTGGTGCTATGGCAATATATTTAGAACCAGAAATAGATATTGAAACGGGTTTATCTTTAGGTGTCTCTATAAGCGTATTGAAAGAAGCTATAAGCCGTTATCCTAATGCAAAAGCAATTGTATTAACAAACCCTACTTATGAAGGATATGGACAATCATTATATAAACATGTAAAAATAGCTCATGAAGCTAACATATATATTTTTGTGGATGAAGCACATGGTGCTCATTTACTTGTAGAGGATAATAGATGGCCCATGTCTGCCATGAAAGCTGGAGCTGATATAGTTGTTCACTCTGCTCATAAAATGCTTCCTGCGATGACAATGAGTTCTTTTTTACATATAAATTCAGAACGTATTGATGAGAACAAAGTTAGGCAGTATTTAAAAATGCTCCAATCAAGTAGTCCTTCCTATCCATTAATGGCATCATTAGATGTTGCTAGAGCTTATCTAGCAAAGATGGTATCAGATGGCTGTGAAAAAGTAACCAATGAGTTAATGGAATTGAAGAAGGAATTAATGGAAGGAGAAACATGGCATTTAGCCCCTCCTATTATTGGTGACTATCGACAAGACCCTTTAAAATTGACTTTTCTAACAAAAGGGAATGCTTCAGCATATGAATGGCAAGAGAATTTTGAATCATATGGTATGTATCCTGAGCTTGTAACACCTAACCATTTAATATTAACCCTCCCCTTTTCAATTGAGGGAATAGCAAATACAAGAAAGTTGTGTAATGATATAAAAACATGCTTATTTATTCAAAATTTCCTAGAAGCCGGGGTAAAGCTATCAAATATTATTTATAATAAGCAACATATATCAGAACCAATATTAAGCTTAGAGGAATTAAATAAAGTATCTAAAAAACATGTCTATTTGGAAGAGTCTTTGGGGGAGATTGCTGCAGAAACAGTTACTCCATATCCTCCAGGCGTACCACTTATTTTAAGGGGAGAAGAAATTCAAAGTTTTCATATAGAAAAGCTAAAGTTTTTAAAAAATAATGACGTATATTTTCAAACAGGGGATTTATGGAAGGAAATAGGCATATGTGTAGTGAATTATAGTAGGTAAGGAGAATGTGTTTTGAGTGGACTTTTTGTAACATTTGAAGGCGGAGAAGGAGCAGGGAAAACGACTGTTCTAAGAGAAATAAAGAAGCGGTTAGATGAAAAAGGTAAGAAAGTTGTTATGACTAGAGAACCAGGTGGAAGTATTATTGCTGAAAAAATCAGAGAAATTATTTTAGATCCTGCTCATACAGAAATGGATTCAAGGACGGAAGCGCTTTTATACGCTGCTGCTAGAAGGCAGCATTTAGTAGAACGAATTGTTCCTTCCTTAACGGAAGGTTACAACATTTTATGTGATCGTTTTATAGATAGCAGTTTAGTGTATCAAGGAGTTGCAAGAAAGATAGGGATTGAAGAAGTATTTAAAATCAACTTGTTTGCAACGGATGGCTTAATGCCACACAAAACTTTATTTTTTGATATTGATCCTGAAATAGGCTTAAAAAGGATCGCTAGTCATGGTGGCAGAGAGTATAATCGATTAGATAGAGAAACACTAGATTTTCACTATCTAGTTAGACAAGCATATAGCGACTTACAAAAGAAGCATCCAGAAAGAATTCAATTAATTGATGCATCTGAAACATTAGATAATGTAATCGAAGCTACATGGGCATATTTAGAGCCCTTAATAAGATGATATTGAATATTAAAATATTCTATATTAAAAATCATGCAACGTTTGTAACTTGATATAATACACTATATAATATAAGCATTTCCAAACAATTTTTTGGGATATGAGGAGGTATGGTGATGAAATTAATTATGGCGGTTGTTCAAGACAAAGATAGCAATCGATTGTCAGATGCACTAGTGGAAAAGGACTATCGAGCAACAAAGTTGGCAAGTACAGGGGGATTCCTTAAAGCTGGTAATACAACTTTTTTAATAGGTGTTGAAGATGAAAGTTTAGAAGATGTTCTATCTATTATTAAGGATAACTGTAAATCTCGTGAACAGCTTGTAGCACCAATTTCTCCAATGGGGGGGAATGCAGATTCCTATGTTCCATATCCTGTTGAAGTTCAAGTTGGGGGAGCAACTGTATTTGTTTTACCTGTTGAGCAGTTTGAAAAGTTTTAATTCATCCATACTAAGGTGCAATTATTTTTTTTCAATAAATATACTAGTGGAGTGATTGTAAAGGTTTTCCATTTAAGAACGGAGATTGTCCTATGAGTTGGGAAAAACTGCAGAGCACACAGTCAAATGTAGTGAAAATGTTATCAAATAGCTTAAAGAAAGACCGTCTTGCTCATGCTTATTTATTTGAGGGTCCAAGAGGTAGTGGTAAAAAGGATGTTGCAAAAGTTCTAGCAAAATCACTATTTTGTATGAATAAAAATGGAATCAATCCTTGTTTATTATGTGTTCATTGTAAACGTATTGATTCTGGTAATCATCCTGATGTTCATTTTATAAGTACGGAAGGACAAGCTATAAAAGTGGATCAAATTCGTCATTTGAAAAAGGAATTTAGTTTTCGAGGAGTAGAGTCTGAAAAAAAAGTATATATTGTTGAGGATGCAGAAAAAATGACAGTTAATGCTGCAAACAGTATATTGAAATTCCTAGAAGAGCCTGATGGGATGGCAGTTGCTATACTCATGACTACTCAGTATCATCGTATTCTTAAAACAATCGTTTCTCGATCACAGGTTTTATCTTTTGCACCCTTAATTCCTGAAAGACTTGTAAAAAAATTAGTTGAAGAAGGGATAAACGAAGGGGATGCACGAATTGTTTCACAAATCACATATGATTTGGAAGAAGGTATCCAACTTTGCCAAGATAATTGGATTGCAGATGCTAGAAGTAAAGTGATACAATTAATAGATGAAATTTATTTGCGTCCAAAGTATGCATTTATAACGTTACAAGAAGGTTGGATGACTTTCTTTAAAGAAAAGAAGGACATGCAATTAGGATTAGATTTATTGATGATCTGGTATCGAGATGTTTTACGTTTTCAAGTAGGCCATCATGAGCAACTTGTTTATATAGATCAACAAAATAAACTTCAAGATCAGTCTTTAAAGATTTCACAACGAAAGCTGGGGTCTAACCTCCAGGCGGTTATGAATGCAAAAAGAAGGTTGGATGCAAATACCGCTCCCCAGCTATTAATGGAGCAATTGCTTCTTAGGTTACAGGAGGGATAACGTGCATCGAGTAGTAGGTGTTCGATTTAAAAAAGCCGGGAAAATTTATTATTTTTCCCCAGGTGAAATAGATATAGAAGAAGGAGAATATGTCATTGTAGAAACTGCAAGAGGCATTGAATTCGGAAAAGTAGTTATAGGTGTAAAAGAAGTACATGAAAATGATGTAGTAATGCCTTTAAAAAGTGTTCTACGTATAGCTACTGAAAAAGATAAACTTATTGTTACTGAAAACCGCGAGGAAGCTCAAAAGGCTTTTGAAGTATGTATAGAAAAGATTGCCATTCACGAGCTTGATATGAAGCTTGTAGATGTGGAATATACATTTGATAGAAACAAAATTCTTTTCTATTTTACTGCGGATGGTCGAATAGATTTTCGTGAACTCGTAAAGGATTTGGCTTCGATTTTTAGAACTAGAATTGAGCTACGCCAAATTGGTGTACGTGATGAAGCGAAGATGCTAGGTGGTATAGGGCCATGTGGTAGGATGTTATGCTGTTCAACGTTTTTAGGGGACTTTGAACCAGTATCTATAAAAATGGCCAAGGATCAAAATTTATCCCTTAATCCAACTAAAATTTCTGGTTTGTGTGGCCGCCTCATGTGTTGTTTAAAGTACGAAAATGATTTGTACGAAACAGCAAAAAAAGATTTGCCTGATATCAACCAAGAAATGAAGACAAGCTATGGTAGAGGAAAAGTTGTTGGTTTAAATATGTTAGAACGCCTTGTTCAAATTGAAATTTTTGAATCAAATCGAGTGATTGAATTTACTTTAGATGAGCTTATTGAAGAAGGAGCAATCACCACGGAAGCCACGAAATAATGAGGTGTGGATATCGTGAATAAACAGGAAATCTTTAGTCGTGTAAGCCAAATGGATGAAAGTATAGGAGAGCTACATCAAGAATTAAACCAATTGAAGGAACAGCTAGCTCTATTATTAGAAGAAAATCATCATCTCCAAGTTGAAAATGATCATTTACGTTCACGATTACAGCAAGCAGTAGATGAAGAACTAGATGATAAGAAACTAGAGGAAAAAGATGAATCGGGACGGCTCCGTTCAGATTTTGGTGAAGGCTATGATAACTTAGCTCGACTCTATCAAGAGGGATTCCACATCTGTAATATGCACTATGGAAGTATTCGAACAGAGGGAGATTGTCTCTTTTGTTTATCCTTTTTAAACAAGAAATAACGTAAATAAAGTCTTCCCAATTGACTATGGGAAGACTTTTCTTATAATATGCCTTAAAGTGAGGGAGAAACCCATGACTAAATTAATTCAGGAACGTATAAACTATATGCCAGGAAAAAAAAGATATATTTTTCAACGTAATGATATTTTCACCTTTTCTATGGATGCAGTATTGTTAGCTAAATTTGCGAAAGTACCGAAGGAAGAAGGTAAGATTGTTGATCTATGTGCAGGTAATGGTGCAGTACCACTAATGTTATCATTAAGAACAAATGCAAAAATAGATGCCGTTGAAATACAAAAAGAACTATGTGATCTTGCTGAGAAAAGTGTAGAGTATAATAGCTTGGAAAAACAAATTTCTGTTATAAATCAAAATATTATGAAGTTATCAGATGAAGTGAAATGGGGTTCCTATGATCTAGTAACGTGTAATCCTCCTTATTACTCCATTAACTCTCATAATAGAAGAAATAATAATGAAAAAGTGTCAATTGCCCGTCATGAACTTGAATGTACACTGGAGGATGTTATTCGCATTTCATCTAGGCTTGTTAAACAAACAGGTAGATTTGCGATTGTACACCGACCAGAAAGATTAGTGGAAATAATTATGTGTATGATTAAATGTTCGTTGGAGCCTAAAGTACTTCAATATGTTTATCCAAAACGTAAAAAGGAGCCAAATATGGTATTTATCGAGGCTGTAAGAAATGGAGGACCTGGGATAAAAACCTTAGAACCGATTTATGTTTACGACAACGAAGGGCATCATTATACAGAGGAGTTTAAGAATCATTATGAGCAGTGGTAATCATTATGTTTATGTTCTTCAGTGTCAAGATACCACCTATTATACCGGCTATACTACGGATATAGAAAAACGTATGAAAGCACATAAAGAGGGGAAGGGTGCAAAATACACTAGAGGACGTGGACCATTCTCCATCGTTCACGAAGAGACATATTCAACAAAAAGAGAAGCACTGCAGCGAGAATATTTTATTAAACAATTATCTAGAAAAGAAAAGGAAAAATTAATACACAATAAAGGGGGAGCAAAAGATGAATATTCAAAAAAGCTATCAAAATGAAAGTGGTGGATGCCTGTATCTTGTCCCTACCCCTATTGGAAATTTGCAGGACATGACATATAGAGCTGTGGAAATACTAAAAACTGCTAATATTATTGCTGCTGAGGATACAAGACATACGAAAAAATTATGCCATTATTTTTCAATTGATACACCTTTAATTAGCTATCACGAACATAATAAGCGAGATCGAGAAGATTATTTAGTGGAAAGAGCTTCGAATGGAGAGGTAATTGCTGTAGTAAGCGATGCAGGGATGCCTGCCATATCAGATCCAGGTTCTGATTTAGTTGCGAGGTTCGCAAAGGAACAAATTCCAGTTATAGCATTACCAGGGGCAAATGCAGCACTAACCGCACTTGTTGTTTCTGCTTTACCGACAGATAATTTTACCTTTATAGGATTTCTAGATAGGAAGAAAAAAGATAGAGACCTCATGTTAGAAAAGTGGAAAAAAAGTAGAAGTACATTGCTCTTCTATGAAGCACCTCATAGAATTAAGGATACTTTGTTTGCAATAAAAGAAATTTACGGTAATCGTGAAATAGCTTTGTGTCGTGAAATAACAAAGCAATACGAAACGATTATTAGAGGAAGAGTAGATGAAATTGTAGATTTCGTAATAGAAAATGCTATTAAAGGAGAATGTGTTCTTGTAGTTAAAGGAGCTTCTGAAGAAGAATTAAATGAATCTGCAGAAGATAATTGGTGGGATAAGCTTTCAGTAGTGGATCATATTAATACATATATAAATGAAAAGGGTTATTCCTCGAAGGATGCAATTAAACAAGTGTCCATGGATCGTCAAATGAAGAAAAGAGATATATATCAAATTTACCATGTTGAATAAAAGTTTAGACTTAAGAGAAAATGTGAATGCTTGTGGAAATTAAGTAGATTGTAACGAATCGAATCTAGAATAAAAGCTCTTTTTTTCATATCTTTATGGAACTTGATATTAATTTGTAAACAAAGGTTAATAATGAGGTGTAAAAAAACAATCCTATATCAGGTTAAGATGTAGGATTGTTTGGGTTACTAATTAATCTTGTTTTGCTAAGTAGCTTTCTAATTCTTGAATAATTTCTTTTGCACCTTGTGGACTTAAAATGATTTTACCTTCTGCGATAGAAAGATTATCATCAGATACTTCACCAGTAACTTGGCATGTCATATTAGGCTTGTATTTTTTTAAGACGATTTTTTCATCGTCAACATAAATTTCTAATGCGTCCTTTTCAGCAATATCTAGTGTGCGGCGTAGCTCGATAGGAATAACTACCCGACCTAACTCATCTACTTTACGTACAATACCTGTGGATTTCATAATTTTGTTTCTCCTCCCATGTGTGTTAATAATAGTCGTTGTCATTTGTTGTCAAGTTTCGACAAAATCTATCAAACTTAGAATACCAACTTTTCCAAAAGAAGTCAATTAAAATGTGTTTAAATTAAAACTATTTTTCCAAATCACTTCCTTTTATACAAATTTACTTCTTTTAGTTATGATACAACCTATACCCATTTTAAGGAATAAACTAACTAAATATTTGATATTTTTTACATTTTTTTATAATCTAGTAGGATAATAATTAATAGTCGCATTTAAATTACATATAATGGAATTTTTATGAAAATAAACTAATATCTACATACATTTCTCGTATCTTGACACATTTACTTGGATTAGGTATATTCTGAGTACAGATGCAAATACTAGTAATAAAAATGAACATTTATTTCTGATGACAGGATGAGTAAAAAGGGAGATTCATGACAGAGAGCCAGGGTAGCTGAAAACTGGTATGGATGAACTTTTGAATATGGTCCTACGAGGAGTTTGCTTTCGAACGTATATTAAACGCAAGAGGGTAACGGGTTTCCACCGTTAAATGGAAAGAGCTTCGTAATGAGTCATTTGATTTGAATGATAACGGAGCATCAGAGGCTGTTTTTACAAAAGGAACAGTAAATCTGGGTGGTACCACGTGAGATTAACTCTCGTCCCAATTGAGGACGGGGGTTTTTGTTTTATAGATAGAAACTATTTTTTTATGAACAGAAGGAGGATTTACAAACAATGGCAAGAGCAAACAATTCATTTTATATTACAACACCAATTTATTATCCTAGTGGTAAACTTCATATTGGGCATGCATATACCACTGTTGCTGGAGATGCAATGGCAAGATATAAACGCCTTCGAGGATATGATGTAATGTATTTAACAGGGACGGATGAGCATGGTCAAAAAATCGAAAGGAAAGCAGAGGAAGAAGGAGTATCTCCTCAAGAGTTTGTTGATAATATCGTAAGTGATATTCGCAAGCTGTGGGATAAACTAGACATTTCTTATGATGATTTTATAAGAACAACGGAAGATCGCCATAAGGAAATTGTTCAAAAGATTTTTAATCAGCTATTGGAACAAGGAGATATTTATCTTGACCAATATGAAGGCTTGTATTGTACCCCTTGCGAATCATTTTTCACAGAGTATCAAGCCAAGGATAAAAATTGCCCCGACTGTGGTCGACCTGTAGAAAAAGTAAAGGAAGAGTCATACTTCTTCCGTATGAGTAAATATGCTGATAGATTATTACAGTACTATGAAGACAATCCAGAATTCATACAGCCAGAATCACGGAAAAATGAAATGATTAATAACTTCATTAAACCAGGATTAGAAGATTTAGCTGTATCTCGAACCTCATTTAATTGGGGAGTTAAGGTTAAAAGTGATCCTAAGCATGTAGTTTATGTTTGGATTGATGCCCTGTCCAATTATATAACTGCTTTAGGTTATGGAAGTGATAATCAGTCAAAATATGAAAAATTCTGGCCTGCAGATGTTCATTTAGTTGGAAAAGAAATTGTACGTTTCCATACTATTTACTGGCCAATCATGTTAATGGCATTAGACTTACCGTTACCGAAAAAAGTATTCGGTCATGGATGGTTGTTAATGAAGGATGGAAAAATGTCTAAATCGAAGGGGAATGTTGTTGATCCAGTGCCGTTAATTGATCGATATGGATTGGATGCTTTAAGATATTATTTACTTCGAGAGGTTCCGTTTGGATCAGACGGAGTATTTACTCCGGAAAGTTTTGTAGAACGCCTAAATTATGATTTGGCTAATGATTTAGGAAACTTGTTAAATAGAACTGTGGCTATGGTTAATAAATATTTTGATGGAGAAATCCCGAAATATGTAAAGAATGCTACACCATTTGATGAAGTACTTGTAGAACATGTTCAAGCAACGGTTACAAAAGTTGAGAATTCAATGGAGGACATGGAATTTTCCGTAGCCCTTACGGCAATTTGGCAGCTTGTAAGTAGAACGAATAAGTATATTGATGAAACACAGCCTTGGATACTTGCAAAAGATGATGAGGCAAATGAACAATTGGGATCGGTAATGTACCATTTAGCTGAGTCTCTTCGTTACATTTCAATTCTTATTCAACCATTCCTAACGGAAACTCCTGAAAAAATATGGAGCCAGCTAGGTATAACTGACGATTCTACATCATGGGATACTTTAAAAGAATTTGGTCATTTAGCTAATGGAACGAAAGTAGTCAGTAAGGGAGAGCCTCTCTTCCCTCGATTAGAAGTTAAAGAAGAAGTGACACACATTGTTGAATCAATGGGTGGAGTAATTACTTCAGATGCTGATGAGGATTCAAAAGGAGAAGAAAAACAAGTGGAGCCCCCTGAGGTGGATGAAATAACCATTGATGATTTTACAAGAGTAGAACTTCGAGTTGCTGAAGTTATAAAAGCTGAAAAAGTTAAAAAGGCTGATAAATTATTAAAAATCCAACTTGATTTAGGATATGAACAACGACAGGTTGTTTCAGGAATTGCAAAGTACTATACGCCAGACAATTTAGTTGGTAAAAAGGTTATTTGTGTAACAAATTTAAAACCAGTTAAGCTAAGAGGAGAATTGTCTCAAGGGATGATTTTGGCAGCATCAGAAGGAGATGACTTAACATTGGCAACAATTGAAACATCTCTTCCAAATGGAGCAAAAGTAAAATAATTGCTATAGAGATTGAATGTGGATATTGAAAATCTAAGATCGCCTTTCCAATTGGGAAGGCGATTTAGATTCATGTGAAGATAAAGAACAATTTACATTAGGAGGAAAAACGATGCTATTTGATACTCATGTTCATTTAAATGCTGATCAATATGAGAATGATGTAGAAGAGGTGATTGAAAGGGCGAGGAAAGCTGGTGTGTCGGAAATGGTTGTAGTGGGATTTGATGAAAAAACAATAAAAAAAGCAATGGAGCTAGTGGATTCATATGAATTTATCTATGCGGCTATTGGTTGGCATCCTGTAGATGCAATTGATTTAAATGAGGAATATCTCCAATGGATTCGTCAGTTATCATCTCATGAAAAAGTGGTTGCTATAGGAGAAACTGGACTAGATTATCATTGGGATAAATCACCTAAAGAAGTTCAAAAGGATGCCTTTAGAAAGCAAATACAGCTTGCAAAAGAAGTGAAGCTTCCAATCATAATTCATGATCGTGATGCTCATCAAGACATAGTTGAAATATTAAAGGAAGAAAATGCAGAAGAAGTTGGGGGAATTATGCATTGCTTCGGGGGGAGTATCGAGATAGCTAAAGAATGCCTTAAAATGAATTTTTATATATCTTTCGGAGGTCCTGTTACTTTCAAAAACGCCAAACGACCGAAGGAAGTAGCAAAAGAAATACCGTTGAATCGATTACTCATTGAAACAGATGCACCATTTTTAGCTCCTCATCCATATCGCGGAAAGCGAAATGAACCTGAATATGTAAAAATAGTTGCAGAAAAATTAGCAGAGATAAAAGAAATTTCATACGAAGAATTAGCAAAATCTACTACTGAAAATGCAAAAAAACTTTTCGGTATTAATTGACAAGAGTTGATAGGGATTTTTGAAGGAACTTGTCCAAAACAAGGTTTTTTTCTATCGTTCTACAAGGGTTTGGTAGGGCATATAATAGTCATGTCGATAAGTTACCCTTTCCTAATTTTTAATAATAAAAGATAATAGGCAACGTAACATTTCACAAAATTGATGTTGACAAGGTGGTGGAGGTGGCATATTATTGATTCCTGAAGGAGGGGTTCAACCATGACTCAATGGATGAAGCGAATCTTCTCTGAATTTTCTTGGAGAAAATTTGCCATATCCAGTGTTGGCCTCCTGACGTTGATGGGGATACTTATCTTTGCAATTTATGAAGTGACGAAAACTTCTGTAACCGTATCATTGAATGATGAAAATATTACGGTTTACACCCATGCATCAACTGTTGGTGAGGTTTTGGAAGAACGTGGTATTGACGTAAGTGTTCACGATTACATCGAACCATCCATAGACACGACTATTACAGACGCACTGAAAATAACATATACACCTGCACAACAAATTTTTGTTAATATCGATGGTGAAGCCAAAGATATTTGGACAGTATCAGGAACAGTAGAAGAGCTCATGGACGAATTAGGTATTACGGTCAATGAGCACGATGTTATCGAACCGTCATTAGAAAAAGAGTTAACTGATGAAATAAAGGTGACTTATGAACCATCGTATGCAGTGACACTATTTAGTGACGGGGAAGAAAATAAAGTATGGACGACTTCAACAACGATTGGTGACTTATTAGAGAAAGAAAACATTACTCTTAATGAATTAGATAAAGTAGAACCAGCTATTGATGATGAAATAAATGAAGACACTGATGTAAATATCGTTCGGGTTGAAAAAGTGACAGACGTTGTGGAAGAAACCATTGACTTTGCTACTGTAAAAAGGAACGACTCAAGCTTAGAACGGGGGTCTGAGGAAGTTGTAGAATCAGGCCAGGAAGGTCGTCTAAAAAAACACTATGAGGTTATTTTTGAAGATGGCGAGGAAGTATCACGTGAATTAGTAAAGGAAGAAATGGTTCAAGAAAGTCAAGATCGTATCGTTGCTGTAGGTACAAAAGCTCCACCAGCTCCACCAGCTCCAGCGCAGAATCAAACTGTTTCTCGTGGATCAGGAGAATGGTCGTCATTTATTGCAACAAAATACACAGCATTTTGTCCTACAGGATGTACAGGTGTAACTGCTACAGGGATAGATGTTTCTAATACAATTACACATAATGGTAATAGAGTAATTGCGACTGATCCATCTGTTATTCCTATGTATTCTCTAGTAGAAGTAAGGACGCCTAATGAAACATTTGTAGCACAAGCATTAGATACTGGAGGAGCAATACAAGGAAATAAAATTGATATACTCGTAAATAGTAGAAGCGAGGCTATGAATTTCGGGATTCAGAATGTGCAAATTAGAGTTATAAGAAGAGGTAGATAGTTTAATAGTATTTATTTGACACAGAGTTAGACTCTGTGTCATTTTTTTGAGATAATGAACTTTATTTCTTCCATTCATACAAAAGTAAAAATACATGTATACTAAACAACAAATATGACTGAAGTATGGATACAATAGATAATACATACTGTATTTAGTTTGCGAGGGACATTTAATGGTTATTGAAGAAGTGATTGTTGTAGAAGGAAAAAATGATACTCATGCATTGAAGAGGGCTTTTCAGTGTGACACGATTGAAACGAATGGATCAGCAATAGCAGATCAGGTTATAAATAAGATTAAGCTAGCAAAGGAAAGACGTGGCATAATTATATTCACGGATCCTGACTTTCCAGGAGAGAAGATTCGTAAGACCATTGATCGAGCTGTACCTGGTTGTAAGCATGCTTTTCTTCCAAAGGAATATGCAATTGATGATAGGAAGAAAAAAGTAGGGGTTGAGCATGCATCAAAAGAGAACATTATGGAAGCAATTCAACAGGCTAAACCTACTGTTATCGATCACAATGATCTTGATATTATCATTTCTAAAGAAGAATTACTATTAGCAGGTTTACTTGCAGGAGAAGGTAGTCGTAAAAAAAGAGAACTATTAGGGAAAAAATTGAACATTGGTTATACAAATGGAAAACAGCTATTAAATCGACTTCTTCAATTTCAAATAACAAAGGAAGAATTTTTAGATGCGTTACGACTTATTGAAGAGGAGAACGAAAAATGAATGAAATAAAAGATATTGCAACACCGCAAAGAACGAAGAAAATATTAGAAAAATATGGATTTACTTTTAAGAAAAGCTTAGGTCAAAATTTTTTAATTGATACAAATATATTAAGACGGATAGTGGAGTCAGCAAAGTTAATGGAAACTTCTGGAGTTATTGAAGTTGGACCAGGAATTGGAGCTCTAACGGAACAGTTGGCTAAAAAGGCGGAAAAGGTTGTAGCATATGAAATTGATAAACGGTTAATACCAATTTTACAAGAGACGTTATCTCCTTATGAGCATGTGAAAGTAATTAATCAAGACATCTTAAAATCAAATGTAAAACAAATGTTAGATGAAGAATTTAAACAAGACCAAGATATTGCTATTGTAGCTAATCTTCCGTATTATGTTACAACTGCAATTTTAATGAAGCTGTTAGAAGAGGAGTTACCTATTCGATCTATTGTGGTTATGATTCAAAAAGAAGTAGCGGAACGAATCGCAGCAAGTCCTAATTCCAAGGATTATGGTTCATTATCAATTGCTGCACAATTTTATGCTATCTCTGAAACTGTATTTACTGTACCGAGAACGGTTTTCGTACCACAACCAAATGTTGATTCGGCAATATTAAGATTAACAATAAGGGATAAGCCTCCAGTTTCTGTAACGGACAAGGATTTTTTCTTTGAAGTTGTAAGAGCTTCCTTTACACAGCGTAGAAAAACCATATTAAATAATTTGTCACAATATTTTAATAGCACTTTGTCTAAGTCAGAGGTAGAGGATATTCTTCAATCTGCTAAAATTGAACCGAAGCGAAGAGGGGAATCCTTATCCATGGAGGAATTTGCAATTTTGGCTGAAACTCTTTATAAAAGACAAAATACGTTGTAGCAACAACTAACTTCCTTGCATAATTTATCGTGTGAGGAGGCGTATGTCATGGCGAAAATTCAAGTGGATAGTATTGTAGGAAGAAATTCATACAAATGTGATATTTTGTTTCGTGTGAAACGAATTGACGGTAATTATGTAGAATTACAAGGGGAAGACGTTCGTCTCGTTGCTGATGCACCTCTTAGTGATTTAATTTTAATAAAAGAAGAAGATCGAAAGAAAAGAGAAAAAAAACAAAAACAGCAAGAAGAAAACTGTTATCAGCTGTTTCGCCAAGACCGAAAACTAATAAGAGAAAAAAATGAATATGATGTTACTTCAGGTTATACAAAAAAAAACAGTTATTTTGAACTTCCTGGTAAAGTTCTTCATTTAGACGGTGATTCTTTATATTTAAAGAAATGCACTCAAGTATACGATCGTTTAGGGGTCCCTGTTTATGGAGTCCATCTTCAAGAAAAGGAAATGCCAATGCAAGTAGCTTCTTTAATAGAAATGGTGCGCCCTGATATTTTAGTTATAACTGGTCACGATGCCTATAGTAAAACAAAAGGCTCTGAGCATGAAATGAAAGCGTACAGAAATTCTCAGCACTTTGTAGACACAGTAACGGAGGCTAGGAAAGTTGTACCTTATATGGACCACCTAGTAATTTTTGCAGGAGCATGTCAATCTAATTTTCAATCAATACTTAAAGCAGGTGCTAATTTTGCTAGCTCTCCTAATAGAATTAACATTCATGCTCTAGACCCTGTTTATGTTGTATCAAAAGTTAGCTTGACTCCTTTTATGGAACGAGTAGGTGTATGGGATATATTAAAGACTTCATTGACAGGTGAAAAAGGATTAGGTGGAGTTGAAACGAGTGGTACTTTAAGAAGAGGGATGCCTCATACTCCAGAAAATAATAATAACTCTCAATAAAAAATATCCATTTACTAATGGTTACCAGACTGTATCAAAGGCGAATTGATACAGTCTTTTTAAAAAATTTACATAATTTTGTCGGATTGGTACATGATAAAAAATAACATAAGCAAATCAGTAATTTTTAATTGACACCATGAGTATACATTGATATAATTTTAATTTTATTTGACTTGTATACCTTTCTGTGTTAAACTTAGGACAAGTGAGGTGTGGTGGATGGCAAAAACATTAATCGAGATTAAGCAATCTTTAGACGAAAAAATAGGGAAAAGGATTACCATTCAAGCTAATGGGGGAAGACGTAAAACGATTGAACGTTCTGGTCTTTTAGAAGGTACGTATCCATCCGTTTTTACAGTCAAGCTTGATCAAGATGAATATGCTGTTGAGAGGGTTTCCTATAGTTATACAGACGTATTAACGGAGACAGTTAAACTCACTTTGACAGATGAAATGGACGTTTCCTTAGAAGCAACGGAAAATGTATAAAAAGCTTAAATAAAAAAGGCTATCAATAATACAGACGATTATCCAAAAAAATTCCCAACTAGTTCTTTTCAGTTGTGATTTTTTTGGATAATCGTTTTTTCGTGTGTGGCTATCATGTTACCACCCGGTTCAGAAGTGAAAGACGACATTTCTTGCGGGAAGGCGAATCCGGAGCTAAGATGGCGACTTTACGCCGTTGCCCACAGGACGAAGGCATACCTTAGGTGTAATTGGACTGACTGTAACGGATGCTCCAGCGGAAAAGTGCAAGATGAGGCCCCGCAAATATGATTTGTTTATTTGGATATAATAAACATTAACGCAGAGCAATGGAGGGTGATGTAACGAATGAGCAGAAGACGAGGAGTTATGTCAGAACAATTTAAAGAGGAACTGGCAAAAGAGCTTGGCTTCTATGATACAGTCCAACGGGAAGGTTGGGGAGGCATTCGTGCAAGAGATGCTGGAAACATGGTTAAGCGTGCGATAGAGTTAGCTGAACAGCAAATCTCCAGTAATCAACAACAATAAATTTGTTCTGCGTCAGGAGTTGAAGCAATCCTCTGCTTCAACTCCTTTTTCATCAAATTAATAAGTAAATGGTAGTATAAGAAGTTAACAAATGGTAAAATAACCTAGGTTGAAACGGATTATAAGTAGGTGATAAATGTGCAAAAAATTGTAAAAGCACCAGCAAAAATAAATTTAACATTAGATGTTGTTCGAAAAAGAGATGACGGGTATCATGACGTGGAAATGATTATGACCACTGTCGATCTTGCTGATCGTATAAAACTAGTATCATTAGATGAAGATCAAATTATTGTTGATGTGACAAAAGGTTATGTTCCTAGTAATGAAAATAACTTAGCATATATAGCTGCAAGAGAATTGAAAGATAGACTAGGGATAAAACAAGGTGTATCTATATTTATTGATAAACAAATACCTGTATCTGCCGGTTTGGCTGGAGGTAGCACAGATGCTGCTGCGGTATTGAGAGGGTTAAATGATATGTGGGAGCTTGGGCTGTCCATAGAGGAGTTAGCTGATATAGGACTTTCTATAGGTTCTGATGTCCCATTTTGTGTTCATGGTGGGACAGCTATTGCTAGAGGTCGTGGAGAGTTATTAGAGTTTCTTCCAACCCCGCCTCCGTGTTGGGTTATCTTAGTTAAGCCGTCTGTTGGAGTATCTACGAAAGATATTTATGAACGTTTAAATGTATCAGAGCTAAAGCACCCAGATACAGAGGGTATGGTAAATGCGATCACTAACCAAGATTTTAATGGTGTATGCTCTCGATTAGAAAATGTGATGGAAAAGGTAACCTTTGAATTACATCCTAAGGTGGAAATATTAAAGGAACGCTTAATTCAATACGGAGCAGATGGTGTTGTGATGAGTGGGAGTGGACCAACTATTTTTGCTATTACCCAAAATGAACATCGTGCTATTCGATTATATAATAGCTTAAAAGGGTTTATGGAAGAAGTATATGTTGTTCGCCTTTTAGGGAATAAACACGAATAATTCTTTTAACATCTTGTTAATTCCGTATAAAAATGGTATATTACACATTGAATATTCGGATTTTACATGTTAAGAAGGATAATAATTTTTTTCTACAATGAATTTAAATAATTGTAGTTGAAAAATTTGTCACTTCCCATATCGGAGGGTACTTATGAAATATAGAAGAAGTGGTCGATTAGTTGATATGACAAATTATTTTTTGACGCATCCTCATCAACAAATCCCTTTAAGTTATTTTTCGGAAAGTTATGATTCAGCTAAATCTTCTATTAGTGAAGACATATCGATAATTAAAGAGGTCTTTGAATATAACCGACTAGGAACAATTGGAACAACAGCTGGCGCATCAGGTGGTGTGACTTTTATCCCTACAGTTGATTTAACGAGAACAGAATCACTTATTGATGAGTTATGTTATCGTTTAGAAGACCCAGAACGATTATTGCCGGGTGGATATTTGTACATGATGGATGTAATTGGTGACCCTTTATTAACCCAAGATCTAGGTAGAATATTTGCCTCTAAATTTCGTAAATCAAAAGTTGATGCTGTCATGACAATGGCTACTAAAGGTATCCCTTTGGCATACTCTGTCGCAGGACATTTAAATGTTCCAGTAAGCATTGTTCGTCATGAACATCGAATTACGGAAGGTTCTTTGGTTAGTATAAATTATGTATCAGGATCACAAAAGAGGATTCAAACAATGTCTCTTGCAAGAAGAAGTCTAGCACCTAATTCAAATGTGCTCATTATTGATGATTTCATGAAGGCTGGAGGAACCATTCGAGGTATGATGGACTTAGTAAAAGAATTTCAATCTACCATTGCAGGGATTGGGGTTTTAACGGAAGCTGTGCATCATGAGGAAAAGCTAGTTAATGAGTATGTCTCTCTAACAAAGCTATCGGAAATGGATATAAAATCTAAAAAAATTAAAGTGGTAAGAGGAAGTATATTCGATAATCCATTTTATTTACAGGATTAAGTAATTTGTGTTTTGTCACAATTTGTATAAAATTTGACAAATGAATAAAATTTCATAATTATTTTCTCTTTTTTTCTCCAAAAAGAAGGAGTTCGCGATAAAATGTAGAAAAAAGTATAAAGCGTTTATTTTTTTGCGAAAAGGTGGTGGCAGATATGGAAGTAACAGATGTGAGACTTCGCCGTGTAAATACGGAAGGTCGTATGCTTGCAATCGCATCTATTACCATCGATGATGAATTTGTCGTTCATGACATTCGTGTAATCGACGGCAATAATGGAAAATTTGTGGCTATGCCAAGCAAGCGTACTCCCGATGGAGAATTTAGAGACATTGCTCATCCAATTTCCTCTAAGACTCGTGAAAAAATTCAGTCAGCAGTATTGGCTGAGTACGACCGCGCTGGTGAAGAAATAGAGTTTGAAGAAGCGGGTGCTTCTTGATTTAAAAGAGAGACCTTAGTCAATAAGTAGACTAGGGTCTTTTTTTTTGAAAACACTTACATTGGTATTTTTGTAGAAGACTGAACTCGAAAATAAAAAGGCTTCAGGAGTGAAAGGCCGTGACTCCAACGACGAGCATGCACTTCTCGCATTCACTACGAAATGTCTCGATGCAAATATTATCAGAATATTATCATGTAGGAGGAAGAGACAGGAACATGGGATTCATGGAGTTCTTGGCTTAATTGCATTTCCCTATCCCCGCTAGTTACTACTCCATTGAAATCTATTGTCCATTAAATGAGACATTGTAGTAAAATATAAGAGTAATATATATATAATAAGGCTGTCTATAATAAAATTGACATTAAATGCGTAGCAATCTTGAAAAGAACGTCAATTTAGGATATATTCGTAATGGAAAATGAGCCTTTGGAGGATAATATATGAATAATCGGTATGCAGTTATTTTAGCTGCTGGTAAAGGTACAAGAATGAAGTCGGATTTGTACAAGGTTTTACATCAAGTTTGTGGAAAGCCTATGGTACAGCATATTGTTGATCAGCTTAAAGGTTGTCAAGTTGATAAGGCAATTACAGTCGTAGGGCATGGTGCTGAAAAAGTAAAAGAACAGTTAGGTGCGGATGTATCTTATGTTTTACAAGAGGAGCAATTGGGTACTGGACATGCCGTTTTACAAGCAGAGCCCATGTTAGGTAATCAGAATGGAACAACCATTGTTGTTTGTGGCGATACGCCATTACTAACAAGTGAAACAATGAATTCCTTGATTGAAGAACATGAATCAAAAAATGCAAAAGCTACTATTTTAACAGCATTAGCCAGTGATCCAACAGGATATGGACGTATACTAAGAAGTCATGAGGATGGAACGGTAAAGAAAATAGTAGAACATAAAGATGCTTCGGAAGAGGAACGCTTGGTGAAGGAAATTAATACAGGTACGTATTGCTTTGATAATCAAGCATTGTTTCAAGCATTGAAAAATGTAGGTAACGATAATGTGCAAGGTGAATACTACTTGCCAGACGTTATTGAAATTCTACAAGAGCAAGGTAAAATCATAGCAGCATTTCAAACCCCTCTTTTTAGTGAAACGATAGGTGTAAATGATCGTGTTGCTTTAAGTCAGGCTGAAAAGGTGATGAAAAATCGAATTAATGAAAGACTTATGAGGGATGGAGTCACATTAATAGACCCTGACAATACGTACGTATCCTCTGATGCCAAAGTTGGTAGAGATACAATTATTTATCCTGGAACGATAATAAAAGGGGAAACAATTATCGGAGAACTGTGTGAGGTAGGTCCTCATAGTGAAATTGAAAATAGTAAAATTGGGAATAATACTTTAATTAAACAATCTGTAGTACATGATAGTGATGTAGGAGATTTCGTATCAATTGGACCATTTTCTCATTTGCGACCAAAAACCCAATTAAATGATCATGTTAGAGTTGGAAACTTTGTAGAACTGAAAAAAACATCTATGGGTGAAGGTAGTAAGGCTTCTCACTTAAGTTATTTAGGAGATGCAGAGATAGGTAATGGTGTGAATGTAGGTTGTGGATCAATAACAGTAAACTATGATGGGAAAAATAAGTACTTAACTAAAATTGAAGATGGGGCTTTTATTGGTTGTAATTCCAATTTAATAGCACCTGTAACAATAGGTAAAGAGGCATTTATTGCGGCTGGATCCACTATTACAGATGATGTCCCAAGTGAATCTTTAGCTATTGCCAGACAAAGGCAAACAACAAAAGAAGGATATACCAAAAAGAAGAACATAGGAAAATAATGGAGGTTTTTAATAGCATGGCTCAGTATGGAGACGATTCGTTAAAAGTATTTACACTTAATTCTAACCCAGATTTAGCGCACGAAATTACAGACTACATCGGTATTCAAATGGGTGAATGTTCTGTAGACCGTTTTAGTGATGGTGAAGTTCAAATTAACATTGAAGAAAGTATTCGTGGATGTGACATCTTTGTCATTCAATCCACTAGTTCACCAGCAAATGAACATATAATGGAGCTTTTGATTATGATAGATGCATTAAAGAGAGCTTCTGCAAAAACAATTAATGTTGTAATTCCTTACTATGGCTATGCACGCCAAGATCGAAAAGCTCGTGCACGTGAGCCAATTACTGCTAAATTAGTAGCTAACTTACTAGAAACTGCAGGTGCTTCACGAGTTATTTCTCTTGATTTACATGCAACTCAAATTCAAGGTTTCTTCGATATTCCAGTAGATCAGTTAGTTGGTGTTCCTATTTTAGCTGATTATCTTCAAGAAAAGAATTTTGAAGATCCAGTTATCGTTTCTCCTGACCACGGAGGGGTAGTAAGAGCTAGAAAAATGGCAGATCGTTTAAAAGCACCTATTGCTATTGTTGATAAACGTAGACCTAAGCCTAATGTAGCTGAAGTTATGAACATTGTTGGTAATATTGAGGGCAAGACTGCAATCCTTATTGATGATATTATCGATACTGCTGGAACAATTACTCTTGCTGCTAATGCAATGATGGAAAATGGTGCGAAGGAAGTGTATGCTTGTTGTACACACCCTGTTTTGTCTGGGCCAGCTATTGAACGTATACAGAATTCAAAAATAAAAGAGCTTGTTGTAACAAATTCTATTCCACTATTAGAGAGTAAGAAAATAGATAAAATCACACAATTATCCGTTGCTCCATTACTTGGTAAGGCAATAATCCATGTACATGAGCAACGTTCAGTAAGTAGATTGTTTAATTAAATTTCTTCAATTTTGATTGTTCCATATACGAATAAATCATTTTTTCGATAAACTGATTCGTATTCTGAAAGTCGAGGTTTCAATTCATTCAAATTAGGGAAGAACAATATAATAACCGAAAAAAAGGATGAGGTGGTAAACATGGCTACAGTTTTACAAGCAGATAAACGAAAAGATTTAAGAGGATCAAGATTAACAAACATTCGTAATAAAGGTGAAGTACCGGCAGTTATTTATGGAAAAGCTTTTGGAAATGAACCTGTTAAAGTCGATCAAATGGAATTAATCAAAATGATTCGTGAAAACGGAAGAAATGGTGTTTTTCAATTAGATATTGATGGTCAAAAAACAGATGTAATGGTTTATGATCTTCAAGTAGATACATTAAAAAACGAAATTATTCACGTTGATTTCTACGCAGTAGATATGAAAAGTGAGCTTGATGCAAATGTTACTATACAAGTTGTTGGAGAATCTGTAGGTGTAAAAAATGGAGGTGTTCTTCAACAGTCGCTGTATGAGGTTTCTGTTAAGGCATTACCAAACGATATCCCTGAAAGCATCGAAATAGATGTGAGCTCTTTAGATGTGAATGATTCACTTCAAGTAAAGGATCTAGTGAGTGGTGCTAAGTATGAAGTAAATAATGATCCAGAAGAATCCGTTTTATCTATTCTTCCACCAACAGAAGTACCTGATGAAACAGATGGTGAGGAAGAAGCTTCAGAGCCTGAACTAGTAGCAAATGAAGGAAATGAAGAAACGGAAGAAGAATAATAAATATAGGACAAGAGGTATAGCCGTCCAGGTTATACCTCCTTTTAATAGTTATTAGGTATAGCTATTTTCAGGGTAGACTGCCCATGCAAATGTTGATTTGCACCATTGGGGATGAAAATACTCATCAAGGAGGTTCATCCGTTACTGGTGAATCAATTACGCCTAAGGGCAGCCCGCGTCCTGTGGGCAACTGCGTAATCCTGCCATCCTGGCTGCGCGGGCAATGCTTCAGCCTCCACACTTCGCACTAACGTGCCGAATTGTCGGGTCTTCTGCAATTGCTTTTCCCGCTGGAGTCGTCACCCTTCACTCCTGAACCGTTTCTATTTTCAGGGTAGACTGCCCATGCAAATATTGATTTGCACCATTGGGGGGGGGGGAATACTCATCAAGGAGGTTCATCCGTTACATGCGGAAAGTGAAGTGGTGTGGAACGAATGATTAACATAACCTTTATTTGTTAATACTGCTAAGTTCGATTACACTTATTTTCAGGGTAGACGATAAGCTTGAAAAAGAAATTTAATATGCTAGTCTAGGGGAGAAAATATGTTTTTTAAAAATCTGTTTACTAAGCAAAGGGATGAAAGAGAGGACGTACCAATGAAGCTTGTTGTAGGTCTTGGTAATCCAGGTAATAAGTTTGATCAAACTCGACATAATATTGGTTTTGAAGTTATTGATAAATGCCTCGACCAGTTATCTATCGATTTAGATCAATCAAAATTTAAAGGAATATATGGTTATAAAAAAGTTGGTGATGTAAAATTATATTTATTAAAGCCAATGACTTATATGAATTTATCAGGTGAGTCAATTATTCCTTTAATGAAATATTATAAAATTGAAAAAGAAAATTTATTAGTAGTGTATGATGACCTTGACTTACCCCCTGGAACGATACGTTTACGTCAAAAGGGAAGCCACGGTGGTCATAATGGGATTAAATCAATTATTTCACACTTAGGATCCGATCAATTCAATCGGATTCGTGTTGGTATTGGTAGGCCATCGCAAGGACAGCCTGTACCAGACTATGTGTTAGGTAAATTTAATGAAAATGAACGGAAATTTGTGGACGAAACAGTAGAAAAAGCAGCTAATGCTGTTGAAGCATGGACAACAAACTCTTTTATTAATGTAATGAACGAGTATAATTAAATATAGATATATGGCATAGATTGGTCTGAATCCGTGCATACTTTATAGTATGAAATGCATAGCATGAAAGAGGAGGACCGTCATGGCAATTCATTATTATTGTCGACATTGTTCAAAAAGCATTGGGAAATTAAGTGATTGGGAAGCCGATGATCAAATGTTAGGCTTTAACCAATTAACTGATGAGGACAGAAAGGAAATGATTGAATGTGATTCGCAAGGTCATATTCAGGTTAAGGTTATTTGTGAGGACTGTGAAAGGACTCTACAAGAAAATCCAGACTATCATGCGTTCGAGTCCTTTATCCATTAAGACAAAAATCGACAAGCTTTGGTGCTTCGTGCCAAAGCGTTTTTATGCTGATTTATATAGAAATAGTATTAGAAGAATTAAATCGAGGGGGGATACTAGTGAGAGGGTTTATGGAACAAGTATATAATGGGGATGATGTAACAAGTATTATTGAAGGTATTGAGGCTAACTTATCTGAACAGATGGTCTCAGGCTTAGTTGGTTCAGCTAGGTCTCTTTTACTTGCCACCGTGTTTGAGAAGACAAAAAGATCTCAATTAGTCATAACCCATAATTTATTTCAAGCACAAAAATTATATGATGATTTAGCTTCTCTATTAGGTGATGAGAATGTTTATTTATATCCTGTTAACGAATTAATTGCCTCTGAAATTGCTGTAGCAAGTCCAGAGATGAAAGGTCAACGAATAGAAGCATTAAATCGGTGGGCATCTAAAAAAGACGCAATTATTATTTCACCAATGGCGGGGGTAAGACGATTTTTACCTCCTATTTCATTATGGAAGGATTGCCAACTAGATTTTGAGGTAGGAAAAGATATTGACCTACAAAAAATGTTAGAACAACTTGTAAAGATGGGATTCCAAAGAGTAGAAATGGTTTCAACTCCAGGTGACTTTAGTGTTCGAGGTGGAATAATTGATATTTATCCATTAACAGAAGAAATGCCTCTACGTATAGAACTTTTTGACACGGAAGTAGATTCTATCCGATTTTTTGATGTGGAGACACAACGTTCCATTGATCAAGTTCAAACTATTAAAATAGGACCAGCAAAAGAGGTTCTATTAAATGAAGAGAATTACTTATTAGGAGCAAAGAAACTAGAGAGTGCATTAGGAAATAGCTTAAAAAAAATTAAAGATAAATCAATTAAAGAAAAGATGACTGAGCAAGTAGGACAAGAAGTCTACTGGTTAAAGGAAAACACTTCCTTTGATGCTATGTATAAATATGTCTCCCTTTTCTATGAAAAAAGATTTACTTTACTAGACTACATGCCTGAAAACGGGTCGATTTTCATTGATGAAGTTAGTCGTGTTCAAGAAATGGCAAAGAGTTTAGAAAAAGAGGAAGCTGAATGGCATACAACAATGATTTCGCAAGGTGCTTCTGTTTCAGACTTAGAATTATCAAGACCTTGGGAAAGCATCATAGAAGAGACAAGTTTCCCGAGACTATATTTAAGTTTATTTTTACGACATGTTCCTTCAACAAACCCTAAAAATATAGTAAACATTCAAAGCAAAACGATGCAAAATTTTCACGGACAATTGCACTTACTAAAAAATGAAGTGGATCGTTGGAAGGATGCTAACTATTCGATTACCTTTGTCTGTGGTGATAAAGACCGAGCAGAACGGATGAAGAGAACCCTTGATGATTATGATATTGAGGCTTCTATCGTATCAACTGAAAATCCTCCTTTATCAGGGCAAGCGCAAATTATTACTGGCCAGCTCATGACAGGCTTTGAGCTTCCGATGCAGCGTATGATAATCATTACAGAAGAGGAAGTTTTTACAAAGAAAACAAAAAAGCCAAAAAGAAGACAAAAGCTTTCCAATGCAGAACGTATTAAAAGCTACTCGGAGCTTAAAGTAGGAGACTGGGTTGTACATGTCAATCACGGTATAGGGAAATATTTAGGAATAAAAACGTTAGAAGTGGCTGGTATCCATAAAGATTATATGCATATATCCTATGCAGGAAATGATAAACTTTACGTTCCAGTGGAACAAATTGATCAAGTTCAAAAGTATGTAGGGTCCGAGGATAAAGAGCCGAAGCTTTATGCTTTAGGGGGAAGTGATTGGAAGAAGGTCACGAAAAAGGTACGTTCTTCTGTACAGGATATAGCGGATGATCTGATTAAGCTGTATGCAGAAAGGGAAGCGAGCAAAGGGTTTGCTTTTTCTAAAGATGGTCCTGAGCAGCAAGAATTTGAATCATCATTTCCTTATGAAGAAACAGAAGACCAAATAAGAGCAATTGAAGAAATTAAAGATGATATGGAAAAAGAAAGACCTATGGATCGACTCCTCTGTGGAGATGTTGGGTATGGAAAAACGGAAGTAGCATTGAGGGCAGCTTTTAAAGCGATAATGGATGAGAAACAAGTAGCAATACTAGTTCCAACTACTATTCTTGCTCAACAGCACTATGAAACCATTAGAGAACGTTTTCAAGATTTTGCTGTAAACGTTGGTTTATTAAGTCGCTTTCGTACTAGGAAGGAACAAAAGGAAACGGCAGATGGTTTGAAAAAAGGTGTAGTTGATATAGTAGTGGGAACTCATAGACTACTCTCTAAAGATATTGAATTTAGTGATTTAGGACTGCTTATCGTTGATGAAGAGCAACGATTTGGTGTTACTCATAAGGAAAAGATTAAGAAACTAAAAGCGAATGTAGATGTATTAACATTAACAGCAACTCCTATACCACGTACCCTCCATATGTCTATGCTAGGTGTAAGGGATTTGTCTGTAATTGAAACACCTCCTGAAAACCGATTTCCGGTGCAAACGTATGTGGTAGAGCATAATGATTCTTTAGTTAGAGAAGCAATTGAAAGGGAAATGAGTCGAGGAGGACAGGTATTTTATTTATATAATCGAGTGGAAGATATTGAAACAATAGCAGATAAAATAACGATGCTTGTCCCAGATGCAAATGTTCGTTTTGCACATGGTAAAATGACAGAAACAGAGCTAGAATCGGTTATGCTAGATTTTCTAGAAGGGGACACCGATGTACTCGTTACGACAACCATAATTGAAACAGGTGTAGATATTCCAAATGTAAATACGTTAATAATTAACGATGCTGATAAAATGGGACTTTCACAATTGTACCAGCTAAGAGGGCGTGTTGGACGTTCCAACCGAGTTGCTTATGCTTACTTTACTCATCAACGGGATAAGATTTTAACAGAAATCGCTGAAAAAAGACTACAATCCATTAAAGAATTTACAGAATTAGGTTCTGGCTTTAAAATAGCGATGCGCGATCTATCCATTCGAGGAGCAGGTAATCTTCTTGGAGCAGAGCAGCACGGCTTTATTGCATCTGTAGGTTTTGATTTGTATTCACAAATGCTAAAAGAGGCTATCGATAATAGGAAAGAAGGATTGAACCCGGCTACAGTGGTTGAGGATAAAAAAGAGATCGAAATAGACATTCAAGTAGATGCCTATATTCCTGAAATGTACATTCCTGATTCTAAACAAAAAATCGACATGTATAAACGATTTAAATCCATTGACTCTCAACAGGATATTTTAGAACTAGAAAGTGAAATGCTTGATCGTTTTGGGGATTATCCGAAAGAGGTTCGCTACTTAATACAAGTTGCAAAAATTAAACAATATGGAAAACAGGAAGGTATAGATTCCATCAATGAAAAAAATAAGGAATGTAAAATCATAGTAGGACAAGAAACGACAGATCTTATTGATGGATCTAAATTATTTTCATTAGTAAACGGAATTTCAAATAAGCTAAATTTATCCATGACCGGTGACCAGATTACCATTCATATAAAAAGAAAAACACTATCTGATGGAGAATATTTATCATTGCTAGAAGAAGTTCTTTCGAAGCTAGATGAAGTTCAAAAGGATTTTTCAGAGGAAAGTAAACAAGCGTATATGTAAATTATTTAGGTGAACCGGGCATTAGCTCGGTTCATTTTTATAGACTACCCTGAAAATACGCGGTATAAAAGTTCAACGAAGTATAGACAAATATGCTTATTTTCATCCCCCATGGTGCAAATCTCCACTTGCATGAGAGGTCTCCCCTGAAAATAGATAAACTATTATAAAGATAAACAAATCATTCGTTCCATCCCACTTCGCTTTTACCACAAGGGTTTAAAACCGTATTCATTTTGATTTTTCTTATCATTTCTTAGGTAAATAACAAATTTATTCAACAAATGGTGAATAGTTCTTTTTTTTCGTTTAATAATAAAGACAAGATTCAGCTAACTAAATTGAATACTTGCACGCAAGCATCGACGTGAATACAACAAGGAAAGTGAGGCAACGTAAGTATGAAAGCAACTGGAATTGTTAGACGTATTGATGATTTAGGACGTGTGGTTATTCCGAAAGAAATTCGCCGCACATTAAGAATTCGTGAAGGTGATCCATTAGAGATATTTGTGGATCGTGATGGAGAAGTTATTTTAAAGAAGTACTCTCCTATTTCTGAATTAGGTGATTTTGCTAAGGAATATGCAGATGCATTATATGATAGCTTAAACCATACTGTTTTAATTGCAGACCGTGATACATATATTGCGGTTGCAGGAGGGTCTAAAAAGGAATACCAAAATAAAGGTATTGGTGAACTTGTAGAATCTGCAATGAGTGAACGGAAAACCATGATTGAGGGACAAGCTGGTGAATATCACTTGGCTGGAGATTCAAAGGAGCAAGTGAATGGGTATTGTATTGCTCCAATCATAGCAAATGGTGATCCTATTGGAGCTGTTATTTTAATTGCAAAAGATGGGACAGGCATGGGCGATGTGGAAAAGAAGCTAGCTGAAACTGCAGCTGGATTTTTAGCTAGACAAATGGAACAATAAATTTATACATTATTTAGTTGTAAACACATGTGATCCTTTAAGCAGGAATTCACATGTGTTTTTTAAATGGATTTTTTCAAAGATATAAATGGATTACCTTGAAAATAAATGGCTTCAGTAGTGAAATGCTGTACTACAGTACGAGCATCCCCTTCTCGATTTCACTACGAGCTTTCTCGACGTAGATGAATCCAAAGCAATACTAGTAGAGGGCTGAGGAGTTATCGGCGGAGCCTTGTGCTTTTCTTACATGGAGGAATAAATGGAGTATTTATTATGTAAGCAAACTCAAATTCAAACAATGGAGTAAACGTATGCTATAATGGCTAAGATTAATTATGTACAGTACAGGAGAGATCCAAGGATGAAAGAGGACAAAGTGCTAACTAGTTCGTGGATAAAGGGAGCTTTGTATTTATCCATTGCAACTTTTATTGTTAAAGCATTAAGTGCATTATACAAAGTCCCTTATCAGAATATGACAGGTGATGTAGGGTATTATGTTTATCAGCAAGTCTATCCTTTGTATGGTATTGTATTTGTTTTAGGAACATATGGATACCCACTAGTCCTATCTAAAATGTTAGCTGAAGACAATGAGAAAGGATCTTTCGATGATAGACAGGGACGAATGGATCGAATGATCGTTCTTTTTTTATTTATGCTTATATTTAACGGTATCGCTGGTATATTATTTATAGTATTTGCAACACCTATTGCTTTACTAATGGGAGATGTTCAACTATCCCAACCAATACGCTGGCTAGGATTACCCTTTTTCTTAATACCTTTCTTAGCTCTAGGTAGAGGGTATTTTCAGAGCACGAAAAACATGCTACCAACCGCTTTCTCTCAAGTAAGTGAACAAATGGTACGAATTATTGCCATTTTACTTATTGCTGCATGGGCAATGGGGAAAAATGATCCTTATCTAGCTGGAACGTCAGCTGGAATAGGTGCTTTACTAGGAAGTTTATTTGGAATTATTGTCATGCTTCTATTTTGGAGAAAAGAATATAATAGAAGGGGAAATAAATTATCAATTAAGAATTTTAAACTCCCTCATCATTGGATAAGAGATGGAAAAAGCTTTTTTATTTCAAGCTTTCTTGTGTCTGTAAGTGCAATGGCATTAATCATTTTTCAATTTATTGATTCTTTTTCTATTTACAGGTTATTAATATATGGTGGAATTCGTTCTGAAGAAGCGGCTGTTTTAAAAGGGATTTACGATCGTGGTTGGCCAATGATTCAACTAGGTGCAACAGTAACAACAGTCTTTTCTTATGCTCTCATACCTTACATGGTGAAAGCATATGCAGGAAATGAAAAGAGTAAGCTACAAGAATATGTTAGTCAATCGATCAAGGTTTGTCTTGTTTTTGGTGGGGCCGCTAGTATTGGCTTAATAGCAATTATGAAATACTTGAATCCTATGCTCTTCACAGACCAGTCTGGAACATTAGCATTACAAATGTTAGCTTCTACAGTTTTATCAGGTGCGCTATTTATGACAGTTGCAGCGTTATTACATTCAGTAGGGAAAGCTCGTTACTCTGTATTTCTGTTGGTGATTGGTCTTGGAATAAAAGTGCTAGGAAATGTTGTTTCTATCCCTAGATTTGGTATTGAAGGGGCAGCATTCTCCTCATCTTTTAGCTTTTTGATTATGGCAGTAATTTCACTTGTACTACTTTATAAGTGGAATCTTATAAAACATATACATGGTTTATTTTATGGGAAATGGATATTATCACTTGTTGGGTTAGTTGTTTCTGTGTGGTTAATTCAACAAGGGATGTTAATGATACTACAGTTTGAACAACGAATGATTGACACAATCGTTGCTTTTGGTGGTGCTATGCTTGGGGCTTTTATCTTTTTGGTTATTATATGGAAATTAAAGTTATTTACTAAGTCTGAATGGGAGAGCCTACCAAAGATTTCAAAGCTTCTTCCATACAAATCTTGAAAGGAAAAGGATTGTGGTAATAATGAATAGGGAAATTACAATCGTAGGTTTAGGTGCTGGTGATTTAAATCAGCTTCCTATGGGTATATATCGAAAATTGAAAGAAGCATCCACAATTTTTGTAAGAACAATGGATCATCCTGTAATTGAACAATTAGAACAGGAGGGGCATTCCTTTTCTAGCTTCGATTATGTGTATGAATCTTATGATGCATTTGAAGCTGTATATAAAGAGATTTGTGAGAGGCTGTTGGAGTTAGCTGAGGATGGGCCAATGGTCTATGCAGTTCCAGGTCATCCCTTAGTAGCAGAGTCAACTGTAGAAACGCTATTAGAGTGGGAAAAACAAGATAGAGTGTCATTACATATTATTGGTGGACAGAGTTTTTTAGACCCTATGTTTGCAGCTCTAAAAATCGATCCAATCGATGGATTTCAACTATTAGATGGTACGCAACTTCGACGAGAGATGATACAAATTCGACAGCACGTCATTATTGCACAAGTTTACGATAGTTTTATTGCTTCTGAAGTAAAACTAACACTTATGGAGAAATACCCTGATGATTATGTTGTGTTCATCGTTACTGCTGTTGGTAGTGAAAAGGAATCGATACAACCAGTAAAGCTATATGAATTAGATCGATTAACTACATTGAACAACTTAACGGCTATTTATGTTCCACCTGTAAAAGAAGAAACGCATCTCTACCGAGACTTTGATATGCTTCGACATGTAATCGCTGAATTAAGAGGTCCAAATGGATGTCCTTGGGATAAAGCTCAAACACATGTATCGTTAAAAAAGTATTTAATTGAGGAAGCTTATGAAGTACTTGAAGCAATTGATGAAATGGAAGAAGACCACTTAGTTGAGGAATTAGGGGATGTTTTTCTTCAAGTATTGCTTCATGCACAAATTGGTGAGGATGATGGTTTATTTTCTATAGAAGATATAATTGAAGGATTAACGGAGAAAATGATTCGTAGGCATCCACATGTATTTGGGGATGCGACGGCAAATGACCCAGATAAAGTAGTTACTCAATGGGAAGACATCAAGAAGCAAGAAAAGGCAGGTAATGAAAAAGAAGATAGAAACTCTTCCATTCTCTCGTCCATCCCTCAAGGGCTGCCGAGCTTATTAAAAGCATTAAAGATTCAAAAGAAGGTAGCAAGGGTTGGTTTTGATTGGGGAGAAGAAGCACCAATGTGGATGAAGCTTCAAGAAGAAATATCAGAATGGTTTCAAGCATTAAAAGAGGGAAATAGTGAAGAGGCGGCGAAAGAATTAGGGGACGTATTATTTGCCTTTGTTAATATTGCTCGTTTCCATGACATAGATCCTGAAGAAGCTTTGAGACAAACAAATGAAAAATTCATTCGTCGTTTTCAGTACATTGAGAAAGAGCTTAGGGGTCAAGGGGAAAAGTTAGATGATCAAACTCTAGATACGTTAGATGCCTTATGGAATGAAGCAAAAACAAAGGAATAGTTGTTAAAGGGGAGTATACAAAATGAGACTAGATAAATTTTTAAAGGTTTCACGTTTAATTAAAAGACGGACGATGGCAAAGGAGGTTTCTGACCAAGGACGGGTTGAGGTAAATGGTCAAACAGCTAAAGCTGGAACGAATGTAAAAGTAGGAGATGAAATTGGCATTAAATTAGGTCAGAAAAAAATTGTCGTCCGAGTAGAACGTATAGAGGAAATGATGAGGAAAGACGAAGCAAATAGTTTATATTCACTATTAAAGGAAGAACGACTTGATGATTGAGTATGAAATTAAACCCATGCAAGAATAAAATAATATAAGAGGCTTGTTCTAATCTTTTTTCCTAGCTCATACATATTAGCAAAGGTTGTTTGAGGAGGGAAAATAAGATGGAGCATTCCTATGGCTATACAACGAATGGACAAGGTGGTAGAAAACCAGGAGACCATCAAATAACAATGCGTGGACGAAAGATTTTAGACATAACTGGGGTAAAGCAAGTAGAAAGCTTTGATAATGAAGAGTTCTTACTTGAGACAGATATGGGGTTTCTTTCTATACGTGGTCAACATCTTCAAATGAAAAATTTAGATGTTGAACAAGGAAATGTTTCAATTCAAGGACGAGTAGATGATTTAGTGTACTTGGATGAACACCATAGCGGTAAATCTAAAGGCTTGTTTGGGAAGTTGTTCAAGTGACACTAGAAGTACAGTTCTTATCAATGCTAGCAAGTGTTGGAGTAGGAATATGGTTCGGGGCTTCCTTTGACACATATAAACGCTTTATAGGGAGTCCCCAGCGTTTTCGCTGGACTTTATTAGTAAATGATATCTTATTTTGGTTAGTACAAGCACTTATCTTTTTCTATGTACTTCTCCAGGTTAACCAAGGTGAGGTTCGTTTTTATTTGTTTTTAGCGGTGTTACTAGGGTATTCCATTTACCGTTCATTATTTGAAAAAATTTATCTTCGAATTCTTGAATGGATGATCCATTTTACTGTTAAAACATATAACATCATTGCTAACGCGATAAAAGTCCTAGTAATCAATCCAATAAAATGGTTATTGAAAGTCCTCCTAAGCTTGAGTATGATATTACTAACAACAATTTGGAGAATTATCTATATTTTATTTAGAATTATCATCTTTCCAGTTCGTTGGATTGCTAATAAATATGTCCAAGCCTATGGTAATCCTTTAGAATCCTTTATTAACAGACTAAAAAGAGTAGTAAATAATGTGAAAAAACAGTGTAGAAAAATAGTTAATAAATTTAGTGGGAAGAGGTGAAGTCATATGAATAGTAATCAGAAGGGGAATGTAAAGCGGCTTACTACAGAATATATGGAAAAACAAGGACTCCTTCAAGAGCAAAAATTAAAACGGCGTAAAGGTTTAAGAAGACGCTTATCAGTCTATGCTATTGGATTTTCAGTGTTTTTTGTTTTAATAGGCATTACGTTAATGAATCAACAAACTGCTATACAAGAACAAAATGTAGAAAAGCAATTGCTAGAAGAAGAGCTACTATCCCTTCAAAATAAAGAATCAGATCTTAGAGAAGAAATTGAGCTTCTTCAAGACCCAGAATACATTGCGGAAATTGCTAGAAGAGATTACTATTTGACCTTTCCCAATGAAACTTTGTTCCAACTTCACCAGTCTTCTACTTCTTCACGTTGACATGACTCTTTAGTAATAGGTATAATAAAATAAAATGAATTTTTTTTTAAGACATTTAAGGAGGAGCATTTTTTTCATGTCAATAGAAGTAGGCAGCAAGTTGCAAGGTAAAGTTACCGGTATAACAAATTTCGGAGCTTTTGTTGAATTGCCTGGCGGTTCGACTGGCTTAGTACACATTAGTGAAGTAGCTGATAACTACGTTAAAGACATTAACGAGTTTTTAACAGTAGGAGATGAAGTTGAAGTAAAAGTTTTAAATGTAGAAAGTGATGGTAAAATTGGACTTTCTATTCGAAAAGCGAAAGAAGCACCACCATCTGAAAAACCTGTAAGATCTGAACATCGTCCACAAAAACGAGGTTCACGTAATAACAACAATAATAATAACCGACCACAACGTTCCATGACATTTGAGGATAAAATGAGTCGATTCTTAAAAGACAGTGAAGAACGTTTAACCTCGCTGAAACGGAATACAGAATCTAAGCGTGGAGGTCGAAATTCCAAAAGGGGATAACCTTGCTGCTAAATAGATATATTAAACATCAACACTTGCCAAATAGGCAAGTGTTTTATTTATTGTTTAGAAATTTAAAAATTCTCTCATGTAAATGAATTTTAGAATAAAAAATTTTAAAAAAGATGAACATTATTTTCGATTCCAGAGGAAGACGACAACTCTAGCGATGAGCATATGCTTCACGATTATGCTTCGAGTTGTCTCGATGCACTTAACAACAGAGCAATACTAGTGGAGGCAGAGACAGGACAGCGTAATTGATACGTCTGTAGTAGCGGAGATTGAATTAAATATAAACTTTTTGTATAAATATTCGTGTTTTAGAAAGAAATAAAGAATTATGAAATTGACTCATGTAGATAACTTTTTCAAAAAATTGCTAGCTTCAGGCGCCTTGCGCTTTTCTTATTGACTTTTTACAGGTAGTACTTCTTTTTATCCGAAATAAAATAATGGCAATAAATATCAAATTTTCAACATAGCTAAATTATATAGCTTAATATGATAAAAATCTTCCGAGGTTCTTCGTCATTTTCATTCATTATGTGTTTTTTTACAAAAATAATAAGGACTATCCTAAAATAGAATATTACTTCCTCGTAAATCCCGTTATAAATGGGTTATGAACTAATTAAGTTGAAACTATTAATCATATGACAAATGATTAAGGGAACAAACGATCTGTAGGATCACCTATTACTAGGACGTTTATCGCAGATTATCGTCGAACACTTTTTTATTTTAGAATTGTTGTTTTGACAAAATCTTCATTCTAAACGTGTTTATAATGTTACCACGATATGAGACAGGTGGTGAAAGGATTGTTACATCGTTTAGCATTAAAGACCGTTGGTGGACAAGCTGAAGCATTTATTAATGGAGGTGTATCCACAAAAAAAGTTCGAAAAAAAGAAACGGAATTTGATAGGACGACAGGACACTCGTATAAAACAACCTTAATTATTTTAGGATTAGGATTTTTATTAGGAAGATCAGTTATTCTTTTTCAGCTGCTTCCTTTCGTTATCCCTTTTTTAGCAGTTATCTTTCATTGGAGAAAAGAATATACAGTAGTTGCAGTATTAGCTTTAATAGTTGGATCTACAAGTATTTCATTCCTCTATGCAGGACAAACTGTTGTTGCTATTATGTTTTATTTTTTGGTTCAAGGAGTGACTAATTCTTTTTCAAACGAGAAAAAGCTTATTCCACTTACCGTATTTATTTCTGTTTTATCAGCAAGATATTTAGGTTTTATTATCATGGATGGGCACTCGTGGTACCATGTACTCACATCTATAATAGAAGCTGGAATGGCAATGGTTGTCACAATGATTTTCTTTCAAAGTATTCCGTTAATCTTTGAGAGAAAGAAAAAAATATCTTTAAAACATGAGGAAATTGTTTGTCTAGTAATATTATTAGCATCCTTAATGACAGGGACAGTTGGCTGGCTCATCTTCCAATTATCAGTGGAGCAAATTATTGCTAGATATATAGTACTAATTTTTGCATTTGTTGGTGGGGCTGCAATTGGATCTACCGTTGGTGTGGTAACTGGCTTAGTACTTAGTTTAGCCAATGTGGCTAACCTTTTTTATATGAGTCTTCTTGCATTTTCAGGTTTGTTAGGAGGGCTCCTAAAAGAAGGAAAAAAAATATCTGTTGCTATTGGATTAATTATCGCAACATTACTTATGGGGATGTATGGAGATAATCAAGTTTCAATGGGATTATCTCTTTATGAAAGCTTAGTTGCCATAGCATTATTTTTAGTTACACCAAAAAAATGGACAACTCATATTTCCAAGTTTATTCCTGGGACCCCTGAGCATTCACAAGAACAACAACAATATTTAAGAAAAATACGTGATGTAACTGCAGGGAAAGTAGAACAATTTTCTAACTTATTTTTAAGCTTATCGAAGAGCTTTTCTTTATTAGATACAAAGGGAGATAAGACGACAGAGGAAAGGGAAGTTGACTTGTTTTTAAGTCGTGTAACTGAACAAACATGTCAAACATGTATGAAAAAACATCAGTGTTGGACGAAAAAGTTTTCTGATACTTATGGATTGATGGAACAACTAATGCGGGAATGTGAACAAGAAGGGGAAGTGTCAAATCGGAAATTATTAACAGAATGGAATCATCATTGTATTATAGGTGATCGTGTCGTTGATGCCATGAAAAAGGAACTTAATCAACATTATGCTAGTAAACAGTTAAAGCAACAATTAATTGAAAGTAGACGATTAGTTGCGGATCAATTAAAAGGTGTATCTAAGGTAATGGAGGACTTTGCAAAGGATATTCAAAGAGAAAAGAAAGCTCATGAAAAACAAGAATCAGAAATTATGGAAGCTATACAACGGGCTGGTATTGATGTAGAAGGTGTAGATGTATATAGCTTGCAAACTGGAAGTGTAGATATTGATATTACCTTGCTTAGTAATTCTTACAACGAAGGAGAGAAGATTGTAGCGCCTTTATTATCTGATATATTACAGGAAACCATTATTGTAAAGCATGTTGAAGGAGCATCTATATCAGGGGATGAATCAAGGATTACATTTGGATCTACAAAAGCTTTTGTAGTTAAAGAAGGAGTTGCCCACGCAGCAAAAGGTGGTAGATTAGTCTCTGGAGATAGCTATTCAACAATGGAATTAGGTGCCGGGAAATATGCCATTGCAATAAGTGATGGAATGGGTAATGGAACAAGAGCACATATTGAGAGTCAAGAAACAATCGGTCTATTAAAAAATATTCTCCGATCTGGTATTGAAGAAACAGTTGCAATTAAATCAATAAATTCTATCTTATCATTACGTTCGGATGAAGAGGTATTTTCCACACTTGATTTATCGATGATTGATTTGCAGGATGGCTTTGTAAAGTTTTTAAAAGTAGGGTCTATTCCGAGTTATATTAAAAGAGGAGATAACGTTAAAGCAGTAGAAGCAGGTAACTTACCAATAGGAATTATACAAGAATTGGATGTTGACGTTGTTACGGAGCAGTTAAAGGCTGGAGATCTCTTGATCATGATGAGTGATGGTATCTATGAGGCGCCAGTAGTGGCAGAAAATAAAGATATTTGGATGAAGAGAATAATTAAAGAGTTAGAAACGGAAGATCCACAGGATATTGCAGATATTTTAATGGAACGTGTAATAAGGGAAAGTGGAAATGTAATTCATGATGATATGACGATCGTTGTTGCAAAACTAGATCATCATCTACCAAAATGGGCTACGATTTCAGTACCATATGAGAAAAAAGCTTAATAATATATGAGCTGTGGAGTATAATCTCTCTCAATCTTGTAAATGCTATTAGCAATTAGAAGATTGGAGGGGTTACTGTGAGTAAGGGGACGTTAAGACAAATTCTACTTTTAACAGATGGATGTTCAAATACGGGAGACGATCCAATTGCTATATCTGCTTTAGCAAAAGAAGAGGGTATTACAGTAAATGTAATAGGGATTGTAGATCAAGGCCACTTAAATGAGCAAGGAATTTCTGAAATTGAAGCAATAGCCGATTCAGGTGGAGGTATTAGTCAAATCGTATATGCTAAACAGCTATCACAAACGGTTCAAATGGTAACAAGGAAAGCGATGACACAAACGATTCATGGTGTTGTAAATAAAGAAATATCTCAAATCTTAGGTGAAGAAAAAGAGTTAGAGGATTTGGAGCCAGAAAAGCGAGGTCAACTAATGGAAGTAGTTGATGAACTCGGGGAAACGATGGATTTAGACATTTTTATTTTGGTAGATACAAGTGCTAGTATGAAAAATAAACTACCAATGGTTCAAGAAGCTTTAATAGATTTATCTGTTAGTCTTCGATCGCGTACGGGTATTAACAATTTTGCTCTGTATTCATTTCCTGGGAAAAGAAAAGAAGTAGATAAATTAATTCAGTGGACACCTCATTTTGACTCTTTATCAGGAGCATTCAAAAAGATGTCTACATCTGGAGTTACCCCTACTGGACCAGCGTTGCAAGAAGCAGTGCGTCTCTTTCAAAAGAGAATGAAGAAGAGAGGAACAGATGAAGATGAGAGATTCGATCTCGAAGAAACAGGAATGTAAACTACTTCCTAATCAACGAGTCGTAGGGAAGTGGCATAAAAACTCTTATCGAATCATAAAGCAATTAGGCTATGGAGCTACTGGAACAGTATATTTAGCGGAATTTGGTAATGAATTAGTTGCGTTAAAAATAGCAAGTGACTCCATGTCCATATCCTCTGAGGTTAATGTTCTTCGTCATTTTTCCAAGGTCCAAGGTCCAAGCCTTGGACCTCATTTTATTGATACAGATGATTTTGTGACAACTCAAGGTGTATATCCATTCTATGTGATGGAATATATACAAGGTGAGTCATTTCTTCCTTTTGTTCGACAACGGGGAGCCGAATGGGTTGGTATATTAATCGTTCAACTTTTAAAGGATTTAGAGAAGCTTCATCAAGAAGGATGGGTATTTGGTGATCTAAAGCCTGAAAATTTATTAGTAACCAAAAAGCCATATCAGGTTAGATGGATCGATGTTGGTGGTATGACAAGAGTAGGAAGAAGCATAAAAGAATATACCGAGTTTTTTGATCGGGGGTATTGGGGTTTAGGAAGTAGAAAAGCGGAAACTTCGTATGATTTATTTTCTGTAGCAATGCTCATAATCAATCGTAGCTATCCTGCTAGGTTCGAGAAAAAGGGCCATGATAGTCTACGAACACTTCTAACGAAATTTCGAGAAAAGACTGAATTAAAGCCTTATGAATCTATCTTTCGAAAAGGAATTAAAGGAGAGTATAGTAGTGGACTAGTTATGCGTAAGGAATTAATCCAGATTATTCAAACGACTAGCTTTACACCACAAGTTGAAAAACAATTAAAAAGTCCGTTGAGAAAACAACAAAAAGGTCTTAAAAAAAAGAAAAGAAAGAAAAAAAAGCTTCATATTGTTGGATTTATGGAAACATTAGTTGTAGCCTCTTTTCTTCTCATTATATATATTCTATACTTATTTGGACAAACGATGTAAGCTTCTATACTATAGTCATTTAGTGTAATCTAATAGGACGGATAACCGATGAGAGTAGGTGGAATAATGGGGAAAGCAGATGATGTCATGGACATCTGCTTACTTGCTGGGGAAATCATGCTTAAGTATGGGGCAGAGACGTACCGAGTGGAAGAAACGTTAGAACGGATGTCAAAAGCAGCATCTTTTACTAATGTACATTGTTTTGCAACGACTACTGGAATTTTTTTATCATTTGAAGAGAAAAAAGAAAAAGAAGATCTCATGCAGATGGTGCGAATTGATGATCGTATGCAAGACTTAAGTAAAGTAACAGATGTAAATCAAGTTTCAAGAGAATTTGTTGCAGGTGAGCTAACGGTGGAAGAGGCTCGTCAAAAACTAAATGCCATTGCTAATGCTCCAATGGAATACCCCCTTTGGTTAATACATATAGCCTCAGGGGTTGCAGGTGGTGGGTTTTCTTACTTGTTTGGTGGAGGTTGGTTTGACCTCTTTCCTGCTTTTTTAGCAGCAGTTGTATCGAGTATCGTTGTCGTGGAATTTGAACGATATTTAAAAGTACGATTTGCTGCAGAATTTACTGCTGCTTTTTTTGGAGGTTCAACAGCAATTATTCTTGTATACATAGGATTTGGAAGTAATCTTGATCAAGTTATCATCGGATCGTTAATGCCATTAGTACCTGGTGTTCCCTTAACGAATGCAGTTCGAGACTTAATGTCTGGTGATTTAGTAGCAGGTGTAAGTCGAGGGGCTGAAGCACTACTTACATCCTTGTCTATTGCAAGTGGTATTGCATTGACAATCTCTATCTTTCTTTAAAAGGAGTGCTTAGTAAATGCATTTAATTACTGAACTTTTCATTACTTTTATTGCAATAGTGGCATTCGGTATCATTTTTAGTATTCCGAAACGAGCACTCTTATTTGGTGGAACGATAGGAATGATAACATGGGGAGTTCTGCAAAGCGGACTTCTTCTAGGTACGTCATCTGTTTTTTCTACAGCGATTGCTTCTTTAACCGCAGCAATTATTTCTCATTTCCTTGCTAAGAAAATAAGAATACCAGTAACGGCACTTTCTATTCCTGGAATTTTACCTTTAGTTCCCGGGAGTCGAGCTTATTTTACGATGTTATCATTTGTTGAAGGTGATTATCTAACTGGGCTAGAATATGGTGTAGAAACAATGCTTCAAGCTGGAGCTATAGCAGCAGGTCTCGTCTTTGCATTAGCCATATTCTCATTTGGGAAAGGGATTGGTCATCGTTATGAACCAAACCGTTAAATCATTTATAGAAAAACATCAGTTGATTTGTGAAAATGACCATATATTAGTTGCTGTATCAGGTGGGCCTGATAGTATGGCTCTTATTCATTATCTTCATAAAGAACATAAAAAAAACATGAAGTTATCTGTTGCCCATGTGGAACATGGATTAAGAGGGAAACCTTCTCTAGAAGACCTAGAGTTTGTTAAAAGCTATTGCGAAAAGGAAGGCATCCCTTTTTATTTTCATCAACCAGATGTAAAAAGTATAAAAAAAGAGCATAACTTTTCAACACAGGAAGCAGCTAGATTTTGTCGCTATACATGGTTTGAGAAGCTTATGGGAGACATTAGAGCAACAAAGCTAGCAATGGCTCATCATGGGGATGATCAAATTGAAACAGTTTTAATGAGACAAGTTCGTGGTAGTGTATCTAGTTTAAAAGGAATTCCTGTGAAGCGGGTGTTCAGTAGTGGGGAGATTATTCGACCATTACTATGCTTGAATAAAGATGAAATTCTTACCTACTGTGAGAAGAATAATATTATATTTCGAGTAGATGAAACAAACGAAACAAATACGTACAAAAGAAATAGATTTCGTTCTTCAATATTACCTTTCCTGAAAAAAGAGAACCCTCAGGTACATAGGACATTTCAACGACAAAGTGAATGGTTTAAAGAAGAGGACGATTTGTTACATTCATTAGCTGAAGAAAGAATAAAGGATTTGATAACGAAAAAGGTGAAGGATTGTATCACTTTACATATAAATCCTTTTATATCCATGGCAAGACCTTTACAAAGAAGAGGAGTTCATCTAATATTAAACTATCTGTCTGTAGATGCTTCTCGCTATATTACAGCTGACCATATTGATGATATTGTGACACTAATGAGTAAAGGGTTTCCATCTGGTTCCCTTCATTTACCCAATGATATCATTGTAGAAAAGTCATATAATGAATGTCTTTTTTTCATAAATACACATAATGAAGTGTACAACCCTATATCTATTAGAGAAATACCATTTTCAGGCATGGTTAATTTAAAAAAGGGAAAGATAAAAGCAACGATTGCTAATGAATGGGAGGGGTCTAATCATAATAATGCAGTATTCTTAGCTGATATAGAAAAGCTTTCCACCCCTTTATTTGTTCGTTCTAGAGAGAATGGAGATAAAATGAAACCATTAGGACTAAAGGGGACGAAGAAGATAAAGGATATTTTTATGGATGCTAAGATCCCTATAAGAGAACGAGAGGAATGGCCAATCGTTGTAGATAATAGGGGAGAAATAATCTGGATACCGTTTTTAAAGAGATACAATGAAGCACTTGTAGATGAGGAAACGGATAGAATTTTAATTTTGCAATATAATCATAATGAATAGAAATACATAGAAAAAACGTAAGTATATGTTTTATTTTAGGAGGGTCTAATACAAGATATGAGAGAAGATATTCAGGAAGTGTTGATTTCGGAAGAGGAAATTCAACAAAAAGTAAGGGAATTAGGTAAGCAAATAACGGAAGAATATGAAGGAAGATTTCCACTTGTTATTGGTGTGTTAAAGGGGTCCTTACCTTTTATGGGAGATCTCATTCAAAGAATTGATACGCATATTGAAATGGATCTAATGGATGTATCTAGTTATGGGAATGATACTGTTTCCTCTGGAGAAGTTAAAATAGTAAAGGATTTAAATACCTCAGTAGAAGGGCGAGATGTTCTAATATTAGAGGATATTATTGATAGTGGTTTAACGTTAAGCTACCTAGTTAAATTATTTCATTATCGAAAAGCTAATTCTGTAAAAATTGTTACTCTTCTAGATAAGCCTGAAGGTAGAAAAGTAGACCTTGTACCAGATATGGTCGGTTTTATCGTCCCAGATGAATTTGTTGTAGGTTATGGGTTAGACTATGCGGAACGCTATCGTAATCTTCCATATATAGGAATATTAAAACCGGAGATTTATGAAAGTTAATATTAATTGTAGTAAAACATATTTATATGGTAGTATTATTTAAGTGATTTTTTAGCCGTGGGAGGAGGTAAAGAATGAATCGAATTTTTCGAAATACGATATTTTATCTATTAATTTTCTTAGTGATTGTGGGGATTGTAAGTGTATTTCAAGGTCCACAAGAGGATACTGAGGAAATAAGTTTTAATACATTCCAAGAATATTTGGAAGAAGGTTCAATTGAATCGTTAAATATTCAACCGAGACTAGATGTATATACAGTAACAGGTGAATTAAATGGATCTGTTGATTCTGAATATGAATACTTTGTTGTAAATGTTCCGGATGTTGCATCCGTATTAGAACAAATAATGGCAACCGATCAAGCGGAATTAATATGGCAGGAAGCGGATCAACCTAGTGGATGGGTGAACTTCTTTACCGCAATTATACCGTTTGTAATTATCTTTATTCTCTTCTTCTTCTTATTGAGCCAAGCTCAAGGTGGCGGAAGCCGTGTAATGAACTTCGGTAAGAGTAAGGCGAAGCTAGTAAGTGAGGATAAGAAAAAAGCGCGCTTTAAGGATGTTGCTGGTGCAGATGAGGAGAAACAGGAATTAGTTGAAGTTGTTGATTTCTTAAAGGATCCTCGTAAATTCTCACAAATTGGTGCTCGAATTCCTAAAGGGGTTCTATTAGTAGGACCACCTGGTACTGGTAAAACATTACTTGCTCGTGCTGTAGCTGGTGAAGCGGGAGTTCCATTCTTCTCCATCAGTGGTTCAGATTTCGTGGAAATGTTTGTTGGTGTTGGTGCATCGCGTGTTCGTGATTTATTTGAAAATGCTAAAAAGAATGCACCTTGTATTATCTTTATAGATGAAATTGATGCAGTTGGTCGACGTCGTGGTGCTGGTTTAGGTGGTGGACACGATGAACGTGAACAAACATTGAACCAATTATTAGTTGAAATGGACGGATTTGGAGTGAATGAGGGGATAATCCTTATTGCAGCTACTAACCGTGCAGATATTCTTGATCCAGCTTTATTACGTCCGGGACGTTTTGACCGTCAAATTATGGTAGGTCGTCCAGATGTAATTGGCCGTGAAGAGGTATTAAAAGTACATGCGAGAAACAAGCCTTTAGCAGAAGATGTTGATCTTAAAACAATTGCTCAAAGAACTCCTG
>NZ_JARUKY010000031.1 GCF_029688925.1 Evansella sp. AB-P1
ACAGGACCTCCGCACATTTCTTCACAGACATGCACTACCTGTCAGCTAAACACTTCCGCCACTTCGGCGTGTTAGGGACTTTCACCCGTTAGATCGATACGCTGCCAAGCGCACAAAGGCACCAAATTGAAGATGAAATTTGGTGCCTACTATAAAAGGTAAATGGTAAAAAATTCTACACTATGTTTGGTGAATAGGAAACATGACGTCGATTATTTAACCGTTTTCCACAGAACGTGGCCGTTACTTAAGAATTAGGCGCCTCATGTTTTCCTTATCTATAGACCTTTTAGGCAATTCTCATTGTATTAAATGCATCTGCAAATTCTTCGATCCTTCTTTCATTTAAGGAAAATGTATCCTCAGTAGTTCCACTTACTTTTTTTACTATTAGTCGTTCAAAAAAATTCATCTTTGAAATGAGAAACTCTCCACCAAACAAAGCATTATCAATAGATATTTCTCTTAATTCTTGAGGAAATGCATCCTCAAACTGTTGTTCAGCTATTTCACCTTCACGCATGCAACATAAAAATAAACCTAGTCGTTTTTTAACTAAATCATTGTAATTTTCATTCATAAATTGCTTCATTTTTCTTTGAATATTTCCGATATGGATGGAGGCTCCGATAATGACAGTGTCAAACTCAGACAAATCTAATACAGCATCATAGTCTTTTAAATTTAATAGCTTGACTTCCCCCTGTAGGAGGTCAGCTAATTTTGTAGCTGCTTTTTCTGTTGTTCCATGTGACGTGCAATAAACAATTACATTTCTCATAAAAGTCCACCTCTATTCTTATAGAATTTAAGACCTTACTTATTTTCATTATTTCGTTCTAATAAGTATATGTCCATACCATACTGTGGAAATTTTATGACAGTTTAGTTATGTGTCATTAGCATTTTTTAGATTTGATAAAAATCTACTATCTATTCATTAGTAACTTAATTAAACGTTACTAGATAAATAAAAAATCAGTACTTTTCATCGTATATAATAGTATCTATACTTATAGATAAGAAAGGGCTTACATCTTAAGAGATAATCTTCAATCTATGCCATTACTGAATTTCTAGGATGTTCTTCAACAAACCCTTTTAAATTACATAATATACAAGGAGTGAAGGTACATGGACTATCGTTATTTAGGAAAGACTGGTTTAAGAGTAAGTGAGCTATGCCTTGGAACTATGACTCTCGGTCGTGAAACAAACGAAGAAGATAGTTTTGATATTTTGGATCGCTTCGTTGAAGAAGGTGGAAATTTCATTGATACAGCGAATGTCTATTCACTAGGGACTTCCGAAGAAATTGTTGGGAAATGGCTTCAGGATAAACGAAGAGATGACTTTGTCGTTGCTACAAAAGTACGTTTTCCAATGGGAGAAGGACCGAATGATGTTGGTACAAGTAGAAAGCATATTTTGTCTAGTGTTAAGGATAGTTTACGTCGCCTAGGTACGGACTACATAGACTTATATCAAGTTCATGCTTGGGATCAGCGAACGCCATTAGAAGAAACATTAAGTACATTAAATGACTTAGTTCGTGAAGGTTTAGTCCGCTATATTGGTGCTAGTAATTTTAAAGGGTGGCAACTGCAAAAGGCGATTGATATGAGTCGACAAAAGGGGTGGGAATCTTTCGTATGCCTGCAACCCCAATATAATCTTCTTAGTCGTGCTACTGAATGGGAACTGATTGATGTATGTTTGAATGAAGGACTTGGGGTTATTCCATGGAGTCCATTACGAGGTGGCTGGTTAAGTGGAAAATATACAAAAGATATGGTAAAGCCACCAGAAGGTTCACGTATCTCCGTTGCAGCAGAAAAAGGCTGGAGTGAAACATGGGAAAAACATAATAATGATTTTACATGGGAAATTCTTGATACATTGTATGCTGTTGCAGAAGAAGCAGGGAAAACTCCAGCTCAAGCTGCAATCAATTGGGTATTACATCGACCTGGTGTTACTGCACCTATTATTGGTGCACGAACGATGGAGCAGCTTGAAGCAAACTTAGGGTCCGCAGGATGGTCCTTAACAGATGAACAAGTTGAACGTCTAAATAAGGCAAGTAAATTATATGTCAGTTATCCATACAACGAAGACGCTATTCGTCAACGAAGAAAATTTAGAGAGTAGAGTTTAAAAGCATGGGAAGTTTACATCTTCCTATGCTTATTTTTTAAAAAGGTAAGAATTTATAAAATTTTCACTTTGAAAGTTGTCTAGCTCCAGGCGCCATCGGCTCGAGGTCAAATAACCTACCCGATTAAAAGTGTAAGATCGCACTTTTTATCGGCCAGAACATTTGCTTGTCGCCGATAGGCGGGCGCCTTGCGCTTTTCTTATTACAAGTACTGAGTTTAAATTTTATTTCTTCAATAGGTTGCTTTTTTATAAATGATCTGTTATTCTAAATAAGAATTATATTTGTTCGGTATGTAAGGGAAACATAAGTTTTATACTTTTCGCCTTTGATATCTCAAGAGCAACTATAGTAATAAATCGTGGACATGGATCCACACAGGAGGAAACAAACATGCAACAAGGTACAGTAAAATGGTTTAACGCAGAAAAAGGTTTCGGATTTATCGAAGTAGAAGGTGGAGACGATGTATTCGTACATTTCTCAGCTATCCAAGGCGAAGGTTTTAAATCTTTAGACGAAGGTCAAGCAGTTACTTTTGAAGTAGAGCAAGGTCAACGTGGACCTCAAGCTACTAACGTAAACAAAGCCTAACTAAAACAAAAAGACTCTTTTTAGAGTCTTTTTTTTATTTATATAAATATATATTCAAGCATCGTGTTGATCTAAGTAAAAATAGATTATTGCAAATGATGCGAAAACAGTCTGATACTATGCCAACAGAAAGTTATTTCAAAAAGCATAAAAAAAGCTGACTATATAATGCCATATCCTGTTTAAGGATTGAGCAATATAGTCAGCCAAGAAGAAATTTGATACAGTATTAATGGTAGATATTAATCATAACATGTTTCGACAAAAAAACCTAATTAATCTGAATGGAAATTAATGTACTAAAATAAGTATTAAGAATTATTGCTATCTTTTTGGTGAAATAAATAAACAATAACAAAATAAATACCAGTAAATAATAGGATACAAATGCGAAACTCCCATAATGTATACAGTGAATATTTTTCCAAGTAATGATTTGCATCTATGAAGGATGCGAGCATTAAACCACCAAAAATAAATGTTCCTAGCATATATAACAGATTTTTCATACTTAAGTTGTTAAATTGATAAGGAGAAGGCTGGGTTTCAGTTGATGATGATAACGAACCTTTTTCAATAGTAACAGCAACTAGATCTTTTACTTTATCATTTATATTCTTCGATTTTATATTAAAATTCTTATTGAATAGATAAACTGCCCCAAATAAAAGCCAAATAAAAACTAAGCTGACTCCTATTGCAAAAGGTACATTTCCCACACCTTCCATTTCTTGCAAATCCGAATAAAAGGCCCATCCAACAAATCCGTTATAGAGAAACAATACTGTAACCAAGCCGTATCCTCCGGTTAAATAACATAGTAGCTTTACTCCGTCTTTATATGCTTTCATACACCTTCCTCCAAATTATGAAATTAATATTACTTACGTATTGTATATGGTATTGGTTTCATAATTGATTAATTAAATAAGCTCTATTCGGAAAGAATGTTGTTTTATTAATAAAAAGGATTGATTTGGGATATGTGGTATAATATTATACAGAATTATCCAAAGTTTCAAAGGTGTTAAAGAAGAGGTGACTAAGATGGATGATGGTGAATGGCATAAAACAATGATAGATGGTAATCGAGATGCTACTTTTACTGAAAATAAGACAGGGAAAACTAAAAATAAAGTGGTATCTCAAAGGAAATCGGCAATCTTTTCATTGCTACTCCTAGTGTTATTATTTGTAGTATTATGGTTGATATTTTCCACATAGTGAAAAGCGGTGGGCATTCAAAAGTCCTCTTTTTTTATGCAACTCTAAACATCTCTACGGTAGAACAATTGGATTTATGACTAGCGCTTAGAACTAACTGTTTAATTCTCTCTTCATGAGCCAATCATTTGGTTTCGTTAAGGTAGCGGAACCAGTAAAGATAATTGTCCATTATTTGGTAGAAACACTATGAAAACGGTCCATCCACTGCATTAATCGTCTGGGATAACTTAAATATAGTTCGATCTCCGCTTTTGAAGGGTGCTTTCACCACAGGCATAAGAGCCACTTCTGTTCTGCGTTACTTCGTTTGTATTCACAGTAAATTCTATACTGCGGGCACGCACTCCATACTAAAGAGATTTTGTTTATCTAGTATTACCCTGTTGTCAAACAAAATAGGAACGTCTGGACTATAAATCAATGGAACCATAGTTTAAAAACAAGCTATTATTAATATAAGAATGTAATTTAGGAGGGGAATAACCATGCCTACATGTAAAAATTGTAAGCAAGATTGGACTTGGAAACAAACAGTTAAAAGTGGATTTACTATGGACATTGGGATGAAATGTCCTCATTGTGACAAAAAACAATACCTTACTTCTAAATCACGTAAAAAAACTGGACTATCTATTATTGCCATTCCTTTTACCCTAATTATTCCTGTTTTATTTGAAATTTCTTCTATAATAGCCATAAGTATATTTATAGGAACTGCTTTAATAGTGTTTGGGATTAACCCAATTTTAACTGATTTATCTAATGAGGAAGAACAATTGTGGTAGTTTACTATTTGTTTTCATTTTAATAATAATTTAGTAGATAGCTACCTTAGTTTTTGCTGTTTTATATAATTTCACTAGGAAAATAAACAATATTGCCCACGCAACTAGATATCCCCCTAAAAAGTATAAGGAAAACATGGTAATTGTTTCAAATCTCACATATTGAAGGATTAGACCAAGCAAAGGAAAAGCTAAAAGTACGATCATGATTAAACTTGATTGACGGAGAACCTTCAACTTTTGTGCATCTAAACGGGAATGAAAATATCCAAACAGAAAAAGACAACCGATAATAAATTTTATAGAGTAAGCAAGTAATGATCCTGCAACTGTTTCTGTTATTTCACCATAATGAACTGGTAAACTCATCAGTGCAAATCCAGAAGTAACTGCTACAAATGAAATATTAAATCCAAAGTTACTACTACTTACAATATCATCTTGTTCCTTATTATATTGGTCAATTATTTCCGTTGCTAATTGTGATGCTGGAACAAAAGACGCGATAGCTTTCTTTTCCGCTACTTCTTCATTACATCCTGTTTCAGCTATAATTTCTTCTTTTAACGTTACGATATCATCTTTTATTTCATTAATATGCTGCTTCTTTTCTTCTAAAGGAAAGTAACGAAGCTTCGCATCAATTAGAGCTATATAGTCTTTCATATCTTCAAATTCTCTCATTTTTATCGTTACCCTCCTTTAGCGATACAATAAATGAAAATAACTGTTCTATAAATTCGAATCGTTCAGATAAAATTTGATTTCCTTCCTTAGTTGTAAAATAATATTTCCTACTCCTTCCACCGTGATCTTCCTGATACGATTCAATCCAACCATTCATCGTTAATCTTCTTAAAATAGGGTATATCGATCCATTAGCAAGCTGAAGTCCGTTCACTTTTTGCAATTCTTTTGTAATTTCATATCCGTACATAGCCTTTTTACTCACTAACAATAATATTGCTAATTCAAACATACCCTTCGTCAACTGATTGTTCCAATCCATTTTTTTATTGTTCATAATAAAAGTGTATTTGATTGATATATATATGTCAATCAAATATATATAAATTAGACTTAGATATGTGAAGGGGAAGATTTTTTTAAGAAATGTAATTTAGAGTTTTAATATAAATTTGTTCATTCATGGTAAAAATTGAAACTTTATTATCTATTAATCGTATATTATTAAACTAATAAGTAAGAGTGGTGTCCAAATTGCAGTCGATGAATATTGGATTAAGGTTTTTATTAGAATTATGTGGCCTGTTTATCTATGGTTATTGGGGATATCAAGCAGCTTCTACTCCTATTACTAAAATTACTTTAGCAATTGGAATTCCAGCTTTAGTAGCAATAATATGGGGAGTCCTCGGTTCTCCAAAAGCCCCAATTCAATTAACACCAGGTTTCCGTTTATTGTTTGAAATTATTATATTTGGTTTACCTATTGTCCTCTTAATGTTTTTAGGGAAAATCAAAATTGCCGTACTTTATGGATTAATTACTGTAATTAACAAAATATTAATGTTTATTTGGAACCAATAAATATATTACATATTTGGAGGAGAAGAGATGTTAAGAACAAAAAAGCTATCTATGAAAGACGATGAATTAATTAAAGCAGCAGAGAATGTCATTAAGCGAAATTACAAGTATGGACGTCATCATATTGGTGCAGCAGTAAGGACAAATTCTGGGACCACATACTCAGCAGTACACCTTGAAGCCAATGTTGGCAGAATAGCGGTTTGCGGAGAGGCAATGGCTCTTGGGAAAGCTATTTCAGAAGGAGAAAGGGAATTTGAAACGATTGTTGCTGTTGCTCACCCTCATCCCCATGAAAACATTGAGAATTGTTGGGGCGTTGCCCCATGTGGGATGTGTCGAGAATTAATAAGTGATTATGGTGAAAAAACCGAGGTAATTATTCCATATAAGGGTGAAGTAGTAAAATGCAATGTAATGGATTTAATCCCAGAAAAGTACGGGAATGAGGTTAAATAAGAGATGGAAGTGAAAAGAGGTAGGACAAAACCTAGTAATATAGCATGGATTTTGTATTTAATTGCAACAATTTTTCTGTTAACTGTTATTTTTCTAGTAATCGCTTTAGATAATCATTTAAATTCTTCCTTAAGTAAATTTGTCATAGGATTGCCTTTCTTATTGATATTTATGGGAAAGATATTAGTAATAACAGACATGAAAAAACAAGGTAAACCAATTTCATTTCAAGTTGGTAGTGTTATTGGACTTTTTATTGTACTAGTCACATTATTATTTAACTAATTTACAGAAATTTCCGAACGAGAAGGTCAATCTCCTACAGATGTGGGAGTATTGGAAAAGTTTGAATTAATGCAAAAATCAGTTTATACATGATATCATCCTAGTATGAGTTATATGAAATCATCACTTTAGAAGGGGAGGCTTTATAATGAAAGGACAGCTTTTTATTAATGGAGAATGGACAGGTGATTACATAGAAACAATGGACGTTTTTGATCCTGCAACTGGTGAAAAAGTAGGAAGCATACCAAAAGCAGGGGAAAAGGAAACGAAGTTAGCAATTGATGCAGCACATGATGCCTTTAAAGATTGGTCTTTACTACCTGCACAAGATCGTGCATCTTATTTAATGAAGTGGCATGATTTAATTCTTGAAAATAAGGATGAGATTGCTGAGATATTAACAAAGGAAATGGGGAAACCATTGGCCGAGGCTAAAGGGGAAATTGCCTATTCCGCTTCGTTTATCGCTTGGTATGCTGAGGAGGCAAAGAGGATTTATGGACGAACTATTCCAGCTTCAGCACCAAATAAACGTATCCAAATTATGAAGCAACCAGTTGGTGTTGTTGCTTCCATTACTCCATGGAACTTCCCTGCTGCTATGATTGCACGTAAAATGGCTCCTGCTCTTGCAGCAGGCTGTACGTTTGTTGCAAAGCCAGCAGAATTAACACCGTTTACGGCCATAAAGCTATTTGAATTGTGTGAAGAGGCTGGTTTTCCAAAAGGGGTTGTTAACCTTGTGATGGGTGATGCACCTAGTATTGGTAGGGTGATGACTACTAGTGATAAAGTAAGAAAGCTCACATTTACTGGTTCAACTGAGGTAGGTAAGCTTCTCATACAGCAAAGTGCAAATAAGGTTCACAATCTATCTCTAGAATTAGGGGGGCATGCACCCATGATTGTATGTGATGATGCAGACCTTGATCTTGCCGTTGAAGGTGTCATTGCTTCGAAGTTTCGAAATGCTGGTCAAACTTGTGTTTGTGGTAACCGCATTTATGTACAAGAGGGGATCCTTGAATCGTTTATGAAAAAATTAGAGGTAAAGGTGAAAGGATTAAAGGTTGGAAATGGACTTGAAGAAGGTGTAGACATCGGTCCATTAATTGAAAAGAAATCCTATGAAAAAGTACAACGTCATGTGGAAGATGCAGTTGCAAAGGGAGCTAATGTAGTTATCGGTGGTAATGGAGTGGCTAATAATGATTCGTATTTCTTTCATCCTACCATTCTAACTAATGTTACGGATGACATGGTTGTCATGCAGGAGGAAACTTTCGGTCCCGTGGCACCAATTCAGACGTTTAAAACAGATTCTGAGGTAGTTGCGAAAGCGAATGATACTCGTTTCGGTTTAGCAGCATATTTCTTTACTGAGAATTATTCAAGAGGAACAAAGATTGCAGAAGGACTAGAATATGGTATTGTTGGATGGAATGATGGTGTGCCAGCAGTTGCTCAAGCTCCATTTGGTGGCATGAAGGAAAGCGGAATGGGACGTGAAGGTGGAATGGAAGGAATTGAAGCTTTCTTAGAAACTAAGTTTTTATCAATCAGTTTAAAATAGTACCTCTTTTATGCTATGGCAATATAACTAGTGATTAACGAGATCATAAAGCATCTAATCATTTTTGAGATATGATGCTTTATGGTTCTTTTTTATATAAAACTACAACACTATTAAAAATATGTACAGGAATGAAAGCTTTTGTGATAAGATTATTTAGTCTTTTAAATCAAAAAACAACATGAAAAACAGGAGGCGCAAAAAATGAAAAAGTTATTATTAGTTATCTTAACATTAGGATTTGTAACAGCATGTGGAACAGAAACATTTGAACACGTTGAAGTAGAATTTGAAGATTTTACTGAGGTGTCAGAGTCTCAAATTCAAACTAACGTATCGGAATTAATACATATTAACAATGAGTATATCTCTAGTAATAATGTTAATGGTTATTTAGCAAATCGTACGAATGACTCCAAGGTAAGTGAAGAGCTTGAAGCAGAGTTTGAAAGTTATGATTTTTCTTATGACGTTGAATCTATTGAAATAGTGGAAGTTACGGAGGATGCTGTTACTGTAGTTGTTGTACAAAAGGAACTTTTTGATAATGTTTCTGAAGATATAGATGTGGTAGATAGTCTTGTTACGATTGAGTATGTATTTGAACTAAATGAAAATAACAATTTAACAATCTCTAATGAAACTATTTTAGAATCTTTACCACTGACATTAATTGAAGAGGTTGAAGAGTTAATACATTTGAATATCGAAGCAGCTCATGAAAAAGATGTTGAAAAATATATGGGCACACTAGCAGAGGTAACAGAAGATTTTACTAATACGATAGAAGAACAATTTAACTTGTTTGACATTGAGTATAATATATTAGAGCTTGAGATTCTTGAGTTTTCAGACGAGGAAGTAATTGTAGAAGTTCATCAAGAAAATATTTTCCATTATGTACATGAGGATTGGGAAGCTTATGATAGTATAGCAATTGCCCATCATACTCTAACGCGTCAGGACGGAGAATTGAAATTTTATTATACAGAAATCATAGATTCTCAGCCATTAGATTAAAAACAAAACATAATCAAATTAACATGCTAAATTACACAACTTTCATACCCAAAATCACAGTATAATTTGCATGGCGTAAAGGCAGGAAGTACAGTTCTTCCTGCCTTTAATTTTGTTGTTTTTTTTTTGTTGAACTAACGCTAACCCGATAGCGAAAAAGATTTCTTTATAAAAACCAATATTAACTTCCGAGAGTTGTAATTATTAAAACTACAACAGAGGTCCAAAACCATGGCGAAGCCCAATGAGTAAGTGGGGGATGAATCGCCTTTTTGCGTAGCAAAACATTTGTTCTTTTAGTAAGATATACATGTAGGTTGTTCTTATGACTAGTGCTGAGATTATTAATGATGCAGGGGAAGTGGAAGATACTAGATTGAGCCTTTTCTACCTTCCACAACAAGAGATTAATGCTGCGATGAAGACTGACCAGGAGTCATACTCATCCAATGAAGCAACGCTAAAGGTAGAGAATGCAGGACCATCCTCGTTATTTTTCGGGCATCATTATAAGATTTAGAAAAAATTAGATGATATATGGCGTACTGTTCCACAAGAATTAGTTTATATTGGTTCTTTAACGCCAGGACATTATCGGGTGATAAAAGATTTTGAGGGAGAAGGGACAAATATTTCCATCGTCCTAGCAGCTGAATTTTTCGTTGAATAAATGAGGTGAGATTTATTGACCAACCCATTAATGGAAGAAATCATTTGTTATTTTCGGTGTAAACCTCTCCGATTAAATCTGAGATTTTGATGGAGCATCCCTTATATTAAAATCAAACAAGCAACCTTTGGTGTCTCTAGTGCTTTAGTTAGACTAATTAATGAAGACTAGTTCCTAATGTCCTTTAATTCTTGACCGTTCCCTTAGGGTACGTAGTATAAATGAGGTCAAGGAGGGGTGGTAAATGCAAATTAAAGATGTAGAAAAAAGAACCGGTTTGACAAAAAAGGCCATTCGATATTATGAAGAGGCTGGACTTATTCAAACATCTAGAAAGGAAAATCGCTACAAGGAGTACAGTAACGAAACAATTGATATTTTACTTAAAGTGAAGCAGCTCCGACTTTTAGGTTTTTCTGTAGATGAAATTAAAAGGGTATTTTCTGAAGAAAATCATGAAGAGATCATAATGGAAAAATTAAAAGAAAATGAAGTAAAACTAAAACAAACGTACGCTGTTAAACAAGTATTAGAAATAATGTTAGAAGGTAACACTGTTGAATCCTTTGATGTTGAGAAGCTATTATTGAAAGAAAAAACAAAAGAATATATGTACATCCGACATAATAATTTACTTTTTGGTCTAATTAATTTGGTCGCATTTATAGGAATTTATATATATTTTTTTTCAAATATCAATTCAATAAGCTATTCTTCGGGATCATTTCTTACATTACTAAGCGTTCAAGGCATTGCTTGTGTATGGCTTATGAGTTATCAACAAAAACGAAAGAAAAAAGCAAGGAATGAAGGCATTTTACTCATGGAAATTAAACCATTAGAACGGCTTGTTCAGTTTATCGTTTTCATATTAACTTACGTATTAACTGCACGAATGTGCGTAGAAGGTTTTTACTTTGCACAAAGGTACCTTGAATGGGGAGAAGATTATTTTTTGGTTATCGGTAATATAACGCTAGGACTGTTTATGTCTTTTTTGGGAATTTTAATACTAATAGCAAGCTTCATAGACACGAATAAATCAATTGGAGAGTTTGTCTTATTTAGTAAATAATGTGTGTATTTTATGTCGGAATAGATTATTTCCTAATATTTTTGTTTTTGTATTGTAATACAAGAAACCTTTTTACAAACGAAGCCCTTTCATATAAAATTTTAATAGAAATAATTAAAATATATTTTAACTGAAGGATGTGCTAATAATGGCAGTTACAAAAATTGAACATGTTGGAGTAATGGTTACAGATTTAGAAGCTTCTATTGCTTTTTATCGTGATGTTGTAGGTCTAGAAGTAATCAGTAGTATGGAATTAGACAATGGAACAAAGCTTTATTTTTTAGGTTTCCCTAATGCAAAAGAAACGGTTGTAGAATTAGTTGCAAGGAAAGTGTCATCATTTCCTGAAGAGGGAAGGGTACATCATATCTGCTTTACAGTTGACAATATCGAGGAAGAAGTGGAACGTTTAAAAGAAATAAACGCAGCATTTGTTGATGAGAATATTAACACATTACCTAATGGAGCTAAAAATATTTTCATTTATGGACCTGATCGAGAAAGAATTGAGTTTCTAGAAACAGGTAAATAAGCATTTTAAAAGAAATTTTAAAATTTTCATAGAGCAATGTAAATGATCGTTCGAGGTTCCTGCCACACCTTAAAAGCACATCGGTAGGAACCTTTATTTTGTATGTACTTCTTTCTTCGCTGCAATTATTTTCAAAGAATATGTGATGATAAATTCTTCCTATAAAACTCCTATTAACCTCTATAGCTCAAGATAACCAATATATAAAATTATATAAAGTTATTTATAATATTACATTCTCCACTGAAAATATAATCTCCATTATACAAAAATTAACATATGTATCAATTTTACAACAGTTTTCCAATACAAACAGATACAAAATGAAATATTAACATGATATTAGATAAAGAATTGGGCATACTTTGAATAATAATTTTGGAAACTGGAGGGAGAAAAATGAGTACATTAGATCAAACACTAGCTGTATTTGCCTTAGGTGGCTTAAATGAAATTGGTAAAAACATGTATGCAATACAATATGAAGATGAAATTATTATTATTGATTGCGGGAACAAATTTCCTGATGAGAGCTTATTAGGAATAGACTTAATCATTCCTGATATTTCCTTTTTGATAGAAAATAAAGATAAGGTAAAAGGCCTTATTGTTACACATGGACATGAAGATCACATCGGAGGTATCCCGTTTTTATTAAAAAAATTAAAAATACCTGTTTATGCAACTAGATTCACACTTGGACTTATTGAGTTAAAGTTAAAAGAGCATAAAATATTAAGGGAAACAAAACTAGTGGAAATCGATTCTAGTTCAACTATCTCTTTTAATGGTTTTAATGTAGAGTTTTTTAAAGTAACTCATAGTATTCCTGATTGCTTAGGTATTGTATTTCGCACTCCAGAAGGAAATATCGTACATACTGGTGACTTTAAATTTGATTATACCCCTGCAAAAAAAGAGCATTCAGAAATTCATAAGATGGCTGAAATAGGTAAAGAAGGTGTCTTACTTCTTTTATCTGAAAGTACAAATGCCGAACGAAGAGGCTCCACCCCATCTGAGCAAATGGTAGGAGAGCATGTGGACGAAGCATTTCTGAAGGCTGAAGGAAAGGTAATACTTTCTACTTTTGCATCTAATGTAAGTCGACTTCAACAAGCGATTGATGCTGCAACGAAAACAAACCGCAAGCTGGCATTACTTGGACGAAGTATGGTAAATGTTGTAGAAGTAGCCATAGAACGTGGATATTTAGATGTACCTGATGGAATGATGATTGATCAAAATGAAATCAATAGTCTTCCACCGGAAAAAATATGTATTTTATGTACAGGAAGTCAAGGGGAGCCCCTTGCGGCATTATCTCGATTATCTACTGGTAATTTTAGAGGTGTAGAGGTTTTAGCTGGTGACACAGTAATCTTAGCAGCAGGTCCAATACCTGGAAACGAGAAAGCTGTGACACGAATTGTTGACAATTTATTTACTATTGGTGCTAAAGTAATTTATGGATCCGGCAGTTCTTCAGGAATGCATGTTTCTGGACACGGTTACCAAGAAGATTTAAAACTAATGCTTACGTTAATGAATCCTACTTATTTTATTCCTATACATGGTGAATACCGCATGCTTCATCATCACCGTCAATTAGCAGAATCTGTAGGTCTCAAAAAGGGAAATTCCTTTATTATTAAAAATGGTGATGTAGTCGAAATTAAAAATCGTGAAGCACGACAAACAAGAAGAGTTCCTGCTGGAAATACGTATGTAGATGGAATTGGTGTAGGAGATACTGGTGAAATTGTACTACGAGACCGGAAGCAACTTTCTGAGGACGGAATGCTAGTTATTGTATTAACGATGAGCAAACATGAGAAGAAGCTTGTCACTAACCCAGACACTATTTCTCGTGGATTTGTTTTTGTGAAAAATGCAGAAGAATTATTAAATGATGTAAATAAACTAATTACGAAATCAGTAAATGAACTAGACGATCGAGATAAAAATGAATGGGGTATTATTAAACAACATGTAAAAAGATCTGTAGGCCAATATTTATTTACACATACGAAAAAGAAACCAATGATATTACCTATAATTATCGAGGTATAAGTAAAAAAACCTAAAAGGACACATTGAACAGATTAACTAAAGTAAAAAACAATAAAACAGTAAAATAAAACAACAGCCAAAAAAATCAAATAAGATTTGTTTGGCTGTTTAAAATACTTAATTTGTTACTTCACTACGATCTGTTGCCGGTGGTGGTGCAACAGATAAGGCAGATATTGTTTGTCTCCATTCTTCATCCATCTTAATATCGAGAGCTGCTAAGGAAGGTTCTAGTTGTTCCAGATTCCGACTGCCGATGATTGGTGCTGTAATTGCTGGATGAGACTTTACCCAAGCAACAGCTAAAGTCGCTGGATGGTAGCCGTGGTCTTTTGCATATTTTGAAAAGCGATCTGCAGTTTCAAAGTATATCTTTTCTTCGTACCGCTTACTATAGTTTTCCTGTTCTACTAATCTTCCTTCATTTGGTTTAGAAGGTCCGCTATATTTACCAGTAAGTAGACCTCCTCCTAATGGACTATATGGTATAACTCCCATATTTTCAGATTCTGCTAATGGGAGGATTTCTACTTCTGCTTGTCTTTTTACAAGGTTGTACATAGGTTGAATCAATTCAAAACGGGCGAGACTTTCTCTTTCTGAAATACCTAATGCTTTAGCTATTTGCCACGCAGCCCAGTTGCTAACTGCTGGGTATAAAATTTTACCTTGTTTTTGAAGGTCATCCATTGCGCGAAGCGTTTCTTCTATAGCTGTTAAGCTATCAAATTGATGAACAAAATAAAATTCAATTCGATCTGTTCCAAGACGTTGCAAACTATTTTCCACTTCGTGCATAATATGTCTACGAGATAACCCTCTATCGTTTACATCATTCCCCATTTTTCCGTGAACCTTCGTTGTTAATACCAACTCATCTCGTATACCTTGCATACATTTCCCTAAAATTTCTTCTGATTTCCCTTTACTGTAAACGTTTGCAGTATCAAAGAAATTAATTCCTACCTCACGACATCGATTAAACATTGCAATTGATGTTTCTTCATCAGCAACACCACCAAAAGACATTGTTCCAAAACAAAGACTAGAAACTTGAATACCAGTTTTACCAATAACATTATACTCCATTTTTCTCCTCCTTTTAGTTAGTAATCACTTTATCTATGTAAATCTTCTTGGTTAGTTATTTCGTAAAACTAATTATAACATAGCTTTTGTATTATTTTTTATTAATACAAATGAAACATGATGAAAGTAAATAATGGCCTTAGGAGTAAAGAACTATCCTCAATAATATTATACTTGAGGATAACATACATGAAACTTCCCTTATGGTATGTTGTAAATGTTAACAATACAGGTATGCCATTTATGACTTTAAAAGGGCGGTGTCATCATGAAAAAGTTTATGTTTTTTACCTTTTCTTTATTTTTAGCCATTTTAGTTGCTTGTAGTGAGAATAGTTCAACCAATGAAGTAAATGAGAATGAAAACGAAAATAATCTTGAACAGAATGAGAATAATAATGAATCTAATGATAATTTAAACAATAATCAAATCGAAGATGAAAAAAATGTATTAGAGGAAATTGAAGCCGAAATGGAGAACAATGAAAATAATGAGGAGGAAGTAGATATTGAAGTTGCAGGAGGAGACGCAGAATCCATCTTACAAAAATCTGCAGCAGCGATGTCAGATGTATTTAGTTATGTAACAGAAGGAAAATTTATTGTGACTACAGAAGCAGAAGATTATAACATGCGGGAAGAAATCACTATATTAATGGAAATGATTTTGTCTGAAAAACCTATGATGTTTACACAAACAAGTACTAAGTCTGATTATGAAGAGTATGATATTGATATGTATTTAGTAGATGGTCATGTATATGTTTATGATGACATTGATGATCTTTGGTATACAATGCCTACAGACAACGATCTCTTTGAAATTTATGATATGTTTAATGTAATGGACTCCTCGCAACTTGATGAATACATTGAAATGAGTTCAACATTTGAGGTCATTGACTCTGGAGATCACTATAAACTCACATATGCTAGTGAAGATGACGATTTATTCTCCTTTTTAACTGGATCAGCAATAGTTGATATGGAAATTGATTATATATTTAGTGTGTACGAAAATATAGAGGGTAGAGGAATGTTCGAGATATTAATAGATAAAGAGACTTATCATTTACTGAGCTACACCCTTGAGTTAGATTTAAAATCTGATTATATGGGAGAGATGGAAACGTATTACATTGCGAATTATACGTATAGTAATTTTAATGAAGTAGATGATATTGTTGTACCAGATGAAGTGGTGGACCAGGCAGTGTCTATGTTTGGTGATTTACAATAAAGATTTGAAGAACCCTCAGTTCATCAATGAAGTTCTGGGGTTCTTTTTTATACTTAACCGCTTACAAATTAGAAAATTAAGAATTTTGTTTCAGAAAAGAAGGAATATGGTACTTTGTTATAGAACAATATAAAAAAGACAATGTCTTATCTTTTGGAGGTGAAGTATAAAAGTAATTGATTATAAGATTTTAAAAATAAACATTACTATTGGTACTAATTTTCCTTCAACCTTAGGAAAAATACATACCATTTATCATTTAAAAATATAGGGAGTGAGAATGCATGTATAACTTAAAAGAAAAAGAGATGATTTTTGTATTTACTGGTCCAGATGGATCTGGTAGAAAAACTGTAGCAAAATTAGTAGGTCAAAGCACGTTACACATGAAAGGGATCATTTCCTATACAACTCGTGAGCAGCGACATTATGAAACACCTGGTGAAGATTATCATTACGTTTCAAGAAAGGAATTTGAAACTGCAAAAAATAGAGGAGAATTTCTTGAAACAGTTGAGATTTTTGGGAATTTATACGGTATTAAAGAAAAGGATATAATGGAGACATTTGATAATCATGGTTGTATTTATCTCGTATTAAATACGGAAGGTGCAGAAATATTAAAATCTCTTTATGGAGATAAGGTTGTTCGTTTCTTTGTTTACGCAGATAGAAATACAGTAGCAGATAGACAGAAGGAACGGGGAGATGACCCCAAAGTTATTGAGCAACATCTAGCTCACTATGATGAGGATATGGAATACAAAGAAAAATGTGAGCATGCCTTTGAAAATTATAAAATCGATCATATAGCATATGAAGTTACAAATACGATTGAGGATTATTTTAGACAAAAGCTAGAAGAAAAGAGAGTGGAGAAAGAAAAATTATAATTTATTTTGCCAAATAATTTTAAGTTAAAACCTTGAGGTAACTCCTCAAGGTTTTATTATGAACAAATAGTTTACATATTATTTTAACATTTGATAACGAACAATAATTTATACCTACTAAGTAAAGGGGAATGAAGATATTAATCAAGTAAAGTATGCAACGTTAGGTAATAAACCTGCCTTCGAGAGAGAATGTACTATGAGCCTAATGAAAATTAATTGGAAGTATTAGATGATACATAACACGTATTTATATGATAAACAACTTAAAGAAACTAGAAAATAGTCATATATACAAACCGGTGCTTTCCTTAACGAATATATGTATAATTAGAGGTTTAATTTATATGTAATAAGGTGGGGGTTGTTATGACTACGAAATACCCCGAAGTAGTTAGTAATTGGACAGCTGCGATAGGATCAACTGTAGGAGCTATTGGTCAGACCAATCAATTAATTGGAAATCGTTATATTGGACAAATTTTATGGTCTGTTGGTAAAGGGACACAAGGAGTAGGGTCTGGATTACAAGCCACTTTAGAGGACAACCCACGAGCTGAAGTTGGAAATTGGTTAATTTCAGTAGGTGCCAGCTCCGTTTCAGTAGTAGCTGCAAGAGAAATTCCAGATGAATTTAGAAAAGAAATTCTATATCGTCTTAAGGTAAAAGAAGTTGATGTAAAAACTTTAGATGATATTCAGAATAGACAAGTTGCTTTAATCGGAAACGGATTACAATCAATAGGTGCTTATTTAGAAGCATTAGAAAGAGATCATTCAAAAAGGGTGATTGGAGGAATCATACAATCACTAGGTGCATTAATTGAAGCAATTGGTGTCCTAAAACAATTAACATCTGATGAAAAAACTGCATTACAATTAGCCGTTATAGGAAGTTGGTTACAATCAATCGGTACGTCATTACAAGCAATAGGAGTAACAGAACAATTTCATGAGTCTACTTAAAATGCATAATTATAAAGTCACAACTGTTTTTTAATATGAATGAGCTAATATATTGGAATATTTGTTTAAACACTATAAATAATTGAAGAAGAATAAAGAACACTAAGATAAACAATGTCTTAGTGTTCTTTGTCATGATAATTTATTACTTAAACAGGAAGAGGTGTCGAGTCCATGAATATTATTTGGGGTATTTTGGGTATAGTTACTGTCTTTGTTATAGCCTTTTTATTTTCATCAAAACGTAATGCTATAAATCCTAGAACTGTATTGGGAGGATTGGCCATTCAACTGACTTTTGCATTTATTGTACTAAAGTGGGATTTTGGTAGATCGATGCTACAACGACTAGCATTAGGAGTCGATGAAATCATTAATTATACGAATGAAGGAATTATGTTTTTATTTGGTGGGTTATTTGAGGGGGAAAATGTAGGTTTTATTTTTGCTTTTCAAGTGTTACCAGTGGTTATTTTCTTCTCAGCTTTAATTTCTGTACTTTACTATCTACGTATAATGCAGCTCATAATAAAAATACTTGGGGGTGCATTATCTAAGTTCCTAGGAACAAGTAAAGCAGAATCACTATCTGCAGCTGCAAATATTTTTGTTGGACAAACAGAAGCTCCGTTAGTTGTAAGGCCGTACTTAGATAAAATGACTCGATCTGAAATTTTTGCTGTCATGACTGGAGGTTTAGCCTCTGTAGCTGGTTCAGTATTAATTGGTTATTCGTTATTAGGTGTCCCATTAGAATATTTACTTGCAGCTAGTTTTATGGCTGCCCCTGCAGGATTAATTATTGCTAAAATTATGCTTCCTGAAACAGAGGTTTCTGAAACATCGGATAAGCTTCAAATGGAAAAAGATATGGATTCAGCCAATGTAATAGATGCTGCTGCTCGTGGAGCAAGTACAGGACTTCAACTAGCATTAAATATTGGTGCCATGCTGTTAGCATTTATTGCTTTAATTGCATTAATTAACGGTATTTTAGGTGTTATCGGGGGTTGGTTTAATTTTGAAAATTTAACGTTAGAAATGATTCTTGGTCTTATCTTTTCTCCCATAGCATTTGCTATTGGAATTCCATGGAATGAAGCAGTACAAGCAGGGGGATATATTGGACAAAAACTAATCCTAAACGAGTTTGTTGCTTACGCTTCTTTTGCCCCTGCCATTGATGATCTTTCACCAAAATCAGTAGCAGTTATAAGTTTCGCGCTATGTGGTTTTGCCAATGTTTCATCATTAGGAATTTTATTAGGGGGACTTGGAAAACTTGCACCAAGTCGTCGATCAGATATAGCACAACTAGGATTAAAAGCAATTTTAGCTGGAATGTTAGCCTCTTTATTAAGTGCATCTATAGCTGGAATGTTATTTTAATATTACTCAAATAAAAAAGCTTAGTCACGATCCACAAATAACGATTGGGGAGACTAAGCTTTGTTGTTTACCTTTGTTCTAATCTTGCAATTCTTTCGTCTAAATCAGGATGTGATGAGAAGAGTTTAGACATTTTTCCTTTACTACTTATTTTCATCGTTTGAATTGCAGCGTCATCTGTACGATCATTTACTGTGGCACGATTTACATGTGATTTTAATGAACGAAGAGCATGAGCCATTTTATCTCGACCTGCTAAATCAGCTCCACCTCGGTCTGCATGAAATTCTCTATGTCGGGAATAAGCCATTACTACAATACTTCCCAGTATGGAGAATAATATTTGGAATATAATAATCGCCGCGAATCTTACGACCATTTGCATCTCAGATCGAACTAATCTTGATACAAGGATAGCTGCAAGTCTTGAGAAAAAGACTACAAATGTATTTACAACACCTTGTAATAACGTCATCGTCACCATATCACCATTCGCTACGTGAGCAACTTCATGAGCAATTACCCCTTCAACAGCTGCATCATCCATAACATTTAGGAGTCCAGACGATACTGCGACGAGTGAACGCTTCTTCGATGGACCAGTAGCAAAAGCGTTTACTTCTTGAGAATGATAAATCCCTACTTCAGGCATATGAGTTAAACCAGCTGCTCGCGATAACCGGTGAACCTTTTCAACAACTGCTCGTTCTCCTCTTGTAAGCTGACCATTAGGATCTAAAACTTTGATATTCATCATTTTCTTTGCTATCCATCGTGACATACCTAGGGATATGAATGAACCGGCAAAACCTACAATAATACTGAAGATCCCTAAAGCAATAAAGTCAATTCCTAGACCAGGCCCTCCAGTTTCAATTGCGCCAATATCTGTAAATGTAGTGATAATTGACCACACAATTATTATCGTGGTCATTACAAGAAAGTTTGTTAATAAGAAAAATAATATACGTTTCCCCATTCTACGCCTCCAATAATTATTAATATACTCATATATTTTAACATGAAAAATTCATTAGGGAAGAAAAGAGTACTAGATACATAATATTACATAATCTTAAAAGGTAGTAGTGCTACAATTTTAATAATAGTTTTGTATATTTTCCAAATTTTTCGTTAAGGTTTTTAAAATCTGATAGAATAATCCTAAAAGTAGTTTAGAGGAGCTGATTTTCTATGAAAGCAATGGTGATAAATAGTTTTGGAGACCCTTTCAAGTTTAAGTTGTCTGAAGTATTAAAACCAGAATTAGAACCTGGTCATGTTCTTATTGAAGTAAAAGCAACAAGTGTGAATCCAATTGATACAAAAGTTCGAGCTGGAGCTGTACCAGCAATTTCACCTTCATTTCCAGCAATATTACATGGTGATGTAGCTGGAGTTGTTGTTGAGAAGGCTGAAGATGTATCTAAGTTTCAGGTAGGAGACGAAGTATATGGTTGTGCCGGGGGATTTAAAGGTACTGGAGGAGCACTTGCAGAATTTATGCTTGCAGATATTGATTTTTTAGCTTCAAAACCTAAAAATATATCGATGGAGCAAGCGGCAGCTCTTCCGTTAGTTACAATTACAGCCTGGGAAGCATTATATAACCGAGCAAATATAGAAAAAGATCAACATGTACTTATTCATGCTGCAGCAGGTGGGGTAGGCCATGTAGCTATTCAGTTAGCAAAGCTTGCTGGTGCAAAAGTATATACTACAGCGTCTTCAGACGAAAAACTAAAGATAGGTACAGAGTTAGGCGCAGATGTAGGAATTAATTATAAGAAAAAGACAGTAGATGAATACGTAGAGGAATATACAGCTGGAAAAGGGTTTGATGTTGTATTTGATACAGTAGGTGGGGACAATTTAGATCGTTCATTTGAAGCAGCTTCTATAGATGGTACCATTTTAGGAATTGCTGCTCGTTCAACTCATGATTTATCTCCATTACATGCAAAAGGCTTATCGTTGCATATTACATTTATGCTTTTGAAAATATTAAATAAGGAAAAACGAAAGGATCATGGAAAGATATTAAAAGAGGTTACGAAGCTTGTAGAGGAAGGAAACCTACAGCCGATCATAGATCCAAACACTTTCACTTTTGAACAAGTTAGTGAAGCTCATAAGTTTTTAGAATCCAATAAAGCCATTGGGAAGGTTGTATTACGAAATCATTGGTCATAAAATAAATGGAAAAGGCACGAAGAACTGCTCTTTGTGCCTTTAATTACAATATTTTCTTGTTGAACTAACCGTAAATTGAATAAGGACTTATTTATGAATTAAACTTTCTATAAGAAGATAAATACCAGTAAAACTCAAAAGGATATATGTAAATATTTTAAAAATTTCTTGATTAAGCCGTTTAAAAATAATTTGACCTATAAACAAACCCAAAAATACAATAGGAATTGCATAAAGGCTTGATTCCCATATTAATTTATTAGTGCCTGTAAAGATTATTTGAGAAATCAGACTAATAAAATATATAAACAGATAAAAAGCTAAAGTAGTTGCTCTTAACTTACCTTTTTCAGTATTAGTTCCTGTAAAGTAAAGTAATAACGGTGGACCTGGCATACCAATGCTTGTTGTTAAAAGACCAGATAACCCACCAACTATGAGATCCCTAATAGGGGTTGGCTTTACTCTGAAATTAACTGATAACATAAATGTTAATAATAGGAGTAGTACAGAAACTCCTATTTTAAAAGTGTTAATGTTAATGGAAATAAAGATTAATATACCAAATGGTACACCCACTATACTTCCGATAATAAACCTCTTTAAAAGTATGAAATCAATGTCTGTGCTTATTTTCCATATAAATAAAATTGAAATAAATAAAGATAAAATTATGTTTATTTGTATGGCTTCTTGCGGAAGAAATAATGTCAGTAATAAAGGTGTCGCCATTATGGAAAAACCAAACCCTGTACTTGTTTGCAGGACTGTAGCCACTAATATAATACATAAAAAAGGTAATATATTCTCCAAATTTGACCTCCTATTTAATTCAATGCAATTAGTATTTTATCATTGATTAATTATCTCTTCTAATTCAACACTCCTGCTCGTTAGTAAAATAAAGAAAAAGTGCTGTTCCTAATTGTAGCAGAAAACCATGCTTTTTGCGTTTGATTAGCTATTTACACCTCTTGAAGTAAACCCGTTATTAAAACAAATAGTTGTTTATTTATAAAGGTTTTTTCAATTTTAAGAAGAATTGATAGATAGAGAAATAACTTTAAAAGTTTAACTATTTTCAGGGTAGACCGCCTATGCAAGTAAACTTCCACCATGAAGGATAAAAATAATTTTAATCCAATTGGAATGAGTGGAATCCTACGAGACTCCTGAGGAAGAACGAGCTAGACGAGACACCGCAGGGAGTGGAACGATCGAGGAGGCTTGGCAGGTCGTCCGCGGAAAGCGAAGTGGGATGCAACGAATGATTAACTTAACCTTTATTTGATAATACTTATAAGTTCGATAACAGCTATTTTCAGGGTAGACAAAATCTTGCATTTAATTTTTCACTAGAAAGGATGATCTTATGAAAAAGTCTATTCAATGGGGGATCATTGGATGTGGAGATGTAACAGAAGTAAAAAGTGGACCTGCTTTTCAGAAAATTGAACATTCCAAGCTTGTGGCTGTTATGAGAAGAAATGGTGATTTAGCTAAGGATTATGCAATTCGCCACCAAGTTCCTACATGGTATAGTGACGGGGAAAAATTAATTTCTGATCCAGAGGTTCATGCTATTTATGTAGCTACTCCTCCAGTTTTTCATAAAGAGTATACTTTACTAGCTGCCAAGTATAAAAAACCTGTATACGTAGAAAAACCGATGGCATTAAATTATGGTGAATGTTTGGAAATGATAGACTGCTGCAAAGAGGCAGGTGTTCCTTTATTTGTTGCTTATTATCGAAGAGCTTTACCAAAGTTTTTAAAAGTGAAAGAGTTACTGGAAGAGGAGGTAATTGGAGAACCTCGCTTTGTTTCCACCATTCACTATAAGACACCTTTAAAGATATTTGATAACGAAGTACCTTGGCGAGTGAATCCAAAATTAGCTGGCGGTGGTCTTTACTTTGATTTAGCTAGCCATACTCTAGATTTGTTAGACTTTTTGTTAGGGTCAATTAAAAAGGTAAAGGGTTTCTCATCAAATCAACGTGGTGACTACAAAGCAGAGGACATTGTTTCAGGTTCTTTCATGTTTGAATCAGGCGTTCATGGAACAGGCCAATGGTGCTTTTCGGCCTATGATGATAAAGATGTTACTGAAATAGTCGGTTCAAATGGAAAATCATATTTTCTACGTTTAGTGATGATCCTATTCAATTAGTTTCAACTTCTTCTATCAAAAAATGGGAATTTGATGCACCAGTTCATATTCAACAGCCTTTAATTCAAGCAATTGTGAATGAACTTCAAGGTGGAAAGCAAAGCCCAAGTAATGGGGAATCAGCAGCAAGGACAAATTGGGTTATGGATCAAATGACAAAGGACCTTTATTAATTTCTCCATACTAGGTAGCTAAACTAGCTTTTATGCAAAGATAAGATTAATAGTCCAATTATAAAGGGGGATGCCTTATTTATCCTTACATATTAATGATTTTTGTTGTTATTTTTTACGCAGGAAATATTCTTATCGGAAAAGCAATTAATGATTTGCCGCCTTTTACTATTGCATTTTTTCGATTGTTTATTGCTTTTATTGTTATTTTTCCACTTGGATATGCTCAAGCATGGAAAAAACGAGCTACATTTATTGAATACAAAAAGCCTTTTATCCTTATGGCATTAACTGGTGTTACCTTTTTTAATACTTTTATCTATGGGTCCCTACAATTTACTACGGCTACAAATGTTTCTATACTTGAGACATTAATACCTGTCATGACAGTAGTACTTAGTGCATTCGTATTAAAAGAAAGGCTCTTACGCATTCAATGGATAGGGATTTTGCTATCTGTCATAGGTGCAATTTGGGTTGTCATGGATGGACGTATTTTTCAATTAGCATCCATTGATTGGAATATTGGTGATGCAATAATGATTGGTGCTATTGTATGTTGGTCTGTTTATTCTATTTTTGTAAAAAAATATATGCACTTTTTCCCAGTATATGGTGCACTCCTTGTTATGACGGGAATTTCTGTACTTGTTTTGTTTCCGATTGTCCTTGTGGAATGGCTTATACTTGGATTCCCGGCTCTTATGCAAACAAACTTTATCATTAGTCTATTGTATTTAGGTATTTTCCCTTCATTAATAGCACTAGTGTTCTTCAATAAAGCGGTTGGATTATTAGGGGCATCTCAGGCTTCAGTCTTTTTGAATTTTCTTCCTGTTTTCACAATGATCGGAGCTTTCCTTTGGTTAGGAGAGACAATAAGTTATATGCAAATTGTTGGAGCAATTGTTGTTATTATAGGTGTTCTATTAACGACTCACTTTAAAATGTATCAAAACAAAGTAAAGGGAAATAAAGAGGAGGAAATAAAGGAGCAGCGTGGGTGATGTAGGAATAGGAAGCTACTTAATACGGAGGTGAAATGTAATGAGTCAAGAAAAGCCGCTTGAAGTTTCTAGTGATGGGTCTTTTAAACGTCAAAAGAACCGTTTCACTAAACCAGTTGGATATAAAAAAGATGACTTACCTGTTGAATCTGGACGATATCGACTATTATGGTCACCGGCTTGCCCGTGGGCACATCGAATAGTAATCGTCAGGAAACTTCTAGGATTAGAAAATGCTATTAGTTTAGGTACTGCAAGCCCCATTCGTCCCAATATAAATAGAGTAGATTGGGAGTTCTCTTTAGATGAAGGTGGTAAAGATCCGGTACTAGGAATAAAGTATATAAGTGAGGTATATAAGAATGCTGATCCCGAATATGATGGTCGTCCAACTGTACCAGTCATTGTAGATATGATTAATAGAAGTGCGGGGACCAGATGCAGCGGTTTGGACAAAAACACATAAAAGAGAACATTTAAGTAGTCAAAAAGATAAGTTCTTAAGAAATTAATCCAATTGCTCGACTGCACTACTCTTTTTTTAATAAAAATGGAATGGAGTCGGTGGTGTAATGAGGATAAGAGATGCAGAGATGGAAGAATTAAGTCTTATTCGTAATCAAAGAGTATGTGCATATGAAGAGTATGCATTAATGCTTTCTCACGATCATTGGTTAGACTTAAAAAAGTCTATAACGTCAGACTCCGATATTCAGCCAGGCGTTGAGCTAATTGTTGCAGAGGATAATGGAGAAATACTTGGTAGTGTTGCTTTATTCCCTCCTAATACAGATGCTTATAAAGGGTATGTAGAGAAAATTCCTGTTCCAGAATTGCGAATGCTAGCCATTTCCCTTGTAGGTAGGGGGAGAGGCATAGGATCAGCCTTAGTGAATGAGTGTATAGATCGCACGAAAAGGAATGGCTATAATTCTATTGGACTTCATTCTGCAGATGTTATGACAAATGCTATAAAGCTTTATGAAAGGTTTGGTTTTAATCGGGTTCCAGAATTAGATTTTGAACCGTCCGATGATGGAATCCTCGTTAAAGCTTATCGACTTGATTTTTGATAAGAAAATCTAAAGACGCATGGAGCTAGTCACTTTCAGTTGAGTCAAGATTTTATAAATTCTAATAATAAAAAATCTCAAAATAACTATTACAAGTTATTTTGAGATTTTACTTTATTCTATATAACACCTAATGAATCAAGGAATATGACGATAATAATGATAGGAATGACATATTTAATTAAAAAACTCCATGTTTTAAATAGAGGGAAGGGGTTTCCTTCCTTTTCCACTTCTTCTTTAACTCCAGCTGGCTTCCATCCCCATCCTAAGAAGAGGGCTAAAATGAGTCCAGCAAAAGGTAAAAGGACCTCAGCTGAGATAAAGTCAAACAATTCAAAAATGGTACGATCTAATATAGTAATGTGGGATAAAGGTCCAAAGGATAAAGTACAGAACAAACCAACTACTGTAATAACAGCACCAGCTATTATCGTCGCTGCCTTTCGAGACATAAGAAATTTCTCTTTTACAAATGCCACAACAACTTCAAGTAGAGAAATTGCCGATGTTAATGCTGCTACAAAAACAAAGAAAAAGAAGACAACAGCAAATATCGTACCAAAGGCCATATCCGTAAACATAGTAGGAAATGTAATAAATACTAAATCTGGCCCACTTTGAGGGTCAATTCCATAGTGGAACACAGCTGGGAAAATAATTAACCCTGCCATAATTGCTACGACTAAATCTAAAAATACGATTCCTCCTGCATTAGCAGGCAGGTTACTATTACTTCGACTATAACTTCCATACGTGACATACAAACCAGTTGCTAGACTAAGACTAAAAAATGCTTGTCCTAATGCAGCTAAAATAGTACTTGAATTAATTGCTGAAAAGTCAGGCTTTAGGAAAAACTGTAAACCAATGTGAGCATTTTCTAAGCTTAAGCTTCGAAAGACTAAAATAATGAGCAAGATAAACAGGGTTGGCATAAGAATGTTGTTCCATTTTTCAATACCCTTTTTTACTCCTCCCATTACGATGGCAACTACAAGACCCATTAATAAAATTTGCCAAATAATCGGCATAAATGGGTTAGTAATAAATCCTTCAAACACATTTTCATAGCTTCGATCATTTGTAATTAATTGACCAGTTAATGCTAGGACAAAATAATAAAATGCCCAACCTGCTACTACAGAATAAAATGATAAAATCATAAAATTAATTAAAATACTAATATAACCATTAAAATACCATTTTGATTTTGGTTTAATGGTTTTATAGCTATCCATTGCATTAGCTCTTCCTTTTCGTCCAATGCTAATTTCTCCAATAAGTAATGGAATTCCGATTAAACAGACAAATCCTAAATATATTAAGACAAAAGCAGCACCTCCACCTTCACCTACAACAAAAGGAAATCTCCAAATGTTTCCTAAACCAATAGCGGATCCTGTTGCTGCTAACATAAAGCCAAGCTTTGTTCCCCATTGCTCTCTAGGTTCAAGAGAGCCGTTACTATTTCTCGTTGACATGAGCATTCTCCTTTGAAATCATAAATCCATAGACTTCTACAATAGTATGGAATATGTAATATCCATATATATACATTAGTTAAAAGCGTTAATGTGATAAAGTGATTAGACAATTAACTATACTAGCATATTTTTTGAAATGGAACTAGGTAAAATTTTGTGAATATAAAAAAAGAATCTTTTTCTTCCGATACAATGTTTAGTGTAATTTTAAAAAGATACTGTTTGTGAATAATACGTTATATGTAACTTTGATGGAGGTTCATTTTATCTTTTTTACTTTCATTTAAATGAGTCAATTTCATAATTCGCTATTTCATTTAAAACTCGAACATTTGTACATAAAGGTTAAATTTAATTCGATGTCCGTTTCAGACGTGTCAATTACGCCTAAGGGCAGCCCACGTCCTGTGGGCAAGGGCGTAATCCTGTCATCCTGACTGCTGCGGGCACGACCTCAACTAATTTTTAACGGCTAAATGCCGTTGAAAATGGATTTTCAGCTCGCGTTTTTCTCGCTAGAGTCGCCGTCTTTCACTACAACCGAAAATAATGTTCGTCTTTTTCAACAAATTTTTTTTATGAAATTCATTCAAATAAGCAGGATTATGAATAAGGTAATAGAATTTGTTTAGTATTCCGAAGAAATAAAGAGATTGGAAATTGAAGGCGAGAGAAAGAGGATAAAATGGTATGACACCATTGCCAACATGAATCTATATTTAAGAGGAGGAATAATGATGAAATACAGACGATTAGGTAGAACAGGTTTAAAAGTGAGTGAAATTAGTTTAGGAAGCTGGTTAACGTACGGGAAAACGGTTGAAGACAATATTGCAGAAAAAACCATCCATAAAGCGTATGAATTAGGGATTAACTTCTTTGACTCTGCTAATGTATATGAAAGGGGAGAAGGAGAACGAGTTATGGCAGCAGCCTTAAAAGAGTATCCACGTGAATCTTATGTCATTACTACAAAAGCCTTTTGGCCAATGGGGGAGGGGCCAAATGACCGAGGTTTATCTAGAAAGCACGTAACGGAACAATTACATGCTAGCTTAAAACGTATGAAGCTTGACTATGTGGATATTTTTTATTGCCATCGTTATGATCCTGAAACACCTGTAGAAGAAACGTTACGTACGATTGATGACTTAGTTAGACAAGGAAAAATCTTATATGCAGGGGTAAGTGAATGGACTGCTGCACAAATTGAAGAAGCGATGAGAGTAGCAGATAAATATTTATTAAATAGAATTGTAGTGAATCAACCAGTTTATAACATGGTAAACAGATATATTGAAAATGAAGTAATTCCTGTCAGTGAGAAATATGGTGTAGGTCAAGTAGTATTTTCCCCATTAGCACAAGGTGTGTTAACAGGAAAGTACAAGGGTGGTAAAGTACCAGAAGATAGCCGTGCTGCAAATGATTCCACTAATAGATTTATTTCTAAATTTATGAATGATGATGTGTATAGTAAAGTTGAAAAGCTTGAAGGTGTAGCGAATGATTTAAATATTACGTTACCTGAACTTGCTTTAGCTTGGATTCTTAGACAGGAAAACGTTGCAAGTGCGTTAATTGGTGCAAGTAAACCTGAACAAGTAGAGCAAAATGTTAAAGCCATTGATGTAACACTTTCAACTGATATTCTTGAAAAAATTGAAGGTATTTTAGCTTAATTCATTTTTTGCTAATTAGATTATTTTGTGTTTCTATAATAAAAACGCTAGGTGCCACTAAAACACCCAGCGTTTTTTTACTGTTACTTTTCATATGATTCATATAATAGTTTTTCATCGACCTCGGTAAATGGTTTATCTAATTCGAAAAATGGCCCATTTTTAATTTTATCTTTTGGAAGATCAACATATATTTTTTTCTCATGGTAAGATATTCTTTCAATCCAATCTACTGACAAAACAACAAATTTCCCAATTAGCCAATTAGCAGTTGATGCTACAAAATACTTTATTCTCCAATTTTCATCATCTATTATAAAATCCGAAACATGACCAATTTCTCCATCTTTTGCAATAATGGAATAGCCCGATAGACTGCCTCTCATTTCATTCACACTACGTAATTTTTTCTCTTCTTGTTCAGGTGTTAAGTCAGTTACTTCTTTATTACTATTTAATCGCTTTAACTCTTGCGGAGTCGAAAATTCGCCCCAAAGCCTATTGTTATCTAAATAACTCCAATAATGCGGCCATCCAAAGTGAGTATTTAATAAAATTTCCTGCTTACGAGTAACAGGTTGATTTTCTTGTATACTAGGGCTATTTTTTATTTCCTCTTTTGAATCAAAAATATTAACGGTAAAATTCTCAAAATCAACGTAATCAAAAGAAATAGGGGATACCAATACCTTTCTCCCAGGTAGCCATTTTATCGTATCAATTACTAGATAACGTAACACCCAATTATCCTCATCAAAATAAATGTCTTTCACCTTTCCTAATTGACCATCTGTAGCTTGTACATTAAATTCTTGTATTCTAGAGGAAAAAATAAACATTTTAACCTTACCTCCTAATTAATTTGAATTTTACAGCAAACTTAATAAACTTGTTATTTTTCCATATCCATTTGTGCAAAGATTGAAACATTAGAATACCTGAATGTAGGAGTAGTAAAAATAAACCCCAGTAACATAATCGTTACTGGGGTTTGTTTAGTCTGGAACAATTTCCTTTGAATTAAATGTTGCCTTCTCAATCATATAGTATGAGACATACCCTTGACGCATAAATTCACCAAAAAGGATTGAGTCAAAAACATGTATGGAATAGATGACTGAATTTATAGGTTCAACATTATTACCATCTCTATCTGATTTATATACATTTCTTTGTGCCTCCGAAGCAGCGGTCGAGAAATATATGCTATTTTCATCAACATTAAAATAATCAATTCTATCTTCTATGACATTAGTAAGCTGCCAATCGTCAGTAGAAAAACGAAAGAGACCTGTTCCACCGTCACCTCTTGTAAAGTATAGATCAGTACCTTCAAAGATGAATTCACCGTATCCTTCATCCGACATATGCTGTACATCGTTTCCATGAATGTCTCCAAGGTTATATCCGTCCAAGCTATAAAAGACGATGTTATCTCCTGACATACTAAAACCACTGGTGGCATAAGGCAAAATTTCTAGATTATCATTATCTAAAGATAATCGATGAATATGAGGTGCTTGCATTTCTTCGTTTTCCATTACAAAAAGAAGTTCACCTTGATAATAATGAAGATCTAATACTGGTTCATTAATAATAACCTCACTATCTGTTCCATCAATTTTTATTTTATTTAATGATTTCTCCTCGTATGGACCAGCTAGTTCAATGTAATAAACCCAATCTCCTATAACATGGATATCTCGTACAGAATGATTTGTTAATTGACTGGAATTTGAACCATCATCGTTCATCTTATATAAATGGTTATTTTCTTTATGATTTGCAAAGAAAATCTCGTCATCTACGATGTGATATTTTCCACCTACACGTACATTATTACTACTGTTACCAGCTCCTTCAGTATAAACCTCGTTATCATTCGTAACTCCATCATCATTGTTTGAATCATTTTCTCCTATTACTTCATTATTTGTATTTCCGTTGGTTTGACTGTCATTTGCTTCATTATTAACATCATTATCATTTCCATTACTGTTTGAATCGTTATTTGATGTTGAATGATCACTTCCTTCATTAGTTTCATGCTCTGTTTCCTCATCATTTGTTTGTTCCGTTGCTTGATTTAATACTTCACTAACAATCCCTTCTAATAATTCAGAACAGGCTGATAATAGAAATACAGCACTTACGACTAAAATAATTGGACTACAAGTCTTAATAAACCATTGCTTCACAATGCTCCTCCTTCGCTAAAACTGCATTGTCTTTCGTATCCATTTTAAAATAGAGGAGTGGAAACAAAAATTATCCTAAAGTATAGTTTTCGTACTGAATAAGAGGTAATACAAACACATATGTTTGATTCAGTGAAATCATAATGGATAGAGGATCTAATAATAATGCGTCAGTGGTATATACTTAAATTTCATTGATTAGAAGTAATTCTGTATAAAAATAAATGGATCTGACAAATTAGGTAGCAATACTAATCTATCAGATCCAAATTATAAGTAATGAAAGTTGGTTTAAACCACACACTGATGTACTCTCTTTTCTCATTTTGTATTTTTTATAATAGTATTAATAAGGATAAAATATAAACAACGATAAATAATATTCCAATACATAAAAGGGTGGTTGCTGTTGTTTTACTACGATTACTTAAGAAAAAATAGATACCAATTCCCCCAAATGTTCCTGCTAATAAAAACAATACTATTCCTAAAAAGACAATAATCATTTCTGTTCCCATTAATAATTTCTCCTACAAAAGTATTTTTGTTGTTAAACCCATGATACTATCTTTTGATGCAGATTAATAATTTTTAGCCCATGTTAGAGTATAAGCAACTATTTGAATTAATGGATATAATAACAAAATGATAATAGGATAGTAAGGAAAGGAATCTATAATAAATGGATACACCAGAAGAAGTCCGCAAAGAATAGGAAAAGCATAAATTAAGCTAATGTAAGCATTCCGACATGCTTTAGCAGTAATTAAGATTTCTCGTTCATCACTTTCTTCTAGCAACTCTGGAGGAGTAAATATTGTCTTTTCCCATGAGTTTCTTTTATTTTTCTTATGAATTTCGATAAACAATCTTAACCATCTTTATCATCCTCCATATAAAAGATTTGTTCAATTGGTAAATGAAAAGTTTGACTAATTTTCATTGCAAGTAAAAGGGAAGGAACATAGCTCCTTTTTTCCAGTGTAACAATTGTTTGCCTTGTTACGTTAACCTTCCTAGCAAGATCACTTTGTGTGAGATTATTCTTAGCACGTAATTCATTTACATAATTTTTTATGGTCACCATCTCCACCTACCACTTTTTGTCAATTATATTGTAAAGTCAACTATACATAATGTCTAGTTAACTTTACATATTGACTAAGAGTTCTTGAAGTGTAATTCATCAATATGTTACAGGAATATTATTTTATAATATGATATGCTAGATTAGTAGTTTTAAAAAAAGTATACTTCACGAAAAACGAAGGAAGGCGAAAAAATGAATCAATTTATTAATAAGATACAAAGTCTTCCCTATTTATTATTAGTTTTAGCTACTTTTTTTTGGGGAACAAATTTTGTTTTCAGTCGCATGATCGTTGAAGAAATTCCTCCATTTCAACTATCCGTCATGAGATGGGTTATAGCAGCAATCGTTTTTTTACCTTTTGTGTTCAAGGAGTTAAAACACAGTAAAGAGATAATGAAGAAAAATTGGAAATCTTTGTTTTTTATGGCCTTAACCGGAATTGCCGGTTTTAATACATTGTTATACATTGCCATGCAGTATACTACATCTATTAATGCATCATTAGTTAATTCAACGACACCTTTATTAATTGTTCTTCTATCAGTAATCTTCTTAAAGGAAAAATTAATACCTATGCAATATATTGGTGTTGCAGTGTCATTTATTGGTGTATTTATAGTCATCACTGGTGGAAACTTGAATGCGATAATGACTTTGTCAATAAATCCTGGAGATATAATTGTAGTTGGAGCAGTTATTTTATGGGGGATATATTCCGTATTAATGAAGAAATATGGTGTTCATTTACCTAAAAAATCAACATTTATTATCACCATTTACGTTGGGATTATTGTATTAATACCATTCGCTTTATTTGAAAGAACGTACGCACCAATATCCTTATCAACAGTACCAACTGAAGCTTTATTAGGTGTTGTTTATTTAGGAATATTTCCGAGTATTATTTCTTTTATCTGTTGGAATGAAGGTGTAATGCAAATAGGACCGGGAAGAGCTTCTAGTTATTTGTATTTAATAGTATTCTTTACAACAGTTCTTGCAGTCTTATTCGGTGGAGAAACATTAGGTTTTACGCAAGTTATTGGTGGACTTTTCATCTTATCAGGTGTAATTGTTGGATCCAATCCATCGATACTGCATAAGAAAAGGCTAGAAAAAAGTGCATAACTACTATTTTAATATGTACGTGTTTTTTAGGTTATAAGATTTAAGTAATTAAAAATGTGGTATAATAAAATAAATCCGTAACTAATTCTAATTGAAGTTATGGGAGAGGTTCTAGCTAATACCCTCTATAAAAAACTAAGGACGATTGATTTTTTAATGATAGACCATATCCTTAGTGATGTGGTCTTTTTTTCATCTTCATTATCATATAGATCCAGGTCGTATATAAAAAATGAGTAAAGGAGCAATACCATGCGAAAAGAAAAAGCTATTGTTATATTTAGTGGAGGTCAAGATAGTACCACATGTTTGTTTTGGGCATTAAAGAATTTTAAGGAAGTTGAAGCTGTGACGTTTAACTATAATCAAAAGCACAAACTAGAGATAGAAGTAGCTCAAAATATAACAAAAGAAATAAGTGTAAAGCATACAGTGCTTGATATGGGGTTATTGAACCAACTAGCACCAAATGCTTTAACGAGAGATGATATTGCCATTGAACATATTGAAGGGGAGTTGCCCTCAACTTTTGTTGAAGGGAGAAATTTATTATTTTTATCCTTTGCAGCAATATTAGCAAAACAGGTAGGAGCAAAACACCTTGTAACGGGTGTTTGTGAAACAGACTATAGTGGCTATCCTGATTGTAGAGATATTTTTATAAAATCAGCAAACGTAACGTTAAATTTAGCAATGGACAACGAATTTGTTATCCATACACCATTAATGTGGGTCGATAAAGCAGATACATGGAAGTTAGCCGATGACTTAGGTGCACTAGATTATGTTCGAAATAACACTTTGACTTGTTATAACGGTATTATAGCTGATGGTTGTGGAGAGTGTCCTGCTTGTATTTTAAGAAAAAATGGTCTTGAAACATATATTAGTAGGAAGGATGTATAAGGATGTTTGGTTTTAAAATCGTGGATAAACTTCAGAAGTTTGGGGCAGATATCAAGAAAAACGAATTGAAATACCACTCAAAAAGAGTGCTAGTGAGTAAAGAATTTACTTTTGATGCTGCACACCATTTACATTGTTATGAGGGAAAGTGCAAAAATCTTCATGGACATACGTACAAAGTTATATTTGGAATTAGTGGATATGTTGATGAAGTAGGATTAATGATCGACTTTGGGGATATTAAAGAAATATGGAAAAAGGAAATTGAAATATTTTTAGATCACCGTTACCTAAATGAAATGCTACCAGCAATGAACACAACAGCAGAGAACATGGTTGTTTGGATTTATGAAAAAATGGCAGAGGCCATAAAAGAAAGAAACAAAATAATAAACGAACAGGGGGCACGTGTTGAATTTGTGAGACTATACGAGACACCAACAAGCTTTGCTGAAGTTAGGCGGGAGTGGATGGAAGTTGAGTAATATCCCGGTACTAGAAATTTTTGGACCAACTATCCAAGGGGAAGGGATGGCAATTGGTAAAAAAACAATGTTTGTACGTACTGCTGGGTGTGATTATTCCTGTGATTGGTGTGATTCAGCATATACATGGGATGGCAGCGCAAAAGATGATATCGTTCTTATGACTGGAGAAGAAATATGGCAACGATTAAAAGATATTGGTCAGAACCGTTTTTCTCACGTTACAATATCTGGTGGAAACCCAGCTTTAATTAAGGGTCTTTCTCAACTCATTACTATTTTAAAAGAAAATCAAATGAGTATAGGGTTGGAAACACAAGGTAGTCGATGGCAGGATTGGTTTTTACAAATTGATGATCTTACACTATCTCCTAAACCTCCAAGTTCAATGATGGAAACAGATTTTAAGATTTTACATGATGTAATAGTTAAGTTGATTGATCATGATAAAGAAGAAAATGTTAGCTTAAAAGTTGTTGTATTTAATGATGGAGATTACGAATATGCGAAAAATCTAGCATTAAAGTATCCTTCTATTCCATTTTACTTACAAGTAGGGAATGAGGAAGTTTATACTGAAGATAACGAATCTCTAGCAATAAACTTACTCAAAAAATATGAGTGGCTAATAGACAAAGTAGTTTCAGACCAAGACGTAAACAATGTACGGGTACTACCACAATTGCACACTCTTCTGTGGGGGAATAAACGAGGAGTCTAGGACCATTTATTATAAAGAAGGTAATAATTCAAATTAAACCAAAGAAGAAGGCATAATCTCCTTTGGTTTATACATGAATTATCTTTCTTTTAATAAATTTTGTATGACGTTATTAGTTAAGTTAGGGACGATTTCTAATGAATAATCCAATTCCATTCGTTCAAACTGCTTGTGTGCATCAAAACCATACGGACCAATATTGATAACTGGTATATTAATATCACGAATATCATCATAATTTACGTAATGCTTCGTTCCCCAACCAGGGTTGTTATTAGCTACCGCTTTAATCCCTTCATCATCATCGCTTAGAGCAACGAAACTCATATCTGAAATATATGGGAAAAAGTTTCTTGTAACAATTGGATGTTTGTACGTTGGTTGAATCTCTTCTACAGCTTTTTCCAAGGAATAAATTAAATGCTCTTCACGTGAATTCTTACCGGTTACATCAATTCTTGGAGAATATAATGAAGAGTAGAATAATATAATTGCAGGACTTCGATCTGTCATCCATTTCCACCCTTCTTCCACAACTCTTGCAGCAAACATCCTTGTATCTAGTTCTGTATCTAAAAGGAGTTGATCCTTAAATTCTGCCATATGTTTTTTATATTTCTCCCCGTGTTCTTCTATCAATAAACGATCCATTTCTTCATATGTTAATACTCTAGACTTCCAAGGTATTTCAAATGTTGATTGATTACTTAGCTTACTGAATGCTTCATATCTTTTCTTAAAAGAATTTATAGCATTGTTAAATGCCATTTCCCCTTGTATTTTTAACTTTTCTAATACGTCTTTAGGAGACCAGGAATGAATAAAGAAATTAAAGTATACGTAAGCTGAAAGAGCAGTCTGAACTGTATATGTTGGTTTCAGATCCATTTGTTTTAATGATACTGGAGGTACAGTGATTTCTCCAAAGGCTTCATTACATAATTCAGGATTATAATTAATTTGTCTTGTTAATTCTGCAGCAATAAAGTTAGGGTCAAGCCCTTCAAACGCTGCTCCTACATGAGTTTCAGCACCAGTTATAAAAAAGGAAGGTAATAGTTTTCCGACTGTTCCTTTATAAATATATCGATTATCGTCTCCTTCAAAACGTGGGGAGACAAAATCAGCATTAATGGCACCAACATAATCGAAACCATGTTCCTTTCGAAGTGATTTTAATTCCTTTAATGCAGAAAGTATTCCATGGGATCCGTCTTCTTCGTCGCATTCAACTACAACTACTAAGTTTCCTTCTAACTCCTCTGGGTGCTCAGAATAATATTTTAATAGATATAGATGACTTGCAACACCACTTTTCATATCCAAAACACCTCGTCCAAACAAATATTCACCAGATAGTAGGTGGTCATGAACTAAAGGTGGTATCTCTTCATTCTTCAGACACTCCATCAATGAATCAGGGTCACAAGCATACTTCTTTAATTGATTGTAGTCATCAATTCCTACGGTGTCCATATGACCCATGAGAACAACCGTTTTATTACTTTCATTTTTTGTACCTTTAACGAAAGCGATAATATTATATCGTTCCTGATCATCATTAATTGTTTGTTGCTTTATCAAATGAAGCGAATTTTCTTTAAAATATGGAAATGAGGAGAGGAGCATATGAATTACTGAGCTCATTTCCTTTTCTCCTTCTGTATTTACAACACTTTCTATATTTACTAATTGATTTGTAAGGTAAAGTACCTCATCACGACAATTTAACATATATACAGTCTCCTTTTTTTACTAAACCATGTTCCGCACAATTTTGTGAATTTAAGATAGAAGAATATAAGTAATTAATATGCCATTATCATATATTAAAAAACCCTAACAATGTCAAGAAAAAACATAGATTGGTACCATGCTATACTTTTCGAAAATATTATTGTTAATGTTTTATAAGATTTATCAGTAGGACAATTCTATTCAGTTGTTATCGATATTAGAGTTTGGCTATAACGTAATGAATAAAAATTGGTTAAACTATAAGTTAGATATTGATTAATATAGGAAGATATTATTTTGTAGGTGTTAAGAAAGTGAACGAAATATAGTTTAGTTACCGAATCTATCGATGACATACTTGCTGAAGGGACTTATGAAGAAATCAGATTAAGTTGGTTTGATTGAAGTAGTTTGGATAATGCAAATGATATTTCAAGTGAAATTAAAAGTATCCTTTAACAAAACCAAATTTAATAAATAAGGGCTGCACGTACAATTCCATTTTTATTTTTCTAGCTACACTTAACACCACATTTAAAAGTAAGAAAACATTTTTAAAATATATAATAAATATTATTGACTTAAGAATACTTAATATGATAATATTTAAATCCGTCGTTAAAATGATAATTTTTTATTATATCTTTAAAACAATTGTACTTTTATTGTTATCTTGATATAATCAATTTCTGTTAATAGACGACTGAAATATTTTTAAAAAAATGTTGACAATTCATTCGCACCTTGGTATGATATGAAAGTTGTCGCTAAAACAACAATTAATTTTTGACCTTTGAAAACTAAACAAAAAGCCAAGCGAAGTGGGATATGTAGTTTCAACTATATAATTATGGATGAAACTATAAGTA
>NZ_JARUKY010000032.1 GCF_029688925.1 Evansella sp. AB-P1
CTTACAAAATTTATTTCTTCTCTAAAAGTTTCATTTCATTATAGGCCATTAATAGTGGAGCTACACCATGACCATTATTAATTACGATTGGTTCACCTTTAGTATAGTATTCATAGCTACCATCACGTACTACACCTAGCTCAGGGTGTGTTCCTAGACCAGCACTTTTACAAATACCTCCAAATAGAACTTCACCGTCTTCTTCAGTTAGATATTCTCTTACCATACCATCAAATGCATCTACACCAAATCTAGTATAATCCTCTGATAAATAGCCTAGTCTTACAGCCTTTAAAATACTATAGGAGAACATTCCTGTACCACTAGTCTCTAAGTAGTTATCTTTTCTCCCACTGTATTCAACAATTTGATACCATAGTCCACTGTGGTGCTGATAACGAAGAATACCATCAACACATTCTTTTAAAAGGTCTTTAAGCTCACTTGTATCTACATCTTCACCTTCAAGCAATTCAAGTATATCTACTAGTGCCATCGCGTACCAACCAATTGCACGGGACCAAACGTGTGGAGATAATCCAGTTTCTTTGTCACACCAGAACATTTCACGGCTCTCGTCATAAGCGTGATAGTAAAGCTGTGTTTCATCATCATAAAGAAGCTTTCTTACATTTCTAAACTGATTCAGTGTATCAGAATAGTCTTTTTTCTCTTCAAATTCTTTAATATATTGAACATAAAAAGGTTGTCCCATATATAAACCATCCATCCAAATTTGATGAGGATAGTTTGTCTTATGCCAGAAGTTACCGGTAGACGTTCTTGGATATGTTTCTAATTGCTTGTAAATTAAATCAATTGGCTTTTTATATCTAGGATCTTGCTCTTTCTTATAAAGTGTATAGAGGATTGCAGTGAAACGTACTTGGTCAATAGTGTAGTAATTAATATCAATTTGTTCAACATTACCATCTTCGTCAACGAGACGATCAACAAAATCCTTTACAAACTTGTAATCTTCTTCATTACCAGTTTGCTCATAACTATCTAAATACGCTTTCATTATGCACCCTTGAACATAGTGCCACTGTAAAGCGTACCACTTGTCACAACCATCCTTATATTGCTCTTTCAACTTCTCTACCAATTCATAAGCCAAAACAATGCACCTCCAGGTATTTTAAAAACGACATAAAAGTTGTTATGTTAAAGATAACAACGTTGTAATTACTATTTAAAAGTAATCTGAAAGCGTTGTCAATAGTGGTTAATGAAAATTATAGGCAATATTCTTACAATAACTAGATTCATATTTTGTTAATAAGAGCTAAAGCACTATTGTGGTTTAGCTCTTATTAAGAAAAGAAATGGCTAACAAGAGACGATATTTGCTGTGTTTTTTTTCGTTATGGTGTAGCTCCGGTTTTTAATAGTTCTTCATTATTTCGAGTAGATGTCCAAAAATAGACCACACCTATTAATGTCATTCCTGCTATAACTCCAAAAACAACGCCATAGCCTAGGAATTCTGCACTAAGCCCGCCAACAGTACCACCAATAATCCTTCCTAATCCATGGAGGACTATAAAATTCATCATTTGTCCACTAACTTTAAGCTCTTTTCTCATATTACGGTGCACATACTCTGCTAAGCATAAATAAACGAGAATAAAAGAACCTCCGTGGAGTAGCCATAAAAATAATACTGTAAAGGAGTTTAACCATAAGGCGTACAAAGCCCAACGGAGAATATTAATAATCCCTGCAAACAGAATGATCTTCCGAATACCAAATTTATCATAGAGCTTGTTGAAGATGAGCATAAATGGAAATTGACTAAAGGATCCCAGCATAATGCCTACACCGAGTAAACTTACAGATATACCTTGTTCTACACTGTATAATGCATGGAAGGATATAAAAAAGCCAAATCCAGAACTAAGTATAAGTACATAAATATAAATACGACGCAATGAAGATTTTTTTAGTACCTCCCAAAAACGAACCTTTTGCTTTGAACGCTGATAACCTTGTACAGGTGGAATCTGCCAAAAAGCAAGGATAGCCATACAGATAAGAAAAGAGTATGCTACAAAAATAGAGTTAATATTGTATTCAATCATTGCCCCTGCTACCACTGACATAATCGCGAAACCTAATGATCCAGCAGTACGTACTGTAGAAAATTGGAAATTATGCTTAGAAGCTAATTCTAAAGAAATGGCATCACCCATTGGATTTATGGCCATTTGGAAGAAGAAGAAGATACAAGTAGCTAATAACAACAGTGGGAAATTTCCTCCTGCAAGCGGGAATAACCAAACGTTAAAAGCAGACATAATTAAGCAAAAGAGTAATACATTATTTTTTGTTTTAGCACGGTCTCCCCTTACACCCCAAAAGGGATTTGCTAAAATTCCCATAATTGCTCCTGCAGAAGTTAATAGACCGATTTGTGTGTCTGAAATATTCATTTCAGCATAAAACAAAGCAATATAGGATGTTAAACCTGAGGTAGCCATAAAAATTAACGTATAATAAATACAGGTTCTTATAAATAATTTATTCTTCATATGCATTCCTACTTTTTATTGTTCAAATAAGCTTGAACGATGTTGTTTGAAAATTACAAAATAGAATAATACTATAATATAGTCGATCTATACTATTCTAAGGTTAGCAAAAATAGAAAGGTATGTATATATTTCACCACGGGAAAGAGTATTCATTTGATGCTATATTACTAGAGTTTTCAATGGTTTTTGAGTCTAGAAAAAAATTAATTTAGAAACATAAAGTAAGGATGGTTGGAATGGAAAAAGAAGTTTCATTAATGGTAAAACCAAACGTTGAAAAAAAATATAAAGGCGGTTATCCCCTCATTTTAAAAGAAGCTATCATGAATCTCTCAGATGTAAAGGAAGAGGGAACTCTTATACAGCTTGTCGACCAGAGGAATTCTTTTATTGGTAGAGGGTATTATGGTAGACAAAATAAAGGGTACGGATGGATACTTACCAATAAAGAAAAGGAAATAATAAATGAGAGTTTTTTCGAGAAAAAGCTTAGTACAGCCCTTCAAAAGCGAACTGTTTTGTTTGAAGATAATCAAACGACAGCTTTCCGTTTATTCAACGGTGAAGGTGATGGCATCGGTGGATTAACCATTGATTACTATGATGGGTATTTTGTCATTAGCTGGTATAGTGAGGGAATTTATCGCTTTAAGGAACCAATTATTCATTCATTACAACGGTTAGTAGAGTATAAAGCTATATATCAAAAGAAACGATTTGATACAGGTGGAAAATATATTGAGGAGGATGACTTTGTCACAGGAGTTCGTGGAGAGTTCCCTATACTTGTAAAGGAAAATGGTGTGAACTTTTCCGTATATTTAAATGAAGGACCTATGACAGGGGTTTTTTTAGATCAACGGGAAGTTAGAAAAACAATAAGAGAGAAATATGCAAAAGGAAAAACCGTTTTAAATACTTTTTCCTATACAGGGGCATTTTCTGTTTACGCAGTTTTAGGAGGGGCCAAAAAGACAACAAGTGTGGATCTTGCTAACCGAAGCTTAGCTAAGACAGAAGAACAATTTCAAGTAAATAACATTGATCCAGCCAAACAAGAAATTAAAGTAATGGACGTATTTAATTACTTTAATTATGCAGTTAAAAGAAATATTAAATTTGATATGGTCATACTTGATCCTCCAAGCTTCGCAAGATCAAAGAAACGAACCTTTAGCGCAGCAAAAGACTATAAAAACTTATTGAAGGATGCCATTTCTATTACAAATGAAAATGGAATGATTGTAGCATCAACCAATTATAGTGGATTCGGAATGGAAAAGTTTAAAGGGTTCATAGAGAAAGCATTTGAGGAAATGGGGGAGAGGTTCGATATTATTGAACAGTTTTCCTTACCAGAGGATTTCCCATATCATCATGCGTTTAAAGAAGGGAATTACCTTAAGGTAGTATTTATAAAAAAACGTAGTAAGAGCTAGTCCCATAGAGGGGTCTAGCTTTTCTTTTGTTTAGGCAATTATATACATCAACCTTGTGGGGGGAATCTTTGTTTTGGTGGTGAGAGGACATCTTGCTTTGTTCTGTTCTTATTCTTATAAATCTTGAAAACAGTAAGAAGTAAATTGCAGTCATATAGGAGGTGGTCAATGAGCCTGCAAAGAGTGAAAAAGAGGTTTGCAGTCATATAGGAGTCTGCCATTTGCCTATTTTTAGTTGAAATAATGACCGATCGGTTTTTGCCTGGTTTTTCTTATTAATCAGTCCTTACCTCGTACTTAATGTTCAGGGTAGACAAAAAATAAAAGTGTGAACAAATGGTGAAATATTATACTTTCGTATAATAGTAAACTACCCCTACAATTGATAACATTCAAACTATAACGATAATTTTAGCTTTATGTACAACAAAAAAATGCTGGACCATAATCGAATATTCGTTGTACAAATGAGTATATTTTAGTAAATGTTGACAATCTAAAAAGTAGGGGAGTGTTTTTCAAGATGTCCGTCGTTCAACTAGTAATGAAGACGATGCCGTTTCTTATTTCTCGCATTTTAGTCTATGCACTATTTGGTTTAATTTCATTTCTATTTCTTGGACTCATGATAGGTATAAGTATTTTATTATTCCGTTGGTTTGAATTTGGTGCTGGTTTCTTTTTCTTTATCATTGCTGCAACCTTTTTTACCGTATTAGCAGGATTGAGGTTTTTAGAAAGATATGTGCTGTATATGGTAAAAGTGGGGCACATTGCAGTAATAACTGAATTATTAAGAACTGGAAAAGTACCTGAAGGAAAGAGTCAAGTGGCTTACGGGAAAGATCAAGTTGTAAATAACTTTGGTTCTGCAAACGTTGCTTTTGTTGTAGATAAAATCGTCTATGCGGCAGTAAGACAAATTCAACGATGGATGATGAGAGTCGGAAATTTCTTAGGATTTATTCCAGGGGCAAAAAACATCATTTCAATCATTAGTAAAATAATGGAAGTGAGCTTGCGGTATGTAGATGAAGCTATATTAAGTTACATTATGGTAAGAAAAAGTGAAGGAAAAGAAGAATCAGTATGGAAATCAGCCTGTGATGGTGTTGTTCTATACGCACAAAGCTGGAAAAAGATTATTATGACAGCAGCGGGTATTGTTGCTTTCGTTTATGTGTTAAATATTGGCGTATTTTTAATTACAGTGTTCCCTTTAATGGCGTTAGCTAATTGGATTGCGAATAGTGCTGGTGTAGCATCTTTCCTAGGATATATTGCCGTTGTAGGTGCTTATATTATAACCTCAATGGTTAAGCGCGCACTAATTGACCCAGTGGCAACAGTTGCAATGGTTCGTGCGTATCAATTAAACATTAAAGACATGGAACCAAGTATGGACTTACAAGCGAAGCTATTAAAAGTGTCTGGTAAATTTAAAAGCTTATTTAACAAAAGTAAAGAAGATACACATGAAATTGCTGCTACTACTCAGGATGAAAAGGGCATTACCCCATCAGTATAATGAAATCGAGTCAATCTCTTAGGAGGCTGACTCTTTTTTTTATAATCTTTTTTTATGGAAATAATGATTACTGGAGAAAAATATCTAAATGGTAAAGGAAAGATTATATGTATTTTAATCCATTAGAAGAAGGCTTTTACAAACAACCTACTTTAACTTTAGCAAAATCCTTACTAGGAAAAATGCTAATAAAGGAGACAAAAGAAGGAGTAGCTGCAGGTTGGATTGTTGAAACGGAAGCATATATAGGTCCAAATGATCGTGCAGCACACAGCTATGGAAATAAGAGAACAAAACGGACAGAAGTCATGTTCGGTCCACCAGGATACGTATATACCTATGTCATGCATACTCACTGTCTTGTGAATGTTGTAAGTGAGAAAGAAGGCCACCCAGAGGCTGTATTAATTAGGGCAGTAGAGCCATATATTGGGGTAGATTTAATGTATAGGAGGCGTGGTATGGATAAAAAAATTATTCAATTAACAAACGGACCGGGAAAATTAACGAAAGCTCTTGGTATTGATATTGGAGATTATGGGCTATCGTTAATACATCCACCTTTATACATATCTGGTGATGAAAGAAAATTAGCGTTTAAAATAAAGACTGGGAAAAGGATTGGAATAGATAATAGTGGAGAAGCAAGGGATTATCCTTGGCGTTTTTGGATTCAAGGCAACAAATTTGTTTCGAAGTAACCCATGGCATATCTGGATAAAAAATGAATGTGTTTTTTAAAGGGAAGCAGCTAACAATAGAGAATAAGGAGGCGATAAAAATGGCAGAAACGGTAACTGCAGTAAGAAAAAACAATGAAGGAGATATCGTTCAATTACAATTATCGTCAGGACAAGTTGTGGATTATAAACAAGCTCAACAGATGGCAAAAAACGGAGAGATTGAACACGTAAACGTATTTCGTGGCCGTGATGGAGATGAACATTTAAGAAGTGATGCAGACGGTATAAAAGAAAATAACCTAGACAATTTACCTACATTCTAAGGAATGATTATATATAAACTTTATTGAAGGACAGTTTAAATTTTGAAACAATATTGTGATTGATGCGAAGCGCAAGGTGAATAATACCTGTGGGAAATGGATACCCAGGTATTGAACCTTGCGCTTTTCTTATTTCCAACGAACAAATTTTGTTATATGATGTACGATGATGGAAAGAATAAGACCAACTTTACAGATAAAGAGTGATGAAAAATGAACCCAAAACAACAAGGTTATTTTATGCCACCAGAGTGGTCAGAACATGAACGTACGTTTATTTCATGGCCAATTCAGGAATCAATGGTATATCCAGAGGATTATCATGAAGTTTCTAAAGGATATATAGAATTAGTAGAGGCAATTTCTGAATTTGAAAAAGTAACAGTCATCGTTAATGAAAATCATATAAAGGAAGTAAAAAGTAAATTTGCAAATATAGAAGGAAATATTGAATTTCTTTCTATTGAACATAATGATGCATGGTTACGTGACAATGGCCCGACCTTTTTATTACATGATAATGGTGAACGTGCAGGAGTTAATTGGAAGTTTAATGCTTGGGGGGAAAAGTATGCACCGTGGGACTTAGATGATGAGGTAGCACCAAAAATACTTGATCATTTAGGAATAAAACGCTTTGATGCACCTCTTGTAATGGAGGGTGGCTCCTTTCACGTTGATGGAGAAGGAACCCTTCTTACGACAGAGGAATGCTTATTGAATCCTAATCGTAACCCTGAGTTAACGAAGGAACAAATTGAACAGTTTCTAAAGGATTATCTAAACATCGAAAAGGTAATATGGCTTAAAGATGGACTAAGTGGTGATGAAACGGATGGACATGTTGATAACATTGCATGCTTCGGATCCCCGGGGAAAATAATAATGCAGGTGTGTCATGATAAAGAAGATGAAAACTATGAGATTACACAGGAAAACTTATCAATCTTGACTAGGGAAACAGATGCAAGAGGACGGAAATTTGAAGTGATTCAAATTGAGCAGCCACCAAAAGAAATGTTCAAGGGAAATAGACTAACCCTTAGTTATTTAAATTTTTATTTTGTAAACGATGGAGTTATCTTACCCGTTTTTGGAGGAGCTGCCCAAAAAAATGATCAACTAGCGGAATCGGAGTTAAAGAAAACATTTCCTGAAAGAAGAATTCGGAAAATTAATGGTATGTCCATTATAAAAGAAGGTGGAAATGTCCATTGTACGACACAACAATTGCCAACAGCTATTAAAGTCAAATAAAGCGTTGGCGTTAAAGATGAAGGGTGATTGAAATGAGAAAAGTAAAGGTAGCAGCCACTCAAATGAGCTGCTCTTGTAATATAGAAGACAATATAAAGAAGGGTGAATCTCTTGTTAGAGAAGCGGCTAACAAGGGCGCACAAATTATTTTACTTCAAGAGCTTTTCGAAACACCATATTTTTGCCAAAAGGAAAAAGCGGATTATTACGTATACGCAACAGAGCTAGCTAAAAATAAAGCTGTAAATCATTTTAGAAAGATTGCAAAGGAACTTCGTGTCGTTCTTCCCATTAGTTTTTATGAAAAGAAGAATAATGCTCGGTACAATTCACTGGCAGTCATTGATGCTGATGGTGAAATTTTAGGGAGTTATCGTAAAAGTCACATTCCAGATGGCCCTGGATATGAAGAAAAATTTTACTTCAATCCAGGTGATACAGGTTTTCAAGTTTGGAAAACAAGGTATGGCAAAATTGGTATAGGTATTTGTTGGGATCAATGGTACCCTGAAGCAGCTAGATGTATGGCATTAATGGGAGCAGAAATTTTATTTTATCCGACAGCCATTGGTTCAGAACCACAAGATACATCTATTGATTCAAAAGACCATTGGCAGACTGTTATGTTAGGCCATGCTGGTGCTAATTTAGTACCAGTAATTGCCTCCAATCGAGTAGGTGTTGAAGAAGACGAGGATTCTAAAATAACATTCTATGGATCATCCTTCATTGCTGGACCACAAGGGAATAAGCTAGCAGAAGCGGATCGAACGGAAGAAACAGTTTTAGTAGAAGAATTCGATTTAGATGCCTTAGAAACACAACGAATTGAATGGGGTATTTTTAGAGATCGTCGACCTGATTTATACAAAATCATTACCTCTTATGATGGGGAATTAATTATAAAATAGTGCAAAAAAAGAGTAATTACCCCGTTACGGAGAAAACTAAATTTGATATAATTTTACATGAAGCCTAATTATTTAGGCTTTTTCTTATTTTTTGGACAAGTATTTCTAACAATAAACGAGTTTTTTATTAAAAGGACATTAATAATTTTATTATAGTCGAACGCTATTCGAAACATTATAACTAGCTAGAAGCGAAAGAAACGGAACTCTGTCGTGAACGGTAATTTTATTATTGAGGTGACTAAATTGAAAAGAATAATGGTATTATTTTTATCCGTATTATTTATGTTTGGCTGTCAGGAAGCGGAACAAACCTTTGAGAAAGAGCCTCCGCAAATTGAATCTGCACAAGATGTGAAAAAGAGGAGTGGGGAAGAAAGAGTAAAATCAGAGCTGATTGAAAGAAGAGAAACAACCATTACAGTAGGTGCTGTCGGGGATGTACTTCTCCATGATCGAGTATATGATTTAGCGAAGGTTGGTGAGGGGAAATACGATTTTTCACCCATGCTAGAAGAGGTTGAAGAGCTATTAATGAGACCAGACTTTCTCATGGCAAACATGGAATCAATGCCTGGAGGAGTGGACATTGGCTTATCAGGGTACCCTGCATTCAATAGTCCAAAGGAAATTGTAACGAATTTGCAAGATGTAGGTGTAGATATGCTTATTGGAGCAAATAATCATACAATTGATCGGGGTCTACGGGCAGTTGAAAATGCCATTAATTTTTATGACGAAGTTGGTATGGATTACGTAGGTGTATATCGAGATGAAGAGGATAGACAAAGAGATCGCATTGTTGAAATAGAGGATATTTCAATCGGGGTTTTAGCCTACACGTATGGGACGAATGGTATTCCTATCCCAACTGGCCATGAATATGTAGTTTCTTTAATTGATAAGGAACGAATTGCAGGGGATGTAGAAAACCTGAAAGAAAAGGTGGATGTACTTGTCGTTCATATGCATTGGGGTCCAGAATATGTAAGGGAGCCTGACCAACAGCAGCGACAATTAGCTCAATATTTAGCTGAACTTGAGGTTGATATTGTGTTTGGACACCATCCACATGTTTTACAGCCTATCGATGTAATCGTGCAAGAGGAATCAGGTCATGAAACAACCGTATTTTATTCACTTGGGAACTTCTTTTCTGGTCAATATTTTGACTTTACAGATATAGGTGGCTTGGGCACAGTAGAAATTACGAAGGTAACAGAAGGGGACGAAACGGATATTTCTATAGTATTGCCACAAATTGAACCAACGGTAGTCATTTTAGAGGATAATTTATATCGTGTAAAACCGATGATAGGTACAGATGGGTCCCCAATAACAGGAAGCACGTACGAGGAAATGGTGGAGCATACATTGCTCTATTTAGAGGAAGAAAATTAGAAACAACATAAGAATAATGAGACCTTTTCTAGTGAATTGGTCTCATTTTTATTGTAAAAAGCAGATAAAGTCATAGATACTTAATGAAAGTGGGGAATAGCTAAACAAATTGATAATTTGCAAATGCTAATGGAGTAATTGTCTTAACTTTTCAGCATGCCTACGATTGTTATCAATAACTTCCTCGACAATTCGTTGACTTTCTGGATCTAAGTCTCCCTTGACAATCTCTTCTGAATACTCAACACCATAATTATCAATCCCTTTTAAAGCATCTTCAATTATGTCGTTTGTATTTTCGGAAAGCATCACATTATGCATCATGCTATGCATTCTTCCAGATAAGCCTTCACTATCGGCAGGAATGCCCTCCAAATCTTGGATTCGTTCAGCTATTTTTTGCGCATTATGTTTAACCTCCTGCTGCATGGATTGAAATTTATGCTTTAATTCAATATCATCTAGTTTTTGAATATGGTGTTCTAGAGCACGTATCCCCATGTATGTACCTCTTAGTAAAGTATTTAATTCCTCAATAACAATTTCCTCGTTTTTCATAAATTCACATCCTTTTTTCTTTATTATCAAGATTTTAGTTATTAATTATTCACAACAGGTAGCCTTAGCTTCCCTTAAAGGTTCTAATGAAAGTTATGCTATGGAGGAATTCTTTCTTCTGAAGAGTTAATGAAGAAAATCTCTAGTATGAATAGTAAGAATTCTGTATTAAGTTCCTGAAAAGATGAAACTTACACATTGTTCAAGCAGAAGATGACAATCAATTATGGTTGATGTGGAAAACACCCCTTTTCTTAAAGCCCTTTAAAGTTATGCTTATGCTCAACTGACCGCGCAAGTTTTTCTAGTTGTCGATTAATATATTTTCGATCTAAAGTAAGCAGTTTTTCCTCATCTATACCTTCGATGATATATTCTGCAAATTCCCATATGACTTCTTTTATTTTTTTTGAATTGTTTTCAGCAATGAAGGTTAGTGCTTTGATACCTGCAGAAAGAACAGATATGTCGTTAAAGCCAGATTGACGGATTTGGTAAAAGCTTTTATAAAGATAGTCTGAAAAATCAGCTCTATCCATCATGACACGTAAATTGCGGTTAGAGTCATTCAGATAAGACTTAGGTAAATATTTACTTCCTAGCTTTGATAAAACTTTCCCTAAGTTTTCTATACCATTAATTGCCGTGTTAGGGTCATTTATCCCTGGAGACAAAGCTCTTAATGTAATTTCAACAATTTTTGTAATTCCAAAATCTATATTTTCAACTGGTGTTTTTTCTGTCCCTACTGCTATATATTTTAAATAATTTTTTGTTGAAAGATCACGACTATTTCCTACTATCCATAAGGAAAAAATGACAGTGTCATTATCCACGTATTCGCTAATTTTTCTTTCAATCTGAATAATACAATCATCATTTGTGGCCTGTTTCAGTAACCCATTTAAGTCGATATACTTTATATAACCAGCTTTATCTGAAAGTATTTTTCGAGGAGTAATGTTAAATAATTCTTCGCTTTCCCAGTCCTCCCAAGGAGCATCTTCATGAACGTCCTCCATGTCTTTAAATTCATTGTCTATTTTTTTTATTGTATGATAAGTAATTTCATGGATTAAATTACTGACCTGCATCCATCTAGATACGTAATGAATAAAGAAAACAAAGACGACTAAACAAATAATAGCAAATAAAACAGCGAAGGAAGGAACAATGAAAAGGTTTGTGGTCTCATTTTCCCGCAGTAATAATAATAAAAGAATAGAATATACAAAGCCCCCAACAAAAACACCTAATACACTTTGTGTTTTATTGTCCGTTATAAAATTTTGTAATGTTCTTGGAGAAAACTCAGAGAGAAAGGTTGTTAGTACGACGAGAATGGTAGAGAAAGTTATTGTTGTCATTGTAAGTAAGGATGCTGAAATAGAACTTAGAATCGTCTGGGCTAAATCAAGGTCCGTTAATAACATTACTGGGATAATACGTAGAATAGATTCATTAGCGGTTATTAAAGAGTCAACCTCTAAACTGACTAGTGCTAAAACAACAGCAAACGCACCAAATAAAGATGGTATATACCAAAAGCTTGAACGGATCTTAATTAGAATACCTTTTAAAGTCATGACTCACCCCTCCTACTTTTCCACGTTAGCATCAGTTTCGACAAGGTTTTATTTTTTATTCTTTAATAGACCTCTCTAGCAAGTGGAATGTGCAACAAAGGCGATGAAAATTAATCTTTCTAAGGTATACTCCCTTCCCGCAATTCTAATCTCATACCGTTTACGGGAAGAATATCGACTTCTATCTTACCCATTTCTGCTTTCACTCCATTTGCAGGAACATAGACGGCTTCTATCATCCCACATTTCAATTTTTCCACTAATTGCGGGCTTCTAGACGGCCTCCTATGAGCAGGTTTGTTTGTCCTATGAGCATATTTCCGTAACCTATGAGCAGGTTCACCAGTTCTATGAGCATTTCCACATTCGTTTCGTATTTTCAGGGTAGACCGCCCATGCAAGTGAAGGCTTGCACCATGGCGCATGAAAATGTTCTTTCTAAAGTATACTACCTTCCCGCAATTCTTCTTATCTCCATTTGCGGGCTCATTGGCGACCTTCTATATTCCTGCAAACCTTCCTTTACCGATTTGCAAGTTCATTGGCGACCTTCTATATTCCTGCAAACCTTCCTTTACCGTTTTGCAGGCTTATTGACGGCCTTCTATACTACTGCAAATCTCTTTTACCGATTTGCAGGCTTATTGGCGGCCTTCTATATTACCGCAAATCTCTTTTACCGATTTGCAGGCTTATTGACGACCTTCTATACTACCGCAAATCTCTTTTACCGATTTGCAGGCTTATTGGCGGCCTTCTATATTACCGCAAACCTCTTTTACCGATTTGCAGGCTTATTGGCGGCTTCTATCTTATTTTCAGGGTAGTCCTTTCGTTTTATATTGAAGAAAAGAAAATAGCCTAGAATAGGAGTCCTATTAGGAGGTGTGACTAATGGCATGCCCACATTCGACTGAGTACAAGTCGAGTATATCTTCGGTACTATGCATAATTTCTTTTATTATTCTCTTTTTGGTTTATGAACTTTATTGAAATACTTAAAAGTCCTTGAAATATAACGATTCATTGGACTATATGAACATTCATTGACATTATATTATTGGAACTTCAAAGTTTTTTATAAAATAATAGATTGAGTATTTGTGAATAATAGGGTCTATTGTAGTGGAAAAAAAATCCAAACAAAGGTTGTCGATAATTTTATATACCAACTAAAGTAGGGATTTTTTCTGGGTAATTGTTTCATTTGACGTAATAAAACAAAAAAATCTCATTTTTTAGGAGAAAATAATTGAGTAATCTGTAGGGTTTTGAATATTAATGTATTATTTTATTATTTTTTTAAGAGATCAGTCGAATAATTCAATAAAAATAACTGATTCTCGATAAAGGCAAAGCTGGTGAAAACCAGTGACGCAAAGCTATAGGGGCTTCTGTGTAATGACACAATGCCAGCCAGTTACCGAAGGATCAGGGAGTAGTTAGTGCAATGATAATGGGCCTATACATACAAACAATACAACAGGACTTGTCCATACTTTTGTACACAATGCTACAAGTAATACCCCACTTTCGGTAAAGGTGGGGTTATTTTAATTGAATGGAGGTGAAGCGTTGGTAGTAGTCAACGTAAGTAACGGTAACACGATTGCTACAGCATTAGAGGAAGCTTATCACTTTACGAAGCGATTAAGAGGTCTAATGTTTACGAAGCAGCTTCACTCAGGTGCAGGCATTCATTTAAAGCCTTGCCAATCGGTTCATACGTTTTTCATGAATTATGCAATTGATATTTTGTATGTGAATGACAGGAATGAAGTGGTTGCTATTGATGAAGCGTTGAAACCGAGAAGAGTAGGGAAAGTTTATCGAGGTGTTGCTTCTGTCGTGGAATTACCAAAAGGGACTGTAAAATCAACACAAACGGAAATAGGGCATTTATTAAAATTTATATCATAAAAGGAGAGTGTTTAATATGTTGTTAAACAAACTAAAAGGATTAGTTGTAGAAGAAGAAGGACAAGGTATGGCGGAGTATGCGTTAGTGCTAGGTGTTATTGCTGTAGGAGTTATAGCAGTTTTAGCTATTTTTGGAAGACAAATTGTTGAAATATTTGATGATATAGTAGAGAGTCTTAGAGATGCTGGATTTAACGGAGATGAAACTGAATAACGTTGGAAAGAATTTGTGATGGAATTATTTTTTTACAGTAATGTTTAACAGAACAGAATCAAATTGAATAATACAAAAAATAGCTTTACTCCTGCAGTAAGGCTATTTTTCCCTATTATCTTTCAGATCGAAAGGAGGAATATTGTAATGCTACTTTTAAATGTTTTGTTATTTTGTGTACTCATTATTTGTACCTTCACTGATTTAAGAAGTAGAAAAATATATAACAAAGTAATTTTTCCTTCTCTTGTCTTAGCTCTTCTTATTAATGGAGTTCTTCTAGGCTGGCAGGGGATTTGGAGTAGCTTACTAGGTTTCTCATTGGGCTTAGGGATACTTCTCATTCCGTACTTATTAGGGGGAATGGGGGCTGGGGATGTGAAACTACTTGCATTAATCGGTGCTATTCACGGTGTCTCTTTCGTTTTTGCTACAGCAGTTTACATGGCACTCATTGGAGGTGTCATTGGTTTATGTATTCTTATCTTTAGAAAAGGTTTTCTTCAACGTATTAAATCATTTTTCTACACATTAGTAGGGTTGAAACTAGGAATGAAGCCTTCTGTACCGTTAAATAAACGAATAGCATTCCCGTATGGTGTTGCAATTGCTGTAGGTGCATTTCTTGCTTTTTTCTTACAAGGAGTTGAGTTGTTATGATTCGTGAAGAAAAAGGACAATCATTAGTGGAATTTGCCTTAGTAATCCCAATTCTTTTAATTGTTCTTGTTGGTATTTTTGACATAGGAAGAATGCTATATTCTTATTCTGCTCTCCATTTTACTGCACAGGAAACAGTGAGAGTAGGAAGTTTTGGGTCAGAGGATAGTGAATTAGAACAGTTTGCTCGTAACAATTTCCAAGCAGGAGATTCTACACTACTTAACGTGGAAATAACTCCTACAGAAGAAGAACGGAAATCAGGAGAATACGTAACGGTTATACTAGAGTACCCTATCGAACCATTTATACCTTTTGTAAATAAACTTTTTTCAGAACCAATTCTCTTAAAAAGTGATTCAACCATTAGAATTGAATGAGGGATGACAATGGAGAAGCTATTAAAGTTAATAAAAAGTGAAAAAGGGAATGTTCTTGTACTAGTTTCCATCGCATTTACTGGAATATTAACAATGGCGGGACTAGTGATAGATGGAGGAAACCTATATGTTACAAAAAGTCATTTACAAAAGGTAGCAAATGCAGCTGTATTATCGGGAGCGCAAGAGCTAGTAGCTGAAAGTGAAACGGAAGTAGAAACGATTGTACAAGCTATCCTCCAATATCATGAAGAGGAATTATCATTAGATCATCTAGATATTTTACTAGACGACAGTGTAACAGTTGAACTTGAGAAACCTGTTCCATTAGCTTTTTCAAGACTCCTTGGAATGGAGACGGTGAACGTAAGCGCTAAGGCAACAGCAAGAATTGGTGCAATGGGTCGTGCATATGGAGCAGCACCAATTGGAATAGATGATTCCATTGAATTAGAGTTTGGAGAGCTCTATCAATTAAAAGTAGATGAAGAAGACGTAGACACAGGTAATTTTGGAATTTTAGCCTTAGAGGGACCAGGTGCAAACACATATAAAGATAATCTATTAAATGGTTTTCAAGGTGAACTAGCAGTGGGAGATATAGTAGATACACAAACTGGTAATATAGCAGGACCAACAAAGGATGCAGTAGATATTCTTGTGGCCGGCTGTTCTAGTATGTACGAAAGGGATTGCTCAAGGATCATTCTAGTGCCAGTTTATACACCTCATAATCATACACAAAACCAAATGAAAGAAGTGGAAATAACAGGATTCGCATATTTTTATATTGAACAATACGATAATAGCGACAAAACGATACACGGTTACTTTATAAGAAGGGCTGATACAGGCTTTGAAGATCCTTCAGCTTCAAACAAAGGTGCCTATAGTATAAGACTGACGGAGTAGGTAGGTGAAAATATGCGTTCGAAGATGGTATTTATTCTTGCATTACTAATGGGAGTAATAACAACATTTTTATTTTTCCAATATATACAGCAATATGGAGAGGCACAAGAGGTTATTGTAGAAAACATGGTTGAAGTGGTTGTAGCTAAAGAAATTATTGCGGAGAATCAAACAATTACAGCTGACATGCTAGAAATGATAGAGGTAACAGAACAGAGCCTTCATCCTCAAACGGTTACGGTACCGTCAGACATTGAAGGGAAATTTGCTACAACGATGATTGATAGAGGGGAAGTAATTTTAAATCACCGATTGATGGATGGGGATGAGGAAGCACTCATCGTTTCGCGCAAGGTGAAAGAAGGATATCGTGCGGTGTCTGTTGGTGTAAACATCGTTCAATCTGTTACGAATTTAATTGAACCAGAGGACTACGTTGATGTGATTTTTACTGAAGAGGTAACAGAAGAGGATGAAACAGAAATAAAAACAGAGGAAATATTATCAAAAGCAAGAGTGTTAGCTGTTGGTAGAAAGATGCTTCCTCCAACAAATGAACAGAATCAATACGTAGAATATAGCTCGATCACATTAGAGCTAGAACCTGACGATGCCAATATTTTAATCAATGCTACAGCACGTGGATCCATTCATTTAACACTACATTCTAAAATTATTTCTAGTGATGATGGAGAAACAACAGTAGAATAATATAAAGAATGAAAGGTATAAGGAGGGATAGTTATGGCAGGAGAAGAGCAGCAGAAGCATAGGAAGCAAGGGAAGATCATTGCTGTTTGTAGTGCAAAGGGCGGTATTGGGAAAACACTCCTTTCTGTTAACCTATCCGTTGCCTTAAGTAAGAAGAATCTTGATGTGACAATCGTAGATGGGGACTTTCAATTTGGCGATGTATGCTTGGCAATGGATTTACAACCTACCTTTACTATGAAGGATGTCATGGATGAAGTAGATGGGTTAAATGAGTATACGATCATGAATTATGTAACGAGGCATTCCTCTTCCGTTCAGGTATTAGCAGCTCCAGAACGTCCAGAACTGGCTGATTTAATCACAAGTGATGGCATTGTAAAAGGATTAGAAACTTTAGTTTTATCAAATGATTATGTTGTTGTAGATACTGGGTCGGGAATACAAGGACATTCATTAGAAATTTTAGAAAAAGCAGACGAAATTCTCGTTATTACGAATTTAGAAATGACTGCATTAAAAAATACAAAGCTCATACTGGAAACGTTCAGACAAATTGGTATGGGAGAGAAGGTTCAGTTAATTGTAAATCGATATAATATGGAAAGCTTGATGAAGGCGGAGGATATTCCATCAATGTTAGGTGCAGAAAACCCAATGTATATCCCAAATAATTTTAAACTTGCTTCCCAATCAATGAATCTGGGGATACCGCTGGTTATTAGTCAAGCTAAATCTGACGTTTCTAAGGCAATTTTTAAAATGGCTGAACAGATTATTTCAAAGAGAATAGTGAAAGAGGATGGGAAAAAGAGGAAGAAGTCTTTCATACACAAAATATTGCCTACACATTAAGGGGGTGGAGTAAATATGAGCTTATTAAATAGAATTAATAGTCAAAAAGATGATATAACTCCTCCCCTTTCTGTAAAACGGGAGGAAGTCAGTAGTGAGACTAAAGAAGAAAGGGATAAATCACCAAAAGCCCCAAAAGTAATGACACCTAAGAAGAAACCAACTCCTCCAGTGAATGACAAGGAAAGAGAACTAAAAAATCGTCTACATAAGCAAATTCTACAGGATATGAAAGACATTAATGATGTAGAATCGATCGTTCCGAAACTTGATGATATGGCCATGGAAATTATTAAAGAAGATGACACCTTTCGAGGGAATATAGATCGAAAGAGTGTTGTTGAAGAACTAATTAATGATTTAACAGGCTTTGGTCCTATTAATCCACTCCTATTAGATGAAGAAGTATCAGAGGTTATGGTAAACGGTCCGAACAGAGTGTACTGCGAACGGAAAGGAAAACTTGTTCTAACAGATATAACTTTTCGAGATAATGAACACGTCCTACATGTTATTGAAAAAATCGTTGCACCTATTGGCAGGAGAATTGATGAAAGTAGTCCCATGGTCGATGCCCGATTACCTGACGGCTCCCGTGTAAATGCTATTATTCCCCCACTTGCATTAAATGGACCTACCATTACAATCCGAAAATTTGCTACTGATCCATTTGTCATTGATGACTTAGTTCAATTTGGTACATTAACGAACGAAATGGCAATCTTTTTAGATGCTTGTGTAAAAGCAAGGTTAAACATCTTTGTAAGTGGTGGTACAGGCTCTGGAAAAACAACCACACTTAACGTTTTATCTAACTTTATTCCAAACGATGAACGGATAGTTACGATTGAGGATGCAGCAGAGCTTCAATTAGGGCAAGATCATGTCGTCTCATTAGAATCGCGCCCACCGAATATTGAAGGGACAGGTGCCATAACGATTCGAGATTTAGTAAGAAATTCACTGCGAATGCGTCCAGATCGAGTGGTTATTGGTGAGGTTCGTGGAGCAGAGGCATTAGACATGCTTCAAGCAATGAATACGGGACACGATGGCTCCTTAGCTACAGGACATTCTAACAGTCCAAGGGATATGATTGCCCGACTGGAAACGATGGTGCTTCTTGCTGGTGTAGAACTTCCAGTTAAAGCAATAAGAGAACAAATTTCTGGAGCAATCGATGTTATTATTCAACAGTCTCGCTTAAAGGACGGATCTCGAAAAATTGTTAAAATTACGGAGGTTCAAGGGCTTGAAGGAGACATTATTGTATTGCAGGATATCTTTACATATGAACAAGCAGGGATGAATGAGAAAGGAAAAATTAATGGGAAGTTAGTGCCTACAGGGATTCGACCAAAATTTTATGAACGATTAGAAAACTCAGGTATATCCATTGCACCAAATGTATTTATAAAAGAAGAGGAGTGGGGAGAATGAAGGAAGTATTAATCGTTACATTTTTTCTCTCCACTATTTTATTTTTTTCATTTATCTTTCAACGTTTGCTCCTTCGGAAGGATAAGCAAATGGAAAAACGGGTGAACCAGTACCTTTTGCAGAATGATAAGGAAATTTTAGAACCAAAGAAACTTAAGAAAACAATTGATTTCCGATTAACTAAAGAAAAAATTAGAAAGCAGCTAGTAAAAAAAGATAAAAACACAAAAATTGAGACAATGTTAACCCAAGCTGGTGTTCCATTAAAGCCAGAGGAGTATGTTTTATTCAAATGGATTTCCATCGGGTTAGGAGCAGGTATTTTTTATTTGATCAGTCAAAGTATCTTCATTGTTCCTTTCGGTGTATTAGTAGGGATGATGCTTCCTAAAATAATTTTACAGAAGAAAAAGAAGGATAGATTAAAGAGATTTAATGAAGGCCTCCCAGAAATGATTTCTACTATTATTGGAGCATTAAGGGCAGGCTTTAGTTTTCCTCAAGCTATGCAATCCGTAATGGAGGAGTCGTCATCACCTATTAAGGAAGAAATTGCAACAGTATTGAAGGAAATGCAATATGGTACTACTGTGGAAGAAGCTTTAATTCACTTAAAGGAACGAATGCCTAGTGAGGATTTAGATATTATGATTCAAGCGATTGTTATCCAGCGTCAGGTTGGAGGGAATTTGGCCACCGTTTTAGAAACAATCGTTCAAACAATAAGAGATCGAATAAAAATTCAAGGACAAATAAGTACTTTAACGGCACAAGGGAGAATGTCTGGAATGGTTGTAGGTCTCTTACCAGTCATTTTAGGTGCGCTGCTCTTTATTATTGAACCGGATTATATGGGGGTTTTAATTAGTCATCCAGTAGGTTTAGCTCTCATAGGTATTGCCGTTGTTTCTTGTATATTAGGGTTTATATTTATTCGTAAAATAACAGCAATCGAGGTGTAGCACAATGTTATATATTACTTACTTTTCAACCATTGCTTTACTAATCCTTGGTAGTTTATTATTACGAAAAGAAAAGCAGCATCAAGTAAATACGAGAATTTCTGCAGTCTTCCAACAACCAGTTCAAGGAAATGGTGACACGGAATGGAATAAGGATGAAATGAGGAATCTAACCTTCTCCAAGCGTATTGTAGTGCCTGCATGGAAAAAAATAAGGCGTAATTTTCAAAAGAATATGTCAAATGATAAGCAAGAAAAACTAGAATCAATGCTACTTCAAGCAGGTAATCCTTTAGGAATGACAGCAGTGGAGTTTCGTTTTGCGCAAATAGCCTTCCTAATCTTTTTACCGTTAGTAGCGTGGGGTTATGCCTCCTTATTAGGTATAGGGGTAGGTAGAGCACTGTTTTTTGCATTCTTTGGTTTTGTTATTGCCTTACTATTTCCCCGGTTTTATATAAAACAAAAAATAGTTGTCCGGAATAAGCAGGCTGTTAAAGAACTACCTGATTTTCTAGACTTAGTAACTGTTAGTATTGAAGCTGGGTTAGGCTTTGATTCTGCTTTAAGTAAGGTTGTAGCAAAACGGGATGGTGTTGTATCGAAAGAGTTCCAAAGAAGCTTGGAGGAAATACGTCTCGGCAAAACGCGACGAGAAGCGTTGTCAGGAGTTAGAGATCGGTTACAAACGGATGATATTAAAACGTTAATCGGGAGCATTATTCAGGCAGAGCAATTAGGAATTGGGATGGTGCAAATTCTAAGAGTTCAATCCAGTGAGCTCCGTCAAAAAAGAAAACAACGGGCAGAGGAAGAAGCAATGAAAGCACCAATAAAGATGCTTTTCCCCCTCGTAATCTTCATATTCCCTTGCATTTTTATCGTAATACTTGGACCTGCTGTCATTCAAATTCTAGAAACCTTTTAATTCTTTATTATTCGGTTACTGCGTTCAGACAGACTCATACTGCTTTAGTTGACATCTGTACAGACCAATATTCACTTTAACCATGCCCTCTGAATAGGTTATATGGCAAAAGCCTAGAAGGAGGGTTTCCCATTGTATCCATATTATCCTTATTATTATAAAAAGGTTGAATGTGAAGAAAAGCCATTGATGTTTCCACCACAACATCAAGAACAGCATCCTGGATTTGAATACCCGATGGAACCGAGGCCAATTGTAGAAAATCCTCATTATACGGGGTCAAATAAATTAGTGGATCAAGTAGCAATTATTACAGGTGGGGATAGTGGTATTGGTAGAGCAACTGCTATTGCCTTTGCGAAGGAAGGTGCCAATATCGTTATTCCCTACTATAACGAGCATCGTGATGCGGAGGAAACAAAAAGGCGAATTGAACAGCTTGGTAGAATTTGTTTAACGATCTCAGGAGATTTAAAGGATGAGCAGTTTGCCAAGGAAGTAGTTTATGAAACGATTCGTCACTTTCAAAGGCTAGATATACTAGTGAACAATGTTGCTGTTCAATATACGCAAGAATCCATTTTAGACATTTCTACGGAACAGCTAGAGAACACATTTAAAACAAATATATTCTCCTTTTTTCACATGACAAAAGCGGCATTACCATATTTGAAGGCAGGCAATAGTATTATCAACACAGCATCCGTTACAGCTTATCGGGGACATGATAAGCTTATTGATTATTCTGCAACACAAGGAGCAGTCGTTACTTTTACTAGATCCTTATCGCACGCCTTAGTTGATAAAGGTATTCGTGTGAACGCAGTTGCTCCTGGTCCAATTTGGACACCGTTAATTCCTTCTTCCTTTTCAGCAGAAGAGGTGAGTGAGTTTGGTACCTTCACACCGATGAAGCGAGCAGGACAGCCATTTGAATTGGCTCCGACGTTTGTCTATTTAGCGTCTACAGATTCTTCCTATGTCACTGGGCAAGTCCTCCATGTAAACGGTGGAGAAATGATTGGGTCATAATTTTAACAATTTGTTACACCCTTAAAGTAGAATAGAATATTAAAATACTTCTATGGTATGATGAATAGTGAAAAAAATGTCGTATAACGATTAGTAGGGGTGTAAATAAAAATGGCTTCATCTAAAGATAGACAAAAAAATGTAAATATAGGATTTAAAAACGATAAAGAAGAGGAAGTTCATCATGCAGCATTAGTACCACATAATGAAAGAATGGCAGCATCTACCTGTCATTTGTTAGCAATGACACCAGTGCCAATCTTGAATCTTATTGTAACGTACCTCTTTTGGAAATATGTCCGAAAAAAATCATCCTTTGCTGACTATCATGGAAAACAATCCTTAAACTTGTTGATGAGCTTTACCATTTATTTAGGGGTAGTTTTTGGAACTTGGTACTTATTGAGTGTGATAAATACAGGAGAAGGGCAAAGTGAATTCCTTCAATTTATGGAAATTAGTTTAGGCTACTATAGTATTTTCTTTGCTATTATTACCTTTGTTTATTTTGCGATTATCGTTACAACTGCAACGATTTCAACAATGAAAGGTAAAAAAGATTTTAAATATCCGTTAGCTATTCAGTTTTTAAAATAAATGATGGAATTAATAAAAAAACAAGACTGTTTTTCTAAGCAGTCTTGTTTTTTAGTATGCCGTGTATTGTTATGATGATTCTTCAATTAAGCCATTTATATCAACTTCTTGTTCGTTTTCCATTTCATCTAACGGAAAGATTCTCGCTGTTTCTTTGTTTGTATTTACTTCTTGAATATAAACAGGTACGCCGTGATAACTAACATTAATCATTGTTGGTGAATCGACAATCTCTTGTGCTCGCTGGCTGTCCATATGTAAAAACCTCCTTATGAATTGGTCAGTTTATTTTTTGATAAATGGCTGAAAATATTCTGCGCTTGATAAATGTATGTAAGATTCCTCAAAAAAGTTGTATTTTCAATAAGGTAGCTATTATTCTATGAGCATAATTTGCCTTTTTATGATCAAACTGAGGCTTTCTATGAGCCGAAACTGGACGCCTATGAGCTAAAACTGAACACCTATGGGCCGAAGTGGGGGTTCTATGAGCTAAGGAAATTACAGTATTGAAATTTAATTTAAAGTGGTATAATAAAGTGAATAAATTGAGAGGAGGTGAGAGAATTGGAGATGGATGTAGGTAAGGTGATTTTGGAAGAATTGCGGGACATTAAGAGTATTCTTCACGAGCATACAACGAAGCTTGATTCCCACAGCAGAATATTGGACGAGCATACAACGAAGCTCGATTCCCACAGCAGAATATTGGACGAGCATACAACGAAGCTTGATTCCCACAGCAGAATATTGGATGAACACACAACGAAGCTCGATTCCCACAGCAAAATATTGGATGAACACACAACGAAGCTCGATTCCCACAGTAGAATATTGGATGAACACACAACGAAGCTCGATTCCCACAGCAAAATATTGGGTCAACATACCGAAAAATTAAATGATCATAGTGAAATATTGGACGGGCACACTACAAAGCTAAATGAACACAGTGAAACACTCAAAGAGCACGGGCGTATGCTTTCGGCTTTAAGAACTGGTCAGGAAGAATTAAAAGCTGAGATGGACGGAATGAAAATTGTGAATGCGAAAGAATTCGGTGCCATAAAGGAACAACTAGGTAATGTTGAAGTGAGTATTGAGCTGTTAAAGGACGAAACGTGGATGAATAAAAAGGATATATATCGATTAAAAACAACGATTGGTATAAAATAATTTATTTTTCGTAACAGTAGTTTAAATGCAACAACATATGGAAAAAGCTTGTTACTTCTTCGATATTAATATACTACGATTTCTTCATTTATACCTTCTATGTTTCTTCATAAACTAAGATTGCTAAGGATTATTTTTACAAATTTAATAATGAGAAAAACAAGCAATCTGGATACTCAGGTTGCTTGTTTGTTTTATATAAATTTACCCTGACACGTTAATTAAATTTCATAGTTTCCACGATAACTATACTAGCCGAACTTGAAAGTCCATCTACTTTAGGTGTGGGAGTAGCAGATGCTTAATATGTTTTAATGTCTAACTGTAAAAGAAATGGTAAACATAATTTGATATAATAATCGTACAAATGAACATGACGTGGAAGTTGTAGTTTTTCTTTTACTATCATAAGATATAGCTGGTTTTTGTTAACAACTAGAAGTACTAAAAGAAAGCTTATCTCCATTTCTCTATTATAGAAAGGTGGCGGGAAAAGGATGTGGAAGGTTGCCTTATTACAAATGAACATTGCTTTTGGTGATCCAAAGACAAATTTTGAGCAAGTAGAAAATTTTTTTACAAAAGCAGTTAAAAAAAAGGTAGATACTATCATACTTCCAGAGATGTGGTCTACAGGGTACGAGCTGACCAGACTTGATGATATTGCCGATGAAGAGGGAGAAGAGACCCTTTACTTTCTTTATTCATTAGCAAAAAAGTATCATGTGAACATCGTAGGCGGATCTATTGCGAAACGTTCAAATGGCAAAGTTACGAATACAATGTTTGTTTTAAACAAAAAGGGAGAGCTAGTGAAAGAGTATAGTAAAGCTCATTTATTTCGACTCATGGATGAAGAAAAGTACTTAGTAGAAGGAAATTCAGATGGTTTGTTTGAATTGGAAGGGGAGACATGTGCTGGTGTCATCTGTTATGACATTCGATTTCCGGAATGGATTAGAATGCATATGACTCAAGAGGCAAAGGTGTTGTTTGTGGTGGCAGAATGGCCGAAGCCTCGAATTAATCACTGGAGGAATTTACTTATTAGTCGAGCAATTGAAAATCAATGCTATGTTGTAGCTTGCAATCGAGTCGGTTCGGACCCTAACAATGTGTTCGGAGGACAATCTATTATTGTTGATCCTTGGGGCAATGTAAAAGCAGAAGGAGACGAAGAAGAGCAAATTCTATATGGTGAAATAGATTTCAATCAAGTAGACGAAGTGAGAAAAAAAATACCAGTTTTTACGGACAGGAGAACAGATTTGTACAAATTGTAAAAATATCCCGAAAACAATCAAAATTTGTCTAGTTTTGGTGTATTGTATAAGATAGGTGAAGTTAGTTTTAGGGGGATAATAGTTACTATGAAGAAAGTTATTATTTTAGGTGCAGGTATTGTTGGAGCAAGTGTTGCCTATCACCTTTCCAAACAAGATGTTGAAGTTGTTGTTGTGGACAAATCACATAAAGGGCAAGCTACTGCAGCTGGAGCCGGGATTGTTTGCCCGTGGTTATCAAAACAGGATAACCCACATTGGTATGAATTGGCTAAAACAGGAGCAAGCTATTATCCATACTTAATAGAAGAGTTACGATTAGCTGGAGAAACGGATGTTGGCTATAAATTAGTAGGGGCCCTTGCTGTTAGTGAAGATACAGAAGAATTGGATGAATTAGAGGAGTTAGTTAAACAGAGAAAACGTAATAATCCAGAGGTTGGAGAAATTTCAAGACTATCTCCAGAGGAAACTCGAAAACTTTTCCCACCACTTTGGGAGAATTTTCATGCTATCCATATTACTGGTGGTGCAAGAGTAGATGGGGGCTTACTAAAAGATGCTCTTCTTCGTGCGGCAGAAAAACAAGGTATCAAGCGGTACATAGGTGAAGGACAACTAATTACTGAAAAAAATAAAGTAATAGGGGTACAACTTGGTGAAAATGAATTATATGCTGATTCAGTTGTAGTTACTGCAGGTGCTTGGGCACAAAGTGTTTTAAAGCCACATGGCGTTCACTTACCAATAGAACCGCAAAAGGGGCAAATTGTTCATTTAAAGCTTTCTCATCAAGATACGACTTATTGGCCTGTAGTTTTTCCTACTAATAGCAGTCACTATCTCCTGGGCTCAGAAAACTCTCGCGTCATTGCTGGTGCAACTAGGGAGTCAGGATCAGGGTTCGATTATCGAAAAACAGCTGGTGGAATTGAAGAAGTATTAGGAGAAGCCTTAGCAGTAGCCCCTGGTTTGGAATATGGAGAAATAGAAGATATTCGTGTTGGTTTTAGGCCAGTCGGTCCAGATATCACTCCTTTTATAGGTGCACCTCCGAATATAGAAGGTGTAATCGTTGCAAATGGCCTTGGTTCTACTGGTTTGACAATTGGTCCTTTTGTTGGATCCGTAGTGGCAAGTCTCTTGTTAAATGAAAAAATAGAAATCGATTTGTCACCATATGCTATCGGAAATAATCGGTCCTCATGGAATGATTTCAGCAACTTTGGAGCATATCATTAAATAAAAATGGGAAGGTGTCACACTGGAAATGTGGCATCTTTTTTATTGTGGAAATTAATTTTGTCCGTTTTAGACATCCCGAAAATTATGATGTGATGCCATTTATGGTAGAAAAGGCCGTCCTTATCTTCCTCCAATATCACGATTCTCCCAGCTAACCTTTGTTAACCTCACTGAAAAAATAGCTTGCCAGACTTAATTTGGTAAGATATAACAGATGTATAGAGTGTGAAGGAGGGTGCGGTGTATGAAAAAGGCGTTAGTGTTAGGTGCTTCAGGTGGAATGGGCTATGCCATTGTGAAAGAATTAATCGGGAGAGATGTTGATGTTATAGCATTTTCAAGAGGAAAGAAAAAGCTAGAAAGTCTTTATCATCACGAAGAGAAGGTTACGATTTTTCCAGGCGATGTAATGGATGTGCAACAAATTTTAGATGCAGCAATAGACGTAGATGTTATTTTCCATTCTGTTAATTGCCCATATCATGAATGGCCAGATAAACTTCCTGAAATCATGAAAAATGTACTTCAAGCGGCAGATCAGCAACGAGCAAAAGTTGCCTACGTGGATAATATTTATTCTTACGGAAGAAGTAAGGCATCAAAAGTGACTGAATTAACGGAAAAGAAACCACATACGAAAAAGGGAAAGATCCGTTTACAATTAGAAAGACAAATGAAGGAGTCAGCAGTTCCTGTCGTTATTGCACATTTCCCAGATTTTTATGGTCCCAATGCAGATAATGCAATGTTGCAGTACACTATTAATGGTGTTTTACGCAATAAAAAGGCTAATGTAGTTGGTGATTTACATACACCTCGGGAGTTTATCTATACACCAGATGGTGCCAAAGCGATTGTCGAGCTTGCGTCTACGGAATCTGCCTATGGACAGAATTGGAACATACCAGCTACAGATGTAATAACAGGGAATGAACTAGTTAACTTGATGAAAGAGATTACAGGACATAAAAAAGGTGTAGGGGCTGTTTCTAAAAGAATGATTAAGTTTATTGGTATCTTTAATCCTTTCATGAGAGAAGTCGTTGAAATGATGTATTTAACAGAAGATCCAGTAATTCTTGATGGAGAAAAGTATGAACAAGTGATAGGGGAATTACCACGAACCCCATATAGAGAAGGATTAAAAGAAACGATTGAGTTCTACCAGGAGAAGTTAGGTTAAAAGGAAAATACACATTTTAACGTTGTAATTAATTTTACTCTATACATGGCATAAAAGGCATGGGTTTTCATCAGATTCCCGTGCCTTTTTTGTTTTTTATAAACTCTATCTACATTATTTGTTTTCTATTTAAATCCAAAAACACCTCAATTGTTAGATAGTATTCAACAAACGCAGCAGGTGCTTTTAGTGGCTAATAAAGTAAAAAGCCAAACAGAAAGCGCTAAGTAAGAAGGAGTTTAACTGGATATTTATGTTAAAATAAAAAGAGAGAAAACATAGACTATGCATAAATTCCAGTTTGGGGAGAGGTGTAAAAATGGTAGAGTTAGAAAATATTAGTTTTATTAACGTTCTGTATCAATTAATCATATTATTAGGTTGGATAGGAATCATTTATTTAGTAGTTTCTTTAGTTAGAAGAAGTAAAGAAAATAAAAATAGACTAATAAGGATTGAAGAAAAATTGGATAACCTAACAAAAAAGTACAATGAGGATATTTAGCAATAAAGAAAAAGTTTCATTGTGATACATAAGATTGGTTGGGAAATATTTAATTAGATTCGTCTTTTGCTAAGGTTGTTAATGGGTGTTTTTAGGTGAAGATAATTCTTTTATCATAAAAAATTTTTAATATTGAAGGTAAGGTAAAATGATAAAAAAATTGTTGTGAAAAAATTAATAAAACTTATCTATTGAATCCATTATGATCAATATATTTCAAAATGGATTCTTTTTAGTTTTCTGTAATAAAGGGTTATTGATAAATTATCTAATGCTATAAAAATGTGAAGGTAGTCTAGTCCTAAAAAATTAATTTATTTCGAAAAACTTTGTAACGTTTTTATAGCTTAAAGGACATATAAGTAGGGGGGATGATATGGCGAATACAGAACAAGTGTATAAAGAATATTTTCTTACCGTATATAAGTACTTGTACTGCCTAACACATGATCCTCATTTAGCGGAAGAACTTACCCAGGAAACTTTTTATCAATCACTTAAAACAATGAAGAACTTTAGAGGTGATTGTAAAATTTCCGTTTGGCTTTGCCAGATTGCAAAGAATGTTTGGATAAAGGATTGCCAAAAGAGAAATCGTACCAGCTCCTTACCGATGGAGGAAGTGATTCTGCGAATAGGATCAACGGAGACGTTGGAAAATGACGTATTAAAGAAGGAAGCAAAAAAGGAGCTTTACCTTAGAATTGAAGAACTCGATGAAAATACAAAGGAAGTAATCCTCCTTAGAATAAAAGGAGACCTTAGTTTTAAAGAAATTGGAGATATTTTAAATAGGAGTGAAACTTGGGCGCGAGTTACCTTTTATAGAGGAAAACGAAAGCTAGTGAGGAGGGATAAGAATTGAATAAGGAATGGACTTGTCATATCGTAGAGGATCTTTTACCAAACTATTTGGAAGGTTTAACAAGTGATGAGACGAACCAATTTATCGAAGAACATGTAAATACGTGTGACAAATGCAATGAGTTGTATATGGAAATGAAAACAAACGTTAGTACGGATGAAAATATTCCTAAAACAGAATTAAATTTTTTTAAAAAGGTAAAGAAAGCGAGGCTGTTCGCTAGTGTTTCCTCCATTATTATAGCAATAATAGGTGCTTACTTACTATATTCTTCGGAATTTTCATACACAAACGAACCTAGCGTATTAGCTGGAGCCATTACGGAATTCACATCCTTTGATAATCATTCACCAGAAGCTTATGTACTGGAATCGCGGGAGGTAAATGGAAGGCTGATCGTCTATTTTAAGGATGTAAATAATCCTGATGTTTATGGATTTGCTCAGTTTGTGAAAGGGTGGAATCAGAAATATAGAATCATCAGAGTAAACAGTAATCCAGTTCCTTTTGCTTCGGGGTTTGCCATCTATCAATTTGATACAAGAGGGGGAACATATTATGCCGTCGGTTGTGCACAATGCACTGAGCCGCTAAATGGATACGAGCTTCCCTTTGCTGCTGGAATTGAGGATTCAGAGATATTTTCATTTGAAATAAGGCATCATCAATTTTTGAACATACACAGTGATGATGAAATACAACAAGTATTACAGGAGCAAACAGGAGAGGTGTATACCTACCAGCTTGACCGATCGGAACTAAAGCTTTTGGATTCTGAAGGGAACGACATTACTGATTTAGATAAAACCGTAGACACGACAGGAAGTTCAGGATCAGGGACGGGAAAAGCAGAAACTTTCCTCTTGTATGTTTTTATGACGATTGTCCTTCTATTAGGTGGTGTATTGGCAAGGTATTTTTGGAGTGAAAAATAAAAAACGAAGCGAGTATAAAAATAAAGGCATGATTATCCATGCCTTTATTTTTTATGTCGTAGGTATTTTCAACACTTGCCCAATAAAAATCATGTCACCTGTTAAATTGTTCGCATCTTTAATGACGTCAATGTTTGTATTATTTCTTAAAGCAATTCTATATAAGCTATCACCTGATTGTACGGTGTAATTAAAATACCCAACAGATTCTTCTTGTATTGGTTCAACGATTGGACTTATTTCACCTGGAATTGTTGCATTGTCTCTTGGAGTAAACCAAGTGTGATAGCTGTTCCATATATCACGGTTTTCTTGTCCAATACTCCAATGTCCTACTCCTCTTATTCCGTATTTTTGTACAAGGTCTACTTTTGCAGCGTAAGATTGATCATTTTCATACCAAACTGTGTAAGATCCAGGAGCAAGAACTCTTCCCATCATATACATTTTGGGGTCATTTTCTCGTACTGTAACAACTGCTTTTACGGACTGAGATTTTTCATCATAGGTAATTGTATGCTCATACTTACTGAGCATCTCTTGAATTTGGAAGTTTGATATACCGTTTCCACGGATATTTCCGTCTTCACTCCAATAACGACCATAATGGGCTAGTCCGATGACAACTTTATCCTTTGGAACACCTTGTGCAATTGCATATTGAATTGATCGTTCTACCCACGGGAGACTAGCAACTGGTCCGGGAGCAGAACCAGGATAACTTTCATCATAGGACATAATCATCAAATAATCTGCATATTTTGCAAGGGCCGCGTAATCATATGCACCGTGCCAGCCTTGTGTCCATCCATTTGGATTTGCAGCAACAGCAACAGACACTTCTTTTGAAGATGGAATCTTCTCACGCAAAAGACGAACAAATTCTGTAAAATTATCTCTATCTTGATGGTTAATGTTTTCTAAATCGACATTTACACCACCTAAATCATAACGAATAACAACGTCAGCGATTTGCTGTGCAGCCTGTTCTCGATTGGCAAGCATGGCACGACCTAGCTCTTGATCCCAATGATTACTTAGGAATGGAGTAACTCGAATGCCTTGATTATGCATGTTTTGGATAAAAATAGGATCAAATTGGGCTGTTACCTTCAATGTTCCGTCTGGATTTACATCAAAATAACTAGGTGAAACATTATTAAAAGATCGTTCCGTTGCTAATACTTGATTCGTGAAATTCTTTGGATCACCAAAATAAATGTACCCTAGGTTTAATGTATCTCCTGCTGTAATAGGTAGCTTCAACTTTTGATCTACGTAAATCATATCACTAGATAAATTGTTCATACGTCTTATAGCTTCAACCGTCGTATGATTTCGTAGTGCAATATGAGATAAAGTATCCCCACTAACAACTGTGTACGTTAAAAAGTCAGGTGTTACTACGTCGCTTATATTACCTGCCGCATCTGATTTGGTGACGGATACAAGCAATCCTCTCGTAAGATCAAGATCGGATATATTTACATCAATAGTAAAAACCCCTCTATCTCCCACTTGATGCTCAATTGTTATTGGTTCTCCCCCTGCTTGGTCATCTATGGTGATAGAAATGGTGGAAAGTGGCTCTCCTATTCCTGATACATTATAAACAATTTTATCTCCCTCAAATGCAAAACCACTTTTGGAAATGATTGGATCAGAAATATCTGTATCCTTTTCAATGACAATCATATTTGACTCACTAACATTTCCAACCGTATCCGTTTGTGTTATTGCTACATTGATTGGTCCATCCACAAATTCTGATAGATCTAAATCAAATCGAAATTTCCCATCAACAACCTCTACTGTTTCTGTTAACGTATGGACGTTATCAGTTAAAAGAACCGTAATGAGTACGCCATCTTCTTCATTAGTACCTCGAATCGTATAATTTGACTGGTTTGTATTATTTACAAAACCTATATCGTCTAAAACAAGGGTATATGGAGCAATAGTATCCTTTAAAATGTTAAATTCCTGTTCTTCTCCAATGTTGCCATATGGATCTATTGTATAAAAGGAAGCTTTTAAGTCTCCATCCTGTAGTAAACGTAAATCTAATGTAAGGCTGAAATCTCCATTTTCATCTGAAGTAATCGTTTCTGAGACGATGATATCACCGTCCGTTATAGATAGGTGAACCTCACTATTTACAGCTGTATGTCCACGAACAACATAATCATAAACGTTCCCACTAAATATAGCTGTAAATGGAGGAAGTGTTAAATCTGGCTCTATTGTATTTTTCATTATCGTACGATGCAATGCTTCACTTTCATTTCCTGCTTTATCTTGTTGTTTAATTGAAATGGTTATTGGTCCATTGTCAAACTCGGAGAGATTCATAGAAAAATGAAAGCGACCAGTTTTATCAGCTATTGCAGTTTCATTTAATTGTTGTCCAGTATCACTAACAATTTGGATAGAAACGGTTGAACTGGCTTCAGTAGTTCCTTCAAACGTATAATTTTCTTCGTTTTGGTTATTAACAAATGCCCCTTCATCAATATCAAGTATAGGTACTTCTGGAGCAGTCGCATCCTTTTCAACAAACAGCAGCTGTGAAGGACTAGTATTTCCAACGGTATCTCTTTGTTTAACACGTATCATTAGATCTGAGTCGACTAGAGAACGGAGATTCATCGTTACAACAAAAGCTCCTTCATCATCTGTTGTTACTTCTTCTATTACTTCATTACCTTCATCATCCGTAACAGTAATAAAAATTGTTGCGTTTCTTTTCCCTGTCCCATAAATACGGTAAGATTCCTGGTTTTCTAAATTTACAAATTCAGTTTTTGTGTCTATAACAGGAACATCAATTTCCGTATCCTTTTCTACTGTTAAACGGAGTGGATCACTTTCCTGTCCATGTTTATTTTTTGCCACTACTGAAATTTGTATTTCTCCATCTTGAAGTGGACGGAAATCCACAGTTGATTCAAAGCGACCTTCATCATTTGTTGCTGTTTCTATATTTAATGTTTCATTCACACCATCTGTAATCGTAAGCAAAATGGTTGCATTAGGACTAGATTCCCCAACAATTGGAAAATGAGAGCTATTCTCATAGTTAATGGGTCCTAACAATGTTAATTCAGGTATGGAAGGTGGAATTGGTTCTGGGTCAATAGGGTCATCCACCTTGTTTGGAATGTGAAGAACTTGCCCAATAAGAATACGATCAGAGGATAAGCTGTTAAGTTCTTTAATATCTGCGACAGTTGTGTCATAACGTTTAGCGATGACGGATAGGGAATCTCCAGCTACAACTGTATAAAGGAAGGTAGAATCTTGGGTAGGTGGAGGCTCTTCCCCTGTATTAATTTCTATATCTTCCTCTGGTATCTTTGTTTCCTCTACTGGATCTAAAAGGTTATCTTCTTTAGTAGGGATTTGAAGGGCTTGTCCAATAAAAATACGATCAGAGGATAAGCCGTTGATTGCTTTAATATCTGCGACAGTTGTGTCATAACGTTTAGCAATGACAGATAAGGAATCTCCAGCCACTACCGTATAAGTAGCAAAAGCTTCTTCAACTGGTGAATTTGCATGGTCTGTATCTGGAGACTGAGTAGTGTCATCGATTTTATCTCCCGGAGTTGGATTTGTATCTGATACTTCTTCTTCAGTTGGAACTGACGCTGTTTTTTGTGGAATATGCAGCACCTGTCCAACTCGGATAACGTCAGAAGATAAACCGTTTAGAGTTTTAATATCTGCAACAGTAGTATCAAAGCGTCTAGCAATAACGGATAAGGAGTCTCCAGCAACAACTGTATATGTGGTAGAAGTTTCTACTTTCTCAGTTGCACCTTGATTTTCTTCGGTGTTTGGTAATGGATCATTCTCAATAGCTGTTACTTTATGTTCAGTTGAACGAGGAATTCGTAACTTTTGTCCAATAAAAATAGTATCAGAGGAGATATTATTATAGGATTTCAATTCATTAACAGAAATATTGTAGTTTCTTGCAATATTGAAAAGGCTGTCTCCAGAAAGTACCGTATATGTTAAATATGGTAGTAAAAGTACTTGTCCAACAAAGATCATATTTGTTTTCAAGTTATTAATTTCTTTAATAGAAGAAACAGACACGTCATGATCTCTAGCAATAACCGATAAACTATCACCACTTCTAACAGTATACGTGTCAAATTGCTGTCCATGATTCACATTAATAGAAGTTTTATTATCATTATTTGATGCATAAGTTGTATTTGTTCCTCCACTTAAATAAATGGAAGAAACCAATAAGGATCCGGACATTACTTTAATTACGTGTACTTTTAATTTTGGAAACTTCCTTTTAATTTGCGTTCGAATATATTTACTTAACTCTTCTTTTTCTTTCGGGCGTTGTCCTAGTTCTGTTGAAAATTCAGTCATATGTTGATCTAAATAAACAACTAGGACGGTTTCATTGCCTACTGTTTTTAATTCATACTTTTGAATCATTGAACCAGACACCTCATTTTTGGAAAAGTCTAATGTTAGTTTGTCTATTTAAAGGTTCAAACATGCGTGTAATGATAAAGGTCCATAAAAATGAAAAAGATGTTTAAACTGATGAAGTTTAAACATCTATAAGGAATTACTAATGTTCTGTTAAGCTATCTACATTTACTTCTTGTTCTTGTTCCGGTTGCTCTAGTGGATAAATTCTAGCTGTTTCGTTTTGCTCATCAACATGTTGTATATAAACACGTTGTCCGTTGCAAACAACATCCTTCATGTCTGGTGACTGAGAAATTTCTTTAGCTCTTTGAATGTTCATAGTATATACCTCCTAATATGTAAAGTATCTATTGTAGTTTGTGCAATTTAATTTTTGCTATTCCTAATTATTTTGTAAAAAGGGTATGGAGTTTTATAATAAATAGAGAGATTATAACTTTTATGAAAAAATAAGACAAAGGAGTTTATAAGATGCCTAAAAAGAATAAAGGCTTACAACGAGGGAAAAGTATTCCACCTTTTCAATTAGATAGTGTGGATGAGAAAGCTTATTCCAATAGTGATTTTCTTGGAAGACCATTGTTAATCTATTTCCTAAGAGGAACCTTCTGACCCAATTGTCGGAAGCAACTAGGTCAGTTGTGTGAAACATATCCGAAATTAAAAGAACTAGGTGTAGCTGTCATTGTCATTGTAGGTCAAAAAAAGGAGTCTGTTGTAGAGTGGGAGAAACAAAACCCTATTCCATTTCCTGTACTCATTGATGAATCTCGTTCTGTTATAAAAGCATTTGATGTTTATAATCCTATTAACATTGATGCGTATAGAATGGCTCATCCAAGTTTATTTTTAGTTAATGATAATGGAAAAATTGTATATACATATGTAGGTTCTAATCAATTTGATAGACCATCAGAAGAAGAAACATTGAAGCAGATCAAAAATCTATTAGACAAAGAAGAAAACGATTGAATATATTAGCTAGAATTTAGGGTACAATTGCAAATGTAAACGAAATAGAAAGTGTTTATTTGTTTATTGATTAGAAGGAGTGATTCAGCATGAAAAACTATATAACAATTAGTATGTTATTGCTTTTCACACTATTAATAAGTGCCTGTAACAATAACGTTAATCAAGAAATAACAAATATAGATGAAGAAGAAAATATTATTATTGCCGAAAGCTTCATTGATTTGTTAGTTGAAGGTGATTTTGAAGAGGCAACCTTCTATTTTGATGAAAAGAAAGCAACAGAGCTTCCACCGGAACAATTAGAAGTTGTATGGTTGGGAGCCGTTCAGCAATTTGGTGATTTTACAAGCAAAGAATATGAAGGTTCCGAGATATATGAAGGAAATCAAGTGGTGTATTTTACGGGGCAATTTGAGTCAGAAGAGTTACAATTTATTATTTCATTTGATGAACACAATAACATTGTAGACTTCTATATGGTTTAGCTACACTTTTTGAACTAAATAGAAAATACTTTTCAAACTGATGCTTTTCCCTTGGTTCATCGCTTTCCA
>NZ_JARUKY010000033.1 GCF_029688925.1 Evansella sp. AB-P1
AATTAAAAATGTAAATAGGTTTTGGCGGTGTAGCTCAGCTGGCTAGAGCGTACGGTTCATACCCGTGAGGTCGGGGGTTCGATCCCCTCCGCCGCTACCAAGTTTATATATTCGGAGGAATACCCAAGTCCGGCTGAAGGGATCGGTCTTGAAAACCGACAGGGGTGTTAAAGCCCGCGGGGGTTCGAATCCCTCTTCCTCCGCCATAAAGTGGTCCCGTGGTGTAGCGGTTAACATGCCTGCCTGTCACGCAGGAGATCGCGGGTTCGATTCCCGTCGGGACCGCCATTTTTAACTTAATATTTTCTCTCATGTGGAGGGGTAGCGAAGTGGCTAAACGCGGCGGACTGTAAATCCGCTCCCTCCGGGTTCGGCGGTTCGAATCCGTCCCCCTCCACCATTTTAATTAAGCAATATTTTTTTAGGGGCATAGTTTAATGGTAAAACGAAGGTCTCCAAAACCTTTGATGTGGGTTCGATTCCTACTGCCCCTGCCATTAATAAAACTAAGGCGGTTGTGGCGAAGTGGTTAACGCACCGGATTGTGGTTCCGGCATTCGTGGGTTCGATTCCCATCAGCCGCCCCATCTGACCTAGAATTCATATACATTGGGCTATAGCCAAGCGGTAAGGCAACGGATTTTGATTCCGTCATGCGCAGGTTCGAATCCTGCTAGCCCAGCCACTTTGCGGGAGTAGTTCAGTGGTAGAACACCACCTTGCCAAGGTGGGGGTCGCGGGTTCGAATCCCGTCTCCCGCTCCAGACAAAGTTATAGTGGATATTTTATAAAATTATATGCGGGTGTAGTTTAGTGGTAAAACCTCAGCCTTCCAAGCTGATGTCGTGAGTTCGATTCTCATCACCCGCTCCAATTAAATAAAGATGGATATTACATCTTGGGAGAACACCAATATATATTTAATATGTATTGGGCCTGTAGCTCAGCTGGTTAGAGCGCACGCCTGATAAGCGTGAGGTCGGTGGTTCGAGTCCACTCAGGCCCACCATTCCACAGTAGCTCAGTTGGTAGAGCAATCGGCTGTTAACCGATCGGTCGTAGGTTCGAGTCCTACCTGTGGAGCCATTTTTTTGGAGAAGTACCCAAGTGGCTGAAGGGGCGCCCCTGCTAAGGGTGTAGGTCGCGTAAGCGGCGCGAGGGTTCAAATCCCTCCTTCTCCGCCACTTTTATATATTTTTTTTACATGGCCCGTTGGTCAAGTGGTTAAGACACCGCCCTTTCACGGCGGTAACACGGGTTCGAATCCCGTACGGGTCACCAACTTAAATTATATTAATTTTATTTGAATAAATTCATTAGTATCCTAATAGGAGCCATTAGCTCAGCCGGTAGAGCATCTGACTTTTAATCAGAGGGTCGAAGGTTCAAGTCCTTCATGGCTCACCATTTTTTTGACTTGTTATAACAAGTCTTTTTATTTTGAATATTTTAGATATAATATTTGCTATTCTATCACTCTATTTTTACATAACTATAAAATGATCTTTACATTATGGTAAGAAGTTCTGATACCGTGGAGGAAATCTAAAATAACAGCTTAAACTTCATACTAAAACGTCCTATGATTAGCACGTAAATAACAGTAAAAATATCAAAAAACGCTTGATTTTTAATAACAGGTTTAATTGTGAGGTGCAAAACGGTAAAATACAGACAAATTCTCAAGCTCTTTCACAACTAAAATCACAGTATAATTTACATATTAAAATGGCATGAAGAACCTCTTCGTGCCATTGTTTTCATATTTGCTTGTCGAACTAACGAGTCCTTTAGTTGAATGAATAAGAATTTAGCTTTCTTCAACATTTACAAAAATTTCACCAAATATTTCATCACCAATATAAACGTTTAGCTTCCATAATCCTGCTGTTGGAAATCCCATACCTGATGGAATGTGTGTATCAGCCCCATGATGAGGACTAATTCCTATATTTGGGTACTCCCATACTTTGTTGCCAGAGCTTCCAATAAGCACTTTGTGTTCTTCACCTTTTTCGTTAATACCAACAACTCTTAATGCTCCTTCAAACTCTTCTCTTTCTCCCCAAAAATGCCACATATATTTACTATCTTCTCCTGCAATTATTGGGTGAGCTTCTGCTTCTCCCTTTTTGCCAGAGCCTACTAAAAAACCAATTCTTCCTTCCTCTCCAACCAAAACATATTCTCCTTCTGTTCCATCTCCAAATGTAACAGGAATATTAAAAGTTGAAGTTACTTCCCATTCCTCTTTTTCTACATTACCATTAATTTGAGAAAAATCATTATTCTTATCATGTGGAAACAGTACTAATGTAACAAATAACAGTACCGCCGCTAAGCCACCTACCCCTGCGAAAAACCTCTTTGTAAAATAAGTGTATCTGCTTGGAGTTTTTAGATCGTTTTGGAGTTTAATTTTATCATTCATCTGTGATAGAATTTCATTTTGTTCTTCCCTAGAAATGTTTAACTTCTGATTCATCGATTTAAATACTTTATCGTAGTCACTATATTCTTTATACTGACTCATAATGATATCCCTCCTTTTCTAACTGTTTTTTTAATGCACTTAATCCTCGCCATAGAGTTGTTTTTACTTTTCCTTCACTCCATTCAAGAATGTGGGCCGTTTCATATATTGAAAACTCTTTTATTTTTCTTAATATTATTACTTCACGATAAGAACGCTTTAATTTGGATATTGCCTTGTATAACTCTTTTTCTTGTTCACTCAACATCAAGTTTTGTTCTGGTGTTAATCCTTGTGAAGTAACCGATACAGCACTATCTATTAAATAATGGATTGGTCTTTTACTACGAATAAAGTCTATTGTAATATTTCTTGCAATTCTAAATAACCAACCTTTTTTGTTTTCTCCTTGAAAAGACTCAAGATTGTTATAAGCACGAATAAAGGTATCTTGCATTAAATCTTTTGCGTGTTCATGGTCATTTATAAGATATAAAATAAATTTATAAATATCATTACTATATTCAAGGTACCAATCATTAATAAGTCTCTGATTATTGTCGTTATCCAATAAATTCACCTCTCCTCTGTTTTTGATTCTCTACCTTACTAACGAGTGTAATACAAAAAAGTCACAGTAATATTCCTTTTTTAATAACAATATTTAAAAACCTGTATATTGATATTATTTAGAGATCAATATACAGGTCATATATCTAACTAACATCAACAAACACTACATTAAAGCAATTCGTTAGTGAAATATCTATATACGATTCCTCCAAAGATTCTAATTGTGGATTACTTTTTCTTTTTTTAAGAAAAGATTTTATAAAATTTTCACTCTATGTAAGTATAGCTCCATGCGCCATCACCTCGTTTCAAATAACCTGTCCGTATAAAAAAGTAAAAAGCCCTTTTTAACGGCCAGAACATTTGTATTTCGGTGCTAAGAGGGCACCTTGTGCTTTTCTTATTTAACCCCTGTATTTTATAGTCTGTTCCTGGATGTTCATCGTAGAAAACATACCAAATGCGCATACTATTTTCAGCAGTAACTATTTTTTCCTCTCTTTGTTCTGGCTCTACTATCCGCACATCCTTGATATTAGAATTAGTTATAACTCCATCTTGATAATAGAATGAGTTTTGAATTATGAAAGGTGAATGTCTTGATATACCAAATTCAAGGGTAGTATCGGCATTTGCATCTCTATCGACATACCATTTCCCTTGCATTTTTTGATCAAATTTTATTTGCATACCATGTCTAATTATGAATGTTAAGAATAATTAAAGTGAGATCGACACCAAGCGTTGTAATGAATAGTAAGAAGCCTTTTAGACTTCCCACGATAGCGAGAAAGATCGACTAAAAATGGTGTACGAACGATAGCCAGTATGGGTGTATAAAAGTAACAACGGTTATGAACCGAACCATCAGGACGGGTAACGTAGTCTAATAGGACAAGCGTTGTCCATGAAGGATTGCAGGCGTATGGGAGGTCGTCAATAAGCCTGCAAACGGGAAAAAGAGGATTGCAGGCATATGGGAGGTAGCCAATAAGCCTGCAAACGGGAAAAAGCGATTTGCAGGAATATAGAGTGCAGCCAATAAGCCTGCAAAAGGGAAAAAGCGATTTGCAGGAATATAGAGTGCAGCCAATAAGCCTGCAAAAGGGAAAAAGCAGATTTGCAGACATATAGAAGGTGTCCAATAAGCCTGCAAACGGGAAAAAGAGGATTGCAGGCGTATAGAAGGTAGCCAATAAGCCTGCAAACGGGAAAAAGAGGATTGCAGGGGTATGGGAGTCAATGGGAGCAGCATTATTCTCTATTTCAGACACCATAGATTTAGAGGAAGTGCGTCCAGTACTTTTGAACCCACCGAATTCATTCGTGTGGAGGTTCGGTAATTTCATTTCAAGCCGATTATGTGACTTGTATTTGCATAGGTTTTGAGTTCATTAGAATTAACTAAGACTTTTTCTTTTAGTTAGTGGTTAAAAACTATCCGTATACATATGTATAATTGGGAAAATAAAAATTAATTAAGCATTTGTTCATCACTTATTTTTTATTAAATGTTCTTTTTAAAGGAGGAAAAAAGGAATGGAAGATAGGAATGACAAGTACCCCAAAAATAAAAAGGGACAAAGGTCGATTAATAATAGCATGAATAAGTCTGATCAGGTTGTAGTGGAAAAGGGTATTGAAAATATAGCTCTTAAATTAATAGATCAAATATTTGAAGAGAAAGAAAATAGAATGATCAGTCCTTTTAGTATTTACGTAATTATAAGTATGATCTTGCCAGGAGCTGATGGAAGAACGAAGCAGGAAATTCTTGATGTATTAGGATTAAAAAATCAATCTTTGAAACGTATTTATTCTTTTCAAAAAACTCTACTATCACGTTTACAGACAGAAACGAAAAATGATGTAGATATTAATATAGCAAATTCATTATGGGTACACGAAAAGATAACATTAAACCATAAATATGTTCAATCAATCAAGAGAAATTTTGATGGAACAGTGGAGAATATTAATAATGCTGCTACTATTAATAAATGGGTAGACAATAAAACAAAAGGTAAAATTACACATATATTAGATGAAATGAATAGTAATGTCATTTTATACTTAATTAATGCCATCTATTTTTATGGGGAATGGCATAATCCATTTCAGCGTGAATTAACAGTGGATGGAAAATTTTATAAAAAGAACGATATAAGTGTCAAGGTGCCTTTTATGAGAAAAAGGGACAATTTTTTATACAGTAACATGGACGACTATGAAATTATTCGTTTGTATTACAAAGGGAAAAGTTTTTATATGGAGATAATTTTACCGAAAGAAGGAACAACCTTACTGGATTTAATTAAAAAATTAGAGGAGAGTAGAGAGAACTGGCAAAGTCCAACAGAACAAAAATATGGAGTAATTGAATTACCTAAATTCTCCGTCTTAACGGACATGAAGTTAAATGATGCATTGAATAGTGTAGGGTTGAAACAATTATTTAATCCAGAGAAAGCAGATTTGAGTGGATTATCAGAACATGAGTTAAATGGAATATATGTTGACGAGTTTAAACATAAAGCAGTCATTTCTTTGGATGAGGAAGGGACTGAGGCATCAGGTGTATCCTCTGTGGAAGTAAGAGAAGGCAATCCACTAGAGGAACAATTTAATATGAATATAAACCGTCCATTTATATTTCAAATATATCATGAAAAAACAAATATTATTGTATTTTGTGGATTTGTCAATGATCCATCATGAGAGAAAGAAATAGATTGAGATAATTACGCTAGATGAACTAGGATTCACAAAAAGTTCAGGTAACAGGTTCCTGAACTTTTTGTGAATCCTTTTTATAGTTTGATACGTAGTTGTATTAATGGCATATAAATTGATAAAAGTACAAATATTAGTAATTATTGCAATAAAATTTTAATGTATAATTTGGTTTGTATTACCATTAATTATATGTTTTTAAATTTTATTATAAATAGATAGGGAGGTGAAGCAGATGAATGAAATTTTGTTAGAGCTAGAAAGTATTCCTTGGGGGTTAATTGCTCCACTTGTCATTATTCAATTGATTCTACTTGTTGTTGCCCTTGTTGACTGTTTTCGTCATAATAATACAAATGGTCCTCAATGGGTTTGGGTGTTAGTAATTGTATTTGGAGGAATTATCGGCCCAATCGTTTATTTTATTTTTGGAAGGAGAAATGATTAAGTGAGTTTAATAATAACAGAACAACTTACAAAAACCTTTAATGGGACTAGTGCAGTTGATGGATTAAACCTTTCTATAAAAGAAGGCATTTGCACTGCTCTTTTAGGTCCAAATGGAGCTGGAAAAACGACTACGTTAAATATGCTCACTGGTCTAATGAATCCTACTTCTGGCACAATTACTTTTGATCAAAGATATCGTGGTGATCGAAGACAATTTATCGGTTATTTGCCCCAATATCCTAAATTTTATGGTTGGATGACAGGGGAAGAATATGTGGTCTACGCAGGTCAACTAGGAGGACTATCAAAAATAGATGCTACTAAAAAAACAGAAGAACTCCTATCTCTTGTTGGCTTAGATGATTCGAAAAAGAAGAGAATTGCAGGGTACTCTGGAGGAATGAAACAACGTTTAGGGATTGCCCAGGCCCTTGTACATAGCCCTAAATTGATTATTTTAGATGAACCAGTTTCTGCATTAGATCCTATAGGCAGACGGGATGTATTAGAATTAATGCGTAAATTAAAGGAAAAAACATCGATCTTGTTTTCAACTCATGTATTACACGATGCAGAAGAAATATGTGATGATATTTTTATTGTGAAAGACGGAAAGGTTGTAATTGAAGGAGATTTAGTTGAACTTCAACGAAAATATCAAAAGCCAACGATATATTTAGAAACAGAGGAATCGATTGAATATTGGAGTCATTCGATAAAGAATATGGATTGGTTACGTCATATGCAAGGAACAAAGAATAAGCTTACGATTACTGTAAATGATATTGATGTTGCAAGAGAAGCATTGCTATCTAACGAGACATTACGAAAACTAAAGATTACGAACTTTGAAATTGCGAAGACGACACTTGAAGACCTCTTTATGGAGGTGACTGCAGGATGAACCAATGGATCATATTATTCAATAAGGAAATGAAGGAAGCAATTCGAAATTTTAAGTGGATTTGGATTCCACTTGTGTTTATACTTTTAGGAATTATTCAGCCAGTAACTTCATATTTTTTACCAGATATTCTTAAAAACTTTGGAGGATTTCCAGAAGGATCTATGTTAGAATTCCCTTTGCCAACTGGTCCACAAGTTCTAGCTGAAACAATTGGACAGTTTGGACAAATTGGAGTACTTGTGATCGTTTTGGCATTTATGGGTATTGTAGCAGGGGAAAGAAATAGTGGAACAAATATTATGGTTTTAGTAAAGCCTGTTTCTTATGTTGCGTATATAGTTAGTAAGTGGCTCCATATGTCCTTATTAGCAATCAGCTCATTTTCAATTGGTTTTTTATTGGCAAGCTACTATACATTTCAATTAATCGAAAGTGTTCCAATTAGTTATGTAATTAAAGGAGCAGTAGTTTATTCCATTTGGTTATTGTTTGTAACGACATTAGTTCTATTCTTTAGTGTATTGTTTAAAAGTAATGCTGGGGTAGCTGCTTTAACACTAGGTATAACAATTATTATTAGTTTAATGAGTAGTATTACACCTGATTTATTACGCTGGTCTCCTGGAATGATTGCATCACATTCCCATTCAATTTTTCAAAGTGGTGAGGCGGGGGAATATTTTTGGTTGTCTATTAGTTGTACTATCGTTCTTATCATTTTAATGATTATTTTATCTATAATTAATTTTAAGAATAAAGAGACTGTAACACATACGACATAATAGATAGGTGAAAAAGAGACTTTTGAAAAAAATATTGAGATAACCTAAAAAAGTCAATCAACTTTGATTGATTTTTTTGTGATGACTTTTTGCAAGGTAAAAAATTATATTTATTGTGGCGCACTTCCTATAATATTACTAACAAGAAGCAATCACAGTCCTATATTGCTAATCATATTGAGTTTATGAAACTTATTAAATTAACTTATATCAAAATAAATAAAAGTTGTAATATTTTGTTTTTTTATTATTTTTTGGCTATATACAGTTGTTAGATGAAGTATTTTTTGATATAAATAATATAAGGAAAACGCTTTCAAAACTTTTTCGTATTATATGTTAATTAATGAACGTATGAATGTTCCTTTATTTAACGTTGGTAATAGACGAGAACCTCATAAACACATACACACTAGAATACCATCCATTGAATCCGCATATATTTATCTTTAATCACATCAATTCATTTATTTTTTTGACATTTTTTTCCTAAATCCACTAAACTTATTATAATTAATTTCGTGAACCATTGAACATGATAATGATAGTTTTCCTCTAGTTTATTACTGGTAAATAAAATTTTTATTTACCGTTTAAATTTTTTAGAAAATTGTTCTATATTTTCAAAGATTGAAAGAGGGGTGGGGGAAATATGAATATTCTTGTTTGTATTAAGCAAGTACCAGACACGAAGATCATCAAAGTTAATCCTAAAACGAATACGTTAGATCGTTCCAGTGCACCAGCTATTTTAAATCCTTATGATGCACATGCAGTGGAAGAAGCGGTTCGTTTAAAGGAAGTACATGGAGGAAAAGTGACTGTTCTGTCAATGGGACCGCCACAAGCGAAGGCTGCAATAAAAAAGTGTATCGAAATTGGTGCTGATGAAGGTTACCTTATTTCAGACCGTCGTTTTGCAGGTGCAGACACATTAGCAACGAGTTACGCATTATTTAAGGCTATTCAAAAGATGATGAATGAGCAAGGTGTAGATCTCGTTTTATGTGGAAAGCATGCCATTGACGGAGATACTGGACAAACGGGTCCAGGTATAGCAAGACGTATGGAAATACCTCCTTTAACTAATGTCATAAAAGTTGAGAAGGTTGACACAGTAGCTAATGAAATTGTGGTACATCGTAAAATTGAAAATGGATACGAACGAATACAATCAACATTACCTTGTTTATTAACGGTAGAGAAAGAAATTAATCAAGTAGCCTATTCACCATTGCCAAACATGTTACGTGCTGCACGTTACAATCCAATCATTTGGACTGTTGATGACCTTGATGAAGTGGATATTAAGCAATTAGGCTTAAAGGGATCACCAACTATTGTAGGAAAGATGTGGCCTCCTGAAAAAAGTAAAGGTGCAGAGTTGATAGAGGGAGATGTCAAAAAGCAAGCGACAGAAATAGTTGCGTTGGTTTTATCCAAACAAGAGCTTTTTGAAGTGAAAGGCGGGGAGTAATCATGAATATGGATGAATACAGGGGTGTATGGGTATTTATTGAACAAATAGAAGGTAAGGTATTGGATGTTGGATTAGAGCTGTTAGGAGCAGGAAAAGAGCTTGCAGAAAAACTAGAGGTTGACCTTTGTGGTGTTTTAATTGGAAACAATGTGAAGCATTTAGCTAATGAGGTTTTTGAGTATGGTGCTGATAAGGTATATGTCATTGATGATCCAATTGTAGATCAATATCGTACAGAAACATACATGGTTGCAGTAGGAGATTTAGTTAGGAAATATAAACCTGAAATCTTTTTATATGGGGCAACCGCAAATGGAAAAGATCTTGCAAGCGCAGTTGCTACAGAAGTAATGACAGGTTTAACTGCTGATACAACTTTGTTGGATGTAAATGTTGAAAAGAGATTATTTGAAGCAAGTCGCCCAGCCTTTGGGGGTAACATTATGGCTACCATTCTATGTAAAAAGCATCGCCCACAAATGGCAACTGTCCGTCCAAAGGTAATGAAGAAACAGGAACCTGAGACAGGTCGTACTGGAGAATTAATTGAGGAAACAATTAGCTTAAAGGAAGAAAATTTAAGAACGAAAGTATTAGACATTGTAAGGGACACAAGTAAGAAAGTTAATTTAGAGGATGCAGATATTATTGTTGCTGCTGGTAAAGGGATTAAGGATGAAAAGGGCTTACAAATGGTTGCGGGATTAGCTGATGTTCTGAACGGAACGTTAGGAGCAAGTCGTGACATTGTAGAAGCGGGATTAATTAGTCATGATCATCAAGTAGGTCAGACAGGATTAACAGTAACCCCTAAATTGTACATTGCAATTGGAATATCTGGTGCAGTACAGCATACTGTTGGTATGGAAAACTCCGAAACAATTATTGCAATTAATAATGATCCAGATGCAGCTATTTTTAATAAAGCACATTATGGTATTGTGGCAGATGCTTTTGAAATTGTTCCTATTTTAACAGAGGAATTCAAGAAAGCATTGCATGTTGAAGCAGAAGAGGGGGATGTTGCACATGCCGGAGAAGTTTGATGTTATCGTTGTAGGAGCAGGACCTGCTGGAACAAGTTGTGCCTATACTTGTGCAAAGAACGGCTTAAATGTTCTTTTAATAGAAAGAGGAGAGTTTCCTGGTTCCAAAAATGTGATGGGTGGAATATTGTATCGTAAGCAGATGGAGGAGGTTATTCCTGAATTTTGGAAGGAAGCACCTCTTGAAAGACCGGTTATAGAACAACGATTTTGGTTTTTAGATAAAGAATCTATGGTAACAACTAGCTATAAGGATCTTGAATGGGGAAAGGAGCCTTGTAATAACTTTACTGTTTTACGTGCAAAGTTTGATAAATGGTTTGCAAGTAAGGCTGTAGAACAAGGGGCAACACTCATTAATGAAACAGTTGTAACAGAGTGTATCGTTGATGAGGAAGGTAAAGTAATTGGTGTTAGAACAGACCGGCCTGATGGGGATGTTTATGCAGACGTTGTTGTTTTATGTGATGGAGTAAACTCATTGTTAGCAAAGAAGCTTGGCTTTCATAAGGAATGGAAGCCAGAAGAAGTAGCACTAACAGTAATGGAGGTAATGAAGCTTCCGAAAAAGACAATTAACGAACGATTTAACGTGAATGATGATCAAGGCGTTTCTATTGAGATTTTTGGAGATGCAACACAAGGAGCACTAGGTACAGGCTTTTTATATACGAATAAGGACAGTATTAACATCGGTGTTGGAACCACATTATCTGGAATGATAAAAAAGAAGATGCGTCCACATCATCTTTTGGAATATGTAAAAGAGCACCCAATGATACAACCTTATATTGAAGGGGCAGAATCTCTTGAGTACTTGGCTCATTTAATTCCAGAAGGTGGTTATAAGGCAATACCTAAATTAGTAGGAGATGGGGTTATTGTTGCTGGAGATGCAGCTCAGCTTGTAAATGCCATCCATCGTGAAGGATCAAACATGGCAATGTCTTCTGGAAAAATGGCTGCGGAGACTATTATGAAGGCGAAAGAGTTAGGTGAATATACTGAAAGAGTTTTAGATTCATATCGAACGGAGCTGTATGATAGCTTCATAGGAAAAGATTTGAAAAAATACAAGGATACTGCGCATACATTTGAGGAGCATCCACAATACTTCGAACAGTACGTTCCTCTGATGAATCGTGCAATGAATACGATGTTTACTGTAGATGGTACAGCAAAGTGGGATAAACAAAAGAAGATTATGAAATCGTTTACGGAGAAGAGAGGGAAGTTAGGTGTAGCAAAAGACATTTATCGAGCATGGAGGGTGGTGAAATAAAATGGCTAAAACGATTGAAGAAAAACAGTATTTAGTCCGATTTAATTGTGACACTAAATCTCATCTTGAAGTAAAGGATCATGATGTTTGTGCTACGAAATGTCCAGATAAAGACTGTACAATATTTTGTCCAGCAGATGTGTATAAATGGGAAGGGGACAGAATGTTTGTTGGTTACGAAGGTTGTCATGAATGTGGAAGCTGTCGTATTGGTTGTCCCTTTGACAATATTAAATGGGAATATCCGAAAGGTGGACATGGGATTGTATTCCGACTAGCATAGCCCAAATAAAAAGATGACCTCAAGGAAATTCCTTGAGGTCTTTTTAAGAAGTGCGGAAGATACGGCAAAGTTATTACTGTAAACACTATTATTATGTTGCAATTATAACTGAATATATTTAATAAGTAAATACACATTAGAATGTTGATATATTGGGACTTTTTTAAAATTCGATAATTCTGTATAATAATTAAATTATAGGAATATAGATACATTTTTTATTACTTTAAATCAGTGCTGTTTTAATATAAAAATATCGTGTAAAATAACAAGAAATAAAGCTAAAATTATTACCAAGTATCATTTTCAGAACTCCAATTTAATAACGATATATATGAGAGAGTTAATACTAACTACTGACTAGTAATAAAATGAGCAAAGATGGAGTAATGATGTTGTAGGGAATAATTTTGATAGAGAAATGTGGAGGGAAAAATTTTGACAAATAAAGAAAAAGAATTACTTTTACTTTTAGAAAATGAGGGGAGAATGCCCTTAGATAAGTTAGCAAAAATGATAGATCTTTCTGAAAATGAAATATCTACGATGATTCAAGAATTTGAAAAGAAAAAGGTGATTTTAGGATATTCAGCCATCATTGACTGGAGTAAAGTAAATACTACTGAAACTGTGACAGCAATGATTGATGTGAAAGTAACTCCTAAAAGAGGAGTTGGGTTTGATGAGGTTGCTGAACGAATTTATCGTTTTAAAGAAGTAAAGGCTCTGTATTTAATGTCAGGAACATATGACCTTTCTGTTGTCATTGAAGGCAAGTCAATGAATGAAATAGCAAAGTTCGTTTCTGATAAATTATCAACGCTGGATTCTGTTCTATCTACAACAACTCATTTTCAACTAAAAAAATATAAACATGATGGTGTTGTATTTGAAGATAGGGATGAAGATCATAGGATTGTGGTTTCACCATGACAAGCTTACAATCCTTTCCAAAAAATAAACTTTCAGATGCTGTTCAAAGAATAAAGCCTTCTGGTATACGTCGTTTTTTTGATTTAGCATCAACTATGGACAATGTTATTTCTTTAGGAGTTGGGGAACCAGATTTTATCACACCATGGAATGTTCGTGAAGCCAGTATTGCCTCCTTAGAAAGGGGTTTAACTTCTTATACTGCTAATGCGGGAATCATTGAATTAAGAACTGCAATTGCAGAATATTTACATACCAGTTTTCATACAACGTATAATCCAGAAAGTGAAGTAGTGGTGACAGTTGGAGCAAGTGAGGGAATTGATTTAGCATTACGAGCAACAATTAATCCTGGAGATGAAGTACTAATTGTTGAACCTTCCTTTGTGTCATACGCCCCACTCGTCTCCCTTATTGGTGGTATTCCAATAAGTGTTCCAACCAGTATTGAAAATGACTTTAAGGTATCAGCTGATGAAATAGAAAGCCGGATAACGAATAAAACAAAAGGAATTTTAATTTCATTTCCAAATAATCCAACTGGTTCCGTCATGGATGCACAAGATTTAAAGGCATGTGTAGATGTTTTTCTAAAGCATGATCTTCTTGTTTTTTCGGATGAAATATATGCAGAATTAACCTATGATGGAAAGCACGTTAGTCTACCTTCAATAGAAGGAATGTGGGAAAGAACAATTTTAATCTCAGGTTTCTCAAAAGCCTTTGCTATGACAGGGTGGCGGCTAGGATATTTAGCAGCACCAAAACATTATGCTGAAGCAATGCTAAAGATTCATCAATATGCCATGATGTGTGCTTCTACAATGGCTCAGTATGCGGCCCTTGAAGCCATAACAAAAGGGCAAGAAGAAATGAAGGAAATGATTGTTAGCTATCGGCAAAGAAGAAATTATTTTGTTAAATCTTTAAGAGAGATAGGTCTTCAATGTCATATGCCAGGTGGTGCATTTTATGCCTTTCCTTCAATAACTTCCACTGGATTCACTTCAGAGGAATTTGCAGAAAAGCTACTAATGGAAGAACGTGTTGCTGTTGTACCAGGTTCAGTATTTGGAGCAGGTGGAGAAGGGCATATTAGGTGTTCCTATGCAACTTCCATGACTCAACTTGAAGAGTCCATTCTACGCATAGATCGATTTTTGAATTCACATACTAAAAAATAAAAAAAAGCAAAGTGAATGAACACTTTGCCAAAAAAGGGGGAATACTAGGTTGTATACACAATCAGTATCTCTCCTTTTTCTTCTTTTTATACATAAATTTTTAATTTATTTTCATAATCGTTTATTTCTTGTAAATTGTTTTCCCATTTCTCTATATACACAACCCATTCCACTCTAGTAACAAAACCTGAAACATATACCAAAGTTAGTAAATTATAGTAAACAAAAAAGTCATTAAAAAGGGAATACTACTATGGAAGGTCTACCCTGAAAATAAGAACGGTTCAGTAGTGAAGGATGGCGACTCCAGCGGGATCAGCTCGAATACGAAAATCCCCTAAAAGCTTACTGTGTAAGATTTAGGAAGTTGAGGCCGTGCCCCACGGTAAAGAAGACACTGGGAAGCATGAATAGATGTCGCACTTATGCCTGTGGTGAAAGCGCCTGCCTGAAACGGATGATCCTACTTGATGAATATTTTCATCCTCCAAGGTGCAAATTTTCACTTGCATGGAAGGGGTAGCCTAGTAATAACGATGTTTTATTTTATACATCGGAAGGTATAGAGTAGTAGCCACTTAATTAAATTCTTTTGTCAGAAAAATAAACATGTGATATAATTAACCAGTTAAAAAATAGTTAGGAGTTGTTTTCATGTCAAGTCAATATGAAGTTGGTAGTATTGTTGAAGGAAAGGTAACAGGTATTAAACCGTTTGGTGCTTTTGTTGCATTAGATGACCAAAAACAAGGCCTTGTTCACATTTCACATGTAGCACATGGATTTGTTAAAGAAATTAATGACCATCTCTCTGTAGGAGATGAAGTAAAAGTAAAAGTGCTATCCGTTGATGAAGAATCAGGAAAAATTTCTTTATCTATAAGAGAAACGCAACCAAAACCAGAAAGACAAGAACGTTCAGAACGCCCAGAACGTCCAAAAAGAGCTAATGGTGGAAAGCGTCAGGAACAACAAAGTAATCAAGGGCAAGGTTTTAATACGCTTGAAGAAAAATTAAAGGTATGGCTAAAGGAATCAAACGAAATTCAAGCTGATTTAAATAAGCGTATAAAAAAATAGTGGTTACTTTTAAACGCAAAAAGAGACAGTCAAAGTTGACTGTCTCTTTTTGTACAAATGTTATTTTTTTTAACCGGATTTAACTGTTTAACATTATCGTTGCGGTTCCGGACTACGTTCAAGCTCTTCATCAGGTTTAAACAAGATTGAAATACAATATAACCCTGCCAATCCTACGAGGGCATAGATGAAACGGGAAAATCCAGCTGCTTGACCACCAAATATTGCTGCAACAAGATCAAATCGGAAAAAACCAATTAACCCCCAGTTAACAGCACCGATAATGGCTAAGACTAATGCAGTACGTTGGATTCCACTCATGGACTCCTCACCTCCTTATAAGGGGTAAAGTCATGTTCTGTATAGAAGCTCATTACATGCTCCTAATCATAGGATGATAAAAGTACAATCGTATTATTCATTCAATAAAAAAAAAGAAATTAAAATAGGAAATACTTTGCTTTTAAAGGATAGTATAAGAGATAATACACATAACGAATAACATAAATTTACCATTTTATAATTGAAGGGAAGTTTGTCATGGATAATTTTATCTATTATAATCCAACACGGCTAATTTTTGGTCGAAATCAGGTGCAAGAACATCTAGTTAATCAATTGCGACCATTAGGTAAGAAGGTTCTTCTCGTATATGGTGGTGGAAGTATAAAGGCAAATGGCTTATATAATGAAGTTCTTTCAATATTATCTGATGGGGATTTTATTGTTTATGAGCTACCAGGAGTTGAACCAAATCCAAGATTAACAACAGTATATAAAGGTGTTAATATATGTAAAAACGAAAAAATAGATGTATTGCTTGCAGTCGGTGGGGGAAGTGTTATTGACTGTACGAAGGCAATTGCAGCAGGTGCAAAATATAATGGAGATGCATGGGATTTTATTACAAAAAAAGCTCCAGTGCAATCTGCTCTACCTTTTGGAACTATTTTAACATTAGCTGCTACAGGTTCTGAAATGAATGCAGGTTCTGTTATAACAAACTGGGAAACGCAGGAAAAATATGGGTGGGGTAGTCCATATACATATCCAAAGTTTTCTATATTAGATCCAATAAACACATTAACGGTTCCAAAAAACCATACGGTTTACGGTATCGTTGACATGATGACACATGTTTTTGAGCAATATTTTCATAAACAGACGAACACACAAGTTCAAGAATATATGTGTGAGGCAGTATTGAAAGCAGTGATTGAGGCTGGACCAAAGCTTGTGAACAATTTAAATGACCTAGAATTACGAAAAACTATACTTTATTCAGGGACAATTGCACTTAATGGTATGCTACAAATGGGAGTACGAGGGGATTGGGCTTCCCATAATATCGAGCATGCAGTTTCAGCAGTTTATGATATCCCACATGCGGGAGGTCTTGCAATCTTATTTCCGCAATGGATGCGTTACCACCTTGATAAAGGGGAGACAAAACTATACAATCTGGCTGTCCGAGTTTGGGGTGTGAACCCTGAAGGGAAATCAAATGCAGAGGTAGCGGAGGAAGGAATTAAGGAATTAGAGAAATTTTGGTCCTTGATTGGTGCCCCTAATCGCTTAGCTGATTATGAAATTGATGATAGTAAATTAGAGATAATTGCAGATAAAGCAATGATCAATGGTGAGTTCGGTAATTTTAATAAATTGAATAAACAAGATGTGATTCAAATTTTAAATGCAAGCCTGTAAAAAGATATTGTTTATAATTAGCATATGTGGAATAATTTATATGCTGTAATATTTAGTTCATTTAAAATAATAAAAAATCATTGAATAAATTAAGGAGGAGTAGGAATGGAAAAATTAATGTTTGATTATTCAAAAGCTTCATCCTTTGTTTCAAAGCATGAAATTGATTATATGACTGATTTAGTGAAATCATCCCATGATGCAATTCACAATGGTACAGGTGCAGGAAATGATTTTTTAGGGTGGGTTGATTTACCGATAAATTATAACAAAGAAGAATTTTCAAGAATACAGAAGGCAGCAAAGAAAATAAAATCTGACTCTGAAGTATTAATAGTAATTGGTATTGGTGGCTCTTATCTTGGAGCAAGAGCTGCAATTGAAGCACTACAACATTCTTTCTACAATGTTTTGGAAAAAGGAAGTCGTAAAACACCACAAATTTTCTTTGTAGGAAATAATATTAGCTCTACATATGTAAGTCATCTATTGCAGGTAATTGATGGTAAGGATGTTTCCATAAACGTCATTTCAAAGTCTGGAACGACAACAGAACCCGCAATCGCATTTCGAATATTCCGTGACTACGTAGAAAAAAAGTACGGTGTAGAAGAAGCAAGAAAAAGAATTTACGCAACAACAGATAAGGAAAAGGGGGCTTTAAAGCAATTAGCTACTGATGAAGGCTATGAATCATTTGATATACCTGATGACGTTGGTGGACGCTTTTCCGTTTTAACAGCTGTTGGACTATTACCAATTGCAGCTGCTGGATTGGATATTATGTCTATGATGAACGGAGCGGCTGATGCTAGAGAAAGTTATAGTCATCCTAGTCTTGCCGAGAACGAAGCTTATCAATATGCAGCAGTAAGAAACGTACTATATAATAAAGGGAAATCAATTGAACTAATGGTTAACTATGAACCAGCACTCCACTTCGTTTCAGAATGGTGGAAGCAGTTGTATGGTGAAAGTGAAGGTAAGGATCAAAAGGGAATCTTTCCAGCAGCAGTTGATTTCTCAACCGATCTTCATTCTATGGGGCAATATGTTCAAGATGGACGTAGAAACTTATTTGAAACAGTTCTTAATGTAGAATCTGCGCAAGAAGAGTTGACCATTCAAGAAACAGAAAACGATTTAGACGGTTTAAATTACTTGGCAGGAAAGACAATGGATTTCGTGAATAAAAAAGCTTGTGAAGGAACAATGCTGGCCCACTTAGATGGTGGTGTCCCAAATTTAATTGTGAACATACCTGAGCTAAACGAATATCATTTCGGTTATTTAGTCTATTTTTTTGAAAAAGCTTGCGCAATGAGTGGTTACCTATTAGGGGTGAATCCATTTGATCAACCAGGTGTAGAAGCATATAAGAAAAATATGTTTGCTCTCCTAGGAAAACCAGGTTTTGAAGAGCAGAAAGCTGCATTAGAACGTAGGTTAATGGAAAAATAAATATTCATGTATCTTAATATGAATGAGACCTTTTATTTTGTAAAAGGTCTTTTTTTAATAGAATTTCTAACTTAAGGTTATCCTAATCTATAAGGAAAAAAATGTGGTGGAGGGAGATTAATGATTGAAGTTCAATCTGCATTAGAAAACAAGGAATATCAGCTTTACGAATTAGAAAAGAAATTAAAGCCATTAGGATATGTCATTGGTGGTGGATGGGAATACGACCATGGATACTTTGATCACAAAATTGAAGAAGGTGGAGAATATCTCTACGTTCGATTACCCTTTACAGCAATTGATGGGGAATTAGACACAAGAGGAGTACATGTTAAATTAGGTCGTCCTTTTTTATTAGCCCATCAATATGAAAGTGGATTAGATCATGATAATGAAGAAGATCCTAATCCACTATTCAATCAGTTTGCTGCTCCTGATAATCCTGATGCAATATTTCCAGCAGAATGGATTGCAACAGGGAAAGAATACATTAGAGAGCTAGAACAAGTGATTTTATTTGAAATGAGCTAAGTTATCTTCTATAAAAAATTAACTGATCCCCTATAAGTAATTGGGAGCCTTTTGATGGATGCAAAATAGTTTGGTTATCACGACGGATACCCATGAGAAAGGAATCCTTTGTTTGGCAGTCCTCAATGGCTCTTTCAAAGCTTTCATTAATTAAGTCAGTAGGAACAGCTTTGAAATATAAGTGTTCCTCTTTTCCACGGTTTAGCATTTGGAATATCACATCAGTCATTCCGTGGTTAATAATTCCATTCATCAAAAGCTTACTTACATAGTTGGAGCTTTGAATAATCTCATCTGCTCCTGCTCTTTCAGCATTTTTTATCTGTGAATCTGTCATGATTTCTACGATTGCATAAATGTTACTATTTAGTCCTTTTACAGTCAGTAATGATAAGACAGTATTTGCATCGGCAGACTTTTCATCAATATGATGGTTTGAAGTAATAATTACTGTTCGTCCTTCTTTTACATTTGCCCTTCTAAACGTCTCATCAACAGTAGGAGAGCCTTTAATAAACGTGACCCTCTTAAAATGCTCTGGTTTTTTTTGTAATGTTTCATCTATTAAAACAATGTCCTGATTTTTATTGATTTGTTGGATTTGATGTATGAGGTGGTCACTTCGTTCGTTCCAACCTACAATAATAACGTGTTCATGCTTGTGATAATTCGTTCCACCTTCATCCCGTTCTTGCTTAGATAATATCGTGGAGCTAGCGAGATTGGTAATAAAAAATGAAAATAAAGCTATGCCAGATATGATAAGCACCATTCCTAAAAAACGCCCAAATACGGTTTCTGGTACAAAATCTCCATAACCTACAGTAGAAATAGTAACGACTCCCCACCAAACACCATCATAAATAGTAGGAAAAGCATCAGGTTCAATAACATGAATAATTCCTCCAATAATAAATACAAATAAAAAAACGATGGCTGTCATTTTTAAAAGGGAATGTAATTTACTGTATGAATGTAATATAAAGTCAAATCGGTACATATAGTAGTGTCATCTCCTTCAAACTTCTATCTCCATTATGGACAAAACGTAGTGCATCTCATTCATATTTTTGTTACGATAGGAAGGATGAAAGGGGAGGGAACAATTGGCACAAGCAATTATATTTGCAATTACAATTTTTATTGGTTGGATAGTTTTTGATGCAGTAAAAAATAAAAAAGTAATTAAAGAAAATGTTTTATCAGGACTAATCACAGCTCTCATTGCTGGAATTGCATGGTACATTTTATTTATTATATTTTAAATCAATCTGTCAAAATGAAAGTATAAAACACGTTTCGACACTTTATTATAAAAAAAGGTTGCTTTGTCCATTTCATCACGTTATAATCTTTATTAATGTGAGATTACATTACATGAACAAAATCTCAGGGGCATTAGCTCAGCTGGGAGAGCGCTACGCTGGCAGCGTAGAGGTCAGCGGTTCGATCCCGCTATGCTCCACCAAATGAAATAAAGATATAAACAAAAGTTTAGTGAGTACCAACTCACAAAAACTAAATAATATCAAAACGTTACATATGTGTATAACGACGCAGTTTTTCGCCTAAGCGAGGAGTTGTGTCGTTTTTTTATTGTCCATTACATATACTCCCACATCACCGTTCAACGTCATTCACTGAGTCATTCCATAAGTTTACTTACACAAATGTTACGTACTTCGACAAAAGTAAAGACGTAGTGTTAATAAAGATAAATTTTTGCGATTGCCCAGGAAATAAACAGGCTTAGGAAGTACTAACCAGGCACTGTCTAATCAAATAGCCATTAAGTCATATTTCCCAAAAAATACTTAAACAAAGGATGAAATGTATCTGTTTATATGACTTTGTATCTGTTTATTTTTATTTTGAAGGGATTTAAAACTTTAATATTGAAGACATGTATTAACAAAATTAATAATATTAAAAATAGTCAAAATATTTATTGAGAAAAGATATTTATACTAATTATGATTCGTAGTTGATGGTATCGAAAAAAGTGATGAAGGGAGTAATGAAAAATTAAAAAGAGTTGGTATAGTCACACATTGTATATTTATATTCTCATATTTTTGGTTACCGTGTTTTTTTTATTTTTATCATCCTTTTATCTTGTAAAAATACATTATGCAGATATAGAAGTTAGTTGGCTGAATTATCTAATTATTATGGGGGCTTTTTATATTGTTATCTTGTGCTTAGGAATTTTTTTAATTGCATATATCACTAAGAAAAGGTATCAATCGTTACTTCGAAAGTTACATCAAGAAAGAAACCTAAAAAATAGATATCATTTTTATGAATGGATTACAGGGGGATTATTTTTAGATTCAGATCATTGGAAACAAGAAATAAAAGATTTAGGTTTTATTAAAAGCGCTTCCGTTTTTAGTGCATTTATAATTGAAATAGATCAGTATCATCAATTTGGAAGTGTATATACTAAAAAAAATCAATGTATTTTCAAGAAAAGCATAACAACTATTTTGGAACAACAATTTGATCAGGAGGCAATTGTTTTATGGTCGGAATGGACATCCTTTAAACAATTAAGTGCTGTTATTACTAGCAGAGACAAAACATTTCCCTTGCATAAGGTGTTAGTTGAGTATATTAGAAAGATAAATGTTGATTTTCCATTTACGGTTACTATAGGTCTTAGTAGAACGGCCAAAGAGTATGACAACGTTCACTTTTGTTATCATGAAGCGACACAAGCAATTGAATATAAAGGAGGTAAAGGTAATAATCGTTTAATTGTATTTGATGATTGTATGTTAAAGAGACAGGACAAAATATTTAATTTTTTTGAAACACTTCGTGTAATTGGATATTGCTTTAGAAACATGGATTCAAAGTGGAGAACAATATACTTGGAATTTTTCAACGAACTTAAGACAGAACTTCTCCCACAATCTGACTTATATTATTTGTTTAACTATTTAATTTCTTGTTTAGATCAAGAGATTAATAGTTTAGCACCGGAATATAAAAAGCTATGGAATGGGCATACAAAACCGAAGTTAATGAAGCTATTAGACACAACAGAAACCATTACCGATATTAAAGATGCATCCTATTGTTTATTAAATGAGTTGCAGGAAAAGTTTGAGGAACAGGATGAACAGAATAGCTACCACACTCTTATTTATGCAATTCGTGCTTATATTGAGAACAATTATAATGATTCAAATTTATCTCTTACATTAATTAGCGAACATTTTGGTATAAAGGCTAAATATTTAAGCAAATTATTTAAAAAGGAGTTCGGCATAAAATATGTAGATTTTTTAATAGATTTAAGAATAATTGCTGCGAAAGAGTTGTTAACAAATACAAATATGTCTTTACAGATAATTGCTGAAAAGGTTGGCTATTCAAGTGCGATATCCTTCAGCCGTACATTTAAAAAAGTAGTTGGTATATCACCTGGAGAATATCGTGAAGACCCTATTAAAACGGATTTATCTAAACCTTCTTAGATTTTGAAATTAATATGCTGATGATCTAATAGATCTTATTCTAGGAATGCTACTAGAGTAAGATCTTCTTTTGTCTTTATTAGTTATGGCTGCATGTTGTTTTCAAAACTAGTAGGAAAACTGTTTGTTAGTAGAAAGATGTTTAGTTGTATTTAAAACAACGAATGCAACAGTAAAAAGAAATAAGTTTATTAGACGATATATGTTTATTGAGATAGTTCTTAAAAGTAGATAACATTCAAATATACAACGAAAACAAATATAAACAAATCAAAACAAATGTTGATGTTGTTGTTTTGCTTTGTTTAATTACATCATGAATCTACTTATTTAAAATGATGTTTTTGAATGGGGAGGTGAAGGATTTAACTGATACAAAAAATACTATTAAACGAATGGAGGTAAATATTATATGGGAAGTAAAAAGTTCACTAAAGTTGTATTAGCATTGATATTAGCACTTAGCACCTTCAATTTAGCTGTCTTTAGTAATGATGAGGTGAATTCTGAAGATTCAAGTTTAGAGGAATTGACTTATTTGTTTGATTTTGGACCAGGGCCAACGGAAGAAGGGTATATCGGGGTATCCTGTAATGAACTCTATTCACCATCTAAAGGATATGGTTTACTTTCTTCTGTTGATGGTAGAGACCGAAGTGGACAGTTTAATAATATGAAGAGAGATTTCTGTGTAGGCGGTTCAAGCATAGGTTTCCAAGTAGATCTACCAAATGGTTTGTATAACGTAAACATTATCATGGGAGACCAAATAGCTTCTCAATCTTCAACAACGGTAACTGCTCAAGGAGAAGTTGTATTGGAAGGAGTAAGTGCTTCATCTGGGGAGTTTATTGAGGAAACTTTTGAAGTTGAGGTTACGGATGGACAGTTTAATGTACAACTAAATGGAAACACAGTGAGGCTTAATGGTCTTGAAATAGAACCTATCTGGAAGTTTGATTTCGGATCTGGGGATGTAGAATCTGGATTTATAGGAGTGACGTGTGAGGATCTCTATGATGATGAAGTTGGCTATGGGTGGACTGATATAACTGGTATTGAAGCTGTAAATCAGGGAATATCTTCTGCTCTACTGAATGATTACTGTTCTGGAAACACATTTGGCTTTCAGGTGGATCTCCCTAATTCATATTATAATGTGAAAATTATCTCAGGGGATGAATCAAATGAAACGACTACTACGGTATTCGTAGAAGGAGAGGAAGTAGTAAATATCTCGGAAGAAGCGGGTAGCTATTCTGAAGACAGCTTTGATATAACTGTAGATAATGGTCATTTAAATATGGAGTTTATGGGGGATCCTGCTCGTGTAAACGGAATCATTATTACTCTAACGACTCCTGAAGAGGAAGAAATAAGAGTGGAGGCTCCAAGCTATAAGTTTGACTTTGGGACTGGTCCAACAGAGGAAGGATATATTGGACTTTCCTGTAATGAAATATATGATCCTTCTGTTGGCTATGGGTTCCTTTCATCCGTAGATGGTCGAGATCGTAGTCAACAGCTCAACGCATTAAGAAGAGATTTTTGTGTTGCCGGATCATCGTTAAGTTTTCAGGCTAATGTGCCAAACGGGTGGTACAATGTAAGTCTAATTATGGGTGACGAGATCGCTTCTCAATCTTCTACTACAGTAAGGATTCAAGAAGAAGTGGTCCTAGAGGGAGCAAGTGCCTCAGCAGGAAATTATATCGATGAATCTTTCTATGTGAAAGTCGAGGATGGACAACTTTTACTTCAATTAAATGGAAACACTGTACGGTTAAATGCGTTACACATACAGCCTGTCTGGAAGTTTGACTTCGGTCCAGGACCTGTGGAGTCAGGTTTTGAAGGTATCATGTGTAATGAATTATATAGCTCTGAAACAGGTTATGGATGGACAGATGTATCTGGTATAGGGGGAGTTAATCAGGAAACAACGGACGTCCTATTAAGTAACTACTGTTACGGAGAGTCAATGAACTTCCAAGTAAACGTTCCAAACTCACTTTACACAGTTACGGTTATGTCTGGAGATGCCAATGAGGATACAGCAACTACTGTAAAAGCTAATGGAGAGGAGATTGTCACTTTAACAGAGGAGACTGGAGTTTACTCTGAAGAGAGCTTTGATGTGAATGTTGAGGAAGAACAATTAAATATAGAATTTAGCGGTTCCCCTGCTCGCATTAATGCATTAATTATTGAGTCAAAGGTTGAAATAGAAGAAATTGAGTGGCGTGTGGATGAAGGTGTGGAGCTTGTTGACCTAGGTTCAAGTGTAATGCTTACCAACTCTGAAATATCTTTTACACTCACAAAAGGGAATGGTAGAATCCCATCTTTAAGAAAGAGAGGAGATTTTCAAGATACGAATCTCTTAGGTGGTCAAGGTGGGTACTACCATCTCAATTATGTATTAGATGGGAACAGAAGAACGTACGGCGGTTCCGGAATGAGCTATCGTCTAGTATCACAGACGGATGATCGCATTGAAGTTGCTGTTTCAACAACTAACCCAGAAAGATTACCATTTGAGTTAGAATATCGCTATGTTTTGGAAGCGGATTCACCAGGTGTTTATGTTTATAGTATTTTTAAGTACCCCGAGCACATGCCAGATGGGATGGAAGTGGAGCAATCCAGGTACTCCTTCCGCGCGAATCCAACATTATTTAATCAGTATGGAATAGAGGATGATCACAAGGGTGATCGATTAGGTGAGTTCCCTCGTCCTCAAGATATAAGTGCTGGCCAAACGTTGATGGATGCTACTACGAGACTTCCAAATGGAGAAATATATACAAAATATAATCACGCAGTGCATATAGGAGACAATCGTGTCAACGGTATTTTTGGTGAAAATTTAGGGATTTCTGTTATTCGGACAAGTGATGAATATCTTGTTGGTGGACCGTCTAAACAGGAGTACTATATTGAACAAACTACCTCTACGCCAATGGTTCATTGGTATGAGCAAGTAAGACACTTCGGAGTACCTAACGTTGTACCTGAAAAAGGTTGGGAAAAAATCTATGGTCCATTTTTTGTTTATGTAAATGAGGGAGACGGTGTTGATGAACTTTGGAATGATGTGAAGGATAGGACGGATCAAGAGCAAGAAAAGTGGCCGTACGCTTGGCTTGATGATCCGTTATATCAAGCAGACACTCGTGGTGAAGTTACAGGTAATTTAAACATTACAGATGGATCTTCTCCTGAAGATGCTTGGGTCATTTTAGGGGAACAAGATATTAACTTCTATGAGCAAAATTTAGATTATTTATATTATACTAGAGCAGATTCAGATGGAAATTTTCATATTCCACATGTAAGAGCTGGTGAATACACCCTTTTTGCGTATGTGGATGGCGTTTTTGGTGAATTCCATTATGATGGAGTAAACGTTTCTGAAAATCAATTGACGGATTTAGAGCAATTAGACTGGACCCCTACCTCGCATGGTGAAAAATTATGGCAAATAGGTACACCAGATCGGACGCCTAGAGAATTTTATTATGGCGATGAACTCCGTCAATGGGGTTTATGGTTACAGTATCCATTTGATTTTCCAGATGATGTAGATTTTGTAATCGGAGAAAGCGATGAGAGTACAGATTGGAATTACTTCCATCCTAATATTAAAACGCCAGGTAACGAAAACGATTTGTTAGTACCGCGTGATACAACTCTAGCAGAATGGTTGATTCGATTTGATACGGAGGATGTAGACTTCGGTGAGGGTACATTAACAATAGGTATTGCAGCTTCTAGCAGAGGGACTCTGAATGTAAACTTAAATGGAACAGACATATTTACATCAGATGGTTTCGTTACCCCGCTTGAACAGGATGCATCATTATATAGAAGTGGTGAATCTGGTTATTATTACTTACTAGAAATTCCATTTGATGCATCACTTCTTCAAGAGGGAGAGAACATTATTGCTTTAAAACATGCAGAGCTACTTTCTGGCTCACATGTAGGAATCATGTATGATGCCTTAAAAATGGAGATCTTAACAGTCCCAGTGATGAAACAACTTGTTAAGGATTATGCAGCAACAGGAGATATTCAAATGCCCTTGCTACCAATGCTTCAAAATCGCTTAAATCAGGTAGAACATCATTTGAACCATGAACGATTGGAGGAAGCAATTAAACATCTAGAAGATTTTATTAAGCATTTGAACCAACGTTCACTTCAAGATCATGTATCTGGGGAAGCTATGAATGATTTAAATTATAAGGCTAACCTTCTTATTGATCGACTTTCCACAGTTGAATAGAAAAACAGTAGGTTACTGGAATAGAGACCAGTAAATAAATAGAGTGGCATCTACCATGTAAGATGGTGGAGATGCCACTCTTTTTCTTATTTCATAGTATAAAAAAGATACAGAAGTACTATAAATTTCCTTTAGGAAAATCTTTTTTATTTAAAATGATTATAGTAAAATCGTAGTAGTAAAATAATATCAAATAATTGTAAAATATTTTCATATTTTTGAATTTGAAAGATAAAAGGAAAATGGAACTAATACTTCTTTTAAGATAGACTCCACGTAAGTACTAGCTTGGACCATGGAGTATGAAGATTAATTTTAATCTAATTGGAATGAGTCGAAGCCAGAACAGATGTGGTGCTTATATCCTTGTGGTGAAAGGGAAGTGGGTTGTAACGAATGATTAGCCTGACCTTTATTTGTAAATACTATTAAGCTTGATAACAGCTATTTTCAGGGTAGAAGAAAACTATTAATTAACTGGAAAGCGTTTGTTTTTGTTTAACTAGTTTTCTTATTATTTTATACGTAGTCATTTTGATAAGTTAGTTTTAGAGAGGGTGTATAAAGGTGAATATTAGAATTTTGTTTATGAAAAGAGAAGCTTTAATTATTTTAATCCTATTATTAACTTCGATTATGCTAGGATGCTTTAATAATAGTGAAGCAGAAAATGAGTTTGATAAAACAGATGTGGATGAAAATGAAAGTGGAAATATAAATGTTCAAGACCAAACCTTTAAAGTTTTTCACGTAATGAGCTATCATACCCCGTGGGAATGGACTGAAACACAGCTCCAGGGCTTTCAAGATGCATTAGGGGATGATATACAAGTAGAATACGAAATTTTCGAAATGGATACGAAAAACTTTAGTACAGAAGAAGAGAAGAAAGCAAAAGGTGACGAAGCAATTGCTTTAATTGAAGCCTCAGATCCAGACCTGTTATTTGTTAGTGACGATGATGCAGTGGAATTTGTTGCCCTCCATTTTGTTAACACTTCACTACCCATTGTTTTTAGCGCAGTAAACGAAGAACCAGAATTTTATGGTTTTGAAAATGCTTCAAATGTAACTGGAGTTTTAGAAGTGGAACACTTTATTGAAAACGTTAATTTACTAAAAGACCTTGTACCAGATGTTGATACAATTGCAGTTATTTTTGATGATGATCCAATGTGGGGAATAGTAAGAGAACGAATGGAAGAAAGGATTCCTAGTATCGATGATGTTTCCTTTGTTTCATGGGATTATTTTAGTTCTTTTAAAGAGTATCAGGATCATATTTTACATCTTCAAACAGAAGTAGATGCCATAGCTCTAATCGGTATTTTTACATTTAAAGATGAAAACGGTCAGAATGTTCACTATCGTGATGTTTTAGAATGGACAGCAGCAAATAGCCAACTTCCTGATTTTAGCTTTTGGAAGGACCGTGCAACGTTTGGAACACTTTCTGTCGTTAGCATTTCTGGTTATGAACAGGGACGTGAGGCTGGTTTACTGGCAAGAAGCATATTAGTTGATGGAAAGAGTCCAAGTGACTTGCCGATTACGACTTCAATGAAAGGAGAGCCATTAATTAGTAAAGCAAGAGCAGATGATCTAGGAATCCAAATAAAAAGTCAAACACTTCTAAGTTCAAGAGTTGTGACAGAATATGGATGGATGATTCCAGATGAATAGATTGAAAAATAAGATATTATTAGTTCTTATAACCATTTTATTAATAACAATAGGAACTAATAATTTTCTTAACGGTTATTTTTTTAACCAAGAATATAGTAAAGCGATAGAACGGGAATTATTTCTTATTGGTGGAAGTTTGAAACAGCAGCTAGAACGAATATTATCATTAGGTATAAATATTGAAGATATATTCTTATTCGAAGAAATTTGTAGAGAAGTAGTGGAGGAATACCCAGAAGTATCTTATGCATTAGTATTTAATAAACATGGTGACCTGTTATTTCATAGTGAGAATGAAGAGATTCAGAAAGTTCACGTAGATAAGTCCACATTTGAAAATGCTCTACAAAATAATGAGGGAGCATTAATTGATATTTCAATTGAAGGGAAAGAGCTTGATGCTGCATTAGTGCCTGTTATTGATGGTAATATTGTTCAGGGTGCCGTTGTCATTGTCGTAGTGGATGCTTATATTTCACAATTAACAAATAAAATAATACATTATTCTGTCATACAATTTGTACTCTTTTTTACTGTTTCACTTATTTTATTAGTTGTCTTTTTATCTATTTGGGTGACGACACCACTAAATAACATTATGAAAACGATGGCAAATGCAGGTTCTGGGAATTTAAATGCACGAGTTAAGCTTAAATCCAAGGATGAGTTTGGGATGTTGGGGAGTAAGTTGAACCGAATGCTTGATAAAATTAAAGAGTTGATGGCATCACAAGAAAAAGCAGCACAGTTTCAATTAGAATATGTTTCTGAAAGGGAACGTAGCCGAATTTCTGAGTCATTAAGACAAGCAATGTATAATCTAAACTCCACATTAGATGAAAGTAAAGTTCAGCAGCTTATTTTAGACCAATTAATGGAATTTGTAAATTATAGCAACGCTAGTATATGGATTTATGAAAAGAATGACTTAGAAAAAATAGTATCTTGTCATAAAGAGGAAAACAGTTACAGGGCTGAACTAGAGAAACAGGAATTAGACTCTATTTTCTTAAACTTAAAGGTAAAGGAAAAGCAGGTCTTAACATTTAATAAAGATGATTTTAACTATATGATAATCCCTTTTAAGTTGTACAGTAATGTAAGAGGGATGGTAGTTTTACAGCGAATGGAAGAATTTGTTCAAAGTGATATTGATATAGCACTTGCTTATACAAGTCAGGCTAATATTGCAATGGATAATGCTATCATATATCGGAAGATGGAAATGATGGCTATTACGGATGAGTTAACTGGTGTATATAATAGAAGACATTTTTATACAAAAGCACAAGAAGCATTTGAATATATTCATGCTGGGCAGGAACAAACATCAATTATTTTGTTTGATATTGATTATTTTAAAAGAATAAACGATCAATATGGACATCCTGTTGGTGACGAAGTATTAAGAACTATACCTTCTATCTTAAATAAATCAATTTCTGATGATCATATATTAGCACGTTTTGGTGGAGAGGAATTTGTTATGCTCCTTCCAAAAGTAGGTAGATATGAAGTAAGTAGAATTGCAGAAATCATTAGAAAAGAAATGCAGAACCATGTCTTTAAACTAAATAAAGAGTCTTTTAATGTCACTATTAGTGTAGGGGTAACGGAAATCCTCAAGGAAGATACTATGGATACTTTACTTAAAAGAGTAGATGAAGCCTTGTATGAAGCAAAAGAGCTTGGACGTAATAGAGTGGTACTAAAATAAATGAGAATAGGATTCAACAATAAAGTAATTTTTTGCTTTCTTTTACAAAAGTAGAAAGATCTAATAAAGACACGGTTTCTTCGATACTGGAGAGATTGTGTTTTTATTTTGTAATTTCATTTAAAGTATCCTTTGTTAAGATAGCAAATTGAATTTTTTCCAACGTATGACAATAGTCAGAGAGAATGTTTCCATCAACCTTTTCATTATCTTTAATTAAATAATTGATAATTTTCCAATCCCTATACCAATCTTCCTTATTTGGAGCTACTTGATCTAAGTCTTTCCAAGCATATTTAAGTTTTGGACTATAGATTTTGTTGGCTCCTTTGATTAATTTACAATCTTTTAGTCGTCGTTTGAAAGTCTTTCCAGGAACGGCTTCGTTAACATCATGGAATAAATGTGGCCAATAATCTTTTCGAGAGCCAGTATGTGGATGACTTAATGACCATGACAGTATAGGATTTTTATTTTCAAGTAGTATGTTGTATAACCCTTTACCAATCATAATTCGTTCATGTAAAGAGGAAAAGTGGTTTACAGATTTACCTTTTAATGCAATCATATTTTTATTTCTAAATGGGAATAAGAGTTGATTTAAACTTAAAAGCTCATGTAGCTTAAATTCTAGGGTATTTAATACGGTTTGTTGATAGTGGGAATTTTTAATGAGTCTTTCTTCAATGTAATGTTGCTCATTTATAATGAGTGCCACTGTGAGTAAATAATGGTTTCTTGTTTCAAAAAACTCGTTCCAAATTATCTCCATAAAGATCGACACATTAAAAAAAGGGAGTAGATGAAATAAATTTGTTTGCCGATTTACACTTTCTTCGTAAAGCAAAAGCTGAGGATAAGCATCCTGAAATATAAGCCAGTTCCCTCGTTCTAAAAATGTAAAAAAATCACTTTGCTCCTTACTGGAAAATAATCGTGATAATAATTCACCTTTTAAATCCGTCATATTCCAACCTGCATTCCTAGAAACCATATGAGCTAAGAAAGCCCAGTGTATAGCATTGTTTCGTTGAAAATAATCCAAATAAGCTTGTGTTCTAGTAATATTATTTTTGTTATATTTATTTGTTTCACTTTTGATCCAGTGAACGAGTTTGTGATCTTCTTTCTTAAAGTTGGATTGATAATGATTCTTCTTTTGTTTTTTTACTAACTTTCTTTTGATTTTTTTAAGGTTTGAGGGTAATGTTTTTTTGAAAAAAATATTATGAAGAACGGAGAAGGGTTTCATTTTTTCTCACCTCTTTTTCTTATTGAAGTAAGGCTTTTTTTATGTATTTTGTTGTCTTAGACATACAGAATGGTGTCATTGTTTCGTTGCCTACACAGAGCTTCCTTAAAGCATTCAAGGATTTATTAAGGCAATTGATAACTATGCATCAAAGGTGAAAGTTATGAAAGGTGGACAAGTAATTAAGTATTTAAAACTATTTATAAGTGGTTAACATTGTCGATAATGGAAAGCTATGCTATACTCATGGTGACAATTTTAAAGGGGAGCTATGAGGTTGGCTGAGAGGATATCCCGTTGAAGATATCGACCCTAATAACCTGATCTGGGTAATTCCAGCGGAGGGATATGTTAAGGACTATTAGTTTTATTATTAGGTCTACATGCTTCTCTGCGTGTAGACTTTTTTTGTTATTAAGAAGGGGGTTGATCATGAACAATTTACGAAAAATGATGATATCAGGACTTCCATCACTCATAGCTATCATGCTTTTCTTTATTATATGGGAAGCAGTGGTTTGGATATGGCAGTTTGAAGAATGGATTTTACCTGCTCCTAGCAAAATTTTAAGCACATTTATTGAAACGCTAGATTTAATGCCACAGCACGTTTGGATTACTAGCATTGAAGCAATACTAGGTTTTTTATTGGGTCTATCTGTTGCACTTGTCTTAGCATTTATTTTAGATTGGTCTAACCTTTTAAAGAAAAGCTTATATCCAATTCTATTGTTTTCACAAACAATACCTATAGTAGCGATTGCACCTCTTCTTGTCATTTGGTTCGGATACGGTATTTTACCGAAAATTCTTATTGTAGCTTTAGTAACGTTTTTTCCTGTCGTTGTTAGTGTTGTTGAAGGACTTCAATCAACAGATCGTGATATGATTCGCCTTGTTCGTTCTATGGGAGGGTCACGGTGGCAGGTTTTTCGTTTGATTCGATTTCCGAATGCACTTCCATATCTTTTCACAGGATTGAGGATCGGTGCTACATATAGTGTTTTAGCTGCTGTTATTTCAGAATGGGTTGGTGCAAGTAAAGGATTAGGAATCTTTTTAGTAAGGGCACAAAATTCATTTGCTACGGATAGAGTGTTCGTGGCTATAGCTATAATTTCTTTATTAAGCTGTCTGTTATTTTTAATTGTCATTTCCATTGGTCGAATTGCAATGCCATGGAAATACAAAAATTATAAAAATA
>NZ_JARUKY010000034.1 GCF_029688925.1 Evansella sp. AB-P1
ATAATTATTCATTGACGGGATATTTACATATCCCACTTCGCTTGGCTTTTTGTTTAGTTTTCAAAGGTCAATATTAATCTTGTTTTGTGACAACTTTTATATTATATCAATATAATGTTTTGTTGTCAACAACTTTTATTATTATCTGCGTCACTTTTATTAGCAACTAAGTAATAATATTCTAAAATCACTAATATACTCAACAACATCTTTAATTTTTGAAATCTGCTGTTTTAGCGACAAATATTAATATATCACCCACAAAAAATAAAGTCAACAACTTTTATAAAAATAAAGTTATCGACTTCACTTCTCTTTTTATCATCTTGTCAATTTAAACTGTTATGGTAATAATAGTGAATCCGCTAAAATTAAAGCCAATACACCAGGAATCCCTAAAAATCCTGATACTGCAGCAGTAAAAGCATTAATGGGTAAACTATAATCCACTAATGAACCAAAAGTATTTAAAAAGAATAAAAATAAAGCTCCGATTAATAACCGAATAGCACCTTGTCCAATCCACCTTAAAGGTTTCATTGGAGCTCCTAGGATTAATAAAACAAAAATTAAAGTCCCTAATAAAGATAAAACAACTACTGGTTCCATTAATGAACACCTCCTTCAAGCTTGTAAAATACAAACTAGTCTTAATAAGAGTTCCCCTAGTTCTTTATAATACAATTTACTTGTACAAGCTCATTAAAATGTTATGTTTAGAAGGAATTCATTAGAACCTGCAAAAAAATAATTTTATTTAAATTTGTTTACTTTTAAACCCGTTTTCCTAATTCTAGCTTCTTTTAACAAAAACATGTACTTCATTTTCTCTAACTTTGCATTGTACATCACATTACTATGGTAATCTACACTATTATTTATTAATGCTTCTTGATGATTGACTTTACTTTTCATTTTTTGTAAATACCAAAGCAAAGAGTCATCCTCCCGCTTTCTAATTTTCCCTTTTTTTCTAAATATCATCCAATGAATTTCCCCCTTACAGTTCTCTTCTTCCTTCAATAGCTTTAGATAAGGTCACTTCATCTGCATACTCTAAATCCCCACCAACAGGGAGACCGTGGGCAATCCTAGTGACTTTTATACCTGTTGGTTTTATTAAACGAGAAATATACATTGCTGTTGCTTCCCCTTCAATATTTGGATTAGTGGCAATAATAACCTCTTGAATTACATCATTCTGTAGCCGTTTTAATAAATCAGGAATATAAATATCTTCTGGACCAATTCCATCAACAGGAGATATAGCTCCATGTAATACGTGATATTGTCCAGTGTATTCCTTCATTTTTTCCATTGCCATAACATCTTTTGATTCCTGCACTACACATAGGATCGATTGGTCACGACTAGAGTCATCGCAAATACGACAAGGGTCTGTATCCGTAATATGATGACAATTAGAACAATAACTTAATTGCCTTTTGGCGTTAACTAAAGCTTTTGCAAAATCTAAAACATCATCTTCTTTCATATCTAAAACATAAAACGCAAGTCTAGCAGCTGTCTTAGGTCCGATACCAGGTAAACGCATAAAACCATCAATTAATTTTGCTATTGGTTGAGGATATTGCATCCGACTATCTCCTTTTCATTATTACACTCAATTTATATTAATATGAAATAATTTTATTAGTGAGTCATTTCATCATTCTTTATTTCATTATAAATCACAAACATTTATACAAAAAGCTTATATTTAATTCGATCTCCGCTTCAGACGTATCAATTACGCCTAAGGGCAGCCTACGTCCTGTAGGCAACGGCGTAATGTCGCCATCCTAGCTCCGGCATGGCTTCAACCTCCACACTAGACATTTTATATACAGCTAAAGCACATGGTTCTGTCTCTGTCTCTGTCTCTGCCTCTGCCTCTGCCTCTGCTAGTATTGGTTGTTATATGCGTCGAGACAACTCGAGCTTATTCGTGAAGCAAATGCTCGTCGCTAGAATCACTGTCTTCCACTGCAATCGAAAATAATGTTCGTCTTTTTCAACAATTTTTCAATTATAAAATCCATTCTAGTGATTATATTTAAAATTATAGAAAAGACTTGGTTTTAACACCAAGTCTTTAATACAAAAATACAATTTATAAAATTGTCTTGATTGAAGTTCCTTCAGAAAGCAAAACATCCTGGAGAGACAAATTACAAATTAAACTTAAAAGAGGTTAATAATTAAAATAACCCTGGAATATTCATTCCTTTTGTAAATTTACCCATTTTTTCATTAATTAATTCATCTACTTGAGTTAAAGCCTCATTCGTTGCTGCTAATACTAAATCTTGTAACATTTCAATGTCTTCTGGGTCTACAACCTCTTCATTAATTTTAATATCAACAATTTTCTTTTCTCCACTTGCTACAACTGTCACCATACCTCCACCAACTGTAGCTTCAACTGTTTCTTCCTTAAGTTGCTCCTGAGCTTTTGCCATATCTTTTTGCATTTTTTGCATTTGTTTCATCATGTTTCCCATATTTTTCATTATAATTCCCTCACTTCCTCCACAATGTGGATCTTATTTAATCTTTTAAATCAACTAAATCACGTCCAACTAACTTTACAGCTTCTTGAACAAGAGGATTATCATCTACTTCTGATTTCCCCTTTTCATCACCATCACTTGAAGCCAGTTTTTGGTCATTCAAAAATGACTCCTTCGTTTCATCCCAATGGGTTTCTAATAAGGCCATTAAAATCATTGAACGATGCATCACATTTGAGACAGTTTCTTCAACTACTTCTCTAAATTTATCATCTATCATATCACGATGCATTTCATTTTTGAAAGCTAAAACAAATTCTTGGTCTGAACTTGCCACTGGTTTACAATCATTTAACCAGGCAGAAGCAGGAACACTCTTTTGTTTAACTAACTCCATCACTTGTCCCCATTGACTGTGTAGAGATTGAAGTTGTTGTTTTGATGCTCTTTGCAGCATTCCTTTTACTTTACTAATTTGAGCTCGACTTTTACCACTAGGCTGTATAGGCTTCGGTCGTGTTCTTTTAGTTTCACTAGCTTGCTGGGTAGAGTCTCTTTCGGCTCCTTGCACAGACGATATTTTTCGAATTGTAGATTCTAACTCATTTACCCTTTTAAGTAATGTTTGTATCGTTTCACTTTCACCTTCAGTGGTTTGATTCACTAATTTCGGATTATTGTTTAAAGAGTGACAAGCTTGAACAATAAACATCTCCAAAAAAACCTTTGGATGATTTGACCATTTCATCTCTTGTTGAAAATGATTTAGCTGTTCCATTATAGAATATATCCATGGTTGATCTAATTTATCGACTATATTTTGAAAACGATCATCTGATAATAGAAGATCCTTACTTTCCTCTAACTGTGGAGCAGCTTTTATCATCAAAATGTCTCTATAAAAAAATGTTAGGTCCTCAATGAAGCGATTGGGATCCTTCCCTTCTTGAATAATCGTATCCACTATAGAAAGACCTTGAGCAACATCCCCATCTTTTAAAGTGTTAGCTAAATCATAAAGTAAGCCCTTGGATACAGCTCCAGTAATGGATAGAACATCATTTAATGTTACAGTATTATCTGCATAAGATATAGCTTGATCTAACAGACTTAAGGCGTCTCGCATACCACCTTCTGAAGCACGGGCTATCATTGCTAATGCATCATCTTCTATAACAAGATTAGTTGCCTGAACAATTTCCTTCATTCGATTAATAATCGCTTGCGTACTTATTCGTTTGAAATCAAACCTTTGACATCTAGATATTATCGTTAAGGGAATCTTATGTGGCTCCGTAGTTGCTAAGATAAATATCACATGCCTCGGCGGCTCTTCCAATGTTTTTAATAAGGCATTAAATGCTCCCGTTGAAAGCATATGTACCTCATCGATAATGTAAACCTTATATGATACAGCGCTTGGTGCAAACTTTACTTTATCTCGTATATCTCTTATTTCATCAACACCGTTGTTACTTGCAGCATCAATTTCAATTACATCAACGATCGTACCATCTTGTATACCACGACACGCTTCACACTCATTACACGGTTCATCAACCGGTGCTTTTTGACAATTTATTGCTTTTGCAATTATTTTAGCTGCACTTGTCTTTCCAGTCCCCCGCGGTCCAGTAAATAAGTAAGCATGGGATAGCTTTTCTTGGAGCAGAGCATTTTTTAAAGTTTTTGTAATATGTTCTTGACCAACAACATCAGACAAGCATGTTGGACGCCAAACTCGATAAAGTGCTTGATAGCTCATACCCATCTCACCCTTTCATTACGTCCGCATTATATAATGCACAATAAAATTTAATACCTACTTTATTATACCTATTCACTACAGTATTTTCAAAATGATTTCATTAAAAGAAATATAATTACACCAATTCCCAACCTAAACCTATATATTGTCCAAATAAAAAAACTACCTGTATTTCAGGTAGTTTTACATATATTAGATAACATGCCGCGCACCTTCTGTCGATTACCACACCCTAGGCGTTACCTAAGCAGTTAGCTCGGTTCAGGCAACTCTACGGCACACGGAAGTGACTGCTTACTGCTGCTTCCTTCCGGACCTGACAGGATTCACAGGTTTCCGTTGCGTAGAACCCAAACGTCAACACCACTTACTTAGGTCAGACCCTAAAGTGTGATAACCTCGAGAAGGGATTCAGCCTCGCTATAGCGGATTGCGAGTACAGGGCACCGCTACCTCCCCGCCTAGCACGGCAATATTGATAACATTTTTAAGGCGCCGTTTTAGCGACGCATATATAAGTATAGTGGTTTTTAGTTATATTTGCAATAGCAGAAAAGAATAGGTTTTTGGTAATAGTGGATAGTTTTTCATATTCTAGTTCCTGATTACATATCCTTCAAATCTTCTTCATCATTTTGGGTGGATTGTGACTCTTTTTCTTCAACCTCTTTCAGCTTTGCCATAATAATATGAGGTGGAGTATGCATCACATGTTCAAGAGGCATTTTCAATTTTTTAGAAATCATTTGGGCTGTTTCTAAAGATATTTGATTCGGTCTCATCCTATTTCACTCCTTTGACTTTACTCTATTATAGCACTTCCTGAAGCTTCATTTTGATTTTCCTTTTTCTTTCGTCTAATCTTTTTAAAAAATTGTTTTAAAATTTCACTACATTTTTCCTCTAGCACCCCACTCGTTACGGGAACCTGATGATTAAACCTCGGTTCGTCCAATAAGTTCATTAATGTTCCACAACAACCTGCCTTCGGATCTGCTGCACCATAAACAACTCTCCTGATACGAGATTGTACTATTGCACCTGCACACATAGGGCATGGTTCTAGAGTTACATATAGCGTACATTCTTCCAATCTCCAACTGCCAATTTCTCTACATGCTTCTTGAATAGCTATCATTTCTGCATGAGATGTTGATAATTGTTTTTTTTCACGCAAATTATATCCTCTAGCAATAATTTTATTATTATACACTACGACAGCACCAATAGGAACTTCTTCACACTCTTCCGCTTTTTGGGCTTCCCCTAAAGCTTCCATCATATATTGTTCATCTTTTATATCATCGTACCTTTGCATATATCAAACCACCGTCTTCTGACATAAAACTATATTGAATAGAGTTTACGCTGTTTTTATATTTTTTACAACTAATGTACAGGAGCAAAAAATAAGAGGCTATGGTAATAAACCATAACCTCTGTTACTTCATATTATACTAATTATCTAACTGATTTTGGATTAAAGGCATCCTTTATCCCTTCACCTATAAAGTTTATAGAAAGAATGGTAAAGGTAATCGCAAAGGCTGGAGGTATCCATATCCACCACATAGAACGTATGACATGAGGCTGTCTTGCTTCTTGTAGCATATTCCCCCAACTCGGTGTTCCTGAAGGCACTCCAAATCCTAAAAAGCTTAGTGCAGTTTCAGCAACTATCATTACAGCAAGCAATAATGTTGCTTGAACGATAATGGTAGTCATGACATTCGGTAATAAATGTTTACGAATAATTTTAAATGGTGTTCCTCCAATAGAGATAGCAGCCATAACATATTCGTTTTCTTTTTCTGACATCGTTTTACTACGAACTACCCTTGCTGCACCAGTCCAACCTAATAAACTGATAACAATAATTAGCGCCCAAATACCTGCATCTCTAAATATGGAAGCAAGTACAATAACGAACACTAAAAATGGAAAGTTCATTACAAAATCAGTAAATCGCATAAGTACTGCATCTACCCAACCACCATAAAATCCAGCGATAGACCCAACTGTCGTACCTATTAACACAACAGCCATCATACTAACAAAACCTATCGTTAAAGATGTTCTACCACCATATAATAACAAGGAAACAATATCTCTTCCTGAATTATCTGTCCCTAACCAATGAGTCCCACTTGGCATGGCATTTCGATTTGTTATATCTACCCTAAATGGATCAAACGGTGCAATATATGGCGCTAAAAAAGAAAGAATTGTGACTAGAACTAGAAAACTAATACTAATCATCGCTAATTTATTTCTTAATAACTTTCGACGAGCAATAGCCCATGGCGATTGCTTTTTTGCACTTTTTTTCAACGCTTCTGCATTTTGATTATTATTAGCTGTCATCATTACACCCCTATTCTACCCGTATCCTAGGGTCAACAATTCCATAAACAAGGTCTGCAATTAAGTTACCAATTAGCGTTGAAATAGAAAGCATTAACGTTATTGTAATAACTACTGCTGAATCACGTCGTTCAATGGAAGTGATTAATAATTGACCAATACCTGGATAAGTAAATACCGTTTCAATAATGACAGCACCACCAATGATACTGGCAATATCAAAACCAAATAGTGTGACAATAGGAATAATAGAGTTTCTTAAAATGTGTTTATTATAAATCCGATTTTCAGATGTACCTTTTGCTCTTGCAGTCCGTACATAATCCTTTTGTGAACTTTCAATAATATCATTTCGTAAAAATTGTGTATAACTAGCAGTTGTTAAAGCACCTAAAACTAAAGCTGGTAATGCAGCATGTTTTATTCTACTTAAATAGTATTCCAATGTACCAGGTGTCACACCTGAACTAATACTTCCAGTAGCAGGGAACCAACCTAATTGAAAGGAAAAAATAAAAATAGCAAAAATTGCTGCAACAAAGCTAGGTATAGCTAACATTAAATAATTTAATCCTTGAATACTGTAATCTCCAATTGTATAAGGGTTTCTTCCAGCATATCGACCCATTAAGAAAGCTAAAATATAGGTTATTATTAACGACATAACGGACAAGAGTATAGTATTTGGCAGCCGTTGTCCTATTACTTCCGTAACATCCATTCGATGTACGAATGAACGACCGAAATCCCATTGAAGAATGCCGGCAACCCATCTGCCGTATTGAACATGATAAGGGTCGTTTAACCCGAGACGTTCTCTCATTTCTTCAATATATTCCGGATTACTACTTGTCGGATCAATTTGACCAGAAAGGGCATCCCCTGGCATTGCTATTGCCAGGGCGAATACCACAATGGAGATCATGACCAATATTGGAATCATAATGAGTATTCTTCTTAACGTGTAAATCAGCATGATCATTTCTCCTTGTACAGTAGTAAAAACTGTCTTACTAGATATTCCTATTCTTAGTTAGTTCTGTACCATAGATGCGGATCAGTTAATGCATCACTAACATCTGGTGTTACACCTTGAACATCAGATGCAATACCATACACGCGAACTGGTGAATTTAATGGAATTAATGGTAATTCTTCATTCACTAATTGATGCCACTGTTGATAAACATCTCTTCTGTAATCAATATCGAAAGCTTCTAGACTTAGACCCTGTTCGATTAGACGTTCAGATTCTTCATTCACCCAGCGAGGGTAATTCCAAAGGTCGTCTTCTCTCCAAAGACCTGTTGGATCTGGATCTGCAGAAAGCCCCCAAGCACCCATAAATAAATCAATGTCCGGGTGATCTTCTTCAACTAAATCATAAAATAAGTTGAAATCATATAATTGACCATCTTGTAATCGAGCATTAATACCTACATCTTGTAGGTTTTGTACGATAAATGTTGCTCGCGGCTCTGAAATTTCATTACTGTTCATAGCCATAAAGTTTACGGTAAATTCTTCACCGTCTGGTGTATCTCTCCAACCATCATTATTACTATCTACGTATCCAGCTTCATCTAATAATTCTGCTGCACGAGTTGGATCAAACTCATATTGGTTTAATGAAGATTCGTCTGGATATGCCCAGCTAAGAATTGACTCTGCTGCATTTATAACAGTACCATAGCCTTCACTGAAAGAATTTAGCATTCCTTCACGATCAATTGCATAGGCAAATGCTTGACGTACACGAACATCCGCAAATTTAGGGTTATCCATGACATTCTTTTCTCCATCCCAATGTCCTAGTTTAAACCCAATATAACTATAAGAAAGACCTTCCTTTTCTTCTAAATAAATACGATCATCGTGTTGAACTGTAACAGCTTGACTAGCAGGTAATTCATAAATATCAATTTCGCCATTTATTAATAAATCTGCTGCCATTGAGCCATCAACGATTCGATAAACAACGCCATCTAAGTTTGGAGCACCTCTCCAATAATCTTCAAAGGCACTAAAAGTAATTTGTTCTCCAGGTACAATATTATCAACTTTATATGCACCTAATCCCACAGGATTACGACGAACTTCATCTGCATCCTCAATTTCATCAATATCAAGGTGACCTAAATGAGCCTTAGGCATTGGATATGTCCAAAGTAAGTCAATTGCATTTGGTAAAGGCTCCCCTGTTTCATGGTGTTTTACTGTTACTTCAATCGTATAAGGATCAATAATATTGACACCAGTAAGCTCTTCTGCTTCTCCACTTCTTCTTTCTTGCGCACCTTCAATAATACGTACATTTGACCAACGAGGTCCTGTATATTCAGGATGAGTCATCACTTCCCATGCGAACGCAACATCCTCAGAAGTGAACTCTTCCCCGTTGTGCCACATGACACCCTCTTCTAAATAGAATGTAATTGTGTAACCATCTTCAGATATATCCCATGAAGCTAAGTGCGGTTCAGGCATTAAGTCGTCACCATTTCTTACTAATGCGTCTCCATTAAAAATCTTTAAGGCTAAGCTATCGTCTTGACCGTCATAATGAGCCCAGTCTAAAACTCCTGCGAAAGATTGTCCAAAGCCATAAGTGACAACGCCACCTTCTTCAGCTTCACCTGTTTGATCATTTGTGCCTTCATTTGTACCTTCATCTGTAGTACCACACGCTACAATTAATGAAATAGATAGTAGCATGACAATAAACATAAGATGTGATTTCTTCAAGTTGTTCATCCCCTTTATAATATGTTTAAAATAATTCATAATCATTATTCATATAGCAAACACGATGCTCTATGGTTATTATTCACCTCCTTTAAAAGAGGCCTTTTTTCACTACACTCAGGCATTGCCTCTGGGCAACGTGGGTGAAACGGACATCCTTTTGGAGGATTTTGAGGACTTGGTACATCCCCTGATAAGATAATACGTTTACTTTTATTTCGCGGATCAGGTTGAGGAATTGCAGATATTAGCGCTTTTGTGTAAGGATGTTTGGGATTTCGATATATTTCATCTGCATCAGCAACCTCAACTAAATTACCTAAATACATCACACCAATACGATCACTCATATGTTTTACCACACTTAAATCATGGGCAATAAACAGTAACGTTAAATCAAACTCTTTTTGTAAGCTTTTTAATAAGTTTAAAACTTGAGATTGAACTGACACATCTAAAGCAGAAACAGGTTCATCTGCAACAATTAACTTTGGCTTCAATGCTAATGCACGGGCAATGCCGATACGCTGCCTTTGTCCTCCTGAAAATTCATGAGGATATTTATAGTAAGCATCTTCCGGTAGACCAACCTTCGTTAAAAGATTCATCACTTCTTCCTTCAACTTCCCTTCAGACCCTCTCCCGTAATTCACTAACGGCTCTGATACAATACTACCAACCATCATTTTTGGATTTAAGGATGCATAGGGATCTTGAAAGACCATTTGTATATCTTGTCTAATATTTCTTAGTTCTCTACCTCGAATATTTGTTATATCTCTACCTTCAAAAAGTATTTTTCCATCAGAAGGTTTAAATAACCTTGTTATTGTTCTACCTGCTGTTGATTTACCACAGCCTGATTCACCTACAAGTCCAAAGGTTTCTCCTTTTTTTAATTCTAAGGAAATGTTATCTACTGCTTTTACATCACCAATTTTTTTACGAAAAAAACCTCCGCGAACAGGATAATATTTTTTTAAATCTTTTATTTCCAGTAAGAAATCTGAATTTTTTGCTGTACTCATAATCGCACCTCCCCTTCACTTTTGGGACGGCTTGCATCATATAATATACAACGTACAGAATGCCCTTCTTCCGTTTCTCCTAATCTCGGAGTTATCTTTTTACACTCAGGCATTGCTTCTGGACATCTATCTACAAATCGACATCCTTCTAATGGCATATTTTTTAGTGATGGAACAATCCCTTTGATTGTATTTAACTCTTCTTGTTCTTCTTCCAAACGAGGAATTGAATTTAAAAGTGCTTTTGTATATGGGTGTTGAGGATTGTAGAAGATACGATCCACATCTGACTCTTCTACAACTTGTCCAGCATACATAACTACTACACGATCAGCCATTTCCGCTACCACACCTAAATCATGAGTAATCATTAATACAGCCATCCCTACTTCTTCTTGAATATTCTGGATTAGTTCAAGAATTTGTGCTTGAACTGTAACATCTAACGCAGTGGTAGGTTCATCTGCAATGAGAAGCTTAGGTTGACAAGCAATGGCCATTGCAATAACTACGCGTTGTCTCATCCCACCTGATAATTGATGAGGATATTCATGTACAATTTGCTCTCCACGAGATATACCCACTTGTTTTAATAAAGAAATACTTTTCTTTCTTATATCTTCAATTTTTAACTTAGTGTGGTTTATTAGAACCTCGTCCATTTGAAAACCAATTGTTAAAACAGGATTTAACGCTGTCATTGGCTCTTGAAAAATCATACTTATATCTTTACCTCTTATACTGTTCATTTCTTTTGTATTAAGAGGAACTAAATCTTTACCTTGAAAAAGAATTTGACCTTTATCTATTTTCCCATTGTGTTTAGGAAGTAAATCCATAATGGATAAGGACATTACACTTTTGCCGCAGCCAGACTCACCAACTACACAAACAACTTCTTTCGATTTCACATCGAAAGAAACATCTTTAACTGCATGATATGTTTTGCCTTCGATATCAAAACCAGTGTGCAAATTCTTTATCTCTAAAAGCTTTTCATTGTTGCTCATAAGATATCACCCTTCGATGTTTTCTGAAAATAATAAAAAATAGTCACGAATAAAATATTATTATAATGTTCAGTATGTGTCAATGTTAAATATTAACTACCTGACTACAACTGCGATTATTCATTTAATTCAGATTTCTCAATAGTTTAACTAGTTATTTTGTTCAAAAAATTTATATATGTACTTAAGTTTTCCCTTAACAATAGTAAATTAACGTTATAAATAGATATTTTAAAGTATTAAATTTTATATATTATTATTATTTTTATATAACAATAAAGTGTAATTCCACATGAATTTACTTATTCATTGGATTGTATTATAGGAAGATCTTGTTTTATTAGACATTTGATTATTGCATGGGTTCAATAATTAATAGAAAAAAATAAGTTTCCTTCTTTAACCTAGTTTTATTGTTAATTAAAATAAGGAAATTATTCTATCTATTGCATATTGACCACATTTATTAATAGATACTAAATTTTTTAAAAACAACAAAAAAACCCATACGTATTTTTTATACGCATGGGTTTAACTAATATCTTTATTTATTGATTACTCTTTGGATCAAAAGCATCACGCAAACCATCACCGATAAAGTTAATTGCTAATACAGTTAACAAAATAGCTAAACCAGGTGGAAGCCAAGCTTCCCAGTTATTTTGAAGCATTCTTAAACTGTTTCCTTCAGTTATCATATTACCCCAAGTTGGAGTAGGTTGTGGTATACCAAATCCAATAAAACTTAATGCTGATTCGATAATGATCATCGTCGCCATCATTAGTGTTGCATTTACAATGATGGGTCCAACAGCATTTGGTAGGAAATGCTTAAAGATGATTCTAAAGTCTGATGCACCTATTGATCTTGCGCCAAGTATATATTCCTTTTCCTTTAATGAAAGGAACGTAGCTCGAATAAGTCGAGTTAACGTTGGCCATGATGTGAAGGCTATAATCGTTATAAATATTGTAATATTTATTTTTTCTAAAATCGCTATAATCGTTAATACTAGTAACAGGAATGGAAGAATTAGCATTAAGTCAGTAATTCTCATTATGAATCCATCCACTTTCCCTCCATAATATCCAGCGAGAGATCCTAAAGTTACTCCAATTACAACTGTAAATAACATTGCAAAAAATCCAATAGTTAATGAAATTCTTGATCCGTGAACAAGTCTAGAGAAGTTATCCCTTCCCGAACTGTCTGTCCCTAACCAATTTTCACTGTCAGCCTTTGCCTCTACTTTATACATATTACTTGCAGTAGGACTATGCGTTGCAATTACATCTGCAAAAATAGCTATTAATACAAAAAATATTAAAATAAATATTCCTACAATTGCTAGTTTATTTCGTAAAAAACGACGCATGGCCAACTGAAATGGACTTAAACTTTTTTCAGGTTGTTGATCTGATAATTCTGGATTTGGATCTATATTCCTATGTGCATTACTTTCCATCAGTTATCACCTCAGTCGTAACGAATTCGCGGATCTACAATAGCATAGAAAATATCAGCTAATAGATTTCCTATCAGGATTGTTACCGCTAAAATCAGATTTATTGCCATAATTACTGGATAGTCACGATTTTGTATTGCATTTAAAAACAACGTTCCTAGTCCAGGATAATTAAAGACACGTTCAGTAATTATAGCACCACTTAATAACGTTCCAAATTCAAGTCCTAATAATGTAATTATAGGAATAAGAGCATTTCTTAACGTATGTTTATATAGTACTGATTCATTACTAAGTCCTTTGGCACGTGCTGTACGTATAAAGTCACTACCTTTGACTTCTAATATTTCAGTACGCATGTATCTCATATATGCGGCTGTACTGGCTAATCCCAACGTAAAACCTGGCAGCACAAGGTGTCTTAGTTTATCAATAAATAGCTCAAAACCAGTTAAGCTCATGGCTGTTGTTGTTCCTTGTGCAGGGAACCACCCTAAGGTCAATGAAAACACATAAATCGCTAACAACCCTGCAAAAAAGTTGGGTGTTGCCAGACCTAAAAAGGCAAAGGTCGTAGCTCCATAATCAAAAAGGGAGTACTTTCTATTCGCAGAATAAATACCTATTGGGATTGCAATAGCTAAGGTAACCCCTAATGCGAACAGTGAAAGATAAAATGTATTCCAAATTCTAGCTTGGATTAATTCCATTACAGTTCTTCCAGTATATTGTAGTGATTTTCCAAAATCACCTGTAGCTACTGAAGATAACCAGTTCCAATATTGAACAGGTAAAGGGTCATTCAAACCAAGTGCTTCTCGTCTAATTTCATACACTTCAGGGTCAATATTTGGGTCTAGTCTTTCACCAGTTAACGGATCTCCTGGAGCTGCTTTAGCTAGTGCGAAAACTAGGACAGTTACGAGAAAAAGCATTGGAATAAATTGAAGTATGCGGCGAGTTATATACTTATGCATTTCAACATTCCTCCTTAAGGATAAAACAAGTGCACGGCCATGGCCGTGCACTGCTTTTACCTCAACACGACAAGTATTGTTTTATTATTGTTCTAAAGTCCAAAGATGTGCATCAGAATAAATTCCTGCAGGGTAATGCTTCACATTTTGAATTGCAGAATTGTAAGCATAAATGTTGTCAGAAGAATACAAGAACACTTGTGGTACTTGTTCTGACATATGAGCAGCCCAATCAGAATACGCTTGCTTACGGTAATCTTGATCAAATGCTTCTGGCGCTTGAATTCCTGCACGGATTAACTCATCACTTACAGGATCGTTCCAACGAGTATAGTTATATGGTGCAGTTGATAACCATAGTGCAGATGGGTCAGGATCTGCTGCAGATAAACTCCATCCAGCAAGGTACATATCCCAATCATGATCGTCTTCTTCAACTAAGTCAAAGTGAGGACCAGCTTCACGTGGGTTACGTAAGTCAACGCGGATACCTACTTCTTCTAAGTTTTCAACAATGATTGGAGCAGAACGTTCACGTACTGCGTTACCTGTTGGGTAATCAAAGTTTAAAGTCCATTCATTTCCGTCTGGATCTTCACGGAATCCATCTCCAGTTACATCTACATAACCAGCTTCATCTAATAATTCTTCAGCAGTTTCAGGGCTGTAGTCATATGGGTTTACAGCACTTTCATCAAATGCCCAAGACGCTTCTGGGAAGTTTGCATTTAAAACTGTTCCCATCCCGTGTAATAAACCATCTACAAGTGCTTGACGGTTAATTGCATATACAATTGCTTGTCGAACACGTACATCAGCAATTTTTTCGTTTTCAATCCAGTTATCAGGGTCAATTACACCAGCTTCAACATCTTCTGTTGTACGGTGGTGTAGCTTAAAGCCCATGTACTGATATCCAAAGTCTTGTGTTACATACGTTGTAATATGCTCTAATGCGTCAACTGTGTCAAAGTCAGCTGCAGGTACACCATTTGGTTCAGCAATCATATCAATTTCGCCATTTTCAAGTAGACCAGGCATGATGGATTGCTCGATTACACGCCAAGTAATTCCTGCTAAACCTGGAGCTCCTTGCCAGTAGTCATCATAAGCAGTTAACTCATAACGTTCACCTTCAAGCATGTTTGTTAATTGGAAAGGACCAGTACCAATTACTTCGCCAGCATTTCTAGATGCAGAGTAATCAGGCATTTCTAAAATTGGAACATCGCCAAAGATATGTTCAGGTACGATGATAAAAGCAGCATCGAAAATAGCATTAATGTTTGTATCTGTATAAGTAAATTTAACAGTAAGTGGGTCGATTGCTTCAACAGTTTCAAGGTCAGCAACATAATTTGTACGAACTCCACCTGCTGCAACATAATCTTCATCCATTAAAACATTGTATGTGAATACAACATCATCAGCAGTAAATGGTTCCCCATCATGCCAAGTTACACCTTCATTTAATGTAAATGTAATTTCTGTAAAATCATCATTGATATCCCAGCTCTCAGCTAGAGAAGGCTCCCAATCTAAGTTTTCATCTAACTTAGCAAGTGCTTCATGTGTGAAATCTAAGATGTTTGCTTCATATGCATCAGAATAGAATAACGGATTGAACTGATGCCCTGGAGCAGAATACATCGCTGCAGTAATCGTTCCACGTTCTGTAGAATCAGAATCATTGTTATTATCATTATTTTCTTCGTTATTATTGTCGTTGTTTCCACCAGCTTCTTCATTATTATCACCACAAGCCGCTAAAACTAGCATGAATGATAATGCTAAAACTAGCACTAGCCATAATTTACTTGACTTCATAAGTTCATTTACCCCCTTAGTTTGTTGGAAAATTCTAAAAATAATAATTAAAACGTAATCGTTAACCCTTTCCCGCCCTCACCTCCTTAAATCGTAGTGAATTTTCTAGCTATACTATTTTTCCTCAGATGTATATAAGTGGCATGCCACGTACTGCTCATTTCCTTGATGAAGTAACTCTGGTAGTTCAACTTTACAACGTTCATGTGCTTCTGGGCACCTTGTATGGAAAGGACAACCTGATGGAGGATTTGATGGACTTGGTAATTCTCCTTTAAGAGTAATTTTTTCTCTCTTTCTCTCCATATCAGGAATAGGTACTGCAGATAAAAGAGCCTGAGTATATGGGTGAAGTGGATTTTCAAAGATTTTATCCTTTGGTCCAATTTCAGCCATCTTTCCTAAATACATAACCCCAACACGATCACTAATATGTTTAACAACACTTAAGTCATGAGCAATAAACAAATACGTAAGATCAAATTCATCTTGTAGATCTCCCATTAAATTTAATACTTGTGATTGTACTGATACGTCTAACGCTGATACAGGCTCATCACCGATTATTAATTTTGGGTTTAATGTCAATGCTCTAGCTATACCAATTCGTTGTCGTTGTCCACCTGAAAATTCATGCGGGTATTTTGACCTAGCTTCTGCTGGTAAACCAACTTTTGCAAGAAGATCAACGACTTTTTCTTTTCGTTCTTTTTTAGTTAATGTATTTTGAACAATCATTGGCTCTTCAATTATCTCTCCAACACTCATCCTTGGATTTAGTGAAGCAAATGGATCTTGGAAAACCATTTGCATATCTTTTCGATATGGTCTCATTTTTCGATTACTTAAGGTAGAAATATCATCCCCTTCAAAAATGACTTGACCTTCTGTAGGGTCTAGTAATCTAAGAATCGTCCTACCTAGTGTAGATTTCCCTGATCCTGACTCTCCTACAATCCCTAGAGTTTCACCTTTATAAATCTCAAAGGATACATCGTCAACAGCTTTTACATGTCCAATGGTTCGCTGTAGAACGCCGCCTTTAACGGGAAAGTACTTTTTTAAATTTTTAACTTCAAGTAACTTCTCTCTTTCGCCCAACTAAAACCCCTCCTTAATCCTCATAGAGATAGCATCTGACTTTATGATTAGTTTCCGTCTCTAAGAGGTCAGGATTTGACTCTCTACATTTATCCATCACATGCTTACATCTTGGTGCAAATCGACAACCTTTTGGAAAACGATGTGCAGGAAGAACGGATCCTGGAATAGACTCTAGACGTTCTACATCTGCATCTATATTCGGAATACTTGCTAACAATCCATTTGTATATGGATGCTTTGGATTCGTAAATAGTTCATGAACAGTTGCTTCTTCAACAACTTGACCACCATACATAACTAGCACTCTATCTGACACTTCTGCCACAACCCCAAGGTCATGAGTAATTAGTAGTATAGAAGATTCAAATTTTTCCTTCATTTGAACCATTAAGTCTAGTATTTGCGCTTGAATTGTTACATCTAAAGCAGTAGTTGGTTCATCCGCAATTAGTAATTTTGGATCACAGGACATTGCAATGGCTATCATTGCTCGCTGTCGCATACCACCAGAGAGTTGATGTGGATATTCATTTACAATTTCTTCAGCCCTTGCGAAACCTACTAATTTAAGTAGATCAATTGCTTTATTATATGCTTCTTTCTTTTTCATTTTTTTATGTTTCATCAAAGACTCAGAAATTTGATTCCCTATTGTAAATACAGGATTTAATGATGTCATTGGTTCTTGGAATATCATTCCGATATCATTTCCTCGAACTTTCATCATTTCTCTTTCAGAAAGTTTCAATAAATCTTTACCTTCTAAACTAATAGATCCTTCAACAATTTTTCCTGGAGGTGATTGAATTAATCTCATTATCGATAATGAGGTAATACTTTTTCCACTACCAGATTCACCAACAATTGCAAGAGTTTCTCCTTTATTAATGGTGAATGCTACGTCATCAACAGCTTTTGCAACTTTATTATCATCCATATAAAAATATGTTTTTAGGCCCTTAACCTCTAACAAGGCTTGTTCTTGATTTTTCATTTACTCACCCCATCATCTTCTAAAAATCATTGTTGAATTCATATATTAAAAAAATGCTTTTAATTTAATATGATAATTTATTCATTTATGAGTATAAGAATTTATTCAACAATCTAATAGATTTTTCAATTAAAAACTAGCTTTCTTTATCATAGACAATAATTTATCATAGTTCTTTTAATAAGTACATAGTTTTCTAATAATTATTTCTAATCAAAAACTTCCAACCATTGAATTATCTGAATAAAAATAATATTTATCCAGCAGTATAATTATAATTAACCGCTTTTACGAAGGTTGTTGAGTATATATTCTCTAAAATGTATTTTTATTAAAATATGGAACTAATTTCTTTTGTTAGATTATCTTACCACTATATATATATTTTGAAAATTAAGAAAATAGCTCTTTTTTTCATTATAATTTCATTTATTAATAGTTGCAAGATTACTTTACTTTTTTATAAAAACTTATATAATTATTCTATATTTGAATAACGTTTTAAATCGCTAAAGTGTTTCTTATATTATTTTAATTAAAACTATAGTTTTACTTTGAATTGATTTTTAGTAAACTATCACTTCTCCATTAAACCCATGAAAAGACAAATTCAATATGAAGTAATTAGTCCCAATGGACTTTTTAACCTCAGCTATATACCTTTTTCAAAACAAACAAAGACAACCTACATTTTTGAAGGTTGTCTTTGTTAACTATTTTATTACTTCTAAACCACCCATATAAGGTCTAATAACCTCTGGTATGATAATCGAACCATCAGCTTGTTGGTAATTTTCAATAATAGCCGCGACTGTTCGACCAATGGCTAATCCAGATCCATTTAATGTGTGCACATATTCCGCTTTTCCCTTAACATCACGTTTAAATCTAATATTTGCTCGTCTTGCTTGGAAAGACTCAAAATTACTACATGAAGAAATTTCTCTGTACGTATTATTACTTGGAATCCATACTTCAATATCGTATTTTTTTGCAGCTGTAAAGCCTAAATCTCCAGTACACATATTTAATACTCGATAAGGAAGTTTTAGAAGTTTGAGTACTTTTTCTGCATGTGAAGTTAATAACTCTAGCTGATCATATGATTCTTCAGGTTTAACAAAACGTACAAGCTCCACTTTATTAAACTGATGTTGACGTATTAACCCTCTTGTATCCCTACCTGCAGAACCTGCTTCAGAACGGAAGCAAGCACTATAAGCAGTGTATGTCTTAGGAAGATCCTCTCCATTCATGATTTCGTCACGATGTAAATTAGTTACAGGAACTTCAGCAGTAGGAATCAAAAAATATTCCTCTTCTCTAATTTTAAATGCATCTTCTTCAAATTTAGGTAACTGACCAGTCCCAGTCATGCTATCTCTATTTACCATGTACGGAGGAAGTACCTCTTCATATTCATGTTCATCTTGATGTAAATCCATCATAAAGTTAATTAATGCTCTTTCTAAACGCGCACCAAGTCCTTTATAAAAAACAAATCTACTTCCTGTTACTTTAGATGCTCTCTCAAAATCTAAAATACCCAAATTTGTAGCTAACTCCCAATGGGCTTTTTCTTCAAAATCAAAATTTCGAACTTCTCCCCATCTACGTATTTCTTCATTTTCATCTTCATCTGCTCCTATAGGTGCACTTTCATGGGGAATATTTGGAATAGATAGTAATAATTTATTGAGCTGTTCATCTACAACTCTAAGTTCATCATCAAGTTCTTTTACCTTATTAGATACATCTTTCATTTCTGAAATAAGGTCATCTGCATTCTTTTTCTCACGTTTTAACTGAGAAATTTCTTGGGATACTGTATTTCGCCTACTCTTTAATTCTTCAACCTCTTGAATTAATTCTCTTCTTTTTACATCTAATTCTTCAAATCGATCTAAGTCAGAAATATCTTCATTTCGATGACTAAGCTTTTCCTTTACTTCTTCAAAATGATTTCGAAGTAATTTAATATCTAACATGTTAATCCTCCTTTAAAAATTATGTATTTTCAGCGTAATTAACAATAAACACAAAAAACTCCCGTCCCTATTATAAAGGGACGGGAGTTACCCGCGTTGCCACCCTAGTTGAAGTGAAAAATACACTCCCACCTTGTATCGAATAACGATCGATTAACCGAAGTAACCTACTTTTTTCAATTACTTACTCAGGGATGGATTCACGATAGTGACTCACCGATTTTCAGCAACCATCGGCTCTCTGAAGAGTACAACTATTGTTACTTTTTCCCATCAACGCTTTTTATATTGATTTTTATAATTCTATCATACCCAAAGAAGAATTATTTAATCAAGCTGGTACGATACAATTTCGTACCATATTTACAAAATATTGATGCATTCTATTATCATCAGTTAATTCAGGATGATAGGAGCATGCTAAAAATGGTCCTTCTTTTGCAGCAACAATTTCACCGTTAAATTCTGCTAGAACCTCTACACCTTCTCCTACTTCTTGAATAATCGGTGCGCGAATAAAAACTCCCTGTACGTCATCGCCTATACCTTTTACAGATAGGGTTGCTTCAAAGCTCTCCCTTTGTCTACCAAAGGCATTTCGTTCCACCTTCATATCCATTACTGCAATGTGAGGCTCAACTTGTCCAACCAATTCCTTTGCCATTAAAATTGCTCCTGCACATGTACCAAAAATTGGCTTTCCTTTTGCTGCAAAATCCTTCAATGGTTGATAAAAACCATATTTATTAATAAGTCTCCTCATTGTGGTACTTTCTCCACCGGGAAACACTAAACCATCTAATTGATCTAATTGATCAACTTTTTTAACGATAATAATATTAACATCATGGGCTTCTAAAGCTAATACATGTTCTCTTACTGCACCTTGAAGTGCTAGAACACCGATGTTAATCATGATGCCTCACTCCCTTCCATAGATGGAAAAAGAAATATTACCAACCACGATCTTGCATACGATCTTTCTTTTCAATCGTTGCAATCTCGATACCTTTCATTGCAGTACCTAAGTTTTTAGATAACTCTGCAATTAATGCATAGTCTTCATAATGAGTTGTTGCTTCAACAATAGATCTAGCAAATTTCTCAGGATTGTCAGATTTAAAAATACCTGATCCTACAAACACACCATCAGCACCTAACTGCATCATTAAAGCAGCATCAGCTGGAGTAGCAACTCCCCCTGCAGCAAAGTTTACTACTGGTAATTTACCTGTACGTTGAATTTCTAATAATAATTCATATGGAGCCCCTAAATTTTTAGCTTCAGTCATTAATTCATCTGAAGACATTCCAATTACTTTTTTAATTTGAGACTGCATCATACGCATATGACGAACAGCTTCAACAATATTACCAGTTCCCGGTTCACCTTTTGTACGAATCATGGAAGCACCTTCCCCAATTCGACGTCCTGCTTCACCTAAATCACGTGCACCACAAACGAATGGAACTGTATAATCTCTTTTATTTAAATGATAAACTTCGTCAGCAGGAGTTAATACTTCACTTTCATCAATATAGTCTACACCCATTGCTTCTAATACACGAGCTTCAACAATATGTCCAATACGACATTTAGCCATTACTGGTATTGTCACTGCATTTGTAACTTCTTCAACAATTGTTGGATCTGCCATACGAGCAACTCCACCTGCGGCACGAATATCAGAAGGAACTCTTTCAAGAGCCATTACTGCTACAGCACCTGCTTCTTCAGCAATTTTTGCTTGTTCGGCATTAACAACGTCCATAATGACGCCACCTTTTTGCATTTCCGCCATACCACGTTTAACACGATCTGTACCTGTTTGTCTTTCCATTTGTGTTGCACTCCTTTATTTTAACTAGTATATTTGGATGTTCAATTGGCTTTCATTCCAATATTCCCTACTATATTATAACTAAAAATACGACTAAATCGATAGGAATTGAAAATAAAACAGAATTTTTTTAAAAAAATTACAATAGCCAAATAAAACAAATGATTCTGTATGTTATTATAATGTTATTTTAAAAATAAGCAAATCTATTTGCAAAAAAGTGGAGAGTAGCCTCTCCACTTTATGATAACACTTTTTACAACCATCCTCGGAATGTATCAGCTATGGAGCCCCACAAACCAGAGAAAAATCCACCAATATTCCTTATCATAAGAGAGAACCAACCAGCTCTTTCAACAGCTTCATTTGTTACAATATCCACTTGACGTGAACTTGGATTAGTATCTTCTAAATATTTTTCCTCTCCGCTACCTGTATATTCAACAATCATTTTTCCAATTACTTGATTAGCTTCAATTGGAGCTTCTAATCGTCCTTCATCATCAAGTAAATCTTCATCAAATTGTATAGAATAGGTATAAGACTCTTCTTCACCTCTATAAATTAACGCTGATACTGCATCTGTTGTTGATATAGAAACCTCATCTTCAGTTCCATTTACTACAGGAATTGTTTCATATCCTTCTAATACCATTTCAGCAGGAAATATTTCTTCTCTATGAAAATTATTAAAACCAAATTCCATTAACCTTTCTGTTTCATTAAACCGTTGAGCTCTTTCTTGCAGACCCATAACTACAGTAATGAGACGTTGACCATCTTTAATTCCAGTACCAGTAAAGCTAATAAAGCCAGCTCCTAATGACCCAGTTTTTAAACCGTCTACATATTCATAGTCATGCTGCGGTTCAATGGATCCAGGAAGCATCCAGTTCCAATTTTCCATTAATATTTGATCTTCTGTTCCTTCTTTAAACCATTTATCAGGAATACTTTGTGTATCTAATACTTCAGGGTAATCATTTAATAGTCGATAAGCAAGAATTGCTGTTGCTCTAACAGACATGTAATTATCTTCATTTTCCCCTGTCCCTTCAGGATGATTTCCATCTAAATGATGATTACTAAGCCCAGTAGAGTTTACAAATTGAAAATCCCCAATTCCACGACTAGCTATTTCGTCCAAATTAGACAAACCTACTTTTTCTCCCTCTTCTCTTAAAAGGGTTCCCATACCTATCTCTTTACCTTTTTCGTTCATCATTTCAATAAATCTACTGTATGAACCAGCAATAAGTTCACCTAAAGCCATCGTTGACGCATTTGCAGAATATATTGCTACAGATTCATATAGATCTCTCACAGTATACTGTTCATCCACTCTTAACATAACGTTAGATAAATTTTCGTCATGAGATAAAGCAGCTAATTCTGAACTAATTGGTACTATTTGATCCCAGGATATATCTCCATTTTCTACAGCTTCAAGTATTAAGTATTCTGTCATCATCTTTACCATACTCGCTGGTATTAAAGGAGTGTCAATATTTTTTTCGTACAATATTTTCCCTGTTTCTGCATCTACAATAATTGCGCCTTCCGCAATCGTATCGATATTAGCGCTAGCTGTATTTATAAAAGGAAATATACTCATAAATGAAAAAGTAAATATGAAGCTAATTAAACCCAGTTTTTTTAACATGATTAATCCTCCCATTATTAAATCCTTATTAATATATATAAACGGACTAATATTTTAATTAGAAAAAATCTCCTTCCACTTAAAACATTTCATCACTGTAGAATAAAATCTTTTACTCTACTTTCTTTGATATCAAACAAACATCAAACGTCATTTTACCATAAAAAACACAAAAAAAATAGATAGGATAAACACCTATCTATTGAAAAAAATTATATTAATTTTTACCATTAAAGAGAATAATTTGGAGCTTCTTTCGTTATTTGAACATCGTGTGGGTGGCTCTCTTTTAGTCCTGCATTTGTAATACGAATAAAGTGAGATTCTTCTCTTAATTTATCTATCGTTTCTGTACCACAATAGCCCATTCCAGCTCGAATACCGCCTACAAGCTGATGTATAGAGTCTTTTAATGGTCCTTTATAAGGAATTCTTCCTTCAATACCTTCTGGTACTAGCTTTTGATTTCCTTCTTGGAAATAACGATCTTTACTACCTTTTTCCATCGCCCCAAGAGAACCCATACCTCTATACACTTTAAATTGTCGTCCTTGGAAAATTTCTCTCTCTCCTGGACTTTCTGTAACACCTGCCAGTAAACTTCCCAGCATGACCGTATGAGCCCCTGCAGCTAAGGCTTTTACAATATCTCCTGAATATTTAATTCCGCCATCTGCAATAACAGGTATTCCATGCTTTCTTGCTTCTGTTGCACAATCATATACAGCTGTTACTTGAGGAACCCCAATACCAGCAACAATTCGAGTTGTACAAATAGAACCAGGACCAATCCCAACTTTAATAATATTCGCACCAGCTTTAATAAGATCTCGTGTAGCATCAGCTGTAGCCACATTACCAGCGATTATATCTAGATCTGGGTATTGTTCACGAACTTCTCTTACTTTGTTTAAAACACCCTGTGAGTGCCCGTGAGCAGTATCAATAACTAGTACATCAATACCAGCTTCTACTAATGCTTTCGTTCTTAAGTCAGAATCTCCACCAACACCTACTGCAGCCCCAACAATTAATCTTCCTTGAGAATCTTTCGCAGAGTTAGGGAATTCAATAGCCTTTTCAATATCTTTAATTGTAATTAATCCCTTTAAAATACCATCATCATCTACAAGGGGAAGCTTTTCAATTTTGTATTGTTGTAATAAACTCTGAGCCTCATCTAGGGTTGTACCAACTGGTGCTGTTACAAGACCTTCTTTAGTCATTACATCCTTAATTGGTATTGAATAATCATTAATAAAACGAAGATCACGATTCGTTATGATTCCAACTAGCTTTAAATTTTCATCAGCAATAGGTACACCAGAAATGCGATATTTTCCCATTAGGTGCTCAGCATCAAAAACTTGGTGGTCTTCAGATAAATAAAATGGATTAGTAATGACACCACTTTCAGAACGTTTTACTTTATCTACTTGCTCAGCTTGTTCTTCAATAGACATATTTTTATGAATGATACCTAATCCACCTTCACGTGCAATAGCAATTGCCATTTGAGCCTCTGTTACCGTATCCATACCAGCACTAATAATCGGAACGTTTAATTGTAATGAATCTGATAACTTCGTTTTGACACTAACGTCATTCGGAAGTACTTCAGATTTTGCTGGAACTAGCAAAACGTCATCGAATGTTAGTCCTTCCTTTGCAAATTTATTCTCCCACATGAGATAACCCAATCCCCTTTCAAAATATAACCCAAAATATTATTAGTAGCTTATCAATTGGACAAACTACTGTCAAGGTAAGAGTAAATGTTTTGTCAATTCCAAAAATTCAAGAGATATATTTACAATGGCTAAAAGTGAAAGGTATAAAACAAAATCTCATTCTAAATAATATGTTTTAATCTACAAACTTTAGTTTTAATCCTTTTATATTATTCTTATTTGAAACAATCCTACATAAGGTGGAATTATTATGAATAGCAATATTACTTTTACAACTGTATTTAAGTCGGTTGAATATGTAAAAAAATACTTGATGCTAAATTACGAAAAAAAAGGCATAACGAATGGAACAGAATTAGCTTTTAAAAATGGCTATTCTTTTGTTTATTATATTAAGCTTGGAGATACTTACTTTAAGCAAGCAACATTAGCACCTATTACTATTCAACCTGTTTTATTTTTTTATGGTATAAGTCATTGGCTTAAAGGTGCACTCTTAACAGTAGATCCTGAATATCCAGCAACTACCCAAGTGCTTGCACATGGGGTTTCAACACGAAAAAGGAAAAAACAAGGGTATCGTTTCCTATCGGATGAAATAAAAGTTCAAAAGGATGGATTTTTCCCTTACCTATCAAATCAACTTTTTAATTTTAAACAATTAACTGGGGAAAAATATAAAATGAGTCATTTACTAATGGCAATTCCAGAATTGAATGAAACGTTTAAAGTATTGAATAAAGATTCTCCTTTAGAACCATGCGAATATAAAGAAAATAATATCCTTGTTTCAAACACATTATTAAGAAAGCTTAATTTTTCACCAAAGCGCTATGAATTAATGGTTAAAGAAAAAACAAAAACAGATATAACATGCATTGAAAACAGAGACACTTTGAAAATTTCATTACCTAAACAAAATAAACATCAATTTCCACTTTTTAAAACATTAGATGGAACTACATATATTCCAGCAATACTTCCACTATACTGGAGATTACCAGAAATTCTTGCGCACTTTTTATTACTATACAATTTAAGTATGATATGTCGCTATGAAGCCGAATGGTGGGGAGAAGTTTTATATTCTTATTCATCTAATGATTTATGTTATATTGAAAGCTTTCTTTCCTATGTACAACAAAAAACTCCTTACTTAATGGAGTCACTATTTTTAAATGAGTGGAACTGATAAAAAAAGCGCAAGGCGCCCCAATTCCGCCTAAGTACAGCTTACGTCCTGTAGGCAACGGCATAGTATCGACATCCTGTCTCCCACCGATATGCAAATGTTCTGGCCGTTAAAAAGTGCTTTTTACTTTTTATACGGACAGGTTATTTGACACAAGGTGATGGCGCATGGACCTTTTACCTTTTAAAAAAGAGGACTTATAAGAAAAGCGTGAGCATCATAACGAACCTGTTATTTATTACAATGGAGTGTAGCATACAAAAACAAATTTGTTAAAATAGATTAAAATCGAAATAGGTTATGTTAGTACTTAGCTATTTTTATAGACAATGTTTCCTTTTTTTGGAGATTGGAGAAGTGATTTCAATTACGATGAGGGCTATATCCGGTCCGGGGAAAGGAGCAAAATCAGGATATGCAGTCGTCTAGAGCTAGTCTAGAAACCCGAAAAACTGTTGATTCGGAAATGCGATCATCTAGAAACGGTCTGACGACTGGAAAAATGCTAAATCCTGAAATGCGGTCGTATAGAAGAAATATCCTATTCATTAGCCCTGGAATGCCCTTGGAAACGCAACTACCATCTCTTCTTATAAAAGAATCCTGACCTTCTAGATTCTTTTAGTTAAACCAATAAGAAAAGCGCAAGGCCCCCGCCTATCGGAGACAAGCAAATGTTCTGGCCGATAAAAAGTGCGATGTTATACTTTTAATCGGCCAGGTTATTTGACCTCGAGCCGATGGCGACTGGAGCTAGACAACGTTAGAATAAACTTATATGTAAATTCTTATCTTTCAAAAAAAGACACTCTCCAACGAGAATCTCTTCATTTGCCTAGCGACGTCCTACTCTCACAGGGGTAACCCCCAACTACCATCGGCGCACGAGCTTTACTTCCCTGTTCGTGCTGCGGCGAACGTTGACCGGCAAATCTCTTCGTCATCTTCCGTCGTTCGATTCTCATGGGCATAGCCCATTCCGATTCTCTCTCCATCGTTTCCTCGACCTTCTTTGTCACCGTGTGCCTCGCTTCTTACCCGGTTTATTCTATTTCAAATTTACTTTAAACACTCTATTATTTCTTTAAA
>NZ_JARUKY010000035.1 GCF_029688925.1 Evansella sp. AB-P1
AGGTTCAAATAAACTATATCATGTTTATTACTAAAAATTGCCATATATTATAATTAATTTGTAAATTATTTTTATAATTTTGTAGAAGTAACATTTGGTAACAAGATGTTGATTAATGTGCCTGTCCACGTTTGTGTAAAGCGTTAGTGCATTGGAGGCACTTTTTTCCTAAGGAGAATCGTTCAAAAAGGAACCGACCCCGTTTTCCTTCTGAAATACCAGCAATCTTCTTCATGATTCCTTAACAAAACATTTACTAATGTTTACACCGGGTTAATGGACGGTTAGTATCTGTCCAATATACTGAAAAAGAAGCAACATACAAAATAATTACAAAACAATCTAGGGGGAAAAAATATGTTGAAGAAAGTTCAGTTATTGATTTTAGCACTACTATGTTTTTCTATGATTATTGCTTGTGGGAACAATGATTCTTCAGGGGATGCAGAAGCTAGTACGTCTCCAGCAACGGAAGATAACAACGATAACGAAAATAATAATGAAGAAAACAATAATAATTCTGATGAAGTAGATCGTTCAGCTTGGCCAGAATCTATTCGTTTTGCGGTTACAGGAATCGATGGAATGGAAGAATTACAACGTCGTTATGATGTATTCCAAGAGTTAATTGAAGATTTAATGGGCGTGGATTTTGAGTTTTTTGCATTATCAGATCGAACAATTTCCTCTACTGCTATGGAATACGACCAAGTAGATATGATTCTATCTGGTCCATCGGAATATGTATTGACGAAATCAGCTGTTCCTGGTGCAGAGCCTTTAGCAGCAGTGGAACGTGATGAGTACCACACCGTTTTCATCGTAGCGGAAGATAGTGAGTTCCAAACTTTAGAAGATTTAAAGGGACACAAAATAGCAATGAAAGAAGTTGGATCTACTTCAGGTCATATTGGTCCAAGCTCCATACTGATTGATGCAGGGTTTGATTTAGATCGAGATGTGAATATTCTTATGCTAGGTGGTGCCTCTGTTGAAGCATTAAAATCTGGTGAAGTAGACACAGTTGGAGATGGCATTCGAGTTTTTAACAAAATGGTTGAAGAAGATGGAGAAGGTGTTTGGAGATTATTACACGAAGGCCCGCCACTACCACAAGATCCTTTCATAGCAGGTCCAAACTTACCAGAAAGTTTCAAAGCTGAGTTCAAACGAGTATTACTAGAGCACCAAGAAGAAATCTTAAATGCCATCTTAGATCATGAAGATAACAACAAATATATTAATGCGAGAATAGTAGATATCAGTGACGCTGACTATGATTTAATGCGTGAAACATACAGTACGTTAGGAATCGATTTAGAGTAAAAAACGAGGAGGGGTAGCGTGAAAGCTGTAGAAATAGATACTATCTCAAAGGTCTATCCCGACGGTACGAAGGCGTTGAATAATGTAAGTTTTTCTGTGGAAAAAGGGGAAGCTGTTGTGCTCTTGGGGCACAATGGCTCCGGTAAGTCTACATTATTTCGAAGCATTACAAGCTTTGAGCAGCCTACATCAGGTGAGATAAGAATCGATGGGATAACGATTACAGGATTAAAGAAAAGAAAGCTACGACCTATTCGAAAAAAAATTGGAATGGTGTTTCAACATTTTAATTTAATAAACAATCTTAGTGTATTTCAAAATGTATTATTTGGGGCTTTAGGTCAAACGAAATTTACTTTTCAAACATATTCCCCTTTTGCATCAAAGGAGCTAAGAATGAAAGCAATGGAATGCTTAAGTAGAGTGGGGTTAACTCATCTAGCGAAGCGTCGTGCTGACCAATTATCTGGTGGACAGCAGCAACGAGTAGCCATTGCAAGAATGCTTATGCAAGATCCAGAAATTGTGTTAGCAGACGAGCCTATTGCAAGTCTTGACCCAAAAGCAGGTCGAGAAGTGATGGATTTATTATGGGAAATTGTTCGGGAACGTGGTTTAACGGTAGTTTGTATTTTACACCAAATGGACATTGCAAAAGAATATGGTAACCGCATTGTGGCATTAAAGAGTGGGAATGTAGTTCTTGATAGTACGATACATGCACTAAATGATAAATTCATTAAAGAGCTATACGAGAAAGAAGTGAACGAAGAAGGCGATGAAGAGTCGATTAAAGTGGATGTTAAAAAAGTAGGTGTATTATAGATGAACAGTGAACTGGCAGTGAAGGAAAGGAAAGCATCTTCATGGGACAAGGATATGCCTTCACGTTGGAAAAGGCCTTCATTAGTAACGTGGATTTTAAGTATTGTGTTTATTTCATTTATGATCTCCGGACTACATAATGCAAATGTGTCGGTAGATCGATTATTCGGTGGCATGATAAATATGGGGAATTTCGTAGGGAATGCCTTTCCTCCTGATACATCCCGCATTGACTTTATTTTTCGATCGATTATTTTGACATTTGAAATGGCATTAGTAGGTACATTCTTTGGAGTGTTGTTAAGTTTGCCCATTGCATTACTGGCATCCTCCAATACAACGCCGCATCCTGCGATTAAGCATGCAACTAGATCTATCGTATCTATGATGCGAACCATTCCAGATTTAATTTGGGCACTAATATTTGTTATATCCGTTGGATTAGGTCCATTGGCAGGAATTTTAACTATTATTGTAGATACGATTGGGTTCTGTGCTCGTTTCTTCTCCGAGAGAATTGAAGAAATAGACAAAGGACCAGCACAAGCACTTGAATCAACAGGTGCATCGAGGTTCGGTATCATTTCAGGATCTATTATCCCAATCGGGTTTCCTTCTTTCGTTGGTACAAGCTTGTTTGCTGTGGAAAAAGCCATTCGATCTGCTGTTATTTTAGGATTAGTTGGAGCTGGTGGAATCGGGGTAGAATTAAGTACAGCTATGTCATTAAGAAGATTTGATGAAGCATTAATGATTATTATTCTTATTCTTGTGGTTGTACTTGTGGTTGAGCAAATATCATCGCAAATACGAAAAAAAGTGATATAAAAAGAGGGGATCGGAATAGAAGACGATATTATACGTGATATAATTGAGACAGAACCTGTATTATTCAGAGATTTTGCTATACAGTTACTAGGAGGGGTTAAACAATGAGCACAAAAATAACACGTTTTGAAAATGATAAGATTATTCATGTTGCCTCCGGATCTGAATATACAGATAAAAAGTTTATTGAGGCAAAAGCAAAGCGCTTTGATGAAACGAATCGTCGTTTGCAAACTGCCTTGGGTAAAAAAGAAAGACGTAAGGGATATAGTTATTAATGAATCGAACTAATATTAGAGTGCCAGTTACTTGATATATTCAACAAGTGCCTGGCACTCTTTCAAATTTAAAAAGGATTACCCTGTCCCCTGCAATTGGAGGACAACTTGGAGAATATTAAGCACATGCGTTCACTTGTACATTAGATAGTGTGATTATAAAATTTTTTGAGAAGCAAGGGAACGGTTCGTCTGTTTCCTTTTGATAATTACTACAAATTGGAATCATGAGAACCGTCCCTGTGCTTCGACTACAGTAAATTTCATATGATAAACTGTTAATAATATACAGTAATCTGTAATTGTTAGTCGTTGGAGGGGTATTTAATGAAAAGACTTGCTAGTAGAATCGATTGGTTAAAAAATAAATTATTGCAATTTAAAGAAAGTGAAGTGTACCAATTACAGGTTCGTGTAAGGAACTATCGTGCTAATCAGCTTAGGGAACTGCTAGCTGATCCAGAGATGGTCACACTTGAAATGTTTAATGAAGAAGTATGGACGATTGGACATGCTTTTATTGATAATAAAAAGATTGGTATATTTCACGAAGAATCACTACTTGAACACAAGCTAGAAGTGGAAACACAATTAAGAGAGAAGAGACTAGTATATAAAGGTAATTCCATTTGGGGAACTGGAGCCAGAATTTTTGGTGCGAGCCTAAATATCAGTGATGAAGAGAAGACAGATCTCATCCGAAAAGCCTTATACATATTAAATGACAAAGCTAAAACACCTGAGGAAAAGGCTGAACAGATTCAAGAAATTAAAGGATTTGGTGTAAACATTGCTACGGGTCTAGTAATGGTATTTCACCCTAAAGAATTTGCGATTTACAATGAGAGTGCCAAGCAGTCTGCTAAGTTACTAGGGATTGGTGATGATATTAGTTCATATCAGTCTGAAATGAGACAGATACTAGGTAATTTAGATGTACGGGATTTTGTGGAATTAGATTACTTGATTTACCGTCTAAATGATCTACAAGAACAAGCGAATGAAAAGCTAGGTCCTACTTTAAATGAAATTTTTCTTCATCAAGATGAAGCTGATTTTTCCTTCGAATTAATGAAGTTTGTTTGTGATTCATTAGAAGTTACAAGTGAAAATGATGAGAGAGTAGCACTAACAATAACGAAAAGAAACAAAAATCAAACAGTGCTTCACTATAACTTTTGCGATTGGTTAATCGTTGGTTTTTACCCAGGTGGGAAGGTTAGAATCCCATTAATTGAGGAAGAGGCTAGTGACTTACCTGTGGTGGATGTATTTCAGTTTTCACAAGGGACAAATGAAACAAAGGTAAACTGTTACAGTATGTCTTTGTATGAGTTAGACGAGAATGTCATGCAGCATGTTAGCCATGCATTGGAAATTGTTAGAGAAAGATTTGCAACGCATCAGAAAACAAGGTTTCGTTCCCATCATGTTGCACAGCTTGCTGAGGCAGTTTTTAATCAAGAGAAAAAAACACAGTTACTTCACCAAGGAATTAATAAAGAAAGTCTTGCTTCAGATATTAATTACTGGATTTTCCAAGGTAATCCTAACGTTTTTGACGTATCAACGTATCTTAAAGAAGCGGGAGAAAAAACTTGGAGTGTTTCGGCACATAAGACAAAGATAAAACCGGGAGACAAGGCTATTATATGGGTAACAGGTTCGGAAGCTGGAGTATATGGCTTGGCCACAGTGAAATCGGAGCCCTATCAACGAGCTGACATGGATGTTGATATCGAGTACGGTTGTGAAATTGATATAGATATGGTGCTTGTAGATGACCCCATATCAAATGAAGAAATAAAGGAACATCCGCAGCTCCAAAAGTTGAAAGCTGGTAATCAAGGAACTAATTTTTCTGCTACCGTTGATGAGTTCGAAGTGATTTACCAAATGGCTATGGAAAAAGAAGATAAAGTTACTGATCGACCGACAAAAATAAGTGAGAAAATGACACTCGCGGAACTTTGTGAAAAAACAGGGATTGAGGAAGTACAAATGAGCCGTTGGCTACGTTCTATCGAAAGGAAAAAGCAGGCTATTATTTACGGACCACCTGGAACAGGGAAAACTTTTGTGGGACAAGAAGTGGCAAAGTACTTAGTGAGTGGAAGTGATGGGTTTGTGGAGTTAGTACAATTCCATCCATCGTATTCCTATGAAGATTTTATTCAAGGGATAAGACCTAAAGTAGAGGAAAATGAGACATTATCTTATGTGATGGAACCAGGAAGGTTTATGGATTTCTGCCATAAAGCGAGGACGAAAGACGGCATGTGTGTACTCATTATTGATGAAATTAACCGTGCAAATCTATCAAGAGTATTCGGCGAGCTCATGTACTTATTAGAATACCGTGACCAAGAAATCCCTCTTGCAGGTGGAGAAACTCGTTTTAGAATTCCTAATAATGTAAGGATTATTGGAACGATGAATACAGCAGATCGTTCCATTGCTCTAATGGACCATGCATTCCGCAGACGTTTTGCTTTCTTAGACTTGCCACCAAACTACGATGTGTTAGTTAAATACCAAGGTGAGCAAGGTAAAGATGTAAGCAATCTCATCTCTGTTTTAAAGGACATTAATCACGAAATTGCAGATCGCAACTATGCACTTGGAATTTCATTCTTTTTAGTGGACGATATAAAGAATGAACTCGAGGATATATGGAGGATGGAAATTGAACCGTATTTAGAGGAGTATTTCTTTGACCAACCCGATAAAGTAACTCCATTTAAATGGGAGAATGTAAACCTACGGATTGGGCTGACGCAGCAATGAATTGGATTGAATTAAGAGAGTATGAACCAGTTTACCTTGAACAAGAAAAACTTGCTGTAGAAGATGCACTCCGTCTTCTTCATTCATATGATGGAAAAATTACGGTAGAGTTCCCGTCTCCAAAATCTAATTATTGCTGGATTTTAAGGTCTATGGGGGTAGTCGGATATTTACCGCTAAATGAAAAAAAGGGATTATACCTAAAGCCTAAAGTACCTATCCACAATGTTTATATGATGCTTAGTTATTCCTATGAGTTAAATGACGTGCTTTTTCTAGAGGAGCATGTAGAATGCGAAACATTACAAGAAGTATACGAACTTCTAGCTTTAAAACTAGCGAGACAAGTTCTTAAGCGAACAAAAAACGGTATTTACAGAGAATATCAGGAGCAAAGGGAAGAGTTACCTTATCTGCGTGGACGTATGGATGTGCAGCAAGCAATGAGGCAACCTTGGAACCCTAAGCTAACTTGTGAATTCGAGGAGCATCAAGCAGATATAGAGGACAACCATATCCTATATTGGACACTATATAAAATCCTACAAAGTGGCTTTATTCAAGAAAGAAATTTGCCATTAGTCAGGCGTGCTTATAGAGGGCTGCAACCTTTTGTGAATCTCCAGAAGGTAACGTATCAGTTGTGTTTAAATAGGCTTTATAATCGATTGAATTTGGATTATAAACCGATGCACTTGTTGTGTTTACTCTTTTTGCAGAATATTGGGCCGACACACCAAATTGGTGAAACGAAATCTGTACCATTCCTTATTGATATGGCTGCACTGTTTGAACGTTTCGTTGCAAAGCTATTGGCCAATCATCTACCGTTTCCATTACAACTAAACGCACAAGAACATATCACCATCGGAAAACACAAAGAAATACAATTTTTTATCGACTTAGTTATCCTAGATAGCCAAACAAGAGAAGTGAAATATGTACTAGACACAAAATACAAAACACATGAGAAGCCCTCTGCAAGTGACGTTTCTCAAGTGGTTACTTATGCACTAGCAAAAGATTGCAACGAGGCTATCTTGATTTATCCTTCAAAGGAGACGGTGCCAATTAATGAATATATTGGTGATATTAAAGTGAAAAGCTGTGTAATTGATATTAGTAATGACCTGGAGAAATGTAGACAAGAAATAATGGAAGTCATTCGAATAAACTAATAATCACCGGGACGGTTCTATCGAATCATTCGTTTTGCTAAACGAATGATTCAGTAGAACCGTCCATTTACGTGAAAATAGTACTTTTCTACATCCTCTCCAATGGTAAGATTATACTAGTATGATAAAACTAGTAAATAGATAGGGGAGTGGTGATGATTTTACAAAAGTTGAAAAAATTATTTACATCAAAGGAAGAGCCAGTAAAAGTCAATGCAAAAAAGAAATCCAGTGGGTCAACAGTAGCAAAGAAAAAAACACATACAAAGTCTCTTCGAAAAGGAGAACTAGGAGAATACAAGATAGAGATTCAGCTAGATCAGCTACCTAAGGATTGTCGCTATTTAAGTGACCTCCTAATTGAAAATCCAAAATCAAAGACAGGATATTCACAAGTAGATCATGTTGTCATTAGTCCTTATTGCATTTTTGTCATCGAAACGAAAAACTATCAAGGGGAAATTAAAGGTACAAAAGATAGTCGTCACTGGTACGTTAATAAGAAATTTAAGATGTATAACCCACTTTATCAAAACTATGGACACCAAAAAGCACTGGAGCAATTGGCCGAACCAGCTCCCAAGATACCTTACATATCGATGATTTCCTTTACTATGCGTTGCAGATTCAACATCGATCCAGAACTGCGAAAAATAGGGTCTGATCAATTGATCGTGTATGATACAGAACTATCGGAGTTTATTACCCGTAAAATGTTACGGTTAAAGGCACAAAACCAACCTACAATAGATGAAGCCATGATTAAACAAATGTACGAGACATTCAAGGAAGCAAACATCATAGACCCAAAGATTAGAAAATTACATACGGAAAAAATCAAGACCGACACGACAGCAAAGACATCTAGTTCAACATGTAGCACATGTGGTAAAACGGTTTCAGACAAAGTTAAAAATTATTGTCTAGCAAATACAAAACGATTTAACGGAAAAATATATTGTTTTGAGCATCAAAAAACAACTTAATTGTGAGAAATGAGGATGAAACGATGACTAAAAAAGAAAGAGATAATATTGCAACAGTAATTTCCGGAATTTTTTTAATCGCGAGCTTATCTTTATATTGGCTAGTGTTTAATAGCTCAAACTATATTGTATTTTTCGGTATCATATTTGCAACCTTTATAATTAGAACAATCCTAACTGCAATGTTACCAACAAAGAAAAAGAAACAACAAGGGAAAAGTCAGCGTAATAAAACTAATACTGCGACTAAAACAACTACAATGAAGCCAAGTCCTAATAGACTAAGATCTGATAAAGATATAATGGAAGATACTTTAGAAAATTTATCATGGCGCGAATTTGAAAGGCTTTGTTTCCTATACTTTAAAGCAAAAGGCTACAAACCAAAAGAAACATCTGAAGGTGCAGATGGGGGAGTAGACTTGATCATTTACAACCCAAAAGATCAAGCGCACGAAGCGGTTCAAATAAAACATTATATCCATTCAGGAAATCAAATCACTGTAAAAGAAATTCGAGAATTACATACTGCAAAAAAGAATCATAAATGTATGTTGAGCATGTTCATCACCACATCTACCTTCACGAATCCAGCACTGAGGGAAGCAGATACCTTTAACATACACTGCCACAATATAAATTGGGTTAAGAACAATATTGTAAGGTGGAAAGACACTCAAGGAATGAAGATTAGTTAGTGTAGGTAAATAAAAAGAGAAACCTCCTTTCTCTTATAAGGTGAGAGAGGTTCTTTTCTTACAACAATATAGTTGGTTTTCTTGAAGGAATATACATCGTTTTGTCGAATAACAAAATATAGAAATTAGTGGAAGAGAAGAGCCGGTTTGTGGTTTAAAATATATTAGAATTTTGATGAGGAAGGGGATGTTTATGAAAATTGAAATGGGAGAATCAATAATGTTTTCTTGGTTACGACATATAAAGAAATGTCAATCTGTTCAATTAAACTGGAAACCATCAACCGCAGCTTGGGAACTACACAATAAAGAAGATTTAAAAGTGTTAATGAATAAAGTGAGTAATCACTTTGAGAATAAATATAGATATACCATTTTTAAAAATAACCAATCCTATAGTCAATTATTACAACAAGGTGAGATCGATGTATTAGGGGTAGAGATTCAAAATGGATTAGTTGCCGAAATCTACGGAATTGATATTGCTTTTCATGAAAACGGATTAAATTATGGTGGTACACAGGCTACTGTAGAAAGGATTGTAAAAAAACTTGTGAGAACAGCTATGATTATTATTGGCTATTACAATACTAGAAAAGGAGAAATTATATTCGCATCTCCAAAGATAAATCAAGCTGTATATGCTCCTCTAAAAGAAGCAGTTGATGAATTAAATATACTATCTAATGATTTAAACCTGGGGTTTTCTTTTAAACTATTTGCCAATAGTAGTTTTAAAAACGAAGTCTTCATTCCTGTTTATAATGTATCGAAACTTGTTACAGATACCTCAGAATTATATATGAGGAGTATACAATTAAATAATTTGTTTATTGATGATGATCGTCATAAAGGAACAGTTCTTAGATCAGGAATGGGAAAGTTAAAGTCAGAGCCGGTTAATACAAGAAAAACGGATAATGAGGCCTCAACTACAAGAACTATGCAAAGGAACGAAATGAAAATAGGTCAATTAGTAAGAAAGTCGTTTACGGATTTAAGAAATCAAGACTTGATTACAAGTGATATGTTGAATTGGCTTATGGATGCTAAGTACTGTAAGACTACTTTTGATGTGAACTATCCTGTTCTAAAAAAAGTGAAACATGGTACACCATTGGCAGATCAAAGATTGATCAGGGGCTACAATCGTTATTGGAAAGATGCACTAATCATTCAAAATGAGAAGTACTTACTATGTAATGATTGGTACGATAGAAATCGAAATCGTTTTGAGAGATGGTTGGATGCTTTAAAAAAATAATTATAGATGGAGGAGATTTAGATGGGAAAGTACTTTGTACCAACGAAAGGTGTAGATTCATGGAGGTGCTTGCTGGCAGATCCAGAAAAGCAATGGAAAGAGAAGTATTCAGCATTTGAACTAGCTAAAAGTTGGGAAGGATCCAATGATTTCCCCACAACAGTTAAGCAAGCTTTTCGAAATAGTAATATTGATATATTTAACCGAATTGAATTTCTTTATGGTTTCCCAGAGTACAAAGTCTCCCTAAAGGGAAGAGGAGCATCTTCCCAAAATGACCTCTATGTTTTAGCCAAAGGCAATGGCGAACTCATTACTATAATGATAGAAGGAAAAGCATCGGAACCATTTGGAGACACATTAAAAAATTGGATTGGTAATGAACCAAGTGATGGGCAAATAACGAGACTAGACTATTTATTAGATCTACTCAATTTAGATAAAACAGACGCGATGAATATAAGGTATCAACTGCTACATAGAACGGCTTCTGCATTAATCGAGGCAGAGAATGTAGGAGCAAATCATGCAATCATGCTCGTTCATTCATTTAGTGAAACAATTCAATGGTATGAGGACTATGAAGATTTTGTAAATCTTTTTCAGTTATCACCAGGGAAAAATAACATTGTCGGACCAGTACAAGTTGATGGGAAGAATCTTTACTTTGGTTGGGTGACCGAAAACGTGTGATGACTACTCATCTGAGTAATGTAAGCACCCTGACTTGAAAACGCATTCATTAAATTTGATGATATAGTAGATCTCATATTACTCCTTACAAACCAAGTACATGATTCGAAGTACTTGGTTTTATTTTTAGAGGAATATCCAAATATATGTCGAAAAATAATACTAACTGTAATTATTTACAAGAAAAGTTTATACCGAACCGATCTTTTACATAGTAATAAATTTAAATGTAATGAATCATATTTTAAATCCCAATTATGAACCGAGGTGACCACCATGCTCCCTGAAGGTATTTACGAAGAAATCATTACCACCAAACTAAAGCAGGATCTTATAGACTTAGATAATTATGATATTAGAACGGAAAAATTAGATGTTGAAGAAGCACGTAAGCTATTAGCATCATACATATCAAGTGTAACGAGGAAAGCTTTAAATTATGTTCGTGATGATGAATCTGATGATGTGGAGGCACTCTTAAGGCAGATCCAAACGTGTAACGAAATTATTAACCTACTCAGCCATCGTTTAAATGACGATGAATTTGAACAGCTTCACATTGCTGAGGAAGGGGAAGTCCTCACGTCTATCTATTCGAAGCTTAACCATGCTCGAAGTCTTAAGAAGCAGGACATTACAAGACCAGTAACGCCAATATCACAGAGCTCTTTATTTACTGGGTCACATCATGAACCAAATATGCTCGGTGAGATGAAGAAGGAGATTCAAACCTCAGACCAAATAGATATGCTTGTTTCCTTTATTAAGTGGAGTGGCTTACGATGTATTATAGAGGACTTAAGGGAGTTTACCGAAACGAAAGCAGGACAACTCCGTGTAATCACCACTTCTTATATGGAAGCCTCTGATTACAAGGCAATTGTAGAATTAAGCAAGCTAAAGAATACGGAGGTCAAAATCTCATATGATGTAGAACGAACACGTCTCCATGCAAAGGCATATATGTTTAAACGGGAGACTGGTTTTACAACAGCATACATAGGTTCCTCAAATCTATCAAATCCTGCCCTCACTTCAGGTTTAGAGTGGAATTTAAAGGTTACAGAAAAGGATTCTTTCGATATTGTAAAAAAATTTGACGCCACCTTTGAAAGCTATTGGAATGATGGAGAGTTCCTTTCATTTAATAACGAAAAAGAGGAAGATGTACATAGACTAAAACAAGCGTTAAATAAGTCAAAAAACGAAGAGCAATCTGGACCTACAATGTTATTTGATATCCATCCGTATCATTATCAAAAAGAGATATTAGAAAGCTTGGAAGCGGAACGGAAGGTATTTGGACGCTACAAAAACCTACTTGTAGCTGCGACAGGTGTTGGGAAAACAGTTATTTCAGCCTTTGACTACAAACGTTTCAAACAGCTAAATAAAACAACACCAAGGTTATTATTTGTGGCACATCGTGAAGAAATACTCAAACAAAGTCTCGATACCTTTCGCGTGATTTTAAGAGATTATAATTTTGGTGACTTTTTAGTTGGAGGAAATATTCCTCAGTCGTTAGACCATCTATTTGTCAGTATCCAGAGCTTTAACAGTACAAAGCTTTACGATAAAACCTCATCTGATTTTTATGACTTTATTATTGTGGATGAATTCCATCATGCAGCAGCTGATTCTTACCAGAAGCTTTTGAAACATTATACACCAAAGGTTTTACTAGGGTTAACAGCTACTCCAGAAAGAATGGATGGAAAAGATGTTTTAGAATACTTTGATGATACGATTGCTGCTGAAATGAGATTAACGGATGCCATCGATCGAAAACTCCTATCCCCCTTTCAATACTTTTGTGTAACGGACACGGTAGACTTATCTAAGTTAAAATGGAGTAGAAAGGGATACGACATTCGAGAGCTAGAGAATGTGTATACTTCCAACAAAATACGTAGTAACCAAGTTGTTAATAGCTTAGACAAATACATCACCGATATGGATGAAGTAAAGGGCCTTGGCTTCTGTGTGAGTATTGAACATGCTAAGTACATGGCTAACTTCTTCACCAATGCCAACATTCCATCCATAGCACTTTATGGTGGGATTGATCGGAAAACAAGAGAGAATGCCCAGAGACAATTAGTAAATGGCGATATTAAATTTATATTTGTTGTAGATTTATATAATGAGGGTATTGATATTCCGGAGGTAAATACCATCTTGTTTTTACGTCCTACAGAAAGCTTAACGGTATTTTTACAGCAATTAGGTAGGGGGCTACGTTTAGCTGAAGGAAAAGAATGTTTGACAGTTCTTGACTTCGTAGGTCAAGCGCATAAAAATTATACTTTTGAAGAAAAGTTCCGTGCTGTTATTGGTAGGACAAAGCATTCGGTAAGGCATTATGTGGAAAATGGCTTCTTTAATCTTCCAAAAGGATGCTTTATCCAGCTAGAAAAGCAGGCAAAGGAGTATATATTACGAAATATTAAAGAGGGAGCAAATACTCGCAAAAATCTCGTGGTAAAAATGAAATACTTCGAGGAGGATACGGGACTGGAGTTAACACTCATAAACTTCCTTAAGCATTATCATATGACCCTATATGACTTTTATGGGAAAAGTGGAGATCGATCCTTTCAACGGATGAAGGTAGAGGCTGGTTTAAAAGAGGACTTTTATTGTTCCAATGAAAAAATACTAACTAAACGTCTACCAAACTTATTTCATATGAATTCGAGTTCACAAATTGCCTTTCTATTACGGTATATAAATGGAGAACAGCCTATAAATGAGAATGAACAACTGATGCTAACGATGTTTTACTATTCATTTTATCAAGCTTCACCTCCTAAAGAGGGACTTTCATCAATGGAAGAGGGAATCCATAATATTTTTTCAAGTCCTGAAATTCGCGAGGAAATAAAAGAGATTCTAGAACATTTGTACACAACGATTCATTTTGTTGAGTTGGAAAACGATTTTTCATTTCGGTCTCCATTGAAGGTTCATTGTAATTACTCAACAACACAAATACTAGCAGCCCTTGGCTATTATAATGAGGAAAAGAGCCCAGCCTTTCGCGAAGGTGTGAAATACTTTGAAGATAAGAACCTAGATATCTTCTTTATCACCTTAAATAAATCGGAAAAAGACTTCTCTCCATCCACTCTTTATGATGATTATGCAATGAGTGAAAAGCTATTTCATTGGCAAACACAAAGTCGCGTATCACCAGGAAGTAAAACAGCCGAACGTTACATTAACCATAAAAAGAATGGACATCAAATTGCGTTATTTGTAAGAGAATACAAAACAGAAAACGGCTATACTTCTCCATTTGTCTTCTTAGGAACAGCTGAATACTTAAGGCATTATGGAAGCAAGCCGATGAGCTTCGTGTGGAGACTGAATGTGGAAATGCCACCACAGATGGTACAGAAGGCCGTTAAAGTTATGTGATCGAAGTAAGGATTTATATAATCTCTATGGATAAATTTAACCATTAACTACAAGGATCGAAAACTTTGAATGAAATGTTTTATCACTTTTGTTGGTTTAAAAGATGATCAATGGTAGGAATATCAGCAGGAGCCCATTCAAGATCTTGGAGTGCTTCAAAGCTAGTCCATTCAAGCTTTGAGTGCTCCTTTGCGGTGGGTTTACCATCTACAATTCTAGCTTTAAATGTAAGTAAATTCACGAATACCTTAGGATATTCATGTACAACATCTTCGATCAGTTCAAACACTTCAATGGTACAACCAAGTTCTTCTTTAATTTCGCGTATTAAAGCTTCTTCAGATGACTCTCCATCCTCAACTTTTCCCCCTGGAAACTCCCAAAGGTTTGGTAAAGTCATCCTAGGAGAACGAAGTGCAGCAAGTATTTCCTTTCTTTCATTTTCAATAACAGCACCGACAACTTTTACTCTTTTCATTATTAGCTCCTTTTAAGAAAAAACATGTTTATATTTCTTTGTAGTTTATAAAGATTCCAAAGTTTTTTCAAGTATGAAAAATCATACCGTAATCGAAGAGTGACATAAGAGAGATTAAGGAGAAACGAAGAAAGGATATACTTAGTAGGGTTTGTCATTTATTTGAATACCTTAGTAACTTAACGAAGTATGCTTCTATTACAACCTATATCATTAATGAATATGCTTTTTGAAGGTGTGAGACTATGGTAAACTGTTAAATATATACAGTGTAAAGGAATCGGTGTAATGCATCATTTAAATAGTTTAGTAATTGCTACAACAGGGCGATAGGATTTCAGGAAAGAATATTCCTGTATGATGTGGAAGGTAAGTAAAAGTTAGCTGATCACAGAAGTTTCTTTGGAGGTGAGTACATACATGAGTCATAAGCTTAAAGTAGGGGAACTACGAGAGACCTATTTAATCGATGAGGAAATTTGGAGGATATTTACGGTTGTGTTATCCAGTAAATCTGTTAAATCGTCTACATATAAATATGCTTTAATAAAAGCATTAATCGAAAATTTATATCAGGTCAACGATCAATTCGAACTGTCGTATGATCAACTAGCATATTCTTTCACTAAAATATATTGGAACTTAATTGTGAATCATGATTTGGTTAACCAAAATACTGGGAAAAGTGCGAGAGTTGTTACGATTATAAAAGAGGAACAAAGTAAACATAATATCCCTCCAGACTTCAGCTTTGACAAGATTGATGAAACCGTCCAGTTGAAGCTAGTAAAAAAAGTAAAAAGTACGATGAAAATCAATGTCTACGGAGCGCTATACGGGGATACACGAGGGAATTTCTATGCCTTTGATCACAAACGGGAGTATTTTAAGTTAAATCCTGCTGTCTATCATTTCATGCTTAATTATCAAAGATTAATTGTGAATCTAACTAATTACCATATGGCTTCAATGATAGAGGCATTGAATGAAGTGCCAAGCATTAATTATTTGCTTGGAAAAGTAGAGAGCATCGCTAAGCGATCGTCATTACGCCCTTTTGAACGACTTCTCCTCCAATATTTTGAAAAAAGCTGTTTCTACTGCAGCAAAACATTATCACAAGGGAATAAGGAAACGCACGTTGATCATTTTATCCCTTGGTCCTTTGTACAATCGGATCACATATGGAACTTAGTTTTGTCCTGTAATAGGTGCAACAGTTCTAAGAGTGACAAACTCCCGGATAGAAATTACCTTGAATTTATTATCGACAGAAATAAAAAGCTAGTCGAGAAAAAAGAAGATCCAAAAGTTTTTAATATGATGACAAATTATAAAGACAAAAAGATAATCATGCTTTATGATTACTCGATGAAAAATGGGTATGATACGATTTGGACTCCTTCTTAAATGGTGACATATTGATAATGGGGAATTGATATTTTATTTAGCTACTTTGATATTTTCTATGATTTGTAGACCTTCTTTAAGAAATAAATTTTTCATCTATTTGGGTCTTTTAATATACTTGTAATTGCGGACTCAAATACGCAGTTTACATAGAGTGTCGGTTCGACCCCGACCACCGGTACCATTAAATAAAGTTAGGTTAAGTTTAAAACAGGTTATAAACTCAGAAATGTTGATACATCAACGTTTGTGAGTTTTTTTGTTTTTCTGAGAATGGGATAGAAAAGGTTAGGATTTGAATTCGTTTTACACAAATTTTACACAAGGATTTGGCTACAACTAAATATTACTAATGGTTCCATCTCAATAACTTATTGTTAATAAATAACAAATTGATCACAACATTGTGTGATGTTATCTCTAGATATGACAGTTCTTTCGTTATTTTGTTACAAGAACCAGCAGGTTATTACAAATTAATGTAGAAATATTATAAAATTCCATTTATTTGAGAGGAGAGGTCAAATGAAATTAGTTAGAATGAGCTTGAAAAATTTCCGAGGTTATGAAAGTCTTGAAGTAAAGTTTAATAAGAATTTAAATGTGATTATTGGTAGAAACGATGTAGGAAAAAGTACGATTTTAGATGCTCTAAATATATTTTTTAATGATGAAAAACCTGAAACAAATGATTGTCATAAGTATGCTACTGATAAGGTAATCGAGATAAGTGTGTTATTTGAAATTGAAGAAGATGAGTTAGTAATATTGGATGCGTCTAATCCAACCTCTTTATTGGAAGAACACTTGCTTAATGAGGAAGGATTACTCGAGGTTAAAAAAATAATTAAAGCTAGTGGTAGTACTATCACACAAAGTAATATAACAGTACACCTTAATACTTATCATCCAATTATATTTAATAGGCCTTTAATCACCAACAGTCAGAGTGATTTAAAGAAATTATTGTCTCAATAAAAGGATCATATAGAGGAATATGATAGTATTAACAAAACTAAAAAGGCTGATATGAGAAAGGCTATTTTTAACCATCTCTTAGAAGAATCTACTACCTTTGAAGAAGTATTAATTGATATTAAGGATATACAAGATGAAAGCATGAAAAATTGGATTAAGCTAAAAGAGAATCTACCGCTTTTTAATCTGTTTCAATCTGATCGAGCTAATACTGATAATGATAAAGAAGTTCAGGATCCCATGAAAGCAATTACTAAGGAAGTTCTTGCAGAACTTCAACCTGAATTAGATGATATTAGGGATAAAGTTGTAAAAAGGGTAGAAGAGGTTGGATTGAAAACGATTGAAAAGCTAAAAGAATTTAATGGAGAAATAGCCAATCAATTAAAAACTATGCCAGAACTGAAGAATTGGGATTCAGTGTTTAAATTTAATTTAGATACAGATAATGAAATTCCTCTTAATAAAAGAGGAAGTGGAGTAAGAAGACTAATTCTTTTGAGTTATTTTAGAGCTGAAGCTGAAAAAAGTATTAACGATAGGCAGCACAAAAATATAATTTATGCAATTGAAGAACCAGAGACGTCTCAACACCCTGACTTTCAAAGAATGATAATTAGCTCTTTATCTACTATTGCAAACCAAGAAAATAGTCAGGTTTTTATCACTACTCACACACCTGAAATAGCTCAAATGGTAGACGGAGATTCCCTGATTATGATTACAAAAGATGAGAGAGGTTGTCCCAAAATAGTAACAGATGAAAAGGTGAAGATTAGAGAAGTAGTTCAAACATTAGGGATCCTTCCAACTATTCATTCAAGTTTAGTGATTTGTGTTGAAGGTCCCCAGGATGTAAACTTTTTAAAAAATATAAATAAATTTGTGCCAGAGTTCAAGGATATAATAGATATTGAAGAGTGTGATATTAGTATTTATAATCTTGGTGGAAGTCGGTTGATTGATTGGATAAATATTAATCATTTCAGATATTCCAATATTAAGGAATTTCACTTGTATGACGGTGACATTAAAAAGTATAAAGATCTAGTAAATGAAATGAATACCAATATGGATCGTAGGCGAATAGGAACAGTTACCAAGTTAAGAGAGATGGAAAACTATATACCAATTGATATTATAGAAGAAGAATTCAACTGTAAACTATCGGAACACCAGACAAACTGGGGAAGTTTTGACTTACCTAGCTATTTAAAAGGTATTGCTATGCAGCACATTAGAGACGTTAAACAAAGGGAGGTTGCAATTAAAGGGGTATTAAACTCTAAATTAACAAAGAAAATTACTGCCCAAGCATTAAAAGAACATGGTGTTTACGAAGAAATGGAAAGTTGGTTTAAAACAATTAGGGATATTTACTATTCAACAGCTAGAACTGCAATAAATAAGGAACTACAAGTGAATAATCAATAGTCTAAAACATCCAATATACACATAGTTGAACTTCTTTTTGGGGCGAACGGGGACGGTTCGGAACCGGTGAAAAAGTCCCCTGAAATTGAGTAAAAGGGTAATTTTTAATCTAAATATGAACAATTTGATAGTTTCATACTAAATTCATCAAAATAATATGAATTGTTAAATAATAAAAACCCCCTAAATGGTATAATAAGTACGACCAAATACCTTACCATTAGGGGGTTTTACTCATGCTTCGACAAGAGCCAAAGCAAATAAGCTTTCACTCTGAATTATACAATAAAATACCTGAAAATCATATGTTAAAAAAGGTATCAGAAGTAGTAGATTTTAGTTTTATCAATGAATTACTAGCGGATACCTATTGCAAAAACTTTGGACGTCCGGCAAAAGAGCCAGAAATGATGTGTAAAATTCTTTTTTTACAACACCTTTATAATCTTTCTGATGAAAGAATGGAAGCTGAAGGAAATCTTAATCTAGTATTTTTGTATTTTCTTGGATTAAATCCAGAAGATAAATTACCAGATAAAAGCTTGTATTCAAAGTTTCGGACTCGCCGTGTTGGGGAAGAAACTTTAGATGAAATTTTAGAAGAGACTGTTAGGCAATGTGTAGAACATGGACTAATTGAGAGTACTGGTGTAAGTGTAGATGTCACTCATATTGAAGCGAACACCATCAAGAAAGTACCTGAACGTATTATGAAACACCTGGCTAGAAAAATTATAAAAAACTATGAGCAAGAAACTGGGGAAATGTTAGAAGGGACACCTGAGGTGCCTGAATATAAAGCCATAGAAGATCATAATGAAGCAAAAGCTGTGATGAAAGACTACCTAGTAACTATAATAGATAAGGTGGAGAACGTAGGTCAGTCTCAAGGTAGTGAAACATTGGAATCAATCCAAAAAGCAAAGGAGATCTTAGAGGATCCAAAATTTTTAAATCAAAAAGGTGTTCGATCCTTGATAGATGAAGATGCGAGAGTTGGACGTAAAAGTAAAACACAAAGTTTCTATGGGTATAAAACAGAGATTACCATGACAACAAAAGAAAGAATGATCACTGCCGTTCGAACGGAAAACGGCTCTTACATGGATGGGAATCATTTAAACAGTATGTTAGAGAGCACAAAGGAGTTAGGTATTAACATAACGGAAGTGTTCGCAGATAAAGCCTATTTTAGAAAGCAAATTCTAGACGCCCTAGAAGAAATGAAAATTACACCATATATACCAGTTAACCCTCTGATTTACAGAATTGATGAAAGCAAATATACCTACAATAAAGATGCGGATGAGTGGCAGTGTACACATGGCAATACAACGGAAAATAAAAAACACTTCACCACAAATAGTAAGAATGGAATCACTGAAGGTTACAAATATTACTTTGAAATCAAGCAATGTAAGGCTTGTCCTTTACATGATGAATGTGCTGGTAAATCCGCAAGAAAAATTCTGAAGCTCGGTAAAAATACAACGGAGTTTTACGAAATTTCTCAGTATCAAAAGACAGAAGCGTTCAAGGAAAAATATAAAGAGAGAGCTTCAATCGAAGGGAAGATTGGAGAAGTCAAAAGATTCAATGGCCTATACCGAGCTAGAGGATATGGGCGATTAAGAGTGTCCAAACAATCGAAATTAACAGCAATAGCAGCTAATTTAAAGAGGATAGCAGCACTAGTATCCTAAAAAAGGGAGAGGATCCTAGTCAAAGCACCCTCTCTACTATCATATATATGGTAATAAATACATTTTTTCAGATATTACTTGAAAACTCATGAAAAATGCTTAAAAAGGAGAAAAATAAAGTGACTTTTTCACTGATTTCGGACGGTTCCCATTGGCCCCAGGTACTAAAATGTCTCCGTACATCACTAACGTGGCTTAGAAGCGATTCTAAAGCCGCGTTTTTCTTTCAGCAATTTTTACTTTTAAAATCTTGGACTTTTTCAGATTCTCGAACCGTCGCCATTTGCCCTCTGAGAATTTATTATATAATAATAGTGATTAATAAATATTACCTTAGGATCCAAGTAAAATAATCCACAAGCTGGAAATGGTCTATCATTCGAAAGTATTTTGGTGCCTTCTTTGTTCCCTACCATATAAATTTTTCTATGCATTAAAACACCGTTGTAATAATGGACAAATTGTCTCTCATAGTTATTGACTAAGACAACTATGGGGGGAACAACTATGAGTATAAGCAAGGTATTATATAATTCGAATTCACATGAATGGGAAACACCTAAATCATTATTTAATTCCTTGAACGCAGAATTTAATTTTGATATAGACGTTTGTGCAACAAAGGGAAATACAAAATGTTCAAAATATTTCACTAAAGAAGAAAGTGCACTTGAACAGGAATGGACTGGTGTATGTTGGATGAATCCTCCATATGGTAGAGGAATAATAAAATGGGTTAAAAAGGCATATGAATCTTCACTAAAGGGAAGTACTGTAGTTTGTCTTTTACCTGCAAGAACAGATACTATTTGGTGGCATGAGTACTGTGAAAAAGTATCTAAGGTAAGAGATATTAGATTTATTAAACGTCGCTTGAGGTTTGGAAATGCTAAAGGTGAGGCACTTTTTCCCTCAGTTATCGTTATATTTAGGGCTAAAGAGATTAAAACTAGTAAATGAGTCTCTTGAAAATAGGGCTATTCTTAATGTTTCCGAAACTTTGATATATAAAGTCAAGTTTATCATACTCTAAAAACTCGACTCTATCTTTTAAGTCTTTATAAATATCTTGATTAATTATGTCATCGAATTTATTTCGTTTTGATTTTGAAGCAACAATAATCATTTTTACTGTAAATTGCCTTAGATTATAGAACTTGTTGAGTGATCTAATAAAGTCAGTGCTGTGTTCAACTTCAAAAACGTCAGTAGGAAAACTCTTATTTTCTTCTTTTTCATTAAACCAAATAACATCGATTGTCCTGATATTTCTTATGATATCCTGATATGTAGAATGAAGGTAGTTTCTTAATGGAAGAAATATCATCCAAAGTTGAATTTAAAAACTTTTTATTTATATCTTGAGGAGGAATATATGTTTCAAGACCTTTAAAATTTCCAATTTGAAGTAATATACCTTGATAAAAATAGTGAAGACTTGTTTTGGCTTCACTTAGTTCTAATTTATCATTCATTAAGTCCTTTATATGACTAGGTAATCTATTCATATAGTCATTTAATGCATAAAGACCAGGTCTAATTCTTGTAAACCACTTTTTATCTTGGACAATTCTTCTAATAGTGGCATCTGGTGTCTTTGTTTTCCAATTAGATGTAGGAACTATACTATAAAGCTCTAAGAGTGTTGAGAAACCACCGTTTTTTTCCATATAATCCATAACCGTTTCTCGTTGATTTTTTTTCATTTTATTTAAACTCCAATTTTATAACTGGATTTACTATATATTTAATTTACTAATAGAGAGTTATGGTTATTATTTTTTTCCAAAATATGTTTATATTATTCAATAAAATTAACAAAATGAGTGACTTTCAAAAGAAATCTTTTTAAAATAAGGTTACTAAACAAAGTAGCCTTTTGATATTCTATTTTTCCAGGTTTTATTTGCTTAAATATCTGAGTAAGAATAAAATAAGAATAAAGTAAGAAAATGGATGGTATATTTTGAGGTAATGGTCTTTGGAAGTAAAACTGTTTTATTGGGCGATTGTGTAACCAAACATTTTATTTAAGATCATATTAACAGATATGGTCTTTTCTTATGTGCCATTGTGTCTGCCCCGCACGGTAATGAATTACCATACTGGGGGTCAGGCACTTTTTCTCTAACTTTGGTACCCATTTTTTTTAATTTATAATTCATATTCATCAATAAATCAACTCTTCACATTTACAATATTATTTAAAATCCCCAGATACTAGTAAATACACACATTAATTATACCATGCCTTTTATAATGTATGTAGATAATCATTTTCCCTTTTAATAGGTCTATAGTTCAATTTTCTCCTCCTCAAAAATAAGAAAAGTCCGCATGGATTACACGCAGACTTTCTATGATTATAAATGAGTGGAATCGTATCGTAAGACACGAAACCTAGTATTCGTTAATGCTGTCATATCATTCATTTAATTAATCACTCATGACTCTAATAATACATAATAGACACATTAAAGGGATAAGTCAGCCTCACCTAGTCACGCTACGTTTATGAACAGTAGTTCTAACAATAGCGCTTTACTGGTGGGTCTTGAAGGAGTTCCATTTGATGAAGTAACTAAAGTCACGTCTGTCGGCTCTGGAGGTACTACTACCCGAGTTTAGTTTAATTAAGTATACGGTAGTGACGAGCTAGTGTTTCTTAGAGGAATTTTAAGTGCTTACTTCAACAATGTAGATGCGGTTAAGAATCATGTAAACAATGGTTCAGGCGAGAGAACTTTTGAAGGTTTAAATGTTGTTGTAAGTAGTAACGAAGCAGTTAGGGTAGCAAAATCTGCAGGAATCTACTAATAGTAAGTACCGAGAAAGTAGAAGGTTTATCTCTACTTTCTCCTTTCTTGT
>NZ_JARUKY010000036.1 GCF_029688925.1 Evansella sp. AB-P1
GGGGACATTAGGGACAGGGACTTTGTCCCGAATTGTAATATTTTGGTTGTTGTGATTCGTGGGGAACTCACGGGGACAGTTCAACCGTCCTTGTTTGATGGAGTTTGGTACCTTTGTTTAGTAGCAAACACTGGGGAGAAATTGTATAATAAAAGATAAGATTAATGAAGTTAGGGGGTTGTTTTCAGTGAAAGAAATAAAGATGGAATCGAAGGAATTTAATAGAGTATTGCACAACCTTCACTTGGAAAATCTCAGTCTTTCTCCCGATATGCAGAAACGAGTACTTGAGCTTGTAAATGCAAAAGTCGAAATTACCCCTACTTTAATAAAGGACATTCTGCAAAATGGGAAAATAAAACGAAAAAGACAATGAGGATTACTTATTAAGACATAACTTATTAGGGGTTGATTCCCATAGAGAATTGGAAACAGCCGAGGCGTTGGCTTTCTCACTCCGAGCAACGGCATTAGAACAAGGAGAATTCTCACTAAATTCACTGACTCTGCGAGAATTTCAAGATTTGCATTACTATTTGGCGTGATGTTGTTCGTGTGAAAGAGTAAAAGTGACTTCTATTATAGTCTAATGTCAAAGTAAGAGCCAGCCTCGTTTCGAAACTGCTCACACAGATTCGAAACGAGGCTGGCTTTCTATATTGTAGGTTTAATAGTTTGAAAGGGTCTTTTACTCATTTGAGTAATGTTGCATTAAGGTACGGTTTCTTTCTTTGAAAGCAGGGAGGGAAGGGAGGTATCAACCTTTTGTTAAAAAATGCTCCCGACGGCATGAGGGTTGAAAGGGTGTGCTTCCCGTTTACCCGGCAGATGGGAACAGTCCATGTTTGACATAACAAAAGAAGGGGGGCTAGATTTTTCAGGAACGTTAAGGAAGATTATTAATGCAATAGAAGGTGAACGGAGGCGAGCAAGTTTGTCCTATTATGAGTCAAATCACAGTGATTAGGTGGTAGCTTTATTTCCAATTTCTTCATAATGTTAAAGCATCATTTCAGAAGATCGATTGAAAAATGGAGAATTTATGATATTGATATTTACATTTTTTGTATAAAAATGTCTATACTCCCATTATCAATGATATAATAGAGAAAATAATAAAAGAGACTACGTGCGATGATAATAGATTTATCCACCAATACAAATGTTCCATACTATTTTAAAAATGTAACAAGGAATGAAATCGAAAATAGAAACTATCGACGAAGTGGAGGTTGGTTTTTTGATTGGCTTAAACCGATCACCCATAACTTTGAGATTTACGGATTGGTTGTGGAGAAACACCCTGAAGATATTCAAGGCTTGATCGCTTTAAAATCCAATCACGATCCAGCCTTTCTTTGCGTTGATGTAGAACAAATCGAGTCTCATCCGCATAATAAAAAAGTAATCGATAATAAAAAGAATCTCAATCGATTGTATAGTGGAGTAGGGAAATGTATGGTTGCGTTTGCCTGTGAATACAGTCGATTAGATGGGTTAGAAGGGTTTATCCAACTGACATCAAAGTCAACGAAAATACAGTTTTATGAAGATTTGGGAGCAAAGGAAACTTATCCTCAAAATATGATTATTGATAAAAGTGGAGCAGATAAATTGTGTGAAACCTATTTTTCAGGAGGTGTAAAGTGGTGGACAAAGTAGTAGATGTTTTTACAAAGACACGAAAAGGGTACAATATTAAAAAGGTGCGTGATGGAGTTATGAGAAAGAATCAACAATTCGATGACGCTTTTCCAAACGGTGTGTTTGCTGTTCCCAAGTCCCCCGACACTCCAAAAGTTAAAGTTCGTGCGTTATACAATTATTGTCAAGAAAAAGGGGTAGAACCGAAAGATTTAACGACAAAAGAAATGGAAATGTTTTTAGAGTAAGAGAGAGGGACAAGAGGGACAGGGACCTTGTCCCGTTTTGTGTTGTGGTAACTTTGGTGTTGATCAGGAAAGTGATTTTATATTTAAATGTAATTGCCGAAGAAAATAGCTAGCTCGTTTGCTACTGCATTGGTAAAATTCCATGTGGAGAATGTGGGAATGGGCTTAGGTTTTGGCCAATTTTATTGGAGAAGAGATTTATTTGTATATATCTCCTCGTGGACCAATATCAATTATGATAATTAGTAATTGGTCATTATGTACACGATACAAAATACGAAGGGATCCTAATCGAATGCGATAATCATCATGACTGGATCCCTCTAATGGTTTTACATTGGGAATAGAGTATGGATTAACACTTAGTTGATTTATAACTTCCTTCACTTTTTCCTTTAATTTTGGACTTAGTTTCTGATAATATTTAGCGGCAGGTTTTCTGATTTTAACTTTGTATTTATTCATGAATATCTTCCCAATCCAATAGGTCATCATTTTCAATATCTATTTCAGCTTGCTTTAATACTTTTTTTTCAGATTCTGATAGGGGAGAATTATCTGCACTGGCAACCAAATTGTCTTCATTATCCTTATCAATAACAACCTTAATAAGGTCATACACTAGCTTAGCATCTTTTTCTTTTACTTGATCAACAAGTTTATGCAACTCTTCTTTACGGACACTCATGAATATCACTCCTTCATGAAGAAGATTTATTACTAACCATTATACACAATGAGAGGGATCTAGGGACAGGGACCTTGTCCCGATTACCAAGTTTAAATTTAATTGCCTAAGAAAATAGCCAGTGTTGTTGTGTTACTGCTACCGCAGCATCACAACAGGACTGGCTTTTAATATTGAAAGATTTAGAAAGGACGGAAGGTTTTCGCGTTCACAGTGAAACAAAAATGTTCAATGTGTCGTCTAAAGAGGAAAGGGGTGATTTTTTGCGAAATAAGAAACCATTTTTGGGCATTTTTCTATTTGGTCTCATGTTTTTGGTAGCATGTGGAACGACCAATATGTCAGATTTGGACATGGAAAAATCAGCTTTAGGTGAATTGCAAAGTAGTATAGGAGATGTATCTACGCATCATGAATCAGCTTTTGACATGACTGGTGCTTTCAACGAAGGGTTATCGGAAAAAACAGAGTATGGGAAAGAAACAGACAAATGGTTCGATACAGGGTTTGTTATTTCTGCCGGTAAAAAACTCCCAGGTGAGAGGGTTACGATTCAATTAACTCAACATCCAGATGATTTAAAACTCCGCTATCAACTTACGGAAAGAAATGATTCATTAGAGAAAATCGACTTAATTGAGGAAGAAATCTCTTCTAGTCATTCATTTGAAGTTCATTTACCAGATAAAGAAGGTGTTTTGTATCTACTTAGTGTAGAAGTAATAGATGAGAATGATCAAGTTGAAGATACGTTGTTATCACTAGTGGGAGTACCACTGCAATCGATGAATGCGAAACTCTATACGGATAAAGATACGTATCAACCAAATAATACGGTAACTTTGCTTCTTGAAAACTTCGGACCAACAGAATTATTCTTTGGAACCGAATATTTTATAGAAAAATACGAAAATACTGAATGGCATAGGATAACCTTCGATGGCTTGGATTTTGATGATGTAGGCATTACCCTTAAAGCAAAAGACATCTATGAACAATCGATTAGCCTTCCTGAATTACCACAGGGGGATTATCGTATTGTCAAAAATATTACAAGTGAAGGAACGGAATTAGAAGCAACCCTTGCAACGGAATTTCAAATCAGCGGGACATGAGGGACAGGGACCTTGTCCCGAATTGTGTTGTGGTAACTTTGGTGTTGAACAGGTAAGTGATTTTATATTTAAATGTAATTGCCGAAGAAAATAGCCAGCCCTGTTGTGTTGCTGCGGTAGCAGTAGCACAACAGGGCTGGCTTTCTATATTGTAGGTTTAATAGTTTCAAAGGGTCTTTTACTCTTTTGAGTAATGTTGCATTAAGGTACGATGCCCTTCTTTGAAAGCAGGGAGGGAAGGGGGTATCAACCTTTTGATAAAAAATGCTCCCGACGTAATGAGGTTTAAAAGGGTGTGCTTCCCGTTTACCCGGCAGATCGGAACCGTCCCTGTTTGACAGGATCTATTCTATAACGGATCCTAGTACGTGTTTTATGTTTTACATTTCTGCCAGATAACATGTATGAGAAGTTGAATGATACAGCCAACGAAATGTACCACTAATGACATAGTTTACTACCAAATGACACAAAGTTTACTAAAGAATGACAGAGTGTTTGCCACTGAAATCCATTTGATAATAAAAGAGAAAAACCTTAGTTTAGAGAATCGAAAAATGGTATAAAAAATAGATGGACTTTCAATAAGGGCAGTATTCTGCAATCAGTCCGGGTTATGTGTAGTAGTACGTAGTAGACGTTTTACTGCGTGATAAAATTTAATATTTTTATGAGGTATTGTATTTTAATAAAGAGGTTAGATACAATAATCAGGCCAATTGTAGAAGATTTAAAGGCACAAGCTACTATATTAAGTACCTTAAGATGGTGTGACCAAACTATAATTAGAATTTTTATTAGGAAAGGGTGATTGCGAGTGCAAGTATATGCTAATAAACAAGCCTTGATTGATGAAATTACTAAGAGAGCAAAGTTATTTATTGATGAATTCCGTTCTATTAATAATGTGGATAAAGATGTTTTTGTAAATGAAGTTAATAAAACTCCATCCCAAATGGTTGCTTACCAATTAGGATGGATAAATTTAATATTATCATGGGAACAAGATAATAAAGATGGAAAAAATGTAATAACACCAACGCCGAATTATAAATGGAATAATCTTGGTGAACTTTATCAGAGTTTTTATGATAAGTATGCGGAGTATTCGCTTGAAACGTTGATTGAGATTTTTAACCATGATGTTAATGAAATTATTCAATTAGTAGAAAGCTATAATGATAAAGAATTATTTGAACAAGGTGGTAGACAATGGGCTACTTCAACCCCTTCCAGTTGGCCAATTTGGAAATGGATTCATATAAATACAGTAGCACCGTTTAAAACGTTTAGAGCTAAAGTTAGGAAATGGAAAAAAATTAGAGGAATATAATTATTAATTTATCAACATTATCAAACTAACAAAACATCAATTCTGATACTGAAATAAGTTTACAGTTTAAACAATCAGGACAAACAGGGACCGACAAACCGGGATGGTTCCCATTTGCCGTTCTGTATAATAATTAGTGAATTATTTTATAATTTAGTATATGATAGATTCAAGAATGAAACCATATAGATCATCTTCCCTAATCCCTTCTTCATTCACCAAAATGAGAAAATACATTCTCCAAAAACGCAACGAATCTTACAATATCTCTTCTTATCTACAAAACTTTATTAATCCCCCTATTAAATGATTCAAACTCCATCATCTATCCCTTTGGTCAAAAACCATATTCAAATTATATTATATTGGAGGAATAAGCCGTGTCTGCAAAAATAACAAGTATTGGTTTAAAAGGTTTGGAAGGCTACCGTGTACAAGTGGAAGTGCAGGTGATTGAAGGTATGGAATCCATTGTTGTAGTAGGGCTTCCTGATGCATCTGTCAAAGAATCAAAGGAGAGAGTATCGTCAGCGTTGTACAGTTTAGGTTTTCCTTTAGTAGATCTAAAAATCGTCATTAATCTCTCTCCTTCTGAAGTAAAGAAAAATGGGCCCTTATTTGACCTTGCCATTGCACTTGGAATATTAAAAAGTGGAGACTTCATGAAAGAAAAGATTCCTGACGATATCGGGTTCATTGGTGCATTATCCTTAGATGGAACCGTTCTTCCGGTGGAAGGGATGATCGCAGCCATTTTAGCTGCTAAGAAACTAAAGCTTACCAAACTTTTTCTTCCATTCGACCCCACCATCCCCCCTGTAGACCTCCCAAACTTGGAACTCGTTTATATATCCTCTGTCCAAGACGTCATCGATTATTTATCTGGAAAGCAGCCCTTGCCTTTTAACCAGCTAAAGGAAGAATTTGAAGAGGTAAAGGTAGTCCAACGTGATTTTAATCAAATATTAGGTCATGAATTTGCAAAGCGTGCACTTGAGGTAGCGGCGGCAGGTAATCACTTTGTATTAATGGATGGTCCGCCAGGGTGTGGAAAAAGTCATTTAGCTGAGACATTTCCATCAATCCTCCCAACCTTATCAAAGGAAGCACAGCTTGAAAAGATCAGTCTCTACCAATTAGCTGGAGCTCCCTATAACTCCATTACTTTCCCCCCTTATCGTCATCCACATCACTCTACCTCCGCTGTATCTCTCATTGGAGGAGGGACCAACCCATAGCCAGGTGCTCACCATGGTGTACTGTTTATGTAACTCATGGGGACGGTTCGCGACTGGTGAAAAAGTCCAACATTTTAAAAATGAAAAATAATAAAAGAAAAACGAGGCTCTAGAATCGCTTCTAAGCCACGTTTGTGATGTAGGGAGACATTTTAGTACCCCTTAAAAAAGGTGTTTTTTGAAAATGACTACTTTATCACTGATTCCGGACGGTTCGCGTGAGTCGTTTAGGGCAGATCGGAACTGGCCCTGTTTGTCCCAGGAGAAGAGCAAGGCTCTCATTATCTAAATACAATCAAAGGATGATCCAATTACGATTTAAAAAGTTGATGTTGTTGATAGCATAAATGCTACCAGATGTGTAATAATAATAGAAAGGAATATAAGAAATGCACAACAGTAAAGAATTTGAAATAATATTTGTTGGGAATGTTAGGAAGTTTGAGGAACGATTGCTCTACAAAGCTGAGCAGGAAATGATCAAGGGATTTCCAGCTGGATGGTGTCAGGTGGCTGACAATTATGTACGTCAATTGACCATTATACAAATGAACCCTCATCCAGAATTTAATCATGATACGAATGAAAGTCATGAACGTCCTCCATCTATAAAAAAGCTGAACCAAAATATAATATACAATAACTTTTACAGGTGGGGGATACACGGTGGAATGACAGGTAATCATCGTATTATTTATGCTATCCATAACTATCATAAAGTTATTTTACTGTACTATTTTGACAAGAAATATAATGGATCCATCTCGCGGAATGATATCATTCCAGCTGAGGTTACATATGAAACTTACTGTTTACATGATCCTAACTTGTATTAGAAAGGAAGATATATGATGACAGAGTTCGTAAAAAGGTATGCTAAGATACGAGGAGAAGATCATGTACAACACCTGCAGCTAGAGGGGCAGATTGCTGCTCAGATCAAAACAAGGCGTAAAAGTCTCCAAATGACACAGCAACAGCTTGCAGATATATCGGGACTACCGAAATCAACGATTGGTAGAATTGAAGCAGGGTTAACAAGCCCTAAGGTGGATACATTATTAAAAATATCAAAAGCATTAGAGACAACATTTACAATAGATGCCAGGTAACTCATAGGGACGGTTCGCGTGAGTCGTTTTGTACTATATTATTGTGTGATGTTAATGGTGTGAAATAGTAAAAGTGACTTCTTCTTATAGTCTAATGTCAAAGTAAGAGCCAGCCTCGTTTCGAAACTGCTCACACAGCTTCGAAACGAGGCTGGCTTTCTATATTGTAGGTTTAATAGTTTCAAAGGATCTTTTACTCTTTTGAGTAATGTTGCATTAAGGTACGATGTCTTTCTTTGAAAGTGGAGAGGGAAGGGGGGATCAACCTTTTGTTAAAAAATGCTCCCGACGGCATGAGGTTTGAAAGGGTGTGCTTCCCGTTTACCCAGCAGATCGGAACCGTCCCTGTTTGACTGTCCATCCGCAGTTAGTTTTGCAAGGGGCTGAGCTAGATTAACTCTTGTATTACAGAGTAGACTTAATACTGTGCAATAATTTTATTCTTTTTTTTGGTAATTTTGTGAAAGGATACACTTGAACTAACGAGCAAAACTCCAAAACTGATTGCATGCTAATGGTATTATATGTAAAATAGTATAAAACATTAGATTTACGCTATGATAGTTCAAAGGTAGGTGTAGAATGTGTTTATAAGATTTTTTTAATAAAATTAGAAATTTCTCCTAAAAAGGGAATTAAATTGCGTGAGCAAAGTTGAAGTTAGAAAACCTAATAAGTAAACAAGATGGAAAAGATGAAACTTAATAATTTGTACAATTTCAAAAATTATGTCAAGATTTTTTGAATTTGATACTCTTAAATTCCCAACTGATATATCCTCATTTGATTTTAGTATATTGGTCTGGATTGAACCTTTTAATTTTAAAGTTAAAAAGCAAGATGATAGGAGGTAATATTAGTGGCAACAATTGAGGATTTTTTGAAATTGGATATTCGTGTTGGTACTGTGATAAAAGCAAAGCCATTTCCAGAAGCAAGAAACCCTGCAATAAAATTAGAAATTGATTTTGGTAAGATCGGTATTAAATTTTCATCGGCTCAAATTACACGAAGGTATGAGCCAGAACAACTTGTTGGGAAGCAAGTTGTTGCAGTAGTAAACTTCCCTCCAAGGCGTATTGCAGGTTTTAAATCTGAAGTATTGGTACTAGGAGGTGTTCAGGAAGAAGGTGACGTAATACTCTTAAAACCAGATGAATCTGTTATAAATGGAACACCAGTCGCTTAGAGTTCCGAATACCGTTAAATTTAGGAGATCAAGCGATTACTACAGCAATATTAGATCGTATACTACACCGAGTGGAAATAATTAGTAAATGAAAATAGTTGGAGAATTTAACGTATATTTACAATATATGTTAAGTGGAGTGTTTCAAATTATCGAGCAAAAGTTGAGTTTTTTTTGTGGTCATACAGTCATACATCTTCGTCTGTTTTGGGTAGGATAGTTTTTTTGTTCCTTCAAACTTATTAAGGGCAGGTTATTGCGAAACATCGCAATTAATTCTTAAAACTTGCGTTATGCAAGTAATTGTTATATAATATGCTAACAAGGAGGTTGATTACTGTGAATGATGTACGTCCACTCTTTCAAGCATTGGGAAGAAAAATCGGGATGCTAGACAAGACATGCATTGTAGCCAATGGGATCGATATTTCCATTTCCCAAAGCCATATCTTATACGAAATCATGCAGAGAGAAGCAATTTCAATACAGCAGATTTCCAATATACTGGATCTCGATATCACGACCTGCAGCCGCCAGGTACAATCCCTAGTCAATGGAGGTATGCTCCAAAAACAACCTGATCGGAATGATCGCAGAGTCAGCATCGTAACGCTTACGGACAATGGGAAAGAAGTCGCCCTGCATATCGACAATAAGATACAGACCTTTTATCAGCAAGTGTTTGATTCCATGACATCTTTTGAGCAAGAGATGGTGATGCAGGCATTACGCTTGTTGAATGATAAATTCGAACAACTCCATCGACCATGCGAACCGTTAGACTAATTTAGTCCTCTTTTTTTTACTTATTATTACTTGCAATATGCAAATAAAAAGGAGTTTTGATAGATGGAAGCCAACCATGTCAGAAATATAATGAATCCGGATATTGTTTCAGGATCGGAGATTATTCTGCGGTGTTTGCTTTTGGAAGGTGTGGAATGTGTCTTCGGTTATCCTGGGGGAGCCGTCCTCTACATTTACGATGCAATGGTCGACCACCCTGAATTTCAACACCTGCTTACCCGTCATGAACAGGGAGCCATTCACGCTGCAGACGGATATGCCCGAGCTTCGGGAAAAACCGGCGTTTGCATGGCAACCTCTGGTCCCGGTGCAACGAATTTAATTACGGGTATCGCAACCGCTTATGCCGATTCTGTTCCGCTTGTCATTTTCACTGGAAATGTCTCGACCGACATGATCGGAACAGATGCCTTTCAAGAAGCGGATATTGTAGGTATGACCATGCCGGTTGTCAAGAACAGCTATTTTGTGGATAATATCGATGATCTTGCTCCCACCATACGGGAAGCATTTCATCTCGCAGGTACCGGGCGAAAGGGCCCCGTTCTCATCGATATTCCCAAAGATATATTAGCTGCCAAAACAAAATTTTTACACCCGGAAACGGTCAATGTGGAGGGATATGTTCCCTATCCCGAAGTAAACCTAGCACAGGTGAACAAATTATATCAAGCAATCATAAAATCAAAATGTCCTGTCATTATTGCTGGAGGAGGTGTTGTATCGTCCGATGCACACGGGGCTCTCCTACATTTCATTGAACAGTTGAACATCCCTGTAACAACGACCTTGATGGGGTTGGGATGCGTCCCTGACAACCATCCTCTTTTTCTAGGGATGCCAGGGATGCACGGGACAGTTGCGGCTAACCGAGCCATTCACGAAGCCGATCTACTGATTGCTATCGGAGCACGTTTTGATGACCGAGTAACCCTAAACATAAAAAAGTTTGCTCCCAATGCAGAGATTGCCCATATTGATATCGACGCTGCTGAAATCGGTAAAAACATCCACACTCATTACCCGATCCGTGGTGACGTATCCGACGTACTAAATGTTTTTAACAACCATGTCGGTGACGAAAGTACCCCAAATAGAAAACCGATTAAGACATGGCATCAATATTTAGACAGTCTAAAGGAAATGTATCCGTTGAAGTACCGTCAAAACGGTCATGACTTAAAACCACAATATGTAATGGAATTGATTCGTGATACGACGGATGAAAACACCATTGTAACAACCGACGTAGGCCAACATCAAATGTGGGCCGCTCAATTCGGTCCATTCAAAAAAAACCGTTCCTTTATAACATCAGGCGGACTGGGCACAATGGGATTCGGTTTACCTTCCGCTTTGGGAGCACAAATTGCCTGTCCGGAAAAAATGGTCGTATCGATCAATGGAGATGGTGGCATCCAGATGTGTGCTCAGGAATTGGCGGTTTGTGCCATTCACAATTTGCCCGTCAAAATTGTCGTGATCAACAATCAAGTGCTAGGCATGATTTATCAATGGCAAAACCTGCTTTATAAAGAACGATACAGCTCCATCGATTTACAGGGGAAGCCTGATTTTGTCAAGCTTGCCGAGGCACACGGTGTCAAAGGATTACGTGCAAAAACGAAAGAGGAAGCAGATACCTGCTGGAGGGAAGCTTTAAAAACGGATAGACCGGTCCTTATTGAATTCGTTGTTCCAAAAGAAGAGTTGGTTTATCCAATGATCCCTCAGGGGCAGTCTGTGAAAGAAGTGATGTTGGGAGGTGATAGCTGTGAAAAATAAATCTTTATTTTCAGTTCTCGTACAGGATCACCCCCGAGTGATGGAACGTATCACCGCATTGTTCGGACGCAGAGGATATAACATTCACAGCATTACAGTAGGAAGTTGTGAAATACCGGGTAAATCACGTATGACGATCGTTACCGAACTTGAAAACCAAAAAGTCCGGCAAATCGAAATGCAGTTAAACAAGATGGTGGATGTATTAAATGTGGAGGAAATCAGTTCTCAACCTTACACGATACAAGAATTAGCGTTCGTTAAAGTAGCAAAAACCGTTTCAGCGAATTCGAATCAATCGTTTCCTTCATCGGATCATGTATCAGTTATCGCATCCGATCAACAGCATGTTCTTTACCGTATTATTGATACACCAGAAAACATCAACCTACGTATTCAACAAATGGACCCACAACAAATCTTACGTGTTATCCGCACAGGTGCGGTCGCCACATCCTGAGGTGGTTTATTATTTATCGGAATAATTTTAATGACTGCATTACCTTATGGGAATATTGCTGTATTAGGTAAAGCATTTGTATTTGATGGCTTATTATCTTTATTACATTTCCAGATCTCTCCTGAATGGAGAAAAGTATTGAAATTCATAGTGAGGTAAATATAAAATACTTTTTCATTAAAGGGTGTCGGTTCTTCCATAAGGGGTGGTTTTTTGTGGGAAAAGTTTTATGTTAATAGTAGGATTAGTTGTTTTTATTATTGCTGAAATAGGGATTATTAAAGGAGTAACGCATAGAATAAAAAGTCCAACTGATGTTTAAAAGAAGAAATTTCAATTCTTACAATGTCACTTGCTGCGTAGTACAACGATACTATTCAATACAATTTGATAATCCACAATTGGCTCTCCTGTGGAAAACCAACGCCTAATTTCTCGTTTGCAGAAACGTTCCTGACCCTCAGCACAGTACAAATTCACCGTGCCGGGGATCAGGAATTTTTTACTCTAAATGATGGTAGACTCACGGGAACCGTCCCCATGAATTGCCCATGAATTGCCTTTTTTAGTCCCGTATATGATCATCGGTTAAGTGTCCGCTTTGATCGAAGGGGAGGTAATGTAACTCCGTATCCTGGAAAGGGTAATCTGGGATATCTCTATTCTCCTTCTCCAGGTTATATCGGAAGTTATCTAGTTGACGATGATAGTGATTTACTAATCTTTGTTTACTGATCATCGTTTTTCTTAGCCTTCTAGTAATGAGTAGTAAGATGCCTAAGGGAATACCGAACATCCCTAAAAGATCCAAACCGAGATCGGGAATAAGAAATAGAAACACCACGGCTAGTGTAACTAAACCCCAAAGGACCATGTAAACGGATATCAAAAGCGGGCTATCGAGAATGCTTTCTATTCGCTGAAACTGAGAGAAGGTGCTCCTCGATTCTTGAATCATCCCGTAGTAATATGTTTTTATTTCACGATCAGACATCTCTCTTATGGCTTCACGGTCCATATTCCTTCCCTTCCTCCCTCTGCATGTACATCCCTGATGGAAAAGGAATACTCTCATTATATTCCCTTGAAGATAGCTATGCTATTTTTTTGTAAAAAAAAAGAGGCTGTATTTCTATTAATTACAAGGGGGGAGAATCCAAGAAATAGTTGAGTTCCAACGCCTCAAAAAGAGAGTAATATCCGTGTTTTTCAGCAGGAATGCTATTTTAATATGACAAAGATGGTAACAATTAACAGAACGTTCAAACATACAAGGAACTGATTAACCCTTAACATGCTAATATAATTTTTGATGGTGTATTGGTAATAAAGCAATAGCAGTATGACTAAAGTTTTGCGAAAAGTAAATATCCGAGAACTTTATGACTATGCTAAGGGGGGATTAAAATGAAAGAGAAGGTCATTAGTGTCAAAAGAGTACTGATAATAAACACACTAGCGATTATCGTTGCTTCAGCAATGGCAATAATCGTTCATGCTATTGTGCCTGGTGATGTAAATGTAGACGACTTTGATAGTATATTTGTAAAACTTTTTGGATTTCCTATAGTAGCCGTTTCCTACTTTGTTTTACTGTTTTTACATTGTGTTATTGTTATGCGGTATTTTGGAAAACGATCCAGTATGACTAATTTGCAAATTGGCTTTCGTTTCGGGACAGTTTTTGCAGCCCTTTATTTGTTTGGGATGCAGGAAGTAGTTGTGGAAGCTTCGCCTTTTAATGAATGGGGATTAGCATTCGTGAGTTACCAATTTTTTATGGGTATAAGTGATGCAATACCTGCATTATTATTATGTGTGGTGACCGCTTACTTTACACTAAGTAACAAGAACACAGCTAACTCTAGGCAGATATTAAATCTAATAGAAAAAACGAAAGTTGTTGCTCTAATTACAATTACTTTTTTAATAGCTAGGGCAATTGGATATGAAACAGGAATGATAGGTAGTAACATTGATACATTTCCTATTCCCACTTATTTATGGACAATTGTATTTGGAGTGATGCTTGGATGTTGTTTTACGATTTTGTATCCTATTTTTGCTAGCGGTCAGAATAAATTTTTACTTTCTTATAAACTTGTTGTAATAACAATAGGAATAAACTGGATACTATTTAACAGCTTTATCGGGTTAATTTTCAGTGGTGAAATGAACCAAATGCTTTTACGAAGTGGGATAGACATTGCGGTTGTCTTTCTAACCTCATTAATAATTCAGAAATACTTTTTAAAATCTGATAAACGTGTAGAAGCGATCGCCTCATGAAATTACGGAAATGGAACCAAAGGTGATATAACAGACTCGTGGGGACGGTTCTCGTGAGTCGTTTGTTGATGTACTTGTTGGTGTTGTAGGTAAATGGAGTTTATTTTTTCTGTATCATTGTTAAAGAGAATAGCCGCCCAGTTGCGAAACTGCTCACGCAGCTTCGCAACTGGGCTGGCTTTCTATGTTTATATGTCTACTAGATTCGAAAGTTCCTTTGTTTGTTGTCCATGTCCAGTATTACTAGCTAACTTTAATGATATTTTCCTTCATTTCAGACAAATTTTGTTTAGGAATGAATATTGCATTGAAAATGATCCACTTATGCGTAGTTTTGAGCCATCGAATGCGGAGAATAGGGCCATCATTTGCGAGGTCGAGAGCCACAGCGGAGCTGCTTGTATTCGACGCTACCACCAATACATAGTTCTTACCACTAAATGATAAGGAATTTATAACTATGTTACAGGGGGGGGTTACCATTTGGTAAGTCAGATAAAAGCAATCAACTAGCTTATTATAGCAATTAAATACTATAAATCGTGTATAATTAGTACTGGAAGGTTTTGTATATTAGGTTATGATTATGGAACCTCAGTAGGCAATTCATATTACAAAGACCCTTTCCTTTAGTGAAATTAGTTGAGGTAAAAAAAGTAAGACGACAATAAAAATTAGGGGGCAAATAATGAAAAGAATTGTAATTGGTGGATTTATAATGCTTGGTGGCTTATTAGTTACATTAACAATTATTTTAGCGGGTTCTATTTACGCAACTAATATAACTACATGGTCTGGTAAGTCGAAATTATGGCATGCAATTTTTGGAACGAAGCAATATGGAAATGAAGTTGTACAGTCTTTATTTTTAGGTTTTCCATTTATTATAGGAGTTCTATTAACTATTTTAGGGTTAATAATCTTAGGGCAAGAATATTATAAAACATTTAAAAATGAAGTCTAACCTTATTAAACAAAAGGGTAGCTCCCGTTAGTACAATAAGCAGTCACTGCTCTTGTGTCGGGGAGTTTCTAGAAGAAATTATATGTTATATTTGTCCAAAAAAGAGGGGTTTAATTGAAGAAATTATTATTAATAGCCGTATGTATGTTTATTACTGCCTGTTCTAACCAAGCAGATGAAGCTTCTAATCTAGTAACAGAGCAACAACCTATAACAAACATTACAATTGAAGATTTCAAAGGTCCGACGGTAATAGAAGTAATGAGAGAAGAAGAAATGAATCGAGTTATTGACTTATTACAATTAGATGAATGGACATATATTGACGAATGGGACTATGATTTGGCTCCAAATTTTTATATTAGCATTAATGACGAGATTCTTATTGGATTATTCGATTCTGATCGATACGCGTTCATTGATAATGTGGGGTATTACGATATACCGAAAAATATAGTATTGGAAATCAGAGAGATGTATGATGATTTATAGTTAAAATAGAAGCAAGATATTTTTTTGGGGAATTATGCACTCAAACTACGACTGGATTCATTCTAAATCTCCTCCTCAAATTGAATTTGCCAGTAACCCCTAATTCTCCTAGAAGTATCATAGCTTCGCTTGTTATATGAGATCTCAGTCCCAACCAGCCTCAAACATGTTTCTACCAGTAGGAGGGATGGTTCACGAGAGTCAGTTTTAGTTTATGATATTTATGGAGTAAAGGGGAGTATTGGTTTCTATTTTACACATACATTTGCAATGAAAAAGCCAGCTTCGTTGTGAAACTGCTTACGCAGTTTCACAACAAGGCTGGCTTTCTATAGTGGTATACCTAATAGATTCGAAGGTTCTTTTTTACTTTTTAGAATTGTTGCTGTAGGGTGGGATGTCTTTCTTTGAAAGTGGGGAGGGGACGATAGGTATGAGGGACAGGGACCTTGTCCCGTTGATAATTTGAAATAGGGGAGCAAAACGGAACCGCCTCTGTTAAACCTTTTATCGTATATTTATCATATTTTGTAAAAAAATTACTGTTAAATGGTATAATAATTTAAGAGATACTGTGATGGGGAGGAGAGGGTTTATATTTTTAAGCGAAAAAAAAGAGAAGATAATGTACATGGATTAATATATGAAATGTATTATAAAAAAGTTTATAACACGGCATACTTTATTACAAAGGATCCTCAACTTTCTCAAGATATTATGCAAGATTCATTTATTAAAGCATTTGATAAAATAGATAGTTTAAAAGATAAAGAAAAATTAGAATCCTGGTTAATAAGTATTACAACTCGTACAACTATTGATGCACTTAGGAAAAATAAATTAAGAAATCACATTTCGATTGAGGAATATAATGCGACAAATCCTGGTAATAGTTATAATTCCGTTGAATATGAAGTAGAATCAATTTTTTTGAAAAAAGAACTAAGGGAACATTTAGATGGATTGCCTTATGATTATCGAGTAGTCGTATTATTGAGATATATACATGAATTTAAGATACATGAAATTTCTGAAACTCTTAGTATTGGAGAAGGTACGGTAAAAACTAGATTACATCGTGCTAAGAAAAAACTGAAAGAAAAGTTAGGAAAGTCAAGTGTGCTGGAGGGTGGAGGTTATGAGTAAATATGATTTTGACAATGAAATAAAGGAATTACTTAACGAAGAATATAAAAATCCAATAGCACCTCCTTTATCTAAAGAAAAAAATTGGGAATCTATACAAAATAAGATGAACAGACCAAAGAAAAATAATAATAAATTAAAAGCAGTTATGGCAGCTTGCATTGCTGCAACCGTAATTTCTCTATCTGTTTTTTTACCACAAGGTTCTGCGTCAAATTGGATTACTTCACTAATTACGCAAACTCAAGGTGTTCATACACATTTGTTTGGTAATGTTGGTGGATCTTCTGATACTCCGAGTACTCCGCCTAAGGTTGAACAACATAATGCTGATATTAGTGAAAAAATTGTAAGTTTGGATGAAGCAAAACAGCTTGTTAATTTTGATATCGCCATTCCTGACTATCTCCCAGCTGAATATCATTTACAAAATGTGACTGTTCATTTAATTGAAAATGAACGAAGTAATTCTATTGTTTTAAATTATATTAGTAGTCGTAATGAAGAATTGACTATAGAGCAAGTTAATGGTGAATCTGGGGTGGCTTTCTATCATGGTTTTAATAACGAAAATATGGAATTGACTGAATTAACGATTAATAGCCTGCCAGCTACCATCATTAAATTGAAAGATGATTCAAAGAAATTATATTGGATCTCTAGTGATGAAATAGTATTTACTATTCAAGGATTTTTAAATGAAAAAGAATTAATAAGAATAGTAGAAAGTATATAAAAAAGGATTGATGGACCTATATTAAAAGAAAATAGGTCCATCAATCCTTTTTAATTAATATACAGAGAATTTGTAAAGCCTGTAACTCTTTCCGTTCTTCCGTCTTTATTAACAAAGTGGACTCCTCTAATTCGGTAAGTGTAACCTTTTGTTACTGAAAAAGTAATATTCCCATTAACTGATGTATCATTAAACGCTACAAAACCTGTTATATGCTCAACATTTTCCCATCGATTACCGTTTAAATATTCTAAATAAAAATTGACTCCCACTGCTTGTGCTCTAACTAAGGATTCTGTATACCCATATAATGCTAATCTATTACTTCCAGATCTAACTAGAGTGCTGCCCCATGATTGTAGATATTGAGTAGAAAACGTTTCTATTCCATCCATATAATTCCTCTCATTGTATTTTTCGAATGTGATTTCCTCTGCTGCCACCATATTTCCATGTACCTCAATTGGAGTTAAAGCAACAATTAATAATGATATTACTAAAATAGGAACAAAGTATAACCATTTTTTCATATTAATCATCTCCTTTTCTTTTAAAGACGTTTCAAGTAAGAAAAAGGTTCCCGGGACTTGGGGGACAGGGACCTTGTCCCATTTTTTGGTGACTTTAGTGTGATGTAGGGGAGGCTTGATTGTATGATGAAATCAATATTCAAAGTAGGACCCAGCATAGCCGAAAAAATAGCCACCCTATTGCGAAACTGCTAAGGCAGTTTCGCAACAGGATGGCTTATTATATTTGCAGATCTAATAGATTCGAAGGTTCTTTTTTACTATTGGGTAATGTTGCTTTAGGGTACGGTGTCATTCTTTGAAATGGGGGAGGGAACGATAGGTGATCTATATTTAAAAGGTTTCCCCGACCTTTTCGTGGTTGAAAATATTAGTTATGTTTTACAAAAGGGAAAGAAGTCAAAGGGGAAATGGTTGGTTTACTTTTATCTATGGGAGGATTTTAATTCATCAATGTATTTTTTTCCTTCTATCAATGAAAGGCCTAAAGTTTCTCTTGCTTTTTTAACTGCTTTTACGTCTTTTCCTTCTATAATTAGTTGACGTAATTCTTCATTTATTTGGTTTTCAAGTGTTCCAGATTGTTTAGCTAATTGATTTAAGGTGTAATTTATGTTCTTTATGCGACCTTCTAATGTCAATACTTTAACTGATAAGTAAATGACTATAAGAAAAGTTAGTATAATGAGAGTATATTCCATTTATTTCACCTCAGAAATTTATATTATGACCATTGATGAATATCTTCCTGTTGTCAAAGGTATTAAAACATCATTCCTTCTATGTGATATACATTTGTAATTCTTTTTCAAATTTCTTGAGGGATATGGGTCTGTTAAGTTACCCATAAAAACCGACGGCGCTTAATATTGCTACGCCTATTAACGTAATTGCAATTCCTGATAGTGTGGTGACCAGGACTGTTCTTAATTGCTTCGTATCTACCCAAACAATAATCCCTAATATAATTGTGAATAGTAGGCCGAAAAATAATGATGCTAGGGGATTCGTTGGAGTTATCCAATCGTACCAATTTAAAAAGTCCATTTAAAATGCCTCCTTTCAAGCATTGGGTTGTGGCTATTCATTACTTTGAACGGAGTTATTTAAGTTGAATTTTTCTTCTACTTCCATTTTTGATAAATTAAAACTAGCTTTCATTCCACCTACAAATCCTTGTTGATATGTTTCGGATTCTTCAACGATCTCTTCATTTTTAACAATACTGTTGCTTGTAATGAGAGCTACTAAATCGGTAGCACTTTTATCTGTTAATTGGTTTGAGTTACTTACTAAAATGGAAATATAATTGGCTACTTGTTCATATGCAAAGCTCATTCCTTCGAACATGCCTTTTTGAAAATCAGGAGACAACTCTTTAACGTCTTCCATTGCCTCTTCTGGGATATCTTCTTTGTAGTAACTTTCTTGAATAGTTTCATAGAGGTTTTTTTTGCTCTGTTCCATATTATTGTGGGACAAGCGTCTAAAAAGCTTTTCTAGTTCTTCAAATTTCATTTTCAATGATAATTCCCCTTTTTTATACTCAAAATCTCTTACCATTCTGTTAATTACGTATCTGTAGGCATTGTTCATTCCTTTCGCTATTAATGAAAAACCTCCACTGTCTTCATTCATTTGTTCTCTTGTTGTTTGTTCCATTTGAATGAAATCTTCAATACAATCCTCAATTTTTGCTCCTCTAAACATCCGTCTACGATAGTCCATCATGTAAGCTCCAATCCTATATTTTTTTGTCCTTGTCCGTCCTGTAAATAACACTTCTATAGGATAATGTTACCATCAAAAAGAGCTTGTGTAAACAAATGTAAACAAGTGGGACGAGGTCCCTGTCCCTATGTCCCTTGGCTGGTGTTAGCCTCAACAGTCGGTCGTCGTTGGGGCGGGGGTCTCCTCTTCCGTCAGTATTATTGGTAATGATGTAAATGTTGTCATCGACGGCGAGAACATCTCGGATTCGGCCGGCGCCTGTGAAGACTGTTTCTAGTGTTGTTTCTTCTTCATTCAGCTTGTAGAGGCTTTCGCCACGGAGTCCTACCGCTAATAAATTGCCATTCCAAAAGGTTATGCCTGAGGGTGCCCACGTGTCATCGGCTGAATGGAGGAGTGGTTCTTCGATGTTTTCTCCCTTGTCGTCTCCGATGAAATGTGGCCATCCGTAATTTTTTCCTGCTTCAATTATATTGATTTCGTCATGGGCAGCGGGACCATGTTCGGAGCTGTATAATTGGCCTTCGTCATTCCATGCGATTCCTTGGGGGTTTCTATGACCGTATGAATAAACATAGGAATCTTCAAAAGGGTTATCTTCTGGCACAGCTCCTTCTAATGTCATTCGTAATATATTTCCTGCTAAATCTTCGTTTTCTTGGGACAAGTGGGGTTGGTTGGCGTCTCCTGTTGTGATGTATAAATGATTATCGGGTCCGATGGCCATTCGTCCTCCGTTGTGGATCCGTTCTCCAGGGATGTTATCTAGGAGGACTTGTGTTTCTACCCAGGTGGAGTCTTCTTTCACGGCTTTGACTACTTTATTCCATGTTTCCTCAGATTCTAGGTACGTATAGTATAGAAAAACTTCGCCGGAATCTTCAAAATTTGGCGCTAATGCCATTCCTAGTAATCCTCCTTCATCAACATGCATAATAGGGTCGGAGGTTTCAACTTGTATTCGTTCAGGATCATTGTTTTCTAGTGCTATTTCAACGATGTATCCTTCTCGTTCGGTAATATAGAATGTATCGTGATGGTGGTTGATATCCCAAGGAATTTGTAGATTCTCAGCAACGGTTTCTACTTCCCAATCTCCTTCAGTACCATTTATAGCCGAATGTTCGTTGTCTTCATTATCAATTTCATTATTATTTTCATTCTGTTCATTGTTTTCGTTTTGATTTTCATTATCTCCGTTAAATTGACAAGGGGACATGGGGGACAGGGACCTTGTCCCGATTAGTGGTGAAATTGGAATATAGTGACTTCATAATTAAAAGAAGCATAAATAATAAATGAATGACTCGAAGGAGAACCAAATTACAGAATTATAAGTTGATTATTGCAATTGGATTGAAACACTTTTGCGTAATTTTGAGCCACCTATTGTGGAAAATAGGGCAACCTTTGCAAAGCAGGGAGACACAGCGGAGCTGCTTGCCATTGACTGTAACACCCGATTCTTTGCATTTGCTGGAAGGGGTAGGGCCCAACCAGTGAATGCTTAGAATCGATTTGTCCGTGTTATCATTTGTTGCAGGGAGCCACTAAGCTATAATTTTGGCTATCCTGCATTCATCCCACCACACGGACAAAAGTTAAGTCAATGGTGGCGGACAATTTGATTTGCACAGATTCGCTGTATCATTCTCTAGAATGCTCATAAGTTAGTGACTTATTAGGTGAGAAAGTTATTTTGATTATTATACGGAACCTTCTTATGTATTTGTCAAAAGGTGTATAAATACATTTAAATAAGCGGGACAGGGACCTTCCCGGTTTTACTATCAGCAAGGTCTAATGTAATATACTAGAGTCTAATACACCTTCCTTATCTTTTGTTTTTGGTTAATTACAGTCAAATAGTGAAAGAAATGGGGCTGTTTCTTCCAGTGTCACGTATTAAATAAGGGAGCCTAATTCAATGGTACAAATGGATAAAAACAAGAACACCCATTATAAAAATTTATATATCAGGTTATTGAACTTACATGTTCTTTTTTCCTTCCATTCATTTATTGTTTTCCCTCATCACTTTATTCAGTAATCGATAAAAAAGCATAAGCAAAATAGCGAGAATAAAAAGTATAAGTGAAATAATTATGAAAATGGACCATCCATGGTAAAGGGGAATATTAAAATTTAGTAATCTACGAAGTACTAAATCAAGTAAAAACATAAAACCAGCTAATAAGTAGATTGAGTAACAAAAATTAATGAATGAAGACTTCCTTGCCATTTTAATTCTCCTTCACTGTGAATTAATGGTTTTTAATCTATAATGTATCACATTCTGCGGGACACAGAACCT
>NZ_JARUKY010000037.1 GCF_029688925.1 Evansella sp. AB-P1
CTTCTCTGGAGCTGATTTAGAAAATTTATTAAATGAAGCAGCATTAGTATCAGCTCGTGCTAATAAGACGAAAATAGATATGGAAGCTGTTGAGGAAGCGATAGATCGAACCATTGCTGGGCCTTCCAAAAAGAGCCGTGTAATTTCTGAAAAAGAGAAAAACATTGTTGCTCACCATGAAGCGGGACATACTGTTGTTGGGGTGAAGTTAGAAAGTGCTGACTTAGTCCATAAAGTAACGATTGTTCCTCGTGGTCAAGCTGGTGGTTATGCAATGATGCTTCCGAAAGAAGATCGCTATTTTATGACAAAACCAGAGCTTCTTGATAAAATTGTTGGTTTATTAGGTGGCCGTGTTGCCGAAGAAATCATCTTCGGTGAAGTTAGTACAGGAGCTCATAATGATTTCCAACGTGCTACTGGTATCGCACGAAAAATGGTCATGGAATTTGGTATGAGTGATAAGCTAGGTCCAGTCCAATTCGGAAACACGCAAGGGGAAGTATTCCTCGGTCGTGATATAAATAATGAACAGAACTATAGTGATGCAATCGCACATGAGATCGATCTTGAAGTGCAAAGAATCCTAAAAGAATCCTATGAACGTTGTAGACAAATTCTTGAAGATAACAAAGATAGCTTAATCTTAGTAGCAGAAACGTTACTTGTCCATGAAACGTTAGATGCACAACAAATTAATTCGTTAATTGAGGAAGGAAAACTTCCTGACGATCATCATATGACAAGAAAAATGAATGGTGAATCCACCTCTGATGACGTAAAGGTTAACATCAAAGGGAAAGAATCAAACGAAAATACAGATGATTTATCAACAACAGATGAAAAAGATACTATCGACGGAAAAACATGGGAAGAACGTAATGCAGATTACAAACAAAATAAAGATGAATAAAGAGAAAGGGTGTCTATTTATAGACACCCTTTTTTAGAAGGAATTGATTATTCACTACACTCTCTCGCAGGAAAAAACTTTAACACAATGTGATAGGAGCTAGATACTATGATTTTAGTATTAGATGTAGGAAATACAAATATATCTTTAGGTGTTTATGATAAAGAAGAGTTAAAGTATTTTTGGCGAATTGGTACAGATACTTCTAAAACGGAAGACCAATATGGTATGTTAATCAAAGAATTTTTTAAAGATAAAGAACTAAGTTTTACTAACATAAAAGGTGTTATCATATCCTCTGTCGTACCACCTATTATGTATGCATTAGAGTTAATGTGTCATAAATATTTTGGACTTTCACCGATGGTTATTGGTCCAGGTATTAAAACCGGATTAAACATAAAATATGATAATCCAAAAGAGGTAGGTGCAGATAGAATAGTAAACGCAGTTGCAGGAATTCATTTGTACGGCGGTCCGTTAATTATTGTAGACTTCGGAACAGCCACTACATATTGTTATATAAATGAGAGAAACGACTATATGGGTGGAGCAATAGCACCTGGTATAAGAGTTTCAACAGAAGCCCTTTATAATAGAGCTTCTAAGCTACCGAGGATAGAAATTTCAAAACCAAATAATATTATTGGTAAAAATACTGTAAATGCTATGCAGTCTGGAATCTTATACGGTTATGTAGGACAAGTAGAGGGAATCGTAAAACGTATGAAAGAGCAAATTAAATTAAATCCTAAAGTAATAGCTACAGGAGGATTAGCAGATCTTATTAGTAATGAGTCAGATATTATAGATGTTGTAAATCCCTTTCTAACTTTAAAGGGACTGCAGCTCATCTACAATAGAAACGTAGGTTAAAGAACAATAGCAATATTTTTTTATGTGAGGAGAGATTAATTTGAACGATTATTTAATAAAGGCGTTAGCATATGATGGAACGGTACGTGCATATGGAATACGATCCACTAAGATGGTTCAAGAGGCTGCCAGACGTCATGATACATGGCGTACAGTAACTGCAGCTTTAGGTAGGGCCTTATCTGCAGGGACGATGATGGGAACAATGTTAAAAGGAAACGAAAAAATAACGATAAAAATTGAAGGGGACGGCCCAGCTAGTCCAATTATTATAGATGCAAATGCAAAGGGAGAGGCTAGAGGGTATGTTTCTAATCCTCATGTCGACCCAGAAAGAAAAGCGTCTGGAAAATTAAATGTTTCAGCTGCTGTGGGAGAAACAGGATCCCTCTCTGTTGTGAAGGATTTAGGGATGAAGGAAAATTTTACAGGAAGTGTCCCTCTCATATCAGGTGAATTAGCAGAGGATTTCACCTACTATTTTGCATCATCTGAACAAACACCTTCGTCAGTTGCATTAGGAGTTATAATTGATAATGAAGATAATGTAGAAAAAGTAATGGCTGCTGGAGGCTTCATCATTCAAATGATGCCGGGCGTAAAGGATGAGACCATTGACGAAATTGAAAATCAATTAAAAACGATTCCCCCTATTTCTAAACTTATTCAAGACGGGTTGTCACCAGAAGAAATATTATTTAAATTATTGGGAAAAGACAATGTACGAATATTAGATAAGATTGATGTTAACTTCAAATGCAGGTGTTCTAAAGAAAGAATTAGCCAATCTATATCCGGTTTAGGAAAAGAAGAAATAATGATGATGATTGAAGAAGATGGTGGAGCCGAGACACAATGCAATTTTTGTAATGAAAAATATATTTTTTCGAAAGAAGATTTAGAAGAAATTTTAGCAACTATAAACTAATGGGAAATAGACATTGACTGGTGTTATCCCTTTTGCTATAGTAAAAACAATTAAAAACCAACATACTTACTCGGTTTTCCGAAGAGGAGGAAGAGGAATGGTAAAGGTAGTAGATTCAATAACAGAATTAATAGGAGAAACACCTTTAGTAAAACTTCAAAGAATAGTAAATGAAGATTATGCTGATATATATTTAAAGCTAGAGTATATGAACCCAGGCAGCAGTGTAAAGGATAGGATTGCCCTTGCCATGATAGAGGATGCTGAAAAAACCGGCTTATTAAAAAATGGAGATACAATTATTGAACCTACTAGTGGTAATACTGGTATTGGCTTAGCAATGGTTGCAGCAGCAAAAGGGTATCGTACATTATTGGTAATGCCGGAAACGATGAGCTTAGAACGGCGAAATCTTTTACGAGCATATGGTGCAGAGCTTGTACTTACTCCTGGACCTGAAGGTATGGGGGGAGCCATTCGTAAAGCAAACGAATTGCAGAAGCAGAATGGTTATTTTATGCCACAGCAATTTGAGAATGAAGCTAATCCTACCATACATCGCGAAACAACTGGAAAAGAGTTATTAGAACAGGTAGGAGATCAATTAGATGCTTTTATTTCTGGAATTGGAACGGGAGGAACCATAACAGGAGCTGGAAAATTATTAAAAGACAAATTTCCTAATCTACATGTTGTGGCAGTAGAACCGAAAGATTCTCCTATTTTATCGGGAGGAAAGCCAGGACCACATAAGATACAAGGAATTGGAGCAGGATTTGTTCCAGACATACTAGATACAGATATCTATGATGAAGTAATGACAGTTTCTACGGATCAAGCCTTCGAGTATGCACGACGTGCAGCGAGGGAGGAAGGTATTTTAGGCGGAATTTCTTCTGGCGCTGCAATATATAGTGCTATTGAGGTTGCGAAACGTTTAGGTAAAGGTAAAAAGGTTGTTGCTATCATACCAAGTAATGGGGAACGTTATTTAAGTACTCCTCTCTATCAATTTGATGAGGTATAAAGTGAATGAGTTTGGATATACACTATCCAGACTCTTTTTAATACCTTTAACCTCCCTTTAAAAATAGACAGTACTATTTTAATCATTATTATTATTTATTAAAAGGTAGATTAATTGCTCCAGTAATTCGAGGGAAGTATAATGATTAGTAAATTGAAAAGCATGTGAAATGTTAGGTGGGGTATCTCCATGATTAAAACAACAAAAAAAATAGCTATCGGACAGGAACTACCTTTGAAAAAGGTTACGGCTGATTGGTTTGACACATATACAGAACTAGTAAAAGAAAGTAATTATCATGTTTTATTAGAGAGTGGTAGAGGTGGGCGCTATTCCTTTATCGGTTTATCACCATGGGCAATATTAAAGGGGAAGGGTAAAGAGTTATCTATTGAAACAAAAGATGGTATTGAAAGGCTTCAAGGACCTCTTTTACCTTCCCTTAGAAGTTGGTTAAAAGGGAATGAAGTTGAGAAAAATGATCAACTACCTGATTTTCAATGTGGAATAATTGGACAATTTAGCTATGATCTAATTCGGGAAATAGAAAAAATACCTTCCTTATCAAAAGATGACTTAAATACGTATGATTTATTTTTTTTAGCTTTTGATGATATTACAGTGATAGATCATCAAAAGGAAACGATATGGTTTATTACCGCTATTGAACAAGGGAAAGAAAAGGAAGGATATATACATTTAAAAGAGTTAGAACAAAAATGGGAAAAGGGTAATAGAGAGAATTCAAACTGGTATTTTCACAAGGGAAAAGTGGAACGTAATAATCTTACACCTTCTGAAAGATCTTTTACTGAAGAAGGATTTATGAATGCAGTTAAAAAGACGCAGGAATATATCTCAGCAGGGGATGTTTTTCAAGTGAACTTGTCTGTGAGGGAATCTAGTCCTCTTCATAGTCATCCGTTACATGTTTATTCTTGCTTAAGAAAAATAAACCCATCTCCATATATGGGCTACTTTCATACACCTGAAGTACAATATGTAAGTGCATCTCCAGAGCTACTAGTAAAAGTTAAGGGTGATGAAGTGAGCACACGTCCTATTGCTGGTACAAGATCTAGGGGGAAGGACGAAAAGGAAGATCAAGAGTTAGCAAATACATTGATTAATAACGAAAAAGAAAGAGCAGAGCACGTGATGCTTGTTGACCTTGAAAGGAATGACCTTGGAAGAGTTTGTGAATATGGCTCTGTAGAAGTAAATGAGCTAATGGTTATTGAGAAATACTCCCACGTCATGCACATTGTTTCGAATGTGAGGGGGAAAAAATCAGAAAAGTATGATACATTAGATGTTATAGCTGCAACGTTTCCAGGTGGAACAATAACAGGAGCCCCTAAAATAAGAACGATGGAAATTATAGAAGAATTAGAAGCTGTTCGACGAGGTGTTTATACAGGATCAATGGGTTGGATTGGATTTGATGGTGATATGGAATTAAACATTACAATCCGTACGATGATAGCATTGGATGGTATAGCACACGTACAGGCAGGTGCAGGAATCGTTATTGATTCTGACCCTAAAGCAGAATTTAAGGAATCGTTGAAAAAGGCAAAAGCGTTATGGAAAGCAAAAGAGATGAGTGAAGAAGAGATTAGTAAAAATGTGAGTATGAGCTGAGGAGGAATAAAAAATGATATTAATGATTGATAACTATGATTCGTTTACGTATAATCTTGTCCAATATTTAGGTGAAATGGGGCAGGAACTAATTGTTAAACGAAATGATCAAATTACAATTGAAGAAATTGAGGAGTTAAATCCTAAGTATATAATGGTTTCACCAGGACCTTGTACTCCAAATGAAGCTGGAATTAGTCTTAAAGTTATTGAACATTTTGCTGGAAAAATACCAATATTCGGTGTTTGCCTAGGGCATCAATCAATAGCACAGGTTTTCGGTGGTGACGTAGTTAGAGCAGAAAGATTAATGCATGGAAAAACCTCAGAAATGTACCATGACGGAAAATCTGTATTTAAAAATATTCCAAATCCCTTTACTGCCACAAGGTATCACTCCTTAATTGTAAAGAGAGAAACCCTTCCAGAATCCTTTGAGATTTCTGCAGAAACGAATGAAGGGGAAATAATGGCGATACGTCACAAAACTTTACCAGTGGAAGGTGTTCAATTTCATCCGGAATCTATTATGACAGGAGAAGGAAAGGTTTTATTAAGAAACTTTTTAGAACGATACAAGGAGTTTGAAAAGCAATGTATCTCTACTTAAATGGTTCCATCGTTGATAGTTCAAAGGCAGCAATCTCTCCCTTTGATCACGGCTTTTTATATGGATTAGGTCTGTTCGAAACGTTCCGAACCTATAATGGTCATCCGTTCTTATTGGATGACCATTTTCATCGTCTAAATGAAAGTGCAAAGGAAATGGGAATAAATCTTCCTAACTATGAACGTGTAGAAGTGCTAAAGACTATCGAAATGCTTTTAGAAAAAAATAATCTCAAAGATGGTTACTTTCGTTGGAATGCATCTGCTGGAGAAAGAGAAATAGGGTTATCCTCAAAAGAGTACATGTCACCTACTATTATCGTCTACGTTAAGCCTCTACCTAAAATAATAGGTCATGAAAAAACAGGTAAGTTTTTAACTTTGCAACGGAACACCCCAGAAGGAGAATATCGTTTAAAATCTCACCACTTTCTAAATAATATATTAGGAAAGCGTGAAATAGGAGATGATCCTTCGATTGAGGGGATATTTCTTTCGGAGAAAGGCATGGTGTGTGAGGGAGTTGTTTCTAATATATTTTGGTGGAAAAATGATGCCCTCTATACTCCTGCTATATCTAGTGGTGCATTAAATGGAATAACGCGACAATTTATTATTTCACTAGCTAAAAAAATGAATATACAAGTTTATGAAGGGTTATATTCTCCTGATCATTTATTGCATGCAAACGAGGTATTTATATCTAACTCTATTCAAGAAATAGTTCCCATAAAGAAGATTGGTGAATGTTTCTTCAAAGGAAAACAAGGTGAATTTTTTACGAAACTTAAAGAAGAATTTGATACCTATGCTCAAAGTTTATGGAGTAGAAGAGACTTATCTTAAAAAGCAAGGAGGCAAAGGCGTTGTCCGTGCAGCCAGGATGGCAGGATTACGCCGTTGCCCACAGGACGTGGGCTGACCTTAAGCGTAATTGATTCGCCTGAAACGTATGAACCTCCTGATGAGTATTTTCATCCTCCATGGTGCAAATCTTCACTTGTATAGGAGGTCTACCCTGAAAATAGTCTGGTTCAGAAGTGAAGGATGACGACTCCAGCGACGAGCATATGCTTCACGAATAAGCTTCGAGTTGTCTCGACGCATATAACAACAGAGCAACACTTGCAGAGGCCGAGACAGGCCCATGTACTTTAGCAGTATACAAAATATATAGTGTGGAGGCTGAAGCATTGCCCGTGCAGCCAGGATGGCAGGATTACGCCGTTGCCCACAGGACGTGGGCTGACCTTAGGCGTAATTGATTCACCAGTAACGGATGAACCACCATGATGAGTATTTTCATTCCCCATGGTGCAAATTCATACTTGCATGGATGGTCTACCCTATAAATAAGTATTGGTTCAGTAGAGACAGGGCGATGATAACTTATATATTCCTACAAGATCTGAGAAAAGTTAGGTAATAGTAGGTTTCCATAAATAAGGAGTGTTTTAAATTGACGAATAACAATCTAAAAACTATATGCTGGGATGCATACACAATTGATTTCTCAAAGAAAACATATGTTATGGGAATACTTAATGTAACACCTGATTCCTTTTCCGATGGTGGTCAGTTTGAAGAGTCAAATACAGCTGTTCATCATGCCATAAAAATGGTGGGAGATGGTGCAGATATTATTGATGTGGGAGGGGAATCAACCCGTCCTGGAGCACAAAAAGTCGAAGCGGAGGAAGAGCTAAGACGTGTGATAGATCCTATAAAGGCTGTTCGGGAGGCTGTAAATGTTCCTATTTCTATAGATACGTATAAAGGAAAAGTGGCTGAACTTGCAATTAAAGCTGGAGCAAACATTATTAATGATGTGTGGGGGGCGAAATGGGATCCTAATATGGCTTCCGTTGCAGCACATTATGATGTACCTATAATCTTAATGCATAATCGGACGAAACCTTCTTATAACAATTTAATGGATGATATTATTGTTGATTTAAAACAAAGTATCGAAATTTGTATCAATGCAGGCGTAAAAGAAGAGAAGATTATTTTAGATCCCGGTATTGGATTTGGAAAAACCTTTGAACAAAATGTTTTGGTAATGCGCAATTTAGAAAAAATTACAGAATTAGGTTATCCAGTTTTATTAGGGACTTCTCGAAAGTCATTAATAGCAAAAGCATTAGAGCTTCCTGTGGACGAAAGGATGGAAGGTACAGGGGCAACGGTTTGCTTAGGAATTAATAAAGGTACAAGCATTGTACGAGTTCATGATGTACTTGAGATGAGTAGAATGGTTAAAATGATGGATATTATGATTGGAAAAAGAGCTATACCTTTAACATAGTCTTTCCATAGAAGGAGTGGGTAGGAAATGGATAAAATTTATGTAAATAGTATGGAGTTTTATGCCTATCATGGAGTATTTCCAGAGGAAAACAAACTGGGTCAACGTTTTTATGTTGATGTTGTTTTAGAGTTGGACACTCGACCTGCTGGATTGACGGATGATTTACAAAAGACAGTTAATTATGGACAGGTATACGAGGTAACAAAAGGGATTATGGAAGGTAGTCCAGTCAATCTTGTTGAGACATTAACTGAACGTATTGCATCGGACATTTTGTTGTCGTTTTCCATTGTTCAAGTTGTTCATGTTAAAGTAACTAAACCAAACCCACCTATTCCAGGACATTATGATGCGGTTGCAGTTGAAATAAGAAGGGAAAGAATAAATTGAATAAAAGCTCGTGTGGGTTACCGAATGTTGTGTACTTATCACTTGGATCAAATGAAGAGGATAGGGAAGCTCATTTGCAATATGCCATGAATAAATTAAATGAGAGTAAACATATTGATATAGTAAATGTATCCTCTGTATATGAAACAGACCCAATTGGGTATGCGGAGCAACCTTCGTTTTTAAATATGGTTATTAAAATAAATACAGATTTATTAGCGGAACAATTGCTAAAATTAACGCAAAAAATAGAATTAGATGGAGGGCGAAGGAGAGGGATTCGTTGGGGTCCGAGAACAATAGATCTTGACATTTTACTCTTCAACGATGAAAATATAAAGTTGGAACATTTAGTTGTTCCACATCCACGGATGTTTGAACGTGCTTTTGTCATTATTCCTTTTAAAGAAATTGAAGCAAACTATGTATTTAACAATGGAAAATCCATTGATTATTATATTAGACAATTATCGGATAAAGAAGGTGTCTATAAATGGAAGAGCTCATCTGGGGAAGACGCATCCGGGCGTTCCGAAAGCTAAAAGGTTTTACACAAGAAGAATTTGCAAAACAAATACAAATATCTGTTTCTGTTCTAGGAGAGATCGAACGTGGTAACCGGATACCTTCAGAAGATATCTTAGAGAATGTTGTAGATACTCTTAATATTTCACTAGATGAGTTAAAATCAATAAAATAAGTTAGAGGTGAGCATCATGTTAAAGATTGGCAACATAACAATGAAAAACCAGGTTGTTCTTGCTCCGATGGCAGGCGTTTGTAATCCTGCCTTTCGTTTAATAGCTAAAGAATTTGGAACAGGGTTAGTTTGTGCGGAAATGGTAAGTGACAAAGCCATCGTTCATAAAAATGAAAAGTCTTTAAAGATGCTCTTTGTAGATGAAAGAGAAAAACCATTAAGTCTTCAGATCTTCGGTGGAGATAAAAATACACTAGTGGAAGCTGCTAAAGTTGTTGATAAACAAACAAACGCAGATATCATTGATATAAATATGGGATGCCCTGTCCCAAAAATTACTAGCTGTGACGCAGGAGCTAGATGGTTATTAAATCCAGATAAAATTTATGAAATGGTTTCTTATGTTGTAGAAGCTGTAGATAAACCAGTTACTGTGAAGATGCGAATGGGGTGGGACGAAGACCATATTTTTGCAGTTGAAAATGCACAAGCGGTTGAACGTGCAGGTGGAAAAGCGGTTGCTGTTCATGGTCGTACTCGTGTACAAATGTACGAAGGAACAGCAAATTGGGATATTATTAAAGAGGTTAAAGAAGCAGTGAAAATACCTGTCATAGGTAATGGTGATGTGAAAACTCCTGAAGACGCAAAAAGGATGATAGACATGACTGGTGTTGATGGTGTAATGATTGGTCGTGCTGCACTTGGGAATCCATGGATGCTATATCGAACGATCCACTATTTAGAAACTGGTGAGAACAAACCAGAACCAGATCATAAGGAGAAAATGGATGTTTGTGTTCTTCATATGGATCGACTTGTAGATTTAAAGGGCGAGGAAGTGGCTGTTAGGGAAATGCGAAAGCACGCTGCTTGGTATATTAAGGGTATGAAAGGTGCGGCAAAACTTCGGGATGCTATTAACACCGTTACGAAGAGGGATGATATGGCTTCCGTACTTTATGAATTTGTAGATCAACAAGATAATCTAAGAGTAATGGAAGTGCAAGGGTCATAAACATTTGACAATGATTTGTATCTTACCTATAATACCTTCTGATGATAAAAAAACTGCCAGTTTATTACTGGCAGTTTTCTTGATTTTTTAAATATTGATTCTTAGGATTACGGTTATATAAAAACATTTATGTTAAAGTAATCATGAAAGACTTGAATTCTAAAGTACAAAAAGTAGATAATTGATAGAATAAGCTACTATATTTAAAGATTCATTACTTTTTTTGGTGAAACAAGTTTGATCTAACAATAATCTGTTAATGTTAGGTATGATAGTTTACATAATGGATACATTGATTTTTGAAAAATTTTCAAATAAATGAAGAGAATAAAATACAGGAGTTGGTAAGGTTGACTCAAGAATTAGAGTTAAATGATCAATTAAAAGTGAGACGAGAAAAATTAAAGGATATGCTTGACCTAGGGATCGATCCATTTGGAAAACGATTCGAACGTACACACTCTGCACAAGCACTAAAAGAGAAGTATGAAGAGGAAACAAAAGAAAGCTTGGATGAACAAGGAGTCTCTGTAACAATTGCAGGGAGAGTAATGACAAAGCGTGGGAAAGGTAAAGCAGGCTTTGCACATATTCAAGACCTATCTGGACAGATTCAAATATATGTTAGAAAAGACCAGGTAGGAGAAGAACAATATGATATTTTTAATCGCATTGACATTGGTGATCTAGTAGGTATTACTGGTTTAGTTTTCAAAACGCAGGTTGGTGAACTTTCTATAAAAGTAAAGGATTTTCAAATTTTAACAAAATCATTGCGACCATTACCTGACAAGTATCATGGTTTAAAGGATGTTGAACAACGTTATCGTCAACGTTATATTGATTTAATTGTTAATCCAGAGGTTCGTGAAACATTCGTTTTAAGAAGTAGAATACTTCAATCTATGCGTAGATATTTAGATAATAACGGTTATTTAGAAGTTGAAACTCCTATGATGCATTCTATAGCTGGAGGAGCATCAGCGCGCCCATTCATTACCCATCATAATGCATTAGATATGACCCTTTACATGCGAATTGCAATTGAGCTCCACTTAAAGCGTCTTATTGTTGGTGGACTTGAGAAGGTTTATGAAATTGGAAGGGTGTTCCGTAATGAAGGTGTTTCAACGCGACACAATCCAGAATTTACAATGATTGAACTGTATGAAGCATATGCGGATTATAATGATATTATGGCATTAACAGAAAATCTTGTAGCTCATATTGCTCAGGATGTATTGGGTAATACAACAGTGACTTATAATGAATATGAAGTTAATCTTGAACCGAAGTGGAAACGAGTTCATATGGTTGACGCTATTAAGGAGCATACTGGTGTTGACTTTTGGAATGAAATGTCTGATGAAGAAGCTCTTGAATTAGCAAAAAAACATAATGTGCCAGTAAAACCGACGATGAAGTATGGTCATATTGTGAATGAATTCTTTGAAACTTTTGTTGAAGAAAAGTTAATTCAACCTACCTTTATTTATGGACACCCAGTAGATATTTCTCCTTTAGCGAAAAAGAATGAAGAAGACCCGCGATTTACGGATCGATTTGAATTGTTTATTGTTGGTAGGGAACACGCAAATGCTTTTACTGAGTTAAATGATCCTATTGATCAACGTGAACGTTTTGAAGCTCAGCTTGTGGAACGGGAGCAAGGTGATGATGAAGCTCATATGATGGACGAAGACTTTGTAGAGTCCCTTGAATATGGTATGCCGCCAACAGGTGGTCTCGGCATAGGAATTGATCGTTTAGTAATGCTCTTAACAAATTCACAATCAATTCGTGATGTATTATTATTCCCTCAGATGAGACATAGGGAAGTAGATGAGACAAAGTAGAATACTTAAACACTATTGAATGAGACTTATATAAGATAAAAGTAATGACTTGAAACTGTATTTTTACATAACTTTGTGATTCGTGCCCATGGAATCTAAAGTTAAATACTATTCAGTCATTGCTTTTTTTATTATGGGTACTCTCGTATATTAAAGTTATTTTGTAGTGTAGGGAGCTGATTCTTGCGGAAAAGCCACAAAAGAGAAACTCCAATTTAATAAGTGGCTTGAGATGTTGCTCGCTGTGTAGAACGTAGAAAGTACCGTGAAAAGTGAATGGTTGTGGCATTTGTGAGGTTATTGAAAGTATTCGAATGTATGTGAAATGGTTCGGTGACAATCCTTCAAAGGGAAAATCCTTAAGGATGTGAAGTAGGGGGTAAAGTTTGAACTTGCCTCAAGGTGATATTACTTATCGGTTTAACAAAGTAAAGGGTGCTTTTCTTGCCAGATTATTTGCTTATTGCCTAATATATAGGAGTGTCATATTATATATGGTTCCAAATAGAGTGAAGGTGCCCCCTGAGGTGCAATTGGAACATCCTGTTGCAAAAATCAGTATAAAGTTATGAATTATTTGATAGTGGATTGTTTTCATTCTATTGACTTTATAACTAAATACTTTTAATTTACGTTTTTTAGGCTGAATTATATTAATATTTGTTTAATATTTGTGAGAAAAGGAATGTAGATTCAGGTAGGTTTTTATTACCATGTATAAAAAACATCTTTATTATTAATGCTTTTAAAAGGTTGGATGAAAATTTATAAAAAAAGTTTAAGAAAATGGTTGAATACAATTTAAGATGATGGTATATTTATTTTTGTCGCCAAAACAGGATGACAAAAACGTTTTAAAAAAGTTGTTGACAATTATTATGGTGAGATGATATATTATTTAAGTCGCCAAAAACGACAACGAAACGAT
>NZ_JARUKY010000038.1 GCF_029688925.1 Evansella sp. AB-P1
AGGGACCTTGTCCCAATTACCAAATTTAAATTTAATTGCTTAAGAAAATAGCCAGCTCTGTTGTACTACTGCTACCGCAGCATCACAACAGGGCTGGCTTTTAATATTGAACAGGGAAACTCATAGGGAAGGTTCGGGAGCAGCCGACAAGGCTGAAAATCGGATGACTAGTATATCCAATGCGTGGGGAGGTAACGAACCGCGTTCTGCTTGGAAGTAAAAGCCACGGCAGCCCAACTTTACACAGAGAAAGTTTAGGGTTGGAACAGTAAGAGTGGCGAGCAAATCTATGGGACATGAGGGACAGGGACCTTGTCCCGTTTTGTGTTGTGGCAACTCGTGGGGAAGGTTCTATCAGGGGACATTCGGAAGTTGAAGCTCTAAGTAATGAGTCTATACTAAATTATTGTAAGATCATTGTAACTTTGATTATAATCGCAAAATTTTTGAGTGCCCTAGCAAGAAGGAAGTTTTTTTAGTTTTTGTACTTAATATTCGACAGCTATCTCAAAATTTCCTTCTTCTTGTGAGTAGGTTGTTGATGTACATGGAGGTGTCATTGGTGGAAGGGGTTTGTTAAAAAAATGGTCTCCTGGTATGGAAACCATTTTATAGTTGACAATATGGTGTTACCGTTGTTACTTCTTCTAGAAATAATAACTTAAATTATATATTGTATACCTAAAACAATGAAAGCCCTACCTCTCTTTCATCTTTACGGATCCTTGTCCGTGCCTGTGTGATTCAGGATTGCAAAAATCAAGTGACTATTTTATGAGTTATTTGATGAAGCTTCAAATAATATTGGATTAGATTGTAGAAATAACAAAAGAGGTTAACGGTCTAAAAGTGAGTTTAAGAAATTGGGTGTCTTTGAAGAGTTTTATGTTTATTAATAAACATATTCCTGAAAAATAGAAGATATATTTGGGAGATGTAATACGTTATCAATAATTAATTTTAACAGAAACTTTTTATTTGATTGTCAGTGATCCCTTTAATTAATCTCAGTTCACTAATCAAAAATCCATGTGCGCTATTAAACATTTCTCTTTCGCTTGTATTAAGTGCTTTCTCTTTCTTCATACGATTTAAATCACGTACAACTTCAACACAATCTTGTATTTTACCCGTTTTTATTTTTTCCATATTCATTTTATACCTTTGTTTCCATGGCAGTAATCTATCTGATTCTCCATGTTGAAAAATGTGTATGATGTGTTTTAATGCATTTATGTCAGTAACAGGGCGTATACATGAACTCAATGTTTTACCCGTAGGAATCATGACTTCCATATTACCGATAAACATTTTTATGACATAATACTGTTGCTTGTCCCCTGAGATTTCCTTTTCTTCTATGGCTTTAATTATACCTGCTCCGTGCATTGAATAAACAATGTTATCGCCAATTTGAAACAAATAATCCACCTCCATATATGGTAACCTTCATAATCATAACATATGGATAGATTATTATCAAATTTTTAATTTTATCATAATGTTATTTTCTTTGTCAACAAGTTTATTTTTAAAAAAGGGACATGAGGGACAGGACCTTGTCCCGATTTGTGTTGTAGTAACTCGTGGGGACGGTTCGTGTGAGTCGGTTGTTGAGGTACTGATGATGCGATAGGTTTGGAGTAGGTGAGTAGGGTTTTAATTTACTCATAGGATTTGATATTTAAAGGAATAGGCCAGTTTTTATGCGAAACTGCTTCTGCAGATTCACAAAAAGGTGGGTTTTCTATATGGTTAGCTCTAGAAGAACCGAAGGGTCAAGGCAAAAGGAGACAGATACGGAGTATTCTAGAATATAAATTGGAAGAATGATAAACTGAAAAGAAAATTTAAATTTTAGGTGGAGGGCATGTGATGGAAGTAAAAATAAAGGGATTGGATTACGACAGGATTTGGGAAGATACTTGGGTTAATGGTGTCGAACGGTATTTAGCGATTAAGGGTAGTAATAGAGGCATTATTGAAAAATCAGGAAAAGTTATTATCCCTGTGAAATATGACACTGTGGAACATGATAACGGTTATTATATTGTTACTGAAAATTTGAAGAAGGGGTTATTTTCTAGTGAGGGAAAAATGATACTACCCATTCAATACGATGCGATCGTTACATCTAATGGTAATGTTGCAACAATAAAAAATAATGGTAAAATTGGAGTCTTTAATTTAAAAACGAAGAATATTGTAGTCCCTTTAATCAAAGAAGCAGCTGTATTTGATGCAAATTATATTGCAATGCGAGAAAATGGTTTATGGGTAATCTATAATGAGAATGGGGATATTTGGATTCCGCCTATTTTTACTAATGTAGCTAAAAAGAAATATGATGTCACGGCATTAAGAAACAACACTCGGTATGCTTCTACAGGAGAATTTTTTGTTGATTATCCAAGAAAAAATGTTAAAGGTGGAACCCTCCATATAAAAGAGAGAATCATAGAAACAATTCATACAAAAATTATACTATAAAAGACGGTGGGACATGAGGGACAGGGACCTTGTCCCGTTTTGTGTTGTGGTAACTTTGTGTTGAACAGGAAAGTGATTTTATATTTATATGTAATTGCCGAAGAAAATAGCCAGTCCTGTTGTGCTACTGCTATTGCAGCATCACAACAGGGCTGGCTTTCTATATTGGTAGGTTTAATAGCTTCAAAGGGTCTTTTACTCTTTTGAGTAATGTTGCATTAAGGTACGATGTCTTTCTTTGAAAGTGGGGAGGGAAGGGGGATCAACATTTTTTTAAAAAATGCTCCCGACGTCATGAGGTTTGAAGGGGTGTGTTTCCCGTTTACCAGGCAGATCGGAACCGTCCCTGTTTGACCGCATTGATTTATAGATGATAAACACAAGGATCATGAAAGTTAAAATAACTTTAAGGTATGTTCTTTCAATTATTTTCCCAACTAGTACTTCTCCCATAGAAAGTGGGAGTTGCATAAGGAAATCAGTATCATTTGAAGTGAAAAAGCGATAGTATGTATTATATATATCACTAAATATGATCGTTGATAAAAATACCAACAATAATGCATGCGTCCACAGTACTTTTTCATCTAAGGATAAAATAGATAAATGTAGCGTAAGGAAATTAAAGGTAAAATTTAATATAGAATTTAAGAATACAAAAAAGAGTATAAGAATGGCGATAGATAAAAAAGCTGCGAGAAATGATCGTTTTTTCGTCACTGGTTTGTTATTATCGTAGAGCATTTTGTTTACTATATACCTCGTACGGTTTGTCATTATTAATATGATCTTCTTCACTTTTTAACCTCACAAACAGTTGGTTTAAAGATTCACAGTAATTAATCCTTCTATTAAAGCTGCAACTAATAAAAGTAAAATGAAAAGGATGAATAATACTATCATTTCCTTTATATCTTTCCTTTTAAAAAAAGGTTTGTTAAAAAAAATATGACCGAAAATAACAAAGAGTGGTTTTAAGGCTAAAGTTCCTACGATAATGACTGCAAGCATTTCAAAAATTCCATGGAAAATTGTATATTTCATGATCAAGGATACAGGTAACTCTTTTGAAAGAAAGAAAATAGAAGAACCTAACAGATTCCCCTGAAAACAAATATACAAAAAAGAAATAAATCCTAATGAAATTATCCCTATAATAATAGGAATGAGAATCATAAAATTATGAATAAAAATCTCATACCATACAATTTCTTGATATGTAGATTCATTTGGGGCAGTATTTACACCGCTAGGGATCTCCATTGAAGCATTGTAAAATATATTCATATAAATGATCGTACCGAAAAAACTAAAAAATAAACCAAAAGTAGAAAGATAAAATGGTCCTTTATTATTTTGATACATTTCTTTAACTGCTTCTTTCATCATTATCAACATCGATCAAATCCTTTATATAATTTACTCTTTTTTCAAATGTAGGATGTGATTCCTTCCAATTCCGCCTTTTTTGAATTGCATTGTCCATTTCATCCTCATTCATCTTACTTAGCTTCAATAAAGTATCAACATAAATTTCTTTATCTTCTAAATGATTTACTGCATATGCGTCCGCTTGATGTTCAAAGAATTTACTAACAAAATTAGGCAACCACTCTGTAAGAATAAGTAATCCAATTACACCGATGGGAAACAATAGAATATAATGCCACCACCCAAATGATAATAATAGAATACGTGAGTAAAATATTGTTGTACTAATCAGTAAAGCAATAATACATGTTAATAAAAGGATGTATCTATTATGTTTCAACTTGATGTGACCAATTTCATGAAGGAGTACACCTTTGGTTTCATTCATATCAAAATGTTGTAAAAGACCTTCTGTAACAAAGATTTTTATTGATTTAACAGTAAATGGATTCGTACTATAAACCCAAGCATTTGTTTCATTTTTCGAATCTCTCTTTTTAAATAGTTGTACATTGGAATTAGTGCTTTTCTCAATTTCTCCTTGCATTCGTTGAAATGTATTGGTCATCGTGATATTTTCAAAATTACCTATATAACGATCTAAAATGGTATACCCTATCATAAAAAGGAAAGTCATTGATAAATACCAACAAATAAACCAACCTACATTACTGATCATTTTTATATGTAATGACAAAGGTAGTAAATAATAACTCAAAAAATATAAGAGTCCTATAGTAAAAGTGAACAAGAGAACTAATTTCTCTCTTTTATTGAATTCTAAAAAGCTACTAGACTTTTGATTTTCAGGAACATTCTCTTCCGTTTTGATAGATTTTTTATCAGTCATTAATTGAAAAACATTAGTCGTAATAAGCAATGACCCTAAAGTAGGTAAAAATATTGAAAATAACATACTATAAATATAGGAATCCGTCTTAATTAAGAAAAAATTTAAAGTATAAAAATAATTTAATCCTAATGGTAGGATGAGTGCTGTCAAGAAAGGAAAGAACAGAGTAAATAGGTTTCTTAATGATTTTTTGACATTTAGTAAAAATGTGATTATCCCCGCAATAAGAAAAGAGAGGACATAAATAACAATACTAAAAGTATCATTGTGTGCAGTAGATAGCTTCATATTATCTAATTCTAGCTTATTAACCTGATCATTCTTAGAGATAACATATGTTTGAAAAAAAAGGTTCCTGTCTTTCTCGGCTATGTTGGTCTCATTTGAAAAAGATGGGATAATACCATTTCTTGTTACCAACTCTAATTCAGGGCCTTTCATTTCACCATTTCCAACAGAATTAAACTTTTGATAAACAAATTGTTTATTAATTACGTTAAAACTACTTTCCTTGTCTTTCATTATCATTTCATTTTGCTTTGGTTTGATTGTTAAAAAATAATCTCCTTGAATGGAAGAATAGCCGGTAAGATATTTTTGTGTTCCTTCCTCTTCTACTTTAGACTCTAAAAGAATGAAAGGAGAGAGGACTGCAGATCTTACACCAATTTCCACAACAATAATACTAATAGTTGCTACTACAGCAACGAAATAACAAAGCATAAATTTCTTAAACATATATTTCCCCCGCATTATTGTCTGTTATATTAACATCATTACTATCTCTGGTAGAATTTTAAAGCAAATGCTTATAAGAAACGCACACAATGTGATGGAGGCGGAAAGCATCCAATGTTGATTCTTTAAAAGTACTTTTACCCCAAGATAAATCAAAAAATATTGCCAAAGAATAAAAATATCAATATTTTTTAATAATATCGCTACTATTCCATTTTCTATTCCTGGAAATAGCACTCTTAAACCTTGTGGTTCAAATATATTTCCTGTCATAATAATGATGATAATGAAGGAAATAGATTTAATTAGAATTGGAAACCAACTATATCCAATAATACTAAAAATAGTTCTTAAATGTTGAACATCAACGGAAACTAAGGCAATGATGAAGTAAATAATTAGAGAGTGAATGATTAATTCAATTAAAAATCCACCACAGAGTATAAATGTCATTATTGAAAACATAACAATGCTATTCGAGTTGGACGTTTCAAGTTCTAAAAATTGGTTGATTTCTTGTTGTATATATGGAAAAGTCCCTGTATTTAATAATAACGCTGTTAATATAACTAATAGAATTGGAAACAATGGTTTAGGTTTTTGTTTAACATGCTCGAATAAGACAGTAGGATCAAACATGATTTGGGAAAATGAGCTTTTGCTTACACTTAATTGCACATTTAATAGCCTCCTTCCTAAATAAATCCCGGAACAATAATATATTACTACGGAAGTAGTTCTGAAAATTCAGAACTACTTCTGCATCGATAATTACCAAAGGACTGCTTCTCGTCTGCCCTTTCGATTAATATACCATTTAAGTGACATTCTAGCTGCCCAGGTAATCGCAGTAACGACTCCAAAAGATAGGAATCCTAAGACAATACTAACAGCAGCTGCAATATCTGATCCCACCATAACCATATTAACTATCCTACTAGCGTAAGACTGAGACTGATTCCAAGTGTATTTGGTGTGGTTATTAATTACTCTTGCTAGCTGTAACTCAGCACTAGAAGCTTCATATTCTGCCACTGCCACATTAGTAGTTACGGATTGAGAGCTATTATTTGCAGGCAGAAATACTGAACTAGCCATTAATAAGAATGCCATCATACATAGAAATGATATACTAAGTACTCGTTTCTTTCCTTTAATCATTTCCATTTCTTTTACCTCCTTTCTACATTATTTTTTAGTAGCTTTAAAGTAGATATAATATGAATATTTTAAATATTAAATCCACTTGAAAGCATACCAAATTTCAGCATAATTGAAATAAAACGGGAACCATTTTTGGTTTTTGTGTAAAAAATTGTATTTTTTTCCTGTGAATTTTGTCCTAAAAAGAACGGAGTTGGGGCGAGGGGGGCGAG
>NZ_JARUKY010000039.1 GCF_029688925.1 Evansella sp. AB-P1
AGCTATGGAGAAACTCTCTCCACAGCTATTCTATATTTATTGATATTTTGTAAATGCTAGAGTTACATTATGACCACCAAAGCCTAATGAATTGGATAATACGGTATTTACCTTTGCCTCTTTCGCAATATTAGGCACATAGTCTAAATCTAATTCTTCATCAGGGGTCTCATAATTTATCGTTGCTGGAATAATACTATCGTTTATTGCTAATAAGGAGAAGATTGCTTCAATTGCGCCAGCAGCTCCTAATAAATGACCGGTCATGGATTTGGTAGAGCTAACGGATAAACGATAGGCATGTTCACTAAATATCTCTTTTATTGCTTTCGTTTCGTTCATATCATTATAATGTGTCGATGTACCATGTGCATTAATATAATCAACCTGTTCAGGAGATAAGCTAGCATCCTCTAAAGCTAGTTTCATTGCCCGTTGTCCCCCTTCCCCATTAGGGGCTGGAGTTGTAATATGATAAGCATCTCCTGTTGCACCATAGCCAACAACTTCACCATAAATTTTTGCACCACGAGATAAAGCATGTTCTAACTCTTCAAGAATAATTACTCCCGAACCTTCTGCAATGACAAAGCCATCTCGATTTTTATCAAATGGACGACTAGCTGTATTTGGGTCAGGATTTGTAGATAGAGCAGTCATATTGGAAAAGCCTGCAACGGTCATACCTGTAATTGCAGCTTCGGCTCCACCTGCAATCATTATATCCGCTACCCCATTTTGAACTACACGGAAAGAGTCCCCTATTGAATTTGCTCCAGAAGCACATGCTGTTACCGAACAATTATTAATTCCTTTTGCACCTAATTCTATTGATACTCTTCCTGAAGCTATGTCAGGAATAAGCATTGGAATAGTGAATGGATTTACTCGTTTAGGACCTTTATCTAAAAAACGTTTGTGTTGAATTTCGAATTCATCTAAACCACCAATCCCAGACCCAATCCACACTCCAATACGTTCTGGGTCGATATCTTCTCCTACTTTAAGACGAGCATCTTCCATTGCCATTTTACTTGCAGCAATGGCAAAATGGGTAAATCGAGCCATTCTTCTCGCTTCTTTAAAGTCCATGAAATCACCAGGGTTAAAATTTTTTACTTCTCCTGCCACTTTCACATTGGATTTATCCACATCAAATCTCGTAGCAGGTCCAATACCTGAAACACTTTTTTTAATATTTTCCCAAGTAGTAGATATATCATTACCTAGTGGGGTTACTGCACCAATTCCTGTAACAACTACTCTCTTCGTCACTTTACTTCCCCCTAATCTAATCACCAATAATTATATTTATTGACAAACTCTCTGTTAGTACCTGGTCATATTATAAGATAATACTTACTATTTTACATGATTCACGTATAAAAAAAAAGACGAACATCATGTAAATTCTTTATCCATCTGATTACTCTAGCGTTTTGTGTTTTAATCTTATTACCAAAGAACTATGTTAATAATCTATATATCCTGGCTTCATAAGGCTTTAGCTTTAATCTATATTTCCATTCCGTGTCATTGAAGTCATAGTTACATATTAAAAGCTCTTTTGTTTTAAATGGTAATCGTGTTGGAATATTACATGTTACTTCCTTCTTTGAAAGATTAGTTACAATTAAAGCAACCTCCTCCTTTTGTTTTCTTATATAGGCATATATTTTTTTATGCTTCTTTAAGATCAGCTCATAGGAACCATAGATAAAGACATCATTTTCTTTTCGCAATTGAATAAGCGTCTTATAATAATGGTATATGGACTTTAGATCCTTGATGGATTTTTCTACATTAATCGTTTCATAATTAGGATTCACTTTCAGCCATGGAATACCCGTTGAAAAACCAGCATTCATTGTTGTATTCCATTGCATTGGTGTTCGTGAATTATCACGTCCGTTCATCCAAATGATTTCCATAATGTCATCATGGGGTGTTCCCTTTTCTATTTCTTCCTTATACATGTTTTTTATGGCAACATCATTATAATCTTCTATGGAATCAAACTTTACATTTGTCATCCCTATTTCTTGCCCTTGATAAATAAAAGGGGTTCCTTGCATGAAAAAAAACATGGTTGCAAGGCATTTCGCCGACTTTTCCCAGTATCGTTCACTATCGCCCCAAGTGGAAACAGAACGTGGTTGATCGTGATTCTCTAAAAATAATGCATTCCAGCCAATACCATCTAAACCATTCTGCCATTTCGATAACGTCCTTTTTAATGCAGGGAGGTCTAATCCCCCAGTTTTACTTTTTTTCCAAAGTCCCAAATGTTCAAATTGAAAAATCATATTAAAATAGCCTCGATCTTCACCAACCCAACGATCTGCATCTTCCACACTTACGCCATTTGCTTCTCCAACTGTCATGATGTCATAATTATCAAAGGTTTCCCTTTTAAGTTCTTCTAAAAAAACATCAATTCCTTCTTGATTCATATGTCCATCATAGGATGGAACGTACTTTTCGTTGTTTGGATTCGGTAGGTCTGGAAAGCCAGGTGCTTTTTTTATATGTGAAATAGCATCTACTCGAAACCCATCAATTCCTTTATCTAACCACCAATTTACCATCTCGTAGAGGTCTTGCCTTACATCCGCATTTTCCCAGTTTAAATCAGGTTGTTTTCTTGAAAAAACATGCATGTAATATTCCTTTGTATTAGGATCAAATTCCCAGGCAGATCCACCAAAGATAGATTCCCAGTTGTTCGGCTCCTCACCATTTTTACCAGGATACCAAATATAATAATCTCGATAGGCATTCGTTTTCGACGATCTAGATTCCATAAACCACGGATGCTCGTCTGACGTATGGTTTATGACAAGGTCCATAATTAACTTCATCCCTCGTTGATGGACTTCTTTTAATAACTGATCGAAATCCTCCATTGTTCCGAAGTCATCCATAATATCTTGATAATCACTAATATCGTACCCATTATCATCGTTGGGTGATTGATAGATTGGGCAGATCCAGATGACATCGATTCCTAAGTCTTGTAAATAATCGAGTTTCGAAATGACTCCCTGAATATCCCCAATTCCGTCTCCATTTGAATCCATAAAGCTTCGAGGATATATTTGATAGGCAACCGCTTCTTTCCACCATTTTTTTGAAATTTCCATTTCCTCATCTCCTTAGCGTGTTAGGAAGTTGCTACGACAGGTATGTTCATGACGTTATGTCATTATGTAAAATAAATCTAACCACCTTTATTACATGCTAATTGTATTTCCATTATACCTATATTTTCCTGTCCATTAAATTGAAATGGATTTACCTTTCATATGCCCCCTTCCACAACGGTGCGTAAGTCAGTTTTAATTTCTATATTTTGTGTTATACATTTTAAACGGTATAACTTAAAATAAGCTTGGATAATTCCAAACTCATTTTTTTAGAACAACTATTGAATTGGAACATTGTTTTCCGTTCTACACTTACTTGAAACTATCGTTAAACGTTCCATAAGGTATTAGCTAGTAGCTTTAGTTTGGACATGATATGATCATGCCAGTGTCTCCTATGATCATTCCGATTCAAGAACGATAAATTCAACATTTATTCCTTCTATGTTATACCTGTTATTTCTATCTCCCTCAACTGAAAATTCAGCATTCCCATTTACAAT
>NZ_JARUKY010000004.1 GCF_029688925.1 Evansella sp. AB-P1
CACATAGAATTTGAAATCAAATCCCATGCGTTTAGTCTCTATTTGTTTTGTTTTCCCGTATGTTAAATCTATAAAGCATTAATTATAAATAATCGAACGAAGCTTCCAACGACTATCTAAGGCGAACGTCATTATTATATCACCTTGATTTTGTATATCTTTTTGATCTGTTGTATGGAAACTGTATCTAGAAGTAAAAACCTTTTCATCCTTATCATATTCAAAGTCCACCTGACGAATATAATTATATGGACTTAATGTAATATATTGAAATGTATAGCTCATATTTTCAGTGTCACTAATTTCAAGAGCATCACTTTCTTCATTTATAACAATATTAGAATGTACAGATCGTTCTAAAAAGATATGGTTTCTTTCGTCCATAGCTTTAAAAATATCCATAGCAAGCTCATCCAATTCCCTTCTTAAAGCTAGTTCTTCTTTACGAAAGTCCTCTACTGCATTTATTTGCTGCTTAAATGTAAGAATATCATTTTTTAAAGTAGCATTTTCTGCTTCTAGATCAGCTATTTGTACTTTATATTCATCATTTTCTTCTCTCAATCTTGTTTGTTCTTGTACAAGATATTCATTTGTTTCGATTAACGTCTGTAAATCATCTGTTTCTTCATTAATTACGTTCTCATCGATATTTTCTCCCTCACTACTTGCATCTCCGTTAGTACATGCTGTTAACAGTATTAGTCCAGTAGTTAAAACTGTGAATAACACTTTTTTCATAGGTAGACTCCTTTTACAAATCTTTATTTTTTGACTTGTTACACCATATTGTTATGAAAAACATTCCTTCATGCGTTGAACGAATCATTTAATTAAAAGAGTAGATAGTTTATTTTATCATTTTTTTCCAACCCCTAAAAGGCTTTTCTCCTTACAAAAGTAATCTTTCTATTAAACATATTCATTCTGTCAAAAAAATAGTATGGGAAACTCATCTTAGTTGAAATGAATTAAACTTTCAACGGGTTTGCCCCTTATATTTCACTATTTACATAAATTTTCTACATGAGATACAAACTAACATTATAAATAATAGAGGTGGGTTGATCTGTTGAGTTTGTTAAACATGCTGTTTAAAAAAAACAAGAATAAAATGGATAAAAAAGACGAGAATCTAGACGAAGAGTTGATTCAACAACTACTACATGAAGAAGATGGTAGCAAACTTATCTCTGTCGATATTAACGAAAATATACGTTACATTAAATCCAGCTTTAATAATAGTTCTGATATTTTATATCGTTCTTTTTCTTTAGGTGATAAACAAGCAGCAATCGTCTACGTATCCGGATTAGCTAACGAAGATAGAATTTATGAAAATGTCTTAAATCCTTTAATGAAAGAGACAAATGAAACAATTTCCGTAAAACAACTCATTGAAAATAAAATAACTGTAAGTGAAATTAAACAATTAAATACTCTAAATGGACTAATCAATGATTTAGCCATTGGATATCAAATTTTACTAATTGACCAGTCGAAAGAAGCAATTGCCTTAGGCCTACCAAAATGGGAAAAAAGGTCAATTGAAGAACCTACAGCAGAACAAGTTGTCCGCGGTCCTCGAGAAGGATTTACGGAAACGATAGATGACAATATTTCCTTACTTAGAAGAAGAATACGAAGTCCAAAGCTAACATTTCAGTCTAAAAAATTTGGAGAGGTGACACAGACAGAAGTTGCTGTTGCTTACATCAATGGAATTGTTGATAAAACATTACTAGAGGAAGTCAATAATCGTCTAAACAGAATTAAGATCGATGGTATTTTGGATAGTTCGTATATTGAAGAATTAATTGAAGATAACCCTTATTCACCTTTTCCACAAATATTGAATACGGAACGACCAGATGTGGTTACATCGTATTTATTGGAAGGGCACGTTGCAATCATTGTTGATGGCTCTCCATTTGTGATGATTGCTCCAACTACAATGTATGCATTGCTTCAAGCAGCTGAAGATTATTATGAACGATACATTATTGGCACCGCACTAAGGTGGTTACGGTATTTATTTGTTGTAATGGCTCTTTTATTTCCTTCTATGTATGTAGCCATTCTTACTTATCATCAAGAAATGCTACCTACTACACTTATTATAAGTATAGCTGAGTCTAGAGAAAGAGTACCATTTCCAGCTCTCATTGAAGCATTACTCATGGAAATCATGTTTGAGATTCTTCGAGAAGCAGGGATCCGATTACCAAAACAAGTAGGTCCAGCTGTTGGTATCGTTGGTGCATTAGTAATTGGTGAAGCTGCCGTACAAGCAGGTATTGTATCGGCTCCCATGGTAATAGTTGTTGCTGTGACAGGTATTGCCTCTTTTGCTATTCCACGCTACAACGCAGGGATTTCTATCCGTATGCTACGATTCCCAATTATTATTTTAGCAGGGAGTATTGGTCTTTTAGGAATAATGTTAGGTGTTATCGCTATCGTCATTCATCTCTGTTCCTTACGATCCTTTGGTATGCCATATCTAGGTCCACTTGCACCAATGCAATTTAAAGATATAAAAGATGTTCTAATACGTCCACCTCGTTGGAAAATGGACACAAGACCAAATCTTTCTGGAAATACGAATGAAGAAAGACAACTCAACAATCAAAAACCAAGTCCTAGTCAAGGAGGAAGTTAACATGATAGAGAAAGGACAAATTTCATCTTTTCAAATGGGACTTGTCATGTACCCTACTATCATTGCAACTGCTATTTTAATTGTTCCCGCAATAACGGCTGCACCAGCCGGAAGAGATATGTGGCTTTCTCCCTTATGGGGATTAGTGACGGGAGTAGTAACGATCTTTATTTGTATTAAATTAAACGATTACTATCCAAAAAAAACGATAATAGAGTATAGCACAGATATTATTGGATCAATCCCAGCAAAACTATTAGGGTTTGGCTACCTATTTTTTTTGTTTCATGTCAGTGGCGTGATTGTAAGAGAGTATGCGGATTTTATTGTTGGAATTTTTATGCTTCAAACACCTGTTCTAGTAGTGATTACAGGAATGGTACTAGTTTCAGCTTTCGCTGTCCGCGGTGGACTTGAAGTAATCGCACGATCAAGTGAATTTTTCGTACCTATTGTTGTTTTTATCCTTTTTTTTATTATTGTTCTTCTCGTTCCTGAGTTAGATTTTTTGAAGATGTTACCTATTTTTGAAGATGGTATTACACCTTCAATAAAGGGAGCAGCATCTATCCAAGCATGGTATAGTGAATTTTTTATTATTGCTTTCTTTCTCCCATTTCTTTCTGATCGAGAAAAGGCAATGAAGTGGAGCTTATTGTCCCTTGTTATGATTGCAATTACGTTAGTCCTTACGAACCTAGCTACTTTCATGCTATATGGAATGTTAACAGAAGAGCTATCTTACCCTCTTATAAGTGCAACACGATATGTAAGTATTGCTGACTTCTTTGAAAATATTGAATCAATCGTAATGGCATTATGGGTAGCAGGTGCTTTTATAAAAATTACGGCATTTTATTATGCATTTGTACTAGGAACTGCTCAATTATTTAAGCTTTCAAGTTATCGCCCAATCGTCTTTCCGTTAGGAATAATGCTTATTGTATCTAGTATTTGGGCAGCTCAAAGCTTCACGGAAGTAAAGGACGCACTTGGAAAAGCAGTTCCATTCTATTTACCTTTATTTGGTACAATTATCCCTTTTCTACTGTTCCTCGTTGCTGTAGTTAAAAAGAAAGTGAAGAAATCTCCTCAGCAACAGAAGCAAGCATAAAGGAAGTAACTCCTACATAAAGGGGGCATACATTTTGAAAAACTCTCAATTTAAAAAATTTATTTCGTTCTTTCTGTACATTCTGGCAGTTATTTTACTATCCGGCTGCTGGGATCGCATTGAAGTAAATGATATTGCTTTAGTGATGGGAACTGGAATCGATTACTTTAATGATGATGAAATTGAACTGTCTATCGAAGTAAAGCTTCCTGGTGGAGAAGCTTCAGGTACTGGTGATGGAGGTGGAGGTGAACAGCAAACCTTTGTCCATTCAGCAACAGGGAAAACTATGGCCGAAGCCCTTTCCCATTTGCAAATGAGATTTCCACGTAGACTCTTTTGGGGACATAATCGCGTGATTGTAATAAATGAGGAATATGCAAGAAAAGAAGGAATAAGTCAAGAACTTGAATTTTTCTCCAGATCTCCCCAAGCTCGTGTACGTGATAGGGTTTTTGTTACGAATGTAAAAGCAAAAAAATTATTATCTACTAATCAGCATCTAGAAACAATGACTGCAGAAACGCTAAGAGAATTAAGTGATACGAACATTGGAATTGATATATCTGTTAGAGACGTTCTTTTAGGCTTAAAAAATGATGAAAATGAAGTAGTTGTTCCAATGATTACTATATCACAAGATACGGAAGGATCTGTTGAAGGGAAAAATGAGGTGGAACTATTAGGCACTGCAGCATTCAGAGGTAATATGATGCATGATGTATTAACGATGGAGTTAACTAGGGGGTTACTGTGGTTCAGAAATGAAATAGATCTAGCTACTGTTACAATAGAACCTGAAGAAGCAGACGGTTATATTTCCGCACTAATGGTATCAGCAAACTCAAAATTAATACCTGAAATAAGAGACGGAGAATGGAGAATTACAATTAAAGCGGTTTCTGAAGATGATATTATTCAAAACACAACTAATCTAGATTTAACAAAAATGGATGTTTTGCAATCCGTAGAAAAGCAGTTCGAGGAGATCATATTAGAACGACTAGTAAAAACAGTAGATCGTGTGCAAAAAGAAATAAAGAGTGATGTACTTGGATTTAATGAAGCCTTTCATCGGAAATATCCAAATGAATGGGATATGCATAAAGAAAATTGGAATGATTTCTTTACAAATATAGAAGTGGATTATGATGTAAAGGTTTATGTCCGCAGATTAGGCCTTTCTACTGGGAAAAGGTAATTCAAAGGAGGAAAACAGTTGAAATTTATTTATGTTTTAGCCGTAGGTGCCGTTATTGTTTTCATTGTTTATTTTGAATTACATCAGAAGAAGGAAATGAAAAAAAAAGAAAAAGTAGTCTTTTTCTCTTTAACTGCATTCGCATATGGATTGGCGATAATGATTATTTTTTTCCCAGAGATATATGGCCCTACACAATTTATTTCTCATTTGTTTGAACCTTTAGCATTTTGGTTGCTCCAATAGATTTATAAGGGTAAAAAAAAAACCAACTCCAAGATTGGAATTGGAAATTATCGCAAGCAATCTTCCCATCACCTTCTACCAAAAAAACGCTGCTCCTAACGCAAAACCACCAATAGCCGCTAATGCTACTGGGAACCAGCCATAACCATATCCAGGGTATGCTCCATATCCTGGATAACCATATCCACCACCATAGTAATAACCTCCCCCATAATAGCCATAACCATAACCTCTCTCACAAGAAGCATCAACAGGCTCTAACCATACATGAGTACGATCAATATGAGCAATTTTCCCCATATATTCCTTTCCTGATCTATCGTAAATTTTGACAACCTTCCCTTTATGCTTACAACAAAGATCAAAATAATATGCTGGATTTGTCATAGAAGCACCTCCTTTGTACGCTTTACATACCTATTATATTTAAAATTAGAAAATTGGATTGGATAAGTGTCCCTGACATTTCATATGAAAGTGAATACCCCTATAGAAAGGAGAGATAAAACATGAATGAGTATATGGATATGTTAGCAGCATACGGAGTCACTTCTGCACGACCAGGTGGCAAACTGATGACAAATACAATATTTGAAAAACATCCATTAAAAAAAAATAGTGCTGTTCTCGAATTAGGTTGCGGATTAGGTGATACAGCTAAATTTTTAGTGGACAAATGGAACGTAAATATAGATGCGATGGATATAAATAAAAAAATGCTTCAAAAAGCAAAAGTTAGGCATAAAAGGGAAAAAAATATAAATTGGATTGTAGGGGACTTTACTTCCTATGAATTTCCTCAAAAAAACTATGACGGAATTGTTGCTGAATCTGTATTATCCTTTACAAACGTCCCAGAATCACTAAAATTATTAAATCAACGTTTAAATAATGATGGAAAGCTGTATTTTTTAGAACCTATTTATTTAGGGGGACTATTAGATAAGGAAATCCAAGAATATAAAGACTTTTATGGATTTCAACATCTTTATACGGAGAATGAATGGAAAGAAGTTTGCTCTAGTAAGAACTTTTCTACCATAGACATAGTAAGGAGCTATGATATTCCGGAGATTGATGGAACTGATAATGTATTTCCAGAGCTAGTCATTGATAATAATCTAAATAAAAAGCATATTGAAATTCTAGAAAAACATAATGAGTTAACAGAAAACTATTTTGCATACTTTGATTTCGCCTATTTCGTATCCAAACGTCAAGATAATTAAGAAAAGCGCATGGCGCCCAATTACGCCTAAGTACAGCCTACGTCCTGTAGGCAACGGCGTAATATCGACATCCTGTCTCCCGGCGACTAGCAAATGTTCTGGCCGTTAAAAAGCGCTATTTACTTTTTATACGGACAGGTTATTTGACACGAGGTGATGACGCCTCAATTAACCTAAGAACGCCCACGTCCTGTCTCCTAGACATCTTTCAAAGTAAAGATTTTATGAGTTCTTATCTTATTAAACAAAGGAGTAACAATGGATTCTCCTCCTTCGTTACTCCTATTTTCACTTTTTTCCTTATTCGAACGTCCCTTTCATAAGTACTTCCTTCTCCTTCATCATCCAGTTTCCTTTCGCCATAACAGCTTCTATTGAAAAATTGTCCTTAGATAGCATGACAATGTCACCGTCCAATCCTTCCTTTATTCTACCTTTAGATAGAAGCTTCAATATGGATGCTGGATTGGAAGTAGCAACTTTTAGAGCCTTTTCGATAGGTATTCCTTCAACTACAATTGCATTTCGAATTTCTTGGAATAAACTCGTTAACCTACCTACACCTAAACCAATAAAATCTCCATTATCATCAAATTTCGGTAAGCTACCTTGACCATCTGATGTAAAGGTTATTTGTTCAATGGAAACTCCTTCCTCTAACAAATACTTTAAACATTTACTACTACTTAATTTAGCATTTTTCTGAACTGAACTAGTTGTTAAATCAATATAGCCTCCTTTTTTTGCATAGTATACTCCAGCCTCAAGTAATTCTTCTGTTCGATTAATGTGGGTAGGTAAAAATTGTTTGATGGGAACGTCTGTCTTCTGAACTACCTGTTCTAATAAATCTAATTTTCCTGGTCCATTCCCCACATGAACAATGACAATACCACCCTTACCAGATAAAAGTGCACCAATTCGAGATTCACTTGCTAGTTTAGCTAACTCCTCTTCTGTAGGCTGGGATGATCGATGATCAGAAATTGCAATTTCACCTGCTCCGATTATCTCTTGTATAAACATGACATCCTTTTCAACAGATCCAGTTAATGTTTTTACTGGGAAATGATAATTCCCACTAACGCAATAACAAGAAATTCCTTCTTCAGTTAGGCCCTTAGCCTTTGCCACGAGATTTTCCATTGTTCTTGCTGTACCATCTGTTCCAAGAAGCCCTACAACCGTTGTAACTCCTCCCAATACACAATCAGAAAGCATTAGTTCTGGAGTTCTTGTACGAAAACTACCTTCTCCTCCACCTCCAGTGATGTGAACATGACCATCAATTAGACCTGGTATTATTATTTTTTCAGAGGCATCTACTACTTCTATGTAATCTTCTTGAATGTCTATAGAGATATGGTCACTAACTACTCCTATTTTCCCATCACAAATAAGGATATCTTTTTTTCCAATATAATCTGGACTATAAACCTCTCCATTTTTTATTAGCTTTAACATGCTTTCCCCCCTTGTCTTATTAATGTAACTATATCACAACAACTTTCTAGAAAGGGAAGAACAAAGATTACGAAAACAGCCTTACAAAATAAGAAAAGCGCAAGGCGTCCTAGCCGATTTTTGAAAAAGTTATCCACATGAGTTAATTTCAAAATATTTCCTAAAACAAAGAAAAAACCTCTGTTTCATTCAGAGGTTAAAAGCTGTATGTATAATAATATACCGCTAAGACTATTGCTAAAGCACCGAAAACTGTTAGTCCAACAGAAGCAAACTGAGGTTTATGATGGTAAAGCTTAATTATTCCATAATACATTAACAACATAACTAACATAAATAATATTCCGTCGATAATTGGGTGGAATAATGTTAATTGTGTTGTCGTATGTTGATATATGGAGAAATTTACGAGTATGGCTATTGTCCAGCCAATAAAAATTATCAAACCTGAATACTTTAATACGTGTTTCATTTTATCAACTCCTTATATTTATACATTATCGTCACATTTGCTTATTGTATTTTTTTGTCATAATACGTAAAATGTAGTATCAGGGAAAATCGGAGGGGTCTTTGTTGGATCTTTTTTTACATTATCTTTTAAACATATTTATTATTTTAACACCTATATTTCTTTATATTATTTTTTGGAAAGATGAACAAACCTATTGTCAGAAGAAAATACCACAACTTTTATTCTTTACACTTTGTGCAGTAACAATGATTATAGTCATGCTATTTCCCATACCACTTCATAGTGGAATTACTTTTGATCTTCGATATATCCCCATTTTTATCGGTACTTTATATGGTGGAGTCCCAATAGGTATTGGATTAATTGTTGTTCATCTAATAGGTAGAATAATCTTATTTGGTTATGCCTATCTACTTATTGGTTTCTTAATTAGTATTTTTTTAGTCATTAGTGCATCATGGGCTTCTAAATATTTTAATGACTGGTCAAACAAAAAGAAGTATGGAATAACAATCATAATATTTTTTCTACCTTCCCAGTTACTAATAGTCTACCCAAATAATTATTTGTCCATTCCACGTTTAGAAGCTTTCATTACTATGATTCTTTTTTTAGCATTTACAACATGTATTGTACTTATTGTTGTTTTTTTAATCGATCGTATACAAATTAATTCCAGGTTAAAACAAGACCTTATCAAAAGTGAACAACTAAGAATTGTAAGTGAGCTTGCTGCCTCTGTTGCACATGAGGTTCGAAATCCAATGACTGTTGCACGAGGCTTTATTCAATTAATTCATACAAATTCAAAGCTTTCTGCTAATGAAAAGGACTACCTTCAATTAACTATTTCTGAGTTAGATCGAGCCCAGTCTATAATAAGCGATTACCTATCTTTAGCTAAGCCGGAGAAAAAAGAAATTAAACCAATCCAAGTCTATCATATTATGGACAAAGTACGTCATACAATTCAAGCATATGCATTAATGAATAATGTTTCAGTTGAGATGAACATACCAAAATTAGTAGCTATATACGGGAATGAAAAAGAACTTACACAAGTCATGTTAAATTTAGCTAAGAATGGGATTGAAGCAATGGAGCATGGAGGAACACTGACGTTATCAGCTAACAAAAAAGATAAAAAAGTTCAATTAGTAGTAAAAGATACAGGGATCGGCATTTCAAAAGATCAATTAGCCAAGGTTGGTACGGCATATTATTCCACAAAAGAAAAAGGAACAGGTTTAGGATTGATGATTTCTTTTAATATCATCCACTCATTAGGGGGAACTGTTTCAGTGAACAGTGTTTTAGGAGAAGGAACAGAGTTCAAAATAAATTTACCTTGTATTCAAGAGACTTTATTGTAAGCAAAATAGAAGGAGTCTTTAAAACTGTCTTAAGTGAAATTGGACATAAGTATGGGTTCAGGAGTGAAATTCGGTGTTTCCAACGACGAGCATTCACTTCACTAATCCTCTACGAGTTGTCTCGACAGATAAATCTTAAGAGAAACACTTGCAGAGGTAGAGAAAGAAGCTAGCAAATAAAGGTCAGATTAATCATTTGTTCCATCCCACGTCCCTTTCACCATAAGGGTTTAAGCGCAACATCTGTTCTGGCTTCACTCCATTCCCGCAGTCACAGTGTCTTCTTTATCGCGGACGACCTGCCAAGCTCCTCAGTACTATAAAGTAGAGCAAGGTGTGTTGCTCGTGCCTGCGGTGTCTGGTTTAGCTCGTTCTTCCGCAGGACTTTGAATTTGCATCCAAGTGTAATCCCACGCACGAAGAAAATGTGATAGCATTTTCGAGGAATCTTGTGGGATTCCACTCATTCAAATTGGATGAAAATTAATTTCATCCTCCATGGTGAAAAGTTCAATTCCATTGCGAGTCTACCAATAAATAAAAAGGGTTTAGAAGTGAATGCGACGACTCCAGCCACAAGCATTCACTTCACGAATCCTCTACGAGTTGTCTCGACGCATCTAATAACAGAGCAATACTAGCAAAAAAATGAGACAATAAGATGCCATGAATTCTTATTTCCCCCATCCATCTATGTATGGAGAACATTTGATACATTAGTCCCTTCGATAATATCAATTACTTCACTAGCTGGGAGAGGCTTACTATAAAGATAACCTTGCATCTCATCGCAATCTAATTTATCTAGAAATTCCACCATATCCGTCGTTTCTACTCCTTCTGCAATGACACGTAAATTCATATTATGAGCTAGTTGAATAATAGATGATACTATTGCTTGATCATTTGAATTATCTATTACTTCACGAATAAACGATTGATCTATTTTTAAGGAGTTAATTGGAAATTTTCTTAAATAGCTTAATGAAGAGTACCCAGTTCCAAAGTCATCAATAGAAATACTAATACCAGTATTTCTTAATTTCTCAAGTGTTTTGAAGCATTCATCACGATTATAAAGTAAATCATTTTCTGTAATTTCTAAGTCCAATAAATAAGGAGGTAACTTTGTTTTTCTTAATATCTCTTTTACTTTCCACACAAAATCATGCCGGACAAATTGTATAGGTGATATATTTATTCCAATTCGCAAATAAATTCCTTTGTCATACCATTCTTTTCCTTGGCGCATGGCTTCTTCTAATACCCAATCTCCTATTGGATTAATTAAGCCGGTTTTCTCTGCTAGAGGTATAAAAAAACCAGGTGTAATCTGTCCTAACTTTTCATCAGTCCATCGAATAAGAGCTTCTACTCCAATTACTTCTTTTTTTCTTAAATCAATTTGTGGTTGGTAATGCAGCTGAAAACCTTGATTTTCAACCGCTAGACGCAGACGCTTTTCCACAAGTAAGTTTTTATCATGTTTTGTCCTAATACATGGAGTATATAGTGCAAATGAACCCTTCCCTTGTTCCTTTGCATACTGCTTCGCCATCTCACCTTGATGTATGATTTCATCGTATGTTTTTCCTAATGAAGGGAAATGGGATACACCAATACTAGTAGTCAAAAATAATTCATTCCCTTTAACAAAAAAAGGAGATTGAAAAATATTTAAAATTTCTGTTGCTACAGCTTGAATTTCGTCTTCCGAGCTAATTTGCCTAAAAATGATGGAAAATTCATCTCCACCGTAACGATATACTTTTATTCGATCATCTTGTAGCGATCTTAGTGCTCTAGCAATTTCCTGAAGTAAACAATCTCCCGTTAGATGGCCTAATGTATCGTTATAATATTTAAATCGATCTAAATCTATAAAATAAATTGCAAACCTATTGGTTACACTGTCAGTCTGTATTTTATTCATTTCTTTAGCTATATCTTGTTCAAATTTATCTCTGTTAGGAAGTCCTGTTAATGTATCCAACACTATCATTTCTTGAAGTAACCTCTTAACCTCTTTTAAATCTGTTATATTTTGATATAGGAGAAGATAAACCTTTTTTTCGTTTCTTAATTTTATTGGTATAACAGATGTTTTTGTAATGATCATTTCTCCACTATTTGTTTGATGTTTCAATTCAAAAGTAGATTTATTATCTTTTAATATGGCTTCGAAAAAGGTATCTCTATCCTCATTTGATAATGAATGATGAATAGATAAGTAGTGTTTACCTAGAATCTCATTTTCTTTAACCTCAAATAAATCACAATATGTATCACTTACATAGAGCATTTCTCCAGACTCGTTTGTTACTAGCATGGGTAAAGCTTCTTCAAATACTTTATTCAACAACAGAATAGATTCATCACAAATTTCATTCGATTCGTCCCATTGAACTTTTAACCTTTTGGAATAGTGAGAAGGTTGCTGTTTATTTTGATTTGAATATGAGTTTTTATCCTTTTCTATCTTCATTCTCCTCCCCCTTACTATTTTAATCCTTGAAAAAAAGTTAAAATTTCTTTCCTAAAAAACAAATAAAAACCGACCTAAACAAAAGGTCGGTTGCACTACCAGCTCCTACATGTCAAAGTGCCCAAATACTGACATATATTCTTCGCTTCCCAATTCTAATATTTTCTTATTTAATTTTATTCTTTTTTAATATAAAATATCAAGAATTATTTACCAATATAATCAAATTTTTATTATTCACTCTATTCTATTAGCTTGGAATTCCACTTTGTCAGTAATATGTTAAGCATTGTTAGTTAATTAGTAACAATATTTTCACAAGGCTGACAAAACCTCATCATTAATTTCTTTATGTTGGATTTATAATGAAAATAGAATACTTTTTTTATATATAGTGAGGTGAGAGAAATGGAAGTAAAACTGTTAGTTAGCGCCAATATTAATGGAAAAATTGTTGAAAAGAGGTTAATGGAAGTTTTAAATGATATTGGAATGCAAGTAGAATTAGAAATTCTTTATAAAGATACCCATATTATTGACGGGGTATTTTATACTCCAACTCTCATCGTAAATAATCAAATTGTCTCTAGTGGTAAAGTTTTATCGAAAGATGAAATGTGTCAATTTTTCATGTAACCTGTTTCTTTTTGTGATTAAAGGGTACTCTAACTTTAGAGTCCTAAAATCTCATGGAAGGAGAGAGAGATTTTTATGGAAAAAGTTGAGATTAATTCTGGAAATTTAGACACGGTTTCCTATGATGAAACAACAAGGCAGATGCACGTTCACTATAAAAATGGTGAATACAAAATTTATTATGAAGTTTATAAGCTTGATTATGTAGGATTACTTTCATGTGAAAACTACACTGACTATTTTTCAGAAAAGATTGAACCTCGATTTCCATCAAAAACCATTACATCTAGTTAAAATAGTGAAAAAGCAGAATTGACAAAATGTCAATCTGCTTTTTTTATCCAATTTTATATTTCAATTTTAGTGTAAAAAAATTTTTTTGCACTCTAATTAATAGTGGTATATAGGAATATTATTCGTTAAAATAGTGTATACGAAGGAAAGTCCACGATAGAAAGACAAAAACTGAGGAGGAATATCCATGAAAATAGGAGTCCCACGAGAGATAAAAAACAATGAAAATCGTGTTTCTCTTACTCCAGCAGGGGTTTTAACTCTTACACAAGAAGGACATGAAGTTTTTGTAGAACAAAATGCAGGAATTGGAAGTGGCTTTCAGGATGAGGATTATAAGAGTTCAGGTGCAAGAATCATGAACCAAAGAGACGTTTGGAAAAACTCTGAAATGATTATGAAAGTAAAAGAACCCCTTCCTTCTGAATATGACTTTTTTAGAGAAGGATTAATTTTATTTACATACCTTCATCTTGCTGCTGTACCTGAACTTGCAGTTGCTTTAACAGAAAAGAAGGTAACGTCTGTGGCTTATGAAACAGTAGAAGTTAACCGAACTTTACCTTTACTTACCCCCATGAGTGAAGTAGCTGGTCGAATGGCATCACAAGTTGGGGCACAATTCTTAGAAAAACCAAGAGGTGGAAGTGGTATACTTTTATCTGGAGTTCCCGGTGTAAAACGGGGGAAAGTGACGATTATTGGTGGTGGGGTTGTAGGAACAAATGCAGCAAAAATTGCTATGGGTTTAGGAGCAGATGTAACGATAATTGATTTAAACCCTGAGAGACTTAGGCAATTAGATGATATTTTTGGAACAGAAATAAACACAATTATGAGTAATCCCTTAAACATTGCCAATGCAGTGAAAGGATCAGATTTAGTGATTGGTGCTGTATTAATACCAGGGGCAAAAGCACCAAAACTGGTATCGGAAGAAATGATTAAAGAAATGATGCCAGGTTCTGTGATTGTTGATGTTGCTATTGATCAAGGTGGCATTTTTGAAACAATTGATCGTATTACAACTCATGATGATCCCACATATACGAAACACGAAGTAGTTCATTATGCAGTTGCAAATATGCCTGGTGCTGTCCCTAGGACCTCTACCATAGCTCTAACAAACGTCACAGTCCCTTACGCTTTACAAATAGCAAATAAAGGAATTGTAGAAGCACTCCGTTCCAATCCAGCTCTCGTCAAAGGTGTGAACACCGCTGCTGGTTATATTACGTATGATGCAATTGCTCGAGATTTAGGATACGAATATAAATCAGTACAAGATACATTATCTCTATAGAAGAAAATTGAAATTTTGATAATTCATACACAATATAAGAAAAGCGCATGGAGCTAGACACCTTACGTAGAGTGAAAATTTTATACTTTCTTATCTTTGAACAAAAGATTAATGGAACAATAATTTTTATATTTAAATAACGAAAACCGAGCATTATTTCTCATTCTGCTCGGTTTTCGTTATTAAAAAGAACATTATCCTTTAACGGTACCTTAAAAAAATTCATTTTATTTTGTATTGAATTATCAAGTTAAGTCAACCATTTCAATCCAATCTGTTATTCTCTTAACTTGAATTAAGTTTTCATGCTCAGCTTGATGTGAATGCTCTGAAATATAAATAGCTTTCATTCCAAGTAATAATGCTGGTGCTATTTCATTAATAAAATTATCGCCAATAGAGACCACTTCATCAGCATTCATATCATATTTTTGTATTAATTGTTCAAAAAACATCGTTGTCTTTGTAGGCTTTTGCGCAGAAGTAACCACCTCATGAAAAATATCCGTTAAATTAAGTTCATTTAATAATCTACCAACATCTTCTTTATCACTATTTGTTAGTAATACGATTGTTGCCTTTTCTCTTAAGTTTAATAAAAACGATTGAAGTCCCTTAATTTTTTCTAATTTAAATGCATCCGTAACCATAAATTCCTTTGTTTCCACGTAACGAGGATAACAATCCTTAACTCCGTAGTGGACTGCGCATACGAATGGAAGCCACCATCCATCTCCAATAGCTATTATATTTTTAAAATCAAACTGCAGTTGCTTCTCACCATATAGTAGTTCAATGTCTCGCTTACGATTTCCATTCCAATCCAGTGCCTCTACAACTGTTAACGTCATTGGATCCACTGTTAATATAGCATCATTTTTAGTATCGAAAGCCTTTCCTACAGATACTGGGTGATTTCCAGCCTTCATTTGCTCATAATCCTTCCAAAAAGCTTCATGGTATTTCTCATCTACATCCAACATTAAACGTTTTGCATAATAATCAAAGTGATCTGTTCCTTCGTATAATGTTCCGTCTAAATCAAAAATGAACAGCTTTTCTTTCATTTTGCTCACTCCTTTATGTATAAAAATATATTTTTTTAAAATACTATAATCGTTATAACTCACTGTACAGCGTATTATAGGATGCCACTATTTATCAAGTTTAATTAATATCAAAAGTCGAATGTTCTAACCGATTTATCGTTTAATGTTAGCTTTTCTATCATTATAATTGTAAAAGTATTATTAATATAGTGTAAATGTTATAGCATTTCCAAAAGTTCTATTGTATAATCTTTTTTGGTAAGACAAGATTCTACAAAAAGTGAGGGGTAAATAAACATGAAAAAAATTATGACAACATTATTTTCATCTGTACTTGCATTATCATTAGTTGCTTGTGGAACTGCAGACGGAAACAACAATGATGAGACTGCAAGTGGAGATGGCAATACAAACGACGTTAACAACAATAATGATGCTGTAGAAGAAGACTATCCTGATGAATTAGTTATGGGCTTCGTTCCATCTCAAGATTCAGCTAATATTGCTGATACAATTGCACCACTTGCTGAACGCCTTGAAGCTGAACTAGGTATTCCTGTAACAGGAAGAGTTATGACAAACTATACAGCAACTGTTGAAGCAATGGGAAATAACCAAGTACAAATTGGCTTCCTACCTCCATTAGGGTATGTTTTAGCAACAGAACGTTACGACCATATTGAAGCAGTATTAAAATCTATTCGTCACGGAAGCTCTACTTACAAAGCACAATATACAGTACGAGCTGATTCTGACATTGAATCACTAGAAGATTTAGAAGGGAAAATTTGGGCATTAGCTGACTTAACGTCTACTAGTGGGTACTTATTCCCAGCCGCACAAATGATGAACGAGTTTGGATTTGAATCAGAACAAGATCTTCATAGTTTCTTTGGAAATATCATGACAGTTGGTGGACATGATAATGCTTTAATCACAGTATTAGAAGGTGATGCTGACGTTGCAACTACGTTCGATGATGCACGTACTTCTATTACAGATGATTATCCAGAAGCTATGGAAGAACTTCGTGTTCTTGGTTATACAGATGAAATTCCAAATGACACAATTTCATTAACAACGAACCTTCCTCAAAGTTTATTTGATCGTATTATTGAAGTGTTCCTTTCATTTAACGATGATGAGGAAATGCTAGAAATCATGGATAATGTTTATAACTGGACAGGTATTGATACTGCAACAGACAGTGATTATGATATTATTCGTAGCACGTATGAAGCTTTACCGCAAGACTAATAATTGAAGGGGAGAATTCTAATTCTCCCCTCCTCTTTTGTTTTTTTCACAGTGGTAAAGAAAACAAAAGAGGGGAATACCTTCAATTAAAGTAAATGAAATGAGGGAATAAAATGATTGAATTCAAAGACGTCTCACTTGTTTATCCTAACGGAACCCAAGGTTTAAAAAACGTTAATGTAAAAATAAATAAAGGAGAATTTGTTGTTATCGTAGGTTTGTCGGGAGCTGGAAAGTCAACATTGATTCGAAGTATGAATCGTCTCGTTACACCTACTGAGGGACAGCTACTTATCGAAGATGATGATATCTTAACATATAATCAAAGAAAGTTACGTAAGCTCCGCACTGAAGTTGGTATGATTTTCCAAAATTATAATCTTGTTAAGCGTTCTTCTGTTATGAAAAACGTTATATCTGGCCGTTTAGGTCATACTGGAACAATTGCTAGTATTTTTAATTTGTTTCCTAAAGAGGTGGTATCACTAGCATACCGTAGTCTTGAACGTGTTAACATTGCGGAAAAAGTTTATATGCGAGCAGATCAATTAAGTGGTGGTCAACAACAACGTGTTGCTATTGCACGTGTTTTAACACAAGAGCCTAAAATTATATTAGCCGACGAACCTGTAGCAAGCTTAGACCCGCCAACTTCTCATCAAGTAATGAAGTATTTAAAGAAAATTAATACGGAAGATGGCATTACTACCATTGTTAACCTTCATTTCATTGATATGGCTATGGAATATGCAGATCGAATCATCGGTATGAGAGCTGGGGAAATGGTGTTTGATGGCCCCGCATCAGAGGTAACAGAAAAAACTTTTGAAGAAATCTACGGCCGAAAAATTCGAGAGGATGACCTTGTGGGAGGTCAGGAAAATGACTAAACCTAATGTTTCCGGTGTTGTTTCCTCAAATGTAAAACTAAAATTGACAGTAATTTTTGCAATTATTGTTGGAGTTTATATATACACTTCATGGGCTACAGATTCAACACCAATAGATATTATTCGTGGGTGGGGTGGATTTCAAAGGATTTTGACCGATCTTTTCCCTCCAAACTGGAATTACATACCACAAGTTTGGGAAAAATTATTGGAAACAATACAAATGGCCATTATAGCTACAACTTTTGCTGCCATCGTTAGTATACCAATCTTTTTATTATCAGCTTCCAATTTATTTCCTAGTTCATGGATATACCAACCTGTACGCTTCATTATGAATGTTTTGCGTACTATTCCTGATATTTTACTAGCTATTATTTTTGTAGGAATTTTTGGTGTTGGTGTTTTTCCAGGGATTATAGCCCTGTTCATTTTTTCTTTAGGCCTTTTAGCCAAATTAATGTATGAAACGATTGAAGCAATTGATATGAATCCATTAGATGCTATTCGTGCATCAGGAGGTAATACTTTTCAAGTCATATGGTTCGCTGTTATGCCTCAGGTATTACCACAGTTCGTCTCCTTTAGTTTATATGTATTTGAAGTAAATGTTCGAGCTTCTACTGTTCTAGGATTTGTAGGGGCAGGAGGAATTGGTTTATTACTTCAACAACAAATAAACCGCTTTGCCTATCCACGAGTCATGACGATTATTATTGTTATTTTTATTGCCGTAGTCGTTATTGATTTCATAAGTAATAAGATAAGGGAGAGAATTGTATAATGGAATTAGTCATGCCACCTAAAAAAAAGCGTTCTGTTTATAAACTCATACGTAATATCATCATTGCCCTTGTGATCATTGCTATTTACATTTGGACATTTGTCACTATAGATATTCGCTGGGATCGTGTGTTCAGTGAACATACCATTAATAGTATTTCTCGCGTCATTCCCCAGCTTTTTTCACCAGATTGGGGAGCTTTTCAAAAAGTGATGGGTCTAATGTGGGAAACTTTACTAATGGCGTATACAGGAACACTTATGGCAGCTATTTTAGCCATTCCCTTTGGATTTTTTGCTGCAAGTAATATGGTAAGAAGCAAGTTACTTAATGGATTATCCAAAGGGGTTTTAAATGGTATACGTGCTTTTCCAGAATTAGTACTAGCTTTAATGTTTGTTGCTGCTGTTGGACCACGTCCATTTGCTGGGGTATTAGCTATTGCAATAGGATCTATTGGAATGCTAGGGAAACTTTATTCAGAAGTAATTGAATCCATTGATATGAATGTCGTCGAGGCCCTTCAAGCAAATGGTGCAAATAAGTTACAAGTACTTTTTTATGGCGTTATACCACAAATCATTCCTGAATTCCTATCCTATGCTATTTACCGTTTTGAAATTGATGTTCGAGCATCCACTATTCTTGGTATTATCGGTGCTGGTGGTATAGGAACATTAATTACAATTTCAATAGCTAATCGAAAATGGGATGAAGTAGGGATGATCCTATTAGTAATTATTGTAGTCGTAACCATTATTGATTACACTAGTGCTCGCATTAGAAAACGTATAGTATAAATAATTACTTATCAATAACTTTTAAGCAAAAGGAAAGACCGTTGGAAAGATTCCAACGGTCTTTTTTTAGTACCTGTTACGCAGCCCAAGCTGCTCCAATAATTACTAATAGGATAAACAATACAAGGATTAACGCAAATCCTCCTGCAAATCCTCCACCATGTGCTGGTGCTGGTGCTGCAACTGGTGCTGCTGGTGCGCAGCATCCATAATAACCTGGCTCTCCATATCCATAACCTGCAGGTGCTGCACCGTATCCGTATGCTGGATCTCCATATCCGTGATGATGACTCATGCTAAATTCCTCCTTAGAATTGTATACTTTCAAATGATCTTCAGGATGCTATTTTAACGGCTTATTAGTAGCCGTATCCACCATAACCTCCTGGTCTAACTACTGCTGCTCCAATGATTACTAATAAGATAAACACTACAAGGATAAACGCAAATCCTCCTGCGTAACCTCCAGTTGTATGACTCATGCTCTTTCACTCCTTCAGAAAAAGTCTTGCGAATTTCCTATTCGCATTAATAACATATGACCAACATAGTGAGTTGTATAGACGATAGTACCAAAGTGTAATATTTTAGGCTAAATTATTTTAGATAAAATAAAATTTTCCCTCGTAATACTAATAAAAATAAATATAAAATTAATTATATACAAATAATTTTAAAAAGCCGTTGGATAATCCAACAGCTTTTTAGATTTTAGTATGCAGCCCAAGCTGCTGCACCAATAATTACTAATAGGATAAATAGCACTAATACTAGTGCAAATCCTGTAGCAAAACCTCCGTGTGCTGGAGCTGGTGCTGGTGTAGGGCAGCAACCATACGCAGCATATGCTGGATCTACGTAACCCATTTCGAATTCCTCCTTTTAAAGTTAAAATTACAAAAATAACCAACAATTATCTTCAGACTTTAACTTTTGTAGCTAGATATCAGGAGATAGCATTAGATTAGTAATAATATCCCCCTGGTCTAACTACTGCCGCACCAATTATCACTAGCAAGATAAAAACAACAATAATAAACGCGAATCCTCTAGCGTATCCTCCTGCAGGTGCACCCATGTAAGCTTCCCTCCTTGCCATTGATATTGTGAGAAATCCCTCTCGCATTAATAACATATGTAGGTTGAATGATTTTGTATAGACTCCTGCTGAGTTCCATGAATCAAAATATTATAAACTTTTTTAGATGTAATTTGGTGAGTTCCTCTAAGAAGATATTGTGATTGCGAATAGAGTGAAGCAAGAACATGTGTCGCACTTGTATCCTTGTGGTGAAAGGAAAGTGAGGTATAACGAATGAATAGTATATCTCTTTTAGGTATGGCTATTTTTTAGGATAAACCGCCGATACAAGAAAATACTTGCACCATGGAGGATGAAAATTTAAATCATCAAGGAGGTTCATTCGTTACTGGCGAACGCTTTCCGTTGGGCACAGCCTTAACTTCCTAGCACTTACTCGGTAAGTGCTAGGGGATTTTCGAACTCATGCTGATCCTACTGGAGTCGTCACCCTTCACTACTGAACCGTTTCTATTTTCAGGGTAGAAAAAAAATTAAGAAATAATTGAGCATTTGTACAATCAACAAACGACATTATTAATAAGATGGTATCAGATTCCCATGAAGGGAGGGAAATTTATGAGTTACTATGATCTTTGTTGTCAACACCAAGGTCAAGTCGTTCAAATAACAGAGAAATGTGGAAAAATTCATGTAGGTAAAATCGCTAAAGTAGATTCATCATACGTTTGGATAGAACCTACTCATCGAGGCCATGGATTTGGGTACGGTTACCCAGGTTACTGGGGACCTGGCTATGGTGCAGGTGGTTACGGTGCTCCTGCTGGATACGGTGCTGGAGGACCTGGATATGGAGGAGGGGGATTTACAAATAATCCTTACTTTGTTCCTGTAGCACTAGCTGGAATTGGGGGCTTTGCTCTCGGATCCGCATTCTTCTGGTAATGTATTGTTATAATAAAAAAAGTTAGAGAAAAATAATTTCTATACAGATTGTGCTTTAATAACCTATAGCACACTTACTTCGATCGTTCTTTAGAGTAAAGAATCGCCTTTATTCAAAGAACGATTTTTTTATTTTTAAGATAAACATACATGCAAGTAGAATTTGCACCATGGGGTATGAAAAATAATTCATAGTGAGTTCATCCGTTTCAGGTGAACGCTTTCCGTGTGGCACGGCCTCAACTTCCTAAAACTTACACAGTAAGCTTTTAGGGGATTTTTGGATCTGGTCTAGCTGTACCTAGTACATTTTACCTTGTTTGAACCCTTCAAACTAATGCATTTCATGATTTATCGGTTTTCCAGTCTACTAAATTCCTTTTTGAACTGTGTTAGCGTTATTTGTATGTGGAAGTCTTCATGATATAAATAATTGCTAAAGAATAAGAAAAAAACTGCCTTAAAAAGACAGTTATAATAACGTAATGCAGTATTTACTTTTTCAACATAGACCACAGTGGAGAAAGTTGTTTCACCATTGGCCCTACCTTACCAGCTATCCCACTAACCTGTTGTACACCATTACCGATCTTTTCATAATCCAATGATCCGTCTTCTTTTAAAAAGTACGAATATACCTTTGAACCTTTAGGTCCTTTCATTTTTTGTTGGGGATAAGGGTATTGTCCTCCATGTTGTTGATAAGGATTTCCTTGGTGAAACGGTTGCCCATACTGATTTTGGTAATGTTGTTGATAAGGATGTGGTGGTTGATACTGTTCAGCCTGATGATTTTGTTGTGGTCTTGGGGGTCCAAAAATCATCTGTGTGAAGGGATCAGTTTGACGGCTTTGCTGACTTTGAGCATCATATCTCATTTTCTCTTCCCTCCCTCTAACAATAAAAATAGGTAAAATACCACTTTATTATATTTATGATCCAATATGATAAAGCGAAAGGGCAATTTAACAATAAAATCGAATTTCCACGTATATCTTGCTTTCTCTATAGAGCTGTTCCTTTCCTTGCTATTAACCGTGAACTAATACATACGTCAATGTAAAACAAAAAGAGAGCTGACATTGTTTACAATCGGTCAACTCTCATTTTCCTAATCTCCTATACTTTAGTCCCTTATAAAATTAGGAAAGTTGTTATTCAATTGTTATAAACGATCGATTAGAATCATTTTTCGCTACTACAATTTTCAATACATTTTCTTCTGTAAAAGATGCTGATACATCATCCGCTGCGAATGGGAAATAAATAGGTACAAAACGTTCTACTCTTATTGGCTGTGGTTGTACTTGTTGGTCTCCTTTTTCTTCACTTTTTGCCTCAACCTTCTTTTCAGCAATAATTAATAAGCCATTTCGTACAAACTCAATTTGTAGTTCATCTTTTGTAAATTCAGAAAAAGTACCTTCAATAATTATTTCTGAATCTGTTTCACGAACATCAAATTGAACTGCTGGCTTCGGACTAGTGAAAAAAGGAAAATTGAATAATCCAAACGGTTCATTTGTTCTTCGATTTACCATTATCCTCTCTCCTTACTAAAAATATTTCATGTTTCTTTTTAGAAAACATAGGTTTTCGTCTTGCTTGACATAAACAGTCTATGTATGACTAGACGTTTTTGACTAGACATTCGTTTAGTTATTGTAATATCTTTTAAAAATTTAAAAGGCGATTACCTTATAAAGAAAGTAATCGCCTTTACCAAAAATCATTGTGATTTGTTAAATTCTAAATAGAGCTTAGCTAAACAAAACCTATCCCCTCTGGTAACCTTACAATATAAAATAAATTCATTACTTTCATCATCATCATCATCTCCTTTTTTATTATTTATAATTGATTTACATTAAGCGAGTATATTGAGCTTGCTTCGATTGCATTTTAGCTCTTTCTACTCTGCTATACTGACGTTGCTGTTCACGTTGCATATCTTTATTGGTGAACTCACGCTTCGATATAGTAATCGTTATAAAAAATAAGTTAAAAATCATACTACCACCTCCCTTAGCTGCAGTAGGAAAAAGTGAAGACAATTTAAATTTGCTATTTTTTGTTAAACACAAAAAAAACACAGGTTATCACTTTGACCTGTGTTTGCATCATTTAGCATAAAAAAGCCACTTCATGCATACTAAAGAATCTGACTTTTCCATAAAAAAGCACAGGTCATTATCTAACCTGCGCAAATAATCTTCATAAAAGGTACATGTATACCCTATTAAAGTACCATCGCGGAGGCTAAAGATTTATTCAAATGAAATCTAACATGCTGAGTTTTAATTCCGTTAATCATTTTTATAGCCTCCTTTCTTTCCAATATTTATCACTTTTTCCAATGTCAATTCTACTACTACTTCAAAAAAAAGTAAAGACTTTTTTCAAAATTTTCCTAAATAAGCTTAACACATTTATTATTTATCCTGTTACACCGTAACCAAAATATAAAACAAGAAGCAACGCTACGATAAATTGTCCCCAAAATAATAAATGTCCCTTACCTTTCAGTGTACCCTTAGCCATTCTAGTTGTAATTAATTCCATGACAAAAATAAGCCAGAAAGCAAGTAATCCTTTTACATAAAACTCCCAATGAAATTGTCCCTGTCGTAAGGAAAAATCATTTATGTAAATGAGAAACAATCCAGTCACCGTAACTAATACATAAAACAATCTAAGTGTCATTTGAAAAATTTTACTGATTTTTCCTTTACCGTTTTTAATAAACAATACGGTTAACAAAAACAGAATGATTGTGATTAACCAGAATAACGCATGGGAATGCAAAAAAGCCATGTGAAATTGTGCCATTTTTCTCCTCCTCGTAATTTAATAATGCCTCCTCATGTAGTATACCTATCATTGAAGTCAACGTAAAATAAAGTGAATTAAAAAAGACTCTCAGCTTAGCATCGAGTCTTCCTTGTTAGACAATTCCTTATTCCAAGCAGTAGGGGGAATATGTTTCATCATATATCCAATATTCCTCACCGTTTTAACATAAACTGGGTTCCTACGTGATGGTTCTATTTTATGTCTTATGCGACTAATGAACACATCAATAATTCGTTCATCTAATTCCCCTTCTTCTCCAGTTAACTCTTTCATTAATTGTCCCCTTGATAATGCTTTCCCCCTATTGACAAATAAATAATATAAAAGCTCATACTCTTTCCTAGTTAAATCAACAGGTTCATCCTTTTTGTATAAAACGAAATGATCAGGATCAAGAATTAAATTACCATTTTTTAACCGATTGTCTGATGAAACTTCCTCATTACCTTTATCATTTTTTTCTAGACAACATAAAGTTCCACGTCGATAAATTGACTTAACTCTTGCCATAAGCTCTTTTTCTCTAATAGGTTTTAACATGTAATCATCGGCACCTAACTCTAGCCCTAAAACTGCCTCTAACTCATCCATAATAGAAGAAATTAGAATGATTGGTGTCCAATTATCATAAACATTTCTTAATTTTCTACAAAAATCTAATCCATTCATTATAGGTAAATCCATGTCAACAATAAGAATATCTGGTGATAACGTCTCGATTCCTTTAAATGCTTCTTCACTTGAAGATACTCCCCAGCATTTATATCCATTTGCTTTAAAAATGGCTTGTAATTTATTCCGGTTTTCATCATTATTATCTACGATTAGTATAGATTGTCCCAACGTATGCTCACCTCATTTAGAATTAAATTTTCTAATTATTGAAGGCATTACTAATTGAGATCAAAACGTTTGCCATTCACTTCATAAATAATCCATTCTGCCACATTCGTACAATAATCAGCAATTCGTTCAATAAATCTAGAAGTATAAGCTAACTGTGTTACATGCTCTGTAACACCAGTTTCAACTGCTACTACCTCGAAAATAGACTTAACAAAATTACTATAAGCTGTATCAATTTCGTCATCCATTGCTGCAATTTTTTGCGCTTCCATTACATTGGCACCTCGATAGGCATGAAAAACCGAGGTCATCATCACTTTCGCTTTCTCAGCCATTGTTTGTAATTCATCTTCAAAGCCATTCAATTGTTCTACATTTTTGAATCGCTTTGCTGCCTTTGCAATATCAACTGTTAGATCTCCCATTCGTTCTAAATCGCTTGATACTTTCAAGCTCACTATTATTTTTCTTAAATCGGAAGCTACAGGCTGTTGCTTTGCAATCATTAATGTTGCCTTTTCATTTATTTCTAACTCGAGCTGGTTTATATATTGATCATTCAAAATGATGTCATCTAGCTTAGCATATTCCTTCTCTTTAATCGCCATCATTGTATCTTCAAATGCCTTTTCAACCATTGAACCTAAAAGCATAATTTCTTCCTTCAGTTGAGATAAATCAATATCAAATTGTCCTCGAATGATCATAATTCATTCTCCTTTTCTTTATCCAAATCTTCCAGTAATATAGTCTTCTGTACGCTTGTCATTAGGTGTAGAAAAGATAATATCTGTATCATCATACTCAACGACTTCACCGTTTAAAAAGAAGGCTGTTTTATCTGAAATACGTGCCGCTTGCTGCATGTTATGGGTTACTATAATGATAGAATAGTTTTCTTTTAATTCTTGTATGAGCTCTTCTATCTTTAGAGTTGATTTAGGGTCTAATGCAGAAGTAGGTTCATCCATTAAAATGACTTCTGGTTCCACAGCGAGAGTTCTAGCAATACATAAACGTTGTTGTTGACCTCCAGATAATCCTAGTGCAGATTCATTTAATCGATTTTTAACCTCTTCCCAAAGTCCTGAACTTCTTAAGCTTTTTTCAACAATGTCGTTTAAAATCGCCTTCTTTTTAATTCCATGTACTCTAGGTCCAAAGGCAACATTATCATAAATTGATTTTGGGAATGGGTTTGGTTTTTGAAATACCATACCAACGGAAGAACGTAGTTCAACTAAATTAACAGACGTATCGAAAATATTGACACCATGATAATTGATAGACCCAGTCGTTCTGACAATCGGAACTAATTCTACCATTCGATTTAATGTTTTTAAGAATGTAGATTTCCCGCATCCAGATGGGCCAATAATCGCTGTAACACCGTTTTTCTTAATGTCTAAATTTATATTCTTTAACGCTTGATCGTTCCCATACCATAGGTTCAAGCCTTTTGCTTTAAAAACATTAACATTTTCTTCCGAATGTTGTTGTAACTTTTCCTCTACATTTTTTTCTCGCACAACGGTTTTCATTAATGCCATGTTAATTCCCTCCATATAATCATTTTGAAAAACTATAAAACTTCATTTTTTCGACGATAGTAGTTTCTAAGTAAAATCGCAAACATATTTAGTAAAATAACCATTAGTATTAAAACTAAGGCTGTTCCATAGGCAATCGGACGAACGACACTAGCTTGTGCATGTTGTGTTGCTAAAATATATAAATGATAAGGTAAAGCCATAAAGCTATCTGTTAAGCTAGATGGTAAGTTTCTTGAAAAATATGCAGCACCAGTTAAAATAATTGGTGCCGTTTCTCCAGCTGCACGTGCTAGTCCTAAAATAGATCCAGTTGCCATCCCAGGAATGGCTGTTGGCAATACAAGCTGACGAATCGTTTGCCATTTTGTTGCACCAAGAGCTAAACCACCTTCTCGGAAAGATCTAGGAACAGCTTTTAACGCTTCTTCAGATGCAGTAATCACCCAAGGCAAAACCATTATTGCTAGTGTAATAGCTGCAGTAATTAACCCAACACCAATTCGTAAAGTTGATGCAAAAATCGCTAATCCGAATAACCCATAAACAATGGACGGTACCCCAGCTAAATTACGGATACTCATTCGTATAATTCTTACAATAGGACCTTGCTTTGCATATTCATTTAAATAAATAGCTGCACCTATACCAACTGGAACAGAAATAAGTATTGTTAACGATGCTACGTAAAAAGTCCCTACTAAAGCTGGCCAAATACCACCTTCTGTCATATTACGTCTTGGAGGTTCTGTGATAAAGGACCAGCTAAGCATGTGAGCTCCTTCTCTCACAATGGAGAACAAGAGGAATAATAGTGCTGCAATCGTCATAAATGCAAAGGCACCAGAAATGGTAAACCAAATTTTTTCTGTCGTATGTTTACTCATTATTTAGTTTCCTCCTTTGCCTTGAAATAAGTATATCGGCGGTTAAATTAACAACAAATGTTATGACAAACAAAATTAATGCAATAACAAACAGTGCACTATAATGAAGACTTCCCCATGGTACATCTGAACCTTCGATTGCAATATTTGCCGTTAAAGTTCGAACTGAGGAAAAGTAATTAGGTAATGTTACTCCGAAAAACTCTCTTACAGGCATATTTAATGCATTTCCAGCTGCCATTAACACGGTCATTGTTTCACCAACAGCACGTCCAAATCCCAGCATAATACCTGCCATTATCCCTGATTTTGCAGCAGGTACTGTAATTGTCTTGATCGTTTCCCAACGGGTAGCTCCTAGGGCGTAAGCAGCTTCACGATAGTCCTTCGGTACACTTTTAATAGAATCCTCTGCGATGCTAATAATTGTAGGTAATGCCATCACCGATAAGATTACTGACGCAGTAAAAGCATTTAGTCCATTTGATAGTCCAAAAAGGTTCGCGACTATTGGTGATAAAATAACGAGAGCAATAAACCCAAGAATAACTGATGGGAAGATTGCAAGTACTTCAACAACTGGTTTTAAAATTTCTCTCACACGCTTGGGAGCAATCTCAGCAATGAAAATGGCAGTAAAAATGCCCCATGGAATTGCTATGATTAGTGCTCCTGTTGTCACCATAAAGGAGCTTATGATAAACGGAAGTGCTCCATACCCTGCACCCTGTGGTGAAGAAGGATACCAGCGTGTTCCGGTTAAGAATTCTACTATTCCAACTTCTCTTAAAGCATCAGACCCTTCTCTAATCAGGAAATATAAAATTAATAATAATACAAAGACTGCAATAGAACCGAAAACGAAAAATGCTTTTTCTATTAAAAAATCAAGTAGGTTAGCTTTGAAAGATTTTTGTGTTAATTTCTCTTTTGTTACTTGCTTTAAGCCTGATATTTTTTCTGATTCAGACCGATTTTGAGCATCAAGCTCCATGTTGTTACCTCCTGACAAATCTACTTTTTGAGATATTTTTAAAGATATGAACAAATAGTCATAATTTCTTTTAAAGAAGTGGGAATTATCCATCTGGATAATTCCCTTCACCTATCTTGATTACCAATCAAGTCCTAACTCTTCAAATGCAGCTTTGTTCGCTGCTTGATAGTCTGAACCAATTTGATAAAAACCTGTGTCATATCTTACTGCATCAGCAGTTTCTGATTGAAGTACCCACTTCAAGTAATCAAGCATAATCCCTTCTGGTGTACCATTCACGTAGAAGTATAGTGGACGAGCAATTGGATAAATCCCCTCATCAACATTTGATTCTTCAAATGATGTAACATACTCGCTGTTCTCGTCTAACGCTACATTTACAGCGTCAATGCCATCAATGTACCCAATTCCAATGTAACCTATTGCATTTACTTCCTGTTCCACAGCTTCACGAATTGCAGAAGACCCAGGCATAAACATAGCTCCGTCTGCAAAGTCTTCTCCATCCATTACGAATGTATTGAAGTAAACATAAGTCCCAGAGTTAGATTGACGGGAGTAAACAGTTATTTCTCCACCTTCATCCCAACCTACTTCAGACCAATCAGTGATAACACCTGTGAATATATCTTTAATTTGTTGGATCGTTAACTCTTCAATTGAATTGTCATTATTAATGGCAACCGCAAGACCGTCTTGACCTACAACGAATTCAATTGGTTCTGCTCCATTTGCTTGTGCATCTTCAATTTCTTGATCTGCCATTGCTCGAGAAGATTGTGCAATATCTACTTCATTATTAATCATTGCAGCAATTCCAGTACCAGATCCACCACCAGTAACAGATAAATCTCCGTTTAAGTTGTAATCCATGTATTCTTCAGCAAATGCTTGACCTAAGTTCACCATTGTATCAGACCCACGAATTTCTAAATAACCTTCAGGGAATTCGTCTACTACATCATTGTTGTCATCATTATTATTGTTATTTTCCTCTGAATTGTTGTTATTGTTGTTATTATTGTTTGACCCGTTATCCCCGCTTGCTTCTTCTCCTACACCACATGCTACTGTTAATGCCATAAGACCTGCTAAGATAATTGATAAACTAAATTTTTTCACTAATATTTCCTCCTCGGTTTCTTTTAAAATCTTTGTGTCTATGTATCTCGACTACAATTGCTAGTATAGTAGAAGTTTGTAAACTAGAAATAAACTGAATGTAAAGGTTTGTAAATAGTATGTAAATTTCTATCAATTGAGATTTTTTCTATATAACAGATGCAACAAATACGAAGCTAAGAAAAAGTTCACAAAAAAGTACGGAACCAGGTCCCGTACTTTTTTGTGAACTTAGAGGATATGATAATGATATGCTATAGTTGTTTTAGTTTTCCTTAGGCCATACTAAATCAGATGCTGCTAATTGAATGTTTCCTGAAAAATACTTCTTTGCTTCTTCTACTAGCTGATTATGAGATCCAAAATGAGGTAAGTGAGAGAGAATTAAATGCTGTACATCACTTTTTTCAGCTAAGGTCCCTGCTTCTTTACTATTCATATGTCCGTAGGTCTTTGCTTCTTGATCCTCATAGAAGCTCGTTTCGGTTATTAAGAGGTCGCTACCTTGGATGAAAGGTATTAATGCTTCATCATACGTGGTGTCTGCTGTATACACGAAAGACTTACTTCCATCTGTTATTTTCATAGCATAACACGGTACAGGATGATTGGTTTTTTGAAAGCTAAATGTGAATGGACCTATGGAAAGTGGACCATTACTATTATAAGAAAATACTTCAGCATATGGTTTTTTCCCCAGTCGATTAAACTCCATCAAGTCATCTTTATGAGCATAAATATGTAGTGGTTCTGTTGTCCCCTTTAAATTCATATCCACAACACGACTATATTGTAGTACACCTATATCCGCAACATGATCATGATGGTAATGAGAAAGTACTACAGCATCAAGTGTTGCCAGATTAATATGGTTTTGAAGTCTTGCTACTGCACCACTTCCGCAGTCTAGAAGAATTTTTGTATTTTCACCTTCAAGTAAATAGGCTGAGGTTCCTTCATTTTTACCAGGATATGCACCCCAATAACCTATAATAGTAAGCTTCATTTTCATCCCCCTTTTGAATTTATGTAATTATCAACCTTACTCCATCAACTCGAATTATGTTATCCTTAAATAAATAGATGGTCAACGATTGCTGATTCATACTACTACATCTCTACCCTGAAAATACGCGGTATAAAAGTTCAACGAAGTATAGACAAAAATGCTTAGCATGGGAAGTCTAATATAAAATATCACAAAAGCAATAATATGAAAAATGGACCTTCATTTCTTTTTATTTTTCACTATAAATACTTAAATAAAACATAACCAATAGATCCATAAACGTAAACTATAAGGAGATGATTGTCATGAAATTTATCATATCACTATTTTCTATCTTTCTAATATTTATACTCGGTGGTTGCATGGGGATTATTGGTGATCAGCAAGAAGGATATATTGTAGAAATTAATGAAAGAATCTTGGTTGTCAGTGGAATTTCTCAGGAAGAAGCTGTCGAGATGACGGAAGAAGATATTTTACATCCAGAGACAAGTGTTGGAAGTGCTACTTGGTTTTCTGTTACAGATAGTGATCAATATGAAGTAGGACAGCTTGTGCGCGTCTCCTTTCGAGCAATGAATGAAAGTTATCCAGGGCAGGCAACAGCTACTAGTGTCAAAGTATTAGAAGAATAGTAAATAAGGGAAATGCTTTGTTCACAAAAAAGTACTAGACCATGTCTGGTACTTTTTTGTGAACGGTCCTTTTAGGTAGATAACTTTCCTTAGACTAGAATAAAATGTGAAAAAACTCTAATGAAATACATTCATTAGAGTTTTTAATAAGCATTAAATTAAGCTTCTTGTGCTACTGGATACACGCTAACTTGCTTACGGTCACGTCCAACGCGTTCGAATTTAACAACGCCATCGATCTTTGCAAACAATGTATCGTCTCCACCTTTACCTACGTTAACACCTGGATAGATTTTAGTTCCACGTTGACGAACTAAGATTGATCCACCTGTTACTTCTTGGCCATCTCCGCGCTTCGTACCAAGACGCTTAGCAATAGAGTCACGACCGTTCTTTGTACTACCTACACCCTTCTTTTGGGCGAAAAATTGAAGGTCCAATTTTAAAAACATGGTCTTCACCTCCTGATTTTACGATTTAATTCGAATAAACTGTCCGTATTGCTCCTCCATTGTTTTCAATGAATAGAACAATCCTTCGAGTAATAGTTGTACTTTCTCATAAGTGTTCGGTTCAATTTTTTCAGGAACACGACAGCGGAGAAAGCCTCCTTCACCTTTCATCTCAACGTTTAATCGGACATGGCAAATTTCTGCAATCCCATTAACTGCACCAAAGGCTACAGCTGATGCTCCTGCACAAACTAAATCCTTTCCGTGAGGTCCAAATTCAGCATGTCCTTCCATCGTAAAAGTATGAATGGTGTTGTCATTATTCCGTTCAAAAACCACATTTATCATAGGAACACCTTATGCATTAATTTTTTCAATCGTCACTTTTGTGTATGGCTGACGATGACCTTGCTTACGACGGTAGTTTTTCTTAGCTTTGTATTTAAAAACAGTAAGCTTTTTAGCTCGACCTTGTTTATCTACTTTACCAGAAACAGTCGCACCTTCTACGTATGGAGCTCCAACTTTTGTTTCTTCTCCACCGACAAAGATTACACGATCAAATGTAACTGCGTCACCTTCTGCTACATCAAGCTTTTCAATGTAAACTTCTTGTCCTTCAGTTACTTTTACTTGTTTTCCACCAGTTTCAATAATTGCGTACACGAACGGCACCTCCTTTAATACTCAGACTCGCCATTACAGGTGCATTTAACAATAAAAATGCTTAATACCTGATCTGTGCGGTTGTAGCTCTTTGGAGATATCCCAAACAACTAACAAAGGAAATCATATCATAATTGAAAGGATAATGTCAATGAGCTTTATAGGTAAAAACAACTGTTTTCACCTATTTGTTATTATATCTAGATTTCCAAATTTCTTTAATCTCTAATTTCCCACCCATTAAACGAATAACATGCTTTGAAGAGGTAGACTTCGCATCCTCCATTGTTAATGGAAGAAGAAAAAGCTTCTTATTAATTGAATCTTCCATAGATCTTATTTTTTCCTTATTATTTAATAACAATTCATCAAGTATGGATTCTTCTACATCTAGAAGAATTGCTTCACATTCACTATGCCTTAAAGTATATAAATCTCGAGAAATAGATGAGATGGAAGATGAAACGCTTTGTATTTTCCCTGTTCCTAAGCAATTCGGACAATCATCAAGTAATATACTATCTATGGAGCTTCTTGCCTTCTTTCGTGTCATTTCAACTAAACCAAATTGTGTGAAACCAGCTATGTTTGTTAAGGAACGATCCTTCTTGAAAGATTTTTTTAATGTAGTTAGTACCTGTTCTCGATCCTCTTCCACCTTCATATCAATAAAATCAATAAGAATGATACCCCCAATATCCCGAAGTCGTAATTGTTCTGCAACAATATGAGCTGCCTCTATATTTGTTTTTAATACTGTTTCTCTAAGATTCGTTTTACCAACGAACTTCCCTGTATTTACATCAATTACTGTCAATGCCTCTGTCCGTTCTATTACTAAAAATCCGCCATTTTTTAACCAAACATGTCTCCGAAGAGTCTTTTCGAGGTTCTTTTCTAAATCAAATGCATGAAAGATATCTTCCTTTTCTTGATAGAGCTTAACGTTTTTTTTACTATCATCCTCAACCCATTTAATTAATTGTCTATAACTCTCCCTCTCATCCACATATACCTCCGTATGGCCAGATGTCACATAATCTCTAACAACCCTATGAACCAAAGAGGACTGATTATAAAGGAGTTTAGGAGGCTGTATCATCTTTGCATCTTCACTAATTTTATTGTATTCCTCACGAAGGCGTTCAAGTTCCCCATAAACTTCTGTTTCATTCTGTTGCTCTCCTATTGTCCGGATAATAATACCCTCTTTTTCTGATAACCAGTCACCACTTCGACGTCGCCACTCCTCTCTCACTTCCTCCGAACTCATCTTTTTAGAAACGGCCACATAACTTCCAAATGGTAAGTACACTAAGTATTTCCCAGGTAATGAACATACCTCCGTAAGACGTACTCCTTTTGTTCCAACAGCCTCTTTCGTTATCTGTACAATAATTGATTGGCCTTTTGTTATTAGTTTTCTTATTGAAGGAGGTGATTCTAATTTTTTTTCTTTATATGGCTGGAAAGCTAATAGATCATTTCGAAATAAAAAACCATTTTTCCCCACTCCAATATCGACAAAAGCAGCTTCCATACCTGGAACAATATCCATCACTTTCCCTAAAAATATATTACCAATTCTTGTTCGATCATCCTCTTGTTCAAAAAGCCATTCAACTATTTCGTTATTATCTAAAACAGCGCCTCTTTTTTCGTCTGCTACCATATTTAAAATTACTTTTCGCAATACTAAAAGCCCCAATCTTCTTATATCATTATGGACTATTATATAAAGAAAAAGAGATGATTGGCAAGGTACCAGGCACCATTCCAATCATCTATCTATAATAATTTTAGTAGAGGTAAAAATCGTTTTTTTTCATTAAAAAATGCTTCTAAAACTTCTTTTTCTTCTAAAATTACTCCATTATTTCCAATTATAAATAAATGATATTTCTGTCTATTCACTTCCTTCATGGCATCTGCCACGGTTAAAGTGGGGAGTACCTTTAGCCTCTTCTCTAATGGAGGTGGTGGTACTTTTCTTCTTTCCAATAAAAATCGAATAAACATAAAGTGACGTTGCTTATATTCTAGATAATGATGAACCCATAAAAATATTACAATTACAATTAAATTTAAGTGAAATGGGATATATATCAATGAAAAAGCTGTTAATACAACCAATAATAATATTGATGAATGAAAGCTTATTCGATATGCCTTATGAAAGGGGCTAAAATACGAAAATAATGAGAAGAGAAGCTTTCCTCCATCTAGCGGTAAAATGGGGAGTAAATTAAATATAAGTATTGTTAAATTATAAAAAACGAACTGTTGATGATCCGCTTCACTCCACAAAGGTGTATTAATTAAAAAATAACTTACAATGATTAACCAGATGTGTTGTAAAGGACCACATATTATTACCAAAACTTCCTCTTTTACTGGTCGATTACCATATTCCTCTGTTTCTGCCATCCCACCAAAAGGAAGGAGGAGAATTTTTTTAATTCTCCAACGATAATGGTAAGCCATAATACTATGCCCTAGTTCATGGACGAATACAATAAAGAATAACATGACCACTTCTTTGAAAAGTCCAGTTAATCCACCTACTCCTAGAATCGCCCAAAAAATAGGGTGTATTTTTATTTTTCGAAATAAGCTAATCAAATGAGATCACTTCGGACGGGTCCACAAATCTATTTCCTTCCCTTAGAGCAAAGTAATAGATGCCAACCTCTTCATTTTCCTCATGAGAAGTCACTCTTCCAAGCAAGTCACCACTATCAACATGGTCGTGTACTTTTACAGAAATATCATCAAGCATTCCATACCAAGCTTCAGTATCATCATAGTGGCGGACAATAATCACTTTTCCCCATTCATTCGCTTCATCTTCCCCCACATATCGCACAACACCGCTACGGACAGCCTCTACTCTTTCATTAGATACTGTCTCCACATAAATCCCTCTACCATTCTGTTGAAATGACTCCCTAACAGTTCCTGTTGCTGGTAAAGCATAATTATTTTCATTAATATCGTTTTCAATATCTCCAGGGGCAACAGTGTCCAAGTTAGGCGGTACAAGTGCAAGTGGATGCCCAAAGGCATTTTCGTACCAATTAGCTACAGTACTAAACTGAAATTCCTCTTGGAAGGATTTTTCTACATAGCCTCTTGCCCCTTCTAAAACTGGAGTTTGAGACTGGACGATAATACCGATAATAAAAAACAAACAAACGCTGGCCAAAACTTGCATCATAAAACGATCTTTCCGAAAAAAAGATTCCCCTTTTGTACTAGAATAAGCATTTCTATTATCATAGGAGTATAATGTATCCTCTCGTTCTTCATCGTGCTTTACAGAGAAAGGAATCATTTCTCCCCTACGGTCCCGTTCTCGAAGTACTTGGTAATGTGGGGAATGTTTTCTTCTTTTCCTTTTGGCATCAATTTTTCTTTTTAATTTGTTTACTCTGTTTTTCATAAACGTTCCCATCCCTTGTCCCCTAAGATTCTTAGTAACATATGTATGACTTGTCCCTTCTATATATGCTAGGAAGTTGTCCACATTTATAAATTTAGTTACAAAATGGATGAGAATGTCGTAAATAAATAAGAAAAAAACGTTCCCTAATTACGAGAACGTTTCCGCAAAATAGCTATAAAGAATTTTCAGGAGTAAACCGATTATTAAAAAGCCTCTCTCGTATATAAGGGATTATCCAGCGATCGCCACCAATTCTTCCAGCATTATACCCTGCCACTAATATGAATATTGTAAAGAGAATCATCCAAGGGTTTGTTGAAATGGTACCAGCAAACATAAATGCAAAATTCATTACAATTCCAAAAAAGGCTGCTGCTGTTGTCAATACACCTAAAATTAGGCCCAAACCGACTAATACTTCTCCCCATGCTACTAAGAAACTAAAGACACCGGCATTAGGAAGGGCAAAATTTTCAATAAATGCGTGGTATGTTGGATATTGCTCCATCACCATTTCATTATTTACTACACCAGTTAAATAACCAGCTGCATTAAATCCTTCCGTTACTTTACCGAAGCCTGCACTTAACCATAACCAGCCAATGTAAATTCTTATAATTGTTAAAATCCACGATGTCACTACATTATTTCTTATAAAATCTAAAAACAAGAATAATACCTCCTAGAGAGATCATTTTACTGACCACACACAGTATATATTTAGTCCTTATGTAGCTTTCCCCTTCTAAAAATCAATTATGAAAACATTTGTAGAAAAATATTATTCGGTGCTTTTATTAAATTTCTATTTGAATTTTCACCTCGTTTCGGCTCCTTTCTAAGAGGTGTTCGTCCGTTACTGGTGATAGCGTTCACCACAGGCATCCTCAGCCTCCACACTAGACATTTTGTATACTGCTAAAGTACATGGTCCTGTCTCTGCCTCTGTAAGTGTTGATCTGTTGTTATATGCGTCGAGACAACCCGAAGTTTATTCGTGAAGCATATGCTCGTCGCAGGAGTCGTCGCCTTTCATTACTGAACCGATACTTATTTTCAGGGTAGACCACCCATGCAAGAAAACTTCCACCATGGGGGATGAAAATACTCATCAAGTTGGTTCATCCGTTACAGGTGACAGCTTTCTGTGGGGCACGGCCTCAACTACCTAAAACTTACACAGTAAGCTTTTAGGTGATTTTCGGCTAGTGCTGATCCCACTGGAGTCATCACCCTTCACTACTCAACCAGTCTATTTTTAGGGTAGAACAAAAAATAAAACCATTAGATACAATGTAATCTAACGGTTTATAATAAGCTTATTTTATTCTGTTTAGGGCACGTATTTATACTCGAATCCCTAAAAATTTCTTCATTCGTGTCATCATACCTTTTTGGTTTTCCAATGACATTAACGGGACATTCTCACCACATATTCGACGAGCAATATTACGATATGCTATAGATGCCTTAAATTTTGGGTTCATTGCAATTGGTTCTCCACTATTTGAAGCCCTAATTACATCATCCTCATCTACAACAATACCTAAAAGTTCAATAGAAAGTATTGTTACTACTTCCTCTATGTCTAATGAATCTCCGCTTTTACTCATATGAGGTCGTATGCGATTAATAACTAGCCTCGGTGGATCAATGGCTTCCTCTTTTTCTAATAGTCCAATAATACGGTCTGCATCTCGAACAGAAGATACTTCAGGAGTTGTAACAACAATAGCCTTATCTGCACCAGCAACTGCATTTTTAAAGCCTTGTTCAATTCCGGCAGGACAATCAATCAAAACATAGTCATAATCCTTTTTAAGCTCACTAACTAATTTTTTCATTTGACTTGGCTGAACTGCACTTTTATCCTTCGTTTGTGCTGCAGGTAGGAGAGTCAAGCACTCAAATCGTTTATCCGTAACTAATGCTTGATGTAAGCGGCAACGTTCCTCAACAACATCAACAAGATCATAAATAATTCTGTTTTCCAAACCCATTACTACATCTAGATTTCGAAGACCTATATCTGTATCAATTAAACATACCTTTTTTCCAGATAAAGCAAGAGATGTACCAACATTTGCAGTAGTAGTTGTTTTACCTACGCCGCCCTTCCCTGATGTTATAACGATTGCTTCTCCCACAATCCTCTCCCCTTTCTAAAAAACTACTTTTTCATTTATTACGAAAATGTATCAATTGTAAATGTATATATTATTAGTTTCCTATTTAAATATTCTACCATGAATTAGAACATTAAAGTAAATTTTATTATTTAGAAAGACGTTGACAGATCAGGCCGTTCCCCATTCAGCCGTTGTACACGATCCACAACGATTTCACCTGATTCATCAATAAAAGCACATTCCATCATTTTAGGTATTTCCGTAGTAGTTGAATCAGGATTCCTTCTAAAGGTATCTGCAATTCTTAATTGAGAAGGAAGCATTGCAGAAGCACATATGACAGCATCACGATTACCCTCATATCCTGCATGTGCAATCCCTAATAATTTACCCATAACAAAAATATTACCCGTTGCCTTAACTGTTCCCCCAGGATTTACATCACCAATTAATAATAAATCCCCTTTCATTTCAACAACCTGACCTGAACGGATAATTTTGTTTAAACGATTAACATCTTGGTTTTTTCGCAGATCTTCTGCCTCAGCTTTCGTAATAACATCCGAATCAATGGTCTCTATAACACCTTGAATATAATCAGATAGTGTTTTACTCAACAATTCAATTTGTTGGGTACTTAAATACCTCATTCCTGTAACTAATTTCACACGAACAAAGGCATCTTCACTTTCTATGGATTGTGGTCGTTCTGAAAGCTTTAATTGTAATTCTGTAATTAGGGAATCAAATGAACATTGGTCATTAAGAAAAAATGTTAACCCATCTTTTGTCCCTTTTATTAGTATATTTTGTTTTTTTAGTTGTTTTGGTGTCATCAATTCCCCTCACCTCAATTCTTAAATTAGGGTAATGTCATTTTTTTCACTCATTTAAGAGAGGATAATACAAGATAGTTCGATAATTACATCAGTTTTTAAAGTTTCTTTTCTTCTTCTTGTTTTTGTCTTAAATAATAAAAACCTTTTCTTAACGGATATGCGAATACTGAGATAAAAGCAACGTTTAATAATAAACTAGGTAAAAAACGTACATTGAAAAATTCAGCGTGTTCCACAGTAGTTATTCCTAGTAAAAGCATCATCCCATATACATAATAATCAAGTGTAATAACCGCAAGTACTGCAGTAATAATCGCAATAATTAAGTTTCGTTGAAAAATAGGAATGGAAATAGATAATAAATAAGCAATAAACCCCATCCCAAAAGCATACACTCCAAGAACTGACATATAAATGACATCATACATAACACCAAATATAATACCATAAACAGTTCCTACCATTCGACCACGAAAAATACCTGCAAAAATAATGATTAAAAATACCCATCTTGGAGTAAACAAATATGGTACTCCAAACTGATCTGGGGCAAAAATTTGAAATACTGATCCTTCCAATATAAAAAGGAGAAAAAGGATAAGGAATAGTACGTATCGTATCATGACTCCTCACCCTCATCATTTGTTGCTTCTTCTTCATCTAACTCATCTTCTTCAATCTCAACGCCCTCGATATCTGGGTCAATTTGTGGTTCTAGTGAGGTTGCACCTCTTTCAATTACCAGTACATAATCTAGTTGATTAAAATCAGCAGTAGGTTTTACTAATGCCGTTTGTGATAATCCAAATTCATCTGCTTCAAAGGAGACAATCTCTCCTATAAGTAATTCACTTGGAAAAATCCCTCCTAAACCAGAAGTAACAACACTTTGTCCAACCTCAATCTCCGCATCAATATTAATCATAGTAAATTGCAGGTTGCCTGTTTCGTCATCTATTCCTTCAATAAACCCATAAATCGAATCATCACTATCTACGAAAGCAGATATACGATTAGAACGATCTTGGTCACTTAATAGCTGAACAGTCGATGTAAATTGAGAAACATTTTGAATTTTTCCAATGAGCCCTTTCGAAGTCATGACGGCCATATTGACCTCAATCCCATGCTGCGCACCTTTGTTGATACCGATAAACTCATTCCACCTATCTGGTGAACGGTGAATCACTAGAGCAGAACGAATAGAATAACGATTTAGACTTTCCTTGATATCAAGGGAATTCGTTAGTTCTTCATTATGTCTTCTCAGTTCATTTAACTCAACTTGAAGAGTAGCATACTCGTCGAGATGAGACTTGAGGATTTGATTTTCTTCATAAAGGTTTTGTAAATCATTAATATTCTCAAAGAAACCCGCTACTAAATGAGCGGGTCTTGAAAAGGCAGACTGAACCCAGCCGACGCTATCAGTAATAAATTGCTCCGGCCACGACAAAGTACGACGTTCATTCATGGAATAGCCAATAAGTGCAACTAGTATGATTATACATACAAGTAAAATGATGAGTCGCTTATTAGAAAAAAATGACTGCATATGCGACACCTACTTATCCTTTTCTATTGGAACGTACAGTAATACCAGCCTTTGATCTAAAAAGGTGTAAATTCTCTAATGCTTTCCCTGTACCAATTGCTACACAATCTAAAGGGTTTTCTGAAACTAAAACCGGCATGTTCGTCTCATCAGATAACACTTTATCTAAATTGCGAAGAAGTGCTCCACCACCCGTAAGGACAATCCCTCGATCCATAATATCTGCTGCAAGCTCTGGCGGTGATTGCTCTAGCGTATCCTTCACAGATTGAATAATCATAGAAACTGTATCTTCAAGGGCATCAGCAATTTCATCGGCAGAAATTGTTATGGTTTTCGGTAACCCACTTACAAGATCTCGTCCTCGAATATCCATTTCATCTGATGTATCTGGTTTTCCTGCAGAACCGATCTCAAACTTTATTGCTTCGGCTGTACGTTCTCCGATCATTAGATTATATTTCTTCTTTACATATTGGGCGATCGCTTCATCCATTTCATCACCAGCAACACGGACAGACTCACTAGTAACGATCCCACCAAGAGAAATAATAGCAACTTCAGTCGTTCCTCCACCAATATCAACGATCATACTACCTGTAGGTTCCCATACTGGAAGGTCTGCACCAATTGCAGCTGCAAATGGTTCCTCGATTGTATATGCTTCACGTGCACCAGCTTGTTTTGTTGCATCCTCAACTGCCCGTTTTTCAACAGCAGTAATTCCAGATGGAACACAAACCATCACGTTGGGCTTTCGTGTAAAAATACCTCTATTTCGTAGTGCTTGTTTTATAAAATATTTCATCATTGTAGCAGTTGTATCAAAATCAGCAATTACCCCGTCCTTCATAGGACGAATAGCAACAATATTTCCTGGAGTACGACCGATCATGTTTTTCGCATCGTTACCTACAGCTTCAATAGAACCTAAATCAGAACGGATAGCTACAACTGATGGTTCACGTAAAATAACACCTTTTCCTTTCACATAAACAAGTGTATTAGCTGTACCTAAATCAATCCCTAAATCTCTTGAAAAACCACCAAACATCTATGTAATCTCCCTTCATTATGAACAAAACTCATATCGTTAATTATACTCAATATTTTTTCGAAAGAGTAGCATTTTCATACTAACTCTTAAAAAACTTATAGTAGAAAAAGGCAATGGTCACAAATAAAACCTAAAAACTGCCCACGTCCTGTGGGACAAAGGCATATATCATCGCCGTTCAAAGTCTAAAAAACCTTTCAAATTATACTGCCTTCTTAAAGGGTTCTGAAGCCCCTTTAATTGGATTCTTAAACTTCTATAACATTATACTAAAAATCCTTACTTTATCCTACCACAATGATAGGAGCATGTATACGTTAGAAAAAACTTGTTTATTAATAAAATATATTTCAGAGATTGTGGCGAAATTAGGTGTCATATCAGCCTTTCTATCTCCCAAAAAAGAAAGTACTTCTTGAATAAGAAGCACTTTTTTCATTATTTTATGCATTTCATTTTATATAGTATAGACACAAAGATTCCCTATTAGGATGTCGTTTGTTTTATATATATCCTTTTTCCTTTAAAGAGCAGTAACGCTGCTCACCTATAATAATATGATCCAAGATATCGATCCCTAGCATCCTTCCTGATTGCACAAGCCTTTTCGTCACTTCAATGTCCTCCTGACTTGGCGAAACATCTCCGGAAGGGTGATTATGTAGACAAACAATCGAAGCAGCAGAATAACGAAATGCTTCTTTGAAAACCTCCCTGGGATGAACGATGGAGGCATTTAAGCTTCCAATAAAGACCGTTTGTTTATGCATTACGTGATTTTTTGTATTTAAATATAGACATACAAAATGCTCTTGTGTAAGATGACGCATTTCTTCCATCATATAATTAGCTGCATCCTCAGGGGAACGAATCGTGTAGCGATCTTCTATGGAAAACTGTTGAATTCGTTTTCCTAATTCCATTGCTGCCTTCAACTGAACAGCTTTTGCCTCACCAATCCCCTTAATATCCTGTAGTTCTTTGATTGAAGCTTCTTTTAATAACTTCAAGCCATCGAAATGCTGAATAACACGTGCAGAAAGCTGAATGACTGATTCAGATTTCGTTCCAGAGCCTAAAAGAAGTGCGATCAGTTCTTGATTAGATAAAGCTTGTGAGCCTTCTCTTACCATCCTTTCCCGTGGACGTTCACTTTTAGGTACGTCTCTAATCATCATTGCCAATGTAAATCATTTCCCCTTCCTTTTTGACCTACCTAACGGAACAGATACATAAGCAAGGAAGAAAAAGACTGTCTCACTAGTTGAGGTCACTTATTATTTGGAATTCTTTTTTTAATGCACGAACAACCCTTGCAATTGGTAACCCCACAATCGTAAAATAATCACCTCGAATGGAATGTACTAATGTGGCCCCGTTTGTTTGTATACCGTACCCTCCTGCTTTGTCGAAAGGGTCTCCCGTATGAACATATGCTGAAATCTCCTCTTCTGTTAACTCAAAAAAAGTTACTTGGGCTATTTCACAAAAGCTTAGTTTCTTTTCATTACTAATAATGGAGACTCCGGTCATAACGTGATGTGTTCGTCCAGATAAACGTCGTAGCATTTCCTTCGCTTCTTTTTCATCATGAGGCTTTCCTAATACATCTTGATCCACAACAACGATCGTATCTGCACCAAGGACAACATGATCAGGAAAACGAGAAAAAACCTCCTCTGCCTTTTGGCTGGCTAAAGAAACGACTACCTCCTCTGGTGATTCTTCCATATTAAATTGTTCAACAACACGACTTTCTTCTACGAAAAATGGAATATGAACTTGTTCTAATAATTGTTTTCTTCTCGGAGATTGAGAGGCTAAAATGAAAGGTTTCATGCGGACACTCCCTTAACAAAATTTGTTCCATTTTGCCAAGGTTGTAATTATTATACAAAATCTCAGCAAAGGGAACAATAGTTCTTCTTATTTATCACAAATTTGTAATATACCTGCTAGTATAATGCTTTCCTATTTTTTATATCATTATTTTTCAGGATCTTCCCCAAATATAAGCTCAGGTGCAGCAATACCAGGATTCGTCATTTCTATAGGATCTAGTATTCGATCTAGCTCCTCTTCACTTAAAAGACCTTGTTCAAGACAAATCTCTCTTACTGGTCTATTTGTCGTAATTGCTTCTTTTGCAATTCTAGCTGCAGTTTCATAGCCTACGTGAGGATTAATTGCTGTTATAATCCCAACACTCTGTTCCACGAGCTCTTTACAACGTTCTACATTAGCTGTAATTCCTTCCACCGTAAACTCCCGGAAAACTCTGATACCATTTTGAAGAATCGTAAAGGACTGTAATAAATTAAATACTAGTACTGGTTCCATTACATTTAGCTCTAATTGCCCCGCTTCAGAGGCAAGACTAATAGTATGATCATTACCAATGACTTGAAAGGATATCTGGTTAATTACTTCACACATAACAGGATTTACTTTTCCAGGCATAATGGATGATCCTGCTTGACGTGGAGGTAAGTTTATTTCATTTAATCCTGTTCGAGGTCCAGAACTCATTAGCCTAAGATCATTCGCAATTTTAGAGAGATTGATTGCTAATATTTTTAATGCACTAGATAGTTGTGTATAAGCATCTGTATTTTGAGTAGCATCAACCAAATCTTCTGCACGATGAAATGGCATACCAGTCATCTCAGCTAAATGTTCCGTTACCTTTTTAATATATTCTGGCATTGCATTTAGGCCTGTCCCAACAGCTGTTGCTCCCATATTTACTTCATACAGTAAATCAACAGATTGCTTTACACGACCTAAATCTCTCGTGAGCAAACGGCGATAGGAACCGAACTCTTGACCTAAACGAATAGGGACTGCATCCTGTAAGTGAGTTCGTCCCATTTTTAAAACATTATCAAATTCCTTTTCTTTTTTTCGCATGGATTCTATTATTGCAGTTAATGATTTAATTAAACCTTGAGACAGATTAAGACAAGCAATATTAATTGCAGTTGGGAACACGTCATTTGTGGATTGAGCCATATTTACATGGGTATTAGGACTAACCATTATGTACTCTCCCTTTTTCCCACCTAATAATTCAATGGCTCTATTAGCAATTACCTCATTTGCGTTCATATTTATAGAGGTACCAGCACCACCTTGTATGCTGTCCACAATAAAATGATCGTTAAACTTTCCTTCAATCATTTCATCTGCCGCCTTCATAATGGCATCGGCAATCTTCTTATTTAAAACACCTACATCCCTATTTGCTTTTGCAGCTGCCTTTTTTACATATCCTAGTGCTCGTATTAGTTCCTCGTGTGGAGGATATCCTGTAATTGGAAAATTTTCTTTTGCTCTAATCGAATGAATGCCATAGTATGCGTCCCCTTCAATCTCCTTTTCTCCCATTAAGTCTCTTTCTGTGCGAATATACTTCCTTTTATCTGTCATTTTTGATTTCCTTTCTGATCATAGATTATATCTTAAAGTAGTTTTAACAAACCAAGACAAAACATAAAGTCTCCCCTGAAAATAATTGTGAAACCTTGCATCAAATACCTTTCTTTATTTTTAACTGTTTGCTAGAAGAAATTCCACTATTCCTTCATACATCATCATCATATTTAATAAACGATCCTGGATGCTCCATGCCTCTTCTGTAGAGTAAGATTCAAAATGATTCAATACCTCAAGCCCTTGTTCTATCCATGTCTGTCCCATCGCATATAACTCATCGTTTTCACTTGTTTCCATCTGTTCTAACGAAGATCTCCAATCAATAGCGGTAGCCACTATCGATTCCCTATCTCCTTCTGTTGACTGTACTTCTAACACATCATTAGATGACAGATAAGCTGCTTCCTCCATCCATTTAACACCATTGTCTAGAAAGGTAAACCACTCTTCAGGAATAGTTTCTCCGTAGCCAAAAACATCGTAAGCTTTAACATACGTACCGTAATCTTCTTCTTCATAATATGAAGCAATTTTTTCGGCATTATCACGGTGGCTACTTATGCCAATAAATAAATACATTAATTCATTCGATTCATTTTTTTCTGTTAATAAGGCTGGGTACCCATTACTATGAAAGGAAGAAACAATTTCATCTCCTTTTTCAGTTGTAGAAAATGCCCCACCTTGAATAACGTGTAGGTTTAAAGATGGAATAACATATTCATCACTATCTTCCTCTTCATTCACAACTCCCCCTACTTGATTGGAAGAATTATTTCCATTAACGATCGATACAGTATCTCCTGTTGTAAAAATATGAAGTAAAAAGAGACCAAATGCTGCACCGACTAAGATTGCTGATACAATGGACAAGAAAAGGGAATGTGAAAAAACCTTAAATGAAAACTTTGAAGGTCGCTTCTTCTTTCGATGAAAGGGAGGAAGCTTAGGACCTTTATCCCGTACTCCATCATCCCAAAAGGGACCTGAACGATCCTCTTTTTCTTGTCTCATTTTTTCTAAATCCAATATATTTTTAGATGCTTGTTCATCATCATTTTTTTTCATTTCATGAAAAGATAATGTATCCTCAATATTATTAGCTTCCACTGCAGCTGCTATTTCATCAGAGGAAGGAACTTTTTTATTCGTCTTATTTTTTATTTCATTTTTATTTTTTCTCTCATAGTACGACTGTTCTTTCCCATTTAAGCGAATTGAAACGTTCTTTTTTCTGTCCACTATGTGATGTCTCCTTTCTTTCTTCCATTCTTACTTCTATTCTATTAATAAAATGAAAATGATAGAACGAATTTTTAACTAATAGAAAAAATAGTTTTATTCTATTACCTTAATCTAACTGTAATATATTCCAAAAATTAAAAGAAAGAAAGACAATATATTTATTCCCTGTTTAATAGAAAAAACTCCTCTTTCTCAAAGGAAAAAAGGAGTTTTTTCTACATTTTATTCATTAATAGGTGTTGACTTGTCACTAGGTGAATTGAAATGAGTTGAAGCTAGTGATTCTGTATAGCTTTGTAAACCCTCTGCTAATTGAGAAAAGTAATACGTACTAACAGTTACGTGAAAGGTTAAGGGGCTATTATTACGAGCCTCTCGTTCCCCTGCAAAGGATAAGGATTGGATCGTTGTTTTCCTATCTAAGCTTTCAATTTCTTCTAAAAATTGAAAGAGATCACGATATCTTTCCGCTTCTACAGTTAAATTTATACTAATCTGGTCCACTTCATGTGACTGATTGTTATCATTTGTTTGTCCATCTCCTGAAGTTGCTGGAGAAGTAACAACGATAGATGGACTTGAAAAGCTATAATTATATATAGTTGTATTTGTTCGATATTCCGTTCCATCAAGATCTATTAGCCAATGCTCTAAGTGAGACTCTGTTGGTAATGTTGTTAGCATATCCATTACTTTGTCCTCATCGTAAACTTTCGTATCTGATGTTGGCCGTTGAATTGCAGCTAATATTTCTTCTTCTACCTGGAGTTGGTCATACGCATCCGCAACATCATTTTGTATAGGTGCTATGAGCATGAAGTAAGCAGCAACCACAAGGATAACAATGACAATGGCCAAGATGATGATTAAACGTTGAATTCCCTTTTGGCTTTCATTCATGCCTATACTTCCTCCTCATCTCTGTCTACCTGAGAAAAATCTAGCTGTATTGTGTAATTAGCAGTGTATCGTCTAACTGTTTCCTCTTCATCTTCCTCGTCCTCATCTTCCACTTGGATAACAGTTTCCTCTAAACGTAAATCACGTAAAACTGCATTCTCCACCATATTCATCTGATTTAGATGGTGAAGATAGGATGCGGCCTCTCGTTGAGTATCAAATTGAATTCTCAAGCTTACAGATCCACCAGTTGAGTAATCATAATTTAAGAAAAATCCCCGTTCTGGTAGCTGACTTGTAAATGCTTCCAAGACAAAGGAAGAGGAGACGGAATCCATTTCTAACCACTGAATCGTTTCATCAAGTATAGCTGCTTCATTTGTTACAATTTCCTGTCCACTATTTATTTCTTGTAATTGTCTTACAGTTTCAATTTCACTTTCCACCCTAGCTAAATCACGTTGAATGGACTGATAATAAAATGTTCCTAAAACAAGAAGTACAGCAACAGCTAATAGTAAAGAAGCTAAGGAAACGACTAAAGCATAATTTTTTTTCGGTTTTTTTGGTAATAAATTTATTTCTACATTCATTGCTTACACCTCTTTTAAACAAAGGCTAAGTGGAAGGTAAAAGTGGTAATGTACCCCTAGGTTTACTTCGTTAAATGCCTTGAATGGAATGGAATTCTCACTAATCTTATTTCGAATGAGTTTTATTTTTGGATGATCCCCCGCTAGAATTATGTTCGTAATTTCTTGTTCCCCTTGATTCATGGTGTATTTATAAAAGTTCATTACCCGTTCTATTTCCAGTAGCTGATCGTTAATTTCCCCTTCAACTTTTGTATCATTTCGACAAACTAACATTGCCATCCCTTCATCCATGCGAATATTCCAATCCTCTTCATCCATTCCATAAGGTAAATGGCGCATAAAGACAGGCTTGTCTTCATGAAAAATACTCAAGTTTATGGAAGTTAAGTCCCATTCTATAAACAAATAATGCTCCTTTTCTTCAGCTTCGCTTACATGAGTGAATAATCGGTAAAAGGAGAGTGGAGAAATATCTGCCACAATAGGCTTCAATTTAAATTCCTCTAGCTTCTGGGAGTACAATTTAACTAGCTGCTCTGGTGCTGCAAAAAAAAGAATATCTCTTTTTCCAGTACTGTTTTCCTCCTCTTCATTCAACACATAAAAATCAAAATAAGCATCGTCAAAAGGAAGATGGATGGTAGAACCAATTTCAAAATTCAAATAGCCTCGAATTTCCTCTATCGGAAGGTCACTTGAAATAGATATTTTCCGAAAAAAGACGGAGGAATCAGGAACAAAAAATAATACCTCTTTATTTTTTAAGCCCCATCTTAAAACACATTCCTCCAAAATACTATCAAACATCGGTTCATCAACAATCTTCCCCTTTTCAATAACACCTTTAGGAAGATATTTTTCTCCGAAGCTTTCTATCGTTGATAAGGAAGGGTCCTTCGTCCCGACGTAACGAATAACGTGATCTTTGATTTGTAGTCCTTTCATATGCTTTCTTTTTAATGTAAACACAATCTTCCCCTCCTTGTTATAGCAGATGTATGTACCAATCCATGATAGTTGCTGAATAAAAATAACTGATTAAACAACCTGCAGCAATAAATGGTCCAAAGGGTATTGGCACTCCTTTTTTTGTTTTCTTTATAATTAATCCAATGCCTCCAATTATCGCCCCTAGTAAACTAGCAAAGAAAAGAGTTAGGAGAGTCCCTTGCAGGCCAAGGACAATACCTAATACGGCAAATAACTTAATATCTCCACCACCCATTCCACCTTTACTAACAATGGCTAATAGTAAAAGAATCGTAAATCCTACAACTGATCCAACGATACTATCCCACCAAGGTGAAAGGGGTTCAATGAATCTTAACACAATAAATAGTACGAAAAAAAAAGCAACAATTTTATTAGGGATAAGCATCGTTTTTAAGTCGGATACTGTAATAATCATAAGTAAAGAAATAAGTGCTAATGCAATGAGCAATTCCTTTGACCATCCCACCATTAACGGTGAAATCGTAAAAAGAACTGCAGTAAGGCCTTCAAAAATTGGATAAATAGGCGAAATTCTTTTTTTGCATTTTTTGCATTTTCCTTTTTGAAATATGTATGATAAAACAGGAATAAGCTCAAGCCATGAAAGCACATGCTTGCAGTTTGGACAATGGGAACGGGGACGTACGAAGGACTCTCCTTTTGCAACCCTTAATCCAACCACATTATAGAAGGAGCCTAAAACGGCACCAAGTACAAATAAGTACGCATGTAAAATGATATCCATATTAGGGCTCCTTTCAGGGTAGTTTTAATTAATTTAGAATAAATCTCTATTGAGATCTGATTGTGATTCACCGTTAATGTTATAAGTAGCATTCGATGAATGTAGGGTTACTAAGTACGTATATGTTCCATTTGGTTCTTGACTCACTGTAACGTATGCGTCACCAGTGTATGGACCATCACCAAATGGATCTTCTACTGGCTCCATGTACCCTCTACTAATTAACTCAGCTAATGGTATTTCATCATCGTCAACTAAATTAAAATCCGCTTCACTTGCCACATATAACCTTGTAGAGCTAATCATTTGTTGGGCATTTGCTAAATGAGCATCTGCTCTTGCATTATTAATCAATCCACCAATACTTGGTATGGCAATGGCTGCAATGATTCCTAAAATAACGACAACCACGAGTAACTCAATGAGAGTTAAACCTTTTTCGTTATCTCTTAATTTCTGTAGCATTTTGTTTTCTCTCCTTTTTTGCTTTTTGTTAGGTTTTATTCCTTGATGACATCAATACCTAAACCTATCGTTTGCAAAAAAAGGAGGGGGAATACGGATTGCTTAAAAGTAATACTTCTATAAATTAATCATTATCATTTTGGAAATAACTACGATTTAATTCATTTTGAGAAAGTCCTGGTATTCTATATTCTTCATTGCTTGAATCAAGAGTTACTGTATAAGTATAAGTTCCGTTTTCTTGTTGGGTAACTGTAACAAAAGCGTCATCATCTTCATCATAAGGACCATTACCAAAAGGATCCTCAACTTCCTCCATATAACCTCTGTCAATTAATTGTTGCAGCTCTATATTTTCTGAAATATCAAAATCAGCTTCACTTGCTACATATAATCTTGCAGAATTAATCATCTGCTGAGCATTCGCAAGGTGAGCATCTACCTTAGCATTATTAATCAACCCACCAATACTCGGAATCGCAATTGCTGCAATGATTCCTAAAATTACGACAACTACTAGTAATTCAATTAGCGTTAAACCTTTTTGATTTTTTACCATTCTTTTTAGCATGTTTCTCTCTCCCTTTATATCTATTTTTTTATGGCCGGTTGCACTACTTGCTCCACATGATCAAAGTGCCCAAATATTGATCATCCTTCACTGCAACACAATTTTAGATTTCTGAATAAATTTGAAACATTGGAACGATGATGGAAATAACAATTACTCCAACAACTGCAGCTAAAATGACGATAAGTAATGGTTCAATTAGTGACTTTAAACGATCTGTCGCATATTCCACTTCTTTTTCATAAAAATCTGCAACTTTCCCCAGCATTTCATCTAACGAACCTGTTTCTTCCCCAATACTAATCATCTGTACAACAAGAGGAGGGAATACCCAATTGTCTCTCATCGGTTCTGTTAGACGTTGTCCACCTTCAAGAGCATCTCTCGATTTTCGTAATGTTCTACTGATCACCTCATTGTCTATAACTCGTTCCACAATTTGTAGTGATTGTAAAATAGGAACAGAGCTTTTGAATAATGAGCTAAGTGTCCTACTCATCCTTGCTATGGCTGCTTTTTGTAGTAAAGTTCCAAAGATCGGTAGTTTTAATAAAAAATAATCTAGATAGTACTTTGTATCTGGCTTTTGGCGAATAATCCATATAGCTGCAACAATAAGTAGGATTAAAAGAATAATAAGCCACCATAATGTAGAGATGATTTCACTTGCCTGTAATACAAATAGCGTTATGAATGGTAGTTGTCCACCTAAGTCTGATAACATCGATGCAAACATCGGAACGACTGAGGTTAACAAGAAAATAACTACTGCAACTGCAACAATGGAAACAATAATAGGATAAGCTAGTGCTGATTTCACCTTTTGCTTCGTCTCGTGTTGTTTTTCAAACTGTAATGCTAATTGGTCCAATGATTCGTCTAAGGCACCACTAGCTTCCCCAGCTCGTACCATATTGACGAAAATAGGCGGGAAAATTTTCTTCTGTTCTGAAGCTGCTTCAGAGAAGGGTCTACCTGATAGTAATTCCTCTTCTATATTTTCTAGTGCCCCGCTTAAAGCTTTACTTTCTGTTTGCTTTGCTAAAATGTTCGTTGAATCTACGATAGATACACCAGACTTCAATAGGGTTGCAAATTGTCTTAAAAATAAAACGAAATCTTGAAGCTTTACAGGGTTTCCTATATATATTTCTTGATTAAAAAAGGTAGGCTGTACCTCATCTAAGGAAGCGGAAGCAATCCCTTGCTCTCGAAGCTTTTGAATAGCATGCTTTTTTGACTTCCCTGAAATGTTTCCTTCCTTTCTCATTCCATTCTTCAATCTACCTTTATATTGATATTGTGGCATTACATCCCCCTTTCTCGAAGAAAAGGCTTCGCTTCGTCGAAATCAATTTCCTTTTGACTTAATAATTCACGAATATTCATCTCTAAGGTATGCATCCCTTCCGAACGACTCGTTTGCATTATACTTTCAATCTGATGAATTTTCTCATTTCGAATGAGATTCGCTACTGCATAATTATTTACTAAAATTTCTGTTGCAGCTTTTCTTCCTCTTCTGTCAACCGTTGGAACTAACCGTTGGGAAACTACTGCTGCTAAAACGGAAGCAAGCTGTATTCGAATTTGCCCCTGTTGACTGGGCTCAAACACGTCAATAATACGATCAATGGTAGCAGTGGCACTAGATGTATGGAGTGTTCCCAATACTAGATGTCCTGTCTCTGCTGCAGTGATGGCTGTAGATATGGTATCTAAATCTCTCATTTCCCCTACTAAAATAACATCTGGATCCTGTCGTAAAGCAGCCCGTAAACCAGAAGAAAAGCTATTTGTGTCTGAACCAATCTCCCGTTGATCAATGATGGAATGATGATGCCTATGCAAATATTCAATGGGATCCTCTAACGTAATAATATGTTTTTTCACATGATGGTTCATATGTTGAATCATGGCAGCTAATGTAGTAGATTTCCCGCTACCTGTTGGTCCAGTTACTAACACTAAACCTTGATTTAGTTCCGCTATTTGCCGTAGCTTTCCAGGCATATGTAAATCCTCTAATGTTGGAATTGTCATCGGTATGACACGAACGGCCATGCTCAAATGCGATCGTTGATAATAGGCATTTAATCGAAATCTAGATACTCCTGGAATACCATAGGAAAAGTCAGCCTCGCCCATTTCTTCCAAATGCTCCTTTAAACTTTCTGGTAAAACCTCCTCCACCATACGTTTCGTATCATCTGGAGTAAGTGGAGGACTATTCAAGCTACGTAATTCGCCATGAATACGTAAAACTGGTGCTTTTCCTATCGTTAAATGTATGTCAGAGGCTTCAAGACGCATGGCCTCTGTTAATAGTTGATTAATCGTTAATGTCATACCATCACCTACCTACTTGTCCATTGCTACTCGTAATACTTCTTCCGTTGTGGTTAAACCTTGCTTCACTTTCAATAGACCATCGTCCACTAAAAAGGTCATCCCTTGTTTTGTCATATATTCACGAATGGCATGGATGGATTTATCATTCATAATCATCTTTTTTACAGTTTCATCTAATACAAGTACTTCATGAATAGCAATACGATCACGATAGCCCGTCATGTTACACGTTGGACATCCATCCCCTTTATAAACCTTTTCAACTTCTAATCCTCTGCGGGTAAAAATCTCCCGTTCTCTTACCGTTAGCTCTTGCTCTTTTCTACAATCACGACATATTTTTCTCACTAACCTTTGTGAAATGATTCCTGATAGGGAGGCAGCTAGTAAGAAAGGTTCGATTTTCATATCAATTAAACGATCTATTGTACTTATTGCATCATTTGTATGAATAGTGCTCAAGACAAGGTGACCAGTTAAGGATGCTCTCACTGCAATTTCTGCCGTTTCAGAGTCTCGAATCTCTCCGACCATAATAATATCAGGGTCTTGTCTTAAAATAGATCGTAGACCGTTTGCAAAAGTCATTCCAACCTTTGTGTTTACTTGAATTTGATTAATTCCTTCAAGCTGGTATTCAACTGGATCCTCTACTGTAATAATATTTACTTCCTCCGAATTCAATCGGTTTAATGATGCGTAAAGGGTTGATGATTTACCAGATCCTGTTGGTCCTGTTATTAAAATAATACCTGTTGGCTCCTTAAGCATAGATGTAAGCTGATCGTAATGTTTTGGACTAAACCCTAGCTTATCTAAGTTATTGAGTGAGTTCCCCATATCTAAAATACGCATAACCACTTTTTCTCCATAAACAGTAGGCAAGGTGGATATACGTAAATCAATAGGATGAAAATCAATATTTACCTTTATTCTTCCATCCTGTGGAATTCTTGATTCTGTAATATCTAAATTAGCCATGATCTTTACTCTAGCTACAAGCATGTTTTGCATATGCTTCGGTAGATTTCGTTCCGTCCTTAAAACCCCATCTACTCGGTAGCGGACTATCACTTTATTTTCCTGTGGATCTAAGTGGATATCACTGGCCCTTTCCTGGACTGCTCGTAATAAAAGCTGGTTTACGAGCTTAACCATAGGTGAATCTACTCCACTAATAGATTCGATTTCCTGTTCCTCTTGCTTCGGATGCTCTTCAAACAATTCCTCTACTGCATCCTCTAGCTCATAATATTTATGAATAGCTTTAATGATATCGTCCTTTGTAGCTATGGCTACTTCAATCTGAAATCCTGTATACAAACGAACATCATCTATTGCGAAATAGTCCATAGGGTCTGCCATAGCAACGTAGAGCTTATCCCCTTCTAATTTTAGTGGCATAACATTGTTTCTTGTTGCCATCTCTTTAGGAACTATATTCGTCATTTTAGGATCTATAGGGTAGCGATACAAGCTCACATGAGGGACACCAAGCTGATATTCTAGCACCTCAATAAGCTGCTGCTCCGTAATATACCCTTGCTGTAATAACACATCCCCTAATTTTTGATTTCCTGTTTTTAGGTTTAAGGCTTCTTGCAATTGATCTTCTGTTATCAAACCTGTTTCAACTAAAAGATCCCCTAATCGTTTTCGTTCAATTGCCATGATCCCACCTCCATTTACCGAGTTTGTTCTATATAGTTAACAAAATGCCAGTTATTTAGTAAACTAGGACTATCTTATGTAATTTGGAAATGAAAAATAAGTTAAAAACGTGTAAAAAAACACCATATACTGTCGTATACTAATGATTACATTATAATGTATAATAGAACTAAATGAATACATTTTTTTATAATTATTAGGACTTTTTACCTTTTATTTGTTCAATATAATGAACAAAATGTGAGCTTTATGTACTATTCCCTTTATATCTTGATTAATAACATTTGTAAATAGGCGGTGAAATTATATTGGGAAAATATTTGAAATTGTTGGTATCAAATGACGGCAGAACGTTAGTGGAAATTTTAGTTTCTATAACAATTCTTGCCATTGTGATTATCCCACTGACCTCCGTTTTTATTCAATCTGCACGAAGCGTAAGTACTTCTGAAGATATTATAGATGCGACATATGTTGCACAGACTTATATGGAGGAAATATATCATCTAAGTCAAACAGAAGGATTACCCAAAATGGAAGAGTATTTTGATTTAGCTAAAAGCCCTGATAAAGTTTGCTCAAACTGTTTTGTTGAATATCTTGATGAAGAAGGGAATCGAGTATTAATCACCTTATATGAGACAGTAAATAATGACGGTGTGGTTATGGATAACTTACGTAATGTGGTCGTCCAAGTTAAAAATAATAACGGAAGAGTTGAAGCGCAGATGGAGTCGATTTTCCAATATCGATGGGATGATGAAAATAATGAAAAAGATTAAAAATCAAAAAGGGGTAACATTAGTAGAATTATTAATTTCTGTTGCCATAGCATCCATCGTACTTTTGTTGGCAACATCCATCTATCTATTTGGACAAAATCAATTAACTTCCCAGACAGAACATGTAAAACAACAAGATAATGTTCGGCTCGGAATGAACATAATTACAAAGGCTATTCGAAGTGCGGATTCAGATGTTGTAGAAGTGGTAGATGACACTACATTAAAAATTGATGAAGATGAATATAGATCAGAACATGAGAATCAAAGAATTACTGTTAATGGACAACCACTTATAGATGGAATCATCTTCCAAATTATTAATCCACAAAATGGAAGAGTTGATATTACAATAAAAAGTATGCCTGATGAAACAGTTAGCCATACTACAACCATTTTTTTAAGAGAGTAGGTGACTATGTGTGAATTCTCCAAAGATAGTAACCGAACAATTGAAGAACGAAAGTGGGTATAGCCTTGTTATTGTCTTATTAGTGATAGTGGTATTATCCATAATGGGTGTAAGTATTATAGGTGTTACAGCAACAAACGTCAAAATGAGCTCAGGTGAACGTGATTATCAGGCTGTTTATTATATTGCAGAAAGTGGAATTACAAAGCGACTGGCAGAGCTAGAGAATAGATTAAAAAATACAGACGTATCTAATTATGATGATATTATAATTTCCACAGAGAATTATGAATTTTCTCCAAATCAAGGATCTATCCCTACTGCTGAAGTAAAGACATTAGGTGAAGATGGGAACTATACGATTATATCAACAGGAACTATTGGAAACCGTTCGAGAACAGTGCAAACAAATTTTAGTATAAGTACATCTGCAAACAATAACATAGAAATCCTTGATAATATGGCTGTATTTACTAACGGGCACATTTCTCTTACTGGTGGAGCTACCATAAATGGCACCGTCGGATCCAACTTACTAGGGACAGGGTTAAAAGTGGATGGTAAGTTTTATCATATTATTTTTGATTCATACCCCGATGGTGGAGCAACGTTAAACGGAAAATTTACTTTCGATACAAATGTTGAACTAGAGGATGTAGTGAGATTTCCAAACAATAATAGTGAACAGATGCTTCAACATATAAATCACTTTAAAGAAAGTTTAGATAAACGTGATTCACAACAAAAATACGAGATGATCGAACTCCAAAAAACATCCAAAGATCGTGAAACCATTGAACTACAAAAGAAACAAATACAAACCGAGGGTGGAAATAAATTCGATGTAATTTTAAACAACAATTTACGGATTAATAATTACGTTGTTCGTGATGCACATCCAAAATTTGAGTTAAAGTTACATGAATATAATAAGCCCCTTTCCTTTAATGAAATTATAATAGATAGCAATTATACGTTAACCATTAATGTAGGAGATAGTGAAAAAGACCTTATCGTTAACCATTTGAATTTATACAATGGTCATATAAAACTTGAAGGAACTGGTACACTAAATATTATAGTTAAAGATTCTATCACCCTAGGATCTGGAAGCATTAATAATAATGGACAAATTGATAAGTTAAATATTTATTTAGAAGAAAACGTTAATAATATTTCAGTTGGAAGCAATCAAAAGATTTTTGGATCCTTAATTGCTGAAGTCGCTGATGTTAGTTTATCTGGTGGCGGCGGTTTTCAAGGTCATATTGTAACAGGTGGTAGCAATGTTACCGTCAGTGGTGGTGTATATACCAATTCTGGCATCATATATGCACCAGATGCCCATGTTAAATTTACTGGAGGTGCCGAAACTGTTGGAGCAGTCATTGCTAATACATTTGAAGCAGATGGAGGTGTTGAAATAACTTTTCCAGAAAACAAAGAAGATTTTCCACCTTTGCCAGGAATCGGACCTTCTAATGGTATAGATCGAGATCCTATCAAAGAACAATAATCTAATAGCCCCCAACATCACTTAATGATGTTGGGGGCTATTTTTACTAAGTTCAAGGCTGTGTTAAAGGATAGTGTTGTTATAAATAGTAATTTGATTTTTGAAGAAAATTGCGAAACTACTCGAAATGCTCACTTTATACATGGGATTATTCAAAAGGTAATATTAAAAATGCGACACTCGATTCCTACCTTTTTTCTTTGCGCCTGTATACATGGCTCTGTCCGCATTTCGAAGAACGGACATTGCCCCTTCTTCCTCTTCTGTTTTCCTTGCAACCCCAATACTAGCAGTAATTCGGACGGATTTCCGTTCATTCCCTCCTAAGTCATTGGAAACACTAAAGAGGTGACTTTCGATTTCTTTTCGGAACGCTTCAGCCATTTCCTCTGCAAATCTTGCATTGGAACCTTCTAATAAAACTACGAATTCTTCTCCACCGTATCGTGCTAACGTTCCAGTATCACCAACTGTGTCATGCAATACATCTGCCACTTGGCATAGAACTTCATTCCCACTTTGATGACCATACGTGTCATTTATTTTCTTAAAATGATCTAAATCTAATAAAATAATAGCAAATTCATCTGATTGTTTCCCATTTTCATATCTTTCTAGGATAATGTTTTCAAAATAACGGAAATTATATAAATTCGTAAGTGCACATCGTTCACTTTCCTGCTTCTTAATTTCATAGTCACGAGCATTCTCTACTGCAACAGCTAAGTAATTTGCCATTATTTCTAAAAGCATTAAATGACTTTTTTCAAAGGCTCTTTGCTTGTTTGAGGAAAGGGTAATCACACCATTTATTTCGTGATTACGAATGATTGGAACTACCATTACAGATTCAGCAGAATCTAAATTTATTTCACCCTGAACAAATTCCTTCCATTGATTCCCCTTTGTATAAAGCTTCGATTCCCCATTTTTATACACTCGCTGACTTATTGCATCCACTTCAGAAACATCTTCCTCATCTTCCCCTAAAGAGTTGTATACTTTAATCGCCTTAAGAGTGCCGCCTTGTTTTTCAAAAATGGTGGATCGATCCACAGGAAATATGGATGTTACTGTATGGATGAATAAGTCTAAAATACGATTAACTGGTAGATTTTCATTCACTTGATAACCAAAACTACTTATCTTCTTTAATAAATTTTTCGTTTTTTCACTGTCATTGTATAGCTTTAATATTAAGGAAAGACTCACTAAAGGTACACCGATTATAAAGATGGCTAAATTTCCTATTTGTTGATAAAGCAAAACTAGTGTTATACCAATAGGAATGATTAATGCTGCAGAGATTGCTTCCCATTTTAGAGCCTCATCAAAGAATCTACTATTTTTCATGTTTACTAAATATTTTCTAATTAAGAAAATTAACCAGTTATTTAAAAAGAAGTAAATAAATGCGTAGGCGATAATCGGTAGTCCTATGCTAGTTAAATTTATTTCGGTAAGACTTCCTGTTGTCCCACCTAGGAAATAGTACGCAGCAGCTGAGGTAATAGAAACAATAAAAAATACTAATGAATTAAGTGGTAGGCGATAGAGTTCTTTTTTCGAAACCTTTAATCGAAAAAGTGTTGTAATAATAGCCAGTTGCATTACGATTAATTCAATAGCAAGACCAAACTGCAAAAACACAGCTAGAGAGATTCCGTGTATAGGAACAATGTTTGTATGACGAAAACGTAATGGATACAAGGAAGCTAATAATATTAACGTTAAAAAAGCTAAAATTGTAGTCCATTCTTCTTGAATAATTGGTAGAGCTCTAGTAAGAAAAAATAATGAGGGTATTGGAAAGATTATAGCCCAAACAATCCAAACAGCTTTTTTTCTCCCCTCCGTCATTCGTCACACCTCCTTATATACGATACATATGACATAGTAAGAACGTTTTATTCTAAATAGTGAAAAAATATAGATTATTATTGGTGTAAATTAATAATGACACAATTTAATTAAAGATTCCGAATTTTTACCATAATATGTTTAATATTTTACCATAATAAAGTGTTTACGTTAAGTAATTAAACTATTTTTTGGATATTTTACACAACTTTTAGTATAGGGAATTTACCCCACATAATTTCAGGTCTGTTAAGTATGCTAATACATCTTAAGATTATTCGAGAAGAAATTGGAAAATCCTTCTTCTCAAATAATCTTTTTCCACTTTTATTTTCGAATCCCTCTATTTCTATTGTTTTTCTCAGATTAACGTTAATTCTGTTCTTATTTCCCCTACAAATTGGTGAGAACCAGTAATAAGAAGGATCTTACTTGTATTTTTGTTTTCTTTTATCCAATCTTTCAACCAAGAAGAAGAATCATCTACAGTTTCCAGCTTATCAAACTTACTAGAGAGTTGTTTATAATCTTCTATAGTCCTAGATCTAGGAGATGAGAATGATGTAACATACATTTTATGAGCAGTTTTTTCGATTGACCTAAGCATTTCCTCTGCAGCTTTATCCTTCATGGAAGCAAATAATACATTAATTTCTTTATTTTTATATAATGTTACAATCGTATTCATTGTTTCATCTATTGCTTCTTGATTATGCGCTGTATCTAATACTATTACTGGGTTATTATTTATTTCTTCCAATCGCCCAGGTAGCTTCCCTTTCTCTAGTCCACGGAGTATTTTATCGTCCTCTACTAATAAAGCATAAAATTGCTTCAAGTAATTTACTACCATCACTGAAAGAGCCGCATTTTTTCCTTGAAAGGAACCAACCATCCCTAATGGTATTTCTTTTAGTTCTCCAAACGTGGATTCATACGTCATCATTTGTACGTCATTCTCAATCCATGTCTGAACTTTCACTTGCTCCTTTAAGGAATAAAGGGTGGATTTCTTCTTTTTCGCCTCTTCTTTTAATACTTGTAATGCTGCACCTTCACAGGCTGTCATAACAGGAACACCTTGTTTAATAATACCGCTTTTTTCACGACTTATTTCCTCTAACGTATTCCCTAAAAAGGCTTGGTGATCCATCCCAACGTTTGTAATAATGGAAACTAATGGTGTGATTACATTCGTTGCATCAAGCCTACCTCCCATACCAGCCTCAATAACAGCTATATCTACAGGCTTTTTAAAAGAAAAATAATATAAAGCAACAGCTGTCATTAGTTCAAATTCACTAATACTTTCTCCTACTTCCCTTTCCGTTTCTTCCACTGCATTCTTTATTTCTGCGATTACTTCAATAAATTCCTCCTCTGACATAGGGTTGTTATTTATACCAATTTGTTCTCGTTCTTCTCCAAATACAGGTGTCATAAATGTCCCAACAAAGAAACCAGCTTCTTCTAACATAGACCTTAAGTAAGTAACGGTAGACCCCTTTCCATTTGTACCAGCAACATGAATCGTCTTTACCCTTCTCTCTGGGTGTCCTAATTTTTCAATCAACAATTTCATTCTTGTTAAATCATATCGAATACCTGCTTGTTTTCTTGAAATAATATAATCTTTTGCTTCTATATACGTGGCTATCATCATACATCTCCTTTCACTTTAAATCCGCAATTCATTTCTTATCTCTCTCAATAGATACAAGGATCCGGTCACAACTAAGGCTTCATTGTCACGTAATGATTGGGACTTATTTGTGTATGCATGCTTCCAATCCTCTTGTACGACAATATTCTCAGTACTTGGGAGGGAGTGGTATACTTCCACTGGATCCATTCCTTGTTCATGCTTAAACGGACAAATAATGATTTCGTTTCCAATTTGTCTCATAATATCTATCATCTCGTTAATATTCTTGTTTTTGGTTGCACTGAACAGAAAGGTAAATCTTTTATTGGAAAACTCTTTTGATAATGTGTTAACCAAAGCATGTAAGCCTTCACTATTATGACCTCCATCAAAGATAATTAGGGGGTCCTTCTGTACAACTTCAATTCTGTTTGGTATTTTTCCCTTCATTAACCCTTTCTTTATCTGTTCCTTTGTGATTTGAAAAAGATGTTTCTCCGTTAAACATTCTAATGCCATAATAGCCAAGGCACCGTTCTGCATCTGGTGAAAACCGAGCATTCCTGTACTTAAATCTCCATACGTATGCTTTTCAGTATGAACGGAGAAACTTTCTTTCTTTTGATCAATAAAGAAATAGTCATTTAGTTGATAAAGAACAGCACCATGCTGTTTAGCAACTTCTTCTACAACATGAATAACTTCTCGTTGTTTACATCCTGAAACTACAGGAATGTCCTTTTTTATAATACCTGCTTTCTCCTGCCCTATTTCAGACAATGTTTCTCCAAGGAATTCCATGTGGTCGTAGCCCACATTCGTAATGACAGAAACAAGTGGACGGATAATATTTGTTGGATCAAGACGCCCTCCTAACCCTGTTTCTAAAATAGCTATATCTACTTTTCTTTTTGAAAAATAGTGTAATGCTATTGCAGTCATTATTTCAAATTCAACAGGGACACCGTACTCCTGCTTTTTTTCTAGCTTTCGTACTATAGGTTTTATGTCCTCTACTAAAGAGAGAAATTCCTCATCACTTATGGTTTGCCCGTTTACTTGAATTTGATCATTATACTTTTGTACATACGGTGATGTAAAGGTTCCAACCGTTAAGCCTGCTTCCATTAGGATAGCTTTTATATAAGTAAGAGTAGAACCTTTTCCATTTGTTCCAGCAATATGTATTGTATTAAATTCTTTCTCTGGATGCTTTAGCTCTTCTACTATTTTTTCCATACGACCTAATCCGTTAAAATTCCGATTCTTTTTTAAGGATAAAACATAATCGCATGCTTCTTTATATAATTTCAAGAAACCCCCACCTTAATAAATTTTGTTACATGTATAGACAATACTTGCAATATATATTTTAGCTAAATGATGTAGTGAAGGAAAGTATTTACGTTTTTTTGCAAATATACTGATATATAAGCTATTATTTATGAAAAATTGCACAAAGAGATAGCCCACCAGTTTTTTTCCTACCTGGTGGGCTTTTTTCTATGTATTCATTTATTAGCCTTATGTTGACGGATTTTCTACTTCTTCTATCTTTTCATCCCCATCCGTCTCTCTTCTTTTTTTCCAAGGCTTTCTCATTGACATGACAATGGCAACGATAGATGAGAAAGAAAAAATTACGATGGAATAAAAAAGATAATGAATAAACTCACTAAATTGTATCGTGTTTGAATAGCCTATATAAAAAATAATGGGACTAATACAAATTCCAATCATGCTTGGAATATATTTCATTATTTTTTTAGCTGGGAAAAACCATAAAAGTACTTCACTTATTACGTATAATCCAAATGCGATAAATAAACCAATGTAATATGGAGTAGGCATGAAATATCCTCCTAGTAAAATAATAATTTTAATTTTTAGTTTAGAGTTTGATATTTATACGAAGGTTTTCCTTGCTTATTTATTTTACCATAGTATGAAAGGTAAGTTAGTAGAGAATTTCCTCTTGAACAAAACAAATCTAAAAAAGCTTATTTTTGAAGGCATATATAACCGCTTGCGTTCGATCATGTACCTCTAGCTTTCCTAAAATATTACTAACATGAACCTTTACGGTTTTTAAAGCAATATATAGTTCATCTGCAATTTCTTGATTTGTTTTCCCTTCAGTCATTAATTTTAGTACCTCTAGTTCCCGTTCTGTCAAATGATCATACAGATGCTCTTCAGGTTTTTGACGCATTTTGGACATAATCTTTCCCGTCACTTCTGGTTCAAGAATCGATTGTCCTTCAAATGTAGAACGAATGGCATCAGCTATATCCTTTGCTTTTGACGTTTTAAGCATATAACTTGTTGCACCAGCCTCTAATGCTGGATACACTTTCTCATCATCTAAAAAGCTTGTAACGATAATAATTTTTGCCTCAGGCCATTTAGCGATAATTTGTTTCGTTGCTTCTATACCATCCATTCTTTTCATAACTAAGTCCATCAAAACAATATCTGGTTTATGCTTTAAAGCTAAGTCTACCGCTTCATCACCATCTGATGCTTCAGCCACAACTTCAATATCCTTTTGAGCAGATAAATAGGAAGATACACCGATTCTTACCATCTCATGATCATCTGCAAACAGTACTTTAATCATTACTATTCCCTCCTTTTTTCCTTATTGGAACCTTTACCTCTAAACGACTTCCTTCCTGCTCCACACTAACAATTTTTAACGATGCCCCAATTTCACTGGCTCGTTCCTCCATATTCTGTAATCCATATGAACCATTTGTTTTTGCCTCTTCCACATTAAAACCAATTCCATCATCTGTAATTCGTAATATAACGAAATCATCTCGTTCAATTAACATAATATGAAGTTGATTCGCCTTTGAATGTCGAAGGGCATTTGAAACAGATTCCTGTAAAATTCGAAATAAATGGTCCTCTATTCCTTTTTCTAACTGAAGATTCTCGATTTTCCAATCGATTTCCATCGGAACCTTTTGGCGTAATTCAACGAGGAGCTCATCCATTCCCTCCTGAAGAGATTTCTCCTTTAACGCTATCGGACGAAGATGTAGGAGAAGTGCCCTCATTTCCAATTGAGACTGGTCAATCATTTTTTCTACTAACTGTAGTTGTTTTTTTACAGTAGGATCATCCGGTGGATTCCCTTCATTAATGGCTGACATCATCATGGACGCTGCAAATAATTGTTGGCTAACAGAGTCATGTAGCTCTCTTGCTAATCGATTTCGTTCTTGAACAACTACTTCTTGTAAGCTTTTTTCTCGTTCCTCAGCCCGTTCTGTTACTAGTCGTTGGGAGATTTCTGCTTGTTGACTGAACTTTCTTTCTATTTGTAGGAGTTGACTAGGAATATCTTCTAGATCCTTATCCTTTCCAGTAGCTTTCTCCGTTAATTTAATTCCTTTGTTTATTTCCTCGAGGCGATCTCGAATAAAATGAAGTTTTCCTTTAACATATAAGCCACTTGATGCTCCAATAATGAATCCAGAAGCAGTTACGACAATACTAATTAATAAAAGATAGGAAATATCGAATATTTTAGCATGGAATAGTTGCCCCATACTATCTAATGGAAATACAAGAAACGTGGAGAATAGAATAATAATAGTAAGTACAAATGCTCCAATTAAGCCTGCTATAATTTGCTTTAACATGAGGTTCATATACGTTTCACCTCAATGTCTCCTGAAAGGATGGAAGTAACGATTTTTACCTTTGTACCACTTTCACCATAGTTTTCAGTATGATAGGAAAAAGTTTGATTAAGTAAGGAAGCATGTTCATGTTGAAAAACGGTTACTCTTCCATATATAGAGCTATGAACAACAGAAACCTCCACTTCATATGGAACATAAATTTTTATATTTCCAATAAAATGTCGAATAGAAATAACCGATTCATCCGGTAAAACAGTGTTACTTAAATCGATAATACGATCTCCAAATCCCCCATGGATATTCACATCTCGCCAATGGTAAGGTATTTCTTTCGTTTTTTGACTCCCAAGGAATCGATTTTTAAATAAAGTGTCTACTCTCTTTATAGGTTCTTTCTTTGTTCCTTCCTTTTCTTCCACAAAAGCAGGTTCTATTCTTTCTGGATTCTCTTTCGTCCTACGATAGTGGACAAAAAACAAGACAATTGCTGCTATTGCGAGAAAACGTATAGCGATTAAATTAACGATTGTCAAAAAGAGAAAAATAGCTCCTATCCAAAAAAATACTTTTCCTAATGTTTTAGTATAACTTTTAATTCCAATATATGTTAAGAATGTAAAAAAGAAAAGTGTAAATACTAATCCAGTATTAAAAAAGAATAATTCAATAAACAGAAGGGCAATTCCAATTAATATTATCCAATTCAATGTATCAGTTGATAATCGTCGAAACAAGATGAATACCCTCCTTTAAAATATGAATAAAGAGAAAGATGCCGAAATTTCGCACCTTTCTATCATATCACTTTATTACTATTAATAAGTAGCTAACATTTATAGGTTTCTTAACAATTATTTATTAAACGTTACTTCTTTCTCACCATGATGATTTTTTAACAAAATATATAAGAAAATCAAAGCAACAACACCGATTATAGCGAATGAATTTGCTGTGGCCATACTTAAAACGATAAGACCCACGATTATCCAACATATCTTTGCTCCCATTGACTCACTTTTCGAAAACTGCTTAAAAATAACATAAAGTAGGTATATACATACAGCTAGAAAAATCATTGGTCCTAAATTGGCAAGTAAAACGATAATAGCAATAAGCGCTAATACAAACAATAAAAAGTTTTTCATGAATATTTCCTCCTCTACTGATCTCTTGTCTTTATCTTACTGTGAATGAACATTTCCTATAATGAACTAGAGAAATATTTTCACTAAGCCTTAAGTTGTATTTGTCTGTGAGACCCGGTCTAATGATTATTTTATAAGTGCGTGTTCAAAAAGGAGGATAAAAATAGCCGAGTCGGCTAAAGTCACAACGACCTGTTAAAACGCCGACACTAGCACGTCCTGTGCGTCGAAAGATCAAGACGGCGTAGCTTTGAGTACCGCAGCGAATGCTTTTAATACGTGAGGAACGGAAAAGCAAGCCAACGCAGAGATTCGACAGATATTTTTCCCGGACTTTTTGAACATCCTCAATAAGAGTATTTGTTGTTGGAATTTTCCATCGTTGCTATACTTTTAGATAAGAAGTTTTTCAGAAGAGAATAGGGGATTAGCCATGAATGGAATTATTATGTTCGATGGTGTATGTAATTTTTGTGTAGGTAGCATTCAGTTTATCATTAAAAGAGAACCTCATGCTTATTTTCAATTTGCTTCGATTCAGAGTAAAGCTGGGGAAAAGCTATTTAATGATTTTTCTATTCCTGAGGATATTGATAGCTTAATCCTCATTGAGAACAATAAGTATTATTTAAAATCTACAGCCGCCCTCCGTATTTGTAGGCATTTAAATTGGAATTGGAAACTTCTTTATTTATTTATAGTTGTACCTCGTCCAATAAGAGATTCCGTTTATAGTATCATAGCCAAAAAACGTTATCATTGGTTTGGAAAAAGAGAGAGCTGTATGATGCCAACACCTGAGCTAAAAAACCGATTTTTATCGTAATGTCTTTTTAAAAAGAAACCAAGCTTCATTTTGCTTGGTTTCTTTTCGTTACTTATTGATGGTTGAAATGATGTCATAAAACTCTGTTTTAGATAAGTCAATTTCCTTTCCTTTTATTGCCCATTCAACTCCTAATTCGCTTGGTAACTTCCACCGATCATAGCACTCCATAAGCACTTTGCTAAGCCCCTCTACCCAAACAACTCGGTCTTTTTCATCAAATTGTATTTTATTTTCCGGAAATGTAATAGGTTGTGGTACAGATTGATGTACCCCATAAAGAGCTAAAGTTTGAGAGCTAGCTGTTTCTAAACCACAAATTACGGAAGTATTGTTCTTTATTGCTTCTACTATTGCATCAAATTTATTATAGTCATTCTCTTTTATTGAACCATAAAATTCCTTACTCCCGTCATGAAAAATTGCAGTTATACATTCTTCATCAAAGCCTACCTCTTCGTTTCGCCTATTTTCGTCGTAATAGATAGTTCCTTTTTCAAACTCATATTGAAATGCTGGACCGTAATTATCATCCTTTTCGATTGCATGAGATGCCATAAAGAGTATTTCTGTTTTATTCTTCGTATATGCTCTTATAAAGGATGTATCAAAATTTTCAATGTCATTAGCTTTGTAGGATTCTGCTGTAAGGGTGTGAGGAAAAGCACTACTATTTAACGTTTGACCTAAAACGAAAAACATGTTTTGTAAAAAGTGAGTTGCTGCATTGGCTGCTACACTGTCTAAGACCCACCTTCCGCTATTATCCTTTACTCTACCTGCCCATCCTCTAGCATAGTAATCCTCATTTCTAGACCATAAAACAGTTGATTTTAAACGAATTGGCTTTCCAAATTTCCCTGCTATAATATCTTTTTTTAACGCTTGCATAGCTTGAGAATAGGACCACTGGTATCCGATTCCAACTTTTCTTTTTGCTTGATTTCGAACTTCCATCATTTTCAAAACTTCTTCTATCGTTGCTGCTGTTGGTTTTTCACAAAGTACGTGACTACCATTTTTTAAAGCTTCACAGGTTAACTCACAGTGAAATTGAATTGGGGTGGATATAATCGCTAAATCAGCTTTTTTTTCGCTGTAGAAAGAGGCTAATGATGAAAAGTGTGAAATTTCGTTAGACTGAAGGAGATGAAGTGTTTTGCCTTCTGGTTCAATAGGATCTACAACACCTGCAATTTGTACTTTCCCCTGGGCTACTCTATGTAACAGCTCTTGTAAGTGCTTCTTCCCATACCCTTTTATTCCTACTAAAACAACATGAACCAAACGAATCCCTCCTAAACTTAAGATTTGAAAATGATCAGTTATATTTAGGTTTGTTCCTTGGCTTTTTCATTAAAATACCCAAATGATTCTTTATCTTCCAATCTATAATTTTAATAAACTTTCATCTACAAATCTTATAAAAATGTAGTATAAATTCCTATTTTCGGATATGTTTTTTTATGTTTAGGGGAGCACCGCATTAACAGAAGATTGGTAAAGTAACCAAGGAGAATCAATTGCTGTTGGGGGCGGAAGGATTAATTCCCATAGATAAATTACTCCTTCCTATCCAAAGGCAAACTTATTACATTATCAATTATGTTGTTTTTTATATAATTCTATTAGCAAAGTAGAAATAGGTCGCTGATTAGGTAACCGTGATTGTGAAACTAATGCGATAGGCAAGATTTCAGTGGTTGTTCCCGTTATGAAAGCCTCATCAGCATCTTTTAAGAAATCTACTGTAAAGGCTTCTTCCTTTACTATAATATTATTTTCTTTCGCTAATTGGATGACTTTTGCACGGGTTATACCGTGAAGAATCGCTTTTGTTGCTGGATGAGTATATAGCACATTATTCTTTACAGCAAAAATATTGCTACTTGATCCTTCAGTAATGATACCTTCCTTCTCAAAGACCGCTTCTCCGCAGCCATTTCCTACCGCTTTGTGCTTTGCCATTATATTTGGGAGGAGGTTTAGTGATTTTATGTAACAATTTTTCCACCGTTCATCCTCAAGAATCATAATAGAAATGCCATTCTTTCTTTTCTCTTCTCCCATTTTCCTAGCATGTCGTATGGTCATGGAAAAAATAGATGAAGTATCTGGATAATGGTGTTGACGAGGGGAAATACCTCTAGTCACCTGAAAATATACTTCAGCCTCCTTCATTTCGGAACGCTTAATGCCGTCCATTATTATTCGAATTATTTCAGCTCTCGAGTATGGCAACTGAAGTTCAATGCCTTCCGCACTTTTCTCTAGACGGTCCATATGTTCATTTAATAAAAATGGGCTTCCATCATACACACGAACCACTTCATATATACCATCACCAAATTGATGTCCCCGTTCTTGAATAGGAATCACTTTATCATCTATATCTATAAATTGATCAATATAATAAGCAATTTCTCTCAAAAAAATCTCCTCCCAAACTAATAATTTTAGTAGCCCCCTTATAAGTGGAGGCATTAAAAAAACTATTAAAAAAAATCGTTAATGTATTCCGTCAATGACTCTAGTTTTTTTCCAGCACGACCGGTTGTTGTCTCTGATGCTAGTAATGAATTAATAATACCCTCCTCTGTTGCTTCAGCTACAGCATGAAAAGCAAGATCTAGCTCTTCTTCATGGATAAAGTCATGTGACAATATTTTTTTTGTTGAATCATGTGCAATTGTCGATGCTGTAGTAAAGCCTATTACAATATCCCCACTTCCATGTCCCATTTTTGATCCAGTATGACTTAAACCAATTCCACAGCGTTTGATTATACGTTGTAATTGACGTTCAGTTACTGGTAAATCAGTAGCAACGATAATAATAACTGAACCTCTTTCCTTATCCATATCATTGCTATTTTCCATTGAGTTGGAGATACTTTCTCCAATCTTTTTACCATTAATCATTAAATCATGAAGCCTACCAAAGTTTGTTAAAGCAAGTGCTCCTATAGTAAATGTTTTGCCCTGAATGGAAATGACCCTTGAGGATGATCCAATGCCGCCTTTTAAACCGAAGCATTTCATTCCAGTTCCTGCTCCGATAGCCCCTTCAGCATAATCTACTTTAGCATCACGAATTGCTTCATAGACATGATTCTCATTAATAGAAATGTGTCGAATGTCATTTAAATACATGTCGTTACATTCTGCTACGATTGGGTTCACCGTCCCCGTTGTTCGACCTATTTCAGGATTATCTCTTAATGTATATTTTATTAGTCCTGTGGCACAATTTCCAACACTAAGTGTGTTTGTCAAAAGAATCGGTGTTTCAATTGTTCCTAATTCATTAATTTGTACTGTTCCCATTGTTTTTCCAAATCCATTTAATACATGGCTTGCTCCTACTACCTTTTCTTTAAATAGATTCCCTTGATGGGGAAGAATAGCAGTGACACCAGTATGTATATCTTTATCTTTTATTGTAACATGCCCAACTGTTATTCCTTTCACATCCGTAATCTTATTTCTCGGTCCTGCTGGCAATGTCCCAATAGTTATATTCCAGTCTCTTGCTCTTTTTTCCTGTTTCATTTTTTAGCCTCACTATCTCTCCATATTAATATTGTTCTACCTTGATGGGCAACTCCTTAACACGTCTCTGTCATTCCACTCCTGAACCGTTTTTAATTCAGTGTAGAGACCACCCTTGCAAGTGAAAATTTGCACCATGGAGGATGAAAATACTCATTAAGGTAGTTCATCCTTTACGGGTGACAGCTTTCCACGGGCAATGCTTCAGACCTGCACAACCTTCCTATTTATTTATTAGAACGTAATAGAGTCATCCTTCGCTACGAAAAAATTATACTTTTCCTAATTAATCATTACTATATATTTGGCAATTCAATTGTTTGTATTTATTGTAACCAGCAAACAAAAAGAAATCCAAGAGCAGCACGAGGCTTCTCTGGATTTCTTCTCATCTTTTATTTTTTTAACTCTTCAATACGTGCCTTTACTTTATCTCTTTGTTCTAAATAGTCCTTCTCTTTTTCTTTTTCAGCAGCAACAACCTGCTCTGGAGCTTTAGCCACGAAACCTTCATTTCCTAATTTTTTCTGAACCCTTGTTACTTCTCCATCAAGTCGTTTTAATTCCCCTTCTAGCCGCTTGATCTCTGCATCGAGATCAAGAAGTCCCGCTAATGGTAGATATAATTCAACCCCTGATAGAACGGAGCTCATGGATTTTCCAGGTGCTTCAAGGCCAACATTCATCATTAACTCACTTGGTCGGCAAAAACGATCAATATACCCTTTCCCTCGGTTTAGCTGGTCAAGAATACTATCAGAATCAGCGTTAATGTGAAGAGTAATTTCTTTACTCATTGGAACGTTTAATTCAGCTCGTGTATTTCTTACTGAACGAATGATTTCTTGAAGGAGCTGCATATCTTTAAGTGCTTGCTTATCAACAAGGGTTTCCTCTCTCGTTGGCCAAGGTGCCACAGTAATGGATTCTCCTTCATGTGGAAGGTGTTGCCAAACCTCTTCTGTTATGAATGGCATAAACGGATGTAATAATCTCATCGTCTGATCCAATACGTATGCTAGTACAGAACGAGTAGTATGCTTTGCTTCCTCATCATCGCCATTTAATGGGAGCTTAGCCATCTCAATGTACCAATCACAGAAATCATCCCAAATAAAGTTGTAAAGTGCTCTTCCTACTTCTCCAAAGTCATAAGAATCAATGAATTTCGTTACGTGATCAATCGTATCTTGTAATCGTGTAAGAATCCATTTATCTGCAATAGATTTTTTTCCTGAAAGGTCAATCTCTTCGTACTTTAATCCGTTCATATTCATTAATGCAAAACGAGATGCATTCCAAATCTTATTACCAAAGTTCCAGTTTGACTCTACTTTTTCCCAATAAAAACGAAGGTCTTGCCCTGGTGAGCTACCTGTTGATAAGAAGAAACGAAGAGCATCAGCACCATACTTATCAATAACATCCATTGGGTCTACACCGTTTCCTAACGATTTACTCATCTTACGACCCTCTGCATCTCGGACAAGCCCGTGAATGAGTACATCCTTAAATGGTCGTTCTTCCGTAAAATGTAATCCTTGGAAGATCATTCTAGCTACCCAAAAATATATGATATCGTATCCAGTAACTAGTACGTCAGTGGAGTAATAACGTTTAAAATCTGGTGCTTCTTCGTTTGGCCAACCCATTGTAGAAAACGGCCATAATGCTGAGCTAAACCAAGTATCTAATACATCCTCATCTTGTTCCCAGTTTTCAATATCTTGTGGTGCTTTTCTTCCTACGTAAAGTTCCCCTGTTTCTTTATGAAACCATGCTGGAATACGATGTCCCCACCAAAGCTGACGAGAAATACACCAATCACGAATATTTTCAATCCAATGAAGATACGTTTTTTCAAATCGATCTGGTACGAAGTTCACTTTACCTTCTGATTTTTGTAATTCAATGGCTTGTTCAGCAAGTGGCTTCATTTTTACAAACCATTGGGTAGATAGATATGGTTCTACAACAGCTCCACTTCGTTCTGAATGACCAACACTGTGCATATGATCTTCTATTTTAAAGAGAATTCCTTCGTCCTGAAGATCCTTCACAATTTGCTTACGACATTCAAAACGGTCCATTCCTTGGTATTTCCCAGCATTTTCGTTCATTTTTCCTGCTTCGTCCATGACGAGAACTCGTTCTAAATGATGACGATTTCCAATCTCAAAATCGTTAGGGTCATGAGCTGGTGTTATTTTTACTGCACCTGAACCAAAATCCATATCTACATAATCATCTGCAACGATTTCTATTTCTCGTCCAACGATTGGAAGCTTTACTGTTTTTCCGATTAGATGCTTATATCTATCATCCTTAGGGTGGACAGCAACAGCTGTATCCCCAAGCATTGTTTCAGGACGAGTTGTAGCTACTTCAATATGACCACTACCGTCCGATAATGGATATTTCATATGATAGAAGGCACCTTGAACATCCTTATAGATAACCTCAATGTCAGAGAGTGCTGTTTTCGTATGCGGATCCCAGTTAATAATATATTCACCACGATAGATTAGCCCCTCTTCATAGAGACGAACAAACACTTCTCGAACGGCATCTGACAACCCATCATCAAGGGTGAACCTTTCTCGTGAGTAGTCAAGAGATAAGCCTAATTTAGCCCATTGTTGACGTATAAAATCAGCATATTCTCCTTTCCATTCCCAAGATTTCTCTAAGAATTTTTCACGACCTAAATCATGACGCGAAACTCCTTCTTCTCGTAACTTCCCTTCTACCTTCGCTTGCGTTGCAATCCCAGCATGATCCATTCCAGGTAACCATAATGCATCGTATCCTTGCATCCGTTTCACTCGAATTAAAATATCTTGTAACGTTGTATCCCATGCATGACCGAGATGAAGCTTCCCTGTTACGTTCGGTGGTGGAATAACAATCGTATAAGGTTTTTTCTGTTCATCTGATGTGGCTTCAAAAAACTTACCATTTACCCAATATGGGTACCATTTTGCTTCTGTGGCCTTTGGATCATATTTTGGCGGCATTGAAATCTCTTGATTATCCATTTTTCTTCCTCCTTAAAATCGTCACGAAATCGTCCCGGAACAGGTTCCGGACAATTTTGTTAACATTTCTATAAAATACAAAAAACCCCCTTCGTCAAAGGACGAAGGGAGTTGAATTCCTCGCGGTACCACCTTTGTTTACAGTCAACTTCATTGTCGCAATAATAACCTACAAAGATCAAAAGAAATATTATGAATGATCCATGTATTGACTGTACACCTCAAAGCACTAACGGGGCTATCCGGCTTTAACTATTAATGTCCTATCATAAATGCGGCAGGACTTGTTCATTAAAGCAACTCCAGGGCGACACTCCACCTCTACCTCTAAGAAAACCTTCCAGCATTGCTACAGCAATAGTTTTCCTCTCTGCTAGTTTCAAGATGAATAATCCCTTTCAACGTTATTCATATTTGATATTCAATATATGTATTCGTTATTTTACCCTTTCTTTCAAATAGATTCAATAGTTTTTTGGTGAATTTTACTATTCCCTAATACCTTGGGAAATAAGAAAATATAGTTTTCATCATTATTAGCAAAGAAATTTTGATTTATACTTTTCTTACTAATTACATTGTGTACGTTACACTTATTTGTTTACCTATGCATAAAATGTTTATAACCTAGGAAAGAGAGGGGATTATTATGAAGCGATTGAGGAGAGGGGTTGGGCCTTTTCGTTGGCCACGTTGGTTTCAACGAACCGTGGACATTTTTTATCAAATTTTAGTTCCATTAATTATCTTTCAATTTATTCGAACACTTTTTTTGCCTACTACCTTTGACATGATATTGTTAGGAACACTTGTCCTCCTCTATCTTTCCCACGCATTCGGTTGGTTTTCATAATCTAAATACGATACTAATTAAAAAGGTGCTCCCTCATTTGTATGGGAACACCTTTTTATGTTAATTCTCATTGTTATCAAAAACACTTGCCATAAATCGTTGTATACGATTCATTGTTAATACTTTTCGTTCTAATTGTGTTACCGCCTGAACTTCCGTTAGCTTTTTATCTTTATTTTGATAAGCGTCAACAGATTGATAAATACTTTCAGGAAAAGCAAGATAACTCATGAACAAGTGACGTTCCTCATCAAAGAAGGCAAAATGCTTTTCATATAATTGAAGCCAGTGTTGCCCCTCCTGTTCATCCCATGGTCTAGATTGGAAAAAATGACGGAACATCAATGCCATATCTCGTGATGGTGTATCAAGCACTGCTTTTTCAAAATTTAAGAAGTATGCAGTACCATACTGATCAAAGCATGTATGCTTTCGACTTGGTTTTCCGTGGCATAATACACTTCGGAAGCTCTTCTTTTCCTTAGCACCTTCTATCCAGGAATTTAAATGAGTTTCAGCTTGCTCTGCCATATATATTGTTCTGTTAAAATGAGTTAAAAAAGTAAGCTCAAAAGGAGATAAATAGACATTTCCTTCTGTCTTCTCCACATACCTTTCCATTTCCAACCGGCGATAAGACCAGCGCTTTTTTAACGTCATATAGGATTCTTTTAATACTTCTTCAGAATACTCCTGTGTTCGTTCCGTTAAACCATGTAGCTTTGCAATTTCCTCTACCATCACCTCTTCTGGGTATACTGGATGTCGAAATTGCGTATTGTCTTCATACCAAGGCATCAAATAATAAACTACTTTCCCGTGTCTTACAATCGTATCACCATATTTTGTTGGTAGGATTGGAACAACATAATGAAATCCAATTCGTTCTAACCGTCGGTGAATATGAATAAACCAGTCAGATTCATCTTCCGTCATGGTTGTTTCCTTCAAAGCAAATGTACCATTAGCTGTATATATCTTTTTTACTTTCCCAAATGATTCAATTTTCTCTGGTGATAAATCATATTGAAATAAAACTGATCCAATGGGTTTTTGCTGGACTTGGATATTCATACTTTAACCTTCTCTCTAGTAACATCCAGCCATTTATTTAATGCTTTTACTAACTCTCTAGATGCCTCCCATTGATACGTTAGTTTTTCCTTCCAAACAGCATATTCATTAGGATCATTTAGGGTTTGTATATGTTGTATAAATTCGATAAATTCCCATGGAGCTATACAATCAGCTAATAATTTCTTACCATGTTCTTGACTTAAGGGAAAGTGATTATTTATTTCATTTAACAATGCAAAAAAAGATGATTGGCCGTATCGTTGCAACCATTCTGAAAGAATAGTTCGTAACGATCGATAGCCTCTTTCAGGATTATGATTCGTGTGCTGCCAATATAATTTTTCAAAAATGAGTTTGCCTTGATCTAATGATAGGATAGGTGCTACTACTGGTGTTTTCACTTTAGCATGTTCTTCTTGAATACTCTTTGCTTTAGCTAAACGAATAAGGGATTCCTTTCTAATTGCTTCAAAAAAATGTAACTCACTTTTTTGAATGCGATTTCCTATCTGTTTCATAGGATAATTTAAGGACTCCTCTTGTAGAAGTGGATCATTTATATCTACCCCGAACTCATCCATTTCCATTGAAAAATATTTACCTAGAAAGGCCCCAAACTCTTTTTCGCGACTTCGGAAAGGGAACAAACTGCTTACTTCATCATGTAGGGTTATCCACCCTGCATCACAAAGTATCATTCTTTCACCATGAATAGTTTGAATCATTCGATTTGTTAAGCAGTCCGTTTTCTCACTTAATTTATCCCGCCAATGGATATGCCATCTTGCATCCTTTTCATTCGTCCACAGTATGAGACGTTTTAGTCCCTTCTCTGTTTCTAATAACTCCCCATTCACTTTCCATTTACCGTTTTTAAATCCATAGCTATCTAGTAACTCATATAGACTAAGCATAGTCTCCCCCCAATCAAGAATTGGATGTTGGAGTCTGTTTCACTGGTAGATAGAGAATTTGACCTTCAGAAACACGTTCATCATTCAAACGGTTCATTCTTATGATTTGACTTAGTTCTAAGTCATATCGATCACAAATTGTTTCTAATGATTCTCCTTCTTGAATGATACACATTCGTAGTTTCGAAAACTCCTCTTCTCCTTTTGTTAACATCTTCGTTAAATAAAGAGCATTTTCTTCTTTATTGGATCCTTCATCTGTTCCATCTTCTCCATCTGGTCGTTCTTGATTTCCATCAACTTCCCCTTCATGCTCACTGTTCGTGTGCGTTTCAGGATTTGGTTGAGCTGAAAATCGAACAGCTGGTTCAGTCACATCATTCTGATCATATCCACCATCGTTTTCATGTAACGGTTCTACTTCTTCTTGTTCATTTCTATTTTCTTCCGTAACGTCATTTTCCTCAATGTCACTATTTCGGTGCCAGTTATCATCTGTTTCGTCGCTATGATTTACTACTGAACTATGAAAATTATCAGCTTCTTCATCTACGTTCATGGTTTCCCTTTGATCGTCCTCATCATTTGATTGCCTCACTGCTTCAAAGTGAAAGCTTCGATCATCAGAATTATCTTGAATAGCATTTACAGGTGTTTCTTGTTCTTCATTAAAAGAGCTTCCAACATAACTATATACATTTTCCGTATTATTCATATCTTCACTATACGTTGCTTCATCTCGTTCATGCTCTTTATCGTAAGTATAATCTTCTTCTTCATCGTACGAATCAGAACGTTCATTTTTAATGCCTGATACAGAAACATTTGCTTCAAGCTCAATACAGCCTTTTCCAGGTAATTCATAATCAAATGCATCTACCGTAACAAAAAGATCCTCTAATTGGTTAATTCGTTCTCTAGGTATCGTAACATCTAATGGAAAGGAATGACGAATCAATCCTACACCATCATTAGTCATAGAGACCTCTTCAACAGAACGAAATGATACTTCATCAGATAACGATTCTCTTCTTGCAAACTCATCGGTTTCCTTCGGGCGATACTCCCCAAATAATTGCAATGATCCCCTAACAAATACTTGATCATCTACTTCACGGATAGAAACATCAGGTTCAAGAGCAAGCGATAAAATCTCATCGATTTCGTTATCCCCATTCAACCAAACAGATTCCTTAATTGAAAAAGCCAATGACGACGGTTTTTCATAAGTCAACGTGATTTCCCCCTTTATTTTAAACTGACTATTTCCTTAGTTGTCATTCATGATGAAATTGAAAAAAAGTCCCTTTGTCCACACTTTTCTCCTATTTTTGCTTATACGATACACATGTATGTTTTGTAGGATGAAAATATGACTGTTTCATCTCGTAATGTGGCCCTTGTATAAAAATCTTTAAGGGCTACTACTATTTATATTGACTGTACAAGCATTTAGAATAGAAATATCAGATTACCCTTAAGTACACAAAACACAATAAAACGATCTTTAGCGGTTATTAAAATTGATCTTTGGTATACTTAAATTGATAAACTGGGAAAAATGGTGAGGTAATGAGTCTTTATAATCAGAGAAAAGGAGTGTGTCATGATGGTTGGGGTAGAACTTGATTTGGTTGTGAAAGATTGCTTAAAGGCTTTGGAATTATATGAAAATATATTTGAAATCGAACGTGTGGAGGTTACGAACCTTCCTCTTGGTCAAAATGAGGTAGTTTTTACCCTATTTGGTGTTCACTTTCATCTATTAGATGAAAACCCAGAATTTCATTTGATCGCACCAAAACCTGAAGACCCTAAGACTAGTTGGGTTAATGTTACTGTCCTAGACATTAAGGGCACCTATGCAAAGGCTATGGATTTAGGTTGTACGGAGGTGCAACCTGTGACAGAGATGCCTGACTACGGAGTATCGAACGCAATATTCACGGACCCTTTTGGTTATGTATGGATGCTACATCAAGTCCATAAAGAGGTTAGTCATGAAGAACGTATACAGCTTTGGGAGGAAAAAAGAAAGAATTAACAAGCGAATAGACAACTTAATGGACTTCCAAAAATCGGAAGTCCATTTTCAATCTAAATAATCATCATTATTCGCAAACAGAAACAAATTTATAAACACCATTGTGTTTCTCACACATATTACCATAATATCTAATGTACTCGTAAAACATGAAATTGATTACCCTTGCTCACGAATAAAAGCAAAGGCATTTTCAGCTGCTTTAATTGTCTTATCTATGTCCTCTTCCGTATGCTTTGTGGATAAAAACATTCCTTCAAATTGTGATGGAGGAAGGGATATCCCTTGCTCTAACATCTTCTTGAAGTAAGTGCTAAACATTTCTAAATTAGATGAAGTGGCTTTTTCATAATTTATCACCTTTTCATCAGTAAAGAAGAAGCCTACCATGGAACCAGCTCTACTAACATAGTGAGGAATGTCATATGCAGCAGCCGCTTTTGATAGTCCATCTCCTAATCGTCTTCCTAAAGCTTCAAATGTATCATAGCTTTCTGGAGTTAATTGTCGTAAGGTTTCATACCCAGCTGTCATTGCTAATGGATTCCCTGATAGAGTTCCAGCCTGATAAATTGGTCCAGACGGTGCAATTTGCTCCATAATTTCTCTTTTTCCACCATAAGCACCAACAGGCAACCCTCCACCAATAACCTTTCCTAGACAAGTTAAATCTGGTGTAACACCTAATTTTCCTTGAGCACATTCGTATCCTACACGGAATCCAGTCATTACTTCATCCATAATCATTAAAGCACCATGCTTCTCTGTCATTTCACGAACCCCTTCTAAAAACCCAGGTTCAGGTAAAACAACCCCCATGTTTCCAGCTACAGGCTCTAAAATAACACCAGCAATGTCATCTCCGAATTGATCGAAGGCTAATTGAAGACTTTCTATATCATTATATGGGACAGTTAATGTATTTTGAGCTACAGACTCAGGAACACCAGGGCTATCTGGAAGCCCCAATGTTGCTACACCAGAACCAGCTTTAATTAATAGGGAATCTCCATGACCGTGATAGCACCCTTCAAATTTTACAATTTTATTTCTTCCTGTAAAGCCCCGTGCTAATCGAAGGGCACTCATTGTTGCTTCCGTTCCTGAGTTCACCATTCGAACAACCTCTATAGATGGGACACGATCAATAACTAGTTTTGCTAACGTCGTTTCTAGCTCACTTGGCGCACCAAAGCTTGTCCCTTTTTCTGTCACTTTCTTTAGTGCTTCTACCACATGATCATCTGCATGACCTAAAACTAGTGGTCCCCACGATAACACATAATCGATATATTCATTCCCATCGATATCCCAAATATGAGAACCTTTCCCACGTTCCATGAAAACTGGATCTAAATTTACAGATTTAAAAGCACGTACAGGACTGTTTACACCTCCTGGCATCACTTTTTTCGCTTCTTCAAATGCTTTTATTGATTTTCCCCTGTTCATTACATTTACCACCTTTCTATCTTATCTATGAAAAATGATCATCTATACTAGCGTGAACTATTTTGATTCGTCTAACCATCTTGCAACATCTTTTGCAAAGTAAGTCAAAATTAAGTCTGTACCAGCTCGTTTCATACTAACTAGTTTTTCCATCACTACACCTTTTTCATCAATCCATCCATTTAGAGAAGCTGCTTTAATCATTGAGTATTCACCACTTACATTATAAGCAACGACGGGTAAATGAAAATTATTTTTTACATCTCTAATAATATCTAAATAGGATAATGCTGGCTTTACGATTAAAAAATCAGCTCCTTCTTCCATATCTGATTTTGCTTCACGTAACGCTTCTACACGATTAGCTGGGTCCATTTGATATGTTTTACGATCACCGAATTGGGGCGAGCTATGTGCAGCGTCACGGAATGGTCCATAAAAAGATGAGGCATATTTCACTGCATAACTCATAATAGGAATATGATTATAGCCAGCTTCATCTAACCCATGTCTAATTGCTGCAACAAAACCATCCATCATATTGGAAGGTGCAATAATATCAGCTCCAGCCTCTACTTGGGAAACTGCTGTTTTAACTAGTAACGATAAAGATTCATCGTTTAGTACTTCTCCGTTCTCAATAACACCACAATGTCCATGATCGGTAAATTGACATAAACATGTATCAGCAATAACTGTAAGCTCTTGATGATTCTTCTTAATTTGTCTTGTTGCACGTTGAACGATTCCTTCAGCAGCATAAGCGGAAGAACCTATTTCGTTTTTCTCTGCCGGCACACCAAATAATATAATTGATCGTATTCCAAGCTTTACAACTTCCTCAATTTCAGCATCAACACGATCTAAAGACCATTGATAAATACCTGGCATGGAAGCAATTTCATTCTTTATATTTTCCCCATCTTTTACGAAAATAGGATAAATTAAATCTTCCTTATGTAAATATGTTTCTCGAACCATGTCTCGTATTCCTTGTGTTCTTCTTAAACGACGATGTCTTTTAAAATCAAAATTAGTCATGGTTTATCCTCCTCATTATTATGTATTCGTTCATTTTGAAAGGACTTTCACTATTTCTGAAATTAAGTTCTCTATTGTATATGATTTTGGTACAATATACTCCTTTATTCCATACCCCTTTAAAGCTTCTGCTGTTACTCCACCGATTACAGCAAAATGGATAGAGGATAACTTTGTTTGAACCACTTCAGGCTTCACCTGCTTAAAAAAAGAATGGACAGTTGATGGGCTTGTAAAGGTAATAAGATCAAGCTGATCTTGGATTAGTAGCTCATTTAACTTGCTTTTATTTGAAAGATTGAAACTAGTTTCATAAGCAACTGGCGTATCTACATCAATATTAGCAGCTTTCAGTTTTTCAGGTAATACATCTCTAGAGAGCTGACTTCTTGGAATAAGAACTCGTAGACTTCCTTGTTCCATTTGTGTTCTTTGTTCCTTATTTATAGATAGAATTATTTCGTTTGCTAAATGCTCTCCATCGAAAATACGAGGAACAACATCAGGATGGAAACCTTTTTCGATTAGCTTTTCCTTTGTTTTTGTACCAACAGCAGCAACTTTTAAGCTAGTAAATTCATCAGGGGATATATTCTCATTTTCTAATAAGTCAAAAAAGAATTGAACCGTATTCGCACTAGTAAAAACGATCCATTTATATGTATTTAGATCATGAATAGCAGTAAGGATCGGCTTCATATCCGTTGGTTTTCTCATAGAAATAAGGGGGACTTCTTCCACTATCCCCCCGTAGCTTTGGAGTTTGTTTGTTAGTGAAGCAGCTTGATGAACTGCTCTTGTATTTAGTATTCGACAATGACGAAGTGGTAAATTCATCGTATTTCCTTCCCTTATAGGTTAAGGTCTTCTTTTACTTTATCTAAAACCTCTTTTGCTCCTTGGTTCAAAATCTTCTGAGCTACTTCAACACCTATAGCCTCAGGATCATTTCCTATAATAGATTCTCGAAAAATTTCTCTACCATCTGGAGAAGCAACGAGTGCAGTTAAGGAAACTTGACCATCCTCTAAAAGAGTTGCATATCCTGCAATCGGTACTTGGCAGCCACCTTCCACTGTATGGAGAAATGCTCTTTCTGCCGTTACTACTTTTTCCGTAACTGGATCGTTAATTTTTGCTAGCATGTCAAGAATTTCTGAATCATTTTCCCTACATTCAATACCAAGTGCCCCTTGACCAACGGCAGGAAGACATACATCAGGTTCTAAAAATTCTGTCACGATATCCTTAGTCCAACCAACTCGTTCTAACCCTGCAGCAGCTAAAATAATTGCGTCGTATTCCTCCTCACGACATTTTTTTAATCGTGTATCAATATTTCCTCGAATCCATTTAATTTCTAAGTCTGGACGTTGGGCAAGAACTTGTGCCCCTCTACGTAAGCTACTTGTTCCAACGATAGATCCAGGAGGAAGTTCCATCAATTTCTCCCCACTGTTTGAAATAAATGCATCCCGTGGGTCAACACGTTTAGGAACAGCACCGATCGTTAACCCTTCAGCCATTGCTGCTGGTAAATCCTTCATACTATGAACAGCAATATCGATTTCTCCGTCATACATAGCTTTTTCAATTTCTTTTACGAAAAGTCCCTTCCCCCCTACTTTAGAAAGGGTTACATCTAATATTTTATCTCCCTTTGTAACAATTTCCTTCACTTCAAATTCTACGTCAAAGCCTAATTCATTTAGTCGATCAATAACCCAATTTGTTTGAGTCATAGCTAAATTACTCTTTCGTGATCCAACAATAATTTTCCGCATAATAACCTCCATGTTTTACTATTAAATGTATTTAAAGCATTTCCTGTCTTAGATAAATATTATTACCATATATGAAAATTAGAAAAGGAGCTTGATAAGAAATAATTAATTAACAATCCAAGAAAAGCTCCGATATTTAATAATGCCAAACCATACCCCCGTCGTTTCTTTACTGCCCATTGAAATAAGTATACTCCATATAAAATCAAAATGAAAAATGACGTTAACACTTTAATGTCAAGCCATGGAACCATTTCAAATTTTACCCAAGCCCATACAACTCCTAATACAACTCCTAATAGCATGAGTGGGAAGCCTATCAATGTAAACAAGTATGATAAATGGGCTAATCTTGATAAATTACCAATACGACCCATTCTTTTTCCCCAGCGCTTTTGCTTTAACATATGATGTTGGAAAAAATAAAGAAAGGAAAATGCGAAGGAAAGTGTAAACATACCATAGGATAGTAGGAGAAAAACCACGTGTATGACAAGTAGTTCTAATATGATAAGGTCTGCTAAGCTAGATGGTACGTCACCAGTGGAATTAGTTAAACTAATAGTCATAATGGCAAAGCCCACAAAATTAACTAGTAATATTAAAAATTCAACTCGATAGAGACGACTAATGATTAAAGAAAATGTAACTAATATCCACGAGTACAGAAACATCCCTTCAAAAATAGTCATTAGTGGTAATCTGCTATATTCTATCGTTCGCATTACAATAAATACAATTTGCAAAATCCAAACAATAGAAAGCAACCAGAAGGCGATTCGATTTACCCTCTGGTTGTTTTGAATAAAATCAATAAAATATCCAAGTACACTTAAAGCATATAGAGAAATAATCCCAATATATAAAACATTTAAAAGCATTCTCTAATCCCCTCTTTAAATAGAGCGGGCAACAGCCTCTTTCTTATAAGCTAGTTTTGCCTTACGCTTCTTCACATTCCATTGGCGTTCCAATTTATTAATTTGTATATTTGCAAAGGAAATCTGTTCTTGCTGTTGAACCTCTTTCTCTATTGCAAATACCTTCGTTACAAAATCGAGCATGTCCTCTGTATTTTTTTCTTCTGGAAGTTCTTTAATAGCTGAAATTGGGTCACGAAGGAGCTGATTCACAATACTCTTCATATGTTTTCGAATGACCTTTTTTTCTCTATCAGAGAGGTTTCCTAGCTTTCTTTCGAGACTTTCCATCGTATCCTGCTGAACTGTCATAGCTTTACTTCTTAAAGCGGTAATAACAGGAACAACACCAAGAGTATCAAGCCAATGACTAAAATCAATTAATTCCTCTTCTATCATAAGCTCAATTTTTTCAGCTTCTTGTTTTCTCTCCTCTAAGTTCGAGGCAACAATACCTTGTAAATCATCAATATCATATAAATAAACATCATCAATTTCTGCTAAGGCGGGATCAATATCCCTAGGTACAGCAATATCCACTAAAAATAGTGGTCGCCCTTTTCGTTCCTTTGCTAATTCTTGTACTGCGGATTTTGTAACAACATACTCTTTTGAACCAGTAGAGCTTATTAAAATATCAGCATGAAGAATTGATGCTTCTAATTCCCTAATATCTTTTGAATGACCGTTGAATTTACTTGCTAGCTCGTCTGCCTTAGCCTTAGTACGATTCATTACAGTAATATCATTTACACCACTAGCAGATAAGTGCTTTGCTGTTAATTCACTCATTTTACCTGCACCAAGAATGAGTACATTCTTATTTGTAAATTCACCAAAAATCTTTCTACCTAATTCGACAGCTGCATAGCTAACAGAGACAGCATTCTCTCCAATAGAAGTTTCTGAATGAGCTCGTTTTCCTAATGTAACAGCTTGCTTGAATAAATGGTTAAACATTGTTCCGGTTGTTCCATTCTCTTGAGCTTTCAGAAAGCTATCTCGAATCTGTCCTAAGATTTGTGTTTCCCCAAGGATCATAGAGTCTAAGCCACAGGAAACGCGGAAAAGATGCTCTATTGCATGTTCATCTTCCCGTATGTCTAAATAAGGACTGAAATCCTCTTTAGGAATATTAAACCATTCAGATAAAAATACTTTTGTATAATAACGTCCAGTATGTAGCTGGTCAGCTACGATATATATCTCACTTCGATTACAAGTAGAGACAATAACACATTCAAGAATACTTTTGGATTGCCTTAACTTTGTTAAACCAGAAGCAATATCCTCTTGAAAGCTAAATTTTTCTCGTATTTCTACTGGAGTTGTTTTATAATTCAAACTGACGACTAGGATGTGCATGCCTTCACCCCCCCAAAACTGTAACCCATCCTTTAAATCTATATATAACGACCTTGTGTTTGTAATAATTATTTCGTATTAAATTATAACATTTTGATAGTGATATCACAAAAAAATGTGTTCAATTAACATGTGAACATTATGTGACACTTCACATACTGAAAAGATTATACTTTATTATGTATAATAAAATCTAGTTTAGTTTATAGTTATTTCCATAATATATAATATTTATTTCAATTTTTAATTTTTCAATGAAACGTAATGTTTAAAAAACTTTCTAAGAAAACAAATCTATTCATTTTGAACAATGTGAGGAGTGATTTATCATGAAAAAAAATGGTGCTTTACCTGGAGTCATCTTAATTTTAATTGGTTTATATTTTTTACTCCAACAATTAAATATTCCTATCCCATTTTCAAATGTCATATTTAATTGGCCATCAATTCTTGTTGCTATAGGAATAGTACTTGCATATCAAGGCTATTCAAATCGAGATGATAATAAAATGTTTTCTGGTAGCATTTTACTAGGCTTAGGAGTTCTCTTTCACGGGGCATATACCTTCCACTATTGGAGCTATCATTGGGGCTACTTTACTTTAGTCGTTAGTATTGCTTTTTTCATGAAGCATTTCGTTAACAAACGTGATGGTCTAGTACCAGGTACAATATTATTAATTATTTCAGCCTTTGCCATTTATTCCAATCAATTAGTAACATGGATACAACGTTTCTTTTCTGGATTTGATAAATTTTGGCCTATTATATTTATTGGAATTGGATTATACTTATTATTTTTCAGAAAAAAATGATTCGTATCGTAAACAATTTGATCACTACACGAAACTCATTAGCTTATACGAACTATTAAAAGGGTGTCTCATGGCTCAGTACTTGCCTATGAGACACCCTTTCATTTTAAGAAAATAGTAGCTTTATCATTACTCACCAAACATGAGCTTAGTCATTTCCTTCCAGGCTTTATCTTTTCCGTATCCAGTTTCAGAAGAGAAAACAACGACAGAGTCCTCTTGTTGAAACTTTAGGTGCTCCTTAATCTGTTTAACATGTTTGTCCCATTTTCCACGTGGAACCTTATCTGCTTTCGTTGCAATAATAAGAACAGGATGTTTGTGATATTTAAGCCATTCATACATCATCACATCATCTTCCGTTGGTTTATGACGAATGTCAATGAGCTGAACAACCCCTTTTAATTGCTCTCTTTCCTGGAAATATATTTCCATCACTTTTCCCCATGCTTCTCTTTCTGATTTTGAAACCTTTGCATAACCATATCCTGGAACATCTACAAAGTGAAAACGTTCATTTATAAAATAAAAATTTAAGGTTTGAGTTTTACCTGGACGTTGTGACGTTCTTGCTAAACCCTTCCTACTTAAAACCGTATTAATGAATGACGACTTCCCAACATTAGAACGTCCAGAAAGAGCCACTTCTGGAAATGGCCCTGCTGGAAATTGATGTGGCTTTGCTGCACTTATTACGATTTCTGCACTATTAATTTTCATATTACTCCCCCACCAAAGCTTCCTTCAATACCTCATCTAAATGACCTACAGGAATGAACGTTAAGTCTTTTCTTACACTTTCTGGAATATCCTCTAAATCCTTTTCATTGTCCCTAGGAATAATAATATGAGTTAATCCAGCTCGATGAGCACTCATAGATTTTTCCTTTAACCCTCCAATAGGTAATACTCTTCCTCGAAGTGTAATTTCTCCTGTCATACCAACTTCCTTCTTTACAGCACGACCTGTTAAGGCAGAAATTAGAGCTGTTGCCATCGTAATACCTGCGGACGGACCATCCTTCGGTACTGCTCCTTCAGGAACGTGTATATGAATATCATTTTTTTCATGAAAGCTAGCATCAATGGACAATTCATCAGATTTTGATCGAATATAACTAAAAGCAGCTTGGGCAGACTCCTTCATCACATCTCCCAGTTTTCCTGTCAATGTTAGTTTTCCCTTACCTGGAGAAAGAGAGACTTCTATTGTCAATGTGTCACCACCTGCTGTTGTATAAGCTAACCCAGTAGCAGCACCAACTTGGTCCACTAGTTCTGCCTTTCCATAACGAAACTTTGGTTTCCCTAATAAGTCTTCGATTGTTTTTTCTGTTACAATAACTTTTTTCTTTTCACCTGAAACAATTATCTTTGCAGCTTTCCGGCAAATGGTTGCCATTTGTCGTTCTAAGTTACGAACTCCGGCCTCACGAGTGTAATAACGAACTACCTTTAAAATAGCTTCCTCTTTCACTTGAAGCTTTCCTTTCGTTAGACCATGTTCTTGTACTTGTTTAGGTAATAAATAGTCTTGAGCAATTTTAAGCTTTTCAACCTCTGTATATCCTGCAATGTGAATAATTTCCATACGATCCATTAACGGAGGTGGAATTGCTCCAATATTATTTGCAGTCATAACAAACATTACTTTTGATAGATCATAAGGCTCTTCAATATAATGGTCGCTGAAGCTATTGTTTTGCTCTGGATCTAATACCTCCAGCATAGCTGCTGATGGATCACCACGGAAATCACTTGCCATTTTATCTATTTCATCTAATAGGAATACCGGGTTCTTAGAACTTGCTTTTTTCATCCCTTGAATAATACGTCCCGGCATAGCTCCAACATACGTCCGCCGATGTCCACGAATTTCTGCCTCGTCACGAACGCCCCCTAGTGAAATTCGAACAAAATTTCTTTGTAGCGATCTTGCAATAGAACGGGCTAGTGATGTTTTCCCAACACCTGGAGGTCCTGCTAAACAAAGGATTGGTCCTTTCAATTCCTTCGTAAGCTGCTGAACAGCTAAATATTCTAAAACACGTTCTTTCACTTTTTCTAAACCATAATGATCTTCATCCAGTATTTTTTCAGACCGATGAATATCATGCATATCTTCCGTTTCTTTGTTCCATGGAATTTGGGTTAACCATTCAATATAATTACGAATTACGGAGCTTTCTGCAGAACTTGCTGGCATTTTTTCATAACGAGCTAACTCTTTAATTGCTTTTTCCTCAACCGACTCTGGCATCTCAGCATCAGCGATTTTCCCTCTTAAAACTTCAATTTCTCCTTCTTTACCTTCTTTATCTCCTAATTCTTTTTGAATAGCTTTCATTTGTTCACGCAGATAGTATTCCTTTTGCGTTTTCTCCATAGACTTTTTTACACGTTGACCAATTTTCTTTTCTAATCCTAAAACTTCTTTTTCATTACTTAAAATTTGAAGGACCTTTGTTAAACGATCCTTAAGATCAATTGTTTCTAATACTTCTTGCTTTTGTACAATTTTAAGTGGTAAATGAGAGCTAATAATATCAGCTAAACGACCTGGTTCAATAATATCTGATACAGTTGCGAATGTTTCTTGAGACACTTTTTTAGATAAATGTATATATTGTTCGAATTGTTCAAGTACATTTCTCATTAATGCCTGTTCTTCTACTGTTGCTTTTTGACGTTCATCAAGTAGCTCAACCTCCACTTGAAAATAGTCCTTCTTTTCAATAAACTTTTTAACTATCCCTCTTTGTTTACCTTCAATAAGAACACGAATCGTTCCGTTTGGTAATTTAAGCATTTGGTTAACCTTTGCTAACGTTCCTACTTTAAAGATATCATTTTCATCTGGTTCATCAATTGAAATTTCCTTTTGTGTTACTAGAAAAATTTCCTCATCTTCTACCATAGCTCGTTCTAGCGCTTGTACAGATTTGTCTCGTCCAACATCCAAATGTAACACCATTGTTGGATAAACAAGTAAACCTCTTAATGGTAGTAAAGGGAGTTTTGTTAGATAAGATTCCGTCATATGTACTACACCTCCACTTTTTTTACAATAAAACTCTACAAAGGAAACTTGGCATGCCAAGTCTTAAAGGACTATTTAATAAATAGGCTATGTTAAAGGATAATGTTGATTTTAATAAGAATGTGATTTTTTGCTGATCAAGCTAGACTCCTCATAAGCATTATCGCACCAAAGGATGGCAGGATTGCACGTTGTCCACAGGTCGTAGACTGACTTTATGTGTAATTGTACATAGCAAAAATCAACATGAAGTTTAACAGAGCCAATAAATAAAATATCACCTGATAAATCATAAGCAATCGGTATGTTGCCGATTGCTTAGCTACACTACTTCTTGTTAGAAACTAACAATAGATTAATTTAAACAACCACATACTCGATAGAACATTTAAAATTAATCCCATATCCTAGTCTTGTTCAATTTTATCTTATTAAATCATCTTTGTCTAACAATGCTGCACCTATAGTTTCCCTAAAGGAAAGGAATAAGAGGTCTATGATTTTAGACCTCAGATTGTCTCAGTGCAAAAGATGCTGCAGCAGGAAGAGAGGCCTTCTCTTCTTCCTCTTCTTTCTCTTCTTTTTTTACCTCTTGAACAAACGACAAGCGGAACACTTCTTCTAACGTTTCAACAGGATGGATCTTTACTCCTTCAAACCCTTGTAATAAAGTTTGAAAGTTATCTTTAGGGATAATTACTTCCTTTGCACCAGCCTGCTTTGCCGCTTCTACTTTAGCTATAACACCACCTATTGGTTTAACATGCCCGTGTATTCCTAACTCTCCTGTCATTGCTACAGAATGAGAGATGGGAATTTTGTGAATTGCAGAGTATATCGCCGTTGCAATTGATATACCTGCAGAGGGTCCATCAACTGGAATTCCACCTGGAAAATTCACATGAATATCATAATCAAACGTATTTTCTCCCATGTTTCTTAATACAGTGAGTACATTTTCCACAGAACCTTTTGCCATACTCTTTCGTTTAACGGTTTTTGATTGGTTACCAGTGCTTTCTTCTTCTGCAATACCGGTAATGTTGATTGTTCCTTTCCCAATATTTTCAATGACTGTTACTTCAATATCTAATATAGCCCCCATATTAGGACCAAAAACTCCTAAACCATTTACAAAACCTATTTTATCTTCTTTATGAATTTTCTTCTCGGGTCGAGGAGCCCGTTGACTAGAATGAATCACCCATTCTATATCCCTCGTTGAAATTTCATCATTTCCGTCAGTTGATGCCATTCCCGCAGCAATTTGAATAATATTTACAGCCTCGCGTCCATTTGATGCATATTTTGATGTTAACTCATAAACTCCTTCATCTACAGAAACACCGATTTTTTCAACGGCTTTTTTGGCTACGACACAGATCTCATCAGGTGTTAGAGGACGAAAATATACCTCCATACACCTTGATCGAATGGCAGGTGGGATCTCCTCTGGTGAACGTGTTGTAGCACTAATTAAGCGAAAATCAGCTGGCATCCCATTTTTAAAAATTTCATGTATATGCTCTGGAATTTGTTGATTTTCCTCACTATAATAAGCACTTTCTAGAAATACCTTTCGATCTTCCAACACTTTTAACAGTTTATTTAATTGAATCGAATGAAGCTCTCCTATTTCATCAATAAACAAAATTCCACCATGAGCTTTAGATACGGCACCCTTTTTTGGTTGTGGAATACCTGCTTGTCCCATGGCACCTGCACCTTGATAAATAGGATCATGAACAGAACCAATAAGAGGATCAGCTATTCCTCTTTCATCAAACCGAGCAGTTGCTCCATCAATCTCAACAAAGACAGATTGTTGATGAAAAGGCGATAGAGGGTTATTCTTTGCTTCTTCTAAAACGAGTCTTGCTGCAGCAGTTTTTCCTACTCCGGGAGGTCCATATATAATAACATGCTGAGGATTAGGACCACAAAGAGCTGCTTGTAAGGAACGAATTCCATCCTTTTGTCCTACAATATCCTTAAATGATTTTGGCCTAATTTTTTCAGAAAGTGGTTCACTTAAACCAATAGATCGCATTTTCTTTAGTTTATCTAATTCCTTCTTTGATTCTTTATCTACAGATACTTTTTGAGTTCGTTGATTTCTCAATAGGTTCCAAAAATAGAGGCCAATAACAATTCCAAAAAAAAGCTGTATGAAAAAGGCCATTCCCGAAAAATTCATGCTTACCCCTCCTTAATTTTCCTTGTGGTGATTAGTATTTCCTGAACAGCTCTGGATAATCTGTCAATTAAGGAGAGGCAATAATTGTCAAGTTTATTACTATAAGAAAAGCGCTTGGCGCCCCAATTACGCCTAAGTACAGCCTACGTCCTCTAGGCAACGGCGTAATATCAACATCCTGTCTCCCACCGAAATGCAAATGTTCTGGCCGTTAAAAAGTGCTTTTTACTTTTTATGCGGACAGGTTATTTGACATGAGGTGATGGCGCCTCAATTTAACCTAAGAACGCCCACGTCCTGTGGGCAAAGGTTAAATCATCGACGTCCTGTCTCCTAGACAACTTTCAAAGTGAAAATTTTATAAATTCTTTCCTTTTAAAAAAAGGTGCCCCAAAAGAAATTCCTTTGGGACACCTTTGATTATAAATTAATGAAACAACCCTTTTACAGGATAACGTTATGCACTTTCCTTAGAATCCTTTTTCTCATTAATTACTTTTCCATCATGGGACTCTAAAATAGGCCTTTTTAGATCTCGAACAGTTTCATCCGTAATGACACATTTAGCGATATCGTCTCGAGATGGTAGCTCATACATAACATCAAGCATCATGCTTTCAATGATAGAACGTAGACCACGAGCTCCTGTTTTACGTTCAATGGCTTGCTTGGCTACTTCCTTTAATGCTTCCTCAGAAAATTCTAATTCCACGTCATCTAGCTCAAGAAGCTTCTGATATTGCTTAACTAAAGCATTTTTTGGTTTCGTCAAAATTTCTACAAGGGCCTCTTCATCTAACGGCTGTAAACTTGAAATAACCGGAAGACGACCGATAAATTCTGGTATTAGACCATATCTTAGTAGATCCTCTGGAAGAATCTTTGCTAGGTATTGACCTTCTCTTAAATCTTCTTGTGAAGCGTCTGACCCAAATCCAATTACCTTTTTCCCTAAACGACGCTTAATAATTTGTTCGATTCCATCAAATGCACCGCCTACAATGAACAAAACATTCGTTGTATCGATTTGAATGAATTCTTGGTGTGGATGCTTACGTCCCCCTTGTGGTGGGACACTTGCAGTGGTTCCTTCAAGAATTTTCAATAGTGCTTGCTGTACCCCTTCACCAGAAACATCTCTAGTAATAGATGGATTTTCTGACTTTCTTGCTACTTTATCAATTTCGTCAATGTAGATGATACCGCGTTCCGCTTTTTCCACATCATAGTCAGCAGCTTGAATTAATTTTAATAGGATATTTTCTACATCTTCCCCTACATAACCTGCTTCAGTCAACGATGTAGCATCTGCAATGGCAAATGGTACATTCAAAATTCTTGCTAATGTTTGAGCTAGCAATGTTTTACCGCTACCAGTTGGTCCAATTAAACAAATATTACTTTTAGCTAACTCTACCTCATCATTTTTCTGTGTTGAATTAACACGTTTGTAATGATTATATACAGCAACGGAAAGAGTTTTCTTAGCTTGATCTTGCCCAATAACATAATCATTAAGGATTTCTCTAATTTCCTGTGGTTTTGGAATATCCTCCATTTCCACTTCTTCTTCACTACCTAACTCTTCCTCCACGATTTCCGTGCAAAGCTCAATACACTCATCACATATATAAACACCAGGACCAGCTACTAGCTTTCTTACTTGATCCTGTGTTTTACCACAAAAGGAGCATTTTAACTGCCCTTTTTCTTCGTTAAATTTAAACATAACGTTCACCCCTTACAGTAAATTAAGAACATAAAAGCACTAATACTTCAATGCGTATTTTTATCCTCACCATACATATTTCTTTTTTTATCTTACTTACATTGTACGTTGCAAAATTAGATTTTAATCACTTCTATTCGTAAAACGAGCTGAATCCTTACAATTGGATTGTACCACAGGATATAAAATTTCTAAAAATAGAAGCCCTTGTAAGATTTACTTTTATATTTCCACAAGGATATCTTATCACCTTATCTCTGTCAAACAGTAAGCATTCATTTGAAGTATTTAATATCCATCCTGTTACTTAATCGTATAAGAATAACGGATATTTTATAACCTAACATTGGTTTGTGATTAAGCCTTTTTTCTTAGATTAAAAATGAAATAATTATGTATGAAAAAAGGGTGTCAGCTTTCCAAATAAAAAATAGGATTTTATCAGTTTTTGTCAAACATAGATCTTATGTATAAGGCAAGGCACGATTATATCATGCCTTGCCTTTAAGGATTATTCAGCTACTTCTTTACTTTCTTCCAATAACAAATCAATAGCTTTTCTTACTTTCATATCATTCTTAAGGGTATCAACCCCACCTTGCATAGCTAAAATCTGTTTGATTTCATCAGCTGAACGTTGATATGTTTCAGCCATTTCATTAATTTCTCCCTCAACATCTTCATCAGCAATTTCAATGTTCTCTGCTTCAGCAATTGCTTCTAATGTTAAGTTAATACGTACTCGCTTTTCAGCATCGTCATGGAACTGGGCTTTCATACCCTCTTCATCTGTTTGTGCAAATTGATAATACATTTCCATTGACATACCTTGTGACTGTAATCGTTGACCAAATTCTTGTAGCATACGATCAGTTTCTGTCGTAACCATCGCTTCAGGAACATCGATTTCTGCATTTTCAGCAGCCTTCTCTACTAAAGACTCACGTTTAACAGCATCCGCTTCTTGATCTTTAGATGTTTGAAGCTTTTCACGAAGATTTGTTTTTAATTCTTCTAATGTCTCAACTTCTTCATTTACATCTTTAGCAAATTCGTCATCAAGCTCTGGAAGCTCCTTACGCTTAATGTCGTGGATTTTCACTTTAAATAGTGCAGGTTTACCTGCAAGCTCTTCAGAGTGATAATCAGCTGGGAATTCTACATTTACTTCAATATCTTCTCCAGCTTTTTTCCCCACTAGTTGATCTTCGAACCCAGGAATAAATTGACCTGATCCAATTTCTAATGAATAATTTTCAGCTTGTCCACCTTCGAAAGCTTCACCGTCAACAAATCCTTCAAAATCCATTACAACAGTATCTCCTGTTGCAACTTCTCCATCTTCTACTACAACAAGGTCAGCTTGACGTTCTTGAAGTTGCTTTAATTCTCCTTCAACATCTTCATCTGTAACTGTTGTGTCAGATGCTTTAACCTCTAAACCTTTATATTCTCCAAGTTTCACTTCAGGTTTAACTGTTACAGTAGCTTTAAAAATTAAATTTTCACCTTTTTCCATTTGATCAACGTCGATGTCAGGTCGATCTACAGGCTCAATACCAGACTCTTCGATGGCTTCAGAGTATGCTTGTGGAAGTAAGATGTCTAATGCATCTTGATATAGAGATTCTACTCCAAATCGTTGTTCAAACATTTTACGTGGTACTTTCCCTTTACGGAATCCAGGTATATTAACCTTCTGAACTACCTTTTTAAACGCTTCATCTAAAGCATTATCCACACGTTCACTATCAACTTCAACAGTAAGAACGCCTGAGTTACCTTCTAATTTTTCCCATTTAACAGTCATGATATACTTTCCCTCCAAAATCAAAAAAATAACCTATTTTTTTCGGTTCAATTTACAACCATTTTATTATAACACAAGACAACTTCATTTCAACGTTTTCTGCTAAGTTATGTATTCTCATTATTATGAATAAATAGATATGATTCTATACCTTTCATATGCTCTACTGCTTTCATTACATCTTGGTGGTGTACTTTATACTTTATAGCTATTTCTTCAACATCTTCATTATGTAGCTCATTATTCATTAGCATTGTCCCTAATATATGTAAAGCGGCAGCCCACAAAGCAATATCGGAAGGTATCGGCTTTTTAGGATATAGGGCGAATAGATAATGCCACCAAACGTGTTGTACCATTTCATATAATGAAGGGCTCTCTTGACCTAGCTCATCCTCCAGTTTTGTAATTACTTGTGAACCAAACTGTTGATGAAAAACATCCTCTAGCTCTTCTAAATTAATATAATGAACCTCATCAAATTTTCTTACTTCCACTTTTCCCTTTACTTTTAGTTCCTTAAGCATTTGTAATATATAGCTCTTTAAAACCGGATCACCATCCCCTTTTAAGAAAGAAAAATATGCACTTTCAATTTCCTTACTATTTATTTGACTAAGCTTTTGCAGTGCTCCCCATTGCTGTTCAGATTCCCCTTGCTCTAATAAATGAATTAAATCATCTTTATTATGTATTTCATCAATATTCTCTTCTTGGTAGCTGTTATCTACCTTTGTATTAATTTGTGGCTTCGTCATTTGTCTAGAAAATTCTAATAGCTGATAAAATGATTCTGCCATCTTTGGGGGTAATTTTTCCTCCGATATAACTGTTTCCAACAACGTTTCTACTTCTTTATAATCCCCAAGTTGTATTAGTAGTGAAACATAAACTTGTAAAATATCATAATACTGGCCTATACCTTCACGTAACATAGACTCACAATGCTTTTTAGCCTCACCTAGACGATTTAATTCAATATTAGTAATGACAAGACCATATCTAGCTTGTGGATGAGTAGGTTCCAATTCTGTGGACTGTTGGAAAAACTTAAGAGCATCATAATATTTCTTTTCTTTTAATGAAGACATCCCTTTCTCAACAAGCCTAGTCACAAGACCTGGAAAAAGAATGACATTGTCTTCATGACTATTTGCTTGCTTCCCCATGTAATAGACCACCTTTTTAAAATTTTGTACGATTTATTTATGTCACTTGTCTCTCTTACATTATAATAGCGTCAAGTCAATATTAAAATGACACATTTCAAATTAAATAAATTTACAACAATAACGATATGTATAACCATTTCCCATTCTTAGTATGAAATATGTTAGGGATTTTTACCTTTTATTAAGTTTACCAATTCAAATGAGGAAAAACAAATAATTAAACATTTTCGTATCTTTTGTGTGGAAAGTGCATCAATTAATATTTGTAAATTAAAGCGCATGGATAGCTCCCATGCGCTTCATTAAAAGTGAATTTTTTATTCAGACGGTCTGTTTGGTCCTTCTAATTTTTTGTCACCATATCCAGGTGCCTTTTCTTCTTGAAATTTACTCTTAGATGCCTGTCCTTTTTGCATGCTTTTGTTTGACGTATTTTTCTCATGATTCATATCAGTCATTTGATTTACCTCCTAAGCTAATTAAAAAATAAGTATTACAATGGAAATTTTTCCGTAACACCACGTTTTTAATATGGCTTATTCATAGCTAAATATTCCTAATGATATGGATGAAATAAAGAAAGAATATAAAAAAACGCCCACTACGATTTATTTTCGTAACAGACGCTTATTAGAATATGTATGGCGTCCCAGGAGAGATTCGAACTCCCGACCGACGGCTTAGAAGGCCGTTGCTCTATCCAGCTGAGCTACTGGGACTATTTAATGGAGCGGGTGATGAGAATCGAACTCACGACATCAGCTTGGAAGGCTGAGGTTTTACCACTAAACTACACCCGCGTTTGAGAACAGTACAATTAACAGCGACAATAATTAATATATACAATTCTCAATAAAAAGTCAACAGTTTATTAAAAATATTTTACTTAAGTTCTTCTCGAGTTGGCCATCCATCGTATAATAGATTACTTCTATTTGATTCTCGACTTTTTTTATAATCGCATATGTACCTATAGTTCCATGCCTGGGGAGACGCATACTTCCTGGATTAACTAAAATAATGTCGTCTTTTTGTATAGCCGTAGGTATATGAGTATGACCAAAACAAACGATATGAGCACCTAGTTCTAGCCCTCTATATAGAAGAATCATTTCATTCATTTTAACATTTTGTAAATGACCGTGGGTGACGAAGAACCTTACTCCATTCACATCTTTTGTCAATTCATTTGGAAAACTTTCATCAAAATCACAGTTTCCACGTACAGTGTTAACTGTTTCAGCTGTTAAAGAATCCTTTTTAAGCTCCGAATCTCCACAATGAAAAATAATATCTACTTCTTGTTCATGACGCTGTACAATCTCCTGCACTTCGTTTGTCCACCCATGGCTATCACTCATAACTAAAGCTCTCATAAACCCCTCACCTTACCCCTTTTCTAACTATTTCTAACTACTACTTTTATAATTGAATGTTTTTTCTAGGTTACATCCATTCATTCCAATTATTTTTTAACTTTTTTAATGCATCGTATCGATGACTTCTTTTATTTTTTTCACTTCTATCTATTTGACTCATGGTTTTTCCAAGCTCAGGTAAATAAAATATCGGGTCATACCCAAATCCTTTATTGCCTTTTTCCACTTCCGTGATTATTCCTTCACATATCCCTCGAACAACCTTGGTTTTAGAGCCTGGAATATAAACTGCTAATGCACAAACAAAGCGGGCCGTTCGTTTATCTGTGGGCACGCTACTCATCTCATTTAATAGCTTATAAATATTTGCCTGATCACTTTTTTCTGTACCAGCATATCGAGCTGAATATATTCCTGGCTTTCCGCCTAATGCATCAACCTCAAGTCCTGAATCATCAGCAATAACTGGCTTATTTATTCTCTTCCCTATTTCTTCTGCTTTTTTTATTGCGTTTTCTTCAAATGTTTTTCCATCCTCGATAATCTCTATTTCCTCTTCTAAATCAAGTAATGATTTTACAGTAATACCTTGATCAATAAAAAAAGCTTCAAACTCCGCTACCTTTCCTTTATTCATAGTTGCAATAAAAATTTCATTTATTTTCATGATACTGGACCTTCGTCATATTGTTTTGTTTCATTTCCCTTTAATGTAGGAGTGGATAATTTATCTGCCCCATCTCCGATCGCTTCTTTTTGAAGAGAAAATAACTCACTAATTCCCTTTTCAGCTAAATCAAGCATAGCATTTAATTCAGACCTAGAAAACGTTGCTTCCTCACCAGTTCCTTGAACTTCTACAAATTTTCCATCTCCAGTCATAATTACATTCATATCCACATGAGCACTTGAATCCTCGATATAATTTAAATCTAAAATAGCTCCTTCTTTTTCAATAATTCCTACAGAAATTGCAGCTAAAAAGCTTTTGACAGGAAATTTCGATATAATTTTTGAATCCATTAGTTTATTAAATGCCAATACCATTGCAACAAATGCACCTGTTACGGAAGCGGTCCGCGTGCCACCATCTGCTTGAATTACATCACAATCAATCCAAACAGTTCTTTCTCCAATAGCATTTAAATCAACTACAGACCGTAATGCTCTACCTATTAGCCTCTGTATCTCCATTGTTCTGCCGGAAACCTTCCCTTTCGAAGACTCTCGTATATTTCGCTGTTCAGTTGCTCTTGGAAGCATAGAATATTCTGCAGTAACCCATCCCTTTCCTTGTCCTCTCATAAATGGGGGCACTCTTTCTTCAACACTTGCCGTACAGATAACTTTCGTATCACCGAAAGAAATTAGAACGGACCCTTCTGGATGTTTTATAAAATTTGTTGAAATTTCTACTCTTCGCATTTCGTCTGTCTTTCTATCATCATGTCTCATGATTTATGTACACTCCTTTTAAAATAATAAAACTTACTGCCCTGAAAATTGTGATAAGTTATCATTCGTTACGGTCCACTTTTTCTTTAACAAAGTCTAATTTTTTTAAGATCAGTATTTCCTAAACAGCAAAAAAAGAGGTTGCATTGGATGCTAACCTCTTTATGATAATTCTTTATAACGGGAATTTCAAATTCTGCTAGCTTTTAGTATTCACCAGTATTAACTGTATTTGGACGATTTACTGGGGTCGATAATGTTTCGCCCGTACTAACTTCAATTGTCTCTTCCGAGTCTACTAACAATGAAACATTTTCTACATTTTCTTGCTCTGTTAATGAAAGCACTAGCATATTTAAAACATCCTCTGAAAGTGCTGTTCCTTCATTTTTATTTAGTAGTTCTTTGCTAAAGTTAACAGTTAAAGTTCCATTAGAGAATCTCGGTTCCTCCACTAATTGTACATTACTATCAAAGTCAGATAAAAGTGCCGTTAACATACTGGGTCCCTTTAATAATTCACCAACTACCGCTTGATACACATCTTCTTGTGCTGGAACACGCCGTGTAACCGGCACGTAATAGGTTCGTCCTTCATTTTCCGATAAAAAATATAGAACAACTGAATTAGTGTTTACAAGATCCGTTTGATCACTCATCTCCAAATTAATTCCATGTGCACGTGTATAACCACTTGCTATTGGTGTCCCATTTTGAGGCATCATTTCTAACTGCTCTCCCTCAACTTTTATCATTAGACGATTTACATCACTTAATTGTGTTACAGTCCATGTTAGAGCTTGTAGCACTTGCAGCTCTTGGTTTGGATGATAATCAGAAAATTCTTCTGAAAAATCAATTGTCACAATACCATCTGAGGATACTTCAGCACCTAAGATTTCTGTACCTGAAGGAAGTACTGCTTGGAAACCACTTGGCAACACCTCCGTTACAGGGCCTCCATTTACTAAGTATTCCACCACTTTTTCTACTTCATTTTCTCCCGTTGGAATAGTTAATGTTTGAGGAGCTACTAAACCATTTCTATCCATTAAATAAAGCTCTCGCATAACAGATTCACTAACAGTTCCACCTTTTTCCTCTACTTCCTCTTGATCAGTAATTCCGTCAGCATCTAAATCCGTAGCAGGATCTCCAATTGTTCCATTTTCATCCTCCATCACCTCTAACGAAACCTCTTCATCTTCTTCCATATATTCTATTTGTTGTGGCGGATCAATATCTTTTAATACATCATCAATATCATTCACTGGATCCGATCCACATGCCGTGAGTGTGATAGCTGTTACAATAGTCAACAGCCACCCTAATTTTCCTTTTAGGCGACGCATACTTATTCCTCCCTTGACAGTTTGTACTAATATATATACGAGCTATAATTTATTTTAGACCAAGAGAATATCAGAACCTTTCAATCATCATTATTTTCTGAGCACTCTTAGGGGCAATAGTTGGTTTTGAAATAAAAAGGATATGTTAAAGGAGGGTGATGTTAATAGTAGAACTTTGATTTTGGGGATGATGGTGCGTGACTAGATGGGGAAGAGCAATAGCTGCGAGCATTAACATGTCGAATAAACTATGAGTTGTCTTGATTGATAAAGTATCATAGTAATACTAGTAGAGGAAAAGACAAAAGCCTATAGAAAAGTTCTTTCCTCGTAAAGTAGCTGATGAATTTGAACAGATAGCAGCAAAAATAATAGCAAATATTATAATTTTATACTTTCTTTTAAAAAAGACTTTCCTAAATCTATGATTATAGGAAAGCCTTTATATTATGTTAAATGAATTTTTTCTACTGTCACTTCATCTAATAAAAGCCATTGCTTAGCAATTTGCTCAAACATCGAATCAGATCCGGTAGCATAAAACAATTGATTAGGTAAGCGATCTCCTGTATATAATAAATCTTTATGATATAAAAGGGCACTTACCTCACGGGCTGTCTCATCACCTGAACAAATAATCTCTACTTTTTCACCTGCAATTTCTTGAATTAACGGAGCTAATAATGGGTAATGTGTACAACCAAGTATTAAACTATCAATCTCGGTAGCTAATATTGGCTTTAGTCCCTCTGTTACTGTTTTACAAGCTACATCTCCAAAGAATATTCCCTTTTCTACTAATGGAACAAAATCTGGACATGCTAAACTTTGGACAGTAACATTGTCATTAATGTTTGTTAATTCTCTATGATATGCACCACTATTGATCGTACCTTCTGTTCCTATTACTCCAATTTGGTCATTCTTTGTTGCCTTAAGGGCAGCTAGAGCCCCTGGATGAATGACACCAACTACAGGTATAGACAATTTTTCCTTTGCTTCCTCTAATACAACTGCAGTTGCAGTATTACATGCAATTACAAGCATTTTTATTTCATGAGTTAGTAAATAGTTAATCATCTCCCAAGTGAATGCTCGAACTTCCTTTTCGGGTCGAGGTCCATAGGGGCATCTGGCAGTATCACCAATATAGATGATTTCTTCTTTTGGTAGTTGTCGAATTAATTCAGATACTACGGTTAGTCCACCCACACCTGAATCTATCACTCCTATTGGTTTATCCACACGCATACTTCCTCTTTTGTTAATATTAAAATGATTTCCACGTTTTAGAATCTCTTTTCATTTCATCATTTAAAAAATGTAAGCTTTTATCTAAAAAATCCACATCTTCTTGTGAAAAATTATCCAAGATCCCTTGTAAATATGCTTGACGCTGTTGAATTACTTCTCGAATAATTATTGCACCTTTTTCCAAAAGGTGAATACGAACAACTCGACGATCGTTTGTATCCTTCACTCTTTCTACTAATTCATTTTTTTCCATTCTATCTACTAAGTCTGTAGTTGTACTACAAGCTAAGTACATTTTGGAGGATAATTCACCAATTGTCATATCACCATATTCGTGAAGCCATTGTAATGCTACAAATTGAGGAGGAGTGATAGGAAATTCATTTAATATTTCTCGTCCTTTTTGTTTAACGATATCTGCAATCATTCTCAATGATTTTTCAATATCTGCTACTTGACTCATTGGTATGGTATGTTTTTGTTCTGTCATTTAATACCCTCCCTTCGATATACGAAATAACTATTTATTTCATTTTCCCTGTTTTAATTTATAATTTCAAGTATTACTTCTCTTTTACACGAGACTCGTGCTGATCCCACTGGAGTCGTCACCCATCACTCCTGAACTAGTTTTATTTTCTAGGTAGCCATCTAAATACGTACTCGTTATTTATTTTAAATGAAAATATGAGTTCTGAACAGAAATAAATAAAAAGTTACACTGATATTTCACTGTTTCTTTTTCTATATTTAATATTAGAAGCTGAAAGAAGCGTAAAAAAAAAGCCCTTCATCCACATGGATTTGTTGAAGGGGTCTTTTCTTATGCTTCTTGATATTTTGGACTACCTTTTCTTTTTTTGTTTTCGTTTTTCTTTCGTGAGTACTAAAATTCATATTCATTCCTCGGGAATTCCTAACATCTCGTCCACCATTTCGAATATCGTGTTCTCTCTTTCTCTTTGCTTTACTATTTGACATTGCAATCCCTCCTTGGTTTCTTCAATTTTTTCAATTACATGAAAACTGTACATCTATATATTATCATTAAAAAAGCTACAACAGTATAAATATAAAGACTGTTGCAGCTTTTTTGAACTATAGAAATTGTTCTTCAACTAATTCCTTTACTTCATCTGATGTATTTAACTGTAACGCTTTAGTTACAAGTTTTTCTGCATCACCCTTCTTTATTGATGCAATTTGACTTCTAGCTGGTAAAATGGAAGTTGCACTCATACTAAATTCATCTAACCCTAAACCTAATAAAAGTGGTATAGCAACAGTGTCTCCTGCCATTTCTCCACACATTCCTGTCCATTTCCCCTCTTTATGTGATGCATCAATAACCATTTTCACAAGGTTTAAAATTGCTGGGTTATAAGGTTGATATAAATATGAGACTCTTTCATTCATTCTATCAGCTGCCATTGTGTATTGAATTAAATCGTTTGTTCCAATACTAAAGAAATCCACTTCTTTTGCAAATTGGCCAGCCATCACTGCTGTTGATGGAATTTCAACCATGATACCAATTTCTATGTCATTTCTAACTTCTACACCACTATTCAATAATGACTGTCGTTCTTCTTCAAGAAACTTCTTTGCTTCACGGAATTCTTCAAGAGTTGCGATCATAGGGAACATTATTTTCAAATTTCCATACGCACTAGCTCTTAATAATGCACGAAGCTGCGTTCGAAACATATCATCTTTTTCTAAGCAGAGACGTATAGCACGAAATCCTAGAAATGGATTCATCTCTTTAGGTAAATCTAAGTATGGAAGTTCTTTGTCACCACCAATATCTAACGTTCGAATGACAACAGGTTTACCCTCCATTTCTTCCACAACTTTTTTATATGCTTCAAACTGTTCCTCTTCTGTAGGCAATTCATCTCTTCCCATATATAAAAATTCTGTTCGATACAACCCAATAGCTTCCGCACCATTATTTTTTACTCCGTCAAGATCGTTAGGAGTACCAATATTAGCAGCTAATTCAACTTGGATTCCATCATTTGTCTTAGTTTTATCATTTACAAGCTTAGCCCATTCCTTTTTTTGTTCATTAAATTGGTTTTGTTTTTGTTTATATTCCGTTAATTCTTCCTCAGTAGGATTCAATATAACAGTACCATCATTTCCATCTACAACTATTATTTCCCCATTTTTAGCATGATCCGTAATTTTTTTCGTTCCAACGACAGCTGGAATTTCCATTGAACGACTCATGATTGCGGAATGTGAGGTACGTCCTCCTATATCTGTAACAAATCCTTGAACAAATTTTTTATCCAGTTGTGCTGTATCTGAAGGCGTTAAATCTTCAGCAATTATAATTACTTCTTCATTAATTTCAGCTATGGAAACAATTGGTTTACCAAGAATGTGTGATAGTACTCGTTTTGATACATCTCGGATATCAGCTGCTCTTTCTTTCATGTATTCATTTTCCATTGATTCAAACATAATTACGAACTGATCCGATACTTCTTTTAATGCATATGCTACATTAATTTTCTCATCAGATACTTTTTTACGAATGGTATCAACCAATTCAGGATCACTTAATACTAGTATATGAGCAGAGAAAATTTCAGCATGTTCGTCGCCTAGCTGATCTTTCGTTTTTTCTTTGATAATCTCTAGTTCCTTTTTTGATTGCTCTAAGGATTGATTAAAAAGTTTAATCTCATCATCTACATCACTTATGTTTTGTTTTTCTACAGTTAAATCTGGATCTTCTAAACGAAATACTTTTCCAATAGCATATCCAGCTGAAGCACCAATTCCAATAAATTTATTTGACATTACTCTGCAAGTCCTTCTTTCATTATTGAATCAATTCCAGATAAGGCATCATCTGCATCAGGACCTTCAGCTTTTATTGTGATTTCTGCTCCTTGTCCCATACCAAGAGACATGACTCCCATAATAGACTTCAAATTAACTGATTTTCCATTGTACTCTAACGTTACGTCTGATTCATACTGTCCTGCTTTATTAACTAATTGTGTTGCAGGGCGTGCATGAATACCAGTTTCTGCAATTATTTTGTAATTTCTTTCAGCCATATAAAACACTCCTCGAATTTTTTAATTAGAATAAATTTGAATAAACACTGTATTGTGTGAAAGTCTTTATCTTTATTATTATTACCCACTTTCAATATACTTCACGCTATGTTTTACACATTTCTTAATCTTTTTTTCAAACGAAAGCATACGTTAAAAAATATCCTGCAAATTACAAAATAGATATTAATTTAGTTTATTTTCCTCATTATATATATAATGAGACTCCTCAAAATGCTATCACATTTTCTTCGTCCGGGAGATTACTCTGTGAAGCATATTCAAAGTCCTGAGGGAAAAGCAATAGATATAAGAAAGCGCAAGGCACCCCAATTCCGCCAAAGTACAGCCCTAGTCCTGTGGACATCCTTAAGTGTCATTAAAGTTTGTTCAGAGCTTATCAAAACTGTTAGAATAGTATTTCCAGTGATGACCAGTACATCTATGCTAAGGGAATGCTCAGATAAATTATTAAAGAATGAAGCTGGAATTATATATATTTGAATTTTATTGTTGAAATAATGGATAGCACATTAAATTTATAGGTCATTTGTATATGAAGAAAAAAAAAGGAACTGTCCTAAGACAATTCCTTTAAAAACTATTTCTTATGCTTCTTGTGTTTCTTTTGAAGCAAGTATATCTTCAATTTTCACTGGCTTCTTTTCTTTAACAGAGCGCCATACAGCTTCACCACAGGCAACTGCATAAGCACCGTCTTCAGCACCAGATAAAATTTCATAAGAACGATTTGGATCTTTCCCTAAGAATAGATCTTCTAGCATAATTGGATCTGCTCCACCATGACCACCTTCTCTATGAACAACATTGATCGTTTGCTTTGATCCAAATAGAGGGAAATAGTCAATCGTTTGCATTGGAGTAGGGAATGGAATTCGTTGTGGCATATGATATTCCACAGATTCAATTCTACCTTTTGTTCCATTAATTGCTAATCTATAACCCTCGTATGGTGTTGAGAAGTTTACAGAATAGCTTAATAGAGCACCTTTATCATATCTAACAGTTGTAGCGTACGTATCTTCTATATTAATCTCTGAATCAAAGATACATTGATCTGGACGATAGCCAGTATACTTACGTTGTAAATCTCCACCTTGACCTACGTGATCATCCTCAACTTTAACAGTAGCACTACGAGAGTTCCATCGAGTATAGTAGTCACAGTCTAGTTGATAGTCACATGTTTCACAAAAACGACCATCTTCTTTTTTAGGATTAAATTCACTGTCTGGTCCAAAGTAGTTTAATTCACCAAATGCAAATGCCTCAACTGGTTTTTGATCTGTCCACCAGTTAACTAAATCAAAGTGATGAGAGCTTTTATGAATGGATAGACCACCAGAATGTTCTCTCACACGATTCCAACGTTGAAAATAGCTTGAACCATGATACGTATCAATATACCAATTTAAGTCAATTGATGTAATTCGTCCAACTTTATCTTCAAGAATCATTTCTTTAATTTTTTGATGAATAGGTGCATAACGGTAGTTAAACGTTACAGTCACCTTTCCTTTACTTTTTGCTTCTGCATCCAATACTCTTTTAGAATCAGCTGCAGTAGTAACCATTGGCTTCTCTACTAATACATCAATGTCTTTTTCTAATGCCTTGATGATGTAAGTTATGTGAGAGTCATCTCTACCAGCAACAATAACAACATCAGGATTAGTTTCAGCGATCATTTGATCAAAATCTTCTTCTTTATATTCAGGAACATTCTCAAGGCTTGGGTATGTAGTTTTACATACCTCAAACCTTTTAGAATCAGAATCTAATAAACCGACAATCTTGGTGCGTGTAGAAAATGTTTCAATCATGGGTTTCATAAATAGATTTAATGCTCTTCTACTTAAACCACAAATTGCGTATTTTTTCATTACAGTAATCCACCCTTTTTCGTTTTATATAATTCTTATCTTTTAATTTCTATTATTTAATACCAGTTGTAGCAATACCTTTTACCAAATATTTTTGACAGAAAAGGAATAGTACAAACTGTGGTAACAAGGATAATGATGACATCGCAATTAATGGTCCCCACGCTGTTAAGTTATCAGGATCCGAGAACCCACGTAAACCTAAGGCAACTGTATATAAGTTAGCATTTTGTAGGTAAATTAATGGAGATAAGAAGTCATCCCAAGTCCACATAAATTGGAAAATCATAACTGTAACTAAGGCTGGCTTAGTTAATGGTAAAATAACATACCAGAATACTCCATACCATGAACAACCATCAATGATCGCAGCTTCATCTAACTCACGCGGTATACCACGGATGAACTGTACCATCAGGAAGATAAAGAATGGTGAACCACCAATAAATGTAGGAACAATTAATGGTAAGAATGTGTTAACCCATCCTAAGTTATGGAATAAAATGTATTGTGGAATTAATGTAACCTGCATAGGTAACATTACTGTTGCTAATAAACAAGCAAATAAAACAGATTGAAATTTAAACTGTAAACGTGCAAAGGCGAATGCAACAACAGTTGAACAGAATAATGCACCAATAACAGCTAGAGTTGTAACGAATAACGAGTTTCTGAAGAATAAATCAAACCCATATCGTCCGAACCCTTCCCAACCGATAGCATAGTTTTCCCAACGAAATTCGGAAGGAATTAAAGATGCTGCATTTAAAAAGATTTCATGCTCAGGCTTAAGTGAACTCGCAAACATCCATAAAATAGGATAAAGCATAACGAAACCTAAACCACCAACAAATGTATGATATATAATTATTTGTCTTAACGTTTTACGTTCATCCATTATTATTTGCCTCCTTCCGACTCATAGTAAACCCACTTCTTAGATGACTTAAACACTAGCCATGTACACGTTCCGATTACGATAAGTAAAATCCATGCTAGTGCAGAAGCGTATCCCATTCGGAAGTTAGTAAATGCTTCTCGGTATAAGTATAAAGCATAGAATAACGTACGGTTAATCGGTCCACCTTCTGTTACTAAGAAAGCTTGCGTAAACGTCATAAATGAGTTAATCATTTGGAAAATTAAGTTAAAGAATAATACTGGTGTAATCAATGGCATTGTAATCTTAAAGAATTTATGAATTTTATTAGCTCCATCAACTGAAGCAGCTTCGTATAATTCTTGTGGTATTTGTCGTAAACCAGCTAAGAATATAACCATTGGTGATCCGAACTGCCATACGATTAAGAATATTAGTACCCAAATGGCAAAATCAGGATGTGAGAACCAGTTATAATTAGCTTCAAATCCAAACCAACCTAAAATTTCATTTAACGCACCATCTCTACCCCAAATTTGTCTCCAAATAACGGCGATGGCAACACTTCCTCCAATAATGGAAGGAACGTAATAAATTAGTGTGTAGAATCCAGAACCTTTATGACCTGTATTCATAATTATTGCTACTGTAAGGGCAAATGCCAATCGTAACGGAGTTGCTACTACAACGAAAAGTAAAGTAACCCTCAATGAGAGCCAAAATAAATTGTCGTTAGTGAAAATACGGATATAGTTATCAAGCCCTACCCAAGATGGAGCTGTTAACATACTGTAGCTTGTAAAAGATAAATATAATGAATAAAGCATTGGTCCTAGTACAAATCCAAAAAAACCAAGTAGCCATGGAGACAAGAAAGATACTGCAATTAAATTGTTTTTTCTTCTTCTCTTTTTTCGATTTGCATCAAAAATGCTCTGTAAATCACTCTGGTTTTTTACCTCATTTTCCATGTTGAACCTCCTTGAGGGAGTAGAAGCCATTATAAAATGGCTTCTACTTTTACTTTTTCAAATTTTTATAACCCTATTAGAACTTATCTTGCGATAATATCTTCAAGACCATCCTTGTATTTTTCAAGTGCTGATTCAGCATCACTCACACCATAAAGCACCTCATACCAAACATCTTCAAAGAATCTATCCATTTCTTGTCCAGTTGGTGGCGGTGGTGGTGGAGCTGCTTCTGCATGCTCAGAAATTAAATCAATGTACTCAAACTGTTGTTGAATTGTTCTTTCAGCAGTGTCGTATAGGTGATCACGAACTTCAGAAGAAATTGGAACACCACGATCACCTTGCATAATATCATTTGCATCAAGATCGTTTGTTAAGAAATCAATAAATTTAGCTACTTCATCAGGGTGTTCAGTGTTAGCATTCATTGCATAGAATAATGATGCTCTTACCCACTGACCTGAAGTTCCATCTTCACCTGATGGTAAAATTGTTAATTCAAACTCACGGTTTGCTGCAGATGTAACAGCTACGATTTGGTTACTGTGAATGATTTGCATTGGTGCATCACCAGTAACGATTTGGTAGTTCTCAATAGAACCAGTTGCTTCTAGTACATCAGCTGGCGGTGTAACACCATCAGCTTCTAATTCATTCCAAGTATTTATCATGTCTAAGAAAAGAGAGTCATCTTCCATACCTGATGCAGTTCCATCTTCATTGTACAACCATTGACCATTTTGTCTTAGGATAACTCCTAAATGTCTGTCATGTTGAACATCGTTACGAAGTCCATATTCAAGACCTAGTGCTTCTTGAACTTGACGTCCCATTTCAAAATACTCTTCCCATGTATATCCTGCCTCTGGATAGTCAACTCCAGCTTCATCAAACATAGCTGGATCATATACTAATGCAAATGCGTTACTACCTGCGTTAAAACCTACAAGCTGATCACCAATGTAACCAGGGTTTAAAGCAGATTGATCAATATTGTCAGTGTTGATTACACCTGAATCAACATACGGTTGTAAATCAGCTAATAAATTACTGTTTGTATATTGTGGTAACCAACGGTCTACCATTTGGAATACGTCTGGTGCATTTCCTGCTGCAGATTGAGTTGCTAATCTTTCAGAGAAATCATCGAAATTTAAGAACTCATAGCTAATTGTAATATTTTGGTTTTGCTCTTCGAATAATTCGATAGCTGCTAACGTTCTATCGTGACGGTCTTGGTTCCCCCACCACATGAAACGAAGCTCTACATCTTCATCTCCACTTGCTTGATCATTATCATTTGTTCCATTGCCTTCACTTGAATCTGCGTCGTTTCCACATGCAGTAAATACTGCTAGTGCCAAAACTGATGCTAATAGCAATGATAGTAACTTAAACTTTTTTGACATTTTTTTGCCCCCTTAAAATTTTACAAACTTTCTACAAAATCTCTTACATTAAAACAAAACTTTTCATGAAATTACCTTTAAATCTATACACCTACTTTCATTTTCTTAACCTGCTGTGAAGGTTGTGTATTCCCGTTGTTGTATGTATAACAACGTTGTAAATTCATGTTATCATTTATTTAAAACGCTTTCAATATTTATTATTAATTTTTTTGTTATGAAGTATGTTTTCTATTTAACAGAAAAATTTTACAGTACGTTCCACCTACGTTAAACCCTTATATATAAAGGGTTTAACATACATTTAAATTTTCATTTTATAAACTTCCTCATCATTTGTTCATTTTTTTGACAAAAAATTATTCTTTTTGACACCTTATAATATTTGGGAGATCATACTTATATATGGAAATTCATGTACTTTTATAGTACTTATTTACTTGAAAAACACTAAATTATCAGATCATTCACAACATTTTATATATATTTCCTTATAAATTTTAATAACCTTTATGGTATTGAATTTAATATTTTAAAACCTTAATATGAAAAGTAGAAGTCATCTATCATAGTAGAAAGGATGGAAGATATGAAAAGATTTTATAAAGCTGATCAAGTAGATGGTTACCAAGAAATCGTACACGAAGATGATAATTTATTGGAGTATTTAGCTCTTGCAAAATTATCTTTAAAAAAGGGCGAATCATTTAATAAAGGGACTGGTAAATATGAAACTGCTCTTGTTATTTTATCAGGTACCGCTACCATTACTGTTGAAGAAAACACTTGGGAAAACTTAGGTGGTAGAAAAAATGTGTTTGACGGTAAAGCAACAGCGGTATATGCTCCATGTCAGTCTCATTTCAACATCACGGCAGAATCGGAACTAGAAGTAGCTATATGTAAATCATTAGCAGAGGAAAAATTTTCCCCTTTTGTTGTAAAGCCGGAAGAACTTGTTGTGAATCATCGAGGTAAAGAGCAGTGGAAAAGAGAGGTTCATGATATTATTGCAGACAATGGAGAGGGGAGAGTACATAGAATTGTTTTAGGTGAGACTTTTAATGATCCTGGAAACTGGTCTGGTTATCCTCCACATAAGCATGATGGAGAGCATTTTCCAGAAGAACCTGATCTAGAAGAAATATATCACTTCCAAGTAAATCCTGAACAAGGATTTGGAGTACAACTTCATTATACGAAAGATTTAAGTATTGACGAAGCTCACATTATTAGACATGGTGACAGTTTTGCCATCGATAAAGGATACCACCCAGTAAATGCTGCAGGTGGATACCAAGTATATTATCTGTGGTTTATGGCCGGTAAAACAGGAAGAAAATTATATCCATATGAAGACCCAGATCATAGATGGTTAAACAATTAGTCTCATACCTTATCTGCTTACTTTCTGTAAATCAACTTCAGTAAATGTGTTTGAAAATGATAAAAGACCAAATCATATGATTTGGTCTTTTATCATTCTAGTTATTAAGTTTGTCCAAACTCTTGAACACTATAAACTCTACTTAAGTCTCTTGATTCGCTACCTGTTGCTGTATTTTATTAAAAATACGATATGAAACTAGCATAATGAGCATACTCATTGGAGCAACACTTAGAAAGATAAATACTGCAACAATGTTAATCGATAATACATACAGAATGACAAAATAGAATGCAATAATTAACGTTTGTAACGGATTTGTTAACCCTATAATAATCGCATATTTAATGTATTGAAGCGTTTTAATATCATAATAAACATAAACTGGAAATATATAAATCATAATAACAACAAAGTTTAACAGTAGAAGTAGCATTAAAATGTGTAGTAATTGAAACACTGCTCCTTCCATTGAAGAAAAGAACTGAATATCTACAAATAAAAGAACCCCAATAGCAATTAATATGACACCTAAATAATTCGATTTAACAAATTCTTTTCGGTAAATACTCCAAAAGGTTCTGGCTAATGGAATCTCTCTCTCACCTTCAACCCATTTTCTACAAATAGTAAACATGGCTACAGATGCTGGTGTGATACCAAAGATTACTCCTCCAAGCAGTGTTAAACCAAACCAAAGTAAATTAACTATAGCTAAACGCATGACCCATTCGCACGCAACGTACAGACCAGAAAATAATCGTGTTACATTCATTTATATTGCCCCCTTGAGTGACTCTCCCCTCGTCATTTGCTGCACCTGAAGAAGTCCTCGAATTTTAAATGTATAAAAAATCAATGATTAGTTAACAACGTTTTCATTTTATATTTTAAGTTACTTACACTTTTTTTTCAACGAAATTAGTAAGAGTTTTATTTCCAATATATGAACAATTGTGGTGAAATGTTGAGTTTTATGCTTTAATCTTAAAATTTCTACCCTGAAAATAGCTCATATCAAAATTAATAGTATTAGCAAATATAGGGCAGGTTAATCATTCGTTCCAATTGGATTAAAATTAATTTTCATCTTCCATGGTGCAAGCCTTCACTTGCTTGGGCGGTCTATCCTGAAAATAAGAAGCTTTCTAGAAGCCCGGAAAACAGTGAAATAAGCAAATGAGGCATTCTAGAAACGGCTTGTCTACAAAAGGCAGGAAAATTATGAATTACTGTAGCTAAGAAGCTTTCCACTAATCCTTTGTACCTTTTGCTGGAACGCTGGATACTTCCTCTGTGCCCCCAAATCTCTTTTCCACTCTTTGCAGGAACGCTGGATACTTCCTCTGTTCCCACAAACCTCTTTTTCACTCTTTGCAGGAACGATGGACACTTCCTCTGTTCCCGCAAACCTCTTTTTCACTCTTTGCTGGAACGCTGGACACTTCCTCCGTGCCTGCAAATCTCTTTTCCACTCTTTGCAGGCACGCTGGATACTTCCTCTGTTCCCGCAAACCTCTTTTTCACTCTTTGCTGGAACGCTGGATACTTCCTCTGTTCCCGCAAATCTCTTTTCCACTCTTTGCAGGAACGCTGGACACTTCCTCCGTGCCTGCAAATCTCTTTTCCACTCTTTGCAGGAACGATGGACCCTTCCTCTGTGCCTGCAAGCAGTGTTTATGCAATTTGCAGTATAATTGGACCAAACCAGACGACATCAAGGTTATAAATTCATAAGATGTGATTGCTGTGTCAAAACATTTTCATGCGTCATGGTGCAAATCATGCTTGCATGGGAAGTCTACTTGTTTTTTTATGTTAACATTGTTTCATAAAAGCTTATGAAATTTTTTCCGATCATTAAGTATTAAAAATTGTGTATTTAATCTAAAAAATTGTAAAACCGGCTTCATAAAATGAAGCCGGCCAACATTAAATCTTTAGTTCCCCTAATCTAACCAATTCAATAACTGCTTGTGAGCGCCCCTTAACTCCAAGCTTTTGCATCGTATTCGAAATATGATTACGTACTGTTTTTTCACTAATAAATAGTTGTGCTGCGATCTCCTTTGTAGTCTTATCCTGAACGAGTAGTTCAAAAACTTCCCGTTCCCGTTTTGTTAATAACGGCTTTGGTCGGAACTCGTGTTCTTTCAATACTTTCACCCTTTCTTGCATGGGTTGCTTCATCAAAATACATTTCGATAGTATTTAGTCATCATTATCTTATGTCAAAAAGGGAAATGCTGTGACATAACATTGCTAGGCAAAAGTATTTTTTTATTACATTTTAATTTATGTCTAACCTTATTTATTAGGCGGTGTTATTCTGAAGAATTTCCAGAGTTAGGAAGGCACAGAGGAACCAAAAATTATCCATTGTATTTTTTCAGTGAAATAGTTAATTTTAATCAATTGAGAAGTGATTGGCTTCTAATAGTTTTCTACTACTTTCACTCCAAGGTGTCGCTACTCCTGTAGCACGAGAGACTTGAACCATCTTTCCTCTTCCTGTCATACATACTTCTCCTACACTATTCGTTATCATATAATGAAGATCTACAGATGTTTTTCCAATCATATTGATTTTAACACTCACTTCAATATTTTCATCAAAATAAACTTGTTTCTTATAGTCACACTGTAAGTCAGCTGTTACTGGAATTAATTTCCCCTTCTTTGAAAACCATTCCTCCGAAAGACCAATATCCTTAAAGTAATTTATCCGTCCTTCTTCAAAATAGACAAAAGCTATTGTATTGTTTACATGACCGAAGGCATCTGTTTCAGAAAAACGAACCGTAATTGGATAACTATACTTAAATGAATTCTTCCATTTCGAAAAATCTCCTATATAAAGAATATTTGCCATAATATTCCACCTCATATTATATTGTATTCTATTGGTCTTTCGGTTAATCAGAAATATACGTAACCACCACAAAAAATGAATGATTATTCATTCATTGATATTTTAAAGAAAAGGGACTCTTTGTCCCTTTTCTTTAAACATACTTAGATATTGTCACTTCCAAAGAAATTCTTAAATGATTGCAACGTTGTTTCTCTATTCAATGAAGCAATAGATGTGGTCAATGGTATACCTTTAGGACAGGCTTGAACACAGTTTTGTGAGTTACCACAGTTTGTGATTCCACCATCTCCATCCATGATAGTTTGTAGTCTTTCACCTTTATGCATACCACCTGTTGGATGTGCATTAAACAATCGAACTTGTGAAAGGGCAGCTGGTCCTATAAATTCTGATTTACTGTTAACATTCGGACAAGCTTGTAAACAAACACCACAAGTCATACATTTTGATAGTTCATATGCCCATTGGCGTTTAGGCTCTGGCATACGAGGTCCAGGTCCAAGATCGTATGTCCCATCAATTGGAACCCAAGCTTTCACTCTTTTTAGAGAGTCAAACATTCGACTACGATCCACAACTAAGTCTCTAGAAACTGGGAAAGTATTCATTGGTTCTAGTCGAATTGGTTGTTCAAGGTGATCGATTAGAGCAGTACAGGATTGACGTGGCTTTCCATTGATAACCATGGAACATGCACCACATACTTCTTCTAAACAACTTGCGTCCCAGGAAACTGGTGTAGTTTCCTCTCCTTGAGCATTAATAGGATTACGACGAATTTCCATTAAAGCAGAAATAACATTCATATTCTCTCGATAAGGAATACTAAACTCCTCTTTATACGGTTTACTGTCATGATCCTTTTGACGAGTAATAACTAAGCGAATGGTTTTATCGGACATTATTTTTCACCCGCTTTCTTTTTAGAAGTATAGTCACGTTTACGAGGTTTAATTAGTGAAATATCTACTTCTTCATATTCAAAGTCTGGCCCATGACTATCTGGATTGAATTTTGCTTTCGTTGTTTTTAACCATTCCTCGTCATTTCGATCTGGGAACTCAGGCTTGTAATGAGCACCACGACTTTCATTTCGGTTGTATGCACCTAATGTAATAACTCTTGATAAACTTAACATACTATCTAATTGTCTAACGAATGCTGCACTTTGGTTGCTCCATTTAGCAGTATCTTCAATATTAATATTCTTAAATCTTTCCATTAACTCTTGAATCTTTTCATCTGTTTCAAGAAGCTTTTTGTTTTCACGAACAACTGTTACATTATCCGTCATCCATTGACCAAGCTCTTGATGAAGCTTAAAGGCATTCTCTGTACCTTTCATGTTTAAGATCTCATCAAAATTATCTTGATCTTTCTTTAATTGTGCATCAAAGACATCGGAAGATAGATCTTCACTTGATTTTTCAAGACCTTGAATATATTCAATTGCTTTCGGACCAGCAACCATACCTCCATATATTGCAGAAAGTAAGGAGTTAGCTCCTAAACGGTTTGCACCATGCTGAGAATAATCACACTCACCAGCTGCAAAAAGTCCTGGTATATTCGTCATTTGATTATAATCTACCCAAAGCCCTCCCATAGAATAATGGACAGCTGGGAATATTTTCATTGGAACCTTACGTGGATCGTCACCCATGAATTTTTCATAGATTTCCATAATTCCACCAAGTTTAATGTCTAACTCTTTTGGATCTTTGTGAGATAGGTCTAAATAAACCATGTTTTCTCCATTAATCCCTCGTTTTAAGTCAACACATACGTGGAATATTTCACGAGTAGCAATATCACGAGGTACTAAGTTTCCGTACGCTGGATATTTTTCCTCTAAGAAATACCATGGCTTCCCATTTTCATCATAAGTCCATACTCGTCCACCTTCACCACGTGCTGATTCACTCATGAGACGAAGCTTGTCATCCCCCGGAATAGCTGTTGGGTGGATTTGAATAAACTCACCGTTTGCATAATATGCACCTTGCTCATAGACAGCGGCTGCAGCATATCCAGTGTTTATCATGGAATTAGTAGATTTACCAAAAATAATTCCAGGACCACCAGTTGCTAAAATTACTGCATCTGCTCTAAATGATTCCATTTCAGCAGTTTGCAAGTTTTGTGCTGTGATCCCACGACAGACACCATCATCATCTAGGATTGCATGGAGAAATTCCCATCCTTCATATTTCGTTACTAACCCTGCTACTTCGTGTCTACGTACTTGTTCATCTAAAGCATATAATAATTGTTGACCAGTTGTAGCACCAGCGAATGCTGTTCGATGATGCTGTGTTCCTCCAAAACGACGTAAAGCTAATAAACCTTCTCCTGTTCGGTTAAACATAACTCCCATTCTATCCATTAAATGAATAATTCCAGGGGCTGCGTCACACATAGCTTTAACTGGAGGTTGGTTTGCTAAGAAGTCTCCTCCATATATTGAATCATCAAAGTGCTCCCATGTAGAATCACCTTCACCCATCGTATTTAATGCACCATTAATTCCACCTTGGGCACATACTGAATGGGATCGCTTTACAGGTACTACGGAAAATAGTTCGACGGCTACTCCAGCTTCGGCTGCTTTAATCGTCGCCATTAGACCAGCTAGGCCACCGCCAACAACGATAATTTTACCTTTGCTCATTCCAAACACTCCTTCTCTTTGACTACACAAATGCTAAAATTGCGCGAATACCGATGTAAGTTAATACGATAAAAATTGCAACAGTGATATACGTAAAGATTTGTTGTGAACGTGGAGAAACGGCAATCCCCCAAGAAACAACAAATGACCATAATCCGTTTGCAAAGTGGAACGTTGCTGAAACTATCCCAATAATATACAAAATAAGTGCAATTGGATTATCTACAATATTGGCCATCATATCGTAATTCACTTCAGCTCCAAATGCTTTTTGAATACGTGTATCCCAAACATGCCAAGCGATAAAGATTATTAATATTACACCTGTAATACGCTGTAATCGGAACATCCAGTTCCTGAAATAGCTATATGTAGACGTATTGTGTTTTGCTTGAAATGCAATGTAAAGTCCATAAATACCATGAAAAAGTATTGGTATATATATTAAAGCAAATTCTAAAAATAATAAGAATGGCAGACTTTCCATAAATTGAGTAGCCTGATTGTATGTTTCTTCACCTTGTACGGCAGTATAGTTAATCATGAAGTGAACAATTAAAAAGGCTCCAATAGGAATGACGCCCAACAAAGAATGTAGTTTTCGATTAAAAAAATCACGATTCGTGGACATTAAACTCTCCCCTTGTAAGTAGTTTTTTCTTTAAATAAACTCTCCTAATCTTTTTTCTTAATATATACCTCCTTTTTTTAGATTCACATATAAACATTATTCTAACATTGTCAATCTAGAAAATCACGTAAGTTTGTATAAAGTGTGACAAATTCATTTTACCCTTCGATTACAAGTACGTCAAGAAAGCGGATACAGTCTAATTTTAACAGAAATACGTACAACACGACACAATCTTTTAAATTTTCTGTTTTTAAATAATAATTTCAAAGAAAATTTCATTAATGAAAATGTATTTTTATTAATGAAGTTATTATATTTCCCCTTTAAAAGCGCAAAACAAAAAGGCACCATAATTTTACTACGATACCTTTTTGTTCATAATATTCATTTAAATTATCCAATAATAATTCTCTCTGTTGGATATTTGTAGTGACTTTTCTTTTCCCGACCTCGGATTGAGAATAAAAATGCAATAAGACCTACTCGACCAATCAGCATCATGATCATTAATGTAATTTGACTCGGTAAAGATAAATTTGATGTTATCCCCATAGACAATCCACAGGTTCCAAATGCTGAGCTTACTTCAAATATAATAGCCATTAGCTCAATATCATTACCGTGCTCAAAGGCACTTACTAAAATAAACGCACTGAATAGCATCACGATAAATACTGAAAGAACAATGAATGCTTTTTGCCTATCTTCTTGATGTATTTCTCGACCAAAAGCCTTTACATCCGTACGGCCTAATGCAAAGCTTCTAATAGTTAAAAACATAACAGCTAGAGTTGTTGTTCGAATACCTCCACCAACGCTTGAAGGGCTAGCTCCGATAATCATTAAGGCAGATAAAAATAATAGACTTGCAAGCGTTAACTGAGAAATTTCCATTGTTGCTAAACCACCACTCCTTGCGGTGGCTGAATTAAATAATGAAAAAAACAGCTGTTGATGCCAACTCAATCCTTCATAGAAAGCATTACGTTCTATTAGCCAAAGACCAACAAAACCAATAATAAAGACAATAAAATAGGTTGCTACTGCAATCTTAGTAAACAAACTAAATCGAAAGCTTCTATCTTTCGTGGTAAAATATTCCTTTAATTCCATTAAAACCGGAAATCCAATAGCTCCTGCAAATATTAAAAGAATGTTTACCATTTGGACAAAATAGTCATCTGCAAAAGGAATTAATGAAGCTCCAGTTACATCAAATCCAGCATTTGTAAAAGCTGAAAGAGCACCAAATGCTCCTTGATAATAAGCCTCTCGTGCTGTATCAAAATAATTTAAATAATATGTACCAAGAACAAAAGCTCCTATTAGCTCAATTCCTAATGCAACGAATAAAATTCCTCTCATTAAACTAACTAATCCTGAGAAAGCGATTTGATTCTGGTCGACCATAATTAATAATCGTTGAGATAAGACAATTTTCCTTCCAAATACCATCCACACAAATGTTCCCAATGTCATAATTCCTATGCCACCAAGTTGGATTGCAAGAGCTAAAAAAAACACCCCTACTCCACTGTACGTTTCTGATACATTCACCACAGTTAATCCCGTTACACTAACTGCACTTACAGAAGTAAACAGTGCTTCTGAATAAGAAACAGTTACTCCTGGTTGTGATGATATTGGCAAATATAATAGAAAACTAAAAACAAACATAGCAATAACATATGAAATAACAATAATTCGAAAAGGACTTAAAAATTTATTTAATCCTAATTTCATTTTACTATACCTCCGATAATAAATACGGAGTTAGTATATCATGTGATTAGTTCTATTACCATATTTATCAATATTATCATGCATCTAAAACCATTTATTCCCTTCCCAATAAAGTCCTTTAGGATTAGGAAAACATTTTTAATTTTTTTATCATAATAAAACAGGTCTGTGGTAAGATGATAAAGGATACTTTCAGTAAAAATATCATTATTGCAACAGTGGAATAACAAAAGTAAGAACCATTTTATATCTTACTTTATAAAAATTATACATATATTAATTCAAACAAGAGTTACAGTAAATAAATGATTACGCTATGAAGGATGATCTTTTAATGAAAAATAAAAAACAGTGGATTGACACCGTAGAAGAAATGAATGTAGACGTATCTGCATTTAGTAATCACCTGTTACGCCATGTATTACTACCAGAGCTATTAGGAGAGGAAGAAGAAAGTTTATTATATTGGGCTGGAAAATCAATTGCAAGGAAAGTGAATGTCGAAAATTTTGAAGATTTACCAGCTTTTTTTGAAAAAGCAAATTGGGGCCAATTAACTCTTGTCAAAGAAAAACGAAACGAAAGAATCTTTGAGCTTATTTCTCCTCTAATGCATCATAACCGTCCATTTACATTAGAATGTGGTTTCTTAGCATGTTGGACGGAAATGAATGAAGGCTTTATTACAGAAGCAACTTCCGAGCTAAAAAAGAAAAATCCTTGTACATGCAGAATAATCGTTCGCTGGGATCTTAAGGATTCTCTAATACAAGAATAGGAATTGTTAACTCGTACCATTAAAAAATGTTAATATTCAAGTATCAAAAGGAACCTAGCTTTAGCTAGGTTCCTTTCTTATTTTTAAATCCAAAAAATACAAAGGTTATGAAACTCGGAAAAATTTACGATGTTACCTTCGATGCTTCTTTTACATCCAATTCAAACGCTGTATGCAGTGCATCAACTGCTTTAACCATATCAGCTTCGGGTACTACAACAGAGACTTTGATTTCAGATGTACTTACCATCTTAATAGAAACCTGCTGCTCAGATAATACGTTAAACATTGTAGCTGCAACACCAGGATTTGAGACCATTCCAGATCCAACAATAGACACTTTTGATAAGTTATCTTCATGACGAATATCATTATAGCCCAATTTCTCTTGACTTTCTTCAAGAACTTTTAGAGCATCCTTCAGTTCATGTGTTTGAACAGAGAACGATACATTCATCTCATTTTTTCCTGTCATTTGCTGAATAATAATATCTACGTCTATTTTTGCGTCAGCAAGGGTTGAGAATAGCTTTGACATTGTATCGAATTCATTCGGTAATTGTTCTATAGTAATTTTTGTAACGGCTCCTTCAAACGCCAGCCCTCTAACCACTAAATTTTGTTCCATTGATGCTTCCTCCTCCACAATCGTTCCTTCCTTATCAATCGTGCTTGATCGTACAATTAAAGGTATATTATAGTTCTTTGCAAATTCAACAGCTCTTGGATGTAAAACTCCTGCTCCAAGATTCGCAAGCTCTAACATTTCATCGTATGAAATACTGGACAATTGACGTGCTTTTTTTGCTGTTCTTGGATCGCACGTGTAAACACCTGTTACGTCTGTATAAATGGAACAAGATTCTGCTTTTAGAGCAGCAGCTAATGCAACTGCAGAAGTATCTGAACCTCCACGACCTAAAGTCGTTATTTCTCCACCCTCAGACAAACCTTGGAATCCGGCTACAATAACCGCTTTTCCACTATTTAAATAGGATTCTATTCTTTCTGTATCAATCCCTGTAATTCTAGCATTTTGGTGTACTGGCTCTGTTTTAATACCTGCCTGCCAGCCTGTTAGTGAAACAGCATCAATTCCCATTTCCTTTAATGCCATTACCATTAATGACATGGTTACTTGTTCACCAGTACTTAGGAGCATATCCATTTCTCGTTTATCAGGGGAATCACTAATATCTTGAGCAAGCTCCACGAGAGAATCGGTAGACTTCCCCATTGCAGAAACGACAGTAACGACACCATTACCTGCTTCCATTTCTCTTTTAACCTTCTCAGCTGCTCTTTTAATTTTTGTAACATCTCCTACAGAAGTCCCTCCGAACTTCTGAACAACCGTTGCCAACATGAACGCCTCCTCTTTTGATTCAACCATTCCTATACTATCTACTCTAAAGTGATCCATAATAGAACTAAACATTGGATCTTTCCAGTTAATGAAGTAGAATTGACGAACGAACTCACGGACCAACATAAACGTCTAGGTTACAGAACATATAAAGTGCTAAAAAGTAGTACTGTGTTTATTACAATTATTATGTAGCAAAATAATGTGGCAATGTAGACACGTACATTTAACGTAAACCCTGATTCATTTGCTCTTTTAAACATTAATATTGAATTCCCTTCAAGAACACAAGAATGTTCTTTTACAACAACTAAATAAAAACGACAGTAGGAACGTAATCCCACTGTCGAATACGACTTAAACGATTATAATAGTTAATAAGTCGCTCCGTGAGATAGTTCTCCACACAGATATACTGTGCGACAGCTCTGCATTTATTCAATACAGTGCCAGAAGATTGGTTTTGAGAAAACAATCCTCTTCGGCGAATCCCCCTTTCCACTATCTTCAATGAAGCTCAACCTTCTCCGATAGTGTAGTCATGGTTTTCGCACCTCTACCTTCACTCCATAAGAGCAGAAGTATGGAATTAGAAAGTAATAAATAATTACTTTTCTATTGTAAAAGCAAAACTCGTATATGAGTGTAACAAATTCTAACACCCTTGACAATTTCCATTATTCTCTCTCTTCTTTTATTTTATCGTATAAAGCTTTAGCAGCTAACTTTGGTATACCTACTCCTTCAATTTCCTCAATATTAGCTTCCTTTAATCGTTTTAATGAACCGAAATGCTTAAGAAGACTTCTTTTTCTTTTCTCTCCAATTCCTTCCACATCATCTAAAATAGATGAAAACATAGATTTTTTACGAATATTTCGGTGGAAAGAAATCGCAAAGCGATGAACCTCGTCTTGAATTCGTTGTAATAAATAAAATTCATCACTTGTTTTCTTCAGGCTAACTACCTTTGGTGGGTCTCCAATCATTAGCTGAGATGTTCGATGCTTTTCGTCTTTTACTAGCCCACAAACCGGTATGGCTAAACTTAATTCATCTTCAAGGACGCTTTGCGCTGCTGAAATTTGCCCTTTTCCACCATCAATCACAATTAAATCAGGTAAAGGGGAGTCCTCTTTCAATAAACGAGAATAGCGTCTCCGAACAACTTCCCGCATAGATTCGTAATCATCTGGTCCTGTCACGCCCTTAATTTTATATTTTCGGTAGCTCTTTTTATCTGGTTTTCCATCAAGAAAGGAAATCATTGCAGAAACAGGATCAACACCTTGGATATTTGAGTTGTCAAAAGCTTCAATACGGTGAGGTGTCTCAATTTGAAGAGCTTCTCCTAAGCGTTCTACCGCTACAACGGTTTTCTGTTCATCTCGTTCAATCAAATCAAATTTTTCTTTTAAAGCAATTTGAGCATTTTTACTTGCTAGTTTAACTAATTCCCTTTTCTTTCCTTTTTTAGGCTGCAATGTTTTAATACTCAAAAATTCAGAAATAATATTTTCATTAATTTTTTCTGGAACCAGTATTTCCTTTGGTTTCCGATGTTGATCATCAAGATAAAATTGACCAATGTATGTGTAAAAATCATCCTCTGGATCTTGATACATTGGAAATAAAGAAACATCCCTTTCAATTAATTTCCCTTGTCTAATAAAGAAAACTTGAACACACATCCACCCTTTATCTACGGAAAAACCAAACACATCTCGATCCACTTCATCTGTTAACGTCATTTTCTGTTTCTCCATAACTGCTTCAATATGTTGCACTTGATCTCTTAGTTCTTTGGCTCTTTCGAAGTTCAACTCCTCAGAGGCTGCAAACATCTTTTTGGTTATTTCTGCTTTTATATCTTTATGTCCTCCATTTAAAAACCTCGTTATTTCATTTACCATTTCCTGATTTTTTTCATTGGAAACTTCAAATTCACAAGGAGCTAAACATTGACCAATATGATAATAAAGGCATACCCGATCCGGTAATGTTCTACATTTTCTTAATGGATAAAGGCGATCTAACAGCTTTTTCGTTTCATTTGCTGCATGAACATTAGGGTAGGGACCAAAGTACTTCCCACCATCCTTTTTAATCTTTCGTGTCGTTATCAATCTCGGATGCTCTTCTTTTGTAATTTTTAAGTAGGGATAGCTTTTATCATCTTTTAATAACACGTTGTACCGTGGTTCATGCTTTTTAATAAGATTTTGCTCTAATATTAATGCTTCCATATTGGAGGTGGTAACGATATATTCAAAATCTCGAATTTCACTGACGAGACGTTGCGTTTTTTTATCATGTGTTCCGGAAAAATAAGATCGGACCCGATTTCGAAGCATCTTCGCTTTTCCTACGTAAATAATCGTTCCGTGCTTGTTTTTCATTAAATAACAGCCAGGTTGTGCTGGTAATAATGAAATTTTCTCCTTTAATTCTGACATGTTTCTCTTCTCCCCTTTTACTTCGACTATCTCGTTAAATTATACAATATATTTTTTGTATACCGTAATCCATATATCCCCATACGAAAGGTAATGTGCCCTTTCTTCATAGAAAAATTTGAATATGCAAAAAGAGGATTGAACAAGAAATGTTCAATCCTCTCTTCTTTAAATTATATTAAACGTGTTTGTTTAATAATGTAGCTAATTGCTCTTTAGGTTGAAAACCTACTACTTGATCCACCACTTCTCCATCCTTTAAAACAAGTAAAGTAGGGATACTCATGACACCAAATTTCCCAGCAGTTTCTTGATTTTCATCTACATCTAACTTTGCAATTTTAACTTTATCTCCCATTTCACTATCTAGTTCTTCAAGAACTGGTGCGATCATTTTACAAGGTCCACACCACGGAGCCCAAAAGTCTACTAAGACAACACCTTGACTTGTTTCATTTGAAAAATTTTGGTCTGTTACATTCACAATTGCCATTAAGATTCCTCCTCATAAATAAAAAACATTTTTCCTTAACGGAATTATACCATTGCTGTATAATCTACAAAAATAATTTGCTTATGTTTGTAATTACATGATTCCATTTCGTTCACAGTTTCTATCATATATAACATACCCTCTCAAAGCAAAAAAAATGCTTCATTTGTTATTTATGCCCCTATCTATTGAAAGGAAAAAGGGCTTAATTAAAGTACAGGTTCCTTTTCCTATACCTTCATTAAGCCCCCTAATAAAAGGACATTTCATTTTACTTTTGCACAAGGACCTTCTTAAATTCTTCTGTTAGCTTGGGAACAACGTCAAACAGGTCTCCTACAATACCGTAGTCTGCTAACTGAAAGATTTCAGCCTCTGGATCTTTATTAATAGCTACTATTACTTTTGAATTTGACATACCTGCAACATGTTGTATTGCTCCACTAATACCAACTGCAATATAAAGATCAGGTGTTACTACCTTTCCTGTTTGCCCTATTTGTAATGCATAATCACAATATTCTGCATCACATGCACCACGGGATGCCCCTACGGCTGCACCTAATACACCAGCTAATTCTTCTAAAATCGTAAAATTTTCCTTCCCCTTCATACCTCGACCACCAGCAACAATAACCGCTGCTTCTGAGAGATCAACACCAGTTGACGTATTCTTTACAACTTCTTTAACAATTGTTTGTAAATCCAATATCTCTACATCAACACTCTCAATTTCACCGTTTCTTGAGTCATCCTTTTCTAATGCATTAATATTGTTTGGTCTGAAGGTAGCAAATAAGATTCCGTCCTTTACAACAACTTTTTCAAAGGCTTTTCCTGAATAAATTGGACGACTAAAGACAACTTCTTCCCCTACTACTTCAATCGAAGTTACATCGGAAACTAAGCCTGACTGAATTCGACTAGCTAATTTAGGAGATATATCTCGCCCAATGGATGTATGACCTAAAAAAATTCCATCTGGTTCTTCTTGTTCAATGACATGGTGAAAAGCTTGTGCATAACCTTCAGGGGTATAATGGGCAAGCTTTTCATCCTCTACAACTACGACTCGATCTGCGCCATAAGCGATCATTATCTTTCCAAAACTCTTGACATCTTCACCTAATAATACACCTACAATTTCACCACCATTAGATATCTCTTTCGCAGCAGCAATGGTTTCGAAGGATACATTTCGAAATGCTCCATCTTTTATTTCTCCAAACACAAGCATTTTTTTTTCCATTTTACCTATCCCCCTCTTGTTATATCACTTTAGCTTCTGATTTTAATAAGCTTACCAGTTCTTTCACTTGATCATCTAAATCCCCTTCCAGTATTTTTCCAGCTTTCTTTTCAGGAGGTAAATAGCGATCTACTGTCTTTGTTTTACCTTCTACATCCTCTTCCTCAAGATCAAGATCATCTAAGTCTAATTCTTCAAGCGGCTTCTTTTTCGCCTTCATAATACCCGGCAGTGAAGGATAACGTGGTTCATTTAACCCTTGCTGGGCAGTTACTAAAATAGGCAAGGAAACTTCTACCGTTACTTGATCTCCCTCCACATCTCTTTCGATTGTGGCTTTTCCATTCTCAATTTCTATTTTCACAATGGATGAAACATGGTTAATTCCAAGCTTCTCTGCTAGTCTAGGTCCAACTTGACCAGAACCACCGTCTACTGCAACATTACCACCTAAAATAATATCAATCTCTTTCTCTTGAAAGTATGCTCCTAATAATGCTTCCGTTGAAAACGGGTCTCCGTCCTCTATTTCTTCGTTTTCTATTAGTACCGCCTTGTCTGCACCCATAGCTAACCCTGTTCGAAGCTGTTTTTCACTCTCCTCGTCCCCAACTGTTATGAGAGTTACTTCTCCACCATGCTCCTCACGTAGTTGGATTGCTTCTTCGATTGCATATTCATCATAAGGATTAATAATAAATTCAGCACCGTCATCGACAATTTCACTGTTCTCAATCTGAATTTTTTCTTCCGTATCAAACGTTCTTTTTAGAATAACAAAGATATTCACTCCAATACCCCTCCTATAATTTAAATTGTCTTGAAAATTTTATTTTTTATAAATATTCAAACTTTTCGATGTAAAAAAATACATGGTGCAAATATCCACTTGCATAGGAAGTCTATCCTGAAAATAGAAACGGTTCAGTAGTGGAAGGCAGCGACTCCAGTGGGATCAGCACGAGTCCGAAAATCCCCTAGCACTTACCGAGTAAGTGCTAGGAAGTTGAGGTCGTGCCCCACGCAGCCAGGACGGCAGGATTACGCCGTTGCCCACAGGACGTGGGCTGATCTTAGGTGTAATTGGACTGCCTGCAACGGATGAACCTCCTTGATGAGTATTTTCGCACGTTCACTAGATTGGATTGAAACTACACCATACCAACCTTCTGTTTATAGCTATGAATCTCTAAATTTTGGTTTTCTTTTCTCAATAAATGCTTGGATTCCTTCTTTTGCATCCTTTGTGTTTGACACTTCGCCAAATCTCTTAGCCTCTTGTTTACAAGCTGTCTCGAAATCTACTTGATCAAACATACTAATTAATTCTAAAGCAAACTTTATAGAGGTTCTCCCTTTTTCACAAATTTTTGTAGCAATACTCATTGCTTCTCTTAATAAGTCCTCTTTAGGAACAGAATACGTTGCTAGACCACATGACATAGCTTCCTCCCCTGTAATAGGTTTAGAAGTAAGTATCATTTCTGTTGCCTTTGTTTTACCAACGTATCGAGGTAGACGCTGTGTTCCTCCAAATCCAGGTATCAATCCTAATTGGAGTTCTGGAAGACCCAATTTGGCATCATTCGATACAATTCGTATATGACAAGCCATGGCTAGTTCCAAACCACCACCTAATGCTGCTCCATGTATGGCACAAATAACAGGCTTTGAAAACGCTTCAATTTTATTGAACACCTTCTGTCCAAATCTAGACATTTGTTGGAACGATTCCCCAGTTGCATGTGTAAATTCTTTTATATCTGCTCCGGCAGCAAAAAAATTACCTTCTCCATGAATAAGAACGACTTTTACATTTTCATCCTGTAACAAATAATCAAATAATGAATCTAGTTCGTGAATCATTCCTTGATTTATGGCATTAGCTGGTGGATGATTCAATGTGACTAAAGCTACACCTTCATCATACGATACATGCAAGTGCTCAAACTCAGTCAAATTACGTTCCCCCTTTATCCCTTATTAATTATTTGATTTTAAACCTGTTAAAAGCATGTTACATAAAGGTTTAGCTAATGGTACTAATTCATATCGATGCTCCTTCATCACCCAATTCGTAACAACTTCATCTATTGCACCGAAGATTACTTGACGGGCCAAACGATGGTCTAACGACTTGGGAAAAAATCCATTATCCATTCCTTCTAGTAAGATAGTATCAATTAGTCCTAGGTAACCTTTTAGAACTTTATTAATTCTAGATCTTAATTGAATATTGGATTGCCTAATTTCTAGCTGTGTTACGATAGCTAAATTGTGATCTGCTTCTAACTGACGTAAATGCATTTCAATTAGTAGCAAAAGTTTTTCTTCGATAGTAAGGTCTTTCGTTAATTGTTCTTTACTTTTTTCCACAAAAAGACCCATTTTTTCTTCAAATAATGAAATTAATATATCTTCTTTGTTTTTAAAATATAAATATATAGTTCCATCCGCAACACCAGCTTCTTTAGCAATTTTGGAAACTTGTGAATGATGATACCCGTTTTGCGCAATTACTTTGACAGCTGCATTTATTATTAGATCAAATTTTTGTCCTCTTTTTTTACCCATATTCTCTTTCCCTTCTTAAATCATTACAGTTAAAATGAATGATTATTCATTCATAATTTAATTTTAATTTATCCCTTTCATTATGTCAAATAAAGATTAGGAAAGTAAATAACAACATAGAGAGTACAAATTCATTTTCACCCAATAATATATCACATTACACAAAATAACCTATAGCCTATACAAGAACATATTACATGCATACAATGTATTACAATCTCTGATGAAAGGTGGTGGAAATACGTTATAACCTAAATAAACGGTTATAATTCTACACCATGCTCATCATATTAACTTTAGTATTATTCATATTATTAGTCATTGTGGCTGGATTTTTGTTATTTGATAAGTATTAATGTTTCCTTTAAAAGAGGGAGTCAATAAAGGTAGATGGAAAAACCTTCATGACTCCCTCAAATCTATCTTTCTTTATTCCTTACTTGTCATCTTCTCCAAAGCCAGAAGCTTCTTTAATTTTTTTCTTCTCTTCTTCCACAAGAACTCTTCGAAGTACTTTACCTACCATTGTCTTTGGAAGTTCTTCTCTAAATTCATAAAGCCGTGGTATTTTAAAAGAAGCAAGATGTTCTCGACAAAATTCTTCTATTTTTTCTTCAGATAAATCTCTACCCTCTTTAGGAACGATAAATGCTTTAACTGTTTCTCCACGATAAGGATCTGGCACACCTATGACACAAGCTTCCTGAATATCTTCATGCTCATATAGAATTTCTTCAATTTCACGAGGATAAATATTAAATCCACCAGCAATAATCATATCCTTTTTCCGATCAACGATATAAAAGAAGCCATCTTCATCCATGTAACCCATATCTCCAGTCAAGAACCAATCATCCTTAAAGGAAGCCTGGGTATCCTCTGGTCGATTCCAATAACCTTTCATCACTTGTGGACCTTTAAGGATAATTTCGCCAATTTCATTTGGCTTTGCTAGTTCACCAGTTTCAGCAGACAAAATAGCTGCATCCGTATCGGGCCAAGGTAAGCCAATGCTACCTGATTTGCGATGTTCCCAAATAAGGTTTGCAATAGCTACTGGAGACGTTTCAGTTAATCCATATCCTTCAACAAGTCTTCCATTTGTAGCTTCTTCAAAATTATTTTGTACTTCTACTGGCAATGGAGCAGAACCACTTATACAAGCTTTTATAGATGAAAGATCGTGCTTTTTAATATTTGGGTGATTTAATAGACCGATATACATAGTAGGTGCACCTGGATATAAAGTTGCTTTATGGGTTTCTATCGCTTTTAAAATATCCTTCGGTTCAAACTTAGGCATGATGATCATCTTAAAGCCCATACGGATAGATAAATTCATGACGGTTGTCATTCCGTACACATGGAAGAATGGTAAAGCGGCAAGGATTACTTCCTCCCCCTCATCCATCTCATACATCCATTCCTGACACTGTTGAGTGTTTACAACAAGGTTATAATGTGTAAGCATAACGCCTTTTGCAGGTCCTGTTGTTCCCCCAGTATATTGCAGCAATGCTAAGTCTTCTTTTGGATCGATATCCAGATCTATTTCATTTGGTGTTCCTTTATTGATAAAATCTACAAAGGAGTGTAATTTTTCGTTATAATGTAAATCTACTTTAATTCCTGTATTCTTTTTTTGGATAAAAGGATAGATCAAATTTTTTGGGAAAGGTAAATAGTCTTTAATACCAGTGACTATAATATGTTCAAGCTGGGTTTTTTCCTTCACCTTTGCTACTCTCGGATACACGAGATCTAAGCATATCATGACTTTGGCTCCAGAATCATTCATTTGGTGTTCAATTTCTCGTTCAACGTACAGAGGATTTGTCTGAACGACGATAGCACCAGCAAATAATGCTCCATAATACGAAATGACGGCCTGCGGAGTATTTGCAAGCATGATAGCAACTCTATCACCTTGCTTTACTCCAAGCTCTTGGAGTTGATTAGCAAGCTTTAAAGCTGAATCGTATACCTCTTGGTAAGTCATTTCTTTCCCCATAAAATTTAAAGCTGATTTTTGAGGGAATTTATTTGCTGCTTTTTTCAAATAGCTTTGAAGCGTCTCCAGTTCATAATCAATGGACTTAGAAATCTCTTTAGGATAATGTTGAAACCAAGGTTTTTCTGTTAACGTTTCCATCCCCATCTCCTCCCTTTTAAAAAGTGATCTCTCCTTCATAAAGCAAATTAACTATGAAAGTATGAAAAAAATATCTATCTTCCATAGATAGGCAAACCTCTCTCTATACTATTCTAATGAAAACGGATACAAAATGAAATGTATTTGTTTCAATTTTTCGAAATTTCTTTTTAATCTATTGACTCATTTGTTGTCTTGTTGTATAAACTTATGACAATTCAACACTCATTTATTCCTTTATCAGAAAAAATAAAGACTGTCCTTTATAAATCACTATATTAGTGATCCTAAAGGAACAGTCTCGAAAAGAGTAAACTCAATAATTTTATTATGCAAAAAATATCCAGAAAATTAGTCCTGTTACAATAAAAGCACCACAAAGAACAATCAATATCTTCCATAACGTTTCCATTTTCAATCACCTATACATCTCTAAAATTTAGTTTAAAGTATACTTACCCCAATGATATATGACAGTGAAACAGACAATATAAAGGAAATTAGTCCTACTGCTCGATTATCCTTTTGCAATTCAGTGTCTACTTTAAAACCTGGAGTTAAAAATTCAAAAATAAAATAAACAAAGATAAGGAGAATAAACCCGAATGTACCCCAACCAAGCATTTCTATTACGGAATCATTATGCATGATAGAATACCGGAAAACATTAGCGATGCCAAATATTTTTCCTGCTGTAGCCATTGCAATAGCAACATTCCCATTTTTAATTTCCGTCCAAGTACCATATCTCGTAACGAATTCAAAGATTGTTAAATAAACAATTAATGCTATTACGACAATACTGTACATTCCTGCTGTATAGATATAAGTATGTTGAAAAAAACTATCCATCCTGTTTCCCTCCTACTTTAAAGAGACTACCGTAACACCAGATCCCCCTTCAGCAGCACTTCCCATTCTCGCTTCTTTTACATTCCTATGATTTTTCAATAAGTCTTGAACACCTTTCCGAAGTGCTCCAGTTCCTTTTCCATGAATGATTGATACTTGATGATAGCCAGCCAATACGGCATCATCTAAATACTTCTCCACCTCTAACATTGCTTCTTCAAATCGTACTCCACGGAGATCTAATTCTGTTTTAACATGGGAGTCTTTTCCCCTTACAGTAGATAGTGGATTTTTCTCAATTTGCTTCGGACGATCAATATAAAGGAGATCCTCTCCCTTAACTTTCATCTTCATCATTCCGAGTTGAACAACATATTCTTTCTCATTTACTTTTTCTACAATATGACCTTTTTGATCAAAGCTTACTACCTTTACTTCATCACCTGGAATTAATTTCTGCTTCTTTGATTGTGGAGCCAGAGAATTCTTAATCACTTTTTCCTTGTTAACAAGGTTAGGTTCCGCTTTTTCTAATCGTTTTTTTGCATTAATCAATTCGTGATCTTTAATTGTAGGATTGTTTTTCTGAATGGTTCGTAATTCGGTAATAATCGCTTCTGCTTCTGCTTTTGCTTTTTTCAAGGACTCAGCAGCTTTTTCTTCTGCATCTTTTAAAATCTTCTCTTTTTCCTGCTCAAGCTTATTAAATTCTTTTTCTAAGTCTCGATGAATTTGTTCTGCTTCAAACCGAATTTTTTCTGTGTCTTCCATTTCCTTTTCACTACGCTTACGACTCTCTTCAAGTGAAGCAATCATATTTTCAATTTTATTTGTATCAGCACCAATGTGACTTTTTGCATCTTCAATAATTGTATCACTTAAACCGAGACGTCGGCTAATAGCAAATGCATTACTTCTACCGGGGACGCCAATTAAAAGTCGATATGTGGGACGAAGAGTTTCTACATCAAATTCAACGCTTGCATTCATGACACCATCGCGATTGTAGGCATACCCCTTTAATTCACTATAATGAGTTGTTGCAATAACTTTTGCACCAACATTATATACATAATCTAATATAGAAATAGCTAGAGCAGCCCCTTCTGTTGGATCTGTCCCTGCGCCTAATTCATCAAATAAAACAATGGAACGATGATCCACTTGATCCAAGATATCAACTATGTTTGTCATATGAGAAGAAAAGGTACTTAAGCTTTGTTCAATGGATTGCTCATCACCAATATCAGCAAATATTTGCTGAAACACTGCAGCAGTAGAGCCTTCCTCACATGGAATATGTAAGCCTGATTGTACCATTAAAGTTAATAAACCTACTGTCTTTAACGTTACTGTCTTCCCACCAGTATTTGGTCCAGTTATGACGAGAGATGAGAAATCATTACCTAATTCTACATCAATCGGAACGATTTCCTCTTTTGGGATGAGGGGGTGTCGGGCTTTCACCATTTGTATGCGTCCCTCTTCGTTTATATTAGGCTGAGTTCCATTAATTTCAAGACTGTATAGGGCTTTTGCAAAAATAAAATCAACTTCTGTCATCACTTTTACAATCGTTATAAGTTCCTCAACGTGTTCACTAACTAAAGCTGATAACTCTTGTAAAATTCGATTAATTTCTTGTTTTTCCTTTAATCGTGCTTCTCTAAGTTGGTTATTAATTTGTACTACTGCATTAGGTTCGATAAATAACGTTGCACCAGAAGCAGACTGATCGTGAACCATTCCACCAAAATGACTTCGATACTCTTGTTTTACTGGAATAACATATCTATCATTACGTATGGTAATAATGGCATCAGAAAGCATTTTTCTCCCACTAGTGGACCTTGTAATACTTTCGAGCTTTGATCGTACACCTGCTTCATGGGATCGTATCGTTTGTCTTATATTTCGAAGTGCTTGACTTGCTGAATCTAATACCTCTCCGTTTTCGTCAATTGCTTGCTTAATATCCCGTTCCAAATCAGTTAGCGGAACAATTTCCTCTACTAATTCAGGGAGGATAGAAAGCTCTACTTCATCTTCAATAAGGCTTTCAATAAAGCTCTTAAAACGACGACTACCATAAATAGTTGAAGATATATCTAATAGCTCTAGTTCATTTAAAACGCCACCAATGGAAGCTCTTTTTACCGATGTACGTATATCTCGAATTCCCCCTAATGGTGCTTGTCCTCTTAATCTAATTACTTTTGATCCCTCATACGTACTATTCTGACCGTACTGTATTTCAGAGAAATCAAAGGAAGGAAGCAATGCATTAACTTTTTGTTTCCCCAAGGAGCTACTTGCATGATTAATTAGCTGTCCTTTCATTTTGTCATATTCTAGTATGCGACAAACCCTTTCTAACACAAGGGTCACCTCCATTATTATTACGTACGATTTATAAATTGCTGCAACTCATTTACTGTCCACGTGTTCACTACCGTTTCTTTTTCTAACCAACCTCTTCTTGCTGTTTTGATACCAATTAACATATGATCTAACGTTTCATACCGATGTGCATCTGTATTGACAGCAATCTTTGCACCTTTATCCTGTGCTTTTTTCACCCATTCAGCTGAAAGGTCAAGGCGATTTGGGTTACCATTAAGTTCCAATATTGTATTCGTATCTACTGCCATTTCAATTAGCCTTTCCATGTCCACAGGGTAGCCTGTTCTTCGCCCAATTACCCTTCCTGTTGGGTGTGCAATCATATCCACATGAGGATTTTCCATAGCCCCTTGTAATCTTCCCATTATCGTTGCCACGTCTTGCTGAAATGATGAATGAATGGACGCAATAACAAAATCAATATCTTTTAATAGGTTATCTTCATAATCCAATGATCCATCTGGCAATATATCCATTTCTATCCCTGTAAAAACCGTAAAGTCTTTGTACTTTTCATTAATAATTCTTATTTCCTCATGCTGCCGTTTTAACCGTTCAACAGTCAATCCATTAGCCACTCTCAAATATTTTGAGTGATCTGTAATTGCCATGTATTCATAGCCTTGTTTTCTACAAGCCTCTATCATCTCTTCTATGGAATGAGCACCATCACTCCATGTCGTATGCATGTGTAAATCAGCACGAATATCCTTAAAGGAAACTAATTGGTGTTGGTTTTCAAACGTTGAAATTTCCTCTTTTCCCTCACGGATTTCTGGTGGTATAAAGTGTAAGTTAAAATGCTTATAAAAAGCTGTTTCAGATTCAAAGGTCTTTATTTCACCTGTTTCTTCATTTTCAACGCCATACTCACTAATTTTTTCTCCTCTGCTCTTTGCGATTTGCCGCATTTGAACATTATGATCTTTAGATCCTGTAAAGTGATGTAGTGTCGTTGCAAACTCATTATCCTTTACCATTCTAAAATCTGCTGGGACGATAATATCGTCAAATTGGAATTCTACACTAATTTTTGTTTCACCGTGACTTACAACCTTTTTAATATTATCTATTTCTACTAATTGTTTGCCTACTGCTTCAGGTGTATCAGTGGATATGATAAAATCTAAATCCTTTACTGTTTCACGAGCTCGACGAAAGCTTCCGGCTAACTCATATCTTTGAATCCCTTTCATTTCACTTAACCAAGTCAAAATTAAATCTCCAATTGGCAGTACTTGACTCATTGTAAGTCTTTCTGGGCGCTTTCCAAAGTCAGCTAATGCAGATAGAATTTTTTCTTCTGTTTTCTCACCAAATCCTGCAAGCTTTTGAACCTTTTTATCTTCACAGGCTTTTTGTAAAGTTTCTACATCTATCACATTTAACTCTCGGTATAGCTTACCAATTTTCTTCCCGCCTAAATTAGGAACTTTTAGTAAAGGAAGTAATCCAGATGGTAATTCCTCCATTAAGTCAATCAATAATTTAGATTGTCCTGTTTCTAAGATTTCTTGAATTACAGCTGCTGTCCCTTTACCAATTCCCTGGAGTGTTGATGGATCCTCTATTTCTTCTATTGTTCGTTCATCACGTTCCAAAGCATTTGCAGCTTTACGATAAGCAGAAACCTTAAATGAATTTTCACCTTTAATTTCTAAATAAACTGCAATTTTCTCTAACGCAAGAATGATATCCTTTTTATTAATTAATCCCATATACGGTCACCTCTTTTTATTAGGAAGGCTCTGTTAATTTTTATTGTTGATTTTTACTAAAAACAACACCATTCATTAACACTGCCATTATGAAAAGTATATGACGTCTTATTGACCCTACTATTTCTTTTCTAAAATTATCTTGTATCATCATATCCTTATCCGTATATTATTCGCAACTATAAAGGATATATTTTACTCTTTCCAAACAATCCCCTTCCAACAAAAAGATCAAGAGAGTTTTTAAGCATTAAATACGAAAAAGGATGTCTCAAAAGGTTTCTTCTACCCTAATGCGACACCCTTTTTTATGTTACAAATAGCACTTAAATTCAACCCATTTATCATATCTTACCGTACATCTAAGAATAGTTCTTTTATTTCATTCGAGATTATTGGAGTATATTCAAAGATCATTTGAGCAAAGGACGAATTTTGTATTGTTTCTTGAATGATTTCAAATTGAAATAGGGCTCCTACATGAAGGATGACAACAATGATTAATAGCCCTTCTAAAAGTCCAAGGAGGCCACCAAGCCATCTGTTAATCATATTTAAAATTGGCAAATGTGCTAAGAAATCAAACAAGGAACCTACGATTTGCATAACAATTTTTGTTCCAAAGAATAAAATTGCAAATGCAATACCATTGTAATAAACCTCTTCAAAACTAAAAGCTTCTACTAATAACGTTATACTAGAATCAGCTGGAAGCTGTGGATATGGAATCCATAGCCGTATGTAATGAGCAATATCTTGATAATATAAGTACGCAACAATAAATGCTACAACAAATCCTAGCAAATGAATTACTTGTAATATTAATCCCCTTCGAAAACCTACAAAAAAACTAACTATTAAAGCAAAAAACAGCAAAAAACTAAGCATCTTTATGACTCCCCATCTTTCTCTTCACTTGCCAGCTTTTCTAGCAATGTAAGATAATCATTTCCAATATTCACAGCTGTTAAAACAGCTAATTTATTTGAATCTAAGTAAGGATTATTTTTTTTCAGTTCTCGCATTTTACGATCAACAAGGAGAGCTACTTTTTTCACTTGCTCACGATTTTCTTCTCCGACGATGGTGTATTGTTGACCGTATATCATTACACTCGTTCGACGCTTTTCGTGTCCATCTTCCACTAATAAGGCCTCCATTCGTCATAGAAATCCTAATCTATATCATAACACGATGATTAGTAGTTGGAAATATAAAGATTCATAATGTTCAATGAAACACTTTTCTTTATTTAGTAGGAAAGAACTTCAAGATAATGGTACAATGAAAAAATTGATAGGAAAGGGTGATAGAAAATTGAGCTATGCTGTAATTCAAGTTTCCAAATCCGATATAGAAAAAATTAAAAAGTATTATTCCAAAGATTTAAAAGATTCTCCACCACAGGGAGCTGTTTTTACAGCTAAAACATCTGGCTGTTCAATCACTGCATATAAATCTGGTAAAGTCCTATTCCAAGGAAAAGAAGCTTCCATGGAAGCTAGCCGTTGGAATTCAAGTGCTTCCAATATAACAAAAGTACAATCGTCTAATGGAGCCAAAAATAAAGGAGTCAATCACCATTCATACCAGCCTCCTCATAATGTGAAAGAACTCGTTTTACTAGGAAGTGATGAAACTGGTACCGGTGATTATTTTGGTCCAATGACTGTCGTCTGTGCCCATTTGACTTCAAAACAAATGAACACAATTGAAAGCTGGGGAATTCGTGACTCAAAAATGATTAATGATAATACCATTCGTGAAATTGCTCCCCGTTTAGTTAAAGAATGTACATATAGCTTACTAGTTCTTAAAAACGAAAAATATAATACATTACAGCAACAAGGAATGAATCAAGGTCAAATGAAGGCTTTGCTTCACCATCAGGCAATTGAAAATGTATTGAAAAAATGTGAAGAAACCAATGTGGAATTTGAAGGGGTTTTGATTGACCAATTTGTTCAACCAAATAGATACTTTGACTATTTAAAAGGAAAAGGGAAAAAATGGAACTCGTCAAAACCATTATATTTTGCCACTAAGGCGGAGAATATACATCCAGCTGTAGCTGCAGCATCAGTATTAGCACGCTATTCATTTTTGAAGGAAATGGATAAGCTTTCCCTTGAATTAGGAATTACTTTACCGAAGGGGGCGGGCCATCTCGTAGATAAAATCGCAAGTGAAATCCTTCAACAAAGAGGAAAGGAAACGTTATTTAGTTGTACTAAATGGCATTTTGCAAATACACAAAAAGCCATGAACATGTTGCCATAATTAGTCATAAACGAAGGATAGAGTCTTGGTCTCTATCCTTCATAATCTACATATGGAAAATGAAAATTGTTTTTCACATACTTTTAGTTAAGGCTTCCGTTTCTAATAACCTGTGACATAAATGTTGCATTTGGATAAGCTAAATCATGATATTGTTTTACAACTTTTTCTATATCGTATTTTACCCTTTGATTTGTTATATTAAATTGACCCTCCTTTTCTTCAACAAGCATATAGGATGCTTGTGGTAAGCCATCAAATGGAAGTCCTACACTCCCAACGTTTGCGATCACTTTTCCTTGAATATACCTTACATATGGCTGATGAATATGGCCATATAAATAAATAGATGCATCATTCTGCCCCATCATTTTCTCTTTAATTTCCTCTGCATCCTCATCTGGAAGGACAACTTCAAATAAACTATTTGGTGTAGCATGAAAAACTTGTATTGATATATTATCTGTTAGTTGTATACTATGTTCTTTTGGGAGTGTCTTTAAATAATTCAAATCTTGTTCATCAAGCTTACTAACAATCCAATCCCGTTCTTTCGTCATCATTTCCCTAGCTTTTTCAGGTACTTCCCCTTCTTTAATACCTCTAACTACCCATTCGTCTGCATTCCCCTTAATGACATCTGTTTTTAGTGAACGAATTATGTCTAAGGCGCGCTTTGGTTCTGGACCTCGATAACTTATATCTCCTAAAACAATGATTTTATCAACATTTTTGTTATGTATATCTTGAAGGACTGCATCAAGTGCAATTGCATTACCATGGATATCTGAAATAAATGCGATTTTCATCAAAAATCCTCCTTTTATTTTGTAGAAAAGGTGTCCTTTTGAGTTTATTCTCAGTAGGACACCTTCTATAATTTTCCTTTTCACACTACAGTTCCTATGATCGAAGCTTAGCTCCTATTTTTTCCTCTAATCCATTTAAAACTGCTTCGTGAACCTTCGTAACCTCTTCCTCTGTTAACGTTTTTTCAGGGTCTTGATAACGTAAAGAGAACGCTAATGATTTTTTACCTTTCTCTAAATGCTCTCCTTGATACAAGTCGAACAGTGCAACTCGTGTAATTAGCTGACCACCAAACTCTTTTATTAAACTCTCAACAACCCCAGCTTGAACTCCTTCATCTACAACAAGAGCAATATCACGATCCATTGCTGGGTAACGTGGAATAGGAGTATAGCGAATGGCTTCCACTTCCTCCATCAGTAGACGATGAAGATTTATTTCAAACATATAAACTTCCGTTAAAGACCATTCCTTTGCAACAGAAGGATGGAGCTGACCTAGGATACCTATTTCCACACCATTCACTAATAGCTTCGCAGTGCGTCCTGGGTGAAATCCTTTACCTTCACCTTGAATAAATTCAGCTTTATCTATTACATTTAATTGAGCTAATAGACCTTCTACCATTCCTTTAAGTACGTAGAAATCTACTGGTTTCTTCTCACCTTGCCAGCTATGCTCATGCCACAGACCCATAATAGCACCAGAAATATAGGTTGTTTCTTCTGGTTGCTTTGTCACCGTTTGTTCTTCTGTAGAAAATACCGAACCCATTTCGTACAGGTTCACATTTAAAATATTTCGATTCTTATTATGGCTTAATGCATCAAGTAAATGAGGAAGTAATGTAGTTCGAAGGGTACTACGTTCTTCACTCATTGGAGATGCTACCTTTACTCGATAGCCTCCTTCGTCTTTAAAATGAGATTCCTTCTCTGTTGTTGTTAAAGAATAGCTTACCGCTTCATGTAGTCCAACATTTTCTAAGAAGCGTCGAACCTTTCGCTTATTAGCCTGAACAGAAGTTAATCCACCAGGTGTTGTTGCTGTATTTGGTAAGGTGGTTGGAATATTATTATATCCGTATAAACGGCCTACTTCCTCCACGATATCAACTTGAATTTGAACATCTTGACGTCTTGTAGGTACAGATACTTTGTATTGATTGTTATCCTCCTCGAAATCAAATTGTAGCTTGTGGAGAATATCATTCACTTCAGTATTTGTAATGGATGTTCCTAAAACACCATTAATTTTGTCTAACGTTATCGTAATTTCTTTAGGTGTTACATCCAAATTATTATGTTCAACCACTTCTGATAAAACTGTACCACCTGCTAATTCAGCGATCATAGTTGCAGCACGTAAGCCTGCTTTTTTCACACGACTAGGGTCTACACCTTTTTCGAACCGGGAACTTGCATCACTTCGAAGACCTAGCTCACGAGACGCCTTACGAATGGTTGTACCTTTAAAATAAGCGGCTTCTAGTAAAATAGTCTTTGTGTCCTCACTTACTTCCGAATCTGCACCACCCATTACTCCAGCTAATGCTACAGGTACCGTTCCATTCGTAATCGCCAAATAGTCTGAAGATAACGTACGATCTACATCATCTAATGTAGTCATTTTCTCTTCATCCTTCGCACGACGAACAAGAACTTCCTTTGATCCAAAACGTTCATAGTCAAAAGCATGTAGTGGTTGACCATATTCAAGCAATACAAAGTTTGTAATATCAACAACATTATTAATTGGTCTTATTCCAGAAGCCATTAACTTTGTTTGTAACCATAATGGTGATGGTGCAATTGTCACATCTTTAATCATAATAGCACCATAATACGGATTATCCTCTGTTGCTTCCACCCTCACGGAGACATAATCTGAACCTTTTTCTTTTGTTTCTTTTATTTCAGTAACTTCTGGTAATTTCACGTCTCTCCCCAAAATAGCAGCAATTTCATAAGCGGTACCGATCAAACTTAAGCAGTCTGCTCGATTAGCAGTTAAATCAAGTTCTAATACTTGGTCATCTAAATTCAGTAGACCCAATGCATCCGTTCCTGGTGCAATTTCTGTTGGAAAATTAAAGATTCCTTCTGAAAATTCTTTTGCAACAACTTTCCCCTCAAAACCAAGCTCCTGTAAGGAACAAATCATTCCTTCTGACACTTGTCCACGTAGCTTAGCACGTTTAATTTTCATTCCTCCAGGTAATCTTGCCCCAACTTTCGCAACAACTACAAATTGATCAGCACCAACGTTAGCTGCTCCACAAACAATTTGAACTGGTTCCTCTTCACCAATATCCACCTTACAAAGGTTTAACTTATCTGCTTCTGGATGCTTCTCACATTCCAGTACCTTTCCTACAACAATGTTTTTTACACCTTGATTCATCTCATGGACAATGTCTACCTCCACACCACTTCTTGTTAGCTTTTCAGCAATTTCCTGTGGAGTAAGATCATCTATCTCTATATAATCCTTTAACCATTTATAAGATACAAGCATGTTAGTTCCTCCTTCGTTTTCTTATATTAAACTCTAGTAAATTGTGATAAAAACCTCGTATCGTTCGTATAAAAATGACGAATATCATCCACACCATATTTCAACATAGCAAAGCGTTCTACACCCATACCGAATGCAAAGCCTGTATATTTTTCTGGATCAAAACCACTCATACGTAAAACATTTGGATGAACCATTCCAGAACCTAATACTTCAATCCATCCTGTTTGCTTACACGTACGGCAACCTTTCCCACCACAAATAGCACAGGATACATCTAATTCTGCTGATGGCTCTGTAAAAGGGAAATAGCTTGGTCGTAAGCGAATTTCACGGTTTTCTCCAAAATATCGCTTTACGAATTGCTCAAAAATTCCTTTTAAATCACTCATACGAATATTTTCATCAACCAATAGCCCTTCAATTTGCATAAATTGATGGGAATGTGTCGCATCATCTTCGTCACGTCGGTATACTTTACCAGGACAAATAATTTTGACAGGTCCTCTTCCTTCATGCTTTTCCATTGTTCTCGTTTGAACTGGAGAAGTTTGTGTACGTAATAATAGTTCATTTGTAATAAAGAAAGTATCTTGCATATCTCTCGCTGGATGATCCTTCGGAAGATTTAAAGATTCAAAGTTATAATAATCCGTTTCCACTTCTGGACCTTCTGCAACTGTAAATCCCATCCCTATAAAAATATCTTCAATCGTTTCAATAACTGATGTTAGAGGATGACGACTCCCTTTATTCACAGGTCTACCAGGTAAGGTAATATCAATACTTTCTTTCTGTAATTTAGCAGTAAGGGCTTCTTCTTCAAGTCTTGTTTCTCTTTCCGCTATCAAAGATGCTACAGCTTCGCGAACTTCGTTTGCCATTTGTCCAACTTTTGGTCGTTCTTCAGCTGGAAGCTTTCCCATCCCTTTTAATACTTCTGTGATTGGACCTTTTTTTCCTAAGTAAGTAACACGAATGTCTCTTAATTCGTTTAAAGACCCTGCTTCTTTTACTTTTGTAATGGCCTCGTCCTTTAATTCTTGTAGACGGTCTAACATGTCATTTCCTCCTTTGTATTTAAGCAAATCATTTAATTTTATATAAATAGATATAAAAAAGAGCCTTCTTTCCCATAAGGGACGAAAGCTCGCGGTACCACCCTTGTTAATGAAAAAACATGCTCTTCATTCACTCATATAGAAGCTAACGGACTTCTCAACCGGGTCATCTTAACAAAATACCTCTTAAATGTATTTTATGTTCCAATGCCAACTCCAGAGTGAATTCAGCTGTATTCATATAGAAACGCTTCCAGTCTAGGCGAATCCTCCCTGATTATGAACAAAATCAGCTTACTACTCTCTATCATTGTTTTTTTGATTTTTTGATTTTTTATTTCAGTCATTTTCCTCAATAATTATATAAGCTTTTCCACATTTAAGCAAATCATTTTGACAAATTACTCTCTTTTTCCCTAACCTCTAAGATGGTATAACAATATTCCTGTTGCTATTGCCACATTTAAGGATTCCGCGTTCCCATAGATAGGTATGTATAAATTCTGATCACATTGATTTAATAATGTTTCCTGAACACCACTTCCTTCATTTCCAACAATCAAAGCAAAGTGTTCTTGTGGAGCAATTGCATTATATGTACTCCCCGTTAAAGTAGTTCCAAAAATCGGTATGTGATTTTCCCTACAAATTTGTAAAGCTTCCTCTAGATTCATCTTCTGAACAGGTAAATGAAACAAGGAACCTTGTGTTGATCTTATTACTTTCCCATTAAATGGGTCCACGCTTCCCTCCCCTAAAATAATACCGTCAATCCCTGCTGCATCTGCAGTACGAATTATTGCACCAACGTTCCCTGGGTCCTGTACTCCATCAATAAGTAAGAATTTCCCCTTTTCAAGTAATACATTTCTATTATCTGGAAGTTCACAAACAGCTACATAGCCTTGTGGTGTTTCTGTCTCACATATTTCTTTTAATACTTTTGCGGACACGAAAACATGAGGAATATTTGAAACTTTCCATTCGCTAGGGACTTCTTTTTCTGAGTTGATGATTAATTCTTTCATTGGAATAAATGCTTTTAGCGCCTCTTCAATGAGGTGTATCCCTTCTATTAAAAAGGTTCCTGTTGTTTCTCTTCCTTTTTTCGAATGAAGTTTTTTCCATGTTTTCACTTTTGGATTTTGAATTGATTCAATTATTTCCATCTCTTTTTTCTCTCCCCTCTTTACAAAAACAAAGCGTGTTACTTTTATGGCTACCCTGAAAATACTCTTAATTTTTCCCTTTTTTTCACATATTCATACTCTTTATCACTCATACTATAACAGAATAAGCAACCAAACTCGATGAGGTTGTCTATTTTGATTCATAATTTTATGAAAGGACGATGACCATGAGTTTTAATTTACGGGGAGCAATCCTCCAAAACGTTTCTGGAAATAGTGCAGAAGAAGTAGAAGAAACGATTGTAGATGCTGTACAAAGTGGAGAAGAGAAAATGTTACCTGGATTAGGTGTATTATTTGAGGTTTATTGGAAAAATGCAAGTGAAGAAGATAAACAAAATGTTTTAAACCAAATCTCAAAGGGACTTCAGTAAATAATTTAAAAACCGGGCAAACACCCGGTTTTTTATTATTCTTATTTTTTTGAACAACCAACTATTAGTTAAAAAACCTTTTGACTATTGAAATGTAATCGTGTTTACTGTATTTTTATCTAACTTTTTGATTACTTCTACAATTAGTTTCACAGCATTTTCGAAGTCATCACGGTGTAGGATAGCTGCATGAGTATGAATGTATCGTGTTGCAATTGTGATTGATAAAGCAGGTACACCGTTTGCAGTTAAGTGAATAGCTCCAGAATCCGTTCCACCTGCTGCAACAGAATCAAATTGATACGGAATCCCTTTTTCATCTGCAGTATCTGTTACAAAATCTCGTAACCCTTTATGAGATACCATAGACGCGTCATAAACTAAAATTTGAGGTCCATCTCCCATTTTAGCTAAGGCATCCTTTGGTGTTACACCAGGAGTATCTCCTGCAATACCTACATCAACACCAAACCCAATGTCTGGTTGAATATGATGTGCAGACGTTCTAGCTCCTCTTAAACCAACCTCTTCTTGCACAGTCCCTACACCATAAACGATATTAGGATGTTTTTCATCCTTAAGCTGGCGAAGAACTTCGATTGCAATAGCACAACCGATACGATTATCCCAAGCTTTAGCCATTAGCATTTTTTCATTTTTCATAACTGTGAATTCACACACTGGTACGATGGAGTCACCAGGGCGAACACCAAATTCCTCTGCCTCTTCTCTGCTTGAAGCCCCTATATCAATAAACATATCCTTTTTATCAACTGGTTTTTTACGAGCTTCTGGAGGGAGAATATGTGGTGGTTTAGAACCAATAACACCAGGAATATTACCGTTCCGTGTCATAATCGTCACACGTTGTGCTAGCATCACTTGCTCCCACCAGCCTCCAACAGGTTGAAATTTCACAAACCCTTTCTCATCTACGTGTGTAACCATAAATCCAATTTCATCTAAATGACCTGCAACCATAATTTTAGGTCCGTTTTCATCTCCAACCTTTTTGGCAATCAAGCTACCTAAATTATCCGTTTCCATTTCATCAGCATATGGAGCTATGTACGACTTCATTACCTCTCGCGGCTCTCTTTCATTACCTGGAATTCCATTTGCATCTGTTAAATCCTTAAGCATTTTTAATACTTCATCCATTAATAGTGTACCTCCTTATTGGTAGTGAATAAAAAAATAATACCAACTTTAATTATAACGATATTTAACAGCATTCTCAAATTTCGGTATACGAAATAAGAACGACCATATCATGTCTTAGTATCCTTGATCTTGACGGGTATGATTCACTTTATTTTTTTCTTCATAGGCAAAAATAATATCTTGTTCAGTAAACCCTAAGGCCGAACCTAATTTTAAGTAAGATTGAAATAAAGTTATGTATTTCTTCTCTGCACCATTTAACCGCAGACTTGAAACAGCTTCTATGACATCATAAAAATAAGGAACTAGGTCTTCTCCACTTTTTTTATTTTCTGGTAGAAGGTCAATTGACACAATATTTTCATAGCCAAACTCTAATCCAACAGATAAAATAAAATGTATGCCGTCTACATATTCTTCTAATATGACTGAATCACTTGATGGAGCTTTTTCACTCCAAAATTTAAAACAACGGGTTTCATTTGCTAATTCAGCAACCTCCACATGGAAAGCAAGAAGCTTTTGGTTCAATAAATCCTTTTCCTGCAATCCATGTTTTGTTTCGATATAATGATCTAACTCTCGCTGTTTATTATAAAGATTTGTAAAGTCCATAAGAAAACTCCTCTTCAAAAATTTTAAAAAACTTTTGCATTTATTATAGCAAAAGTGAAAATAGATGAAACCTTATTTTGTTTTATTCGTATACAATAGAAAATAACTTGTATTCACTTCTTTAAATGATGGATTTTTTACATTTCAAGATGGGAATAGATGAAACTAAGAATGTATTTAAAGGAGAGATGGTCATGACGGTGATCCTTTTTCGCTTGTTCCTCCTTATTGCAATAGGAATCATTGTGTATAGTATCGGCAAATATTTACTTGATCCACGTCGGAAATTAGAAGCGGCTCACCTTCGTGGTGATTTCTTCATTCTCGATGAAGCGGATAATGTCCGTAAAAATTTATTATTCACTTATCGCAATGTTATGTTTGAAGGAGAAAAATTTTTAGGGGCTACAGAAGAATCTCTTGAGGTAACCTCCATTATGATTTCTACAGAGGATACAGATAAATTACAAGGATTAAGTAAAAGGGATTTTTATTTTATCGAAAAAGAGATATTAATACACTATCCAAAAGCAGAAATTGAATGGAAAAATCCTATCAATAAGTTATTAAAAAGAATGGAAAAAAATAATCAATAATAATATAAGGAGATTGGAGAATTACTAATACCAATCAGGCTTAGACTAAGAAATTATCTAAGCCTTTTTGTGTTTTCCATCGTCAAAATAGCATAGTACAATACAGCGACCACACACATCCATGATTAATTTAATAAATCATGGACTGCATCTGTCAGCTTTTGACCAACTGCTAACTGCACTTTTCTTGCTTTTTCATCTAAATGTTGAATATCTTCTGTTTGAACTTCCCAAGATAATTGTAATTCTTGTTCTAAACTATCCACGACTTCTTCAATCGAAAATTGATACTTTCCATATAAATAGATAGCTCTGTTTTCGTCTAGGAGTTCTTCTGGCACTCTAAAATTTAAGTTACGCATTATTTTATCAAATTCTTTCTCTCCATGTCTTTCCTTCGTTGTATGTAATAAAGATAGTATTTCATTTGCGAGGTGAACGTTGATATCTTCCTCTAGCATCTTTCTTTCTAAATCGTTTATTGATATTTTATTTCCTAACCTTCCCATAATAAAACTTCCAATAACTCCTACGATTAGTAAAATAGTTAATGTATTAAAATATTCATTCACATACTCACTACCTATCCCTAACCAACTTAACGTAAAAATTAAACCCATAATACCAGATAATGTTTGAAAGAAATGTTTTATATAATTTTTCATAAACAGTCACCTCCAATCAACTTACGAATAATCACACATACTGTTTTCACTTTTTTCTCATCCTAAATGGAATTTAAAGCTCTACTTATCATAATTTAATCATATAAACTGGAACATACTAAGCAATACACGAAGTAGTTTTAAAAGGAGGAATTAGTACATGCACACCATATGGAAGGGTACCATATCTTTTGGATTAGTTAATATACCTATTAAGTTACATGCTGCAACTGAAGACAAAGACGTAAAACTTAGAAATCTTCACAAAGATTGTCATGCTCCAATCAAATATGCACGTACGTGCTCAGAATGTGGAAAAGAAATAAAAAATGAAGAAATTGTTAAAGCGTATGAATATACAGAAGGAAAATATGTCGTTTTAGATGATGAAGAACTTCAAAAACTAAAAAAAGAACAAGAGGACAAGGCTGTAGAAATTATTGATTTTGTTATGCTAGATGAAATTGACCCAATCTATTTTGATCGCACGTATTATGTAAGCCCTAACGAAGGGGGATCAAAAGCCTATGCCTTATTAAGGAAAACTCTTTCTGATACGAATAAAATTGGACTAGCTAAAATCACCATTCGTTCTAAAGAAAATTTAGCTGCAATTCGTGTATATGGTAACACCATCGTAATGGAAACACTTCATTTCCCTGATGAAGTTAGGGATATAAAAGGCGTACCAAATGTACCAGATGAGACAACCATTCAAGATAAGGAATTAGCTACTGCCAAAACATTAGTTGAACATCTCACAGCTGAATTTGACCCTACGAAATACACAGATGACTATCGACTCGAACTTTTAGAGCTTATTCGTGAAAAGGTAGAGGAAGATAAAGGGGTAACAAAACAGGAACAAACCAATGTCATTGACTTAATGGAAGCATTAGAAAAAAGTATTGAAAAAGCTAAACCTGCTAAAACGACGAAAAAAGCAACCAAAACGACCAAAAAAGCAACTCCTTCGAAAACGACAAAAAAACAAACAAAAAAGGCAACATAAAGGTGTTTAAAGATGAAGCCAATCATACCCTTTGAACCGATTAGCTCCACTAAAATACCAAACGAAAAGGAATGGATATATCAGATCAAATGGGATGGTGTTAGAATACTTACTTATTTTGATGGAAAAGAAATTAATTTACGTAATCGTAAGCAGAATGAACGAACACACCACTTCCCAGAACTGATTGACTTACCCTCCTACTGTAATGCAAAAAGTGTCATTCTAGATGGAGAGGTTATCGCACTAAATAAACATGGCCACCCCTCTTTCCGTGAAGTAATGCGTCGAGACGCAATACGTCGAATGGATCGTGTACAGCATATGATAAACGAAGTCCCTGTTTACTATATGGTTTTTGATATTGTTTATTTGAACGGTAAGTGGGTAAATCTCCTTCCTTTAACAGAAAGGATAGAGATTCTCGCATCCATTATAAAGCCTAATAATCATGTGCAATTAACAACATCTCACGATGATGGCAATACATTATTTGACGTAACAAAGGAAAAGGGAATGGAAGGAATTCTAGCGAAAAAATTAACCTCATCATACAAGCTAGGTGGAAAAGATGAGGCATGGCTTAAAATTAAAAATTTTCAAGATGTTATTGCTGTAATTGGTGGAGTAACATACCGTAACGGCATTGTAAATGCAGTATTATTAGGTTTATATGATCAGGATGGACACCTTCATTATATAGGACACGCTGGTACTGGAAAATTATCTGTGTCTGATTGGAGGACGATTACTGATTTTGTAGAACCGTTAATTATGGAAACTCGCCCATTTATAAATGAACCAGAAAGAAGAAAAAATACAAAATGGCTTCAACCAAAATTAACAGTTAAGATCCAGTTTATCGAATGGCCAAAGGGAGGATCCATACGTCAGCCTAGTATCCAAGCTTTCGTAAACGTCCCACCAGAGGAATGTAGATTAACTAACAAATAAGTAAGAACTATAAAAGGATGAAAAAATGAGTCATAAAAAATTAACAACAAAGAAAAATACATTGTTTCCTAAAATAAAAAAAGATTATACTGGCCTTTTTATCGTTACAGGCTATCATCAAAAATTGGATGAATTTACAGTTGGAGTATTAAAGAATAATGAGTTAACGGAAGTTGGCACATTCAGTAATGGTTTATCAAAGGAAGAAAAGCACACGTTAAAAACCTTTATTCTAAATAAAAATAAAGGTGTTCGACAACAACACGTTAAAATTGAATTAGGGATATGTGTGGAGTTAACATTTTCACACGTTGAAAATGAGAATTTAGAAAGTCCTGAATTTATTACTTTTAGGACCGATGTGAGCTGGGAGACGTGCACATGGGGAAAATTACTTTTAATGAATGGACATATAGACAAAAGCATTCAAATTACAAGTCCTGATAAACCTATTTGGAATAACCCCTACGTAAATAAAGACCAATATATCAGCTATTTATATGAGATATCCCCATATATTTTACCTTTTTTGAATGATCGTATTGTAACAGTACTTCGGTTCCCACACGGAGTACATGATGAAGCATTTTATCAAAAAAATTGTCCTGATTATGCCCCACCTTTTATTACTACCTTTGAAGAGGACAATATAAATTACATTGTCTGTAATGATCCTTCCACATTAATATGGCTAGGAAATCAGTTAGCATTAGAATTTCATGTTCCTTTTAATACAATTAAAAGCTCCAATCCTAATGAAATTGTTTTTGATCTCGATCCCCCTTCTAAAGACTATTTTCCTCTTGCTATAAAAGGGGCTATGGAAATGCACAGGCTGTTTGAAAAATTTCAAATAACTAGCTACCCTAAATTATCAGGGAACAAAGGGATTCAAATTCACATTCCCATTATGGATTCACAACTCACATATAAAGAAACGAGATATTTCACTGAATTTATTGCAAACTATTTAGTTGAAAAATTCCCGAATGATTTTACTGTAGAACGAATGAAGAAAAAACGAAAGAATAAATTATACATTGATTTCGTACAACACTGGAGTGGAAAAACGATTATATGTCCCTATTCCTTGCGTGGAGTAGAAGGAGCTACAGTTGCTGCTCCTTTATATTGGGAGGAAGTAAATAAAAATCTTCATCCAAATAATTATCAACTTTATACAATGTTAGATCGACTAAATACAATTTCCTGCCCCTTAAAAGATTATTTTCAGCAAAAAAATGAATCTGTAAAGGAGATCATTACATCAATAAAAGAAAAGCAAAAAAAATAAAAGGAGCTTTAAAGATTACTCTTAAAAGCTCCTTTAGTTATTTTCACTTCTAGATTCGTGACAAAACTAATCTGTTGATGTAGATTTGTTAGGAAAAAAACGACTCCATTTATACGTTATAGTTTCCTTTTTTCCTAAATAAGCAAATAAGCTAATTAATAAAACAAAGAATACAATGGAAACGTATATTGGCATTTCCGTTATGGCCTGACCAAATGCAGTATATATTAATGATGGTAGAATAACTCCACCGATTGAATAACGCATATACTCTTTAAAGGATGATGTCATTTCCATTAAGTATAGAGAAAGTAGGTGGAAATGAACAAATGGCATCATACGTAAAATCATTACTTGCCCTAAAGTAAGGGTCCGATCTTTCATAATTTTACCTTTTAAATCACTAATTCTATTTCGAAAGGAAGGAAATATATCTACAAGCTTATAAAAGAAAAAACTCATGAGGGAGAGCCCAATAATAGAATAAATAGTCCCGTGCAAAAACCCAAATAATATTCCTCCCGCAACACATACCACAATAACTGGTAAAAATAAAAATGGTCTTATTAAGTGTAAAATGATAAATAAAACTGGGCCTAACCACCCTGCTTCTTCAATGACTTGAGGGATTGCTTGGTTGAACATATTCATGGTGCATCCTCCTCTCTCATAACATGTCTATGTTATTCACTTCATTCTATGTTTTCTATTTTTCTAAAATTAATCATTAAAATTTTTATGTTAATACTAATACTATCAGTAAAATATGAATAAGTGCAATAAGTGGTAACCCAAAGCTAAACATAGGCTTTCTCGTTTTATGGCGGAATAGTCTTGATGCAATAACCATAAAAAATGATGCCCCAAAAATAGCAATGAACATAAGAGTCTTTTCTGAAATACGGTGTTTTTGTTTTATTGCTAACTGCTTATCAATACCCATAAAAATAAAGCCAGTAATATTTATGAGAACAATATATATAATAAAACTTGTCGATAAAAACATATTCAACTATTTCTTTCCTTCCTACAAAGCATATTCATGTTAAATAAGCTTGTGATCCCAAATTTACTGTAAGACTGTAGTCATGTCAACAGTAAGAAAAGCGCAAGTCGATGGAGCTAGACAACGGTAGAAAAAACTTATAAATTATCTTTATAATACGGTCTAACAAACAAAGGCCACTCTCTTAATGAGAGTGACCTTTAATTGTTAGAAGCATACAAACTTATTTTAATCCTGTTTTTGCTTTTTCTGCTAAGTCAGCAAATGCTTTTTCATCATGAACAGCGATATCAGCAAGCATTTTACGGTTCATTTCAATTCCAGACTGCTTTAATCCGTGCATGAAACGGTTGTATGAAAGTCCGTTGATCCGTGCTGCAGCATTGATTCGTGTAATCCATAATTTACGGAAATCACGCTTCTTTTGTCTACGATCACGGTAAGCATATAGGAATGATTTCATTACCTGCACTTGTGCCGACTTAAATAATCTATGTTTTGAACCTACATAACCTTTTGCAAGTTTTAATACTCTTTTACGACGACGACGTGCAACATAACCGCCTTTTACTCTAGCCATCGTAATCCCTCCTTCAATATCAATTCTAAGTAGTCAACTGTAGACTGAAAATTTCACATGTTTCTATAACATGAAGAAATCTTATTAAATCATATTTCCAATACGTCTTTGGTCACCTTTGCTTACTAAACCGCTTTTACGAAGCTTTCTCTTTTGCTTTTGAGATTTGTTTGCTGCTAAGTGGCTAGTATATGCATGGGAACGCTTCAATTTGCCTGTTCCTGTCTTTTTAAAACGCTTTGCAGCGCCTCTATGAGTTTTCATTTTTGGCATCTTGGGTTTCCTCCCTATCTGCGAATTTCATAATCTTGTGTATTGAAACCTATTATTTAAAGTTGTTGTTGTCTTAAATTTAGAAATAAATCGGTTCAATCAACTTATTTATTTTTCTGCTTTTGGTGAAAGGATGAGGAACATACTTCTACCTTCCATCTTCGGCTTCTGCTCGATCGTAGCGATATCTTCACATTCCTTCGCTAATTTTTCGAGAACAACTTTTCCAATTTGAGAGTGCGTTATTGCACGTCCACGGAATCGAATTGCCGCTTTTACTTTATCACCCTTAGTTAAAAACTTACGTGCATTACGAAGTTTTGTGTTGAAGTCATGTTCTTCGATCGTTGGGCTTAAGCGTACTTCTTTCGTATTAATAATCTTTTGGTTTTTCCGAGCTTCCTTTTCTTTCTTTTGCTGCTCGTAACGAAACTTTCCGTAGTCCATGATCCGACAAACTGGTGGTTTTGCGTTCGGAGCTACCATAACAAGGTCTAGATTGGCATTTTGTGCCATTTCTAATGCTTCCTGCTTCGTTTTTACTCCAATTTGGTCACCGTTAGCACCGACTAAACGTACTTCTCTTGCACGTATTCCGTCGTTAATGATCATCTCCTTACTAATGTTGAGCCACCTCCATAAATTATTGGGGATCAAAGCAAGATGTGATCATAACACCTTTGTAAACCTCTACTGATGTTAGCATAAAAAAAAGTGTGGGTGCATTAATCGCCCACACTTCTACATACGTGTTTATCACTTCATGTTAACCTGCTAACTTTAAGCGTCAATCAGGTGAGAAGCGGGCGCTCCTTCTTGCTTTGTTTCCTATTTTGTTCACTTGAATAATGTATCATATACAAAAAGTTAAGTCAAACTTTTATTTTTTCTAGTTTGAATCTCTTCCGTAATAGATGCAACAAATTCCTCTAATGTAACTGCAGAAGAATCCTTTTCACCGTATTGACGTACATTTACGCTGTTAGATTCAATTTCTTTATCACCGAGAACTAGAATATATGGAATCTTTTGCATTTGAGCTTCACGAATTTTATAGCCTAACTTTTCATCTCGCACATCCACTTTTACTCGTACACCAGCTTGTTTTAATTCATCTTCTACTTTTCTTAAATATTCCATATGAACGTCACTAACTGGAATTGCTTGCACTTGAATTGGAGCAAGCCAGGTTGGGAAAGCTCCTTTATATTCTTCAATTAAGAAAGCAACAAAACGTTCCATTGTAGACACAACTCCACGGTGAATAACAACTGGACGATGCTCCTTTCCATCCTCTCCAACATACGTGAGCTCAAAGCGATTTGGAAGATGGAAATCTAATTGAACAGTAGACAGTGTTTCATCTTTTCCTAAAGCTGTTTTCACTTGAACATCTAGCTTAGGTCCGTAAAATGCTGCTTCCCCATCTGCCTCAATATAGTCAACCTTCATGTCTTCCATTGCTTCTTTAAGCATTGCTTGAGCTTTATCCCACATTTCATCATTATCTACATATTTTTCTTTATCATCAGGGTCACGATAAGATAGACGGAAATAATAGTCGTTAATACCAAAGTCTTTATAAACTGCTTGTATTAATTCAACAACTCGAATAAACTCATCCTTTAACTGATCAGGACGACAAAAGATATGAGCATCATTTAATGTCATGGCACGAACACGCTGTAAACCAGCTAATGCTCCCGACATCTCATGGCGATGCATAAGCCCTAATTCTGCAATACGAACGGGTAAATTCCGATAACTGTGTAATTGATTTTTGTATATCATCATATGGTGTGGACAATTCATTGGTCGAAGAACAAGATCCTCGTTATCCATTCCCATTGCAGGGAACATATCTTCATGATAGTGATCCCAGTGTCCAGAGGTTTTATAAAGCTCAACACTACCTAATACTGGCGTATAAACATGATCGTATCCAAGTCTCTCTTCTAAATCTACGATATACCGTTCGATGGTACGGCGAACAGTAGCCCCTTTAGGAAGCCACAATGGTAAGCCTTGTCCAACCTTTTGATTAATCGTAAAAATACCTAGCTCCTTGCCTAGTTTACGATGATCCCTTTCCTTTGCTTCTTCAAGTAAACGTAAATGCTCATCCAATTGTGATTGCTTTGGAAAAGCAGTACCATAAATCCTTTGCAGCATTTTATTTTTACTATCACCACGCCAGTATGCTCCATTAACTGTCATGAGCTTGAATTTTTTAACTTTACTAGTAGATGGAATGTGTACTCCTCGACATAAGTCGAAAAACTCCCCTTGTTCATAAATGCTGATCGTATCTCCCTCAGGAATATCCTCTAAAAGCTCTAGCTTAAGTTCATCACCAATTTCTTTATATCTATTAACAGCTGTCTCTCGACTAACTTCTACACGACGAATTTCTAAGTTTTCGTCAGCAATTCGTTTCATTTCCTTTTCTATTTTTTCAAGATCCTCTGGTGTAAGGGTATGAGGCATGTCAATATCATAGTAAAAGCCCCCTTCTATCACAGGACCAACCCCAAGTTTTACATCATCAAAAAGTCGTTTTACAGCCTGTGCCATAAGATGGGCAGTACTATGACGCAAAATTTCTAACCCTTCATTTGAATCATATGTAACTATTTCTAGTTCCCCATCTTCTTGAATTGGTTCTCTTAAATCAATTAGTTGTCCATTCACTTTTCCTGCAAGAGCATTCTTTTTTAGTCCAGAGGAGATAGAACTAGCTATTTCTTCTGTTGTTGTTCCTTTAGTAAACTCTTTCTTTGCTCCGTCTGGAAATGTCATTACGATTTGTTCAGCAACTGCCATTTTTCGTTACACTCCTTTTAAATTTATTTCCCTGAAAAAAGCTATTCATAATATAGATCTAGTATTCATTCGTTACAACCTACTACTTCACCGAAAGGATAGTGTCCGTCAATCACACAAAAAACACCCGTCCCTCAAGACAAGGGACGAGTGTAGGACACGTGGTTCCACCCTATTTCCTAAACAGCTATACCTATTAAGCTGTTTTAGCTTCATTTTCTCCATAACGGCGAGTTCCCGTCAATACATAGTAGAGTAGAAACTGACTCTTACTCGTTCTGTACTGAAGTTTAGAGGTGGTAAGTAATTTCACGTACTAGGAAGATTCCAGCCTTGTCTTCCCTCTCTGAAAGTCGTTTGAAGCTACTCATATCCTCATCATCACTGATTCCTTGTTTCCTTATGGATAGTATTATAATAATCAAAAACAAGAAAATCAAGCCTTCATAAGAAAAATATAAATATCAATGCAATTGAATAAATATAAAGGTTATTAAATTGGGCATGTCCTTTTCTTTTCATGTTAATATTTGTTGCTCATTACAAAGGATCAGAAATATCATTCACAACTTCTTCCCTAAGCTCAATTCGTTCCTCAAATATAGTTAATAGTGTCTGTAATAAACCTTCATGATGCTGTTTAGGATAAATAATTAATTTGTCTGGAGCAATACTTACTAGAGGACCAACCACTCTTTCAGATAACGGTAATGGCTCCTCAAAGCACAACTCATGTGTTAGCCATGAACTTATTTGTTCTGCCGTTATACTTTCTCCATTTGAATCTGTAATGATCATTTCATTTTCCATAAATAAATATACTACCTTAACTCTTGGTGGATTAGATTGTAAGAATTGGCGACATGTATTTACCATAATTTGATAATCGTGCTCTAGTTTATGTTCATCAATTGCTTTTTCTACAATCTCTACTACTTTGTTCTTAATCTTCCGTAATCGAAACCGTAAAAATGAATCGAAAGAAAAATGAACAGAATGATGAATAAACTGATCATAGAGATAAAACATTTCCCTCTGTAATTTCAAAAATAAGTCTTTTAATGAAACCTCTGAATTTGAGTGATACATTAGTTCTCTTGCATGTTCAATAATCAATTTAATTTCATCTGGATCCTTATAATAATAGCTTTCTCTTAACCACTCTTCAAACCAAATAGGAAGAATTTCTTTCATCGTCATGTTTGTGAAAATAGATGCTACCTTTTCTCTAATTCCGACCTCATCCCCATTTATGGCAGAAAAATCAATACAAAGGTTGGTGTAATCGCCAAATTGCTCCATCATAATTGCGTCCTTCACACCAACATATGTATCCATTGAGTCTAGCAATTGATTGTAGAAAGCTTTACACAAGGATAAATCTTTAAATTGAATCGTTATCAACGGCAGCCCCTCCCAATCGTGCAATCGAGTTGAGAGTCTTGGGAAGTTTGATTTCTTCTGTCAATTTCAACTCTTTGCATACATCTAATACATATATATGGAGGAGTCGTATAAATATGAATCATCAATAAGAAAAACTTGGCTTACTTCGTTATCAACTGGACGAACGTCAGCACTTTCGTACCTCTTGAAACAACTAAAGGGCGTCTCCAAAGTATTTGGGACACCCTTTAATGTTTCCATTTCCTTTGGAAACAATATCATAATATTATTAAGAATTAATTTTGCATAACAAAATCTTTTTCAGCACTTGCTTCCCCTTCAAATGTACGAAGGATATTATACTTAGTATCTCTCTGCGCCGGAACTTTCCCAGCTTCACGAATTAATTGAAGAATTAAATTTGTATTTACTTTATGAGTGGCACCAGCTGCTGACACAACATTTTCTTCTATCATTGTACTTCCAAAATCGTTACATCCAAAGGATAACGACTTTTTCCCAATCTCAGGTCCCATCGTAACCCAAGAAGACTGGAAGTTAGGAATATTATCAAGAAATATACGAGATATAGCTACATTCTTTAAGTAATCTTCTGGAGTTAGCTTGTCCCCCTTCATGTTCGTGTTATCTGGTTGGAATAACCAAGAAATATATGCTAAGAAGCATTCCGCCTCATCCTGAGCATCACGAACTCGTTGCAAATGCATAGCTCTTTCTTCAAATGTCTCTCCAAACCCAATAACCATCGTTGCTGTTCCATGCATTCCAACTTTTTTAGCAGTTTTCATACAATCGATCCATTCTTCCCATGTACCCTTTAAGCGACTAATTCGCTTTCTCGTACGATTATCAAGGATTTCAGCCCCACCACCTGGAAGTGAATCTAAACCAGCCTCATGTAATTGGCGACACACCTCTTCTAAAGATAATCCAGATACTTCTACCATCTTATAAATTTCTGCAGGTGAAAAGGAATGCATCGTGATATCAAAACGTTTCTTAATTTCTTTTAATAGATTCGTGTAGTAACTAAAAGGAAGGTCTGGGTTCGTACCACCTTGCATTAATATTTCCGTCCCACCGATATCTATCGTCTCTTGTATTTTCTTAAAGATATCTTCATTGTCTAATACATAACCTTCTTCATGTCCTGGAGGACGATAGAATGCACAAAAGCGACAATACGTATCGCAAAAATTTGTGTAATTTACATTACGTCCTATAACAAATGTTGTTACTGGATCTGGGTGCCATTTTTGCATAATTTCGTTTGCAACAGCTCCCATTTTTTCAATTTCATCACTTTCATATAGACGAACAGCATCTTCTACAGAGATACGTTCCCCATTCCTTGCTCGATCAAGGATTTGATCAATACTCATGTTTATCCCCCGTTTCTCGAAACTAAAAAACAGATCTAGTACTATCGTAACATATTAAACTAGTAATTACCTTGTAAAAAACTTTTAATTTCTTTTATTTTGGCTATGTTAAAGGATAGTGTTGATTTTAATAAAAATTAACACTAAAGATTAACAGAACCTTTATTAAAAAAACATAAAATTTATCTTAGGCCTACCACATTATGCACGCTTATTTTCACCATTCATATCAACCACATCATTCAAATGACGAATCCGTTCCATTATTCTTTTAGCCTTTAATTGATCCATCTTTTCTACTCCACTACGCTGCGTATAGGATAGATGATATTCTAATTCATCTAAATCAAAATTAGATGTGAAAAGTGTTGGTAACTGTTCCATCATTCTAAATTGAAGTAAAGCTCCTAAAATATCATCACGTATCCAATTCGACATTGTCTCAGCACCAATGTCATCTAAAATTAACACAGGTGATTCCTTAACTCGATCTAGTTTACTTTGGTAGGAACCATCAGAAATTCCATTTTTTAATTCTCTGAAAAAGTCTGGTGCATATACAACCATTGTTTCTATCTGCTTATTCGCTAACTCGTTTGCTATAGCCCCCATTAAAAACGTTTTACCTACTCCAAAGGGGCCATAGACGTATAAACCTCTTCCATTTTCACCTGGATTAACATTAAAAATAAATTCCATAGCTTTTGCCATGGCCTCCGTGCGAGATGGATCATCTTGAAAAATGTCATCGAAGGTGGCTTCTGTTAATTCTTTCGGAATATATAAGCTTTTAATTAACGAAGCATGTTTATTTCTTTCGTCTACTTTTCTTTTTAATGAACAAATTTGGTATTCTAATTGAAAATCATTTTGATAGATCGTTATTTCAGGTTGGTAACCTTGTATTAAATTTGGACATGCGTCCAAGCCCGGACACTGATCACAATTTTCCCATTGTGACTTATACTGAAACAGTTCATTCATCCCTCTAGTCACCTGATTTTCTGATACTTCTGGGAATGAAGATAAAATGGATTGAATCCGAGGATCCTGAAGTATTTTACTAGTCATCTCTTGAAATCGTTTCTCAAAATTGCCACCAGACATGCCCTTTAGCATATTCCCTACGTTATCCATCCTTTATCCCTCCCCCTTAGATTTCTTTAACATTTCTTTGTATTGTTCAACTTTCTTTTTGGCTTCCATCCATTCGTTATTATTTACACTCTTCTTATTCCAATTTTCATCTGTCATCCATTTTGGTAACGGTTCAGCTTTCACAGACTTGGATTTGGAATATGATTTCCCATTGTTCTTCGGTTCTTGACTTTGCTTTTGACGAACAGATTCATTCTTTTCATACTCTTTTTTAGCAAAGGTCATAGCTTCTTTTACAGTTTTTAATTTAGCACGACTCCAATGACTAGCAATTTTGAAAGCTAAGTTTTTAATTAACTTTTTATCGTGCATGAAAAATAAGTATTCGAGTAAAACATTGACAACACCTGGCTCAAGCTTATAGTCAAACATCATCTGTTCTACAATATCCACATCTCCAGGATACACCTTTGCTCCATCACCCAACTCCTCCATGAATTCTATCGGAGACGTCGTTTCATAATAATGAATTTGCTTTTCTTCCTCTGTCATAGGTTCTTTATTTGAGGTTCTTAATTCTTCTGACTGAACTCTTAATCCAAGTCTAGGTGGCTTATCTACTTCCTTCATACGGTAGCGTAACTTCACTTGTTTTCTTAGTTCCATTAAATCCAATTCATCCATATGAAGGAAAGAATCTTGTATAACCTTACTCATTTCATTTGCATCTATCTTATATAAAAACGCTAACTTCCTGATTAGCTGTTCATTTTTTTTCAAGGTCAATTGCTGTTTAGGTACAAAGGGAGGTAAAAAAGCTAGCATAGCTTCGTAATTAAAATCTAAGCCCATAAGACCATAGTTTTCTCCGTGGGAAGGTCTTCCCTCTAATGTTTCAGAAAATGTAAGTGCATCAATCACTTCAGGATGATTGCTACTCATTTCTGATGGGTGTAAGGATGTAAATACTTGATCAAAAGATCGTGTAATGTTTTCATATTCTCCTTCTTCTTCCAACCGATCAATGCGAAAAGAATTTCGCAGTTTAATATACTGTTCTTTGCTTCCAATTCGGTTATACAAAAAAACACTTAACATATCATCTTTAAAAAAGTTTTCAGGTGACATTGGTGCTTTAATTGAATAATAATGAATAAATTCATCTCCAACCTTTTGCCGGTACACCTTTATTAAACCAATTGCTTCAAGCTTTTTTCTTTCTTGAAAAATTTCATCTAAATTCTTACCTGTATAAATCATTAATGCTTTATGGGCTTGCTCAACTTTTTTGCCATCATTCCTACAAACTTCACTTACTAACGTCATATATAAACTATATGCTAATGCTCCAATAAGAGGTTGATATAATAACGTTACCGTGTCTCTATCTGTTTCATGTAGCCTGTCATCCATGTAGGCAATATATTTATCGGAGGGCAAAACTTCTTTCCAATGCAATACATATCACCTTTTCTTTCTAAGTTTAATATTACTTTAACTCATCAATGGACAGTATAAATAGTCCAGAACAGTGAAAAAAAGGAGCGTTTTTTCGCTCCATATGTTGTAGTATTATTTTTTCTTATTTTCACGATCTAATAATTCCTTTAATTCATCGACGAATACATTAATATCTTTAAACTGGCGGTAAACGGAAGCAAACCGAACATAAGCTACATCATCTAACATGGCTAAATGCTCCATTACCAACTCTCCAATATCATTACTTAACACTTCTGCTGTACCTTGATTTCGAATTTGCTTTTCAACATCTTCTACTATCTTTTCTAGTTTTTCCAAAGGGACTGGCCTTTTTTCACAAGCGCGAATAATGCCACGAAGTACTTTTTCACGACTAAATTCTTCACGATTTCCGTCTTTTTTCACTACAATTAACGGGGTTTTTTCAACACGTTCAAAAGTAGTAAAGCGATAGCTACATTGTTCACATTCACGTCTTCGTCGAATAGAACGGCCTTCATCACTTGGCCTAGAGTCTAAAACTTTCGTACCATTATGCTGACAGCTTGGACATAACATGACCGATCATCTCCATTGTTCGTCTATGAATTGTACTAATTCATTAATTCATTGCCTAAGCCTGTTCCTACAAGCTCAAATTTTTTGTTTAAATCTTCGTACAAGAAGTAAATTAACTTTCTACTTGCACCAAAATCTGTTATTATTCCTGTTTCTGAAGTAACAGAGAAATCAACTGCTGTTCTAAATGGTTTAACCATTATAACAGTAATAACCATAATTGCTCGTTTTCCTTTGTTAATTTCAACCACTAGCTCACCATGATTTTCCGCATAGGATTTAATTTCAAAGCCCTTTTGATTATTAATTATCTCTTCTAATTCTTTAACTAATCTGTCTTTCGTTGTTTTGTAATAATGTGTTCTAAGTTTTTCGTCTACATGATCTTCTTTGGTTTCTGCTCGTTTACTAAAGATCTTTTTTAATGTATATAAAAATCCCATATTTTTACCCACCTCACCAATACTAAGAATAGCAAGAAACTGTCGGTTATTCAATTCATATCTTATGGAAATTTGTCAGTTTTCGTAAATATATATAATAATAAGTGCGTGTTCAAAAAGGAGGACAAAAATAGCCGAGTCGGCTAAAGTCACAACGTCCTGTTGCAACGCCGACACTAGCACGTCCTGTGCGTCGAAAGATCAAGGCGGCGCAACTTTGAGGACCTTAGCGTATTCTATTAATACGTGAGGAACGGAAAAGCAAGCCAACGCAGAGATTCGACAGATATTTTTCCCGGACTTTTTTGAACATCCTCTATAAGTATAATACTGTTTTGCTTCATAGGTCTATCTTTCTTTTTCAGGACCAATGTGTCGTTTTCGTTGTAATTGCGCCGATTCTTTGTTTAATCGCGCCAGTTCATGCACTATTCGCGCCGATTCTTGCCATAATCTCGCCAACTCTCACCTTAATTGCGCCATGCCCATAACTTTGACACAATTAATTGCATCCAATAAATAAGAAAAGCGCAGGGCGGCCTAACTTAACCTAAGAACGCCCACAGGACGTGGGCGTTCTTAGGTTAAATCATCGACATCCAGTCTCCTAGACAACTTTCAAAGTGAAAATTTTATAAATTACCTTTGAACAACCTCCCTTGCCGTGGACTACTATTTATTAAAAAAAAAGAAGGTGGAACAATCACCTTCTTAAAATTAATTCATTTACATATTAAGTGTTGTTTTTTCCAAAAAATTTATTTGCCCCTTGCCTCTTGGAATCTCCGCTACTTCAGAGGATTTAGCACTAAGCTCATTCGATATATAATTTGCTGCAATATTAGGATCTAAGTTCCCACAAGTATACACATCAATACTAGCATATCCGTGCTCCGGAAAGCTGTGAATCGTTAAATGGGATTCACTAATAATAACTACTCCACTTACACCTTGAGGAGCAAATTTATGAAATACCACCTCTCTTACTTCTGCACCTGCTTCAAGGGCAGCATCAACAAATAACCTTTCAATAAACTCCCTATCATTAAGTTTATTACTGTTACACTCCCATAACTCAGCAATAACATGACGTCCAAAGGTATTCACATTAACTCCTCCTTATCACATGATTTCTTGCTTTTATTCAGGAAAGAATGAAACTTATATGGACTATTTCATAAGAGGAGGAATACCTTTATGGTTTGTAATTGCTTCTTTTCCTATTCCCTAGGAGGCATTTATTTGGAGATCAAATTTTAGTTTTTCAGCAATATGTTGTACTAAATTAACGACTCTGCATGAGTAACCCCATTCATTATCATACCAAGCTAACACCTTCACTTGCCGTTCGTTTATCACCAATGTAGATAACCCATCAATGATGGCTGAATGCTCATTTCCATTGAAGTCTGAAGACACAAGAGGCGAATCAGTATAATCAATTATTCCACGCATGCTTTTTTCCGATGCTATTTGAAAAACGTTATTAATCAAATCTTTATTCACTTTTTGATTAACTTCAACATTTAGATCTACTAGTGAAACATTTGGGGTAGGAACACGAAGTGCTAGGCCATTTAATTTCCCTTCTAGCTCTGGTAAAACTTTTGATATAGCTTTTGCTGCACCAGTACTTGTTGGAATAATTGATTGACCACATGCGCGAGCCCGCCTTAAATCTTGATGAGGGTTATCAATGTTTTTTTGATCATTTGTATAAGAATGGACAGTTGTCATTAATCCATAATTAATGTGAAAGAATTCGTTTAGTACTTTTGCAATTGGTGCTAAACAGTTTGTTGTACAAGAGGCGTTTGAGATAATATGATGTTGTTTTGAATTATATTTGTCTTCATTTACACCATACACTATAGTTGCATCTTCCCCTTTACCTGGGGCTGTTATCACTACTTTTTTTGCTCCAGCTTCTAAATGTAAGGAAGCTCCTTCTCTTGTCTTAAATTTCCCAGTAGCTTCAACGACGATATCGATACCCTCCTCTTCCCAAGGAAGCTTTAGTGGGTCTCTTGATTGGAACAGCTTTATCTCATTCCCATTCACTAATAAGTTATTATTAAATACCTTAACATCACCTCTAAATGGTCCATGGATGGTATCATATTTAATTAAGTGACATAACGTCTCTGCAGGATAGCAAGCATTAACTGCAGTTATTTGCAAGGCAGGATTACTTAAAGCTTTTCTAAAAACCAAACGTCCAATCCTTCCAAAACCATTAATCGCTATTCTCGCCACACAATATTCCTCCTAAATTTTATTTAAGTTATACTAATTAAATAACACAGTTATATAGTATAACATATTATGCTAATTTAAAAGATAAAGTGTTATTTTATAGAGCTAATTTTCAAATGTAAAGAAACAAGTAAACAGAAAAATAACAATTAAAAATCTATCGTTTTTTCTTAATGATTAGCTTCAGAAGTGAAAAAAGCCATCGGGACTTCTGAGTAAATTCACTAGGGTTTAAGAATCAGATGCGTTAATGAAGTAGTAAGTATATTAAATAACCTAATCAGCTTTAATTGATGTGGAAATTCATCTTAGTAATAAAAAACAACATTAAAAATTAACAAAGTCAACAATTCTTTTTATTTAATAATTTGATGAAATGGGAACCGGAAGTTCATGGGAGTCGTCAAATTTGTGAAAGGGGGAAACAGATGCAGCTAAAAAATAGGAAAATTTGTGAAAAAGAGAAAGTACTCCAAATTGAAAGTTTACTTGGCCAATATGGAACAGAGCTGAAACGGCTTTCTTTTTTGTATGTAAAAGATCATACGTTAGCAGAAGATGTACTCCAAGAAGTATTTATTGCCTGTTATCAAAACTTGGCTTCTTTTCGAGAAGAGAGTAGCTATAAAACCTGGCTTATTAGGATTACTATTAATAAATGCAAAGATATACTAAAGAAATGGAGCTTTCGGCATATTTTTACCAGACCAATTATGGAAGGGGAATTAACCAGTAACAATACCCCTGAAAATCAATCTGTTCAGAAAATGGAAAAAGATATTTTAGCAAAGTCAATTCTACAGTTACCTTTAAAATTTAGAGAAGTAATCATTCTATTCTATTATGAAGAGTTAAGCGTTGAAGAAATAAGTTCCATCCTTCAAATAAATAAAAACACAGTTAAATCAAGGCTAAAGAGGTCAAGGGAGAAATTAAAAATGCTTTTACAAGGGTGGGAAGAGGAATGGAGGAGCTAAAAAATTTAAGGAAAACATTAAATCAGTCTTTGTTAAAAGATATTGAGGTTACTAACCGTGAGAAACATCGAATTGTAAAAAATCTAAAAAATAGAACAGTTAGTAGAAAATATTCCAAACTCAAATACGGAGGGGCTCTTGTTGCAACAGCATTTATTTTTTTGATATTGACCATTTCTTTTCTTCCAACAGAAGAATTACAGCCATTATCTCTAATCCAGGAAGAGTTTACTTATGATCCCTTTGTAATGCCTGATGGTTGGGATATTGTAACTGTTCAGGAAGAATTAAAATTGATAAAGCATGATCTATATAACCCAGAGAATAATGAGTTCGACGAAATTCCTTTAGCGTATATTTTAGAATTCGGCAAAAAAACGGAAGACAACCTTTTTTCAGCGAAAGAGTACAGAGAACTGTTGGAAAAGCAAAATGAAGACACATATGTTTGGGGATCAAAAATAAAATATAGCCATTCTTATATAGGAGAAAAATATGGGAGTTTAGCAATAAACCGTCTTGAATATCAAGGTCCTCTAAAAGAAACAGACATTCCAGATATGGAGGTAATGGAGTTTAATGGTATAAAAGTTTATATTGGCAATTTCATTGGAAATGAAGTTTACTTATGGGAAAAAGATAACCGATTCTATAGCTTGTACTTGCAGCCTGCAGTATTTAAGAGAACTGATGTGGACTTAATCGAAATTTTATCAGGTTTTATTAGTGAGTTACCCTAAAATATAGTATATTTTTCTCACATATCCCTTTAAATAAAAAACCAAAGATGTCAATTTATTGAGGATGCTTTAGCTTTAGGGGGAACAAGCTATAAATTCCCTTGTGTCACTATCCGGCTTAGTTTAACTAACAAATAGGATATTTAAAAGCACGAAGTATGTTCTTCGTGCTTTTTACGATTTATAATGTGTTTTTAGTTGTGATAGTTGTGCGTATACCTATCAGATTCGTCAGCATTTTACAGTTTTGCAGCTCAAGTAAACCTATTAGTTTTCTCTCTAAGTTTTACTTATGGTATTTTGTTTCTGTGATGCTATTAATTTATATGCCACTTTTTCAATATTTCTTCTAGTTGTGTTTCAGTTTCCTCTAGCGAACCTTCATTATTTATTATTTCATGGGCAAATCTCTTCTTTTCTTCCATTGACATTTGAGCATTAATTCTTTCCATTGCTTCTTCTATATTAGATTGATCACGTTCCATTAGCCGCTTTAATTGGGTCTCTTCTCCAACATATACCAATAATATCTTATCAACCATATAAGTTAAATTACTCTCTATTAGTAGTGGGATATCCATAATTACGGTTTCATATCCCTTATCTATGTATTCATTAACCTCTAGTTTCATCTTAGCTCTAACAGCAGGATGAACAATATTATTTAATTTCTTTCTTTTTTCATTATCTTTAAATATGATAGAACCTAGTTTTTTTCTGTTAATATGTAGATCCTCTTGAACGATGTCATCTCCAAAAACTGAAACAAGCTTTTTATAGGCTACTTCTCCAGGTTCAACTACTTGACGTGCAATAATATCAGCATCGACAATAGGATATCCCCTTTTTTTTAACATAGAAGATACAGTGGACTTTCCGCTGGCAATCCCTCCAGTTAATCCAATAATCACTTTATTACCTCCTTTTTGCTTAGGTCTACCCTGAAAATAGCTGTTATCAAAATTAATAGTATTAGCAAATAAAGGTCAGGTTAATCATTTTCATCCCCCATGGTGCAAATATCCACTTGCATGGGCGGTCTACCCTGAAAATAATTTATGTACAATCAATGCTCGTCTAATCAATCGCTAGATGAAGGTGTGGACTAAAGTTGCCACACCCCAATAAGAATTAGTAATAAGCCTGGTACAAATGAAAAACGTTTCACCCATTTTGCATCAGAAAAAAACCAACCACTTTTCATCCCAAGAGTTACAAATATTCCGCACATTATTCCAGTGCTAATTGCCATAACCCAAGGTGAAAATCCAATTAATGCTGCTCCTATACCTGCTCCAAATGCATCTAATGACAATGCCAATCCTAGTAGGAAAGCCTCTTTCCCAGTTATTGCACCTGAATTATCTAAGTCAGCAAACATTGGCTTTCTTAAAACTTTAATGACAATACCAAGTTTCTTTAATTCTAAGTTTACGATAGTTTCTCGTTCTTTTTTGGATTTCCTTTCAGTCTTTGCAGGTCGATAAAGTTGATAAATAGCCCACAAACCAATACATATTAATATGATTCCGCCTATTGATTCAGCTAAACTAGGTGAAATGAATTGTTGAATCATTCCACCAATCCCCATTGCTAGGAGGATAGAAATTGCTGAGCAGCTTGCGATAAACAAAAGAGATAAAAGCGGAAGCCTCATTTTTCGTAAGCCATATGTTAAGCCTACTCCAAAACTATCCAAACTAACTGCAAATGCGAGAAGTAGGAGTGATAACAATTCCGTCATCGGCAAGATCTCCTTCCCAACCTTGATAAGATAGTATATGGAAGAAGCCTTTCCAATGTACGTGAATTATTTATGAAAAGCCCAACAATTTCTTGCTAATTACTTAAATTAATTTTTTGACAAGAGGGACAAGTATGTGTACCTCTTCCTCCTACTACAGATCGAATAATTTCTTCTCCACAATATTTACATTCCTGTCCTTGGCGACCATACACGAATAACGTTTGCTGAAACATTCCCATTTCTCCTTGTCCATTAACGTATGTTTTAATTGATGAACCACCTAAATTCACTGCTTCAGTCAACGTTTCAACAATGCTTTTATGGAGACGCTTGATTTCATTAAACTTTAAGTTATCACATTCTCGTTCAGGGTGAAGTCTAGCTCTGAATAAGGCTTCATCAACATATATGTTACCAAGCCCAACAATTAAAGATTGATCCAATAAAGCAGGTTTTATTTTTCGTGAAGTTTTTTGTAAGACAGTCTTTAATCGTTGGACCGTAAAATTTTCTGAAAAAGGTTCCACACCAAGGTTACTCAATGGAGGTTGTCCTTCCTCTTCCCCCTTTGAGAAGAGATGCATAGTACCAAATTTTCTTACATCTCGATACCTTAATTCTTTGCCACTTTCTAAAAGAAAACGAACGTGTGTATGTTTATCAGGAGCTTCCTCTGATAAAAATAATCCGTATCTCCCTTCCATCCTTAAATGCGATACAAGTGTAAAATTATCTAGTTGGAATAAAAGAAATTTCCCCCTCCTATTTATGTTATGAAAGGTTTGCCCTATTAATTGAAGTTTGAACTGTTCCACATCATCTGGACGTTTTATCATTTTTGGCCATGTAACAATCACATTTTTTATTCGTTCATTTAATATTACCGATTTTAATGTTCGTTTTACCGTTTCAACCTCTGGTAATTCAGGCATATCATTTACCACCTACTAACTATTTCTTGTTGATCATTCGTGCTTTCGTGCTTTATCATTTATTTTGCATCGTACCACGTACTTCCGTAAGAGAAGTCAACCTTTAGCGGAACATTTAACTCAACTGCATTTTCCATTATTTTTGGGACAAGCTTTTTCATTACCTCCAACTCCTCTTCTACAACTTCAAATACTAATTCATCATGAACCTGTAGAAGTAAACGAGATTGAAGATTATTGTTTTCCATTTCCTCTGCCATTTGAACCATCGCTTTTTTTATAATATCTGCGGCACTTCCTTGGATAGGTGTATTCATAGCTGTACGTTCTGCAAAGCTCCTTAAATTAAAATTACGACTTGTAATCTCAGGAAGATATCTTCTTCGCTGGAGCATGGTTGTAACATAACCTGCTTCCCTCGCCTCATCAACGATGGACTCCATATAATCTTTTACTCCTGGGTAGCTTTCAAAGTATCGTTCAATAAACTTCTTTGCTTCCTTACGAGTAATTCCAAGGTTTTGTGATAATCCAAAATCACTAATTCCATAAACAATTCCGAAGTTAACGGCTTTTGCAGTCCGACGCATCTGGCTTGTAACATCATCTTCTGCAACATGAAAAACATCCATTGCTGTCTTTGTATGAATGTCCATATCTTCTTTAAATGCTTTAATTAATTCTTCATCTTTTGAAATGTGTGCTAATACCCGTAATTCAATTTGTGAATAGTCCGCGGCAAAAATGACTGCATTTTTACTTTCTGGTATAAAAGCGTGACGAATTTTTCGACCTTCCTCTAGACGAATAGGAATATTTTGTAGATTTGGCTCTGTAGAGCTTAATCTACCTGTTTGCGTTAATGCTTGATTAAAAATCGTATGGATTTTCTCGGTATTTGGATGAATAACTTTTAATAATCCTTCTATATATGTGGACTTTAGTTTTCCTAACTGTCGATAATGCAGTATTTTATCTATAATTTCATGTTTATCTTGTAGTTTTTCTAAAATATCTGCTGATGTTGAATACCCCGTCTTCGTCTTTTTAATTACAGGTAAGTTAAGTTTCTCAAATAATATTTCTCCTAGCTGTTTTGGAGAATTTATATTAAAATCTGTACCTGCTAGATCATGGATTTTTTTCTCTGTTAATTGTAGCTTTTCAGAAAGAACTTCACCCATTTCCTTTAATTCCTGCTTATCTACAGACACACCATTTCTTTCCATCCTACCTAGGACAATGGATAACGGCATTTCTAATTCTTCAAAGAGTTTATACTGGTTATTTATTTCTAATTTTTTTTCAAGGTCATTTTTTAGTTCATGGATTGCAATCGCTTTTCGGATTAGATGTTGTGCTAAAATTTTTTCCTCGGGAATTTTACGTTTTTTCCCTTTCCCATACACATTCTCATCCGTTTGAACAGATATACCCTTCTTACCTTTTGCAATGTCAGCAATTTCATGGAAATTTGACGATGGATCAATAAGATAAGAAGCAATTTGACTATCAAAGGTAACTCCGTTTAACTCAACACCTTGCCATGCTAAAGCTACAACATTTCGCTTAGCACCAAAGAGCCATTTTTCCTTTGTATTATCCTCTGCCCACGCTTTAAAAACCTTGCTATCCTTTGCTACCCCAGTTGGTATAAAGTAATAACCACTAGAATTAACGATAGCTAATCCAAGAATGTCGCCTAAGTGATAATTCTCATCAAGGACCTCCACAACTACAGAAGAGGGGTTTTGGAGCATACCTTCTTCAACATTTTCAACAATGGAAATGTCTAGTTCCTCGAGCTCTTCCTGCATTTCCTCCTCATTTTCTGGAGAAATTCGTTCAATAAGTGAGGAAAATTCTAATTCCTTAAACAAACTTAGTAGGGAATTATAATTAGGGTCTTGAAGCTTCATTTCATCAAAGCTAATATCAACTGGTGCATTTAATTCGATAGTTGCAAGCTGTTTACTCATAAATGCTGAGTCTTTATTATCTTCTAATTTTTCTTTTAATTTTTTCCCTGATACTTTATCAATGGATTCATATACACCTTCAATTGTTTCGAATTCTTTTAACAGTTTCAGGGCTGTTTTTTCTCCAACACCTGGAACACCTGGAATATTATCAGAGCTATCCCCCATTAAGCCTTTCATATCAATGATTTGTTTGGGAGTAATACCGTATTTCTCATCCACAAAAGCTAAATCATAAGTATCAACATTAGTAATACCTTTCCGACTAAGTGCTACGTGAACCTGATCTGATACAAGCTGAAGTAAGTCCTTATCACCACTAAAAATTTTTACTTCCCAATCATCATCCTTAGAAGCTTCTGAAGATAATGTTCCTATTATATCATCAGCTTCATAATTTTCTACTTCGAAATAAGCAATGTTAAAGGCTTTAAGTAGATCACGCATGACTGGTAGCTGCTCCGATAACTCAGGAGGCGTTTTTTCTCTTTTCCCTTTATATTCTTTAAAAGTTTTATGTCGAAATGTTGTTTTACCTGCATCAAAGGCAACAAGCATATGTGACGGTTTTTCTTCTTCTAAAATTTTTAAGAGCATTGTTGTAAATCCGTAAACTGCATTCGTATATATTCCTTTCTCATTATTCAGAAGGGGTAAGGCAAAAAAAGCTCGGTAAGCAATGCTGTTACCATCAACTAAAACAAGTTTATTCATAAATAAACACCTCATTTTTATTTTTCTATCTTAGTATGTATTAAATCAATCTCTTCCTTGCCTATTTTATCATGAATATGCCTTCCTACAAACGAAAGGAGTAGTCTTATTAAATAAAACAAATATTCAATTAGTCACATCTTTCACTCCTGAGCCGTTTCTATTCTCAAGGTAGACCTCGATTCCTTCACTACTGAACCGTTTCTATTTTCAGGGTAGACCGCCCATGCAAGTAAATATTTGCACCATGGGGGATGAAAATGTTCTTTCTAAAGTATACTACCTTCCCGCAATTCTAATCTCATACCGTTTGCGGGAAGAATATCAGCTTCATTCATCCCGCATTTGCTTTTTTCACTGCTTTCCGGGCTTCTAGAACGTTTCTTGGATACCGCATTTGTGTTTTTCATTGCTTTCCGGGCTTCTAGAACGCTTCTTGAATACCGCATTTGTGTTTTTCATTGCTTTCCGGGCTTCTAGAACGCTTCTTGAGTACCGCTTTTGTATTTTTCATTGCTTTCCGGGCTTCTAGAACGCTTCATGGATACCGCATTTGTATTTTTCATTGCTTTCCGGGCTTCTAGAACGCTTCTAATTTTCAGGGCAGATATAAAAAAGAACAAAGGCTCAGGGCGGCCTTTGTTCTACATAAGGGGATGTAACTTGTTTACATCCTAACTATAACGAACGATTATTAATATTTTGTAAAGAAATGGTGATTTATTTGCAAAACTTAAAAACCGTTCTCATTATTTTCTGTTATTACCCTTGAAAAAACTAATCTAAAAGTCGTTCCTTTTCCAACTTCACTTTCAACAGACATGGTAGCTTTATGAGCTTCTGCCAAATGCTTCACAATAGCTAAACCTAACCCTGTTCCCCCTGAGTTCCTACTTCTTGCTCTATCAACTCTATAAAAACGTTCAAATATTCTAGGAATTTCTTTTTTACTAATGCCAATTCCAGTATCTTTCACTTCCAAAACTACCGTTTTATTATGTTCCTTTACAATAACAGAAACGTCCCCACCATTAGGTGTATACATAATTCCGTTATTAATTAGATTAATTAAAATTTGCTTTATTCTATTAGCGTCACCACTAATGATACCGTTCCCTTCAACTCTTTTTGATAACGTAATCTCTTTCAATTCAGCTTTCTCTTCCAAGATCATAAACACTTCATCTATTATAGCTTCAACATTTACATCTTGGATAGTTAAATAAAATTGGGAACCTTCAATTCTAGAAAGATCTAACAAATCATTAATTAACGATTCTAAACGTTCCGATTCATTTGCAATTATAGTTAAGAAACGTTTCCTTAATTCTGGATCTTCCATTGCACCTGATAACAACGTTTCCGTAAATCCTTTTAATGAGGTAACAGGAGTTTTTAATTCATGAGAAACATTAGCAACAAAATCCTTCCGTGCTTGTTCTAGCTTTTTTAACTCCGTTATATCATGAAAAACTAAAACAACTCCCTTTAATTGTAAGTCATTCCCAATAATAGGGGCACCATGTACATCAAAATGGCGAATCTCAATCTTTATCGGGAGGGAAAGGTGCTGTCTTTTTCTTTTTTCCGTTAATAATATTTCTTGAATAAGCTTTATTACATCTTTATGGTTAATTACTTCATAATAAAGTTGATTCAACCAAGCGTCAGTATTTTCTTGAAAAATATCTTTGCACGAACGATTTACTAAAGTAATATCCCCTTTAGCATTTATGAGAATGAGTCCACTTCCCATATTCTCTATTAACGTTTCAAGTCTTTCCTTTTGAATTTCATAAGTATTCGTGATTTCTTGTAAATTTTCAGCTAATACATTTAATGAACGATTTAATTGACCCGTTTCATTATGAGATACTTCAAACGTTCTTGCTGAGAAGTTCCCTCTTGCTAATTGATTTGCTACTAGCCGGGCATCCTCGATCGGTGCTACCATCTGATTAGTAACCTTCGTTGCTAAAAATACAATAACTAAAAAGGCAATAAAGAAACTAACAAAAATGACAGTCCAAATATTTTGATGAATTATACTTATTTGATCAACTGGCATACCAATCCGTAAATAAGCTTGTAATCCTGTCGTCTCCTGATTAAATGGAATAGCGTAGTATAGAAGTTCTCTATTAACAGAATGACTATAACGGATCTCTTGACCTATTCCTTCTTGAATAAGTTGTTTAATCTCTGGACGATTGAGGTGATTTTCCATCGTACTTATATTTGCATCTGTTTCAGCAATAACCGTTCCATCAAGATCAATGATTGTTATCCTGATATCCAGTTTATTAGCTATTTCCTTTATTTTATTTTGTATTATAGAATGATTCTCAAAATCAGCTTCTTCAAGTGTAAGAGCTACTAGCTCTGTTTCTTTTGTTACTCGATCATACATTCGATCGAAGTAAAATTCTTTAAATAATGATCCTAGTACAACCCCTAAGCTAGCTAAAACAAGTAAAATAATAATTGCTAATGGAAAAATAAGACGAGATTTATAACTACTCATTTTTATTTGGTATCTCCATTTTATAGCCTAATCCTCTAATTGTTTTTATATATACAGGCTTTTTTGTATTAGGTTCAATTTTATCTCTTAAATGACTCACATGAACATCAACAATCCTAGTATCACCAACGAATTCATAATTCCAAACAGCATTTAATAATTGATCTCTAGTTAATACTCTTCCTTTATGATTAGCCAAATACAATAAAAGTTCAAATTCCTTCGGAGTAAGTTCTAGTTGGCTACCATTCAAAAAAACCTCATAATTTTCAGGAAAAATTTCAACATCACCAATGACAATTTTATTTGACAGAGTGCTGGACTCTACTGGCTTTTCTGTTGTTTGTGTTCTTCTTAATATTGCCCTTACACGAGCTACAACTTCTCGAGGGCTAAATGGTTTGGTTAAATAATCATCTGCACCTAATTCTAAGCCTAACACTTTATCAAACTCATCATCCTTCGCAGTTAACATTAGGATTGGTGTTAAGACTTTGTTTTGTCTTAACTGTTTACATACCTCTAAGCCATCCATTTCTGGAAGCATTAAATCAAGTATAATTAAATCATAATAATTGGAACAAGCTTTTTCTAAGGCAGTTTTTCCATCCATGGCTGTTGTCACATGGAAACCACCCTGCTCTAAATTAAACTGTAATAAAGTTAAAATCGATTCTTCATCATCTACAATCAATAACCTTTGCGACATTGTATTTCCTCCTAATATACTTAGATTCCCTGAAAACCTAAGCAAAATAGAGTTTATAAACAATTCCCCTATGTATATCTCATTTATTTTATCTTACTATATTTTAATAGAATCACAAATATTATTTTTAATATACATAACCTTTTGTTCTGAACCGGCTTATTTAATTATGATAAGAAAAGCGCAAGGCGCCCCAATTACGCCTAAGTACAGCCTACGTCCTGTCCCCTAAACAACTTTCAAAGTAAAAATTTTATCTTTCTTATCTTTTTAAAAAATAAAAACTACCCTTTTATTGAAAGAGTAGTTTACATTATTCACTGTATTGTACTGTTAAAAGTGCGTGTTCAAAAAGGAGGATAAAAATAGCCGAGTCAACTAAAGTCACAACGTCCTGTTGCAACGCCGACACTAGCACGTCCTGTGCGTCGAAAGATCAAGGCGGCGTAGCTTTGAGTACCGCAGCGTATGCTTTTAATACGTGAGGAACGGAAAAGCAAGCCAACGCAGAGATTAGACAGATATTTTTCCCGGACTTTTGAACATCCTCTAAAAGTTATCAAAATTTCCAGCGTCATGAGTCATAGGCTTCCATGGATATGGAGGACTTACTTCTACTTCTCCTTGCATTACTATACTTTCAAGTTCATTCTTCCCTATTACATGCAATAAAGCTGTATGCTTGTTTTCATCAATACTCACAATCTCCATTTTTAAGTACAAAGTCTCGTAATGATAAAGAGGCTTCGGATATGAAAAAGATATTTTATTAATGGAGCTTCCTGGACCTGGTAAATATGTTGAAATTGCAGATGAAACTAACCCATGAAGCATAATATGGGGAACAATTGGTTTTCCATATGGAGTTCTAGAGGCATAGTCGTGCTGAATATATATAGGATTTGCATCTTCAGAGAATCCTAAATAGAGTAAGATCTCTTTATCCTGAATTTCCTTTGATATTTCTATCTTTTCTCCAATTTTCAGCTGATCAATCGTTTTCCCTAGCTTTCTTTTTTTAGTAAACAGATGAAACACTCCTTTACAAATAGTTTAAAGTAAGCGCTTACAAAATAATGATAAAAGAAATCCGGTTAAATTACCGAATTTCTTTTATTTTATCATATTCTCTATTTACTTATCTAATACCTTCATTACATTTTTAACAGAATCAACAGATTTTTGTAATGCTGCCTTTTCATCTTCCGTTAACTCCAGTTCGAGAATCTTTTCAATTCCATCGCCACCAAGTATCGTAGGAACACCTAAATATAGATCTTCATATCCATATTCCCCTTCTAAGTATGCGATTGATGGAAGAATACGTTTCTTATCCTTTAGTATAGCTTCAACCATTTGTACAATAGAAGCGGCAGGTGCATAATAAGCACTACCATTTCCTAAAAGGTTAACGATTTCACCGCCACCTTTACGAGTACGTTCTACAATTGCTTCAAGACGATCTTGTGGAATTAATTTTTCTACTGGAATACCACCAGCAAAAGAATAACGCAGCATCGGTACCATATCGTCACCGTGTCCCCCTAGAACAAAGCCGGTAATATCTTCAACGGATACATTTAATTCTTGTGCTACAAAGGTTCTAAAACGAGCAGTATCAAGCACCCCTGATTGACCTATCACTCGATTTTTTGGAAAACCTGATTCCTTAAATACCGTGTATGTCATGGCATCTACTGGATTTGTAAGTACAATAATATAACAATTAGGCGAGTACTTTACAATTTCTTTTGTCACTTGTTTCATAATACCAGCGTTCGTGGCAACTAAATCATCACGACTCATACCAGGTTTTCTCGGAATCCCTGCAGTAATAACAACGATGTCTGAACTCTCAGTGTCTTTGTAATCGGACGTTCCAATAATATTTGAATCAAACCCCTGAACAGGACTAGCTTCTAGCATATCTAACGCTTTACCTTTAGTTGGATTCTCAGCCTGTGGAATATCAACTATAACGACATCACCTAACTCTTTTTGTGCTGCCATTATTGCTGTTGTAGTCCCTGTGAATCCCCCACCGACAACCGTAATCTTTTTACGCTTAATAGCCATAGCAACCTTCCCCCTTCAATATTATTAAACACAATGTCCTTGATATTCCCCACTAAAAACATTCAGCCATAACAATATTAAAGATTTTTAATTAGTTCGTCACCAAATTCAGAACACTTCACTTCTGTTGCACCTTCCATTAAACGTGCAAAATCATAAGTGACAACTTTACTACCGATTGTTTTATCCATAGAATTCTCAACTAAATCAGCAGCTTCTGTCCATCCTAAGTGACGTAGCATTAGTACACCAGAAAGTAAAACAGAAGAAGGATTTACTTTATCAAGACCAGCATACTTAGGTGCTGTTCCGTGAGTGGCTTCAAAAATTGCATGGCCAGTATCGTAGTTAATGTTAGCTCCTGGAGCAATACCAATTCCCCCAACTTGTGCAGCTAAAGCATCTGATACATAGTCCCCGTTTAAGTTCATTGTTGCAACAACATCAAACTCTTTCGGACGAGTTAAGATTTGTTGTAAGAAAATATCGGCGATTGCATCTTTAACGATAATTTTCCCTTCAGCTTCTGCTTTACCTTGTGCATCATTTGCCGCGTCGCGACCTTTTTCTTCTACAATTTTATCGTATTCAGCCCATGTAAATACTTTATCTGCAAACTCTTTCTCAGCTAACTCGTAACCCCAGTTTTTGAAGGCACCTTCAGTAAATTTCATGATGTTTCCTTTGTGAACAAGTGTTACACTTTTACGTCCTTCATCAATTGCATATTGAATAGCAGCGCGAACTAGACGATGTGTACCTTCTTCTGATACTGGTTTTACACCTATACCTGAAGTTTCAGGGAAACGAATTTTCGTTGCACCCATTTCATTTTGTAAAAATTCAACTACTTTTTTCGCTTCTGGAGTACCTTGTTGGAACTCAATACCAGCGTAAATATCTTCAGTGTTTTCACGGAAAATAACCATATCTGTGTCTTGTGGACGTTTTACAGGGGAAGGAACTCCTTCAAACCAACGAACTGGACGTACACAAGCATATAAATCAAGCTCTTGTCGAAGTGCAACGTTTAATGAACGGAAACCTCCTCCTATTGGAGTTGTTAATGGTCCTTTGATAGCGATTAAATATTCGTTAATTGTTTCTAAAGTTTCATTTGGTAGCCATTCACCAGTTTGATTAAAAGCTTTTTCACCAGCTAAAACTTCCTTCCAAACAATATTTTTCTCACCATTATATGCTTTTTCTACTGCAGCCTCGATAACACGTGATGCTGCTTTCCAAATATCAGGTCCAATACCGTCCCCTTCGATAAATGGAATAACTGGTTGATTAGGTACATTTAATTGACCATTTGTAACTGTGATTTTTTCTCCTGCCATGAAAATAACCTCCTAAAAATTTAAGTAATTTATGTAGTGACAATAGGAAAGGGAGGATTTAAAGGTAATAGTCCCTCCCCTATTATTTACAATCTTATCTTTTTTCTAATGGAATCCACTCTTGATGACTTGGACCAGTATATTCTGCTCTTGGTCTAATCAATCTATTGTTTTCATATTGCTCTAAAATATGCGCAATCCAACCTGAAGTACGGCTCACTGCAAAGAGTGGAGTAAATAAATCATGCTCAATTCCTAGACTATGGTAAACAGATGCTGAATAGAAGTCGACATTCGGAAGAAGTCCCTTCTCATTAGTCACAACCTCATCAATCTTAACACTCATTTCATACCATTTAGACTCACCTGTTATCTTAGTAAGCTGACGAGACATTTCTTTTAAATGTTTCGCGCGTGGATCACCATTTTTGTATACTCGGTGTCCAAACCCCATAATTTTAACTTTTCTTGATAGAGCATCTTTAATGTATGATTCTGCTTTATTCTCTTCACCAATTTCGGAAAGCATTTTCATAACTTGCTCATTTGCACCACCATGCAAAGGACCTTTTAAAGCACCAATTGCAGCGGAAATACCAGAGTACATATCTGATAATGTAGCAACACATACACGAGCAGTAAATGTAGAAGCATTTAATTCGTGATCAGCGTGAAGTACTAATGCTTTATTGATAGCACTCTCAGATATTTCATCAGGCTCTTCACCATTTAACATATAGAGAAAATTAGCTGCAAAACTTAATTCTTTTTTAGGCTCAACTGGATCTTTTCCTTGTCTGATCCTTGCAAACGCTGCCACTAATGTTGGCATTTGCGCTTGAAGCTTTAGCGCTTTTTGAAGATTTGCTTCTCCATTCAAATCATCAGCAGACTCATCAAATAACGCTAAATTTGATACAGATGTACGAAGAGCTGCCATTGGATGTACTTTATCAATAGGATATGTTTTCATTTGGTTTATTACTTCTGCTGGAACTGTCGCAGCCTCTGCTAGTTGCTTTTTAAATTGTGTTAACTCTGTCTCATTAGGAAGTCGGTTGTTCCAAAGCAAATAAATAACCTCTTCAAAACTTGCATGATCAGCTAAATCGTCGATATTATACCCATTATAAGTTAGAACGCCATCGATGATAGAACTGACACTAGATGTTGTAGCTACTACTCCTTCTAAACCTTTTGTTGCACTCATACCAACCTCTCCTTTGTCCTAAATTTATTGGGAGATACCTTTATCTATGTCTCCCCGTGTAAAAACTCGGAGAAATACTAGAACGTTTCGAAACATATTATTTTACCCTTCTACAATTCAGGAATATTTTATTAATATACTTTATTCGAAACGTGTTCCCCTTTGAGCAATCAACCGTAGGCAATATTTACGCCAACGTCTATACCCTCGATACATATCTTCGGAAATCTTTCAACTATGTATTTAGCATACCTTCCGCTTTTTATTATACCATTTTTCACATTTTTGTGAACTTTTATTTTTTAAAACAACCAAAAATTCGGACTTCTACAACTATTTAAAGTTGTTTGAATATTCAAATATATAAATAATTATCCACCAATTCCCGTAAAAAATTGCACTACTTTTATTGCCATATAGGCTATTCCAGCACCAATTAATGGTCCAACTGCAACTCCATTAAAAACAGCCACAGCTAAAATTGTCCCAACAACTAAGGCAACAGTAATGTGAGGGTCTGCTTTTAATAGTTCTATCCCATTCGCTGCTATTACTGCAACAAAAATTCCCGAAACTAATGCTATCCATGCATAGTAGGATTTTAATGCCTGTTGCAAATCGTTAAAGGTGATTTGTCCTGTAACAATCGGTACTAACACTGCAATAGTAATGATTGTTACCCCAATACTAATCCCTTTTTGTTGAATATATGGAAATACTTTATCACCAAGACCAATCCACTTAATTACTAGTAAGAACACTACGGCAATGATGAGAGATTGATTCTTTGCTATAAGTGCTATGACTAGCAATATAAACATAAATAAAGTTGCACTAGAAAACAACGATTACTTCCTCCTATGTGTTTACACTTTAATATTAACATACACAAAATAATATGAAAAAAAGTTAGCTCAGTTACTAGTTTTTTTCTTTTACTCTTGTTTTAGTCATTCATAATGTTATTTTGTTTGCATACCATTTTACTAAGGGCTTGTCTTTTTATGGAATATAGATTTTATCTACTTATTCCACAATCAAGACATACTTCCTTAATAAATTGGCTCTGTTATTCTTCATTGTTGATTTTTTCTCCTCGATCCTCCAATTACGCCTAAGTTCCGCCTACGTCTTGTTGGCACGGCGTAGTGTCTCCGTCCTGGCTCGGGCAAACTTTCTGCTACCTAGGGCGAAAAGAATAATCTTTAATAAGAAGTCAGTAAGTATATACAATTTTAACACGCATTCGTATATAGAAGCTAAGGTGGGAGATTATGAGAAATTCGATTTACCAACGCCTCATTCGTTCTTGTACTGTTATCTTTTGTCTGTTATTCTTGGTTCTCCTTATATATGTATTAACAGTTTATTTATATCCATTTTTAATTGGACTTTTTATATCGCTACTTTTTTTACCTGCTGTAAATTTCATTGAAAACACTTTTGGCTGGAAAAGATCTTCTGCTGTTTTTTTAGTAATCCTGACTTTTGTTTTATCCTTTTCTGCAATAATAACACTTCTAGTAGCAGAGATTGTTGCAGGCTTAAGCTATTTAAAAAAAGAACTTCCAAATTATATACATGATGGTATTGAACACATCCATGGATGGTTTGACACTTTCATCATTCCAATGTACGAAGGTGTATTAACTTTTACATCTCAATTAAATCCAGAACAAAAATCAACAGTACATCAATCCCTTGAAAATATATTAAGCCAGCTCAGTAGCCAGATGAGTACAATCGTCCAGCACACTTTAAATGGATTAGCTGATTTTTTATTATCCCTTCCCAATACCATAACTGTATTTTTCTTTGCACTTCTTGGAGCTTTTTTTATTACGAAAGATTGGCCAATTATGGTCCAATGGATAGAATACCGACTTCCAAAACGTTTAAACAATTTGATTTCTAAAGTTACATTTCAATGGAAGCAAGCAATAATTGGTTATGTATTTGCCCAATTAACGTTAGTTTCAATGACTGGCATTATTGTTCTTATAGGACTACTAATTATTGGGGTAGAATATGCAATGACGACAGCATTACTAATTGCCTTAGTTGATTTATTTCCTTATTTAGGGACAGGACTTATCTTTTTCCCTTGGATCATTTATGCTTTTATTACTGGGAACTGGTGGTTATCAATTGGACTTTCAATTTTATATGCCATAGTAATCATTCAAAGACAATTAGCAGAACCTAAAGTAATGTCCAAACACATGGGAATACCACCTTTAGCACTATTAGTTACATTATTTGCCTGTTATCAATTTTTAGGAGTACTCGGATTACTAATTGGACCAGCAATATTAATATTTGGTCAGTCTATTTTAAAAGCAGGTGTTTTTGACGAAGTATATTCTTATATTAAAGGACCGAACCATAATTCTTAGTTAAAAGAGCTGAACCATATCGAAGCTAGTACGACGAAAGAAACGCACTTTTAATTCAAGTGCGTTTCTTTCATTGTTATTATTATGTTACAAGTATTGGTTCAGAAGTGAATAACGGCGACATTACGCTGTTGCCCACAGGACACGGGCTAACCTTAGACGCAATTGTTCTGCATAAAACGGATGAGACAATTGGATGAGTATTATCATACCCCATGGTGCAATTTCCACTTGCATAGGAGGTCTCCCCTGAAAATAAGTGTTATCTAAACAAATAAAGGTCAGGTTATTCATTCATTCCACACCATTTCGCTTTCACCACAAGGGTATAAGTGCGACATCTGCTCTGTTTCACTTCGTTCGCAATCGCAGTGTCTTCTTTTCCGCGGGCAACGCCTCAGCTTCACACTTCGCACACTGTGCCGAAGTGCGGGATTTTCACCTGTTGCTGTTACCGTAGGAGTCTTGTGTGATTCCACTCATTCCAGTTGGATTAAATTATTTTCATCCATCATGGTGCAAGTCTTCACTTGCATGGGCGGTCTACCCTAAAATAAGTAATAACGGATGAGTTTTCACCACCGCTTATTTGTATAAAATACCACATTTCCTGAACGTATCATCCGTTCAAATAAGCGCTGTAAAAATCCTTTGAACATCGTTCGTGTTAATGGAAACAATAAGAAAAAGCCAAAGGCATCAGTAATAAAACCAGGAGTTAACAGAACAACTCCACCTACAAGAATACAAATGCCATCTAGCAAAACACCACTTGGAACTTGACCATGAGATGCTTGCAATTGGGCACTTCGGATTGCATTCATCCCTTCTCTTTTTGCTAATGCCGCACCCAGCACACCTGTTAAAATAATTAATAGGATTGTTGGTAAAATATTAATCGTATTAATTGATAGTATTAATACCCATATTTCTAAAGCTGGGATGATAATTAATAATAAGAACAAAATTTTACCCATGAGTATATTTCGCCTTCCTTCTAATTTCTACTCCTTAAATAGGTATACGTACTTTCAAGTTAAAATGTTTCATTTCTATAAGAAAAGAGAAGGGTTTTCCCCTCCTCTTTCTATTTTTGAATATTATAATACACTAGCTTGTCCTTTGTAAATGTTACCGTGCTGACCATCTACAGTTAACTCTTCACCATCTGAGAAAAGCTTTGTAGCGTTTTCTACTCCAACAATCACTGGAATCCCAAGACTTAATCCAACAACTGCTGCGTGAGAAGTTAAGCCACCTTGTTCTGTTACTACAGCTGAAGCTTTTTCAAAAGCTTCTATCATATCACGATCAGTATTTGTAATAACGAGGATATCTCCATCTTTAACTTTTTCAATTGCCTCTTGTGCACTATTTGCTACAACTGCATTCCCAGTTGCAGATTTCCTTCCGATCCCTTGTCCATTAGCAACAACTTCACCAATGACGTGAACCTTCATAATATTGGTTGTCCCTGTTTCATTAATTGGAACACCAGCCGTTATAACTACAAGATCTCCGTGCTTAACAAGACCAGTTTTTAATGCGCCATCTACTGCTAATTGAATCATTTCATCTGTAGAAGAAGCTCTTTCCCCAACTTGTGCATAAACTCCCCACGATAAAGCTAGGGAACGACATACACGTTCATTGCTTGTAATCGCAACAATTGGTGATTTTGGTCGATATTTTGAAATCATAAGAGCTGTGTAGCCACTTTCTGTAGACGTTAAAATTGCAGTGGCACTTAAGTTTAATGCAGTATGAGATACAGACTGACTAATTGCATCTGTAATTGTTTGCTCACTTTCAAGTCTTGTTTTCTTCAAAATATCTTCATATTTAAGGGCTGTTTCTGTTTTTAAAGCGATATTACTCATTGTTTGAACTGATTCAACTGGGTAATCCCCTGCAGCTGTTTCACCAGAAAGCATGATTGCATCTGTTCCGTCAAAAATAGCATTTGCAACATCACTAGCTTCCGCACGGGTAGGACGAGGGTTACGTTGCATAGAGTCTAACATTTGTGTAGCTGTTATAACTGGTTTTCCTAAAAGGTTACACTTTTTAATTAATTGTTTTTGCACTAAAGGGACATCTTCAGCAGGAATTTCAACACCTAAGTCACCACGGGCTACCATAAGACCCTCAGATACCTGAAGAATTTCGTCAATATTATCTACACCTTCTTGATTTTCAATCTTAGGAATTATTTGAATGTGGTTTGCGTTGTTCTTTTCTAATAACTCACGAATTTCTAATACATCAGATGCACGACGAACAAATGAAGCAGCAACGAAATCTACATCTTGTTCGATACCAAAAAGAATATCATTTGCATCCTTTTCAGTAATACCTGGAAGGTTAACACTAACACCAGGTACGTTTACACCCTTTTTGTTTTTTAGGACTCCACTATTAATAACCTCAGTTACTAATTCGTCGTTACCAACTTCAGTAACCTTAAGCTCAATCAAACCGTCATCTAACAAAATAGTTGATCCTACTTGAACGTCATTGATTAAACCAGGGTATGTAATGGAAAATTTCTCTGCTGTTCCAACTACCTCTGTCATTGATACTGTTACTGTCGTACCTCGGACTAACTCTACAGCTCCACCTTCTACTGTTTGCGTACGTATTTCAGGACCTTTTGTATCTAACAAAATAGCAACATTTTTTCCTAATTCGTTAGCAGCTTGACGAATGTTTTTAATACGGTTCCCATGCTCTTCATAATCACCATGAGAAAAATTAAGTCTAGCAACATTCATTCCCGCGGAAATAATCGCCTTTAATTTTTCAATACTTTCACTTGCTGGTCCAATCGTACATACAATCTTTGTTTTTCTCAATTTCATATCCTCCTCATAATTAAAAAACAATATCTACTATTTAGTTTTTTCTATTTTCTTTTTTTCCATACAAAAGCCAGGACAAAATAGCTTGTCCTAGCTATTAAAAACGCTGTTTCTTTACATGCAACAGTTTATTATCATGCATGTTATTAAACGAGCCGAAAATAGCTTAGCCTTAATCTTTAAATTGATAGTTCTTTGGAAAGCTTAAACATCGTTTGATCTATTTGATGCTTACGTGATAAAGCATCATCTATATCATGTGAAACTAGGACATTTTTTTCAATTCCAACCATTTTCCCTGCTTTTCCATCAAGTAAAATTTCTACAGCATAAGCTCCTAGACGGCTAGCAAGGACACGATCAGATGCTGTTGGTGATCCACCACGTTGAATATGTCCTAATACTGTAACTCGTGTTTCTAAATTGGTTCTTTTTTTGATTTCCTTCGCAATCTCAACTCCAGAGCCTGCACCTTCCGCAACAACGATGATACTATGCTTTTTCCCACGTTCATGCCCTTTCATTAAGCGTTGAACAACATCATTCATACTATAGTTCTCTTCAGGTATTAAGATCGATTCAGCTCCATCTGCAAGACCTGACCAAAGAGCAATATCTCCTGCGTCTCTACCCATCACTTCAATTACATAGGTTCTTTCATGGGATGTTGCAGTATCTCGAATTTTATCAATTGCATTTATTACTGTATTTAAGGCAGTATCAAAGCCAATCGTATAATCTGTTCCTGAAATGTCGTTATCAATAGTTCCTGGTACACCTATTGTAGGGAAACCGTGCTCTGTTAATTTTTCAGCACCACGAAAAGACCCATCTCCCCCAATGACAACTAGAGCTTCGATGCCAAATTTCTCTAATTGTTCTATGCCTTTTTTCTGCCCTTCTAATGTTTTAAATTCTTCACACCGAGCAGTGTATAGCATTGTACCTCCACGATGTATAATATCACCTACAGACCCTATTTCTAGTTTCTTTATGTCACCATTAATTAAGCCAGCATACCCATAGTAAATACCATAAATTTCTAAATTGTGATATATAGCCTTTCTTACTACAGCTCGAATGGCAGCATTCATTCCAGGTGAATCTCCACCACTTGTCAGTACTCCGATTCGCTTCATCTGCCTTAATCCACCTCACCTATATATTATATGTAATATAATATGTGTCTAAAATACCATTTTCATTTACTAAAAACAACATCGATTCGGTGACAAATAAGAATGCTTTCCCTAAAAAGAGAAAGCAAAGTACCTTATTTCATCACTATGATATCGCTTACATGGTTAATTTCTCCAATATTTTTAAATTTTTCGTAACGTTTTTTCACAAGTGTTTCAGGCTCTATCCCAACTAATTCTTGTAACGATTGAGAAAGAGTTTCTGCAATTTCATGTGCTTGTTGATCTACATCACGATGCGCTCCTCCTCTTACTTCTTGTACCATTCCATCAATTAAACCTAATTCTAATAAATCTGGAGCCGTAATTTTCATTGTTTCTGCTGCGCGCTTTGCTAAAGAAGAATCCTTCCACAGAAGTGCTGCTGCACCTTCAGGAGAAATAACAGAATAAGTCGAATTTTCTAACATGAAAATACGATCACCTACACCAAGGGCAAGTGCACCACCACTTCCTCCTTCACCAATAACAATACAAACGACAGGCACTCTTAAACCAGACATTTCTATTAAATTGCGTGCAATGGCTTCGCTTTGTCCACGTTCTTCTGACTCAATTCCAGGGTCAGCACCTTTTGTATCGATAAAACATATAATCGGTCTATTAAATTTATCAGCCTGCTTCATTAAACGAAGTGCTTTTCGATACCCTTCTGGATGTGGCATCCCAAAATTACGCTTAATATTTTCCTTCGTATCTTTCCCTCTTTGGTGTCCAATAATTGTTACTGGTAATCCTTCAAATCTAGCGATACCACCAACAATAGCTTGATCGTCCCCATATAGTCGATCACCGTGGAGTTCAATAAAATCAGTGAAAATTCGTTTAATATAGTCTAATGTTGTAGGGCGTTTATTATGACGGGCAATTTGAACACGTTCCCATGGATTTAAGTTACCATAAATGTCCTTTTCTAATTGCTCCAGTCGTTCCTCTAGCTTTTCAATTTCTCCAGATAAATCAATTTCTTTCTCAGCAGTAAAAGCTTTTAATTCAGATATTTTATTCTTTAATTCAACGATTGGTTTTTCAAAAGATAATTGTTGTTCAGCCATTTAAATATCCCTCCCTACCATTTACTTGGGGGTAATGTAATTGGAGCATTTTTCCTAACGTACTTCTCATCTCATTTCTAGAAACCACTTTATCAAGTTGGCCATGCTCTAGTAAAAATTCTGCTGTTTGAAAATCATCTGGCAGCTTTTGGCGGATTGTTTGTTCAATTATACGTCGTCCAGCAAATCCAATTAACGCACCAGGCTCCGCTAAATTAATATCACCTAACGATGCAAAGCTTGCAGAAACGCCTCCAGTTGTAGGATGAGTCATAACACTAATAAATAGTAAACCTTTTTCATGCAGTTGATTCAATGCAGCACTCGTTTTTGCCATTTGCATCAAACTAAATACACCTTCTTGCATTCTCGCTCCACCGGAAGCAGAAAATAATATAAAAGGTTTGTTTGTTTCAATTGCCCGTTCTATTGCTATAGCAATTTTTTCACCAACTACGGAGCCCATACTTCCCATTCGAAATCTTGCATCCATAACACCAATTACGGTTGGGTATCCGGAAATTGTACCTGTACCTGTTACAATGGCTTCATTTAACTTCGTTTTTTCTCGATCTATTTTCGACTTTTCTAAATAAGATGGAAACTCTAATGGATCCATTGCAATCATATCTTTTTCAAACTCTTCAAAGCTATTTTCATCTAGTGTGAGATTAATACGTTCATAAGCAGTCAAACTATGGTGATGCCCACAACTATTACAAACCATATTAATTTTTCTAAGTTCTTTCGTATACATAATGGTTTTGCACTTGGGACATTTTGTCATTAATCCTTCTGGAACCTCTTGTTTCGCTTCTTCTGAAGGTATTGTTGCATATTTCTTCTTTTTTGAAAATAAATCACGTATCACAATCTCACCTCTTCATATTAATAATAAAAGAAAAGTGCAAAGCACTCCAATTACTCCTAGTGACTACTTACGTCCTGTAAGCAACTGGGCGAAATGTCAATATCCTGACACTTAACACCTTTCGGGAAAAATTTCATTTTCGTTCTTTATAAAAATCATATAAATTCTGATAATATATTATTTAATATAAATAAAGCCCTTCTATAGATGTCCCTATTTGGAAGCATCATACACCTTTATCCTTCTATGTTCAAGATAAAATGGATAAATATACTAATTTAGAAACGACTATTTTCTAAGTGATTTTTTAATTGAAAGATTACCTCTTCTTCATCTTTTCTTTTTAATGCTTCAAAAATAGTTTGATGCTCATTAATCATATTGTCATTGCTATTCTTTATTGAAGCTGTGCTCTTTAAAGCAACTCTACTATATTCTACTAATGGACGCCATACATTTAGTAGCAGTTCATTTTGACTTGATTCAACAAGAGCCTCATGGAATAAGTAATCCTCATCTAAAGGGGGCTCCCCTTTTGTCCATGTAGATAACGATTGTTTTATAATAGCTTCAATCTTATCTAGCTGACTTTGTTTCACCCTTTCACATGCTAGTCGCACCGCTTCTATTTCTATTATTTTTCTAGTTTCAACAACATCTCTTCGTGCTCTCTCTTCTCTTAAAAAAAACCTAGCTAAAACTTCTGCAATTTTGCGACCACCTGATTTCTGAATAAACGTCCCTTCGCCCTTCCTCGTGATAATTAAATCTAATAATTCCAAGGATCTCAATGCCTCGCGAACAGAAGAACGTCCTACATTTAACCTTTCAGCTAGTTCTCTTTCTGAAGGGAGTCTATCTCCTGGTAATAGCTGATCTTGATAGATAATTTGTTCAATTTCTTTTAATATGTTTAGGTAAACTTTTTCTTGCATATTCACCTCTCTAGAACTAGCCTTTCTAAATTATAAAAAAGGCTATTCTTCTTCAATCATCGTGAGCTCACGAGTTTTTTGTTCAACTAACTTTGGATCAACTTTCCTTCTTGCAACACCAGTATCCATAGCTGCTTGCGCGACTCCCCTTGCAACAGCGGGTGCAACCCTTGAGTCAAATGGACCTGGAATAACATAGTCATTTGTTAGCTTACTTTCATCAACTAGATCAGCTATTGCCTTAACAGCTGCTATCTTCATTTCTTCATTAATATGAGTTGCATAAACATCTAATGCTCCTCTAAATATTCCAGGGAATGCCAATACGTTATTCACTTGATTTGGAAAGTCTGAACGTCCAGTTCCAATAACACTTGCACCAGCAGCTTTTGCATCTTCAGGCATAATTTCAGGAACTGGGTTAGCCATCGCAAAAATAATGGGATCTGGATTCATGCTTTCCACCATTTCTTTCGTTAATGCACCCTCTACGGATACACCAACAAAAACATCAGTCCCTTTAATAATCTCAGCTAATGGACCTTCTTTTTTATCACGATTTGTAACAAGTGAAAGCTCGTGCTTTAACTCATTCATCCCGTGGGATCGACCTTCAAAAATTGCCCCTTTTGAATCACATAAAATAAAATCTTTACATCCCATACTTTTTAATAGCTTTATTATTGCAATTCCTGCTGCTCCAGCACCATTTACTACTACTTTTATCTCTTGCATTGATTTACCAGTAATTTTTAATGCATTAAGAAGACCAGCAGCTGTCACAATGGCAGTACCATGTTGATCATCATGAAAAACGGGAATGTTCATTTCTCTTTTTAATCGTTCTTCAATTTCAAAACATCTTGGTGCAGCAATATCCTCTAGATTAATTCCACCGAATGTAGGTTCTAATAGCTTGACCGTTTCCACTATTTTGTCAACATCAGTTGTGTTTAAACAAATAGGAAATGCATCAACGCCTGCAAAAGATTTAAATAAAACTGCTTTTCCTTCCATTACTGGCATAGCAGCTTCTGGTCCAATATTCCCAAGGCCTAATACAGCTGTTCCATCTGATACGACACCGACCATATTTCCTTTAACAGTATACTCATATACTGCTTGTGGGTCTTCAAAAATTTCCTTACATGGTTCTGCAACTCCTGGTGAGTAAGCTAGGGACAAGTCATGAGCATTTCGTACAGGAACTTTTGCCTTCGTTTCAAGTTTTCCTTTTTTCACTTGATGCATATGTAACGCTTCTTCTCGTAATGTCGTCACAAACCCCACTCTCCTTATTCCACCTAATTTAAACCTCACTTTATAGTGGTCAGACCACTATAGAGCCAGTTTTCATTATAACAAATTACTAATAAAGTAACACCTTAAATCTTATTTTATAGAAACAAAAAGGCGAATCCATTCCGCTAAAGTACTCCTAAGCATTGTGTATACTAGCATTATGTCACGCCGATTTATCTCCTATGGTAAAGGGAACTACCTTTGATCTTTATCTTTTAGATATACATTCTTTTGTCCTAATAATTCTGTTAGTCTTAATATTAGCCTTTCTTCTCCAGAAACATTCCACATTTCTGATAAATGCTTAGCTTTATTTGTTCTTTCATAAACTAATATTACTGATATTTCACCAGGATGGTCTTCTAATAATACTTTTAATTTATTTAGTACTGTTTGTTTTTCATGTACTAAAGAAATTTTCAAGTATAATACTGGTTTGTTTTTCTCATACATTTTTCTCTTCAATGAAGAAATAGTTGTACATTTTTCTAAAATTAATTTTTTCTCACCTTGGTGCTCTTGTACTTTCCCCTCAATAAAAATCAGCTCACTTTTTTGTAGCTTTGTTCGATACAATTGAAAAGCATCTGGAAAAACCGTAACATCCACTTCACCAGATTCGTCTGAGAGCTTTAAAAAAGCCATTTGTTTTTTCTTTTTCGTTTGAATTACTTTCACATCTTCAATCATGCCACAGACACGCACAAGTTCATTTTGATCATTATTTTCTTTTAAAAGAGTAATGGAAATTGGATTATATTGTTCAACTAAATGACGTTCAAATTCTATTGGGTGAGCTGATACATAAAACCCCAACACTTGCTTTTCAAAATTTAGTCTATCTTTATTAGATAGTGGTGGTACATCAATATAACCAGGCTTTTTTGCCTCTTCAAAGAAGAGTTCTGTTTGATAATTCAATTGCTGTTCACGATATTTATCACCATATTCCAATGCTATCTCTACAGATGCTAATAACTTAGCTCTTTCTGTACATAATTCATCTAATGCTCCTGCAGCAATAAGTGCATCGAGTGATCTTTTCGGTAATATCTTTTGGGAGATTCTTGCACATATATCGAATAAATCAGTGAATTTTTTAAGTCTTCTTTCTTTAATTATTTCTTTAACAGCTTGTACACCTACATTCTTGACAGTCGCCAATCCCATCCAAATTTCATCATCCTTTACCGTAAATTGAACTTCACTATTCATTATAGAAGGTGGATGAACTTTTATTCCTCTTCTCCTTGCTTCAGCAACATATTCACCAAGTTTGTCATGATGGTGTTCGACTGATCCCATCATTGCTGTCAAAAATTCTAAAGGAAAATTAGCTTTCAAGTAAGCTAAATAGTAAGCTATCATACTATACGCTACAGCATGACTGCGGTTAAATCCGTAATTAGCAAAACGGACGATTGTATTATACATTTTATTTGCTTCATCTGTTGAATATTCTTCTTTTATAGCCCCTTCAATAAATTGATGTCGAGCTTTTTCTAACACCTCACGTTTTTTCTTTCCAACAGCTCGACGAAGAATATCTGCTTCGCCAAGAGTAAATCCTGCCATCTTAGAAGCAATCTGCATAATTTGTTCTTGATATATAAGTACACCGTATGTAGGGTACAAGATGTTCTTCAAATTTTCATGTGGATAATCTACTGGCTCCTCACCATGTTTCCTACGAATATAAACAGGAATATTTTCCATAGGACCAGGACGATATAAAGCATTTACAGCTACGATATCCTCAAATTCTGTTGGTTTTAACCTCTTTAACGTACTTTTCATCCCTGAAGATTCTAATTGAAAAACACCATTTGTATCTCCATTACTTAATAATTGAAAAGTAGCTTGATCTTCAAGTGATATGGTTTCTAAATTTATTTTTTTCCCCTGGTGTATTCGAATCAATTCTAACGTTTTATCTATAAAGCTTAAATTTCTCAAACCTAAAAAATCCATCTTTAATAAGCCTATGTCTTCTAAATCACCCATGGGATATTGAGTTAAATACAATCCATCATTCCCCATTTGTAGAGGAACAAAATCCATTAACGGTCTATCACTCATTACAATACCGGCTGCATGAATAGAGGAATGACGTGGTAATCCTTCTATGTCCATTGCTATTTTAAATAGTTCTTTTATCTTTTCATCTTTCATTATTAGCTCACTTATAGTTAGGGATTCTTTCATTACTTCATCTAGTGTAATAGTTGGTCTTGAAGGAATTTGTTTAACTACTTTATCAATTAAGGGTACTTCCAACCCTAGTACTCTTCCTGCATCACGGATAGCTGCCTTAGCCGCTAATGTTCCAAAAGTGATTATTTGAGCAACATGATATTTCCCATACTTTTCCTTTACATAATGAATAACCTCATCACGTCGATTATCAGGAAAGTCAATATCTATATCAGGCATGGTAATCCGTTCTGGGTTCAAAAAACGTTCAAATAGGAGACCGTATTGAAGTGGATCAACATTCGTTATCTTCAATAAATAGGCAACAAGTGATCCCGCAGCAGAACCACGACCAGGTCCTGTCATTATACGATTTTCATGAGCAAAGCGCATAAAATCCGCAACAATTAAAAAATAGTCGTCATAATTCATTTCTGAAATAATGCCTAATTCGTAATTCAACCGTTCAAAAACATCATTTGTAGGTTCACTAAATCTATCTGAAATAGCTTTATAGCACAATTCCCGCAAATATTCCTTTGCCGTCATTCTTTCAGGCAGAGGATATTTAGGTAAAACAAACCTACCAAAATCAATATTTACACTACATCGGCTGGCAATTTTTTCTGTTTCCTTACAGGCATCCTTCCATTGAGGAAATAAACTGAGCATATCTTCTTCCGTTTTTAAATAATACTCAGAGGATGAATAACTTTCTTTTAAATCATCTAGCTTAATTCCTAATCGAATTGACTGAATAACACGATGTGCATTTTCTTGATGACGTTCTGTAAAATGGACATGATTACTTGCTACAACTCGTATATGTTTTTTCATATCCTTTACCCAATTCACAATTTTTAATAACTTCTCTCTCTCTCGTGGGCGCCAATGATTTTGAATCTCTATATACACATCTTCTTTCCCGAAAAAGCTTTGAAACCACTTGTATCTATCATAAGCCTGCTCAAACTGTCCGCTTTCAATCAAATGCTGGACAATTCCTTCTTCAAAGGGGAGAATAACAAGAACTCCTTGACTTTCTTTTGTTAAATCTGATTTCGTTATAAATGGTCCGAAACGGGACGCATTTTCATGTGCTTTCGTAGTCAAACGAAGCAAAGACTGGTAGCCTTTGTTATTTTTTGCTAGTAGGAGAATTCGATGACTGTGTTTTTCTGTAACATCTTGATCTTCTTCAGCATATGCTAATTCAACGCCTACAATAGGTTTGATATTATATTTCATACATTCTTTATAAAAAGGTATAACACCGTACATGGCATCTTTATCTGTTAGTGCCAACGAGTGAAATCCTAATTCATGTGCTTTGAAAACTAGTTCCTTAATTTTTGCTGAACTATGTAATAAACTGAATTCACTATGAACATGTAAATGAACAAACGACATGTAAACACTCCTTTCAAGTATTTATTGTAAAGGAACTAGCTAATTTTTATCTCTTCCTCTGCATTTTAACTTATATAACCTATTGTAACGGAAACATTTGTTCTTTACACGTATAATTTAATTAAATAAAAGGTCATCAGCATATCTTCTAACTATTGTCCATAAAAATGTACAAAGAGGTAATGGTTAGAAGGAGGAACAGCAATGGATAGAGATTTTTTAGCAACCTTAGTTATAGACTATTTTGTTGCATTCGGTGTAATAATCGGTGGTACAGTCATTGGGGGAATAGGTGCATATTTAATTGGAAAACCCCCTTTGTCTATTATGCACGATCTATCTTCAAGCTTAAAAATTTGGGCATTAGTAGCAGCTATAGGAGGAACCTTCGATGCCATTTCTAGTCTAGAAAGGGGTATTTTTGAAGGGACACATATTGACATCTTTAAAACAATCACTATGATTTTTGTTGCTCTATGTGGTGCACATACAGGTTCGTTACTAGTTCAATGGTTTACACAAGAGGGGATAAAATGAGAATACCTCCCTTCTATCATGAAAAAAGCTGGCAACGTTTTTTCGTTGGATTCATCCTAGGTATGATATTCGGGTGGGTATTTTTTCTTTATCATTTTGGTCTTGTACACGATAAACTTATTATGGATATTAATGAATTAAAAACAACAATAGTAAAACAAGAAAATACAATTGAAACATTAAGAAAAGAAGATAATGAAAGAAACGAAGAGATGAAAAAAAACTTAACTGTTCAAGATATTAAAATTGAGTTTACAAACGAGGATGATGTAAACTTAAGTGAATTAGCTCTGCATGAATTACGTGGTGCAGTTGAAAATTTATTAGAGAGTGTTCGAAATCAAAACATTGAGACTGTTGCTATTTCAAAAGATTTTCTAGAAAGTACGGTAGAAAATAAAACCTTTGGAATAAATGATAAAGAATACCAGCTTAGGATGGAAAAGTTAATTTTATTTACTACAATTGAGATGAACTTAAGGATTGAAACTGCCGAATAATAATTGTCACAATTTAATGAAAAGAAACATAATATTTTTTAGATAACTTGCAAATTGGGGTATAATAGTATAAAGATTAATATTTTGAATTTTATCTCATTGTGACTTATTAAACATTACAACTCTTTGAAAAGGGGGAATAGTGAAATGAAAATAATGAGTCGAAGACAATTAGCCAAGGAAAAGGTAAAAACTATTCAATCTGGATATTCCGCATACGCAGAAACAAAAGAAGTCTCTGAACTTATAAAGAAAGAACTACATTCGTTAGGAATTGAGGTTGAAGAGGACAGATGCAGTTTAGGATCATGGTTCATTCCAACAAAAGCGTAAGCTTCCAGTGAAGCATTACGCTTTTTCATTTTGTCTTATCACATTTTGTAATGCAACGAACAGATAGTCTAATGAGCTATTATTTTTACTATGAACATATATTATCTAATTCTTCTATTAACACCTCAGCTTCATCCCACGAAGAAACCTGTGCACCAGATGCTAATGGGTGGCCACCACCATTAAATCGACTAGCTAGGTGATGAATTTCAGGCCCTTTCGAACGTAAACGAACACGAATGATCTTTTCATCTTCTTCCACAAAAAATACCCATGCTTTGATTCCTTTTAAGGAAGAAAAAGAATTAACAATTGCTGCTGATTCATTTGCAGTAACACCAAATTCCTCTAATTTTTCTTTTGTTAAATAAACAACTCCAACACCTGAAGGGCGAAGGTCTAGATTTGATAATACATACCCTTCTAGACGTAAAAGTGATAAAGAAGTTTCGTACATTTTGTCATATAGCTCCAAGCTAGAAAAGTCCTTTTCAATTAATTTACCTGCCCAATAAAAGGTTCGTTCTGAAGTATTTGAAAAACGAAATCTACCAGTATCCCCTACAATTCCTGCATACAATAGCTTTGCTGCTTTATTAGTTAGTATTGCCCCATCCTTTTCAAATTCCTTATATAATTCACATATCATTTCACTTGTTGAGCTTGCCTTTTCATCCACCCAAGATAAATTCCCATATACATCAACCTCAGGATGATGGTCTATTTTTATGATAAACTCACTATTCTTATAACGTTCATCATCAATCCTCTCTCTATTTGCCGTATCACAAATGATTACGAGGGATTTACTAAATACTTCATCCTCCACTTGATCCATTTCAGCCAAAAAGGATAAAGATTCTTCTTGTTCTCCAACCATGAATACAGATTTATGAGGAAAATGCTCCTTTATCAATTCTTTTAATCCTGCTTGCGAACCATATGCATCAGGATCTGGTCTTACATGTCTAAGAATAATAATAGAATCCCATTTTTTTATACTTTCGAAGATTAATTCCTTCACTACTACCAACCTCTCATTAAAAAAAATTTATTTTATTAGCATACAATACAGAAGCATTCTTAGTTATCTTTCTTGTACATTTTATTGTTTTTATGCTACCTTACTATTAGTAAACATAAATTAGAAAAGCGCAAGGGGCTTGCATATCGGCGACCAGCAAATGTTCTGGCCGTTAAAAAGTGCTTTTTACTTTTTATACGGACAGGTTATTTGACACGAGGTGATGGCGCATAGAGCAACGAACTTTCAAAGTTAATCGTTTTTATTCTTTCTTATCATTATAAAGAAAGAATATGTAATAAATTTACTCACACAAAATTATTGTCTTTAAAAAGGAGAAATTCATTCATGCAATATATTATCATTATAATTATTTCACTTGTTTTCTATGTTTATAATAAAGTGCAGCAAGCAAAAGCACCAGGTCCTGCTGAAAAAAGATGGTACGCTGCAAAAGGGAGTATTGCAATTGGAATATTCTTTATTACGTTTGGTGTAAGTTCTTATATTAATTTAGGAACTTCAGTAGCAGCAATAGTCTCTTTAATATTTACTGTATTTGGTTTACTTAATGTAATTTTCGGTATTAAGTTTTATCGTACATTTCTTCCATTTGCCAAAAAAGAGGTTGAAGCATTAAAGGAACAAGAAACAAAAGAGCAAACATAATGCTAAAAGCATTAGCAATACGTTTATCCATAAATGAGAACGGGAGTTTCACACAGTGTGATCCCGTTCTTTTTTAATCATGTATTTTATTTATCTATCAATTAACTGAGCCATAAGCATTGCTTTTCCTACAATTTGACCTTCATGGAATATTTCTACATCTACCTTTCCAAATTTCCGACCTACTTCTAATACTTTCGGATAAACTTTTATTTTGCTTTCAATTTGGACAGGTTTTATAAAAAATAACGTAATGTTTTCAACAACTAAATCTCCTTTTTTATACTTCCGTAGCACTCTACTTCCTGCTTCCGTCACAATTGTTGTTATAACTCCATATGAAATTGTTCCAAGATGATTTGTCATCTGAGGATTTACCTCTAACTGAAAGCAATATTCTTGAGATGTAGAAATGTCTTCAAAGTGCCTTGTCACTAAATCCTCTATCGTCTCACCTACATGAGGCTGCCGTTGGAGCATTTGCAATGCCTTAAGGACGTCTTGACGACTAATAATGCCGATTAATCGTTTACCATTATCAATCACCGGAAGTAATTCAATACCTTCCCACACCATCATATGAGCAGCTGACGCAACAGAAGTTTGTGCATTTACGGATATTGGATTTTTAGTCATGACTTTTTCTATTTCTATTAAAGGGCTTACTCCCATTACATCCTTAGCTGTAACAATTCCATGAACTTTTAAATCATCATCAACTATAGGATATCTACTATGACCTGTTTTATTGTTTAACTCATGCCATTTTTCCACTGTGTGGGCTGTTGTCATAATACTTGTTTCCTCAAGTGGTATTAAAATATCTTCCACTAAAACAATTTCTTTTTTGATTAATTGATCATAGATTGCTCGATTAATCATGGTTGCAACAGTAAAGGTATCATAAGAGGTAGATATGATAGGGATTTCCAATTCATCAGCTAATTGCTTTACATCTTCTTTTGTATCGAATCCCCCTGTTATTAAGACTGCTGATCCTTCTTCTAATGCAAGTTTATGTACTTGCTCTCTATTACCTACGATTAACAAGTTCCCAGGTTCAATATATCGCATCATAGCGTCAGCTTTCATTGCGCCAACAACAAATTTATTTAATGTTTTATATAATCCGTTTCTGCCGCCTAGTACTTGCCCATCAACAATATTTATTACTTCTGCATATGTAAGTCGTTCGATGTTGTCTTTTTGCTTTTTTTCAATTCTTATCGTTCCAACTCGTTCTATTGTACTAACTAAGCCCTGGTTTTCAGCATCCTTTATTGCTCTATAGGCAGTACCCTCGCTTACTTGTAAAGCTTTTGCAATCTGACGTACTGATATTTTATTCCCTACTTCTAATGAACGAATATGCTGTAATATTTGCTCGTGCTTTGTCATCGAGCCTCCACTTCCTTTTTTAATATCTGTTGTATTTGATTTTTCCGATCTGTATTACTACAAGTATAACGAGAGTAATTATGTACTTCAAGGTATTTTTATTCCATGTACTTTTAATCGACCTTGAAAATAAGAAGCATTTTAGACGACTGCAATGTGGCAAAACCATAAGAAGTGGTAACATTGAAGAAAAATTTGATCCTCTATGGTACTCGTTTTTGCTTACATGTGAAGTCTACCCTGAAAATAGAATGGTTCAGGAGTGAAGGGTGACGACTCCAACGGGAAAAGCAATAGCTGAAGACCCGACAATTCGGCACGATAGTGCGAAGTGTGGAGGCTGAAGCATTGCCCGTGGAAAGCGTCCGCCTGAAACGGATGAACTTCTCTTAGTTAGAATATTTTTATCCCTCATGATGCAAATATCCACTTGCATCAGTGGTCTACCCTGAAAATAGAAACGGTTCAGTAGTGGAAGGCAGTGACTCAATAGACGAAACTTCAAATCCACTACCCGTTGTCTCGACGGATGAAGCTTCAGAGCAACACTATACATAGGTAGATAATAAAGTGTGTACTACATACAACTGGCAATTCTAAAAATTCATGATATGTGATAGTGAAGAAGACGGCTTAACGATCGAGATCCTAAGCAATGTTGATTTACAGGTTCATTGGCGCCTTTTATGTGCCTGCAAATTTGCTTTTTTCTTCCTATGTTCCTGTAAAAGCTGTTTATCCTATTGCAGGAACAATGGCCGACTCTTTCTTTCGTCTACCCTGAAAATAAGTGTTATCAAACTTATCAATATTAACAAAAAAAGGGCAAGTTAATCATTCGTTCCATTTGGATTAAAATCATTTTCATCCTCCATGGTGCAAAAAAGGATCTTAAAAGGCGCTTATATACCTTTTAAGATCCAGACAAATTTAATAATGTTGTTAAAATTACAGCTCTATTGTATCTCCCGCATTCATTACTATTCCTTCTCCCGGTGCTACCTTTTTAGAAAAAGCTATACCATCTTGCTCTATGACCGGAAATGTATTGTAATGAATAGGGACAACTCTTTTTGCACGTAGCCACTTGGCAGCAATGATTGCATCATCAGGTCCCATCGTAAAATTATCTCCAATTGGCAAAAATGCAAGATCAATATCGTTTTGCTCTCCAATGAGTTTCATATCAGAAAATAGAGCTGTGTCTCCAGCGTGATAAATTGTTTTCCCCTCAGTACTAAATAAAATACCTGCGGGCATCCCTGTATAGATGATCCTTTTATCCTCTTCCTCTGTATAGGATGAACCATGAAAAGCTTGTGTTAATTTCACTTTCCCAAAACCAAATTCATGAGCGCCACCAATATGCATAGGGTGTGTATTTAAACCTTGCCAGCTTAAATAAGTGGCTAATTCAAATGGAGCTACAACTAAAGCATCATTTGCTTTAGCTAATTGCACTGTATCTCCTACATGATCGTTATGACCATGCGTTAGTAAAATTACATCTGGTTTTACATTATCTACAAATAAATCTGTCATTCCATTACCCGATATAAATGGATCAATCAAAATATTAGTTCCGTTTACTTCTAACTTCACAACAGAATGCCCATGGAATGAAACTTTCATCATATTTACACCTCTCCTTAGATATTCTTATCTATATATAATACTTCATACCCGGACAAACTCCTTCTTATACATTTATAAGATTATTGATAGATAGAATCTCTATTTTCTTCTTTTAGTATACCTAGATACTTGCAGCACTTATTGATAAGATAAGAGAAGCCACGGTATATTTATAAACAGGAGGTTGATCTTTTGATTAACAAACGGAACAATAAAATGAAACAATGGATGAATGAGCATAATATTGATCTTATAATGTGCCAGTCACGTGCAAATGTATTTTATTTAACTGGCTTTAACACAGACCCCCACGAACGAATTGTTGCAACCTTTTTGTTCCCACAGGCTAAACCTTTTGTCATTTGTCCAAATATGGAAATAAACCAAATAAGTGAAATATACAAAGAAGGAGAAGTAATTGGCTATTCGGATACAGAAGACCCTTGGCGTAAAATTATAGATTCATGTCAATTACGTAAGACATCTATAAAAAAGATTGCTATTGAACAAGGAATCTCATGGCAACGATTTAGAAATTTACAGGATATCTTTCCTGATGCAGACTTTGTTGAAGTGGATGAAGGAATATTATCACAACGTATAGTGAAAACAAATGAAGAAATAGTTTTATTAAGAGAGGCTGCAAAGCTAGCTGATTTTGGTATTAATGTTGGAGTTAAGGCATTAAAAGAAGGTATTACAGAAATGGAAGTAGTTGCAAAAATTGAATACGAATTAAAGAGAAAAGGAATAAGAGAAATGTCCTTTTTAACGATGGTTTTATTTGGTGAAAAATGCGGAGACCCCCATGGAAATCCAGGAAGTCGCAAGTTAAAAAAGGGAGATGCAATTCTTTTTGATTTAGGAGTAGTCTGGAACGGGTATTGCTCTGATATTACAAGGACAGTGTTTTTTGACCATGTATCGAAAGAGAATACTATAATTTATGAAACTGTTCTACAAGCACAACAAGCTGCATTAAATTATTGTGTGGAAGGAAAGGCAATTTCTAACTTAGATAAGGCTGCGAGGGAAGTCATTACAAACAATGGGTATGGCGATTATTTTCCACATCGTATTGGTCACGGTTTAGGTATAGAAGTTCATGAGTATCCATCATTAACAGAATCCAATAACATTCCTTTAAAAAAAGGGATGACATTTACTATTGAGCCTGGGATATATATACCGAACCAAATAGGAGTTCGTATTGAAGATGATGTCCTTATAACGGAAAAAGGTTATGAATTATTAACAAAATTTCCGAAAGAATTAACTGTTATTCAGTAGAAAAATAAAAATCTGCCTTTATGTTTGAGATGTATTCAACTCTTATTAAGGCAGATTTATTTATTCATTTTTCCATATCCAAGTTTGATTTCGTTGTTTATAATCTAAACGATTAATAACTATTTTATTAATGTTAGGATACCCATTCTGTTCAAGAATCTTAATTGTTTCATCGTTAATAGTAGGCTCTGACAAGTCAATAAAATGCAATATAGATTCAAACGATTCTTTTGCTTCCACGTCCCTTATAATTTTATCTCCCTTTTCAAATTCAAACGAATTAGGATTTTCAAACTCCCATTCATATAGAGTTTCCTCTGTTTTCATAGTAATTTTTAATGAAATTTGTTCATACCAAGAAAAAGCTTGTACATCTGTATTAAAATTAATTAACAAGGAAAATATTACAATGCTAGACTGGATAATTTTTTTTATCATATTCTCCATCACCTCACTATAGCTTAAGGCAATCTTATATTTTTTATTCCTTCATAGGCATTAGCGAAATCGATGAAGAACATCTATGCCACCAGTTACCTCAATAACAGAACCTGTTATCATATCAGAATTTTCATGGCATAGAAAGCTAACCGTCCTTGCAATATCCTCTCCAGTTCCTGATCGCCCTATCGGTGTTTCTTCATCACTTACCTCTCTTGCCTGTTCAATTGTAGCTTCTTTCATTCCTCCAACTATCTTACCTGGGCAAACCATATTTGCAGTAATACCGTTCTCTGCTTCTTCAATAGAAATGGTTTTTGTTAATGAAACAAGCCCTACTTTAGCCGCTGCAAATGCAGAACGATATAACCAACCTGGCGCATGATCCGCCTCCTGGAACCCATATGTTACTATTCTACCGTATTGGTTTTTTCTCATTTCGGGGATTGTCTCTTTTAATAAATAAAAAGCAGAATGAAGATTCCCATCTATCATTTTATGCCATTCATCTTCACTGTAATCAATCATTTTTTTACGTTCGAATATGTAAGGTCCTGCATTTAACACTAATGCATCTATACGCCCCCACTTTGTAATTGTTTCATTTACAATCCTTATCAGATCACTTTTTTTTGTAACATCTCCTTGTTGAAATTGGATTCTATCACTATACAGCTCCCATTCTTTTTTTAATTTATCTATTATTGTTATATCTGAATGAAAATGTACAGTAACAGAGAAACCATCTGCTAATAAGGCTTCTGTAACCTTTTTCCCTAATCCTTTTGATCCTGCTGTGATCAATGCATGGCGCATAGGAACACCCCTTTTATAACACTTTAAATAAAGTATTCAAAATTGTTTTAAATAGTAAACGAAGTAAAAGGTATTCTCTCCCTATTATATATTATACTGAGAATGTCGTTCCCTTGTAAACCAAACACGGTTTAACAAAGAAATACATATATAAGTTTACAGAATATATTAATTACTTAGTCAGAGCCGCTATAATTTGTTATAATAATAATAGGTTCACCCTATATCCAACCAAGGAGGTTGATGATCGTGGCCGTTCAATATAATACCATTCTTGTAGCAGTTGATGGTTCTGATGAAGCAAAACGTGCATTAAAAAAAGCTATAGTCTTTGCTAGTGATCATGATGCAAAACTTCTTATTACCCATATTATTGATACTAGAACGTTTGCAGCTGTGGAACATTATAATCGCATGATTTACTCAGAAGCTGAAAGATATGCTGAAGAAATGCTAAGGGACTATAAGCAACAAGCAATTGATGCAGGTGTTAAAGAAGTTTCCATGGTTATTGATTTTGGTTCTCCTAAGGTTAAGATTGCAAAAGACGTGGCAAAAAAGCATACTGTTGATTTAATAATAACCGGTGCAACAGGTCTAAATGCTGTTGAAAGATTTCTCATAGGAAGTGTTTCAGAACACATTGCACGACATGCTCAATGTGATGTCTTAATTGTAAGAAGTGAATAATAAAATTTAGTTTATAGGAGGGATGGTATTGACTACATGCTTTCAATACGATTCTCGACTCGGTTTAGCCGTTCCTCACCTAGAAACGGAATGGGATAATTTAAGCTATGAAACACAAGCTTCTATTTTAAATAAATGGGAAGAGATTCGTGGTGACATACCTGATCGAATAAAAGAGTTAGAAAAGGAAATTAATCATTTGCAGAAACAGTTATACGAGGAGGATGAATTTTTAAAAAGCTGTAAAATTAACTCTTCCATTGCTGAACTAGCATCTATTATAAATGATTTATGGATCTGGTATCGTACAGGAGAAGACGTAGAAATAAAAGTACACGCATAGTTTATTATTTAATAAGGTATGGGATACAGAAAGTACCAACATCTGTATCCCATTTTTTTATTCCTCCTGTTTATCAAGCAACCATCTCTTTTGATAAAAGCGATGAGAGCATTCAGCAATATGATTTGAAAATTGATAATTAAATGCAGCTCCAGTTGCTATTCCTATAATTGGTATTCCATTAATGACTTTTTTTCGTAATATAGACAGTAAAATTAATTTAAAGATATTATTTAATGGTCTTTGCATCCATGCTTCACTTAATATATCTTCTTCCCCCTCATAAAATATCCAATCACCTTTTATGCCTTTTACTTCTCTTTGCAAATAATCCCAAGATTCCTTTTGTAAAGAGCTAGGTAACGAAATTGTATGAAATAATTTTAACACTAGCATCATTTCGTATGGCTTTCTCAGATCATAACCGTACGTTAATGCCATTAGTTGTGTCGTTCTTAAATTAATAGCTAACATTAAAGGTAAATCACTTAATGTAAACAGGAATCCACCTAAGCCTGTTAATCCACCTTGTGTTAATGCTGTTATACGTTGCTTCGCTAATTGTTTTCTTGCTATAAAGCGTAATTGGTCAATGGTTAATTTCTTCATGTCCTCAATATGATGAATATCTGATCGGAAAATCCTTGCTTGACAAAATAATTTTTCTTTCGCCTCAACATCAAAAGTTCCTTGTTGAATAATTACTTGTAATTGGAACAATATATCATCTAGCTTCGTCAATAGTTTACTTGACCATTTTCCACCAAAGATGCGAAAACCAGAATGGACCATCTTCTGGTACGTAGAGGAAAAATCCGTCCCTTGATTTGAAAATTGGTTATCCTCCCATTGTTTTAAATCATCCCAAATTTCTTTCTCCCGTTCTGTCAAAGACATGAACCCTCTCCCCTTTTGATATTCCTCATTAAATGATGCCTTATTATTAGATATTCACCTATCCGCTTTAATAAACCTTACTTATACAAAAAACTACCTGAAATTTATAGCTCAGGTAGTTTAAATCAAATTATTAAGTTAATCGAACAGTATCTCTCGCAATCATTACCTCTTCATTTGTAGGTATAACGAGAACTTTTACTGGAGAATGAGGATAATTCAAAAATGCTTCTTCTCCTCTTACTTTATTAAGGGCTGGATCCCAATAAATCCCCATAAATTCTAATCCTTGCATAACTTTTTCACGAATGGTACTGCTGTTCTCACCAATTCCTGCAGTGAAAATAACAGCATCTAAACCGTGCATTCTTGCTGCATAAGATCCAATATATTTATGAATACGAGATGTAAATACTTCAAGAGCTAATTCTGCACGTTCATTTCCTTCAATAGCTTGAGATTCAATGTCGCGTAAATCACTAGAAAATCCAGATAGTGCTAACATACCACTTTTCTTATTTAATACAGAAATAACTTCTTCTGCACTTAAGTCTGCTTTTTCCATAATGTATGGGATTAATGCTGGATCAATGTTTCCTGAACGTGTACCCATGGTTACACCAGCAAGTGGTGTGAACCCCATAGAAGTATCAATCGATTTTCCACCTTCAATTGCGGCAATACTTGCACCATTTCCTAAGTGACAAGATATAAGACGAAGGTGCTCCACTGGTCTACCTAAAATTTCCGCTGCACGTTCTGTGACATACTTATGAGAAGTCCCGTGGAAACCATATTTACGAATACCATAATTTTCATAGTACTCATAAGGTAAGCTATATAAATATGAACCCTTTGGCATTGTTTGATGGAAAGCTGTATCAAAGACTGCTACTTCAGGAACATTTGGTAATACTTCTTGGAAAGCACGAATTCCAACAAGGTTTGCTGGATTGTGTAAAGGAGCTAATTCTGACACTTCCTCAATTCCTTTAATTACATCTTCATTAATTAAAACCGAGTCATTAAACTTTTCTCCACCGTGTACTACTCGATGACCAATCCCATCAATTTCATTTAATGATTCGATAATTCCATAGGTTGTAAGCTTATCTAATAGAAGTTTAACTGCTTGTGAATGGTCTTCAAGGTCTAAAACGTCTTTCTTTTTTTCTCCATTAACTTCGATCGTAAAAACTGAGTCACTTAATCCAATTCTTTCAACAATTCCTTTAGTCACAATTGTTTCTTCTGGCATTTCTAAAAGCTGAAATTTTAAAGAAGAACTCCCTGCATTAATCGCCATAATTTTTGACATTCTTTTACCGCTCCTTCGTTCCATTTTAAAACTAAATAATTGAAGTCATAACAATTCATATATTTTCTTGTTTTATCTTTTTGTACTTTCTAAATTATTTTAGTTAGAAAAAATCTTGAGATAAAACTGTTGCAATAATAAGCCATTAATAATTAAACCACTCTATATAAGGAATTGCAACATCTGTTTCACATAATTTAAATGAAAAACTATAACACAGAAACTAAAACAGAATCAGTTAAAATTTGTAGGAATGTGTTTCTATCATATCCTTTAGCTGTATTCAAACAGATATAAATTCTTTTATTATCATAAATATGAAATTTTAGTGAACTCTATTTTTCACATAAAGCTACCATTAAATTAAATGGCTTCATGAGTGAAAGGCGACGACTCCTGCAAGATAAGCAACAGATATGAAACTAAAGATCGCGATTAAATTCAAGTTGTCTCGAGTATTGACACTATTGCAACCCAAGAAGTGGAAGAACAGAACCATCCTTTACTCTTCCCTCTAGGTTGTCCTATATAATTTTTTTTAAGTGATCCTCAAACCAAGTGGAAATACGTTGCATAATATCTCGAAGAGCTATTTCATTGGAAAAAGAAGGTAATTCCACTAACAACGCTTGCTTAGGTTCATTTATTCCTTCTTTCCTTTTTCTTATTATAAGAATACTTTTTCCCCACTGCTCATTTTTAAACATTGATTTTGGCAGTTGCATAAAAGAATATATTATACCTTCTTTTTTTAAGTATTCATGCAATGAACTAGCTTGATCAGATTCAAAAATAAAATTTGGAACTACAAAGAAAAGAAATCCTCCAGGTTTTACATGAAGTATGCTTTGTTCAATAAGTAAATGGTGTACAAAAGAATGTCCTTCTTCTGTATGAAGTTCAAAATTATTTGCAATGGCGTCATTCGGATAAAATCCAACAGGCAAATCTGAAATAATTGCATCAACATTTTTTACAAAAGGAGTAGCAATACTATCTTGATGAAATAGATCAACAGTATGCTTTTGAAAATTTGCATTTACGTAACATAATCGAAGTAAGGTTTCATCTGCTTCCGCACCAATTCCATGGACACTTGTATTTAACTGATTCATGACCGCAGTTAATAAATTTCCGGCACCTACTGCTGGATCTAATATAACAGAAGCTTCTTCTTTCTTTTCATAACTAATTATTTTATTTACTAAATAACCAATAAAAAGGCTAACTGCATCTGGTGTCATCTCATGGTGTGGTTGAGTTGCTGACCTCATACCTTTTAACACAGCTAGTTGAAATGCTTTACGAAATTCTTCTGGCGAAATTTTATTATCACTCATTAAGAATGCTTTCCATTCTTGCATTTTTTCTGTTGTAGTATGTTTAAGTGGATGAATTATTTCTTTCTGAAATAACATATCACCTAACTCAGCTAATGCATCTAAATAAGGGATGTTTAATTCCTCTTTTAAAATATCTGTTCCTTCATCTAAAATTTCAAATATACTGACTGTTTTCTCTCCCATTTTCTCCACTCCTCGATAATACTCCTATATGTAACCCTAATTTACTATTGTAACAAAATTAAACACTAGATAAACATAAAAACACATAAAACATAGCGGAAATAAAAACAAAGGGGTAGACTTCCTATGCAAGAGGAATTTGCACCATGGAGGATGAAAATTATTTAATCCAATTGGAATGAGTGGAATCACACGAGACTCCAGTGGGAACAGCAACAGGTGAAGATCCCGAGTTGTGCGAAGTGTGAAGTTGAGGCGTTGCACGCGGTAAAGAAGACACTGCGATTGCGAACGTAGTGAAACAGAGCAGATGTCGCACTTATACCCTTGTGGTGAAAGCGAAGTGGGATGCAACGAATGATTAACTTAACCTTTACTTGTTAATAATTATAAGTTCGATATCAGCTATTTTCATGGTAGACCGGCCCATGCAAGTGGAGATTTGCACCATGGGGGATGAAAATGTTCTTTCTAAAGTATACTACCTTCCCGCATTTCCAATCTCATACCGTTTGCGGGAAGAATATCGGCTTCATTCATCCCGCATTTGTGTTTTTCATTGCTTTCCGGACGTCAAGAACTTTCGTATTTTCAGGGTAGACCGCCGATGCAAGTGAAGGCTTGCACCATGAAGGATGAAAATTATACATCAGGTTGGTTCATTCGTTACTGGTGAACGCTTTCCGTGGGGAACGGCCTCAACTTCCTACCACTTACTCAGTAAGTGGTAGGGGATTTTCGGACTCGTACTGATCCTACTGGAGTCGTCACCATTCACTACTGAACTGTTTTTATTTTCAGGGTAGACCGCCGATGCAAGTTAAAATTTGCACCATGGAGGATGAAAATTAATTTTAATCCAATTGGAACGAATGATTAACCTGCCCTTTTTTGTTAATACTGATAAGTTTGATAACACTTATTTTCAGGGTAGACGAAAGAAAGAGTCGGCCACTGTTCCCGCAATAGGAAAAACAACATTTACAGGAACAGTGGGGGGAAAAGTAAATTTGCAGGCACATAGAAGGTCGCCAATAAGCCTGCAAAAGAGAAAAAGGAGTTTTGCAGGTCCATAGAAGGTCGCCAATAAGCCTGCAAAAAGGAAAAGAAGGTTTGCAGGCGTATAGAAGCGAGCCAATAAGCCTGCAAAAGGGAAAAGAAGGTTTGCAGGCGTATAGAAGCGAGCCAATAAGCCTGCAAAAAGGAAAAGAAGGTTTGCAGGCGTATAGAAGGTCGCCAATAAGCCTGCAAAAGGGAAAAAGCAAATTTGCAGGTTCATAGAGTGGATACCAATGAACCTGCAAATCAACAATGCGCAGGAACTTGATGGTTCAGCCTTCTTCTTCACTATCATCATGAATTTTTAGAATTACCAGTTGTAGTGCCACTTTATTATCTACCTATGTATAGTGTTGCTCTGTATCTTCATCCGTCGAGACAACGGGTAGTCGATTTGAAGTTTCGTCGATTGAGTCGCTGCCTTTCACTCCAGAATCATTCGTATTTTCAGGGTAGACCCCAATGCAAGTGTAAGTTTGCACCATGAGGTATGAAAATAATCATTTTTGTCAATACTTCATTTTGCTTTTATACCGCGTATTTTCAGGGTAGACCACTCATGCAAGTGTGAATTTCACCATGGAGGATGAAAATGTTCTTTCTCTGCAATCGCATCTTATGGTTTTGCAGATATGTAGTTGTCTAGAATGCTTCTTGGGCTTTGCATTTCATGATTTTCCAACTTTCCGGGCTTCTGGAACGCTTTTTGAGTACCGTATTTGGATTTTTCACTGCTTTGCGGACGTCAAGAACCTTCGTATTTTCAGGGTAGACCGCCGATGCAAGTGAAGGCTTGCACCATGTGGGATGAAAATACTCTTTCTAAGGTATACTCCCTTCCCTCATTTGTGATCTTCCGCCGTTTGTAGGAAGAATATCGTCTTCATTCATCCCGCATTTCTTCTTTCACTCCATTTGCGGGAACATTGGTGGCTTCTATCTTATTTTCAGGGTAGACCCCGATGCAAGTGAAGTTTGCACCATGAGGTATGAAAATAGTTATTTTTGTCGATACTTCAATTTGCTTTTATACCGCGTATTTTTACAAATGAAATTTTCAGGAGAACCAAATAAGAAAAGCGCAAGGCGCCCCAAATACGCCTAAGAACTGCCTAAGCCCTGTAGGCAACGTTGTAATATCGACATCCTTACGTAGAGTGAAAATTTTAAACTTTATCTTTTAAAAAAAGAAAAGCATCATTAGGATGCCTTTCTTTTTTAATATAAAATTCACAAGCTAATATTAGTTTGCGTTTCTAGCAGCTTCAAGTGCAGCATCATAATTTGGATGGTCTGTTACCTCTGGAACATACTCTACATAAGTAACCTTATCAGAAGAATCTACAACAAAAATAGAACGACTTAATAAACGCAGTTCTTCAATAGCTACTCCATAGTTTGTACCAAATGATAAATCACGGTGGTCAGATAATGTTTGTAGATTATCAATACCTTCAGCAGCACACCAACGCTTCTGAGCAAAAGGTAAGTCTACACTAATTGTTAATACCTCTACATTATCTAATTTAGAAGCCTCTTCATTAAATCGACGAGTTTGTTGTTCACATACGCCAGTATCAATAGATGGTACAACGGAAATTAATCTTACCTTTCCTTTTGAATCGTCCAAAGTCACCTCAGAAAGGTCATTTGCTAACACTTTAAATTGTGGCGCTGCATCTCCAACCTTTACCTGAGAGCCAATTAACTTCACTGGATTTCCTTTAAATGTTACTTCAGCCATATGTAAATCTCCTCCTATTTAAAATTGAATACATACATAAAATACCACATTGGCTAGTCATATAAACAGTGATATGCTCATATTTAAATATTTTTTCCTATAAAAATATTAAAAACCCCTTATCCGTGGTGAAACCATGAATAAGGGGTTTCTCTTTTCTTTAAATTTCTGGATCAACTTTAATGTTAACATCTGGTGACTGTTGAGTTTGGTTTTGATTATTATTATTTTGGTTTGATTGTAAAATCTGTTGAATCTTATCTACTACCTGTGGGGTAAATTCTAGAAGCTTTTCGTATAAATGAGTACTTTGATCTAAATGAACCATTTTCACTCCTTGACTACTCACTACGAGAAAGGCAATAGGGGTAATGGAAACACCACCACCGCTACCTCCACCAAATGGGTGCTTTTTTTCTGATTCAGTAGCTGTTTTTGGCGAACTTTCTAGAATAAACTCACTACCTCCGGCTGCAAAGCCAAAACCTACCTTTGAAATTGGAAGAATCACACTTCCATCAGGGGTCTCAACAGGGTCACCAACAATCGTATTAACATCTACCATTTCCTTTAAATTTTCCATTGCTGTTTTCATTAGTCCTTGAATAGGATGATCAGACATTTAAATCCCTCCCAGATGATTGATCCATGCTTTTTTTGAACAATGTTCTACCCTTTTTCCAATGACGTAGAACCTTTATTCCTGCAAGGATAGCATGTCCGATTCGAAAGGAAACCATGCATTTAAATGCAGTTTTTAACACCATTTGTTGAAATTGAGGATCAATTTTTATTTTAGGTTCTGTTTTTAGCTTCATATAATTAGCCATTATACCAATAGCATTTCCTTTAATGGCCCATAGGATTCCTGAGGAAGATCCAGTTAAAGCAGCATCACCTGCTCCCATTTGTGTTTCCCAATAAAATTCATTAACCGAAACGTTTTTCATAAATTTTCGAACGATTGTGTGAAAACCAACTACATGTTTGATAAATCTCTCAAAATGTTTCACGTCATCTAAAAAGCGGTGTAAAGTAAACTTTTCATTAATTTCTTTTTCTCCAATAGCACTTTTTCTTTCTTCTTTATAGACAATTGATGGACTTTCATCATCAATTGCAAGTACAGGAACCTCCACTGTATACCGAAAAAACAATACCTTAAAACGGAGGGACAAATTATCATCCTTGCCATTATGCATATATGTAACATTCACCTTTATTTTCAAGAAAACAATAAATGGTAGTAGTAAAAGTAAAAAAAAATATTTCATTACATCCCTCCTCAACGAAATAATTATGCCTGTTAGAAATTTTCTCCAACAGGCTAAAGAATATTCTTATATTTTCTCTTTACTATGTTTTTTAATAATTAATTTATTTCTTGGTTCCAAAATGACAAGTGTATCAGCTATCATGTCATGAATTCCCTTTTTACTTTCATGAAATGGAATAATTAAATATAACGCATTTGTTATAAAGATAGATTGATGAATATACCTTCCAACAACCTCTCGAATTAATACATCTCCCCACGTCAATTCACATGCATGATCTGATTGAACCTTAACACCCATTATCCTTTTACCAATAGTTTGTTGCCATATCTTTGTCAGGACAGAAAAATAAGCAAAGCTTAAAGCTACTCCGAAGATACCGGCAATAGAATAAAATCCTATCGTTGCATCATGCAAATTAGTAAAGGCAAAAATAGGGACTATAATTATTCCATTTAAGCTCGAAACAACCAATAGATCGATTAAATAAGCCCATAACCTCATCCAAAAACCAGCTGGAACATAGCTTACATGTTCATCACTTCCCACCTCTACTTTTTTTACGTTTCTTTGTTCCTGCTCATGCATTGTCATTTTTCACCTCAATCTGTATACAAATACATCATTTTTGGTCCTTGGTTTTGCTGAAGCCAACCCCTCAATCCTAAAAGTTCAGATTGATTTGATAAGATTTCTTGAATAGAGTAAGAGAACAAAGATGATAATCCTATAGATGTGGTATATTCAACAATTTCTAAGTTTCCCTGACCTAGTTCTTCTCTAACTATGTCATAAACATCATGTAAATGACCTAACCCGTCTATTAATCCAGCCTCATACGCTTGCCTTCCACTAAATATTCTTCCATCAGCAAGTTCATATATTTCTGATCGAGGCAAGTCTCGTCCAGCTTCAATAACATCAACAAAATTTTCATACGATTCATCAATCATTATTTGCATGATTTCACGTTCATCTTCTGTCATCTCTCGAGTAGCTGACATTATATCTTTATAAGGACCACTTTTAATAACTTCTGCCTGAATCCCTAAATCTTCAGCTAATTGACTAACATTGATTGATTGCATTATGACGCCAATTGAGCCAGTTAATGTTTGAGGATTTGCATATATTCCAGATGCAGGCGCTGCAATATAATAACCACCACTTGCAGCCATACTTCCCATTGAAATATACACTGGTTTATTATATTCCTCTTGAATAGAAACAATTTTATCGTGTATCTCACTACTTTCCACCACTCCACCTCCTGGAGTATTAACATGAATAATTATTCCCCTCACTTGTCCATCTTTCGCTGCATAATCTAATTGCTGTAAAAATTCTTTATGATTATAGCCTACAGACGAAAAAATGCTCGGTACGTCATAACCACTTTCAATAACACCATTTAATGAGACAACAGCAATTTTTCCATTACCATTTCCTCTTTCAATTATCTTTTCTTCAAAATCATGATCTGAAACTTGGAATAAATCATCCCAAGTTGTGGAAAATACGGTTGTAAACATTGTAAATGCACTGGATACTAAAAATAACCCCACTGCAATAAAGATTGCTACCCATCGTTTTGAGTTCATAAGAATACCTCCGTTCTTTACTATTTTGTGAACTGTACAACTTTTTATCTATTTATAGCAGGATTTGACGAACAAATCGAGAAACACTAGACATGTAGTTATATTAAGAAACACTTAATTGAAACGAACTTCTGTAAAAAATTATCCTAGTATTTTACGAAAGGAAGAACACAATGACAGAAAGAAAAAATGTTTATCTTTACTACAAACCATCTGAAGAATTAGAACCAAAAATTGAAGAATTAAAAAACATTGGCAGAAAGTATGGGTACAAGCTTGTCAGTGATGTGAAAGAAGCCAACATTATTGCAAGTATTGGTGGAGATGGTTCCTTTCTTCAAGCAATTAGAAAAACTGGATTCCAAGAGGAATGCCTTTATGTAGGACTTAATGATAAAAAGCTTGGATTTTATACAGATTTTAATTTAAATGACTTTGAAAGGATTGAATCAGCTCTTCAAAGCAATTTTGTTGAAGTCCTTCGTTATCCAACACTCGAAGTTACGGTAGATGGAGTCCAAAAGTTTGAATGTATAAATGAATGTTCTATACGTTCAAATATTATCAAAACCTTTGCAATTGATGTATTTATTGATGATTTGTACTTTGAAACTTTCCGTGGAGATGGAATGGTAGTTTCAACTCCTACCGGAAGCACAGCATACAATAAATCATTAAGAGGTGCAGTCGTCGATCCAAGACTAGAAAGTATGCAGTTAACTGAAATATCTTCCTTAAACAATAATGAATACCGTACATTAGGCTCACCACTAATACTAAATAGCGATAGGGAGCTCGTACTAAAAATTGTTCAAGATGGGAATGATCACCCAATTATAGGTGTAGATAATGAAGCCTTAAGTATTCGTCATTCCCATGAAGTAAGGGTAAAAGTATCAGATAAAGTTATAAAAACAGTAAAAATGAAAGACAACTCCTTTATGCACAAAGTAAAAAGGAACTTTCTTTAAGAACTTGCGCCTCTATCATGAGGCGCATTTTATTTAGAATTTCTCTTAAACATCACTGTGTTATCAACAACTGTCATGACCACATTTACGTTCAACCATTCATCAGGTGATAGTTCAAACAAGTCTTTATCTAAAATGGTAAAATCAGCACAATACCCTTCCTTTATGAGACCTCTCTCCCTCTCTTTACAAATAGCCATAGCACTTCCTTCTGTAAACAACCGCAATGCTTGGAACAAAGACAGTTTTTCAGAAGGGTTATACCCTTCATGATTTTCTTTTGGCTTTCGACGTGTTACTGCAGCATGTAATCCAAGCATAGGGTCAATTGGCTCAATAGGGGCATCTGATCCACCTGCACATATTAAACCGGCATCTGTAAGTGTTTTCCAAGCAAACGAATGCTTTGTTCTTTCTTTCCCTAATCTTTCTTCTACCCAAGGAAAGTCAGAAGCAACAAAACGAGGCTGTATATCTAATACTACAGGTAACCTTTTTAACCGTTTGATTAACTCTACACTTGTTACCTGTAAATGGATGAGTCGATCTCGTTTTCCACTTTGTACAGGAAATTTTTCTAAAGCATCCAATGCATATTCTAATGCCAGATCCCCTATAACATGAATTGCTACCGGCATATTTAATTTACGTGCATTTTCTACAATTTTTAATAACGTTTCATAAGAATGAATGGCTACCCCATTTGTCGATGGATCATCCCAGTAAGGTTCTTTTAATAAAGCTGTTCTCCCTCCAAGAGCACCATCAGCAAATATTTTTATAGAATTTAAATTTATGAATGGATTATTTTTACATTTATTATTTTCAACAATAATTTCCGGTGCTACTTCATGATGAATAAGTAGGTCTGCTCTAAATTTTACTTTTTCTCCATCAATAACATCGTAAAAGGTCTGTAGTGTACTAACTGGATCTCCATAATAGTTTAAATCCTCTGTATGCCCTCCAACAAATCCATGCCTCCATAAATCATGTAGTGAAGTCTTTAATGCCCTCATTAAGTATGAATAGTCATGTTTAGGTAGTATGCCTTTCACTAATTCTTGTGCCTGGTCCAATAAATAACCTGTTGGAACACCAAAGCTATCTTTAACTATTACACCTCCTGATGGATTTAGAGTTTCAGCATCAACATTCGCTAGTTGTAATCCAAATGAATTTGTAACTAATGCATGGCGACAAACACGAGTTAATACTATTGGATGTTCTGTAGTCACTTCATCTAAAAGTAGTCGGTCTGGGATTCTCTGATCAGGATAGAGATTTTCATTAAATCCTTCTCCAATTAACCAATCATTTTGTGAAAGGTTAGTAGAAGCTTTTTTCAATACCGCCTTCAACTGATCAATGCTTTCAACATGTGACAAATCCAATCGTAACAACTTTTCACCATGTCCAAGCATATGTAAATGGCTATCAACAAATCCAGGATACATTACAGCATCGTTAAGATCTTTATATTCTAAAATACTGTTTTTAAACTGATTTTCTAAGTCTGATTTTTCTCCAACCCCTTTTATAATTCCATCTTGCACAAATACAGCTTCTTTTATATCTTTTTTATGTTGTAAAGTTCTAATTTTTCCTCCAAACCATAAAGTTCCCACAGAATCCCCCTCCATTTTTTCCCACTTTATTTTATTCTATAAAAACAAAATCCTATTGTAAAACATGTGTCATTCTATTGACCAATGCAGGTGTTTAAAGACATAATAAAAGAAGAGATATCTTGTTTAAGATACCTCTTCATGTTCCACTTATTTTTTTATTGAGATCCACCCATTTGTTGTTCAGCCATTTGCACTAAACGTTTTGTAATTTCTCCACCTACAGATCCATTAGCACGAGAAGTGGCATCTGGACCAAGCTGAACACCAAACTCTTGCGCAATTTCATACTTCATTTGATCCAACGCTTGCTGGACACCAGGGACTAATAATTGGTTAGAACTATTGTTGTTCGCCATGTTTTTCACCTCCCTTGTACACATAGAATGCGTACTTAAAGTGATAACATGTATGTTTATTTAAATTTTTTCATGGAAATTTTTACTAACATTATCATTCAGAGAAACTACGTTAAAAAAGATCTTCAAATTCCTTATCTACTTCCGAATTAGGTGTAATCTTTATCGTTTCCATTCGTTCTATTGCATCTTGCACATATAACTCTATATTTAATTCCTTTTCATACAAATTTGCCTTCTCCCTATTAGGCTTTGTTTTCGTTTGAGGAGGAAGGAAAATTGTACAACAATCCTCGTAAGGTAAAATGGATAAATCATATGTTCCTATGTCCTTAGCCACCTTAATAACATCTAATTTATCCATTGTAACTAAAGGTCTTATAATAGGCATATTGGTCACTTCATTTATCGTATACATACTATCTAATGTTTGACTAGCTACCTGTCCTAGACTCTCCCCATTAACAATTCCTATTGCTCCATTTTTCTTCGCAGCAGCTTCAGCAATTCGTAACATGAATCTACGCATAATTGTCATCTCATATTTATCAGGAACCTTTTGATGTATAGCTTGTTGTGCATCGGTAAAAGGAATAATATGTAGCTTCATACTACCACCAAATTTTGTTAGAACACGACTTAAATCAATGACCTTTTGTTTTGCTCTTTCATTTGTAAAAGGGGGACTGTGGAAATGAATTGCTTCTAGCTCCACCCCTCTTTTTAAAGCAAAGTATCCTGCCACAGGACTGTCAATTCCACCAGATAGCATTAATAACACTTTTCCGGCTGTTCGTATTGGTAAGCCTCCTGCTCCTTTAATCGTTTTACACATAATATAAGCTGCTTCTTGGCGCACTTCTACCTTTACTTCTACATCTGGATTATGAACATCTACTGTCAAGCCAGATGTATTTCTTAGTATATGAGATCCAATGTCATAATTTAATTGTTGAGACCTGATTGGATATGCTTTGTTTGGCCTTTTAGCCGTCACTTTAAATGTACCAGATTCATTAGGTAAAGCATCTCTAACTGCCCAAAGAGCCGCTTCATTAATGTCGTCTTGGTTCAAATCAATTTTTAACGAAGGACTAAAAGAATGAATTCCAAATACATCCTTTAATCGTTCAGAAACTCGATTCTCCTCTTCACCATTTAATTCAATAAACATCCTGCCAAAGGTTCGCTGTACTTTTGACTCTGGGAAAGAGTAAAGAGCAAATTTCAAATTATCCTGTAGTTTTTTTTCGAACTCTTTTCTATTTTTTCCTTTTAATGCTAATTCCGCATAGCGAATTAATATGTGATTATATTTCATTTCTTCTCTACCACCTTTTTTAATGTTTCTACAGTTGATGAAAATGCTTGAACAAAAAGCATCGCTTCTTCCATAGTATTTTCATAAGTAAAGGAGAGCCTTATGGATGTGGATGATCGGTCATTATCAAAGCCCATAGCCTCTAAAACCTTACTAGGTTCTGATTGTTTAGAGGAACAAGCTGATTTTGTAGAAACATATATATCTTTTTCAGCTAAAGCTTGCACAACTACCTCTGGTTTTACCCCTATAACAGACATATTTAAAATATGAGGTGCTCTCATGGTTGGGGAATTAATGACAACTCCATCTAAATCAAAACATTCCTTTTCAATCCATCGGTTCATTTTTTCCATTGATTCAACATTCTTTTTTGAAGCCTGCAAGCTTAATCGAAGAGCCTTTATCATAGCAACAACCCCAGGAACATTTTCCGTTCCAGGTCGATTTCCCCGTTCCTGCTTGCCACCAGACATTAACGGTTCTACTCGGACTCCATCACGAATATATAAAATTCCATTCCCTTTTAAGCCATGAAATTTGTGGGCAGAAATGGTACACAAATCAACTTTATCTTCATAAAAACGTAGAGGAACTTTACCAAACCCTTGAACATGATCCACATGAAATAAAATTTTTGGATAGTTTGTCAACAGTTGTCCAATTCCGTTAATAGGTAATATTGAACCCACTTCATTATTTACATGAATAATCGAAACGAGTATCGTATTAGATTTTATTGCAGCCGCAACTTGGTTAGTTGTTATTACACCATTTTCATCTACTTCTAAATATGTTACTTCAAACCCTTCAGACTCTAATTGCTGAAACGCTTCTAGAGAGGAAGGGTGTTCAATGTTGGTCGTGATTAAGTGACGCCCTCTAGACTTATGTAAACGAGCAGTCCCTTTAATTGCAATATTATTCCCTTCCGTACCTCCTGAGGTAAAATACACTTCTTTTGGTAATACATTCAAATATGTTGCACCTAACTCTCGCGCTTGATTTAACAGACGTTCCGATGCTTTGCCTAATGGATGAAGTGAGGATGGATTGCCAAAATATTCAGATGCAGTTTTTATATATGTTTCCACTACTTCTTTATAAGGTTTTGTAGTAGCACTATTATCAAAATAAATCATAAAAATACCCCTTTTTTCCAACTATTATAATACTTCAACAATTCATCTTAACACATTGAAAGTATATCTAACAGGATTTATATATTTGACTCTGTTAATCTTCATTGTTAATTTTTGCTCCTCAATGCTCCAATTACACCTAAGAGCAGCCCACGTCCTGTGGGCAACGGTGTTATCCTGACGTCCTGTCTTGTGCGGGCAATGCCTCAGCTACCTCGGAAGCAAGAACAGTCTTACTATAGGCTTCTGTCTCTTCCTCTGCTAGTGTTGCTCTAATGTTTGATGCGCCGAGACAACTCGCAGTTTATTCGTGAAGCATGTGCTCGTAGCTATTGCTCTTCTCGCAGGAGTCTCCCATGATCCGCAAAAATCAAATTCTTATTAAAAACAACACTATCCTTCAACATAGCCATAAATTTAAAAAGTTTTTTCTCAATTAATATTATTTTCACATAATTATCACTGTTATCAATCTTTCTATATGTTAAAATACTTTGGGCTTGTTTTTTGGACCACATAATTTGTTTAAGAAAAATAATACTACATAATAATAAGGAGGCCCTTCCTAGATGAACAACAATGAATATACTACAAAAGATACGATTATGATTGGTTTAATGATGTTTGCACTCTTTTTAGGTGCTGGTAACCTAATTTTCCCTCCTGCACTCGGTCAAGAGTCAGGAACAGCTATTTGGACTGCAACGTTTGGATTCTTAGTTACTGGTGTAGGTTTACCAATACTAGCAATTATCGCAATTGCAAAATCCGGAGGAGATTTGCAAAAAATTTCTCAAAAAGTAAGTCCTTTCTTTGCTATTATCTTTCCCTTAGCTGTTTATTTAGCTATCGGACCACTTTTTGGGATTCCACGAACAGGATCAGTTGCATATGAAATTGGACTTTTACCCTATTTAACTGGAGGACCCAACACTTTTTCCTTATTAGTTTTCACTTTCTTCTTCTTTGGTATTAGTTATTGGTTAAGTTTAAATCCCTCAAAACTTGTAGGAAGAATTGGAAAGGTATTAACACCTATTTTAGTATCCATTCTCGTTTTGTTAGCTTTGGTAGGTATCCTTCAGCCAATGGGTTCTCCAAATTACCCAATCGGAGGTTACGAGCAGCATTCATTTTTTAAAGGATTTCAAGAAGGATATTTTACGATGGATGCGATTGCAGCTTTAGTATTTGGTATTATTGTTATTACTCGAATGAAGGAACGAGGAATCTCAACACATAGAGAAGTAATTAAAAAGGCAACTCAAGTTAGCTTTATAGCTGGAATTGGATTAGCATTCGTTTATTTAACTTTAGCCTATTTAGGTTCAACAAGTGTGGATGTTATTGGTTATAAGGAAAATGGTGGAGCAATATTATCTGGAGTTTCTCAGCATCTATTAGGGTTTTCAGGTTTAATTTTATTATCCATTGTTATTACAATTGCATGTCTAACAACTTCTGTAGGTTTAATTTCTGCATTCGGAGAATATATTCAACGAGTTATGCCCACTATCCCATACCCTATAACTACAGGAGTTATAGCATTATTTAGCTTTTCTATGGCAAACATGGGGTTGACACAACTTATACAATTTTCGTTACCAGTACTGTTTATGATCTATCCAATTGCGATTGTACTAATTATTTTAACAATATTTAGTGGCTATTTTAATCATAACTCGTTAGTGTTTAAAGGTGCTGTAACAGGAACAGCTTTAGTAAGTATTCCTGATGGGTTAAGCCAGACAGCAACATTTAATGAAACCTTTCAACCAATCCTTTCGATTCTCCCTTTATCCAATATTGGCTTAGCTTGGTTAATTCCAGCCATTATTGGTGGAGTAATTGGTGGTCTCATTTCAAGAAGAGCAATGAGATTTCCAATTCAATAAGAAAAGCGCAAGGCGCCCCAATTACGCCTAAGTACAGCCTACGTCCTGTAGGCAATGGCGTAATGTCGACATCCTATCTCCGGCGACAAGCAAATGTTCTGTCCGTTAAAAAGTGCTTTTTACTTTTTATACGGACAGAACATTTGACACGAGGTGATGGCGCCTCAATTTAACCTAAGAACGCCCACGTCCTGTGGGCAAAGGTTAAATCATCGACATCCTGTCTCCTAGACAACGTTAGAAAAAAAGGTTGTCCTTAAAGTCTTTGACTTAAGGGACAACCTCTTCCTTTTATTATTGCATTCTTAAATTTTTTGCTGTAATTGACTTAGTATGCTTTGGTACAAGGCTTTAACCTTTATTCTAATCAATATGGTTATTATGTTGATTGATGATTGAGAGTAGCTCATCAATGGATATTACCTGATCAGGAGCAACTGAACTAAGCTCTCCATACCTTATCCCTCTCGTTACAAGACTTTCTACATCAAAATTCCAAGAGTTTTCTTCTACTACAACTGTTTCTTCAATACTTTCTAAAACTTCTGTTGGTTCAATCATTTTATCATCAAGTGAAACATTCCATTCTCTTTCCTCATCAATCAAGTGATCTTCTGCAAATTCCTTTATTATCGTTTCCGATTGTTCTTTACTTTCTAATGGGAATATGAAATGGAAAGCAACAGTCCATACACTTATACATAAAAATATAGCTATTATTACAAAGAAGCCTTTTAGCCTCATAACAAAGGTACTCTCCTTACATAAATTTTAATGATGTGCTGATGTTAATACTGATACTTTTTCTAAAACGTCTGGATCAACTGGTTCGATAGCTTGAACTGCAATTTCTAGGGCATCTTTGTATTGATAATTTCTGAAATAATCCTCTGCCTGTAACAAACTAATATTTATATTGTCGTACTGTCTACGATAACGATTTCCATATTGAATAACACTTTCTGCTAATGCTGCTTCTTCTAATATTGTTAATAATTTTTCAACACAACGTTCTACATGATGAGTCGCATCATCTACCTTTGCAAGTACCTCATCCATAGACAACGGTATTTCATTCAATTTATCTGACGCTTGGTATATATTTTTTTCCGCCTCATCTAATTCAATTAACAACGATTCTGGTACTCCTGGTAAATTGCTCTTCTTAAGTTTTTTATGCCCAAAGATTAATTTATTTCTTAACTCACTAATAGTCTCAGCCGCTGTCCTTTCATCTTTTCTAAGATGATTTAATCGATCATTTACATCTTGCATTTCTTTTTCAAGTTCTTCAATTGAAGCTTTAAAATCTTGTATTATCCCTCTCAAGGCAGTATAGGTTTGCTTATTTTCTTCTATAGCATCGAGAATAACAGAGAACTGATTTGATAGATCCTTTAACTTTTTCTCCATCTTCAATTGCTTACGATCATCTTCTTCAGATAACCGATAGCTTAATTTGACAGTTTCTGTATCATCTCTTAATTTTTTAAATTGAAATGGAAGATTTCCAAGTCTTTCTTGTATTTCTGGAATTTCTTTTAGAACAATTTGCTTAGATATAACTTCATATTCTAACTTTTCATAAATTTCATCAATTTCCTTTTGGATAATTTCAATTGGTTCTCCAACTTCTTCTAGCTTTAAATTTTCAACTAAAGGGAGAATTGCGAATAGTCTCCGTTTCATATCCTTTATTTGGAATTTAAAAGTAAAGTGCTCCAAGGAGTAACCTTCTTCTTCTAATTCACTTAATCCTTTTTCTAAATCCTCTATTTGTCTAGGGATTTCTTTTTCAATTTGTACTAAAAATTGAGGAACTTGTTGTATCAACTCGTTTAAACTTTCCAACTGATTACGAGCTTGCAGAAGAGTTTCACGAGCTTGTAGATAATTCCCTTCTTCTGTCTTTATTTCAAACGTATTAAATAATTCCTGTACTTCTTTCATTTGTTTGTCTAGTGTAATTCCTGTTCCTCCAAGTGTTCCACGATGTGCCCATAATAGCTTTTTTACTTCATGATAAAAGTTCTTTACTTCATGTATATCTTGACGATTTTGCTCTTCACTATGTACAAGCTGATCAATTTCTTCTAACATCTCTTGTAGATGTTCTTTTATATTTGAAAATTCTTCATCTACAAATTTTATTAGCCTTTTGCATTTATTAAATCTATATTTATTGGCTAACTCTTCAATATCAAAAAGCTTTTCTTCAATATCAGGGAGCTGTATAGTTACAATTTCATCCCAGCTATTTCTCCATTGGTCAAAGCGTTCTTCTGTTTCCCCTAACATTTTTAATGATTTAATTCTTGAAAGCTCATCAGTAACAGGTTCATTTAATAGTTGTATTTTTTCATGTTCTAGTCGATCTACTTCTTTATAAATTTTCTTCCTAGACCATGCCCCATAAAAAACTACTACGGCTATAAGTAAAATTAATCCATAAATAATGTACATATACATATGAGGCCATCCCTTCTGCTACATTATTATTTTTTAACAATCCCGAAAAATACTATTTCTAATGAAAAAAATCATTATATGAGTCAATTTCATAATTCACTATTTCATTCTAAAACACGAACAACTATACAAAAAATTTAAATATAATTCGATCTCCGCTTCAGACGGACCAATTACGCCTTAGAGCAGCCTACGTCCTGTAGGCAACGGCGTAATGTCACCATCCTAGCTCCGGGCGCGGCTTCAATCTCCACACTAGACATTTTGTATACTACTAAAGCATATTGTCCTGTCTCTGCCTCTACAAGTATTGCTCTGTTGTTAAGTACGTCAAGACAACTCATGCCTATTCGTGAAGCAAGTGCTCGTCGCTAGAGTCACAGCCTTCCACTTCAAGCGAAAATAATGTTCGTCTTTTTCAACAAATTTCTATATATGAAAATCATTCATATGAAAAACAATTCCCTATTAAACTTGTTTGTTTTAGACATTTATATGAATGTCTCATATAATCAAACTAGTAAATAACATTAATCTTATTTTAACATACAAAAAGCAAGAAATATTTACAAAATATATGTTTTTTTTATCTTTTTCTGGCTTTTTCAAACTAGAATCATGTGATTTAAATCATATTATAAATTATTATTTAGGAGTGCATAACATATGAGTATTTTTGATGGTCATATACATAGCCCTTTTTGTCCACACGGATCAACAGATTCATTCGAAAAATATATCGAACAAGCAATTAATATCGGCTATAAAAAAATGACGTTTACAGAGCATGCTCCATTACCAAATACGTTTACAGACCCTGTTCCACTAAAGGATAGTGCAATGGAAATGAATAACTTAGATCGTTATATTAACCAATTAAATAAACTTAAGTTTCAGTATAAAGACCACATTCAAATTCATATTGGATTAGAAGTAGACTATATTGAAGGATTTGAAAGGGAAACAAAGGACCTTCTAAATAACTGGGGTAATGCACTAGACGATTCTATCTTATCTGTTCATTTCTTAAAATGTCCGAACAACCAATTTATATGTCTAGATTACTCACCAGCTTCATTTGAAGACCTCGTTCATCAATTTTCTTCAATTCAAGATGTATATAAGTCCTATTACAGAACCGTTCAAATGTCTATCGATTCTGATCTTGGCCACTTTAAACCTAAAAGAATTGGTCACTTTACTTTGGTTAGGAAATTTCAAAAATTGTTTCCAAGAACCTTCGATGATAGTCAGTTGATTGAAGATATTTTAATGAAATTAGGAGAGTTGCATTATTCTATTGACGTCAATGGCGCAGGACTATTTAAGCCATATTGTAAAGAACTATATCCACCTATAAGATGGGTTAGAAAGGCAATAGAAATGAACATTCCCATTGTTTATGGTTCAGATGCCCACCAATCAGATCAACTAGGACAGGGCTTGTCACAAATATGTAAAGAAATAGACCTTTCCAACTTATAAAACAATTGTTTATAAATAATACTAATCCGTTATAGAGGGTTTAAAATGAGTTGCTACCCAATTGGCAATTTCAGAAAAATATTGGTCTAAAAAGTGACTTTCATTTGGCATTAAATGATAAACTTCACGAATGTATTGCGGATGAAGAAAAGGCATTGTTAGCATTCCTCTTAATTGAAGTACAAAGTATTCATTAGGTAATGCATCCATTTCACTATTTTCATGACCTACCATCAAAATTGTATGCAATAAGTGTTTTTCCTTTGTTAAATAGGTTGACATTAACTCTCGTACTAATGTTGTATCTAATGTGATTTCTCGATGAACAAATCGTGCTAGTTGGTGATGCTCCTGTTGATACACCATTACATCCCAGATTGTTTTTAATAGGCAAACATATGAAGTATCTACTTTTTCTCTAGCATTCGTTACATGTATTTCGATGACATTAACATATCCCTCTAGAAATTCTGTAATTAAATGTTCTAGAAGGCCTTGTTTACTTCCAAAATAGTAAGAGATCAATGCAACATTACATTCTGCTTTCCGGGCAATATCACGTACTGACGTCCCTGAAAAGCCTTGAACATTAAACAATTCAATAGATGCTTTAATTACTTTTCCCTTTGATGCTTTGCTATTCATCCATTCTCACCACCTTAAACGATAAACATTATACGAGATCTTTCATATGTTATACTTTTAAAAAAATTAGGAGGTTTTTTATGTTTCAAGTACAAAATTATGCTGGTTCCATAAATAATCAATACAATACATTATCTAAACAACTCTCTGCATTATTAGAAGGAGAAGATGATCTCATTTCAAATTTGAGTAATGCTTCAGCACTATTAAACCAGTTTTTACGTGATGTAAACTGGGTTGGATTTTATTTATGGAAAAACGACGAACTTGTCTTAGGCCCTTTCCAGGGGCTACCGGCCTGTGTTCGCATTCCAAATGGAAAAGGTGTATGTGGTTCTGCCGCAAAGGAAAGAAAAACTTTACGAATAAAAGATGTTCATGAATTTCCCGGACATATTGCTTGTGATGCTGCATCAAATTCAGAAATCGTTATTCCAATAATTAAAGAAGAAAAACTTCTTGGAGTATTAGATATTGATAGTCCCCTAAAGGATCGTTTTTCAGTAGATGATCAAAAAGGTTTAGAATTATATGTCTCTACGTTAACTAAATTTTTATAATTACAAGTTCAACCTGTAATAACATTATAAGAAACACATTCCGCACCTAACGAACGTTATTGGTGCGGAACAACTTCTTATTATGGTGTAAATTTCACTTTATTTCTACCATTTTCTTTAGCATTATAAAGGGCTTGGTCAGCAAAATTAAATAATGTCTTTAAGGACTTATTACCGATAGTTTCACTCCAACTTGCCACTCCACAAGACACTGTCACATGAGGATTGGTTATTTTCATTACTCTTTCTCTAATTCTCTCAGCTATCTTTACCGCATCCTCTAGTTCAGCCCCACGTAGATACACCGCTAACTCTTCCCCGCCCCAGCGTGCGGCTAAATCTTGATGTCCTCTTATATTATCATTAATAGAATTTGCTACTTGAATAATTACATCATCCCCAATTTGGTGCCCAAAACGATCGTTAATTTGCTTAAAGTGATCAATATCAATTAATATAAACGACCCTTTTTGATCTTGATTAAAGGATTGAGTAATTTGGTCATCCAAATATTCTCTCGTGTATAGCTTTGTTAAATAATCAGTAATGACGAGATGCTCTAGTTCACCGTGAAGAATAGAGTTCACAAACGCTAATGTTGAATGTTGTACAAGAGAACGAAACAATTTAAACATGTCGAAACTAAAGGAATATGCTTGACTGCCTAAAACCATCACAGCACCTATAACTTCTTTATTATGGATCATTGGAACGATCATCATAGAGTGAAAGTTCGAGTCATTTCCTAATTCAACATTACCTTTGAAGACCCCTTCTTTATTCGTTCTTACTTTTTCTACAATGGGTTTTAACGTATGGATACAATCAATAGAAAAAAAGTAACTACTGCTCCCATCCAAAATATCCTGAGAACTAAAATTCTTATCTCTAAAAATAATAAACCCCACTTCATCTGCTGAAAAATCTTGAACCATGCGGTTTACCATATATTGAACAACATCAGATAGCTTTAAATTTTCATTTAGCTGCTGAGAGGTTTGGTTAATTAGCTTTAAGTTAGCTATATGCTGTTGAGATTGTTGGTATAATTCTGCGTTCTCAATTGCACTTCCTCCAGTGTCAGCTAAAACTTGAATAAATTCTAATTCATCCTCAAGGAAAACTTTTGTGCTTAGTGCTCCCATTTTAAACACGCCATATACTCCTTGCTTTCCTTTTAATGGAACATATAAAAATGTTTTACTTTCGTTTATTGAAACCTCTAGTTGAAGATGTCCGGTTAAATAGGCTTTTGCTGCCAAATCGTCCTCCGTTGAAACTTGAAAATCTAAGGGTTCAATTGGAAGATGCTCAGGAACATTCCAATCATGAGATAATAGTAAATTTATTTGAAAGCTTGGATATGCTTCAAAAAGTGCTTGTAAAATTTCCTCCAATATTGCGTTAACATCCATAGAGGAATGAAATTTGCGATTTACCTTAAGTAATAGATCTTTACGTGTCTTATCAAATAACATTTGCTCGTAATCAATCATACGTTTAAACCATGGTGCTATAGATTTTAATAGAACTGTTATCAATTCGATGGACTTTAACATGGCACGATTGTTCTTATCTAAAAAGATTACGATTCCAAGGTACTTTATTCCATAAGATACAGGTATTATTATGATATTTTCATATTCACATTGCTTTGAAAAAAGCTTTCTATCTTTTATATCTATGTAGTGTAATGCCGTAAAACCTTTTTCTTTCATTTCCAGAAAATAGTTTATCAAACTTTCTTTATCAATCTCGTATAATTCCTTCCACTGTAATACACTTTTATCTGTGGCCTCCACAGGATTGAATACTTGACTTGCCTTATTTGTTAATGAAAATATTACTTCTCCCTGATAGTTATTTAATTGATGTAGACAATTGAGAAAATGGTGTGAGAATACTTGAATATCGCTTGTATATTCTGTTTCTTTCAATATACGACTAATGAAGTAATGAACACTATCTTTATTTAATAGATGCTTGTTCCTTTTTTCCTCTTCAATAAGCTTCGTTCCTATTTGCAGTGACTTTATTAACCCAAGTAACAAAGTTGATACTACTTTTTTGTCGTATTTGCTTTTCTCCGTTATTATACCTAAATACCCGTACCAGTCTTCCAAATCAGCTGGAAGCTCGATTAATTTCCTGTACATATGGTATTCTCTATTTGAATATGTAAGTTCTTTTGTATTAGTAAATTCTTCAACAGAATGATAAAAGTCAATCATCTCTTTTGACAGGTCACCATATTCATGTGTAATTAAGATTTCTCCTTCTCTATTACACAAAAAAATAATTGCTGGTGAAAAATCATTCTCTAATGAATTATCTTCATTCAAAAGCATATAAAATAACTTAGAGAAATTTATTGAACACGGTTCTAAAACCATATAAATCCCTACTTTCTCAATTGCCATATAAAATTTTTAATATGATATTCTATACTCCTATCGTATAACAAAAAGCTGGCCTACTGTTGCACAATTTTGTAAAAATACATATTTTTATTTTTAAACTTTAAGGATTTTCCCTTGACTTACACTTTTGAAAATTATACACTATAATTTGTGTTAATAAGACAGCCACGGTAAACGTCATGTGGTTTCATTTTATTCCCGTTTGATAGTCACATTCATTGTACTGGCGCAGCATGCGTCGCAGCAAATCCTGCTGCTAAAAAACGAGGTGTATCCCGTAACCTCTAGCTGTCGAGGCGAAGATACATGAAAGTAAAATGCCCAAGTGATCGAGATTACCACTGTTGATTATTTTCACTAATTTCACAAAATAAAGGAGGGCTCATTATGAGTCGATATACTGGACCAAGCTGGAAGCTTTCCCGTCGCTTAGGAATTTCTTTAAGCGGAACTGGAAAAGAGCTTCAAAAGCGCCCATACGGACCGGGGGAACACGGACCGAACCAACGTAAGAAAATGTCTGAATACGGATTACAATTACAAGAGAAGCAAAAGCTTCGTCACATGTACGGAATGAACGAACGTCAATTCCGTAAATTATTTGATCAAGCTGGTAAATTAAAAGGTATCCATGGTGAAAATTTCATGATCCTTCTTGAATCTCGCCTTGATAACCTTGTTTACAGATTAGGCCTTGCACGTACTCGTCGACAAGCACGTCAACTTGTAAACCACGGTCATATTACAGTAGATGGCGGACGCGTTGATATCGCTTCCTACCGTGTACAACCAGGTCAAGTAATTGGATTACGTGAAAAGTCTCGTAACCTTGATATCATTAAAGATTCTGTAGAAGTAACTGACTTCGTACCAGCATATCTTGAAATTGATGCAGAAAAATTAGAAGGTAGATTCAGTCGTCTTCCAGAAAGATCTGAATTACCTGCTGAAATTACTGAACAGTTAATCGTTGAATTCTATTCACGTTAAGGACATAACCTGTCTCAAAGGAATTTATTTCTTTTGGAGACAGGTTATTTTTTTATTTATTTTATTGCTCTGTAATTGTAAGCTTTATCTACAGTTTCTTATTACATAGTTCAATCTCCTTAATTCTCCATTATGGTTCATTATAGAACTTATTAGGATTACCAATTTTCAGGGTATACCGCCCATGCAAGTGTAAATTTGCACCATGGGAAATGAAAATGTTCTTTCTAAAGAATACTACCTTCCCGCATTTGTGATCTTCCGCAGTTTGTGGGAAGAACATCGTCTTCATTCATCCCGCATTGCTTTTTTCTCTTCATTTGCGGGTACATTGGCGGCTTCTATCTTACCGCATTTCAATTTTTCCACTAATTGCGGGCAGATAAGCGGCTTCTATCTTATTTTTTCAGAGTAGACCGCCGATGCAAGTGTAAATTTGCACCATGAGGTATGAAAATAGTTATTTTTGTCGATACTTCAATTTGCTTTTATACCCCGTATTTTCAGGGTAGACCGCCCGTGCAAGTGAAGGCTTGCACCATGGCGCATGAAAATGTTCTTTCTAAAGTATACTACCTTCCCACAATTCTTCTTATCTCCATTTGCGGGCTCATTGGCGACCTTCTATATTCCTGCAAACCTTCCTTTACCGATTTGCAGGCTTATTGACGGCCTTCTATACTACTGCAAATCTCTTTTTCCGATTTGCAGGCTTATTGACGGCCTTCTATACTACTGCAAATCTCTTTTTCCGATTTGCAGGCTTATTGGCGGCCTTCTATATTACCGCAAATCTCTTTTTCCGATTTGCAGGCTTATTGACGACCTTCTATACTACCGCAAATCTCTTTTACCGATTTGCAGGCTTATTGGCGGCCTTCTATATTACCGCAAACCTCTTTTACCGATTTGCAGGCTTATTGGCGGCTTCTATCTTATTTTCAGGGTAGATAATAAAATATAAAAATAGGAGCATCTCCATTTTTAATAGGAGTGCCCCAATGTTATGATTAATTATAAAGTTAAGATTCTTATACTTAACTAGAACTATTCATAGCGAATTAAATAAAATTTCTTTTTACCTCTACGTAAGATTGTAAACTTACCTTCAATTTTATCTTCATTACCTACCGTTTTTTCTACATCTTGGCAACGTTCTCCATTAATGTACACGGCACCATTTTTTATATCTTCACGTGCTTGTCGTTTCGATGGTGAAATTTTCGCATTAACTAATAAATCTACTAGACCTATTTCCTTTTCTGTCATTGTGTAAGAAGGTACATCTTTAAAGCCTTGTAAAACTTCATCAGCTGTAAGCTCCTTTAAGTTACCATTTCCAAAAAGAGCTGCAGAAATATTTTCTGCTTGCATTAACGCTTCATCGCCATGAACGAATGCAGTTAATTCCTGAGCTAGTCGTTTTTGAGCAGCCCTTTCATGAGCACGTTCCTGCACCTCAACTTCTAGAGAGTTAATTTCCTCTTTATTTAGGAAGGTAAAGTACTTTAGAAACTTAATGACATCTTGATCATCTGTATTTAATAGAAATTGATAAAATTCATATGGAGAAGTTTTTTCAGAATCTAACCAAATTGCTCCACCTTCTGTTTTACCAAACTTCGTTCCATCAGCCTTTGTTACCAAAGGAATAGTAAAACCAAAAGCCTTAGCTCGTTCATCCTCTTCTTGACCTGACATCTTTCTAATTAGCTCTAATCCAGCAGTAATATTCCCCCATTGATCGCTACCACCTATTTGTAGCTTACAGCCCTTTTCTTTATATAGCTTATAAAAGTCAAACGACTGTAAAATCATGTAGCTAAATTCAGTAAATGAAATACCGGAGGAAATCCTTGACTCAACGGAGTCCTTTGCTAGCATATAATTTAATCCAAAGTTTTTTCCAACATCTCGTAAAAAATCTATAACTGACATAGAACCGATCCAATCATAATTATTAACAAGCTGTGCACCGTCTTCTCCACCAAAATCTAAAAAACGAGATAGCTGGCCTTTAATTTTATTACTGAAATCTTCCACTACATTTTGCTCATTAAGTGTTCTCTCAGCTTTCTTACCACTTGGATCACCAATTAATCCTGTAGCTCCACCAACTAATGCTAATGGCTTATGTCCAGCTAATTGGAAGCGACGTAATGTTAAGATTGTTAGCAAATGTCCGATGTGTAAACTGTCTCCTGTTGGATCAAAACCACAGTAAAGTGTAACAGATTCATTATTTAGAATATGTGTTAAGCCTTCTTCATCTGTCACTTGATTAACTAACCCACGAAATTTTAAATCCTCTAACAATGTCATTTTTTCACCTCTACATAATATTTGTGATTACTAATGAAATACAAAAAAACTCCTCCCTGTAAAATACATAGGGACGAGTTGTTCGCGGTACCACCCTGATTGAAAATTTTTAAATGTAAATTTTCCTCTCAATATGGTTAACGCCTCATCTACGTCCTTCTTTATGAAGAAATACTCCAAGGAGGTAATTCATTTTCGTCTATGTATCGGTTCACAGCACCACCGATTCTCTGGGACAGGGAGACGAAGACTACTTTCTTCCTTTTCATTGTAAAAATATGAATAGTTTCTAATGAATATTTTTACCATACTACATTCTTGTTTGTCAATAAAATTTTGATTAATATGCATTTCCCAACTTTTTATACTTATATTGAAGTTTTTATTACATTTAAAGAAATGTACATGTTATTTCATTATAAACTTCTTTTTTATGCTATAATATTCATGACTTTTTAGGAGGTTTGCCTGTATGAGTAAAGAACGATTTTCTTTAAATAAACTCTTTAATAAAAGAGAAACACAATATGTGTTTAAAGGGGTGCGTATTACCTCTCAAGTATTTTGGAACTTATTTTTAATTTTTGCTATTCTCGGAACAATGCTCTTATTTTTTGTAGGTGGAGCAGGTGCAGGGTATTTTGCATCCCTTGTAAAAGATGAGCCTGTTCGGACCTATGATGAACTATTAAGAGACATATATGATTATGAAGAAGCGACAGAAATTTATTTTGCAGACAATGTGTATCTTGGGGATTTACCTAGTCCTTTGGAACGAAGAGAAATTCCTTTAGAGGATATATCAGACCACGTAATCAATGCTGTCATAGCAACAGAAGACGAATACTTCTTTGAACATGATGGAATTGTTCCAAAGGCTTTATTAAGAGCTTTGTATCAAGACTTTTCTAACGCAGCAATGCAAACAGGGGGAAGTACCTTAACTCAACAGTTAATAAAAAATCAAATTTTAACAAGTGAAGTAACACATGATCGTAAAGCAGCAGAAATTTTACTAGCCTTAAGAGTAGAGAGCTTTTTTGAAAAAGATGAAATTCTCGAAGCCTATTTAAATGTTGTTCCATTTGGTAGAAATTCATCTGGTAGACAAATTGCTGGAATTCAAGCAGCTGCACAAGGTTTATTTGGTGTAAATGCAAATGAGCTTGATATACCTCAAGCAGCTTTTATAGCAGGATTACCACAAAGTCCATTTGCTTACACTCCTTTCACATCACAAGGGGAAGTAAAGGAAAACATGGATGCAGGCTTAAATCGAATGAGAACTGTTTTATATAGAATGTACTCACAAGAGTATATTTCTGAAGCAGATTATCAAGAAGCACTTAATTATGATATTCGAGAAAATCTAATAGAACCAAGACCAAGTAGTATTGATGATTATCCATACATTACAGATTTAGTTCGTTCGAAGGCACGAGATTTATTAGCAACCGTGTTAATGGAGGAAGATGGAATTGATATTGAAGATATAGACGATCCGTCACAAATTGCTTTAACTGAACAAAGATACAAGGAAGAAGCCGCACGACTACTACAAAGAAATGGATATAAAGTCCATACAACAATTGATAAGGAAATTTATGATGCTCATCAACAAGTTGTAGCTGATTATGCAGACAGCTTTGGGCCAAGTTTATCGGGAACGAGAACAAATGAACATGGTGAAACAGTAGAAAGACAATTTCTAGAAGAAACCGGCTCAGTTCTCATTGAAAATAGTACAGGGAGAATTTTAAGCTTTGTCGGTGGTAGAGACTATTCACAAGAAAATTATAATCATGCAACACAAGCAGAACGACAAACTGGTTCCACAATGAAGCCACTGCTTACTTATGCTTTAGGGTTTGAAGCAGGAGTGTTACAACCAGGAATTATTACTCCAGATACGGAGTTTTACTATCCTCCACCTGATGATGATCAAGAGGTAAACAACTTTGAAGGTGGTCATATGGGTATCATTACTGCGCGTGAAGCGTTGCAACGTTCAAGAAACGTTCCAGCAGTGAGAGAAGCATTAAAAATACCTCATGAGTTTCGAAGAGCTGGACTAGAAAAGTTTGGTTTAGGTGAATTTCTACCGGATGACTACTCTTTTCCACATCCATCATCACCTTTAGGAACGTTAGAAATGACTGTGGAAGGAAATACATCTGCTTATTCTACGTTTGCAAATGGAGGAAAACATATAGAAAGCTACTTAATAGAAAGAATTGAAACATCTAGTGGAGAGATTATTTTCGAGCACGATTCAGAACCTGTGGAAGTTTTTTCTCCACAAACCAGCTATTTAATGGTTGATATGATGAGAGATGTACTGCGTTCCCCGGGTACAGCTGCAGATATACCTGGTTATCTTAACTTCACTGCAGATTGGGCTGGAAAAACAGGAACGACACAGGAAGCTCGAGATTACTGGTTTATCGGTTTTAACCCTAATGTAACATTAGGTACTTGGATTGGTTATGGAAATAATGAACAACTGTCCGGGAGTTACTCTCCTAGATTAAAGAGACTATGGGCAAATATGGCAAATGCATTATATGAAGTAAATCCAGAGCTAATTGGTCCTTCAGAACGTTTTGAATCCCCTGGTGGAATTGTTCAACAATCTATTTGTGGAATTTCTGGAAAACTTCCTTCTGATCTTTGTCGTGAAGCTGGATTAGTTACTACAGACTTGTTTAATATTGACTTCATACCAACAGAAGAAGATGATAGTCTAGAAAGAGTAAATTATGTAAGAGTTGATGGAAGTTATTATAAGGCTCTTGAAACTACACCTTTAGAATTTACGAATGAAGGCATTTCTATAAAAGAAGATTATTTTGAGTTCGCTGGTGGTGACTTTTCAGATTTAATTCCAGATGACTGGGAAATGATTATTCCAGATGAAGAGGCACCTGACAATGAAAAAACACCAGATGAATTAAACTCCCTTGAAGCAAATAGAAATTCGATTACTTGGGATGAGCACCATGAAGAAGATATTATTGGATATAGAGTATACTATTCACCTGAGGAAGGTACTGAGTTCAGGCTTGTAGAAAGCATCAAATGGGATGAGGACTTTACTTACTCTGGTTCTAATGGCGCCTACTATGTTATAGCTGTTGATGTTGCTGGAAGGGAGTCTTCTCCAAGTGACCAAGTAGTGATCGGTGAGTATGTTGATCCATCTGAGGAATCAGATGATGATGACAATAATGACAGAGGCAACAGAAACGATCGTGGAAATAGAGACGATCGAAACGGAAACAATGAAAACAATGAAGATGAAGATGACGATGATAATAACGGCAATAATGGTAATGGTAATGGTAATAATCAAGATAACCGTAACAACAATGGAAATCGACCGGATGATGATGATGATAATAACGAAAATGAAGAATAATTGATATGTATTGTATTAAAACAAGGAACTATAGGGAATAAACCCTATATGTTCCTTATTTTTTATCTATATTATTATTGGTGCTTATCTTCTTTTCATGAATTATATAATTTAAATTATCTTCATTTATCTATATTTTCGTATATGATATATTTAATGAAAGATCTTCTTAATAATTGGAAAAAGGTGGCATATTATGAAACATAAAAAAACCTATTATTCAATTGAACTAGCTAGTCAAGATCGGGAATTTATTGTTGAAGGTCCTGTTACAACAGACGCATTTAAATCATATGACTTTGATAAGGGACTTGTTGCATTTCGTCCGCCTAAACAGCAGCAACAAGCATTACTTAAAGTTACTGAATTACCGGAAAGCAGACTCATCATTGCTAGAGAAAACAATATAATAATAGGATATGCCACCTTTTTGTATCCAGACCCATTAGAACGTTGGTCAGAGGTACAACTGGATAATTTACTTGAACTTGGTGCAATTGAAGTTTCTGCAAATTTTAGAGGTTACAATATTGCAAAGAATTTATTAAAAGTTGCAATGATGGATGATGCAATGGAAGATTATATTATTATAACTACAGAGTATTATTGGCACTGGGATTTAAAAACAACGGGACTATCTGTTTGGGAATACCGTGATATTATGGAAAAAGTTATGAATTCAGGAGGATTAGAGTGGTATGCAACAGATGACCCAGAAATTTGTTCTCATCCAGCTAATTGTTTGATGGCTAGAATTGGAAAGAGAGTGCATCCAGATGCCGTACACGAATTTGATAGAGTACGCTTTAAACATAAATACATGATTTAGGTATTTACGAAGACTACCATTCTTCGTTTTGTTTCATTTTAATAGTTAATACGACTGAAAAGAAATTTTATCTTAAGAAAAGTAATGCGTAGGTCATCCTAAGTCCCAGTTAGCTGTATCTAGGCGTAACTGGAGGACTGCAGGATTACGCTGTTGCCCACAGGACGTGGGACTTACCTTAGGTGTAATTGGAGTTTGTTCAGAGCTAATCAAACCTATTAGAATATTATATCCAGTGATGACCAATACTTATGAGCTAAGGGAATGATCAGAAAGAATTATTCTTACCAAAAGGAGTGATAGTAGTGATTATTAAAGATATTATGATAACTGATGTTAAAGTTTCAAGCCCTCACGCAACCTTAAAAGATGCACTACAAGTAATGGTATCTAATGAAATACGTCACCTTCCTATTGTTAATGATGAAAATGAAATTATTGGTATTATCTCAGACAGAGATATTAAAGATGCAAGCCCATCAATTTTTGATAATAAGGAAAATGAATTTTTAAATAAACAAATAGAAGATATCATGATAAAAGATGTTTTGACAGCGCTTCCAAATGATTTTGTTGAAGATGCAGCAAAATATATGACAGATAATCAAATTAGCTGTCTCCCAATCGAAGATAACGGGAAACTAATTGGTATCATTACTGAAACTGATTTATTATTTACATTAGTAAAGCTTACCGGTGCAGACCTTCCATCCTCAAGATTAGAAATAGAAGTTCCTAATTTAAGTGGAATGCTATCAGATGTGGCCACTATAATAAAGTCGCATAATGTCAATATTCATAGTGTATTAGTATATCCATCATCAAAAAACAATAAAAAAGTTCTCGTATTTCGTTTACAAGTAATGGATGTTCGCCAAATAACAAACACATTAAAAGAAAAAGGTTATACCATTTTATGGCCGTCTAAGATGGAGAGGAATATATAATGGAAGAATCTGCCTTTATTTATTCACCAGAACAATTAAACTATAAATTTTCTAATGAGCATCCATTTAATCAAAAACGTCTAATTATTACTAAGGATTTATTAATAAAATTAAATGCACTTCATTCAAATCAAATATTCCCTGCAAGAATGGCAACAGATGAAGAACTTCTACTTATTCATGATAAAGAATATATCGAAGCAGTTAAAGCGGCTAGTCTAGGTAAGGGTAGATCATCTTTTGCCATGACATATGGAATTGGAACAGAAGATACACCAATTTTCACACATATGCATGAAGCGGCTGCATGGCTTGTAGGAGGAACATTGACGGCAGCTGATCTTGTGTTTGAACACGGCTATAAACATGCGCTAAATCTCGGTGGAGGACTTCACCATGGATTTAGAGGAAAGGCATCTGGTTTTTGTGTTTATAATGATAGCTCTATTGCTATTCAATATATACGTAATAAATATAAAGCAAAGGTTCTATATGTAGATACAGATGCACATCACGGGGATGGGGTTCAGTGGGCATTTTACGATGATCCTAATGTATGCACCTTTTCTATCCACGAAAGTGGGCGTTTTTTATTTCCAGGAACAGGTAATGTAAATGAAAGAGGACAAGGTGAGGGAGATGGTTTTTCTTTTAATATTCCTTTAGAAGCATTTACAGAAGACGATTCATTTATTGATGCGTACCGAACAGCTTTTAGAGAAATTATTAAATACTTTCAGCCTGATGTTATTTTAACTCAAAATGGAGCAGACTCTCATTATTTTGATCCTCTCACTCATTTATGTTCAACAATAAGAACTTATATTGAAATTCCTAAAATAGCACACGAGCTTGCTCATGAATATTGTGAAGGTCGTTGGATTGCTGTTGGTGGTGGTGGGTACGATATTTGGAGAGTTGTACCTCGAGCATGGGGTATCCTTTGGTTAGCAATGACAAATCAGTTATCTCTTATTAACAGACCAATCCCTAAAGGCTGGTTGAAACAATGGGAGTTGGATGCTAACGTCTCCTTACCAACACAATGGTTAGACACACCATCCATTTACCCTGAAATATCAAGAAAAGAAATTATAAATCAAAAAAATAAGAGAACAGTTCAAAATGCATTAAAACCAATTTTAGGTTAAAATACTTTTGTCTCTTTTATTCCACCATACTCTAAGAGATGGTGGAATACTTAATATAAAAGAATTATTTATAATAATTTCAAAAGTCCTTCAACAATTTTAGATGATTGGTTTGCTACTTTAACGACAAACGACTCAAAGCTTTCAGGTGCCTCTCCATTTGCATTATCAGAAATGGATCGAATTACGACAAATGGTATATTATTAAAATTTGCCACGTGTCCTAAAGCTGCTCCTTCCATTTCTACACAAAGTGCATTAAATTGCTCTCTTAGTTGTTTAACTTCAGATTTATTTGCAATAAACTGGTCACCACTCACAATCTTTCCCATTTCTACTTTCACATTTTTATTGCTATAATTATTAGCTGCTGTATATGCTTTTTGAATTAAGGTTTCATCTGCAGGAAAAACAGAAGTCCCATCATACATAGGGATTTTTCCCTTTTCAAACCCAAGAGGACTTGCATCAATGTCATGCTCCTGACAAGAAGTTGAAATAACAATATCTCCAACATCCAACCGTTCATCTAAAGCACCTGCAACTCCTGTAAATATTATCCCTTTTACATTAAATACATCAATTAAAATTTGAGCTGTCATAGCAGCATTTACTTTCCCTACTCCACATTGACAAATTACAACATCATGATTTTGCCAAATACCAGTGTGAAAAGTAATGTTTCCTTTTTTTTCTTGTACCAAACCTTCTGCTTCCTCTAAAAAAAACGACACTTCTTCTCTCATCGCACCAATAATTCCTAATCTCATCTATATCACTCCACAATAAATAATAAAAATCCGGAGAATTCCCCCGGAAATAATTAGCTTCTTAATATAATTCGCCTTCTACGTATGTAGGATCTGAAATTATGATTACAACTCGACGATTTTTCTGCAAATTTTCATATGTCGTGTTAGGAGCAACAGGTCTCGTCTCCCCATAACCTACAGAAATAAATCTTTCTGGTCGCAAATTGTTATTATCAATTAAATGTCTAATAACACTGCTAGAACGTGCACCTGATAACTCCCAATTTGAAGGGAATTGATGAGTGTTGATAGGTCTGCTATCTGTATGCCCTTCTACTTTCACAATATTTGGTATTGCTTCTAAAAGTGAACCAACCTTGTCTAAGAAAGGAATAGCTGCATCTATAACTTCTGCACTTGCACTTCGAAATAACACCTGTTCCTGAAGAACTAATACTACTCCTCGTTCATCTCTAAAAGCATTGACTGAATCCATTAAGTTACGAGCTTGCAAAAATTCTAAAACTTCTAGTAATAATTCATCAAGCTGTTCACTCTGTTCGCTTTCAGAATCGAGAAAATCTTGAAAGGAAGAATTATCTCTTTCAAAAGGGTCAGGTTTTTGTACCCGATCTTCAGCAGGATTCTCAAAAGGGATAATAGATGGATTAAAGTCGAATGGTGATCGATCTTGAAAGGAATCTGCTATGGCCTGAAACTTCGATGCATCTACTACTGACATGGAAAAAAGAAGTATGAAAAATACAAGTATTAGCGTCATCATATCAGAAAAAGTGACCATCCATTTTGGACTACCTTTATCTGAGTTCGTTTGTCGCTGTATTCTCCTCATTTATCTCTTCCTCCTCTTCCTTTTTGGATTGATTCTTAACATGATTTGGAAGAAATGCACTTAATTTTTCCTGTAAAATTTTAGGGTTCTGACCAGATTGTACTCCAATCACCCCTTCAACAACAATTTGTTTAATAAATATTTCTTCTTCCGTACTTAAACTAAGCTTGTTAGCCATCGGTAAAAAAACTAAATTAGCTAGAAGTGTACCGTAAAGGGTTGTTAATAGAGCAATGGCCATATTAGGTCCTAATGTTGTTGGATCATTTAAATTTTGTAGCATTAATATTAAACCAATAAGTGTGCCAATCATACCCCATGCTGGTGCATATTCTCCAGCCTTTTCTATTATAAATCTTCCTTTTCTATGACGTTCCTCCATAGCAACTACTTCTGCCATCATAATGTCTTTAATTACATCAGGTTCTATCCCATCGACAGCCAGTAGCACTCCTTTTTCTATAAAAGGATCATCCACTTCTTCAATTCCTACCTCTAATGCCAATAAGCCCTCTCGCCTTGCTTTTGTTGATAACTCAACAAAAATATTAATTAAGCCTTGGAGGTCATGGTTTTTTGTTTGAAAAGCTTCTCGAAATACTCGAGGAAGTGTTTTTAAATCATCTAATGTAAAGTTAATTAGTATAGCTGCACTAAGTCCTCCTAAAACAATAAAAACAGAAGCCCATTGAAAAAAATTACCTATCCCACCAGTACCTATTGTACTTGTATAGATTGCTACTAATACCATTGTCAAGCCTATTAAAATCCCTATTGGTGTTAACAAATCAAGTTTTTTCATAATCCTCTCCCTATTCTCTCGCCACGATCATTACTACCAATTCTTTGTATTAACAAGGAGGATAATAGGCCGAAAGGAATAACATTAGTTTCATAACAATTATAGGTAGTCTGAATACTATCAATATAATTGTTTCAGTTACTGTAGTCGCATGTTAGTAATCATGCTTTTTCCTTAGCTATAGGCCATACTTATGCCTCAGTATCTTCTTTAGTAGAATGTCTAAATTCAATACGATGTGGTAATACTACAACATTTTCATTTACTTCTTCTTTATTCATATATTTAGTTAACAGCCTCATTGACACTGCACCGATGTCATACATAGGTTGAACCACAGATGTTAAAGTTGGTCGAACCATTGATGCTAAACGAGTATTGTCAAATCCTATTACTTCAAAATCATTTGGTACATCGTAACCAGCATCTTGAGCTCCGTGAATGATTCCTAATGCCATTTCATCAGTAGATGCAAAAATTGCTGTAGGCTTGTCCTCTAATTGCAACAAGGTATCCATGGCTTCTAAACCTGAGTTATACGTATAGTCGCCAATAACTATATAATCATCATTTAAAGGTAACCCTGCATCTTCTAGGGCTCGCTTATATCCTGAATACTTTAAGTAACCATTAATTGGATCTTCTAATGTCCCTGAAAGCATAGAAACCTTCGTATGTCCACGTTCAATAAAAGATTTAGTTGCATCGTAGGATGCTTGCTCATAGTCAATATTGACTGATGGAAATTCTTTATTAGGATCAATTGTAGCTGAAAGTACGATTGGAACAGGAGATTTTTTAAATGTTTCTTCATGATCTTTAGAAATCTCACCGCCCATAAATACAATTCCATCCACTTGCTTTTCCAGTAATGTATTTATAAGATGAATTTCTTTATCTTTATTCTGATCAGAGTTACATAAAATAATATTATACTTATACATCGTGGCAATATCTTCAATTCCACGGGCTAACTCTGAAAAGAATATACTTGATATGTCTGGAATAATAACTCCTACCGTAGTAGTTCGTTTACTGGCTAATCCTCTAGCCACTGCATTTGGGCGATAACCTAAACGTTCAATTGCTTCTAAAACTCTTTTTCTTGTAGTAGGTTTAACATTTGGGTTTCCGTTCACAACACGAGAAACCGTTGCCATAGAGACTCCAGCTTCCCTAGCCACATCATAAATGGTGATATTCATTTTTTGTCCTCCTTATTTATTAACATATAATGGTTTTCATACTTTCATAATTTACTGTTATGATACGATACTTTAAGGAGGGGTGCAATTCTTTCTATAATATATATCGACAATTATCCCCATTCCTTAACAAAAATTTATTATTTTTTATTAATAATAAAAAATACCTATAAGTGCGTGTTCAAAAAGGAGGATAAAAATAGCCGAATCGGCTAAAGTCACAACGTCCTGTTGCAACGCCGACACTAGCACGTCCTGTGCGTCGAAAGATCAAGGCGGCGTAGCTTTGAGTACCACAGCGTATGCTTTTAATACGTGAGGAACGGAAAAGCAAGCCAACGCAGAGATTCGACAGATATTTTTCCCGGACTTTTTGAACAACCTCTATAAAACTTATTATAATTTTAAAACTATACCTTTTATTATTAACATTATTTGTAACACTTATATTAAATTATGTACTAATTTAGTTGAAATTTGTTGACTTGGGTAGCTAAAGTAAAAAAAATAGTGTCTTAAAAGGTAGCTTGAAACCTTTTAAGACACCCTCATTTACTTATTATTTTTGGTTAATAGCTTCCTTTTCTCTTTTATACAAACCAGAGTCCACTAATTTTGAAACAAACTCATGGAATTGTGGGAAATCCATTTGTTGTGCTGAATCAGATAAAGCTACTGCAGGATCTGGATGTACCTCCGCCATTACACCATCTGCTCCAATTGCAAGAGCCGCTTTTGCGGTAGGTAGTAATAAATCACGTCTTCCAGTTGAGTGAGTAACATCAACCCAAACAGGTAAGTGAGTTTCTTGTTTTAGAATCGGTACAGCAGATATGTCTAGTGTGTTTCTTGTTGCTTTTTCATAGGTTCTTATACCACGTTCACAAAGCATTATATTACCGTTTCCACCTGCATGAATATACTCTGCAGCGTTTATAAACTCTTCGATCGTAGCTGAAAGTCCACGCTTCAGTAAAACAGGTTTATCCACTGCGCCTGCTGCCTTTAAAAGTTCAAAGTTATGCATATTCCTTGCACCGATTTGAATAACATCAACATAATCTAACGCCATCTCAATATCTTGAGGCGAAACTATTTCACTAATAACTGCTAAATCATATTTTTTGGCAACATCCTTTAAAATTTTCAGTCCCTCTACACCTAAACCTTGGAAGTCGTAAGGTGAAGTTCTAGGCTTAAATGCTCCTCCACGAAGGAATTTTACACCTTCTGATTTCAATACTTTTGCTACAGCATCTACTTGTTCGTAACTCTCAACAGAGCATGGCCCTGCAATTAATCGTTGCGTACCGTCTCCAACTTTTACATTTTTAATAGTAACTAATGAATCCTCAGGATGCTTCTTTCTTGATACAAGTAAAGCTTTACGGTGATCATCTTCCTGAATTTCTAAACTTGCCTTAAATATTTGCTTAAAAATATGTTGAAGGGTTGATGTTTCAAATGGTCCTTCATTTTTTTCGGCAATTAAATCTAACATTTTTCTTTCTCTTACAGGATCAAAACGATTTACCCCCTGTGCACTCTTAACTTTACCAATCTCTTTAACAAGAGTGGCTCTCTCGTTAATTAACTCCATCAATTGAAGGTTTACTTTATCCAATTGACCTCTTAACTCTTCTAGTTGTTCATTTCCCATCATAAAAACTCCTCTCATTATCTATACACAAAATATTCATATTTTTTCTTAATTATGGACTATTATAAACGATATAAAGATGAATGTCACGATTTTTCTTTAATAATTAAACGCTTTTAAGCGTTAAAGTGAAATAGGACAATTTGTTACATTATTTGTTTTTATTCTACATTTCACAACAACACCATTGGACATCATGTATAATAAAAGAGAAAATTCCTTTATTCTACTTTGTATTAGAAAGGTGTCTGTACATGAAAGAAGAAATAGTTAACCCCATTTTCGCTTTAGACATTGGTACTCGTTCAGTTGTTGGATTAATTTTACATAAACGTTCTAATGGTTATCATGTAATTGATATTATACGTAAAGAGCACGATGAACGTTCCATGTTAGACGGACAAATTCATAATGTTTTAGCCGTCTCAAAAGTAATAAATTCAATAAAAGAGAAATTAGAAGAAAAACATGGTCCACTCAAAACTGTTTGTGTTGCTGCTGCTGGTCGTTCATTAAAAACAGAAAAAGCGACATTTGAAATTGATATAAAAGGTAAACCAATTTTTAATCGTCAAGATATCCTACACCTTGAGCTAAATGCTGTTCAAAAAGCGCAATTTAGTTTAGCAAAACAATATAATGAAGTTAAAAAAAGTAATGATTATTGTGTAGGCTATTCCGTGATCAATTATTGTTTAGACGATCAAGTCATTGGTAGTTTAGTTGATCAACGTGGGGAAAAAGCAACTGTAGAAATTATCGCAACTTTTTTACCTAAGGTAGTTGTAGAATCTCTCATTGCTGCGCTCCACCGTTCTAATTTGGAACTAGAAGCATTAACCTTAGAACCAATTGCAGCCATTCACGTACTTATCCCTCACTCTATGAGACGATTAAACATTGCTCTTGTAGATATTGGTGCAGGAACATCTGATATTGCTATTACAAACCTTGGGACCGTAACAGCATACGGTATGGTTCCTGTTGCAGGTGATGAAATCACTGAAGCAATTAGTGATCACTTTTTACTTGATTTTCCTGATGCAGAAAAATTGAAAAGAGACATAACGACGAATGAAAAAGTAAAAATAACAGACGTTCTAGGCTTTGAAACGGAATATTCAAAAGTTGAGGTTGTAGAACCTATATTCCCTGCTGTAGAAAAACTAGCTAAAAAAATCTGTCAAGAAATCATTATGTTAAATCAACAAGCTCCTAAAGCTGTCATGCTTGTAGGAGGAGGAAGTTTGACACCTAAATTACCTGAAGTAATAGCACAATACCTTGAATTACCAGCTAATCGTGTAGCTATAAGAGGGATAGATGCCTTAAAAGGAATTACTTTTGACACCGCATTGGAATCTACTCCTGAGCTCGTTACACCTATAGGTATTGCTATTGCAGCAAAGGAAAGTCCTGTAGAATACATTAGTATTACAGTTAATGATCAAACAGTAAGGTTATTTGATATAAAAAAATTAACTGTAACAGATGGAATTATTACTAGTGGAATCGAACTAAAGAAATATTATGGAAAGCCCGGAATGGCTATGATGGTGAATGTTAATGGACGTGTAGTATCTGTACCTGGAGAACATGGAACACCTCCTCAACTAGAGAAGAATGGCAATGAAGTAAATCTAGATGACCCACTCCAACATGGGGATAAAATTACAATTGCAAAAGGAGTTGATGGTAAGGATTCCTCTGCTACAATAGGTGATTTTTTTGACGAACCTCCTTCCTTACAAATTGTCTTTAATGGAGAGAACAAAATTATTGACCCAATAATTGTACAAAATGATCTACCTGCAACTCTTAAAAGCAAAGTGAAAGATAGGGATAAAATTAACGTATATGTACCAAATACGATTTCAGATATTTTATCTCAAGTTGATGATTGTTTTAACAAAGAAAAGGTTACTAAAATAAAAAAGGTATATTTGAATAATAAAGAGCATGAGATTAAAAGTAGTTTTCAATTATTATTAAATAATGAAGCTGCATCCATTCACACAATTATATCCCCAGGAGATGAATTAACGTACAAGCTTGAGAAAGAGAGTTCCACATTAAGTGATCTGTTGGAACGAAATGAAATAGAATTCATCAAAGATATTGTTGTTACATTCAACGATCAATCCATAAGACTAGAAAAACAAATAGTAGATATTTATAGAAATAATGAAAAGCTACCACCTACGTCCATTTTAGAGGATGGAGATGAGCTTCGTATTGTGCAAAAAGAAGACACACCATTTATTTTCCAGGATATTTTCTCAAAAGTTTCTATTGAACAACCTACAGGAAAAATAAAAAAACCAGTTATTCTCCAAAATGAACAGCCAGCAACATTCTCTTCAATCATTCGTCATGGAGACGATTTGGAGCTGAAATGGGTATGACAGATTATAATTGAACGTTGTTTGACTAAAAAAACCACTGGGAGGACCCAGTGGTTTTTTTAATTTCTTCATTTACCAAACCAAGCATTCTTCAAGTTATTTTTTGTAACCTTCCAATGGGAGGCATGCCAAACAACTTGGTCTCCATTGAATAATAGAACTTGAGGTGATTCATGTTTCACACTATATGTTTCTGCAATTTCATTCGAAACGTCTCTTGACTCCTGCACATTTAAATATAGAACAGGGACTTCATTATTCTCTTCAGCGAATTCTACCACTTCATTATACCCTTCACGACTAATTGGGCACGTTATACTATTTTTTAATAAAAACAGCTTACTTTTTTTCATTAGTATTTTATGGAAGGCTTCACTACTTTCGATCTTCATGATGTTCATTTACGTAAACTCCTTTAATCTTTTGTCTGTCCTTCTTCTTTGTCTTTTTCCTTTTCTTCTACTTCTCTAACAAGTTGTTCTACTGAACGTTGAAGATCTTCCACCTCTTTTTTTACAGATGCAGCAATTTCCTCACTAATGCCTTCAAGATCATCCGTTAAACTATCTGCTGATTCTGTGAGTTCTTCCACATCTCTTCTTACAGAACGTGAAAGATCTTTCGCTTTTTGCAAAAGAGTTGTAGATTGATCCGAAACGGTTCGAGCAAAGCTTGTGGTACTTTCTTTAGCAGTTGTTGCAAATTCATTACCTTTCTCTACAGCTTGATTTGTCCAATCTACCGTTTTGTCCTTAGCAACCTTTGCTTGTTCATTAATATCATGACGTAATTCTTTTCCGGACTTAGGTGCAGTTAATAAAGCTGCTGCAGCACCTACTATTCCCCCTATTAGTGTACCGATAAGAAAATCTTTTGTATTCATCCCGTTATTTTGATCTGACATTCCTGATTCCTCCTTTTTATCTATTTGAATTGTAGTATTAACTTACTTTTTGTTTTCTTCTGATTTAGCTTTCTTCGCCTTCCATTTTTCCCAAAATTCTAATGCAACATTACCCCATTTTACTGCTTGTGCTACTTGTTCTGACTGATCATCTGCTTGCTTTGAAACTGCATCAGAAACACGTTTAACAGAAGTATTTATACGTTGCATCGATTCCCCAAGATCCTTTACAACTAGAAAAACGGAATTTAAGGAATCTGACTTTTTCTGAATATCATCTGCTAAACGATTTGTCTTATGTAATAATTCTGTTGATTCTTTCGTAATGCCGTCAACTTGCTTTTGTAATCCTTCTACAGCATTAGTCACATTATCCAATGTTTTACGCATAGAAACTAATGTTTTAATTAAGTAGTATGCTAAAAAAGCAAATGATATAGCAATAATAGCAATACTTAAATATAACAACCAGTCCATGGTGAAGCACCTCCTTCTCTCTCTAGTTTAACTATCTATCCTTTATTTTACAAAATAAATCTCTTTAGTATGGGATTCATGATGGGAATGCTTGTTACTGGTGTTGTTTCCTTTCATTTCTCCAAACTTGTTAAAAAATTAACAAAGTGTACAACAACAGCCTTATATTTCTTCTATTACACACCCTCACTTCCTATATGAAAAAATTCTACAGTTATTTAGTAAATCCTGCATCAAAATGAATTTAGCAAAAGAAATAAACGATTAAAATCGACACATTTGTTTCTTTTAATAGAACTGTGTAAAATATACTTAGTCACTCTAATTTTTTAAATTAAAGAGGGGGAAATAGCTATAATGAGAGATCCTCGTATTCAAACATTAGCCAAAAATCTAATTAACTATTCAGTAAACCTACAAAAGAATGAGAAAATATTAATTGAAAACTTCGGTATCCAAAAAGAGCTGGTCAATGCTCTAGTTGAAGAAGCTTATAACGTTGGGGGTATACCATTTGTTTCCCTTAAAGATCACGAAGTAAACCGCAGTTTATTGATAGGAGCTTCCCAGCAGCAGCAAGACCTTACTGCCGAATTTGAAGCCTATGTCATGAATGAAATGGATGCCTATATTGGTCTCCGTGCTGGAGATAATATTAACGAATTATCAGATGTACCAGATGCTAAAATGGCCCTCCACCAAAAAACAGTTGGGACGAAAGTTCATAGAGAAATTCGAGTACCAAAAACAAAATGGGTTGTCCTTCGCTACCCTAGCTCCTCTATGGCTCAGTTAGCAAAAATGAGTACTGCAGGCTTCGAAGATTTTTATTTCAACGTATGTAATTTAGACTATAGTAAAATGGATAATGCAATGGACGCATTAGTTACAAGGATGAACAACACAGATGAAGTAAGAGTTACAGGAAAAGGAACTGATTTAACCTTTTCCATTAAAAATATTCCTGCCATTAAATGTGCTGGTCGTTTAAATATCCCTGATGGTGAAGTATACACTGCACCTGTAAAAGATTCTATTAATGGTACAATACAATATAACACATCATCACCTTATCAAGGGTTTACCTTTGAAAATATTCAATTTACCTTTAAAGATGGAAAAATAATTGAAGCTACTTCCAATAACAATGAAAAAATTAATGCCATCCTTGATACAGATGAAGGCAGTCGTTACATTGGAGAATTTGCCATTGGTGTAAATCCTTATATTTTACATCCTATGCAAGATATTTTGTTTGATGAGAAAATTGATGGGAGCTTCCACTTCACACCGGGACAGGCATATGAAAATGCCTATAATGGCAATGATTCTGCTGTACATTGGGATATTGTTAATATCCAACGTCCAGAATATGGTGGCGGTAATATTTATTTCGATGGAGAATTAATCCGCAAAGACGGTCGATTTGTAGTGACTGATTTAGAAGCCTTAAATCCTGAAAATTTAAAGTAAGAACGCTTGTTAATCAACAACTATCTTTAACATAGACCTCCATGCAAGTGAAGATTTGCACCATGGGGATGAAAATTTTCTTATAGGGGATGTTCATCCGTTCTATGCGGAAGCTTTCCGCGGGCAATGCCTCAGCCTCCACACCATACATTTTGTATACTGCTAAAGTGCATTGTCCTGTCTCTGCCTCTGCAAGTGTTGCTCTGATGTTATATGCGTCGAGACAACTCGAAGCTTATTCGTGAAGCATATGCTCGTCGCTGGAGTCACCGCATTCCACTCCTGAACTAACGCTTATTTTCAGGATAGAAAGAATAAAAAACCAAAATCAGCATCATGCTAGATTTTGGTTTTTTAATTATACTTTTATTTATTAATTTTACTTTTAGTTGCTACAGCATTTTCATAAGCTACTTGAAACTTTTGGACATCTCCTGCCCCCATAAACAATAGCACGCTATCTTGGTGCTGTAATAACTTTTCAATTGTTTCCTCTTGAATCAGTTCAGCTCCTGGAACCTTTTCTACTAAATCGTTTATCGTTAAGTCTCCACTATGTTCTCGTGCAGAGGAGAAAATATCGCAAAGATAAACTCGATCTGCTGTTTTTAAGCTTTCAGCAAATTCATCTAAAAATGTCTCTGTTCGCGTAAATGTATGTGGCTGAAAAATCGCTACTACTTCTCGATTAGAATACTTTTGTTTTGCCGCATCAATAGTTGCAAAAATTTCAGTAGGATGATGGGCATAATCATCAATTAGTATTTGATTTCCTAGTTGCTTTTCACTAAAGCGACGCTTTACACCCTTAAATGTACTTAGTCTTTCTTTAATAATCTCCATATCTACTTGTTCATAATGACAAATTGCTATAACAGCTAAAGCATTTAACACGTTATGATTCCCATAACCAGGAATAGTGAATGATCCATAATATGATGTCCGTACAAAAACATCAAAATGCGTTCCATTTTCATCAGCATGGATATTTTTACCACAAAAATCATGTTCTTCATTTAAACCATAATAAACTACTGGAACCTGGCCATTAATTTTTTGTAAATGCTCATCATCACCACATGCAATGATAGCCTTCTTCACTTGCATCGCCATTTCTTGAAATGCATCAAAAACGTCATTTATTCCTTTAAAGTAATCAGGGTGATCAAAATCAATGTTTGTCATTATTGCATAATCAGGCTTGTAATGAAGGAAATGGCGTCGATATTCACATGCTTCAAAAACAAAATATTCACTATCTTTCTCACCTTTTCCAGTACCATCACCAATAAGGTATGATGTAGCTTTAGCTTTACGTAATACGTGTGCTAATAAACCAGTTGTAGAAGTTTTCCCATGACTTCCAGTTACTGCAATACTTGTAAATTGATTAATAAATTCCCCTAAGAAAGTAGGATATTGAAAAACAGGAATATTCTTCTCCGATGCAGCACGAATTTCTTCGTTCTCCTCATTATAAGCGGCAGAAGCTATGATTGTTTGACCTTTTTGAATATTTTCCTTTTGAAACGGAAGAAGTGGAATCCCTTTTTGCTCCAAAGGTTTTTGAGTGAAAAATACTTTTTCTACATCTGAACCTTGAACGTCATATTGCATATCACTCAAAATTTGAGCTAATGCACTCATTCCAGATCCTTTAATTCCTATAAAATGATATTGTGTCATTTTTGAACCTCCACAGTAATACATTGGTTCTGAGTTTACCCTTATTAGGTTACTCATCTAAGGTATCCTTAAATTATATGCCTACATTGCAAAAAGTGGTATGTTTTTTTCATACTTTCCCATTATAGCAAAAACAAATTCACTACTCCATTGTTAATTATATGTCATTGAGAAAGGATTGCATTACTTTGAAAATTTAAACTCCCTATTCATGGACAACGTTTCAACTAGGAAATGGAATTCAAGTAAATCTCTATTCTTCTTTTATTCTTTCCCCATACTATCCTTTAAATAATCAATGCCATGCTCTTTCAAATATTTTCTCATCTGGTCTTTTCCTTGCTTATACACTTTTTCTATATGATTCTTAATCTCCTTTTCCATACTTTTATTGATTATAAAAGATGGGCCAATTATCATTACTTTAAATCCTATGTTCATCGTTCGAACAAATGCTAAATCTCCAGGATTAAATTGGTGACTGAAAAGAAATGTCTCTCCTTCAACAGTAGATTGTTCAAATAACCTATTAAATTTCACCTTTTTTTCATTTTTATCTAAAATATGGATTGGTTCTAAATAAGAAAGTAACATAAACCCACTTAAATCAAGCATTGGTTTCGTGAAATCTTCATATTTTTTTCGAATGAATAAATCAATCATACGAGAACCTATAACCGTTACATAGTCAAAGGCGAACCAATGCTCAAAATGCCCTGCCACTGTTTTATCATAGATATCATGATTTGATAAGTTTAAGTGATGAGAAAACAACTGCTTAGCTCGAACCTTTTCCCTTATATTTGCTTCTTCCTCTATATAACTAAATAGAGATTCATACAATTGAAAGAAAGATTTTTCTATTTCATATTGTTTTTCCTCTTTTAACTTCTGAAAATTTATTACAGAAGATCGTTCTTCGTTTCCCATTGATTAATCTCCTTCTCCTTAATCGTTTATTCAGTATCTATCTTTCAACAGATGCAAAAAAGCTGTTCAACATTACAGGTTTGAACAGCCTTTATTATTGTCCTTACAATTCTATTTTTTCTAAACGAGAGTTTGGTCGATATTTTCTACCAGTCTTCGCTTCTGGTCTATCATTTAAAATAACACTATCTCCTGTAAACCCGATATGAATTTTTAATAAGCTACTGCCAACCCCATACATATCTACAGGAGCTCTCATCTGCTCATATCTTTCTATTCTTTTTGCATCAAAACCACCAGATGCAACAATTTTCACATGGTTAAAGCCCTCATTATCAAGTGCTGACCTTAATGCAAATAAAAGAGTTGGATTTACTCCACGGGGATCGAACGTCCCTAAAACTTCAGGATGTCGATTAAAATATTGATCAATTAAATTTTGAGACGTATCAATACGAACACCCTTTAAATCCTTTCCAAACTCTCGCGCTACTTTTAATGAATCAGTAATGACATCATTGTTATAATCCACTAATGCTAATAAGTCGTCATCTGGATACGTTTCATGATAAGCTCGTGTAGCTGCAACTAAATCCCCTTCAAACAATTGAATTAAGGCATGAGGCATCGTTCCCATACCTCGCTTACCCCACCATTCATTCATTGCGTGAGTAGCCTGAGCTTTTGAACCGCCAATATAAGCAGCATAGCCGTCACCAGCTTGTTGAGTAAAATGATCATCACGATCACCCATAAATATTATTGGTTTCTCTACACCTGAAGATTTGGCAGCTTTTACAACTTCGTATACATTTGTAGCAACAGAAGTTCGTCGTGCTAATATACCGTCAATGACACCTTCTAAAAAACCAAAATACTGATATGGACCAGTTATTGTTAATACCGTTTCAAACGGTTCAATTTTATCTCCATCTTTTAAAGAATGTATTTCTAAGTCATGTGGGTTCGTTGCAAATGTATTAATTAACGCTAATACCTCATCTGTTCCACATAATACAGCATGTTTTTTTTGGAAAAATTGCATTGTAACTATATTATTAGGCTTGTACTTTTCAGCAATTTGTTTAGTTTTCAAAAAATAAACTGCTGAAAACCAACCATCTCCTACTCGTTCGTCGAATTTGAATGTTTCATTCGTAAGTCTTTTAATCTTACCTTCCAGCTTTAATCCGATTTCCTTCATAACCATACTCCTGACTTTTCTTTCTTATAAAAGTAGATCTATTTTATCACTACTCGCCATCAACACAATTGATGGCGAGCTTAGATTGATTCACTACCACATTTACTTTCTGCTATATGATAGTTTAAAGCGTTACATATTACTGATAAAAAATAGTCTTTTGGTGCTCTTGAATGACTGCACCAACGATTTCCATCAAATCGTCTTCATTCACTTGCTGTATCCCATTCCGTAATACAACCCACTGGGATAGTTCTTCTTCTTTCAAAAGGTGAATCCATTTCGGTGATACAGTTTGAACCAAATTTTCTAAAGGAACTTGTTGCATGCGAACACTCCCTCTCATGTTTGATTCGATCTGTGAAAACATTGAAGTAAAAAGACAATGCCATATACACTATCATTTCCTTCTACTTCCTTTCGGTTTTACACCTTGAAAGCTTTTACATATCCCTGTCGTTGTTTCAACATGAATAAGCTACGACAGTATTACTTCATTTTATAAAAAAAAGAGGATTATGTGTAGTCTAAATTTCTCCTCTCTACTTTATTTTTCCTTTTATTTCGTCTTTTGTCAAATATACATCTCTAGGTTTACTTCCTTTAGCACTAGAAATAATACCTCTGTCTTCCATTACATCGATTAATCGACTAGCACGATTATAACCTATTCTAAATTGTCTTTGTAATAAGGAGGCTGAAGCAGCCTTTTGTTCCATAACAAAGTCACATGCAACTTCAAACAAATCGTCTTCTGCTTCAGCTTCAACTTGTAACTCCAAATCCTCTTTTTCAAAAAGAAATTCTACCTGACTATACTTTTTCACATGCTCCATGACTCGATCTATCTCTTCATCAGAAACAAATGTTCCTTGCAACCTAACAGGCTTTCCTGAACCATTTTCTAAGAAAAGCATATCTCCCTTACCTAGTAATCGTTCAGCTCCGCCTCCATCTAATATTGTTCTTGAGTCTGCTTGTGATGAAACAGAGAATGCTATACGTGTTGGAATATTTGCTTTTATTAATCCTGTAATAACATCAACAGAAGGACGTTGCGTCGCTACTAATAAATGAATGCCACATGCTCTTGCTTTTTGTGCTATTCGGCAAATCGCCTCTTCTACATCCTGAGGAGATACCATCATTAAATCTGCTAATTCATCTACTACGATAACAATATAAGGTAACACCTCATTACCTAACTGGTTACCTTTCATTTTTTCATTGTATTTTGACAAATCTCTCGTTCCATTTTTCGCGAACAATTCATATCGTCGTTCCATTTCTGAGACAGCCCACTTTAACCCCTCTGTCGCTTCCTTTGGATTTGTAATGACAGGAGTTGCTAGGTGTGGGATACCATTGTATGGAGCTAACTCCACTACCTTAGGATCAATTAATATAAGACGAACATCTCTTGGTGATGCTTTATATAATAAGCTTATCAAAATAGAATTTACACAAACGCTTTTACCAGAACCTGTAGCACCTGCAATTAATCCATGTGGCATTTTTTGTAGGTCTGTAACAACTGGTTCTCCGGATATATCCATCCCTAATCCAACTGTTAGAGAAGATTCTCCTTTTTGAAAAAGTTGATGCCGAAGAATCTCTCTTAAAAAAACTGGTTCAGCTGTTTGATTTGGAACCTCTATACCAATAGTATTTTTCCCAGGTATTGGTGCTTCCATGCGAATATCCTTCGCAGCAAGACTTAGCTTAAGGTCATCTGTTAAGTTTGTAATTTTACTTACCTTTACACCAGGTTCAGGCTGAATTTCAAAGCGTGTGACGGAAGGACCTTTTGTTACATGAACAACCTTTGCTCCTATTCGAAAATACTCAAATGTTTCATTTAAAGTAGTAACCTGTGATTTAATCCATTCCTCATCCAATCCTTTTTCCTTCATTGGAACTGTCAGTAAATGGAGAGGTGGATAGGCGTAACCTTCCTGTTCAATCATTTTTCTTTTCTTTGCTTTCATCCTATCTCGTTGAAACATCATAACATTATATGGAAGAGCTTTTGGAGCATTATCCTTATTAACATTTTTGCTCTGATCGCCTCTGTTAATTTTGTCCTCGTCGTTTTTTAAAGTAGTATCTTCTTGGATATGACGAGAATTAGAATCTGTTTTAGCATCCATATCTTTAACCTTTTTGATATGAACGACATCTCCTTTTGGTTTACTTTTTTCTATCTCTTCTGTAATTGAGGCTTCATCGCTTCCCAATTTTACTTCTTTATGAGACGCAGAAAAATCAAGCTCCGAATCTGTATTCGTTATATCAAGAGATTGACTTAATGGAGGATCTATATCAACTTTATTTTTTATTGGTCGTTGTCGATACCCATATACAGGTGAAGGAGAAACAGTTGATGAAAAACCTTTTCCAGAAAATTTTTCCCTTTGAGCAAGATTAGGTTCTGTTTCATTCCCCTCATTTCCTATCTTTATTTGTTGATTCTTCTCATATTCATTTTTGTTTGGAATTTCTATTCTTTTTTTGTTTTTTCGTTCATTCAAGGAACGACCCAGTATTTCATTATCTTTAACTAAAGGAAATGTAAAATCTCCTTTCTTAGGGTACTGATGTATTACTCGACCTTCCTGTTGAGGACTATTTACATATGGATTATATTTTTTTTCCTTATCATCATTTTTCGTTTTCTCTTGTCTGTTTGGAATATCTTTAGGAAATAACCAATCTTTTAAAGACAATATAAAACGTGATAAATGCTTGGCCATTTTTATCACCTTTTCTTTTCTAATAATATTGAAATCTTTTTTTTACTATTTATGAGTGACTCCCCTGGAAAAAGAATAGTTCAGAAGTGAAAGGTGACGACTCTAGCGGGAAAAGCAACAGGCGAAGACACCGCAGGGCGGGTTTCCCGAGGAGGCTGAGGCGTTGCCCGCGGAAAGCGTTCGCCAGTAACGGATGAACACCTCTTGCAAAGATTATTTTCATCCCCCATGGTGCAAACTTTCACTTACATGGGCGTCTATTCTGAAACGAAAAGTCTCCATAGTAAAAGAATACTCGGCAAATACCGAGTATTCAAGAGACTTTTAGATTTAGTTTTTTTTATCTTCCTTTGGCTTCCTTTGAGCCAAAATAAAAATTGGTTCTAACTCACCATTTTCATACATGAATGGTAATGCTGTTATTGGAACTCTACCTTCTGAAAAGAATTGAAAAACCATTTGTGCTAAAACATCATATCCCGTTTCATTTTTAATATCTGCAAAGATTAATACATCTTGATGTGGAACCGCAACTGCCAATTCTCCTGCTACTTTTACTTCCATTTCCTTTAACAGCGTTTCATTTAATATTCTACTAGCATCGTAGCCATCATCAGAATGCAAAAAGTAAAATCTATTCCCTGCAACCTCATCTTCTTTTAGTTTATAAGGTAATGATCGTACGTTGAATAATGCCACTTCCTGAATATTATTTAACGACTTTCCTTCTTTTTCTAAAGTTGCTTCGTCGATCAAGGAAAAGGATTTCCCGTGATCTATCGCATAAAAAATTCGAGTTTCTGCTGTATGATCAGTATATATTAACTTTCTATCATCTGAAGTTTCTATTGGAAAGGATTTTGACCGAATTACTGGAAATATATTTTTTTCATTCCCATTTAAATTCATAGGTGTTTGAAGTAAATTTAATCCTTCTGTTATAGATTGAAAGGTTTCATCCAGTGCCTTTTCTTTATTTTCTTTTATCTTTTCCTTTAAGGGTGTTAATTGAATAGTAACACCTCGATCAAATCGTCTATCAACTATTCGAAGGGTTTCGTTATTTCGATCATAAGACGTCACCCAATTTTTATTTGTAATTTTATTTTCAATTTCACGTTTTATTTCAATTGGTTTCATAAAAAACTCCTCCTTCAAATTCATTATCATTTTATCATGTATTAGTCTTTCATCCAAAGAAGATAGTCTTTTTACAGACGTAAAAACACCCTCCCACATGAGGAGGATGAAGACTGACCAATTTCTTAACGGATTTGATCTTATTTTTTATTTGTCCTTTGCCTCAGATAAAAAGGCTATTATTTCTTCCTTCGATTTTCTATTTTTACTAACAAAACGGTGAACTTCTTCTCCATTTTTATAAACAACAAAGCTCGGAATTCCAAAAATATCCAATTCTTGACAAAGGTCAATAAAGTTATCACGATTTACCTTATAAAATTCAAAGTGTGAGAAAGCTTTTTCGATCTCCTTTAAATGAGGTTCAATAACAACACAGTCTGGACACCATCCAGCTGAAAACATAAAAACGGTTCCATTACTTTGAATTACTTCATCAAATTGTTCTTTCGTTTCTAAATCTTTCATTTGTATTCCCCCTACGATTGTTCTATTTTCATATCACCGAATTTAATCAATTTTAATCTTCTTAATACTTCTGAGAAAATCAAACTTAGACAAGCTGGAGCAAGAAAGTACAGGACAATAATAACTATCCAAACATTTGGTGTAGTACCCATCGTATTAACAGTCATAATCGGTCCAACTAGTCCACTCGTCCCCATTCCAGCACCTGCTGCATTGTTTTCCAATTGAAATAATATTGTAGCAAATGGACCTAATATGGCTGCTGTTAATGTGGGTGGAATTAAAATTAGAGGATTCCTCATTATATTTGCTATTTGTAGCATGGAAGTACCAATCCCAAGTGATACCAAACCAGACCAGCCATTTTCACGATAGCTGCTACTTGCAAATCCAATCATTTGAGCAGCACATCCAACTGCAGCGGCTCCAGCAGCAATACCACTTAAATCGAGCATAAAGGCTATGGCCGCACTAGAAATCGGTGCCGTTAAAGCAAGACCCATGAATGCTGCAATTAATATTCCCATAACCAAAGGCTGTTGTAGTGTGGACCAATTAATAAAAGCACCAAATTGATAAAGGAAGTTAGCAATTGTTGGCCCAATAAACATTGCTGCTCCAAAACCAGTTGCTATTGTCACAAATGGGGTAACAATAATATCCACTTTCGTTTCTTGGGAAACAAGCTTCCCAACCTCTGTAGAAATAAGAGCACATATAAATGCACCTGCTGGACCACCACCTAGTTCAGCACCCGCTGCCCCGGTCACTACAGCAGCAAAAAGTACGAGACGAGGAGCTTTCAAACCATAAGCAACTGCAACCCCTACAGCTGGCCCCATTAGGGACATAGCCAAATCTCCCATCGGTTGAAACCAGTTTTCCATCATTGGAGTTAATAATTGAAATCTAGAAAGCTCTGTACCAGCTGTATGAATAATGAGACCAATAATGAGGGAAGAAAATAGTCCCAATGCCATAAAGCTTAGGGCATCAATAAAATAAACTTTTAATGAAAGGTGCACACCTTTTTTATGTAAAAATTTTTTCATTCTATCACATCCTAACGATACCGAAAGTCGATTTATTGTTTGTAACCCTATCCAATTCATTTATTAGATGCTTACATCACTTTACATCATCATTAATAGTTTAATGGATATGAAGTATTTTATCCATCAAGAAAGTATTATTTAAGGTATCGTTATGAAGAAAAGCGCAAGGCGCCCCAATTACGCCTAAGTACAGCCTACGTCCTGTAGGCAACGGCGTAATATCGACATCCTGTCTCCTAGAAACCTTACGTAGAGAGAAAATTTTCTTTCTTATCTTTCAAAAAAAAAAGATAAGGGAACCCCCTTATCTTTAAAATCCTTTAATTTTCCTCTATCGATTGAACGATATCGTACATAATCTGTGCAACATTATTTAATTCGCCAAGGGTAGAGATTGTTGTTATTTTTCTTCCTCCATACCCAACGACAATTCTATATTCATCAAAATCACCAAAGTCAGTAACAATTAAATAAGCTAGTTTTCCTTCTGTTTCACCCATCTCTATAATAAATGGTTCTTCATAAACCATCATTTCTTCAAGGAGTTCCTCCTCAGAATCATAGCTTGTAAAATCATTTAAAAATAATAAGAATACATGATTATCTCTTTCTAAGATAATGTTGTACTCATCTACTACATCTACTTCAGTAAAGCTTGGAATATATATAGATAATTCATCCGTATTATATGTGGTTGTTTTTTTCTCTTGTTCAATTTTTTCACTAAATGTTTTCGATGCATGTTCACGAACCTGTTCTTCTGATACATTACATGCACTAACAATTGTGAATAAGATAATTATAAAGGTAAGTTTTGCAATAAAAGTCCCCTTCATTTACTTGATCTCCTCCTAGTCTATAGGTCTTATATCATCATACACATGGTCTATATAAAAAAACAACCCTCTTTTCCATTTTTTCGACTTTTATTCACATTTTAGCGTTTTATTTTTCGTCATCAGTTCGTTAAAATAAGTTTATATTGAGAATTTCAAGTAAAGGAGAGTTTTATTATGGAACTAATTGTATATTTAGCCGGTCAAATTCATGACAATTGGAGACAAGAAATAAAAGAAAAGGCAACTTCAATGAATCTTCCACTTACAACTATGGCACAAGAAAGCCCCTTCATTCATTGATGGGGATGAATTGTGCCAATTCTTTTTAGCTATTCATTAGTTTATTTTGTAATAAACTAATTGTGATATGGTATAATTAGGTAGGACATATTTCTGAAAAAACGA
>NZ_JARUKY010000040.1 GCF_029688925.1 Evansella sp. AB-P1
TTGAGAAGTTGTCCTCTCAAAACTAGATAACAGAATATCTGATTTATGATCTTAGAAAAGTATGGTGGTTAAGTCCTCGATCGATTAGTATCTCTCAGCTTCACATGTCACCATGCGTACACATGAGACCTATCAACCTCATCATCTCTGAGGGATCTTACTCACTTACGTGATGGGAAATCTCATCTTGAGGGGGGCTTCATGCTTAGATGCTTTCAGCACTTATCCCTTCCACACGTAGCTACCCAGCTATGCTCCTGGCGGAACAACTGGTACACCAGCGGTGTGTCCATCCCGGTCCTCTCGTACTAAGGACAGCTCCTCTCAAATTTCCTACGCCTGCGACGGATAGGGACCGAACTGTCTCACGACGTTCTGAACCCAGCTCGCGTACCGCTTTAATGGGCGAACAGCCCAACCCTTGGGACCTACTTCAGCCCCAGGATGCGATGAGCCGACATCGAGGTGCCAAACCTCCCCGTCGATGTGGACTCTTGGGGGAGATTAGCCTGTTATCCCCAGGGTAGCTTTTATCCGTTGAGCGACGGCCCTTCCATGCGGTGCCGCCGGATCACTAAGCCCGACTTTCGTCCCTGCTCGACCTGTATGTCTCGCAGTCAAGCTCCCTTATGCCTTTGCACTCTGCGAATGATTTCCAACCATTCTGAGGGAACCTTTGGGCGCCTCCGTTACTCTTTAGGAGGCGACCGCCCCAGTCAAACTGCCCACCTGACACTGTCCCTGAACCGGATCACGGTTCGAGGTTAGAATTCCAGTACAACCAGGGTAGTATCCCACCGACGCCTCCACCGAAGCTAGCGCTCCGGCTTCCAAGGCTCCTACCTATCCTGTACAAGTTGTACCAAAATCCAATATCAAGCTACAGTAAAGCTCCATGGGGTCTTTCCGTCCTGTCGCAGGTAACCTGCATCTTCACAGGTAATATAATTTCACCGGGTCTCTCGTTGAGACAGTGCCCAAATCGTTGCACCTTTCGTGCGGGTCGGAACTTACCCGACAAGGAATTTCGCTACCTTAGGACCGTTATAGTTACGGCCGCCGTTTACTGGGGCTTCAATTCAGAGCTTCTCCCGAAGGATAACCCCTCCTCTTAACCTTCCAGCACCGGGCAGGTGTCAGCCCCTATACGTCGCCTTGCGGCTTGGCAGAGACCTGTGTTTTTGATAAACAGTCGTTTGGGCCTATTCACTGCGGCTCTCTCGGGCTTGCACCCTATCAGAGCACCCCTTCTCCCGAAGTTACGGGGTCATTTTGCCGAGTTCCTTAACGAGAGTTCTCCCGCGCGTCTTAGAATTCTCTTCCCGCCTACCTGTGTCGGTTTGCGGTACGGGCACCAGTCACCTCGCTAGAGGCTTTTCTTGGCAGTGTAGGATCAGGAACTTCGGTACTATAATTTCCCTCGCCATCACAGCTCAGCCTTATGACAAGCGGATTTGCCTACTTGTCAGCCTAACTGCTTGGACGCGCATATCCATCAGCGCGCTTACCTTACCTTCCTGCGTCCCCCCATTGCTCAAATGGTGACGTGGTGGTACAGGAATTTCAACCTGTTGGCCATCGCCTACGCCTTTCGGCCTCGGCTTAGGTCCCGACTTACCCTGAGCGGACGAGCCTTCCTCAGGAAACCTTAGGCTTTCGACGGAGGGGATTCCCACCCCTCTTTTCGCTACTCATACCGGCATTCTCACTTCCAAGCACTCCACATGTCCTTGCGATCATGCTTCGCTGTCCTTGGAACGCTCCCCTACCCCTGTCCATAAGGACAAGCCATAGCTTCGGTGATACGTTTAGCCCCGGTACATTTTCGGCGCAGAGTCACTCGACCAGTGAGCTATTACGCACTCTTTCAATGGTGGCTGCTTCTAAGCCAACATCCTGGTTGTCTAAGCAACTCCACATCCTTTTCCACTTAACGTATACTTTGGGACCTTAGCTGATGGTCTGGGCTGTTTCCCTCTTGACTACGGATCTTAGCACTCGCAGTCTGACTCCCGAGGATAAGTGATTGGCATTCGGAGTTTGACTGAATTCGGTAATCCTGTGGGGACCCCTAGTCCAATCAGTGCTCTACCTCCAACACTCTTCCCTCGAGGCTAGCCCTAAAGCTATTTCGGGGAGAACCAGCTATCTCCGTGTTCGATTGGCATTTCACCCCTACCCACACCTCATCCCCGCACTTTTCAACGTGCGTGGGTTCGGGCCTCCATCCAGTGTTACCTGGACTTCACCCTGGACATGGGTAGATCACACGGTTTCGGGTCTACAACAACGTACTCATTCGCCCTATTCAGACTCGCTTTCGCTGCGGCTCCGTCTTTTCAACTTAACCT
>NZ_JARUKY010000041.1 GCF_029688925.1 Evansella sp. AB-P1
CACTTATAGTTTCATCCATAATCATATAGTTGAAACTGCATATCCCACTTCGCTTGGCTTTTTGTTTAGTTTTCAAAGGTCAAAAGAATAAAGTGTCGTTTTTCAGCGACTTTATTATCTTATCATTTATCACTGATATTCGTCAACAACTTTTTTATTTTTTGTTGTCAGTTGTTTTAGCGACAAGTAATAATATATCACCATAGTATATTAATTGCAATAGTTTTTTTAAAAAAACATCACAATAAAATTTATATTGTAATTTTATAGTTCTACTACTGATTCCCACTAAAATGAAACTCCACAATTTTTTTAAACACTCTTCTACCATGGAAGCTTTTAAGAATAAATTTAATTTTACTACAGATCACTACAACCTTATATCTTTCTATTTAAATTATATACAAAAACTTATATGCACTAAAAAACTCAAATCAAAATTGGAATTAGTACCATATAAAACGACTTTATATTTTCTTTACACCTAATGCGAAATGTATAAATATTTCCTCATCACAATCGTTAACCATTGTTTAAATTATGTTGACAATCTTGTTTCACTTCATATATTATATCGTTAACAACAATAGTTTTTTGGTTAACAATATTACAGGAGGGTTATTATGAATACAGAAAATACTAGTAAACGCGTATTTAAAGTTATTGATTTAACAAAAGCTGCAATGTTTATTGCTCTTATGGCAATCGGAGCAAATTTAACTGCATTTATTATGATTGGAGTTGTACCATTAACTTTTCAAACAGTCATTGCAATATTGGCTGGAGTTTTATTAGGTAAGAAAATAGGTACACTGTCAATGACAGGGTATGCATTAGTTGGTTTATTGGGGGCCCCTGTTTTCAGTCGATTCCAAGGGGGATTACATATGGTATTAAATCCAACATTCGGTTTTATCCTATCATTTATTCTTCTAGCATTTGTTGTTGGTTGGATAATTGAAAAATCTAGAGAAACAAACGGTCTGTCTATCTCAACCTACTTTATAGCATGCTACATAGGTTTATTTATTAATTATGTAATAGGAATTTTTTATATGTATTTTCATGCTCAATATATAATAGAAGCTACTAATGTGACTTTATTAGTTACTGCAACAAGTATGACCCCATTTTTTATAAAAGATGTTATCATTACTGGAATGGCCGCAACACTATGTCCGAAAATTGTAAAAGCATTAAATCTTTCTGGTGGACATATTAAAAATAATACAGAACGACCTGCATAATTTTTTATAGTTTTCTAGCCTGTAAATTAAAATACAAATGATAATGCTCAATTACGACGTTCTATCCGTTAAGACAACTCGCAGATAAAGTGATGTAACTGCTCGTAACTATTGCTTTTCTCATGGAGTCTCCACATTCAGAAACAATAAATCTTTATTTAAATCAAGAATGGCTATTAACTTAACCAATAATATAAATTAAATTTATACACAAAAAAACGCTTGGGACCAAGCGTTTTTTTGTGTTTTTGTTGTTAATCAATTATCTTATATTTTATTTTAAGTGTTTGATTGTTTTTTTGATACTACTTCAAAATCGTGAAGTAATAAATCTCCATCTTCTTCAACAAATACAAAACTAGCTAATAGTAAGTCATTTGGTGGATAACCTAACCTAGTATAATGATGGTTAACTTCTTGATCATCAAAGTAATGAATAGCAACCTTATTGATCTCAGCTATGATGGTGTCTCCTTCTGTTCTAATTTCTAACTGTTCATCTAAAACTAGCTGTAATCCTGGATTTAAAATTGAATCTTGAATAATTCCATAAAATTTTTCTTCCACCTGCGAAGTGTAATAAGATTCTCTCGCATTAGCCAAATAATCCTGAAATTCACAAGAATATATTAGTTGTCCCTTTTCCTTCTCAAAGAACTCATTAATAACCTTCTCAATTGCCTCATCTGTCATTAATGGACTTAAATAACCTCTTACTTCATCATAGCTCTTAAATTCTCCATTATAAAAACTTCCATTTTTATGCTGATGGTTTCCATAAAGTCGTTCCATAGCCTGAATGACTTCGTAGTACTTCCCTTTTACATTATATTGACTTGTTATATCCGTTTGAGCATAAACAACAATTGTAAGAAACACTAAAAAAATTGCAAAAACTAATCTCTTAAAATTTATATTTTTTCCATTCTTCACATTCATCAATCCCCAATACATAACAAGAGTATTAAAATATATATTTAATATCTTTCTATCCGCCAAATAAAATTGTTTTATGAGAAATGCTGTCATTATATTAGACGTCTAAGATTGGAAAAAGTTTCATAATTTATGTTTTTT
>NZ_JARUKY010000042.1 GCF_029688925.1 Evansella sp. AB-P1
TCATGCGCCTCTCACAGATCCGTACGTGCGGGTCATCGCATACGGCTCCTCCATGATTATCCCTCTTGGGGATGATGTTCATTGTAAAGTTTCACTAGAGAAATAAGACCGATTTCGTCAAACCACTCATTAGGTAGTGCAGTATGGACTGGGGTGGAAAGGGAGCTTCTCCAACTACACATACGTAGACCTGGGAGTTCCCCTTTCCACCCCCTCTTCCTCAATTGCCTATGCAGTTTCTTGATTTTCCTCCAACTTCTCAATTGGACTGCCCTTAGTCTTCTTCGTATCCATGCATCCAGTATAATAAAGATGGTCTTCCCATAAAAGTGACTAAAATAGTTTCCCCATCCTCTTATATATGGGTTGAGCTTGTCTTTGGTTAGTTGCTCTACATTTACTGTCTGATTTCGCTTCGTTATAGACTTAATCTTAGCTTTGAATTTCTTCAGTGCTTTAGGGGATGGAGATACCCAGTAGCCCCTTTTGAATTCGTAACCTAGAAATACGAATGGTTCTTGTAGGTTGTTTACAATCTTTGTCTTTTCTGGGTGTACAACTAATCCGAGTTCTTCATCTAGAAAGCGTGTAACCGATTTAAGAACTCTCTCCGCCCCTTTTCGTGATTTACAACAGATAACGAAATCGTCTGCGTACCTTGTGATTCGATGTCCTCGTTTCGTCATGAGTTCATCAAGGGGATGTAGGTAGATATTTGCTAATAATGGACTTATTACTCCTCCTTGTGGAGTTCCTTTCTCATTAAGGTAGAAGCTACCTCCATCCATCACCCCTGCTTGTAAGAAACTCTTAATGAGGCAAACAACACTTCCATCTACCACTTCTTCACGTAGCGCCATGATTAGTTTATCTTGTGGAATTGTATCAAAGTATGCCTTTAAATCCGCATCAATGACATATACGTATCCATCCATTAAATCCTTATGAATTTTCTCCAATGCCATATGTGCACTTCTATTAGGTCTAAATCCAAAGCTACAGTCCAAAAACTTATCTTCGAAGATTGGTTCTATGATGCGCCTTACTGCCGCTTGAACAACACGGTCTCTCACGGTAGGTATACCTAAAGGTCTTTGTGTTCCATCCGATTTGGGAATAAACACACGCTTAACCGGTCTCGGTTTATAGGTCTTTTCTTTTACTTCACGTTGAAGCACTTGTACATTGTCCTTCACACCAAATTCAAAATTTGTAATAGAAACTCCATCTATTCCAGCCGAACCACGATTGCGTTTCACCTCATTGAAAGCTTCCTCCATGTTAGATATAGCCCATATTTTATCCATAAGGCTGTACCATTTCCTCTTTTGTGATTTCTCCACTCCCTCACGAAAATTCTTCTGATTTAATCTCTCGTTCATGTTCGTATCCTTCCCTTTGTCTCCCTCGGACGACTAGCACATGGCATTTTCCGAGTTCCCCAGAAAGTACTCCGCCCCAAGCGGTCTACTTTCTATTCGACCCCAGTTCTTCGGCTCCACCTTACTGGCTTCTACTTGGCACATGACGGCTTCTTAAATTGAATAGCTTTTCTTCCATGGGCAGACGGGCTTCGCATCAAATCCCTTCCTTTTGGGTAAGGGTTCGCCTTAACAACTCGGTGTTAAGTCACTCGTCATTACGACTTTTCCGACGAGCTTATTCACTAATATCCCCTGCTCTGACTTCTCACCACTCATAATCCCAACTTGCCCATCACGGACTTGTTTAGGAGTTACCACTACTCATGGAAATGATGAGATCTCCTTGGGTCACGTCATCTATCTTTCCCTCGAATCCAGTCCTCATAACTTACAGAATCCTCTTGTGGCACTGGACTTCCCCATCCTTTGCAAGGTCATCCGATCCTGTCAGCCAACATGGTGGTTAGTCGTCTGTTCCGAGGTTTGCCT
>NZ_JARUKY010000043.1 GCF_029688925.1 Evansella sp. AB-P1
GTGTGCCCGGCATGTCTAACAGCTAGGTGGTGAAAGTCCACTACAGGCTTTGCAGTGGGAACTGTTAGCGGAAGGCAAGGGTGTCTATCGTGAGGTAGAATCTGAAGGAAGCCCTACGCAAAATCTCGAGGTAACGAACAGAAACTGGATATAAGGCTGTACGGAGACGGATGAGTCTGCACAACAAGACGAAATCCAACACTGCACGAATCTCCTACAGTAAATCTAGTACTTGCGGGAGGAAAGCGGTTAGACTTACCCGGGGAGGTCTTACAAGGGTATCGAGAAGAGAAGTAATTTCTCAAAGAGACAACGATGTCAGTGATGGCGTTGTGAATTGTAAGAAGTCAGCAGAAGTCATAGTAGTCGAAAGACGAAGGACGGAACAATAGGAATCTTGGAACTAGAGGAGGTGTGAGGCATGCAGAGAACACAGACAACATCAAATGATGGCTATCCCTCAAAAGATAGGATGGAATCCGAAAGTATGAAGGAAGCGTGCAGTATGCTTCGCGGTGAAACTAGAAGAAGAGATGGTGGGACTACGGATATAATTCGAAAGATTATAAATCCGGATAATCTTCAAAGAGCATATAAGAAAGTAAAGAAGAACAAAGGTAAACCAGGAGTTGACGGGATGACTGTCGATGAGCTGCTTCCTTACCTAGCACTTGAGGATAGAAACCTAACGCAGTCCATCAAAGATGGCACCTTCCAACCACAACCGGTTAGACGAGTTGAGATTAAGAAACCGGAGGGAGGGAAACGAAAGTTAGGAATCCCCACGGTGAGGGACCGACTGGTCCAACAAATGATACTTCAAGTAATAGAGAAGGAAATTGACTCTAAGTTCTCAGATAATAGTTACGGCTTCCGACCGAAACGTAGTGCCCACGACGCCATGGAGAAAGCAAAACAATACTATGAAGAAGGATACCGATTTGTAGTAGACATTGATATGAAGCAATATTTTGACACTGTAAATCACGACAAACTTATGCATCATGTAGAACAATTTACAGATGATCCAACGGTACTCATTCTCATTAGAAAGTTTTTGCGAAGTGGAATTAGCATAGATGAGGAGATAGAGCCAAGTGAAATTGGAACACCTCAGGGAGGTAATTTATCACCAATACTAGGTAATATTTATCTTCATCAATTAGACTTAGAACTCCAAAGAAGAGGACATAAGTTTATTAGATATGCCGATGACTGCAATATCTATGTTAAAAGCCGTAGGGCTGGGGAAAGAGTACTCAAGAGTATTACAAAATTCCTTGAAGAAGAATTAAAACTCACTGTAAATAAGGATAAAAGTGAAGTAGGAAGACCTACGAAACGAAAGTTTCTAGGGTTTTGCATACATTCGACCAAGAATGGAGTCGGATTCCGACCACATATCAAATCGAAGAAGAGGTTGGAACAAAAGGTCCGATATCTTACATCAAGGAAAAGACCTGGAGAGTTCCGAGAAATTATAAAAGAACTAAATCAAACTACTAGAGGATGGACTAATTATTACGGCATCAGTTATATGAAAAGCTATATCAAACATATAGACGCATGGATACGACGCCGATTAAGACAACTTCTATGGAAGAGATGGAAAAAGGTCAAAACCCGTCAAATAAACCTTATGAAACTAAAGATTCCCAAGCAGAAAGCTTGGGAATGGGCGAACACCAGGAAAGGTTATTGGCGTATCTCAAAAAGCCATATCCTTCACCGGGCTGTTTCCAATAAGATTCTAGAACATGTTGGGCTTCTCAACTTAGAAACCTTATATTTACAAAGATTATCTAAAACCACTTAACTTATTGAACCGCCGTATACGGACCCGTACGTACGGTGGTGTGAGAGGTCGGGGGAATATTACCCCCTCCTACTCGATT
>NZ_JARUKY010000044.1 GCF_029688925.1 Evansella sp. AB-P1
TTTTTAGCCAGTATAACTGGTTTTGATGTCAGAGACATCGAACTCTTATTGGAGAGTTTGATCCTGGCTCAGGACGAACGCTGGCGGCGTGCCTAATACATGCAAGTCGAGCGGACTTCTTAAAAGCTTGCTTTTGAGAAGTTAGCGGCGGACGGGTGAGTAACACGTGGGCAACCTGCCTTACAGACTGGGATAACTCCGGGAAACCGGGGCTAATACCGGATGATCGATGGAACCGCATGGTTCTGTCGTAAAAGTTGGGATTACTCCTAACACTGTGAGATGGGCCCGCGGCGCATTAGCTAGTTGGTGAGGTAACGGCTCACCAAGGCAACGATGCGTAGCCGACCTGAGAGGGTGATCGGCCACACTGGAACTGAGACACGGTCCAGACTCCTACGGGAGGCAGCAGTAGGGAATCATCCGCAATGGGCGAAAGCCTGACGGTGCAACGCCGCGTGAACGATGAAGGTCTTCGGATTGTAAAGTTCTGTTGTTAGGGAAGAACAAGTGCCATTCAAATAGGTTGGCACCTTGACGGTACCTGACCAGAAAGCCCCGGCTAACTACGTGCCAGCAGCCGCGGTAATACGTAGGGGGCAAGCGTTGTCCGGAATTATTGGGCGTAAAGCGCGCGCAGGCGGTCTCTTAAGTCTGATGTGAAAGCCCACGGCTCAACCGTGGAGGGTCATTGGAAACTGGGAGACTTGAGTGTAGGAGAGGAAAGTGGAATTCCACGTGTAGCGGTGAAATGCGTAGATATGTGGAGGAACACCAGTGGCGAAGGCGACTTTCTGGCCTATAACTGACGCTGAGGCGCGAAAGCGTGGGGAGCAAACAGGATTAGATACCCTGGTAGTCCACGCCGTAAACGATGAGTGCTAGGTGTTAGAGGTTTCGATACCTTTAGTGCCGCAGTTAACACATTAAGCACTCCGCCTGGGGAGTACGGTCGCAAGACTGAAACTCAAAGGAATTGACGGGGGCCCGCACAAGCAGTGGAGCATGTGGTTTAATTCGAAGCAACGCGAAGAACCTTACCAGGTCTTGACATCCTCTGACAACCCTAGAGATAGGGCGTTCCCCTTCGGGGGACAGAGTGACAGGTGGTGCATGGTTGTCGTCAGCTCGTGTCGTGAGATGTTGGGTTAAGTCCCGCAACGAGCGCAACCCTTGATCTTAGTTGCCAGCATTAAGTTGGGCACTCTAAGGTGACTGCCGGTGATAAACCGGAGGAAGGTGGGGATGACGTCAAATCATCATGCCCCTTATGACCTGGGCTACACACGTGCTACAATGGGTGGTACAAAGGGCAGCAAAGCCGCGAGGCCGAGCGAATCCCATAAAGCCACTCTCAGTTCGGATTGCAGGCTGCAACTCGCCTGCATGAAGCCGGAATTGCTAGTAATCGCGGATCAGCATGCCGCGGTGAATACGTTCCCGGGCCTTGTACACACCGCCCGTCACACCACGAGAGCTTGTAACACCCGAAGTCGGTGCGGTAACCTTTTGGAGCCAGCCGCCGAAGGTGGGACAGGTGATTGGGGTGAAGTCGTAACAAGGTATCCCTACCGGAAGGTGGGGATGGATCACCTCCTTTCTAAGGAGCTATGAAAGCTCAAATTTTT
>NZ_JARUKY010000045.1 GCF_029688925.1 Evansella sp. AB-P1
TAAACATCTTTTAAGCAGACTTACTAGAGTCAATGGGAACAAATTTCTTATAGAATCTTGTTACATTAGCACTTCGCAACTTATTACTCAACACATTTACTAATGCATAGTTTTCATGATTGGAACGATATAAGGATTGATGACGGATCATAGAAAAAGCTAAACGAATCATTCGATTACCTATTGCTACATAAGCTTGTCTCGTGTGTTTTCCTTTATCTTTTAATGCTAAGTAACGTTCTCTCATTTCTGGATTATTAACAGATAATGATTTACCTACTTGATAAACAATGTTTCTAAATGTGCGTCTTCCTTGTTTAGAAATACCATAATAGGAAGGTCGATGGCCTCCGGATTGCTTCACAATAGGGTTAGTACCAGCTAGTTTTATTAATTGGCCTGCATGGTCAAAATCAGATAAATCCCCCATCTCGGCAAAGAATTCCGCCCCTGTAACCAAGCCAATGCCAGGTACAGATAGAATAATGGCACCAGGTGTTTCAAGAAAGAGGTCTTCAATTTTCTTTTCTAATTGTTTAATTTGTTCATCTAGCAATTCCAATCGATCCAGCTTTTGAGCTAAAAGGTAGATATCTGCTTGTACTTCTTGCTTAGGCTGTGAAATAGAATTCTCTGCAAAATCTATTAAGCACTTAATCGTACTATCACGCAGCTTTAAGTTCTCTTGAATGGATAGCTTTCGTAGCCCATCTTCTCCAAGCCCCATAATATCACTAGGGTGGGGATAGTATTTCATAATATAACAGGGGGCTTTACCAAATAACTTGGAAAAGGGCTGGACATGTTTTCTTTTTCCATTCTCCCAAACACTTTTTCCTTGAAACTCTCGGAATACATGGTCCATATGCATCCTTATCAGATTTTGTGTAGAGGTGCGTTCATCCACTATTTCACGCCGAGCACGTGTTAGTTTCTGTAAGACCCCTATATTTCCAGAGGACAGTTCACTTGAGGTTCCTCTACCATTGATCAACGACTGTATGATAGCCATTAGATCAATGTTATCCGTTTTTGACCAATTCATAAGAGCTTTTCTTTCCTGATCCGTTGTAGCTGCATTTACGACTCGTACACGATATCCTGCTTTTAGACACTTCCTCACAAGATCCTCGTAATAATGGCCAGTCGTCTCAATGCCTACTATAACCTCTGTGAGACCATACTCCTCTTTCACCGAATGAATTTGAGTTTTCACCAATTCTAGTCCCGTTTGCGATGCATCAAACTCAAATGGTTTTACTAAAATGTCCCCATAAAACGTAGTAAGTATTGCTTTATGGGTATACTTCGCTGCATCAATTGCCACTAATAATAGATTCTCAGATCCAGTTTCCCTAATAAATTGTGCCCAGCGACTTCCGTTTTTCCCCTGAATATGATTCAATAAATTATGAGCCATTGTTTTCATCTCCTTTGAAGGATTTGTAATTGGAAGTACTGTGGTAGGTCCTTCTATTTTACAATGAAAACAGTGGCCTTTTTAATTATCTTGACCTATTTTACATACT
>NZ_JARUKY010000046.1 GCF_029688925.1 Evansella sp. AB-P1
TAAAAATTTGGTGGAGCCTAGCGGGATCGAACCGCTGACCTCCTGCGTGCAAAGCAGGCGCTCTCCCAGCTGAGCTAAGGCCCCAAATGGTCGGGAAGACAGGATTTGAACCTGCGACCCCCTGGTCCCAAACCAGGTGCTCTACCAAGCTGAGCCACTTCCCGTTCTTGTTTAAAATAACCTGTGAATCTCTTCGTTAGCTGAGTATATAATGGCGCGCCCGAGAGGAGTCGAACCCCTAACCTTTTGATCCGTAGTCAAACGCTCTATCCAATTGAGCTACGGGCGCTTATGGTGCCGAGGGCCGGACTTGAACCGGCACGATAGTCACCTACCGCAGGATTTTAAGTCCTGTGTGTCTGCCAATTCCACCACCCCGGCTAGACTAGATTAATTGTTTAATGCTCTAATGGAGCGGAAGACGAGATTCGAACTCGCGACCCCCACCTTGGCAAGGTGGTGTTCTACCACTGAACTACTCCCGCATTAAATTAAACAATTAACGGACTATTTTTATTTCAAAAGATAAATTGGTGCGGGTGAAGGGAGTCGAACCCCCACGCCCGAAGGCACTAGATCCTAAGTCTAGCGCGTCTGCCAGTTCCGCCACACCCGCAAATTTATTTTTGAAAATGGTGAGCCATGAAGGACTTGAACCTTCGACCCTCTGATTAAAAGTCAGATGCTCTACCGACTGAGCTAATGGCTCTAAAATTAAAAATCTGGTGCTGGCCAGAGGACTTGAACCCCCAACCTACTGATTACAAGTCAGTTGCTCTACCAATTGAGCTAGGCCAGCAAAATGGTGGAGGATGACGGGTTCGAACCGCCGACCCCTTGCTTGTAAGGCAAGTGCTCTCCCAGCTGAGCTAATCCTCCATATAATAA
>NZ_JARUKY010000047.1 GCF_029688925.1 Evansella sp. AB-P1
GCACGTTATCGTAACTCGCCGGTTCATTCTACAAAAGGCACGCTGTCACCCATTAACGGGCTCCAACTACTTGTAGGCATACGGTTTCAGGATCTCTTTCACTCCCCTCCCGGGGTGCTTTTCACCTTTCCCTCACGGTACTGGTTCACTATCGGTCACTAGGTAGTATTTAGCCTTGGGAGATGGTCCTCCCAGCTTCAGACGGGGTTTCACGTGTCCCGCCCTACTCAGGATACACTCCGGAGGAAACAACGTTTCGACTACAGGGCTGTTACCTTGTATCGCGGACCTTTCCAGATCGCTTCGTCTACGCTGTTTCTTTGTAACTCCGTATGGAGTGTCCTACAACCCCAAGAGGCAAGCCTCTTGGTTTGGGCTCTTTCCGTTTCGCTCGCCGCTACTCAGGAAATCGAATTTTCTTTCTCTTCCTCTGGGTACTAAGATGTTTCAGTTCCCCAGGTCTGCCTTCTCATACCCTATTGATTCAGGTATGGATACCATCCCATTACGGATGGTGGGTTCCCCCATTCGGAAATCCTCGGATCAATGCTTACTTACAGCTCCCCGAGGCATATCGGTGTTCGTCCCGTCCTTCTTCGGCTCCTAGTGCCAAGGCATTCACCGTACGCCCTTTCTAACTTAACCATTTAAGCTTCAGATGATCATCGGATCTCTT
>NZ_JARUKY010000048.1 GCF_029688925.1 Evansella sp. AB-P1
CTGAACCTCCACACGAATGAATTCGGTGGATTCTAAGGTACTTAAAGGCACTTCCTCTAAAACTATGGTATCTGTTTTAGAGACTAATGCTGTTCCCTTAGACTTTCATGGACAACGCTTGTCCTATTGGACTACGTTACCGTCTTGTCGGCTCGGTTCAAAACCTTATTGCTAATGAGTGGTTTATAGTCCCATACTTGCCAATGTATGTTCACTTGTTCTTAATCTATCAATCTCGATGTCGTGGGAAGTTTTAAAGGTTACCAATTTTCGTTACAATCACCAGTGTCGATTTCACATAAATTATCCTTCACATTCATAATCAAAAATGCACTATACAAATCACGCTGTACCTTCATTCCGTTAAAGTCGTTCCAACGTTCACTTACTTTTTTCTTTAGGTATTCTCCGTTAAAATGATTGAACTGACTTGCTTTTACATGAAAGGTATCTATCTTTTTCAACTCATTACCAGCATATTTCAACTTGTTATCCAAAATGTTCAGAAGCATGGATGGGGCTTTATTTAATAAGGATTTTCCATAACGTTTTTTACGATTTATCCTACCTGTTTTTTCGTTAACGGTTGTCTTTTTGGTTCGCCTTTGAAGTCCTTTATAGTTCATCGTTTCTACCTTTACATCATCACCAAGAGAGAGTATCCAGTTCGCCAT
>NZ_JARUKY010000049.1 GCF_029688925.1 Evansella sp. AB-P1
AGTCTGCACCAATGTAAGTTGGTACAGACTTTTTAATACTCCCCTAATAGATAAGTCTAATATAGTAAACTATTCATTCGTTCCATCCCACTTCGCTTTCACCACAAGGGTATAAGTGCGACATCTGCTCTGCTTCACTTCGTTTGTAATCGCAGTGTCTTCTTTACCGCGGACGATCTGCCAAGCCTCCTCGGCACTATGAAGTAGAGCATGATATGTTTCTTCGTGCCTGCGGTGTCTCGTCTAGCTCGTTCTTCCGCAGGAGTCTCGTGGGATTCCACTCATTCCAATTGTATTAAAATCATTTTCATCCCTAATGGTGCAAGACTTTTCTTGCATCGAGGACTGAAATAAGAACCGTTCAGTAGTGAAGGGTGACGACTCCAGCGACGAGCATATGCTTCACGAATAAGCTTCGAGTTGTCTCGACGCATATAACATCAGAGCAACACTTGCAGAGGCAGAGACAGGACAATGTACTTTAGCAGTATACAAAATGTATAGTGTGGAGGCTGAGGCATTGCCCG